>NZ_JBFBHH010000001.1:0-1310813 GCF_040685155.1 Microbacterium sp. NPDC089188 | reverse complement strand
CGGGTGGGGGGGGGGGGGGGGGCGGCCTCGCACGCGGGCCCGCTCCCCGGGCCCCCCCCCCACACCACAACCCCCCCCCCCCCCCCCCCCCCCCGCCCGCCCCCCCCCCCCCCCCCCCCCGACCTGTGCTCTCGCGCCGATCGTGCGATCTCGCGCCGCGCTGAGCCGCAACCGCACCGGCGTGTGACCGGGACGCGCTCCGCAGAATCCGCCGAGATCACACGTCCGGCACGACGTCGCACGATCGGACAGCCCCGCGACGTGTGCACTCGGCCCGATCGTGCGACCTCGCGCAGCTTCGGCGCGGATAGCCGCGCCGCCGCCAGCCCCCGGGAACACGAAGGGGCCCGGATGCCGTGGCATCCGGGCCCCTTCGGGCGAAACGTCAGAGCGCTTCGATGATCTCGCGCATCAGCGACGCGGTCTCGGACGGCGTCTTACCGACCTTCACGCCGGCGGCCTCGAGGGCCTCCTTCTTCGCCTGGGCGGTGCCGGCCGAGCCGGAGACGATGGCGCCGGCGTGGCCCATGGTCTTGCCCTCGGGAGCGGTGAAGCCGGCGACGTAGCCGACGACCGGCTTGGTGACGTTGGCCTTGATGAAGTCGGCGGCGCGCTCTTCGGCGTCTCCACCGATCTCACCGATCATGACGATGGCCTTGGTCTCGGGGTCGGCCTCGAACGCCGCGAGGGCGTCGATGTGCGTCGTGCCGATGACCGGGTCGCCACCGATGCCGATGGCGGTCGAGAAGCCGAGGTCGCGCAGCTCGAACATCATCTGGTAGGTCAGGGTGCCCGACTTCGACACGAGGCCGATGGGGCCCTTGCCGGTGATGTTCGCGGGCGTGATGCCCACGAGCGCCTCACCGGGCGTGATGATCCCGGGGCAGTTCGGGCCGATGATGCGGGTCTTCTCGCCCTTCGACTTCGCGTACGCCCAGGCCTCGGCGGTGTCGCCGACGGGCACGCCCTCGGTGATCACGACGAGGAGGGGGATCTCGGCGTCGATGGCCTCGACCATCGCGTCCTTCGTGAAGGCCGGGGGCACGAACGCGATCGACACGTCGGCGCCGGTCTCGCGCATGGCCTCTTCGACCGAGGCGAAGACGGGGAGCTCGACGTCGTTGCCGGATGCGTCCTTGTGCGAGACCGTGGTGCCGGCCTTGCGGGCGTTCACGCCACCGACGACCTGGGTGCCGGCCTTGAGCATGAGGGCGGTGTGCTTGGTGCCCTCACCGCCGGTGATGCCCTGGACGATGACCTTGGAGTCCTTGTTGAGGTAGATCGACATGTTTCTGTCCCTATCCCTTACGCGTTGGCCAGTTCGGCGGCCTTGTCGGCGCCCTCGTCCATACCGGCGGCGAGGGTGACGAGCGGGTGGTTGGCGGCGGCGAGGATCTCGCGGCCCTCTTCGACCTGGTTGCCGTCGAGACGGACGACGAGCGGCTTGGTCGCGGTGTCACCGAGGATCTCGAGGGCCTTCACGATGCCCTCGGCCACGGCGACGCACGAGGTGATGCCACCGAAGACGTTGACGAAGACGCTCTTGACCTGCTCGTCGCCGAGGATGACGTCGAGACCGGCGGCCATGACGGTCGCCGAGGCGCCGCCACCGATGTCGAGGAAGTTGGCGGGCTTGACGCCGCCGTGCTTCTCACCGGCGTACGCGACGACGTCGAGGGTCGACATGACCAGACCCGCGCCGTTGCCGATGATGCCGACCTGACCGTCGAGCTTGACGTAGTTGAGGTCGTGCTGCTTGGCCTTGGCCTCGAGCGGGTCAGCGGCGTCCTTGTCTTCGAGCTCTTCGTGCTCGGGGTGGCGGAAACCGGCGTTCTCGTCGAGCGAGACCTTGCCGTCGAGGGCGATGATGTCGCCGTCCTCGCTCTGGATGAGCGGGTTCACCTCGACGAGGGTGGCGTCCTCGCCCTTGTAGACGTTGAAGAGCTTGACGAAGACGTCGGCCACCTCGGGGGCCAGCTCGTCGTCGAACTTCGCGGCCTTCGCGATCTCGAGGGCCTTCTCGGGGGTGATGCCCTCGAGCGGGTCGACCTCGATGCGGGCGAGTGCCTCGGGACGCTCGACGGCGAGCTCCTCGATCTCCATGCCGCCCTCGACGCTGGACAGTGAGAGGTAGGAGCGGTTGGCGCGGTCGAGCAGCACCGAGAAGTAGAACTCCTTGGCGATGCGGGCGCCGGCGGCGACCATGACGCGCTTGACGACGTGACCCTTGATGTCGAGGCCGAGGATGGCCTGCGCCGCCTCGAACGCCTCATCGGGGTTCTTCGCGACCTTCACGCCGCCGGCCTTGCCGCGGCCTCCGGTCTTGACCTGAGCCTTGACGACGACGACACCGCCGAGCTTCTCCGCGGCCGCCTTCGCCTCCTCAGGGGTGTCGGCGATGATGCCGGCGAGTACCGGCACCTCGTACTTTTCGAACAGATCACGTGCCTGGTACTCGTAGAGATCCACGGACAATCCTTCGCTGGGCGATCGGTGGTGGGAGGAGGCGAGATCTCTTGATATCAAGAGATCTTCACCAGGGGTCAACCCTACTAGACGGGGCTGAATCGCCTCGACGCTCACCCCTTCGATCGGAGGGATGCCCTCGTCCCGGGGTCTCCGCACGATCGTCGGACGTGCGAGGCGCGCGATCCGCCGTCGTTCGACCGAGGTCGCGATGAGTGATCATCGAGGCCGGCGCACAGTCGGGCGCGAACGGTCGATGATGGGTCGGTGAACCGAACCGATCGTCTCTACGGCCTGGTCGAAGAGCTCCGGGCCGTCTCCCCTCGACCGCTGAGTGCCCGCCGCATCGCAGAACGATTCGAGGTGTCGGTGCGGACGATCGAGCGCGACCTCGCTGCCCTTCAGCAGTCGGGGCTGCCGATCTGGGCGGAGCCGGGCCGGACCGGGGGGTACGTCATCGATGCGTCCGCGACGCTGGGCCCGGCCGGCTTCACCCTCGACGAGGCCCTCGCGGTGCTCATCGGGCTCGGTGCACTCGGACGCAGTCCGTTCCGTCATTCCGCCCGCACCGCAGCCCGGAAGGTGCTCGCGGTCATGCCGGACGACGAAGCGGCACGAGCCCGTGTGCTCGCGTCGCGCGTGCATCTTCTCGAGGGCGAGGAGGACGGCGGTGCGCCCGCGGCATTCGCGGCCGCCCTTCGCGCGGATCGCGTCGTGCGCCTCCGCTACCGCGATGCCGGCGGTGCGGAGTCCACCCGCGACGTCGAACCGCTGGGATCGATCGGCAAGGACGGGCAGTGGTACCTCATCGCGTGGTGCCGGCAGCGCGACGGGGTCCGGGCGTTCCGGGGCGATCGGATGCTGTCGCTCGACGTGACGGACGAGCGGCCCCCGCGCCGCGCTCTCCGCGCTGCCGACCTCACGATCCCGTACGGACGCCTGCGGTCCGTCATCGACGACTGATCCTCGACCGGGATTTCGTAAACGCCGACAGGACGGTGTCGCCACCGTCGGCGAGGGTGAAGCCGTCCGCCGTCTCCTCCCCGAAGGAATCCCATGTCATTCACCTCCATCCGAATCGTCACCGACGACGTCGACCGCCTCGTCGCGTTCTATGAGCGGGTCACCGGTCGGCGGGCCGAGCGTCCCTCCCCGGTCTTCGCGCAGTTCAGCGGCCCCGGCGCGAATCTCGCGATCGCGAGCGTCGAAACGGTCGCGATGCTCGACCCAGCCCTGACCGCCGCGGCGAATCGCTCCGTGATCGTCGAGTTCGACGTCGCCGACGTCGACGGTGCGTTCGCCGCGCTCGCACCCATCGGCGAGGATGTCGTCCTCGCACCGACCACCATGCCGTGGGGCAACCGGTCGGCGCTGGTGCGCGACCCCGACGGCAACGTCGTCAACCTGTTCAGCACGCCCACCGCCCATTCGGCATGACCGACGCGCACCCCCGGTGACGCGCACGTCGCCGACACGGACAGCGGCCGGGGTGATGACCCCGGCCGCCGCCCGGCTGCGACGCCGGAGGCGGGTGGGCCCCCGGTCAGCGCCGAGGCGCGGTGCGACCGCTCCGGCGGTTGATCGCGTAGATGATCGGGGTGAGCACGGCCAGGATGGCCAGGGCCCCGATCAGGATGAACGAGGTGTCGTGCTGCATGATCAGCTCGGCGATGATGTAGCCGATCGCGGCGGCCAGAGCGCTGTAGAACGCCTTCAACCACTGACGAGCGGGGGACGGGGCGGCGAGGTTGTCGGTCATCACGGACTCCTTCGGTAGGTGCTGCGAACCCTATGGGGGATCGGATCGATCGCACATAGTGCTTGCATAACCGTCGCACGAGTTTCGTCTCGGCGTGGGCGGTGACGTCGCGCTCGGTGAGCACCGTGTTCTCGGCCTCGACCACCCGGCCGTCACCCGTGACGAGCACAGCGCCGAACGGGTGGTCGCCGTTCTCGCGCGCCGCTGCCGACAACCTGATCGCGCGGTGGAGGTGGGCGAGGTCCGCGGTGTCGAGTGGCATCCATGCGGACGATGAGGGCGGGTGACGCCATCGCCCGGCAGATCGATCACCGCACCGGTGCGGTGGGGGCCGGAACGAACGGAGCGGGAGCGTTCAGCTCGAGGTGCCCGACTCGTCGGTGGTGCCATCGGTGCCGCCGCCCGAGCCATCGTCGGGGCTGCCTTCGCCCCTCTGCGGAGGAGTGCCCTCGCCGAAGTCCGGGCGGTTGCCGCCCATCTGCGGAGCGGTCCCGCCACCGAGATCGGGCATGGTCCCCGACGTCGCCGCAGCGGCGCCGGACGCCTCGCCGATGGCGAAGCCCGCGCCCCCGCCGACGAGCAGACCCACGACGAGCGCACCCGCGCCGATACCGGCCACGAGCCGACGCCCGGGGCGTGGACGCCGACTCGGGGGCGTGGACGCCGAATCGGCGGGCGGGGTGGCGGGGACGGGGTCGAGAGAGGTCATGCCGCCGAGCGTGGAGTGCGCACCCTCACGCATCCCTGCCCGGTGCTGTCCGTTCGCTAGGCCCGCGGGTCGGGCACGTCGCGGGGGCGATCGGGATCGGACTCGCCCGTCTGCACCGTGCCGAACACCGCGGGCAGATCGGTCGACGACGCGGGCGTCCAGCCGTACGCCGTCGACTCCGCGGCGCCCGCGTCGACCACCGGGCCGAACGCCGACCGCAGGGCCTCGCGCCCGCTCTTCCTCCGCCGGCGCAGCACCGCGAACAGTCGCACGATCACTCCCACGGCGATGGCCGCCCAGAACGCGACCTCGATCCATCCGGACGTGCCCATGCGATGTCCCCCTCGTCGCCGCGTGAGTCCCCGACACTACCCCGGACGCGACGGCCGAGGTGAGCGAGACCGAGAGGGCGACGGTGCGGGGCAGGCACGCGAGATGCGGTCTCCGCCGCGACCCGCGCGAGCGGAGAGGATGAGGGTATGCCCTCCCGCTTCACGCTCGAAACGCACATGGCCGCCAGACCCGACGCGGTGTTCGATCTCGCGCGCGACATCGGTGCACACGTCGCATCGATGCGAGACAGCAGGGAGCGAGCCATCGCCGGGACCACCGAGGGGCCGATGCGCCTCGGCGACACGGTGACGTTCCGCGCCCGCCATCTGGGCGTCTGGTTCACACTGACCGCCCGGATCTCGGAGATGCGCGCGCCCTCCCGTTTCGTCGATGAGCAGGTCTGGGGCCCGTTCCGCTCCTTCCGTCATGAGCACCGTTTCGAGCAGACGCCGGGCGGGGGAACGAAGATGACCGACACCATCGAGCTCGCCTCGCCCGTCTTCGGGGTCATCGTCGAGCGCCTCATCCTGGTGCCGTATCTGCGCCGCCTCATCGCGCGCCGGAACGCGCACCTGGCGGCATCCTTCCTGGAGGCGGGGACCAGCTGAGGCGGTGCGCGTCGACGGCGCCCGTCACCGAACCGGTGCGCGGGAGCGGGCGGCCGGCCGCGGGCTGACGGCCGCGGCAGTCGAGGCGTCGTCTCGCGAGGGGGCCTCGCGGTGGTGAGACGCCCCCCCCCCCCCCGAGTAGCCTCACTACCCATTGAGGTGCCATTAGCGCTCTCGATTGACCCGATTCCCTTTCTCGGACTGAAATTCTGTAGTACAACTACCTCTATCAACCCTCAATGGAGATGGAGCCTTGATGAGACCCTCCCCCCGGCTGCGCCGATGCACAGCCCTCATGACCATCGGCGGGGTGATCGCCGCACTGGCCGTCGCCGGGTCGGCCGGCCCCGCCACGGCGGCGGACGCCGCGACCGTCTCGGTCGACACCGGCACCGTGGTTCAGGACGACTTCCTCGGCATCGGCGTGAACGTCATCCCCTCGGCCCTCATGGAGCGCTCACGGGGTTTCGGGTACTCCGACGCCGACTGGGCGGTCGATGCGGAGCGCATCGCGACCATTCGACCGAAGGTCGCCCGCGTGTGGTTCCAGATCGACTGGATGGAGCCCGACAAGGGCGTCTACACGTGGGACAGCGATCGGATGAAGGCGTTCTACCGCTACCTCGACGCCTTCCAGGCCGCCGGCACCGACATCGAGCTGAACTTCGGGTGGAAGGTCGGCTCGACCGTGCACGACTGGTTCTCGATCCCCGGGGTCGACCCGTGGACCAGCGCCCCGGCCGACAACGCCGCGTACGCGGCATCCGCGTCCGCTCTGATCGACCAGCTCAAGAACGTGCGCGGCTACGACAACGTCAAGTACCTGACGTATTACAACGAGCCCAACGGCAGCTGGGATTTCGAGGCGCCGGGCGATCAACAGGCCGCGTACGTGCAGATGGCCCAGGCCGTGCACCAGCGCCTGGTCGCCGACGGCCTGCGCGACGAGGTCGAGATCTGGGGCCCGGAGGAGACCGGCGCCCCCGCGTGGACCACCTACATGGCGCAGAACGGCGGTGATGCGTTCGACCAGTACAGCTTCCACACCTACGGCGACTCGTACGGCTCCGTGCCGGGAAGCATCAACGCCCGGAAGAACGTCGCGGGCGGCAAGCCCGTCAACATGTCGGAGTTCGGCTGGTCGGACGACAACGCGAGCGGGTGGAACTCCGGCTACGTGAACTACGTGATCGCCGGAGCGAACCTGGGCCTGCACTCGATGCTCGTCTGGCAGCTCAACGGCACCTGGACCGTCGACCCCGACGGCGACACCAACGGCACCTACAACATGTGGGACGCCCTCCCCCTCGGGCTCGAACCGCGAAAGACGTTCCTGTCGGCGGGTTTGCTGAACCGGTACATCCCCGCGCACAGCCAGGTGCTGGCATCCACGTCGTCGTCGTCCGACGTGCGGTCCGCGGCCTTCCGCGACGCGGCGGGCGACTACACCGTGCTGGTGGAGTCGAAGGGGGCGGCCCCGACCGATCTGACCGTCGACTTCGGCGGGACGACGGTGGACGCCGACTTCCACCGGGTCGTGTACTCCGATGATCTCGTGCCGGATGCCAATGCGCTCCTGCCCGCGGTCTCGGCCACCCTTCCCGCCGGCACGAGCTTCTCGGACGACCTCGGGACCGGCTACTCGTTCGCGGTGTACACCACCGCCGACCCCGCGGTGCAGGTGCGGATGGGAGACGTCGAGCCGACCGTGGCGTCGGGCTCGACGGTGCAGCTGACGGCCGACGTGATCGACGGCGCTCCCGGCGTGACGTGGTCCGTCGAGGGTTCGGGCAACGGTTCCGTGTCGAGCTCGGGCGTCTACACGCCGCCCGCGGTCGACTCCGAGCGCAAGATCGCCGTGCGTGCGACCAGCACCGCCGACTCCACTTCGTCGGGCATCGCGCTCGTGACCGTCACGCCCCAGCTGACGTCTGCGCGGGTCGACCCCGTGCAGTTCGACCTCGACAGCGGGGTGTACGCCGGGTCCGAGGTGCTCGCGCTCTCGACGGCGACCTCCGGCGCGCAGATCCGGTACACCACCGACGGTTCGGCACCGACCGCGAGCTCCACGCTGTACGAGCGACCGGTGATCCTGGCCGAGAGCTCCACGAAGCTGTACCGCGCGGCAGCCTTCGCGGCGAACAGGCAACCGTCCGGCGTCACGAGCCGCCTCTTCAAGGTCGGCGGCGTCTCGGAGGGTCCCGACGGCTACACCCTCTGCGCGAACGAGGGCGGCCAGTGCTTCTTCTCGGGGCAGCAGAGCGTCGCGTTCGGCGGCGACGGACTGTTCAGCTACCAGGCGAAGACGGGTCCGGTGTCGTGCGACACCGCGACCCTCGGCGACCCGAACCCCTCGGGCACGCAGCGGTGCTACGTCAGCCCCGAGCTGCCGTCGTCGTACCCGCTGGTCACCCTCACCAACGCCGGGTTCGAGAAGCCCGGCGGCACGAAGTCCAAGACCGGGCCCTTCACCAACGGCTGGACGTTCGACAGCCGCTCGGGCATCCAGAACGGTCAGGGGCCGCTCGGCCCGCCGACGCCGCCGGAGGGTCAGCAGGTGGCCTACCTCAAGACCGACGGCGGGGTGCAGGGCACCATCTCGCAGCAGGTGGCCTTCCCCGCGGGGGACTACCAGGTCGTGTTCGCCCTGTCGGGCCGCTCGGGCTACCCCGCGCAGAGCTTCGACGTGCTCTACGACGACACGGTCATCGGGTCGTTCGCCGTGGGCTCGACGAGCTCGTACACGACGCAGCGCTCGAACGCGTTCACCTCGACCGGCGGACGCCACACGATCACCTTCCGGGCCACCGCGCCCTCGGGCGATCGCACGGCGTTCCTCGACGCGGTGCGCATCGAGGCCCCCGTCGCCCCGGAGCCCGCGACGCTGTCGAACACGGGCTTCGAGGCGCCGTCCACGACGGGCGTCAAGTCGGCGCCGTTCACCGAGGGGTGGTCGTTCGTGGGCCGCTCGGGCATTCAGCGCAACGGCAGCGCCTTCGGCGCACCGACGGCCCCGGAGGGCACGCAGACCGCCCTGCTGCAGTCGCGCAACGGTGAGCACGGGTCGTTCGCGCAGACCCTGAAGATGGATGCCGGCACCTACACGCTGAGCTACCAGGCGTCACGTCGACCCGGGTACAGCGCGGTGCAGACGATCCAGGTGGTGGTCGACGGAACGGTGGTCGACAGCTTCGCCCCGCCGACGAACACGTTCACGGCGCACACCTCGCCGACGTTCACGGTGGCGGCGGGCGATCGGCAGATCACGTTCCGCGGCTCGGCCGCGACGGGAGACGCGACGGCGTTCGTCGACGCGGTCGTGCTGACGCCCGTCCCCTGAGGGACGACGAAGGCCCGGGCCTCTCGGTCCGGGCCTTCGTCGTGCATGCGGCGCCGACACGAGTCGCGATCGCGGGCGGGATGCCGCGGGCGCACCGGCTCCGACGGGTCGGGTCGCGGCGTCGGCGACGCACGGACACCGATTCAGAGGAGGCGCGTGGGCACCGGTTCGTCGGGCACGTGCGCATCGACGCGGTGCACGCGCCCGCCCGCGCGCTCGGTGACGAAGTCGACGGCCCGGTCGCCCTCGTACAGCACCGCGGTGCCCTCGTCGAGGCCGAAGCCACCGGGGAGGATGCCCGCGTCGACCGCCCGCCGCAGGGCCGGCCGCCGCTCGGCTTGCGAGTCGTAGTGCACCCCGAGCGAGCCGGGGAGGAACCCGAGGCCGTCGTCGATCGTCCGCACCTCGCCGAATCCGGAGGTGGGACCGCCCTCGTGCCAGCACAGCGCGCCCGCGGACGTTCCCGCCAGCAGCACGCCGCTGCGCCACGCATCGCGCAGGGCGGTGTCGAGGCCATGCGCCCGCCAGAGCGCCAAGAGGTTGACGACGCTCCCCCCGCCCGTCCAGACGAGGTCGGCCGACTGCAGGACCTCGCGGAAGTCGACGACCGTGCGGCCGTAGAGCCGTAGGTGAACGGCATCCACCCCCGACACCATCGCCGCGGCGAGCTCTCGCCCCTCGTCGATCCGCTGGTCGCCGCCGGCCGTGTTGATGAAGACCACGCGGGGCCTGCCCTCGACGCCGGTGAGGTCGAGAGCGTGGTGCAGGAGGGGACCGAAGGCCACGTCACCCCACGACGTGTCGGCCCACCCGCCGCACGTGGCCAGAATCCGAGGGGTGCTCACGCGCTCACCTCCACGGCATCCGCGTTCCACGCGCGCACGCGCGCATCGGGCCAGGTGGCGCCGGCGAGGGCGAACGCGATCGCGCGCTCCTCCCCCGCCTCGAGCCCGAAGGCGTTGTCGTCGAGCCAGGTGCCGAACGCGGTGGGGAACCCGTCGACGAGGACGAGGGGCGCGGGCACGTCGCCGACGTTGCGCACGCGCAGAACGCCGTCTCCCCAGCGGGCCTCGAGCCGCGTGCGCGGCTGCTCCTTCAGCGGCGCCGGGCCGGTGGCGTAGGGCGCGAGGAGCTCCTCGATCGGCCGGTCGGCCAGCTCGTCGAGCGGCAGCGCCTCGATCGCGGTCGCCTCGGCGCTCTTCGGCTGCGCGTTCAGCGCGTACCAGGCGGACGAGATGCGGGCCCCGTCCGCGTCGCGGAGGTACACCGCCAGCACGAGGGGACCGTCGTCGGGAAGCTCGGCGTCGAGGGTGAACGCGCGCGCGTGGGCGTCGGCATCCAGATCCACGGAGGCCGACCGCTCGGCGATCACGCCGAAGCGGGCGTCGTAGAGGCGGGCGCTCACCGTCGCCGTCAGGGGGTGGGGCGTGTCGTTGGACGCGTGCACCTCGGCCGAGAGCACCTCGCCCGCCTCGAGCGCGGTGCGGTCGTACACCGCGAACGCCGACTGCGCCGCACCGAACTGCCGCGCGCGGTAGTACGACAGCTTCGCGCGGCCGTAGTAGTCGACGATCGCCCACGACGCGCCGGGGAACACCTCGCCGACCTTGTAGAACCAATACGCCGACGTGCGGGTACCCGCGTGCGCACGCAGCCGTTCCGACGCGAAGCGCAGCGCGTCGCCCTGGGCGAGCTGCGAGTACTCGACGAACGTGGCCCAATCGGTGAGCGGTCCGTAATGGGCGTAGCGCGCCTGTTTGAACAGGTCGAACAGCGAGAACTGCGCCTGGTGCTGCAGGATCGCGCCGTGCGCGGGCGGCGGCCACTGCTCCAGCAGCGCCGGATCGAGAAAGCGCGCCATGCTGTCGAGGTCGCACTGACTCGACAGCCCGTACTCCCCGAACACCGGGGGGACGTGCGTCGCGTACGCCTCGACGGGGTGACCCTCGTGGTAGACGCCGTAGTAGTGCTCGCTGCCGCCCCACGGGTCGGTGCGGTGGAACGGACGCGTCGGATCGTACTGCCGCACGCGGGTGCCGATGACGGTGAGCAGGTCATCGCCCGACACGGTGTCGGGGTTCTCGTTGCCCCCGCCCCACATCACCAGCGAGGGATGCGAGCGGAGTCGACGCACGATGCGGGAGGCCTGCGCGTCGACGGTGGCGAGCGTGGCGCCCGTGGCATCCAGTCCGAAACTGAGGGGGAACTCCTGCAGCACCAGGATGCCGCGACGGTCGCACTCGTCGTAGAAGGCGTCGCTCTCCACGGTGCCGCCGCCCCAGGCGCGGAGCATCTGCAGGTTCGCCCGCACGCACAGGTCGAGGATGTGCCGGTCGACGTCGAATCCGCGACGCGCCATCGGATCGGTGAAGCACCAGTTGGCGCCCTTGAGGAAGAGGGGCCGGCCGTTGACCACGAACCGCCAGTCGTACACGTCGTCGCCCGACACCTCGGGCAGCGCGCGCATCTCGACGGTGCGGATGCCGATGGACACGGTGCGCGCGGACCCGTCGACCGCCGCTTCGACGCGATACAGCGGCTGCGCCCCGTACCCGAACGGCCACCACAACCGGGCGTCCGGGACGTCGATCTCGACCGCGTGCCGGGACGTGCCGCGGGCCGCCACGACCTGCGCCGTGACGTCGGAGACCACTGTCCCGTCGGGGTCGAGCACGCGGATGCGGGTCGGGGCGGCACCGCCGTCGGTGTGAGCGGTCAGGTCCCACTGCACGCGGATCCGCGCCGCCCCCTCGGCGGCGTGCACGGTCGAGACGAACAGATCCTCGAGCTCGAGGTCGGGCACGCGCTCCAGGCGCACTGCGCGCCAGATCCCCATCGAGATGAGGTGTCCGTAGTGCCATCCCCACCCGGGTGAGGGCTTGAGCACCCCGTGCCAGTCGCGCGGGGGCGGGTCGATGCGCACGACGATCTCGTCGGTACCGTCCCCGCGCAGCAGGGCCGTCACGTCGATGTCGGGACCGCCGTACATGCCGGAGTGGCGGGCGATCGGTTCGCCGTTGAGCCAGAAGGATGCCGCGTCGTCGACGCCGTCGAACGACAGGCGCACGCGCTGCCCGAGCCACGACGCCGGCACGTCGAATCGGCGGGCGTACCACCACTGCTGCTCCTCGACGCGGGTGCGCCGGAAGTGCCACGGCCATTCGGCGGGCGCCCCGTGCGCGACGAGCTCCGCGTGGGTGTGGTCGTGCAGCAGCGGGTCGGGGATCTCGCCCGCGGCGGTCAGGGCCGCCTGCACCGTTCCCGGGACGGCGGCACGGATCCAGTCCGAGCGGTCGGTGTCGGGTCGGTGCCAGCCCACCGGCGCCGGCGGTCGCGGACCGGCGAACCACCGCTCGATCGCGAACTCCCGGCCCGCGGGCGCGCCCGCGAGCAGCCACTCGCCGTCGAGCGGGACCACGTCGCGGTCGACGGCGAGCGCACCGCCGCCCCGCGCCGAGACGGGCGGCGCGGAGACGGGCAGGGTCGCGTGATCCTGCACCCAGCGGTCGCCGTACAGCGGCGAGGCCAGCGACCGCGCCCTCTCCCGGTCGTCGAGCGAGGTCATGCCCTCACTTCACCGCCCCGGCGTACAGACCGCTGACGAAGAAACGCTGCGCGAAGACGAACAGCAGCAGGATGGGCAGGCTCATGATGAGCACGGCCGCCATGATGTTGCCCCAGTCGGCGAGGTATTGCGCCTTGAAGTACAGCACGCCCGTCGTCAGGGTGCGCTTCGACGGGTCGGTGAGCAGCAGCTGCGGGACGAGGTAATCGTTCCACACGCCCACGCCCTGCAGCACCCAGAAGGTCGCGATCGCCGGGCGGGCCAGCGGGAGGAAGATGCGGCGGAAGAGGGTGAAGTAGCCCGCGCCGTCGATGACCGCGGCTTCGACGATCTCCTTCGGCACCTGGCGCATGAAGGCCGCCATGAGGAAGACGCCGAAGGGCAGCGCACCCGCGATGTAGATGAGGATGACGCCGGCGTAGTTGTTGATGAGGCCGAGGTCGCGCACGACGCGGAACTGCGGTACGAGCGCGAGCTGCATCGGCAGGAAGATACCGGCCGCCAGCAGCAGGTACACGCCCGAGCCGATGCGGGTGGCCTGACGCACGATCGCGTACGACGCCAGCGCCGCGACGAAGGTGGCGACGGTCATGCTGACGACCGTCAGCAGCACCGAGTTGAAGAAGAGGTTCGCGAACCCGGCATCCTGCCAGGAGGTGACGAAGTTGTCGAAGGTCGGCGCCTGCGGCAGACCGGTCGGGTTCGTCAGCACCTCGAGGTTCGGCTTGAACGCCGTGATGACGATGATGACGATCGGGTAGATCATCGCGATGCTGAGCACGATCAGCAGCAGGTTGATCGGGAGGCGGCGGGCCAGGCGGAGCAGGGACCGCGTGTCCACGCGGGGGGTGGCTTGCGTGCTCATCGGTTGCCCTCCTCGGCGGCGACGCGGTTGTTGAGTCTGTTCTGCACGGCGGCGATCGCGATCAGCACGATCAGCACGAGCACGGCCATCGCCGAGGCGTAGCCGAAGTTGTTGTTGACCAGGCCCTCCTGGAACACCTGCGTCATGAACAGCTGCGTCGAGTTGCCCGGTCCCCCTCTCGTCATCAGATAGACGGTGTCGAAGGCTCGCAGCGCGCCGTTGATCGACAGGACGAGCACGAGGCCGATCGAGGGGATCATGAGCGGGATCGTGATGAAGCGCATCGCCTTCCAGCCCCGCGCGCCGTCGACCTTGGCCGCCTCGAGGATCTCGCCGGGGATGGTCGAGAGCCCCGCGAGGAAGATGACGACGTTGAAGCCCAGCCCGCTCCAGAGGTCGACGAGGATGACGCTGTACAGCGCCAGGTCGTAGTTGCCGAGCCAGTCCTGGGCGAGCCCGCCGAGACCGATGCTGCGCAACAGCGTGTTGAACGTGCCCGACGTGGGGTCGTACATGAAGCTCCACGTGAACACGATCGCCACGGGCGAGATGACCATCGGTGCGAAGAAGATCGCGCGGTAGATGTTGCCGAGCCGGAGCTGGCGGTGCAGGAGCACCGCGATGAGGAACGCCAGGATCGTCTGCACGATGATCTTGAAGAACCCGTATATCGCGGTGTTGCCGATCGCCTCCATGAGCACGGGGTCGCCCGAGAAGATGCGCACGAAGTTGTCCGCTCCCACGAACTCCCACGCGCGGTTGAACCCGCGGGCGTCGGTGAAGCTCGCGACGATGACCTGTCCCATCGGATACACCGTGAAGACGGTGTAGAGCACCAGCGCGGGGGCGACGGCGATCCAGAACCTGCCCGCGGTGGAACGCCCGGTCCACAGGCGCGCCTTCAGCGAGCGCGTGGTCACCGCCTGCGTCGCGGTGGGGTCGTCCAGGGCGAGGACCCGCGGGTCCTCGACGCGTGTGCTGCTCATAGCGTTCCAATCGAGTCGGAAGAGGGGATGACGACGGTCACGCCCCGGGCGGGCACATCGATGCGCCCGTCCGAGACCGGGGCGCGGCGCCCGTCGAGGTCGTCGGTCTCGGCCGCGCCGAGACCCGACAGGTGAAGCGACAGGGGTTCGTCGTCGTAGGTGGCCACGACGACGGCGCGGGTGCCGCCGGCCCCCTCCCACACGGTGAGGAGGTCGTGGACCGTGCCGTCGGGGCGGTGGGCGACGACGTCGTGGTCGGCGACGAGGCGCCCGTTCCAGAGCAGGTCGCGGTGGCGCTCGCGCAGCGCGTCGGCCGCACGGGCGAGGGCCACGGTCGCGGGCATGTCGCCCGGTCGACCCTTGAAGTTGTACGGCTCGAGGCTCATCGCGTACCCGTAGAGAAGGCACTGCGCGACCATCGAGCGGTCGTCGAACCCGGTGAGCGCGGTCACGATGCGGGCATCGGGACGCAGCTGCCGGCCGAGCGGGCGGTGCGTCGGCGAGGCGCTGCGGAAGTACGACACGTCGTAGTGCGCGAACTGGTCGTCGTACGCGCCCTCGGCGGCGATGACGAAGGTGTCGGCGCGGTCGCCGAGCCCCGCGCGGATCTCCTCGACGACGTCGGCATCCCACGTGAACGCGCTCGCGCCCACCGGATGCCCGTGGTCGTCGGCGAAGCACAGCAGCGCACGACCGTGATAGAGCGACTCATCCGCCAGGATGCCGTCGGCCCCCCACGCGGCCATCTCGGCGACCTCGTCGGCGAAGCGGCGGCGCAGCGCCTCGACGCCGAAGCACAGCGGCACGTACCAGGGGGTCGCGATGCCGTAGCGCTTGCGCGACGAGTGGTACACCGGACCGGGCTGCGCATAGGGCTGCCCGTTGACGTCGCGCGAGACGAAGGGCTCGAGCTCGTCCCACAGCGGGCCGGGCTTCTCGACCCAGACGTACTTCACGTAGAGCACGGTGGCGACGTCGAGCTCGCGCGCGCGGTCCAGGGCGCGGCGAAGACCCTCCTCGCCGCCGAGCTTCGCGGCGGGCCGGTGCCGGGGCACGAGACCGTCCTGACCGCCTTCGTTCCAGCCGACGATCTGGATCGCGCCGATGCCCTCGCGCGCGCACTCCTCGATGATGTCGACGAGGGCGTCGAAGTCGTAGCGGGGTTCACCCTCGGTCGACATGAGCTGCACCTGCAGCCACGAGCGCGGCTCTTGGAGCCAGGATGCCGCGCTCCGCCGGGTCGGCTCCTGCGTGGGCAGGTAGGCCGCGAGGCCGTCCTGCCACTCCCCCGCGTACGGCGCGAGAGCCATTTCGGGAAGCGTGGCCTCGGTTCCCTCGCCCTGGGGGAAGTGGATGGCGTCGAGGGTGACGGCCGCATCGTCGGCCGCGGTGCGGCGCAGGCTGTCGGCGAAGCCCGGGACGAGGCTCGCGCGCCAGCCGATGAAGTCGAGGGTGCGGGCAGCGGGCTGCACCGTGAGCCCGCCCGTTTCGCTCGCGAGCACGACGAAGGGCGACGTCGGCGTCCCCACCAGCTCGGGGCGCAGGTTGCCGCTGGCGTAGTCGGGGTACAGCGTTCCCCAGTAGGGGGCGTTGGAGTCGAACACCGGCAGCAGCGATACGCGCGTCCCCGTGGAGTAGTCGACGCCGCGGAGTTCGAGTGCGCCCTCGACCGGACGGATGCCGCCGAGCGAGGGGAAGCGGACGGCCTCGACGCCGCCGGAGTCGAGGTGGAACGACAGCGACAGCCGCAGCACCCCGTCGCGCACGCGCGCCCCGACGACGATCTCACCCGTCAGCCGCTCGCCGGCGGAGGTCACGGGATCGCGCCACACCAGGCGCAGCGCCGTGTCACCCTCCCGCTCGACGTGCGTCAACGTCTGCGCGGCCGTCTCGACGACGACCGTGCGGTCGCCTCCCCGCGGGATCTCGATCACGAACAGCGACGGACGCCCGCCCGCGAGGGGCGCGAGACCGGTGTTCGGGCCGTCGAGAGCGCGCAATCCGCCCGTCTCGGGGTCGAACGTCGCGGTGGTGCGATCGTCGGCGATCGTCAGCAGGGAGGTCACAAGCACATCCTCGTTCTCGTTGTGTAGCCATACTACATGTGGTGGGCGATTCTGATGCTGCGGATCCGGCATCCACGCAGGAATTCACCATTTCGCGTAGCCGCGCTACCGTTCCGCTCGAGCAGCCGCTCTCCCCATCGACGGTGCGGGGCGCGTTCTGCCGTTCGGGGCGGGAGACACTCGCCCCGAACGGAGAATCGCGCCCCGAACACGACATGACGGAGGCGGATGCCACGGGTACCGGCTCGACCGGCGACCCGTCGCGTCTCAGTCGGCGTTCGCGCGGACCTCGACGAGCGCCGCATCGAGCTCGGTGATCACGGTGTCGACGTCCGCGCGGCCCGCGATGAGGTTCTGCATGCCCACCAGGAGCGTCTCCTGCAGCTGCGGGTGCGCGGGGATCACGACGGGGCGGAAGGTCTTCCCCTCCCACGCCGCCGTCATCGCGGGGAAGAGCGGGTCGTTCGCCGAGACGTCGATGCCCTCGGTCGTGGGGAACGCCTTCACCGAGGTGAGGAAGTCGGTGTACACGTCGTCCTGGAAGAAGAAGTCGATGAAGCTCTCGGCCGCTTCGACGCGATCGTTTTCGGGGTTGATCCCCCACGCGACGAGGTAGCTCCCCCACATGTCGGCGACATCGGCGTCCAGCGTGGGGAAGTTCATGTAGCCGGGCTCCACCCCCGCCGCTCGCGCATCGGAGAGGATCCAGGTCGCGGGGAACATCGCCGCCTGACCGGTGAGGAAGGCGGACTTCGCCGCCGACTGGTTCGTCCCGAGCGGATCGGGCATGTACGCCGGGACGAGGTCCTTCACGACCTCGAGCGACGCGGCGTAGCCGGGGATGTCCGCGAAGGTCTTCTCCCCGGCGAGCAGCTCCTCGATCGCGCCGGGATCGTCGGGGAACACGTGCTGCGCCATCGCGTAGTAGGCGACGAACTGCGGCCACCAGCTGTCCTGCGCGCTCATCGCGAGCGGCGTGATCCCCGCCGCCGAGAGCTTCTCGGCTGCGGCCGTGAGCTCGGTGTAGGTCTGCGGCACCTCGGTGATGCCCGCCTTCTCGAACAGGGCGGTGTTGTAGATGATGCCGTTGCCCGACTGCGAGATGGGCACGGAGTACGCGGCATCCCCGTCCGCTCCCCGACGGGCTTCCTGCGCCGCCGCGTCGTCGAGCCGCGAGAAGAAGTCGGCGCCCGAGAGGTCGGCGGCGAAGCCGTCGCGCACGAAATCGGTGAGATTCTTCGGGTCGAAGCCGTAGACGTCGGGGCCGGCACCGCCGGAGAGGCGCGTCTTGAGCACGTTGTCGTAGTCGTTCGTGTTGACGAACTCCGCGTTCACGGTGATGCCGGGGTTCTCGGCCTCGAACGCGTCGATGACCGTCTCGTACGCCTTCTGGGTGTCGCCCCCGTCGCCCCACATGAGGAAGCTCAGGGTGGTCTCGTCGCTCGCGGCGGACTGGCATCCGGTGAGGGATGCCACGGCGAGTCCGGCCAGGGCGGTGGCGGCCGCGGCCGTCAGGGGAAGGGAGCGGGGCATGAGAGCGCCTTTCGGAAAAGGAACCGCCTCGCCCGGGATCTCCCGAGCGAGGCGGTTCGGATGTTCAGCGGTTGTTGGCGCGGTACTGCTCGAGCGCGAGGTCGAGGTCGCCCAGCACCTGTTCAGTGCTCTTCTGCCCACTGATGATGTTCTGCAGGCCCACGAGCAACGCGTCCTGGATGCTCGGATCGGTCGGCGAGAACGCCGCCACGAAGGTCTTGCCCTCCCACGCGGCCTGCATGTCGGGGAAGAGCGGGTCGACGTCGGCGCCGATCTCCACGCCCTCGGTGGTCGGGAAGAGCTTCACCTTGTCGAGGAACGTCTTGTAGGTGTCGTCCTGGAGGAAGAAGTCGAGGAACTTCTGCGACGCGGCGAGCTTGTCGTCGCCGTTGTTCGGGTTGAGGCCGAAGCGCACCTGGTAGGTGCCCCACAGGTCGTCGGAGGGCTGGTCCACCGTCGGGAAGTTCATGTAGCCGAGGTCCAGGCCGGCCTCACGGGCGTCGGAGAGGATCCAGGTGGCGGGGAACATGGCCGCCTGGCCGCCCAGGAACGCCGATTGCGCGGCGGTCTGGCTCGTGCCGACCGGGTTGGGCATGTAGTACGGCGTCAGGTCGCGCACCACGTCGAGCGACTCCGCCCAGGCGTCGCTCTGCGAGAACGTCGTCTCACCCGCGGCCATCTGCTCGCCGAGCTCCTCGTTCGCCCCGTGCTCTGCGAGCGCGTAGTAGACGATGAACTGCGGCCACCAGTTGTCCTGCGCGCTCATCGCGAAGGGGATCACGCCGGCGTCGGAGAGCTTCTTCGAGTCGGCGAGGAGCTCGGAGTAGGTCGTGGGCGTCTCGGTGATGCCGGCCTGCGCGAAGAGCGCCTTGTTGTAGATGATGCCGTTGCCCGAGAGCGAGATCGGCAGGTTGTACGTGCCGCCCTCGCGCTGGCTGTCCTTCGCCGCCTCCGGGGTGAGCTTGGAGAGGTAGCTCTCTCCGCCGTCGGAGAGGTCAGCGGCGAAACCGTCATCGACGAACGTCTTGATGTTGCCGAGGTCGAAGCCGTAGATGTCGGGCCCCGCGCCGCCGGAGAGGCGGGTCTTGAGGATGTTGTCGTAGTCGTTCGTGTTGAAGAACTCGGCGTTCACCGTGATGTCGGGGTTGGCCTCCTCGAACTTCGAGATGACGTCCTCGTAGGCGGTCTGGGTGTCGCCCCCGTCCCCCCACATCAGGAAGCTGAGCTCGGTCGGGCCTCCGCTCGAACCCCCGGCGCACCCACTGAGCGCGCCCACCGCCGTCAACGTCACGGCTGCGATCGCCGTGTGCTTCAGCCACTTCGTCATGGCTCGTCCCCTCATCTTCAGTGATCGCCGGTCACGCCGCTGCGACCGGAGTACGTCGGTAGCGATACTACACAAAAGGGGAGTGAACGCCACCTGATTCGAGATAAACGGGTTGGATTGCAGAGCAATCGCTAGTCAGACTACGCAGACGACGCCTCCGGCTAATAGGGTGTCGCCTCATGGACTTCCCCTCGACGCCGATCGGCCGCCGACTGACCATCAACACCATCGTGCGGCGTCACCAGATCGAAGCGACGCGCGACCGCTCCCTGTGGGAGGACGAGACGCCGCTGCACTCCGCCGCCCTCGTCGAACGCTTCTCCGACGCCGTGCGCAGCGCGGTGCCCGACGCGCGGCTCACCTGGGCCCTGTCGTGGGGAGCACTGACCGACGACTCGCCGCGCTACCGCGACATCCGGCGCACCCTCGCGCGGATCGCGACGGAGCACGGCGACGACGTCACCTTCGTCCCGGGCGGCTTCTTCGCGAATCTGTACGGCTCGCGCGACGAGGTGGCCCGAGACATCTCGGATGCCGTCGACCTGCTGCACGCGTCCTTCGACCGGGCCACCACCTCTCTCGTCGCCGGGTTCCTCGCCGCCGAGAACATCTCCCGCGCCCGGGATCTCGGCATCCGCACCGTGCAGGGCAACATCTGGAGTCAGTTCGACATCGACCTCCAGGACGGCGACGGCTCGCTCGCGTACCCCTACTACCCCTCCCGGAACCACTTCCTCGTACCCGGCCGCGGCGACGACCGCATCGACGCGGTGCAGCTCGACGGCTGGACGGTCGACCTCGTCGCCGCCCGCGGGGCGGGGATGTCGACGGCGTTCAACTCGCGTCTCGGCCTCGGGCCCATCGAGACCCTGCACCGCCTCCCCCGAGAGGACGCGCTGCGCGAGCTGTACGCCACGAGCGAGGCCCATCTGAACGATCGCAACGTGCAGCGCAACGGCCTGGGGTGGCTGACCGTCAACTACGAGATCAGCGAGGTCGCGCGCGGCTTGGCGCACGACCCCACGACCCTCGACGCGTGGACGGGCTGGCTGCGCGGCATCCGCGAGACGTGGACCGACCTCGAGGTGACGACGATCGGGGCCTTCGGCGAGGAGTGGCGGCAGCGCCACCCCGACAACGAGGGCCTGGCCTACCTCCTGCAGCAGTCGGGGTCGGGCGTGCAGGGCTCGCGCGCCGGGGAGACCGTCACCTGGTTCATGACGGCGGACTTCCGCCTCGGCGTCGTGCGCGCAGGCGCAGACGTCGACGTCTTCGACTACACGTCCTACCTCGACGCCCCCCGGGAACCGACGCAGCTCGGCGACCGCCGCTGGAGCCTGCTGGGCGAGATCAACCAGAAACAGACCCGTCCGCAGGACCGCCCCGTCGCGTGGGGTCGCTTCCTCGAGGCCCACCCCGACGTCGAGGCCGCCCTCGAGAACACCTGGGCCGACGCCCCCGAGCGCGCCGAGCTGCAGGTGCGCGCGTGATCGCGGTCGGCGACCTGACGGTCGAGCACACGGTCGACCCCGTCGGCGTCGGCGGCGATCCGCGGTTCGGATGGGTGCTGCGCAGCGACGTTCCGGGCGCGCGCCAGCTGTCGTACCGCCTCACCGTCGCCGACCGCGACGGCACGGTGTGGAGCACCGGCCGCGTCGACTCCGAGCGGAGCGTCGACGTCGCCTACGAGGGGCCGGCACTGAAGCCGCTGCGGCGCTACGCCTGGACGGTCGTGGTCACCACGACCGCGGGAGACGCCGTCGCCTCGGGCGCATTCGTCACCGCCGTCACCGACGGCGACTGGCGCGGGGCCCTCTTCGTGGCGGGTCCCCCTGAGACCATCGCGGCCCCTCTGGTGCGGACGGCGTTCGAGATCGACGGCGAGGTCGACGAGGCGTTCCTCGTCATCGCCGCCGGCGGGCTGGCGCGGGTCGAGCTCGACGGGCGGCCCGTCGACGACGGCGTGCTCGGGCCCGGCTTCACCGACTACGACGTCACCGCGCAGTACACCGTCGTCGACGTCACCGATCGCCTCCAGCCGGGATCGCACGCACTCGGGCTCGAACTGGGCCGCGGCTTCTACGGCATGCGCGGACGCAACACCTGGGACTGGGAACGCGCCCCCTGGCACGCCGACCCCTGCGCGCGCGTCCTGCTCGTGGTGCGCGGCGCGGCCGGCGAGCGGGTGGTCGTGAGCGGGCCGGACTGGCGCACGGCATCCGGCCCGACGCTCCTCGATGACCTGTACGCCGGCGAGGACCACGACGCGCGGCGCGAACGACCCGGCTGGAGCACCCCCGCGTACGACGACGGGGAGTGGATGCCGGCTCCGGTCGTCGACGGACCCCGGGGACGCCCCGTGCCCCAGCGTCAGCCGCCGATCGTCGAGGGCGACCTGCTCGAGCCGGTGTCGGTGACGGCCCTGGCCGAGGATCGGTGGGTCGTGTCGTTCCCCCGCGTGATCGCCGGGTGGGTCGAGGTCGCCGCCGACGCCGACGACGGAGCCGTCGTCGAGCTGCGCTTCGGCGAGACGCTGCGCGCCGACGGCACGCCCAACTACGACGACGAGAAGGGGTACTTCGACGGGCGGTTCCAGACCGCGCGCCTGACGCTCGCGGATGCGCCCGTGCGCTGGCATCCGCGATTCACCTGGTACGGGTTCCAGCACGTGGAGGTGCGCGCCCGGATGCTGCCCGCCCTGCGAGCGCGCGTCGTGCACACCCGCGCGCCGCGCACCGGGAGCTTCTCCAGCTCGTCGCCCCTGCTCGACACGTTGCACGAACTCACCGTCCGCACGATCCTGAACAACCTCCACGGGCTGCCCACCGACACCCCGAAGTACGAGAAGAACGGGTGGACCGGCGACGGCATGGTGGGCGCCGAGATGATGCTGCTGAACCTCGACGTGCACGAGCTGCTCGCCAAGTGGTCCGACGACATCGCCGCCTCCCGCCACGGCGCGGGAGCTCCCGAGGTCATCGCCCCGCACGGCGGCTGGCACATGGACTGGTCGCCCGCCCCCACCTGGCACTCGGCGCTGCTGCTCGTGCCGTGGGAGATCTACCGCCAGCGGGGCGACGAGCGCGTGCTCGCCGACGTCTGGGCCGACGCGAGCGATTACCTGCGCTTCGAGATCGCGCGAGCGGTCGACGGTCTCTCCGACACCACCCTGGGCGACTGGGTGAGCCCCGAGACGGACGCCGGCGGCGGCAACGCGCCCGAGGACACCCGTATCGCCGCGACGGCCTTCGTCATCGCGATGTGCGACGCGGCCGCGAAGATGGCCCTCGTCCTGGGGCGCGAGGTCGACGAGTGGCGCACCGCGGCATCCGCCGCGCGCCGCGCCTTCGTCCGGGAGTTCTGGGACGCCGACAGCGGCGAGGTGCGCGGCGTCGGCGACGCGGGGTACCGGCAGGCGCACACCGTGCTCGCGCTCGCCTTCGACGTCCTGCCCGAGGCCGATCGGCAGGCCGCCGCCGACCGCCTCGCTCGCGACGTCGTCGAACGCGGCCACCACCTCTCCACCGGCGCCCTGGCCACGAAGCACCTGCTCCCCCAGCTCACCCGCTACGGCCACGGGGAGACGGCGCTCGCAGTGGCGTTGCAGACCACCTTCCCGAGCTGGGGTTTCTGGGTCGAGCGCGGCGCGACCTCGCTCTGGGAGCACTGGAGAGAGGAGTCGCGCTCGCGCGGGCACTACTTCCTCGGCACGCTCGACGACTGGCTCTACGCCGACGTCGCGGGTCTCTCGCCGCTCGAGCCGGGCTGGCGGCGCGCGCGGATCGCCCCGCGCATGATCGGCACATCGCTCGCGCGCGCCGACGCGTCCGTGCGCACGCCGTACGGCGAGCTGTCGGTCGCGTGGCACCTCGAGGGCGACGAGGTCGTGCTCGCGTGCACCGTGCCGATCGGGGTGATCGCCGAGATCGAGCTCCCGGGGCTGCACCGCCGCATCGAGGCCGGAACGCACGAGATGCGGGCGCGGCGGGGGACCGCCGTCCTCGCGGGATGACCGGGGCGGCCGTCGACGCGATCGGATTCGACGCGTCGCGGTCGTGCCCTGTGCCGCGACGGGCGGGACAGCGGTCCGCACCGCCCGTCACCGCATCCGGTTCCCGCGCACGAGAACGGCCCGCGCCGCACCCCGGTCGGGGAGCCGGCGCGGGCCGCTCGACGGCTCACCAGGCGGAGTAACCGCCGTCGATCATCACCACCGAACCGGTCATGTACGACGCGGCATCGGATGCCAGGAAGGCCACCAACGATCCGATCTCCTCGGGGGCCCCGAGCCGACCCATCGGCGTGCGCCGCACCCAGTCGTCCCACCACTCGTCGGGGACGCCCTGCTTGGTCAGGTCGGTGCCGACGTAGCCGGGGGCGACCGCGTTGACGCGGATGTTCTGCTCGGCGAACTCGATGGCCAGCGACTTCACCGCCAGGTGCACGGCGCCCTTCGACGCGTTGTACGCGGCCTGGCGCTGAGGTGCGTTCGCGAGCTCGCCCGACATCGAGCCGATCGCGACGATCGATCCGCCGCGATCCTGCATGTGGCGGGCTGCCTCGCGGGCGCACCAGAAGGTTCCGGTCGCGTTGACGGCGAGCACCCGGTCCCAGGTCTCGCGCTCCAGCTCGAGGGAGGGCTGGTGGTTGGCGATCCCCGCCGAGGTCACCAGCACGTCGACGGACCCGAGGCGCTGCGCGACGTCCGCGAAGGCGGCTTCGACGGCGGCGGGGTCGGTCACATCGAGGTGCACGTACGACACCCGACCGTCGGGGAAGGAGGATGCCGCTTCCGTCCCGGCCTCGTCGAGGACGTCGGCGATCACGACGCGCGCACCGAACTCCACGAGGGCGGTCACGACCGCGAGGCCGATCCCCCGCGATCCTCCCGTGACCACCGCGACGCGATCCGTCAGCTCCAGCCGTTCCCGGTACATCATCGTCCCCCTTCGGCACTCCACCATGGAGCGCGAGTCCGCTAAGATGTAGCCATACTACATGGAAGGAGCTCGCGATGACCCTCGACGTCGAGCAGGCCAGCGAAGAGTCCACCGACACTCTCCTCGAGCGCATCACCCGGCAAGTGCCCCACCTGCGCCGTTCCGAGCAGAGGGTCGCCGCGATCGTCCTCGACGACCCCGTCAGCGCCGCGCAGTTCACGATGGCGGGTCTGGCCGAGGCCGCCGAAGTGAGCGAGCCCACGGTCATGCGCTTCTGCAGCTCCGTGGGGTGCGAAGGATTCCAGGACTTCAAGATCCAGCTGGCGCAGACCCTCGCCCTCGGTCTCCCGGTGACGCACTCGTCGATCACCGCCGACGACTCCCCGGGCGATGTGGCGGAGAAGATCTTCGACCACACCATCTCGAGCCTCGACCGCGCCCGGCGCACCCTCGCACCGGCGGCCGTCGAGAAGGCGATCGCCGCGATCCTGGATGCCAGCGACATCCTCTTCGTCGGCTTCGGCGCGAGCGGCGTGATCGCTCAGGACGCGCAGCAGAAGTTCCCCCTGTTCGGCGTGCCCTGCCAGGCGCCCGAGGACTTCCACCAGCAGTTCATCGCCGCCACCATGTCGGGCCCGCGCAGCGTCACCGTGGCGATCTCGAACACGGGCCACACCGAGCAGACCCTCACCGTCGCGCGCGCCGCGCACAAGGCCGGCGGAACCGTCATCTCGCTCACCGGGCGCACGAGCCCCCTGTCGGAGATGGCCGACGTCCCCCTGATCGTGCGCACGTTCGAGGACACCGACGTCTACACGCCGTCGACGAGCCGCCTCGCCGGCCTCGTCGTCATCGACATCCTCGCCACGGGCGTCGCCCTGCGCCGCTCCCCCGAGCACACCGCGGCCGTGCGGCGCATGAAGAGCGAGCTGGCGGCGATGCGCCAGTCCGACGACACCGGCGAGGACCCGTCGTGACCGCCACGGTCCTGGTGACCTCGCGCTCGTTCGGCTCGGGGGCGTTCGACGCCGCGGGGGCGCTCGCCGACGCCGGGTACCGGCTCGTCCGCGCCGGCTCCGCGCACCGGCTCGACGAGCTCGCCCCCCTGCTGGCCGAGGCGGACGGGTGGATCGCCGGAACCGGGCCGGTCACGGCCGCGCACCTCGAGCTCGCGCCGCGGCTGCGCGGCATCGCGCGCTACGGCGTGGGCGTCGACAACGTCGATCTGGTCGCCGCCGCCGCGCGCGGCATCCCCGTCACGAACACGCCGGGTGCGAACTCCGCCGCCGTGGCCGAGCACACCCTCGCCCTGCTGCTCACCGCTCTGCGCGGCATCCCGGCCGCCGACCGCCGGGTGCGGGCGGGCGACTGGTCGGGCCGTTCCGCGCGCGAGCTGTCGGCGCTCACGGTGGGAGTCGTGGGTCTCGGGCGCATCGGCCGCCTCGTCATCGAACGGCTTCGGGCGTTCGGAGCCACCGTCCTCGGTGCCGATCCCTGGGTCGATCCGTCCGACCCCCTGTTCGAGAGCGTGCAGCGCACCGATGTGGCGGAACTCGCGAGCCGCTGCGATGTCGTGACACTACACGCGCCCGGAGGGCAGACGGTGATCGACGAGCGATGGCTCGCGACCGACGAGCGCCCCGTGCTGCTGGTCAACACCGCGCGCGCCGACCTCGTCGACGAGGAGGCCGTGGCGCGCGCCGCGCGTCGCGGACGCGTGATCGCGTACGCCGCCGACACCCTCGCGACCGAGAATGTGGGCGAGACGGGGTCGCCCCTGCTGGCCGACGATCTCGCCGACCGCGTCGTGCTGACCGCGCACCTCGGAGCCCAGACGCGCGAGGGCGTCGACGGGATGGGGCGCATGGCGGTCGCCGACATGCTGGCCCTGCTGCGCGGGGCGACCCCCGCGCACCCCGTGCCCGCATGACTCCCTTCGTCCGGACGGCGATGGGCGACGTCGCCCCCGAGACCCTGGGGCGCGTCGACTACCACGAGCACCTGTTCCAGGTGTCGCCGCTCCTGCCCGGCGACGACCTCGACGACGAGGACGCCGCCCTCGAGGAGACGCGCCAGTTCGCGGCATCCGGATTCGAGACGATGGTGGATGCCACCCCCCTCGGCCTCGGGCGCCGTCCGGCGGCCACGCGGCGCATCGCCCGGGCAGCCGGGGTGACCGTGGTGCTGACGACCGGCCTGCACCGCCGCGAGCACTACCGCGACGGCGACCCCCTCCTCGACGCGGGGGTCGACGAGCTCGCCGCGGCGTTCGAAGCCGATCTCGTGGCGGGGGCGGCCGAGCCGGGCGGCGAGCGCGACCCGGCGGTGCGCGCCGGCGTGCTGAAGGCGGGCCTCGGCTACTGGCGCATCGACGCGCACTCCACCCGCACGATCGAGGCCGTCGGTCGCGCCCACGCCGCGACCGGCGCTCCCGTCATGGTGCACCTCGAGCACGGGACGGCGGCGTTCGAGGCGCTCGCGGCCCTCGATGCCGTGGGGGTCGCGGCCGACCGCGTGGCCCTGGCCCACATCGACCGCAATCCCGACCCCGTGCTCCACGCCGAGCTCGCGGCCACGGGCGCCTACCTCGGCTACGACGGTCCCGCGCGCGCCCGGGAGCACCCCGACGCGGTGATCCTCGACTGCCTCGTGCGAGCGGCGGAAGCCGGGGCCGCCCGCCGCATCCTCCTCGGCGGCGACGTCGCCCGCCGCACGCGGTACGCCGCATACGGCGGCATCCCGGGGCTGCGCTATCTCGGCGAGCGCTTCGTGCCGCGCCTGCGTCGCGAGGGCGGGGGCGACCTCGCCGATGCGGTGCTCCGGCGCAATCCCCAGGCCTGGCTCGCCTGGCGCTGACGACCGCGTACCCGGGCCGCGCTCCGTTGGGGGGAGCACGGCCCGGGGCCGGCGTCAACGCAGCGCGGGCCGTGCGACGGGCACGAGGTCGTTGGCCGAGCGCAGGACGGGCGCGCGGCCGAACGCCTCCGCGTCGAGGCCCGCGGGGGCGTCGATGCGGAAGACGGCCGACTCCCCCGGGAGCAGGGTGACGAGGGCGCGATCCACGCGCGCCGCGGGGTGCACCCGGTCGACCAGCAACGTGACGTCCTTCGCGACCGCGCGCGCAACGGCGGTCGCTTCGTAGCCGCCGTCGACGGCCCGCACGGATACCGACACGGGTTCGGGGTCGAGAGCGAGGGCGGGGTCCTCGGCGAAGAACCAGAACGCCCGTCCGCCGCCCGGCAGCTCCGCGACGAGTACCTCTTGCGCGGCGTCCTCGGTGGTGCGGACCTCCTCGGGCACCTCCAGGAGTGCCGCCGAGCGGGCGGTGACGCGCACGGGTCGTTCGACGCGCGCCCTCTCGACCCCGTCGAGGGTCAGGCGACGTAGCGCGACGGTCCCGGTCCACTCGTCGTCGTGGTCGTCGTGGAGCGCGAGCACGAGACCCTCCTCGTGCGGCTGGAACGACGCGAACCGGTCGGCGAACACGGCGCGCAGGGCGTGCCACAGTGGCTTCCGGTGGCCGTGGGAGTCGACCGCCGCCCACGAGATGACCGGCCAGCAGTCGTTGAGCTGCCAGACGATCGCCCCCTGATTGAGGGGGTGCAGCGACCGGAAGTGCGCGATGCCGAACGCCACCGCGCGGGCCTGGTTGAGCTGCGTCGCCCAGTGCCAGTCGTCGATCGTGCGGGGCGCGGCGATGTGGGACCCGAGCCCGCGTTCGAGCTTGCCGTTGCCGTCCACGGCCTTCTGATGCACGAGCATCAGGGGACCGTAGGGATCGGCGGGCTCGTCGTGCACGACCGAGAAGAGCGTCGACCACGCCGGCGGGCCCTGGAACCCGAACTCCGACACGAAGCGCGGGCGGTAGTCGCGGTAGACGTCGTAGTCGACCTGGTTCCACACGTCCCAGATGTGCGTGGTGCCATGCGCGGAGTCGTTCGGGTGCACGTACCTGCTGAACCCGTAGGGACTCCCGGGCGAGTAGGGGGTCGTGGGCGCCAGCTCGGCGACGACCCCGGGGAACAGCTCCTGGTAGTACCCCTCGCCCCACGTGGCACCGCGCAACCGCGGCCGCCACTTCCAGTCCACCCAGCCCCAGATGTTCTCGTTGCCCCCGTTCCACACCACGAGGCTCGCGTGCGGGGCCAGGCGCGTGACGTTGTCGCGCGCCTCGGCGGCGAACTCGTCCCACAGCTCGGGGTCCTCGCTGTACGCCGCGCACGCGAGGAGGAAGTCCTGCCAGACGAGGATGCCGTTCTCATCGGCGAGGTCGTAGAAGTCGTCGGACTCGTAGATGCCGCCGCCCCAGACGCGCAGGAGGTTCATGCCGGCGTCGGTCGTGTCGCGGAACCGCTCGGCGAGCCGTTCGCGGGTGATGCGGGAGAAGAAGGTGTCCTCGGGGATCCAGTTGGCCCCGCGCACGTAGACGCCGCGGCCGTTCAGCCGCACGACGAACGGGGCGCCGTCATCGTCGGGGGTCGTGTCGATCTCGACGGCACGGAAGCCGATGCGCTTCTCCCAGCGGTCCGGCCCGGCCGTGACGACGAGCGACGACAGCGCGGGCGCGCCGTATCCGCGCGGCCACCACAGCTCGGCATCCGGGATCACCGCCTCCAGCACGGCGCTCGTCGCCTCCGCCGCGACGACCGCCTCGAGGACGCTCCCCGCGACCTCGGCGCGCACGGCCACCTCGCCCGCGGCCTCGCGCTGCACCTCGACCTCGACGCGCAGGCGGCGCGGGTCGCCGCCGACGCCGGTCTGGGGGCGGACGGTGGCCAGACGGCATCCGCTCCACGCGTCGATGCCGATCAGGCGCCAGATCCCGCTCGTCACCAGCGCGGGGCCCCAGTCCCACCCGAAATTGCACGCCGACTTGCGGATCGCGTTGAAGGGATGCTCGTACGAGTGCGGACGTTCCCCGAGCACGGCCTCGCGCTCGCGGGCGTACGCGATCGGCGAGGCGAACTCCACGCGCAAGCGGTTCTCGCCCTCGCGCAGGATGCCGTCGACCCGCCAGCGGTACGTGCGGTGCTGATTGCGGGTCCGGGCGATCTCCACACCGTTCAGGGTCACGTGGGCGACGGTGTCGAGGCCCTCCGCGACGAGGTCGTGCACCGTCTCCCCGTCCGGGCTCCAGGTGAAGGTCGTCTCGTACGCCCAGGCGTTGTGCCCGATCCACGCCAGCAGCGCCTCGTTGTCGTCGACGTACGGGTCGGGGATGAGACCGGCGGCGAGGAGGTCGGTGTGCACGACGCCGGGCACGGTCGCGGGGATCGGATGCGCGGGGATCGCCGCGAACGACGCCGGGACGTCGCCGCCGGCGTGGTGGAGCATCCACCCGTCGGTGATTGCGGAAAAGCTCATCCTCCAGAAGTAGCACAACTACCTGTAGCAGCCCCATGTTGGCGTCCCGAGACGGGGAATTGCCTCCTCGTGCAACTTTCTTGTAGTCTCACTACTCAGCGACCGTCGCGGTCGCGCGTGAAGGAGATCCACTGATGTGCGCCGCTGCACGACCGGCCGAACCCGCCCGACTGTCGGTGGATGCCGCCCGCGGGCTGCTCGACGGACGGTCCGAGAGATACGAGAAGCGTCTCGGCGACCTCGCCGGGGTCTACCGCGACGGGGCCGCGTTCGTCGAAGCGCTCGGCCGCGATACCGGCGAGCCCGTGTACTGGGTCGAGAGCAGTACGCCCGAGACCGGGCGGGGCGCTCTGACGATCGGGCTGAGCGTGCTGCGTCCCGGCCGCATCGGCGACGAATTCGCGATGACGCGCGGGCACCTGCACGCGCAGTCCGAGTTCGCCGAGCTGTACTACGGCCTGTCCGGATCGGGCGTCATGCTGCTGGAGTCCGTCGACGGCGAGTCGCGCGCGCTGCCGATCGGCCCGGGCGTCGTCGTGCACGTTCCCGGCGGATGGGTGCACCGCAGCGTCAACGTCGGCGACGACACCCTCGTCACCCTCTTCGCCTACGCCACCGAAGCCGGTCAGGACTACGGGCTCATCTCCGACGCAGGCGGGATGCAGCAGCTCGTCGTCGCCGACGGCTCCGGGTGGACCACCCGGGCCAACCCCGACCACGGGGGCTACCGTGCCTGACGCAGACGCCGTCCTGGCCGACCTCGCCCGCCACATCGACATCAGCTGCGTCCAGGCGCAGCACGATCGCGACGACGTCGACGAGCTTGCGCGGCGCGCGGTGGCGGGCGGCTTCGTCAGCGCCCACGTGCTGCCGAACTGGCTGCCCCACCTCCGCGACCGCCTCGAAGGGAGCTCCGTGCTCGCCGGCTCGCCGGTCGCCTTCCCCAGCGGCGGCGCGACCACCGCGACCAAGGTCGCCGAGGCGACCGAACTGCTCGAGCTCGGCGCACAGGAGCTCGACGTCGTCGTCGCGATCGGGCGCCTGCGCTCCGGCGACGGCGCATACGTGGAGCGCGAGCTCGCCGCGGTCGCCGAGGTCGTCGACGGCCGGGTTCCGCTGCGCGCGATCCTCGAGGTCGGGCGCCTCGACGACGACGACATCCGCCGCGGCGTCGACGCCGCCGTGGCGGCCGGCATCCCGTGGATCAAGACGGGAACCGGGTGGTCGGGCGTGCCCACCTCTCTCGCCCACATCCGCCTGATCGCCGACCGCGCAGCCGGCCGCGCCGCGCTGAAGGCGGCCGGCGGCATCCGCGACATCGACACCGTCCGCGAGATGGCCCGGCTCGGGGTCACCCGCTTCGGCATGAACGCCGACGCCGCCCTCATCGCCGTCTCGGCCTCGAAGGAGAAGCCATGACCTTTCCCACCCTCACCGCCGACACGCTGCGTCCGGCGACCGTGCCGACGCTGTACTTCATCGGCGTCACCACGGGGCGCTCGTCCATCCAGCACGTCTTCCCGCTGTGGGCCGAGCACCTCGGACTGACGGATGCCGTGCTGCAGGGCATCGACCTGCCGCTGCACGCGCCCGCCGAGGACTACCGCCGCGTCGTGCGCTTCATCGCCGAGGATCCGCTGAGCCTCGGCGCTCTGGTGACCACGCACAAGATCGACCTGTACGCCGCGTGCCGCGACCTGTTCGACGAGGTCGACCCGTTCGCTTCGCTCATGGGCGAGACGAGCTGCCTGTCCAAGCGCGACGGCCGGCTCGTGTGCCACGCCAAGGACCCCATTTCCAGCGGACTCGCGCTCGACGCCTTCCTGCCCGACGGGTTCTGGGCCGGCGGCCCGGCCGACGCGCTGCTGCTGGGGGCGGGCGGCTCCACCATCGCCATCAGCTGGTACCTGTCGCAGCGCGAACGCGGGCTCGATCGCCCGGCCCGCATCGTCGTCACCAACCGCTCGGCCGGTCGCCTCGACCACCTGCGCGAGATCCACGCCTCGCTGCCGACCGACACCCGGTTCGAGTATTACCTGACCCCCACCCCCGCCGACAACGCCCGCGTGCTGGCCGACCTCGCACCGCGATCGCTCGTCGTGAACGCGACGGGCCTCGGCAAGGACGCCCCGGGCTCGCCTCTGCCGGATGACGCGGTCTTCCCGCAGGACGGCGTAGCGTGGGACCTCAACTACCGCGGGGACCTGGTGTTCCTCGACCAGGCTCGCGCGCAGTCCGATGCCCGCGCCCTGCGCGTGGAGGATGGGTGGATCTACTTCGTGCACGGATGGACGCAGGTCATCGCCGAGGTGTTCGACGTCGACATCCCCACCTCCGGGCCCGCTTTCGAGCGGCTGAGCGACCTCGCCCTGGCCACGCGCTGACCGATGGGGCCGCTCGCTCTCGCCCTCGACCTCGGCACCGGGGGCTGCAAGGCCTCGCTGTGGTCGGCGGACGGCCGGTCGCTGTCGGAGACGGTGGTGACCTACGCCACCTCCCACCCCGCGCCGGGTCGCGCCGAACAGCGACCCGAGGACTGGTGGGATGCCGTGACCGTGGCCACGCGCACCGTGCTGGCGGCGGTACCCGGCGCTCGTGACGCCGTGATCGGCATCGCGCTGTCGGGGCAGAGCCTGGGTGTCGTGCAGGTCGACGCGCGCGGCGGACTGGTCTCGCAGACGACCCCGATCTGGTCGGACACCCGCGGCCGCAGCGCCGACGTCTTCGAGCGCATCGACGAGGACTCCTGGTACCTGCGCACCGGCAACGGCTTCGGCGCCGCGCTGTACCCCGTGTTCAAGGCGCGGACGATGCAGCGCGAGGACCCCGAGCAGTGGTCGCGCACCCGATGGCTGCTCGGCTCGAAGGATTGGATCACGCTCCGCCTCACGGGTGAGATCGCCACCGATCACTCCATGGCATCCGGCACCGGCGCCTACGACCTCACCACGGGCGCGTACGACGACGAGGTGCTCGAGGCGACGGGCATCGACCGCTCGCTGTTCGCCGCCCCGCGCGAGGCGGCCGAGGTCGTCGGCACGCTCCGCCCGGAGGCCGCCGAGGCGCTCGACCTTCCCGCGGGGGTCGCCGTGCACGCCGGCGCAGTCGACAACGCGGCGATGGCGCTCGGTTCCCGCGGAACGCGGGAGGGTCGCCTCTACGCGGCGCTCGGATCGTCGAGCTGGATGACGGTGACCTCCCGCGCGCCGGTGGTCGACGTCGCCACCCGCCCCTACGTCTTCCGCCATGCCGTTCCCGGCCTGCACGTCAGCGCGCTGTCGACCTTCAGCAGCGGGACGACTCTGACGTGGCTGCGCGACCTGCTCGCGCCGGGCGGCGACATCGGCGAGCTCATCGACCGCGCCGACGGCAGCCCCCGCGGCGCGCGCGGGGCGGTCCTCGTGCCGACGCTCGCGGGCGGCACGCCGCTCGAGGGCGGCAGCGGCGTGCGCGGCGCGCTCACCGGTCTCGAGCTGGGCACCGGCACCTCCGACCTCGTCCGCGCGTGCCTCGAGGGCGTGGCCTTCGCCCTCGACCGGAGCCTGCGCCACATCCGCGCGCTCGGCGGTCTGCCCGGCGACGCCGATCTGCTGGTGTCGGGCGGCGGCAGCCGGTCACCCCTGTGGAACCGCATCTACGCCGACGTGCTCGGCACCCCGCTGCTGCGCACCTCCGTCGACCAGCAAGCCGCGACGCTCGGCGCTGCAGCGCTCGTCTTCGTCGGTTCCGGCACGTGGAGCTCGTTCGACGCCGTCGACGACGCGCACGAGGAGCTCGAGCGCATCGTCCCCGACCCCGCCGGCGTCGCCGCCTACGACGCGCTCCGCGAGCGCTTCGCCGCCGCGTCCGACGCCGCCGCCCTGTTCGCCCGAACCCTCCCCGCGAAAGAGATCCCATGACCTCCCTCCCCCTCGTCGTCATCACCGGCGCCAGCTCCGGGATCGGCGCCGCGACCGCGCGCGCCTTCTCGGCCGCCGGCCACCCCCTGCTGCTCATCGCCCGCCGCCTCGCGCCGATGGCCGCCCTCGAGCTGCCGGATGCCGAGCTCGTCGAGGCCGACGTGACCGACACCGCCGCCGTGTCCGCCGCCCTCGCCCGCACCGAGGAGCGCTTCGGCCCGGTCGACCTGCTCGTGAACAACGCCGGCCTGATGGCGCTGTCCGCGGTGGCGGAGCAGGACCCGGCGCTCGTGCAGGAGCAGTTCGACGTCAACTGCGTGGCCCTGGTGAAGAACTCGCAGCTCGTTCTCCCCGGTATGCAGCAGCGCGGCCGCGGCACCATCGTCAACATCGGCTCCATCGCGGGCAAGCAGCTCTACGACAACCACGTCGTCTACAACGGCACCAAGTACGCCGTCCACGCCATGACCGAGGGCCTGCGTCGCGAGAACGCCGCCCACGGTGTGCGCGTCCTGCTCGTGGCGCCGGGCATGGTCGACACCGGCCTGCTCGGTAACACCGGCGAGGGAGACGTGCTCGACGGCTACAACGCGTACAAGAAGAGCATCGGCGGGGGTCTCGTGCCCGACGACATCGCCGCGGCGATCCTCACCGCCTACCAGCAGCCGCAGCACGTGAGCTTCCGCGAGATCGTCGTGGCGCCCACCTCGCAGGACGCGTGAGGTGACGACCATGCTGAACGGCAGCCGCATCGTGCCCGTCGTCGTGCTCGACGACGCCTCCTTCGCCCCCGACCTCGCCGACGCCCTGGCCGCGGGCGGCATCCCGTGCGCCGAGATCACCCTGCGCACCCCCGCCGCCCTCGAGGCGATCCGCGCGATCGCCGGCCGCTCGGACTTCGCGGTCGGAGCCGGCACCGTCACCACCGTCGCCCAGGTCGACGCGGCGGTCGACGCCGGGGCGACGTATCTCGTCTCGCCCGGCTTCGACGACGCCGTCGCCGAGCGCGCCGCCGCGCGCGGGGTACCGCTCGTGCCCGGTATCGCGACGGCCACCGAGATCCAGCGGGCCGTGGCCGCGGGCCTGGACCACCTCAAGGTCTTCCCGGCCGCGGCCGTGGGCGGCCCCGCGGCCCTGAGGGCCTTCGCGGGTCCGTTCCCCGACGTGCGGTTCCTCCCCTCCGGCGGGGTGTCGGCGGCCAACGCGGGCGAGTACCTCGCGCTGCCGTCGGTGTTCGCCGTCAGCGGGTCGTGGATGGTTCCCGCCGCCGCCCTGTCTGCCCGGGACGCCGAGACCGTGCGCGCGCTCTCGGCGGAGGCCACCGCGGCGATCGGCGTCCCCGCGGCCTGAACCCCGTTCCGCGCCCTCTCGCGCGCCGACGCCCCGGCACGCGAGAGGGCGCATCGGTGCGCCCACACGCCCGCCGCGTCCCGTCGAATACGTAGCGTTACTACCTTCACTACCTCGCGCAACGCAGCCTCTTCCGCGTTATTCCGCCACTTGCTTCTCCCGCGATGAACGCATAGCCTCACTCTCGTCACCCCTGGCGTAGCAGGACTACATTCTCACGTGGCTCCTCGCGCCATCCCCGCATCAATGGCGATAGGAGATCCCATGAGTCGACGGCGCACAGCCCTCGCCCTCACGGCGGCGACCAGCGTCGTCGCCAGCGCCCTGCTCCTCCCGACCGCGGCGTCCGCGGCCGACGAGCAGCGCACCGTCACCGTCCACCTCGATCAGACGGTGCAGGAGGACTACCTCGGCGTCGGCGTCAACGTGATCCCGTGGAGCCTGCTCGAGGGCACGACGAAGTACGGCTACGACGACGCCGACTGGGAGGTCGACGTCGAGCGCATCCAGACGCTGCGGCCGAAGGTGGCGCGCGTGTGGTTCCAGATCGACTGGATGGAGCTCAAGAAGGGGCAGTACGACTTCGAGAGCCCCGAGATGCAGGCGTTCTATCGCTATCTCGACGCCTTCAAGAACGCGGGCACCGAGATCGAGCTGAACTTCGGATGGAAGGTCGGCGAGCGCGTCCACGACTGGTTCACGATCCCGGGCGCCCCCGACCCGTACATCTCGGCACCGGCCGACCTGCCGGCCTACGGCGCCTCGGCGTCCGCGCTGCTGCAGAACCTCTTCGACCGCGGTTACGACAACGTCGACTATCTGACGTTCTACAACGAGCCCAACGGCAGCTGGGACTTCTGGGCGCCCGGCGACGAGAAGGCCTACTACGCCGATATGGCGCGCGCCGTGAGCGACCGGCTGACGGCCGACGGCCTGCGCGACGACGTGCAGATCTGGGGCCCGGAGGAGGTCAACGCGGTCGCGTGGACCCAGTACATGGCCGAGAACGCCGGCGACGTGTTCGACCAGTACTCGTTCCACCTGTACGGCGAGTCGTACGACGCGATGGGGGATGCCATCGCCCAGCGTCGCGCGGTGATCGGCGACGCCCCGCTGAACCTCTCGGAGATGGGGTGGACCAACCCCGGCACGAGCGTGTGGGAGACCGGGTACGCCAACTACATCGTCCGCAGCGCCAACGACGGCGTGCACTCGAACCTCATCTGGCAGCTCAACGGCGTCATGACCGGCGACCCCGCCGGCGACACGAACGGCTCCTACAACCTGTGGGATTCGCTCATCCTCGGCCTCGCGCCCACGGCCGCGTTCTACGAGGCCGGACCGTTGATGCGCTACGTCCCGGCGCACAGCACCGTGCTCGGCACCGAGGTGTCGGATGACGACGTGCGTGCCACGGCGTTCCGCGCTCCGGACGGTGAGCTGACGGTTCTCGTCGAGACGCAGGAGGGTGCCTCGAAAGACGTGCGCGTACAGTTCGAGGGCGGCGACGCCACCGACGACTTCACCCGCATCCCCTACACCGATGCGATCGCGCAGCCCGAAGACAACGCGCTGCTGCCGGCCTCGACCGGCACGCTCACGCCCACGGGCAACGCCTTCACCGACGACACCGTCGGCGCCGAACACAGCTACGCCATCTACACCACTGCGCCGGCGGCCACGCAGGTCGCGATGACCCCCGTGCGCTCCGAGGTCGCCGGCGGCGGCCAGGTGCAGCTCGACGCGAGCGTGATCGACGGCACCGGCACGCCCACCTGGTCGATCGTGGGCGACGACAACGGCAGCGTGGATGCGAACGGCGTCTTCACCGCTCCCGCGGTCGACACCGAGCGCAGCGTCGCGGTGCGCGCCACCCTCCCCGACGGGGAGTACGGCGTCGCCCTGGTCGAGGTGACCCCGTCGAGCACGGCGGGCGTCACCGACGCCCCGGTGTTCAGTCTGCCCGGCGGCATGTACCCGTCCATCGAGGCCGTGACGATCACCAGCGGCACTCCGGACGCGCAGATCTACTACACGACCGACGGCAGCGAGCCCACGGCATCCTCCCCCGCGTACACCGGGCAGATCTTCCTCGAACCGCTCAAGACGACCTATCTGCGGGCCGTCGCGATCGCCCCGGGCGACAGCGCCTCGGGCGTGACGTCGCGGCTATACAAGGTGCTCGACGTGCAGAACGCACCCGACGGGTACGCGTTCTGCCAGTACGCCGACGGCGGCACGTGCGTCTTCGACGGCGAGGCGAACGTGGCCTTCGGCTCCGCGGGACAGTTCGTGTTCGGCACCTTCACCGACGGCGTCGACTGCACCGTCGCGTCGTTCGGCTCCGACCCGAACCCGGGCGGCGACAACCGGTGCTTCGTCAACCCCGACGTGTCGGAGGAGCCGCCGCTGGTGAGCATCCTCAACGCCGGGTTCGAGCGTCCCGCGACCGGCGGGACGGCGAACGGTCCGATGGTGAACGGCTGGACGTTCAGCGCTCGCGCCGGCATCCAGCACAACAACAGCGTGTTCGTCCCCGCCTCGCCCGCCCCGCAGGGCGAGCGCACCGCGTACCTGAAGAGCGACTCGGGGCTGGCGAGTCGCATCGACCAGACCGTGGTGTTCCCGGCCGGCACCTACGCGATCACGTTCGCCGCGGCGAACCGCGTCGGCTTCGGCGGGCAACAGGAGTTCGACGTGCAGGTCGACGGGCAGACGCTCGGTCACTACGTCCCGGTGGGCGGCGACTACCGGTACTACGAGACGGAGCCGTTCACCGTGACGCAGGGCGAGCACACGATCTCGTTCGTGGCGACCACCACCGAGGGCGACAACACCGGATTCGTCGACGACATCCGCGTGGTCGCCGCCGACGACACCCCGTCCGACACGACGGCCCCCACCGTGACGGTCAAGCAGGGTGCCGAGTTCACGCAGGGCACGGCCGAGGCCTACGACAAGGTGAGCTTCAAGCTGTACGACGCCGGCAAGATCGATCGCGCCACCATCAACGGTGTCGTGAAAGACCTCGTCGACAACGAGTGGTCCGACGTGAACTTCGTCGCACCGGGCGTCTTCGGCGCCGTCTCGGGCGACAACACGATGGTCGTGCAGGATGCCGCCGGCAACACCACCACGGTGGAGTTCCGCCTGCGCTGACCTGCGCTCGCTCGGAGCCCGCTCGCGCCTCGGCGCGGGCGGGCTCTCGCGCGACGACCCCTCGCCGGGGAGGTCGTCGGAGGAACGCCGTCAGGCCCGGCCGCTGTCAACGCCCGCGCGCCGACCGCCGATGTCGACCTACCGTGCCGCCATGGCAGTGAACCGACTCTGGCTCGTCCGACACGGTGAGAGCGACGGGAACGTCGCCGCATCCCAGGCGGAACGCGACGGCTCGCCGGTGATCGCGCTCGACACCCGCGACGCCGATGTGCAGCTCTCCCCGGTCGGACGTGAACAGGCCGAGGCGCTCGGCACGTGGCTCCGCGGGGTCGAGTCGAGCATCGACGAGTACTGGTCGTCGCCCTACCACCGCGCCCTGCAGACCCTGTCGATAGCGAGCGGATCCCCCGCGCCGAACGCGCTCGTCGACGAACGACTCCGCGACCGCGAACTCGGCATCCTCGACCTGCTCACCGCGAAGGGCGTCGAGGAATTGCATCCGGAGGAGGCCGCGCGCAGACGGCACCTCGGCAAGTTCTTCCACCGACCCCCGGGCGGGGAGTCATGGGCCGACGTCGCTCTGCGGCTGCGATCGTTCCTCGGCGAGGCCCTCGATCGACCCGGGCCGACCGTGCTCGTCGTCGCGCACGACGCGGTCATCATGCTGATGCTCTACGTGCTGCTCCCCCTCGACGAGGCGAAGCTGCTGGCGTTCGCCTCCACGCACACGGTGCGCAACGCGTCCGTGACCGAGCTCGTGCGGGGCGACGAGGGGTGGGAGCTGGTCTCCTTCTCGGCCGTCGACCACCTCGAGAGCGAGGGCGCCGATGTCACCGTGCACTCCGGAGAAGACGATGCCTGACAAGAACGTGCCCGCGAAGACCATGCCCGAACCCGTCACCCTGGCGTTCCTCCGCGCGTGGGGCGTGCCCGACCCGGGCGGCTCGAAGAAGTCGCGCGGGCAGATCGTCGTGGTCGGCGGGTCCCGCCGCTCCCCCGGCGGCGTGCTGCTGTCGGCCGAGGCCGCACTGCGCGTGGGAGCGGGTCGCGTCGGCATCGCGGCGCCCGCCGGAGTCGCCGCCGGCCTCGGCACCGCGATGCCCGAAGCCGGCGTCTACGAGCTGCCCACCGGTTCGGATCCCGTCGACGCTTCCCTGCACTCGGCGCTCGACTCCGCGGACGCCGTGCTCCTGGGCCCCGGTTTCGACGACCCGGATGCAACCCGCGCGGCGCTGCACGCCGTGGCCGAAGCCGAGGTGGCCCGGCTCGTGCTCGACGCGTTCGCGCTCGGCATCCTGCCCTCCTTCGATCGCGGCCTGCTGCCGCCCGACCTGCTGATCAACGCGAACGAGGAGGAGGCCGAGCTGCTGCTCGAGCGAGACCTCGGCCGCGACCGCGCGGCCGACATCTCCGAGATCGCCGAGCGCTACGACGCCGTGGTGCACTGCTTCGGCACGGTCGCGCATCCCGACGGCCGCTGCTGGCAGGCCGAGCCCGGCGGGTCGGGACTCGGCACGGCGGGCAGCGGCGACGTGCTGTCCGGCGCGATCGTGGGCCTCGCCGCGCAGGGGATGGATGCCGAGCGCGCGGCCGTGTGGGGCGGATGGACGCACGCGCGCGCCGGAGACCGGTTGACCGAGCGCGTCGGCATCGGCTTCCTCGCGCGCGACCTGCTACCCGAGCTCACGGCCGTGCTGCACGAGAGCTGAGGGCGGCGACCCGGGCGGACGGGCGTCGTCGTCAGTGTCGACCGCTGTTGCGGTCCCACTCGAGCGAACGGTACTGCAGGTAGGTGCAGAGGTTGGCGGCGACGACGATCTCGGCCCCCAGTGCGCCCATCTCGTGGGGCGGTGCCGTCAGATCCTCCGGTCGGGCCGTGAGGGTCATCTCCCACGCCGGGTCGTCGAAACCGCGAGGCTCCATGTAGATGCTGGCGCGCGCCTTGCGCAGTCGCATGATGACGAGACCCGTGTCATTGGTGCGTTCGCCGTCCTGCTGCGCGACCACGATGTCGGCGCCATTGCTGTTGCCGGCCGCGAGGAAATCGTCGACCCATTCCTGCAGAACGGCGGCGTTGCGTCGGGGCGGAAAAGGGATCTCCTCGGTCACGCATTCATCCTCTCATTGAAACCACTTTCCGGGAGTTCGCGCGGTTCGCACCGACGACCGCCGAACAATCTGCGGCATCGGACTCGCGTATCTGTCCTGCCTGTGCCGATCCCGTCACACGATCATGCCGTCGGCCGGCGGAAGCGGAAGGCTCTCACCCCGCGGTGCCGGGAGAGGCCTCGTCGCCGGGGTGCACGCCGCTCGAGAGACGGACCGCTCGATCGGCCCCCGCCTAGGCTGATCGGTGTGAGCAACGCCGCCGCGGGACCAGCCGGGCCCGTCGGGCCGGCGGAAGTCCTGCGCACGCCGGCATTCGCGCTGTTCTGGAGCGCGACGACCCTCCGCGCCTTCGGCACGGCGATCGCCGGGGTCGCCTTTCAGGTCCTCATCGTCACGGTCATCCAGGCGACGCCGATGCAGATCAGCATCCTGAGCGCCCTGGGTGTCGTGCCGTACCTCTTCCTCGGGCTCATCATCGGCGCCCTCATGGACCGGTGGCGACGCCAGCCCACGCTGGTGCTGACGAGCGTCGGCCGGGCGGTGGTGCTCGCGACGATCCCCGTGCTCCTGCTCACCGACACGTTGACGTTCTCATCGCTCGCGGTCGTCGTCCTGGCGCTGGGCGTCCTCACGCTGTTCGCCGATTCCGCGGCGCAACCGCTTCTGCCCCATCTGGTCGCCCGGCGGTCCCTCGTCATGGCGAACGCCCGCCTCGGGCAGAGTGCGACCGTCGCCGGCACAGCCGGCCCCGCCCTCGGCGGCGCGTTGCTCACCCTCGTGGGCGCGCCGGTGCTGTTCCTCGTCGAGGCGGGCCTGCTCGCGGTCTCGGCGCTGCTGCAGTCGCGTATCCGCGTGACCGAGACGCGGGCCGAGCCCCGCCCGCTCGGTCGCCATCTCGGTCACGACATCGTCGAGGGAGTGCGGTACACCTACCGGCATCGCACGCTCCGCCCGCTCGCCCTCTCTGTGCACACGTGGTTCCTCGCGCACAGCATCGTGACGACGCTCTTCGGCGTCTTCACGCTGCGGGAGCTCGGCGTGCCGGAGTGGGCGTTCGGCCTGATCCTCGCCGTCGGCGGGGTCGGCGGCTTCCTCGGCGCGGTCGTCGCCCCCCGCATCGGCGCGCGCCTGGGGGCCGGACGTGCGATTCTCCTCGGGCGCACCCTCACCGTCGCACCCTGGCTGGCGCTGGCGCTCCTCCCCCTCACCGCGACGACGTCCCTCGCGCTTCTCCTGCCCCTGCTCGCCGCCGTGCAGTTCCTCTACGCCCTCTCGCAGGGGATCGAGGATGCCAACGAGATGGGCTATCGACAGGCCGTCGCCCCCGATTTCCTACAGGGCCGGATGAACTCGACCATCCGCACCGCCAACCGCGTCATCTTCTTCTTCGGAGCGCTCTCCGCCGGCTTCCTCGTGACCCTCTTCGGCTATCCCGTCGCCCTCGGCGTGGCCGCGATCGTCTTCGCCGTCGCCGCCCTCGTCATCCTCTTCTCGCCCCTCCATCGGGCGCGACACGATGACGACCACGGCGTCCCGGGTGCTTCCGCCTAGCGCCTCGTGCTCTTTCGGCTTCGCATCTCGCTCGCATCCTGCAAGGCTGCGGGGATGCGAGGTTCAGTGTGGGGGCTGCTCACGGCGGCGATCGGAATGACCATCATCGTGCTGCTGATCATCGACGGCACCGCGTACGGCATCTGGCTCGACGAGATCGGTCCTTCCCTCGACATCGCCGAGCAAGCCGCTGCCCCCACGATCGTGCTCCCCGGACTGATCGGGCTCTTGGCGATCGCGCTCATCGTCGGGGGCCTGGCCGTCGGGCTGACCATTCCCCGCGGCCAGAGGGATGACAGGGCTCGCTGAGTCGAGTCACACCTCACGCCCGGCGACGACGAACCGCCCTCATGGCAGCGGAGGGCGCACCTTCGCCGCGGCGAAGGCCCGAATCCGCTCCGCCGACGCCGCGGGTGCGGTGAAGTGCGCCAGGTGACGATGGCCCGGGATCACCGCCACCTCGCCGTCGGCCGCGCGCGCGGCCAGGAGCTCCGCCCAAGCTTGTCGCGCGATCGGGTCCGTTCCTCCCCGCACGACGAGCAGGGGCACGGTCAGCATCGCGACGCGGTCCTCGATCGGGTAGCTCAGCATGTGCCGGGCCTGACGGGCGTACCAGGCGGGTCCGCAGCGCGCGTAGTCGGTGACGACGATGCCGTTGAGGCGAGGCGGCTCGAGAGCGGAGTCGCGCACCAGCAGCGCCGCCTGCGTCAGCGGCCTGCGCCGTGCGCGATCGGTCACGGGCCCGAACGCGACGACCCCGCCGACGAGGTCGGGCCGCCGCACGCCCAACTCGACCGCCCACTGCGCGCCCATCGAGTGCCCGACCACCACCGCGGCCCGCACGTCCAGCAGATCGAGCACGAGCCCGAGGGCCTCCGAGACGTCCCGGATGCCGGGATTGCGGCCCGGCTTGGGGAGTCCGGCGAAGCCGGGCAGGTCGATCGAGTGCACCTCGGCATCCGTCGCCAGCTGCGCGTGCAAGCGCGCGTGGTACCGGTGCGACATGCCGATGCCGTGGAGGAGGACGTAGATGGGAGCGTTCGCGCGCCGGGTTGAGAACGACCGGAGAGCGAGGTCGTTCACCGTGTGGAGCGTCGGAGTGGGCTGCGTCACATCGGTCACCGTAGGGCCGTTCGTCGCGACCTCGTCCGAGGGTTGCGCCGCGGCCCGGCTCACCCCTCGGGGCGCGCGGGCCGAGCGGTCACCGCGCTGAGGCGACGTGACGTTCCCGCGCGACGCGGATCGGCCGGCGCCACCATGGCGCCTCGCCGGCGGGGGCGCAGTGGTCGTCGTGCGTCGCGAGATGATGCGCCCACAAGGCCTCGGACACCTCCCGGAGGTCGACACCTGCTGCGACGACGCGCGCCTCCTCGTCGAACGCGCTCCACACGCCCTCGGGATCCCGACTGACGTACCCGAACAGTCGACGCGAGCACGCGCCCATCACGAAGTCGTCTTCGACGCGCTTCCACGTCGGATGCAGGTGGACACCGGTCAGCGAGAACATCGGCCGCTCCTTCGCGCGCCAGGATTCGGGGTGTCAGGGATTCTTGCACTCGGGAAACGCACAGGTAACCGATCCTGCGCATCCCGGTGGGTCGACTGCTCTTTGCGGCCGTGACCCTGGCACCACGGTCCGCCCGGGAGGGGTACCGGCTGAGCTCATCCTCCTTCGTGCTCCCTCCCCAGCAGCAGCCTGTTCAGCCCCCACCCCGCCACAGTGACCAGGACGATCGCCCCCGCCATCGCGGCCAGTTGCGTCGGCTGGGTCAGGATGCCGAGACTCACGATCAGCGTCGTCGCCCCCGCGGGCGGGTGGGGCGTCTTCAGCAACGTCAGCACCACCGTGGTGGTCGCGACGGAGACGGCTCCCGCGGCGAGGTAGCTCGCGGTGAGACCCCCGGACGGCACGGGCGGCTGCCCGTTCAGCCCGAGGGCGTAGAAGCACGCGGCTCCGACGACGAGCCCCACCCCGTGCCCCACGAGCGCGTTCCGCGGGCGTGACGACGGCGTCTCGGGGGACTCGAAGAACAGCATCACGGTGGGCCCGAGGCTCGGGAACAGCCACGGCTGCCGGGTGGCGAGCCCGACCGCGCCGGCGAGCGCGAGCGCAACCAGCGACAGCACCCCTGCATACAAGGCCGCACCGCTCGGTCGCTGCCGCAGCCGCGCGCCGACCCGCTCCATCATGACGCCACGAGCAGCGCCTGGGGGGCGGCCTGCTTCAGCCGCGTCGAGAGCCAGGCCTGCTGCGTCTTCGTCTGCGCCTCGCAGTCCTCGATGATCGCGAGCAGTTCTTCGTCGCGCAGAGCCAGGGCGGCCTGCTTCACCACCGTCCACGTCGTGTCGACGAAGGCCACGAGAGCATGCAGGTCCTGCAGGTCGCGCAGCAGCCCGAGGGGCCCGCCCCGACTCTCGTTCATCGCCTCCGCGTGGAAGCGCTCGGGTTCGGCATCCGGTTCCTCGCCGTACCGCTCGACGACCGGGGCGAGCCGGCGGACGTGCTCGTCGCACTGCTGCGCCAGCGTGTGCGAGAGGTGGAAGACGTCGGGTTCGTCGCCGTGGCCGTCGGCGAGCTGCCGGAACGACTGCGCGAGCACGTCCTCCCCCGCGTGCAGCAGCCCGAGGTACGACGCGAGGTTCACGATTCCTCCCCCGTCGCGATCTGCGGCGGCTCGACAGGCCGCAGCGACTCCTGGGCCTCCCCCTCGGGTCCGCCGACGGTGGCGGGCACGGAGGAGGCCGGACGGGATGCCGTCGTCGTCGGCGCCGGCGCCGGCGCCACCCCGTCCGCGACCCTGTGCACCTGCACCGCCGCGACCTTGAACAGAGGTTGCTTCGACACCGGGTCCCACTCGGTCATCGTGAGCTCGTTGGCCGCGGTCGGATGCCCACCGGGCCCCGATCGCCCCTCCTCCCAGTACCCGTAGTGGAACGGCGCGAACACGCACCCCTCCCGCACGTCGCCGACACGGGCCGGCACGACGATCTCGCCGCGTGCCGAGGTCACCCGCACGAGGTCGCCTTCGCGGATGCCGCGCTCCGCGGCATCCGTCCGCGACAACTCGACCCACGCCGAGGGTGCCGCGCGCTGCAGCTGCCGCGTGCGCCCCGTCTTCGTCCGGGTGTGAAAGTGGTACGCCGTCCGCCCGGTCGAGTACTGGAGGGGGAAGTCCGCGCTCGGCGCCTCGTGCGGCGGGTTGTAGGCCGCGGCTTTGAGGATCGCGCGGCCGTCCACGCGCATCGCCTTGTAGGTCACCGGTCCGATGGTCGCCCCGGTGAGCAAGTCGTGCCCGTAGGTCTCGGCGCGGTCGAGGTCGGTGGGGAAGACGCCGTCGCCGTACAGGCGCACCGTCCCGTCGGGGTGCTCGTCGTTGCACGGCCAGGGCACGCCGCTGCCGCCGCGGAGCTTGTCGTAGCTGAGGCCGGTGTAGTCGCAGAGCCGCCCGCGGGTGCACTCCTGCCAGGCGCGGAAGCCGTCTTCGGGCCCGAACCAGTCGAGCAGCGGGGCGCCGTCGTCGCGGCGGAAGTCCATGCGCCGGGCGTAGTCGAGGAAGATGTCGAGGTCGCTGCGCGCCTCCCCCGGCGGCTCGACGGCCTTCTCCGACAGGTGCACCGTGCGGTTGACGTTGGTGAACGTCCCCTGCTTCTCGCCCCATCCCGCCGCCGGCAGCACGACGTCGGCCAGCATCGCCGTCTCGGTCAGGTAGAGGTCCTGCACGACGAGGAACAGCTCGGGCTTCGCGAGGATGCGCCGGATCCGCTCCGACTGCGGCATCGACACCGCCGGGTTCGTCGCCTGCACCCACAGGAACTCGATGCTCCCCTGCTCGGCGTACCGGAAGATCTGCATCGCGTGCGTCGGCGGCGACCAGTGCGGGATCTGATCGACGTGCACGCCCCACAGCTCGGCGAGCTGGCGCACGTGCTCCGGGTTCTCCCAGTTGCGGAACCCCGGCAGGTCGCCGTCCGCCCCGGCCTCGCGCGCGTTCTGCGCGGTCGGTTGCCCGTTCATCTGCAGGATCCCGGCACCCGGTCGCCCGATCCTGCCGGTGAGCAGGTGCAGGTTGTTGACCTGGCACGCGGATGCCGTGGCATCCGACGCTTGATAGAACCCCTGCAGCACCGTCGAGAGCACGCGCGGCGAATCCGCGAAGATCCGGGCGGCTGCGCGCACGTCGTCGGCGTCGACGCCGCAGGTCTCGGCGACGGCCTCGGGCGTCCACGGCTCGACCGTGGTCTTCAGCTCGTCGAAGCCGACGGTGTGCGCGGTGATGTAGTCCTCATCGATCCAGCCGTTCGTGAGCAGTTCGCGGATCAGTCCGTTCATCAGTGCGAGGTTCGTGCCCGGTCGCACCGGAAGGTGCACGTCGGCGCGGCGGGCGACCTCGGTCAACCGCGGATCGACGCACACCACGCGCGGCGGGTTGGGGCCGGCGAGGCGGTCGAGCACGCGCGTCCACAGCACGGTCTGCGTCTCGGCCATGTTGTGTCCGAACAGGAAGATGGCGTCGCACTCGTCGATGTCGGCATAGCTACCGGGCTGGCCGTCGGAACCGAAGCTCTCCTTCATAGATGCCGCAGCCGTGGCCGTGCACAACCGGGTGTTGCCGTCCATGTGCGGGGTGCCGAGGCCCGCCTTGCCGATGATGCCGAGGGCGTAGTACTCCTCGAGGAACAGCTGCCCCGAGCTGTAGAAGCCGTGGGTCAGTGGGCCTTTCTCGTGCAGCAGATTCTGGCTGCGTTCGACGATCCGGGTCATCGCGGTGTCCCAGTCGGTCTCGACCAGTTCGCCGTCCACGCGAATCAGGGGTCGGGTGAGGCGGTCGGGACTCGTCATCCCCTGCCAGCTGCCGAACAGTCCCTTCGGACCCAGGCGCCCGTGATTGACGATGTCCATCGGGCGACCGCGCACCCCCACCATCCGCCCGTCCTTCACGGCGATGTCTGTGCCGCACCCGTTGCTGCACAGCACGCACGCCGACTGCACCCACCGGTCGACGTCGTCCTCCGTGAGCCCGTCGGCGAGCTTCAGGTCGACGCGCACCGGCCACCGCTCCCCCTGCGCGAACGGCGTGCGCGTGCCCCAGATGTGTTCGATGCGATCGATCATGATCACGTCCTCCCGGTCGGCGGCGACGGTAGGACGGCTTCGGCGAACGACGCAGTGCCTCGACAGGGGGTGGAGGTAGTGCCAAGGTTCGCTCGCTCGGCGAAGCCGCTGCTGCTGGCAGACTCGGACACCGAGACCGTGCGCGCTGACGCGTCGTTCGGGGGAAGGATGGTCGGAGAGTGGAAATCGAACCCGGCATCTACGAACACTTCAAAGGCCAGCGGTACGAGGTGTTCGGCATCACCCGGCATTCCGAGACCGAGGAGATCTTCGTCTCCTACCGAAAGCTCTACGACGACTATTCGTACTGGGTGCGCCCGGTCGAGATGTTCACCGGATCCGTCGAACGCGACGGCTATTCCGGTCCGCGATTCCGGCGCATCGCGTAACGCGTCTCGGCGATATCCCGTGCGAGAGTGACGACGTGAAACTGTATTCCGACTTCGCGGCGCAGCGGGTGCGTCAGGTGACGGTCGACGTCGTCGCCCTCGTTCTCATCGCGCTGAGCGTCGCGACGGGGATCACGGTCTTCTCCACCGTCAGCCGACTCGCGCAATTCGGGCGCGACATGCAGACCGCCGGCGCGGACTTCCGATCGTCGATGACCGATGTCGGCGCCCGGTTGAGCGGCGTCCCCCTCATCGGGTCGGGCATCAGCGCCCCCTTCGACACGGCCGGCTCCGCAGGCGACACCCTCGCCTCGGCCGGTCAGACGCAACAAGACCTCGTGCTGCAGGCGGCGACCGTGCTCGGGATCGGCGTCGCCGGCCTGCCGATCCTGATCGTGCTGCTCGTGTGGCTCCTTCCCCGCCTGCGCTTCGTCACGCGCGCGACGCGCACCCGCGCTCAGCTGCGCGCCGGTCTCGACTCCGACCTCCTCGCGCTCCGCGCCCTCACCCACCAGAAGGTGGCCGACATCGCGAAGGTCGACCCCGACGCCCTCGGCGCATGGCGCCGCGGCGACCGCGAGGTCGTGCAGCGGCTCGCCGGAATGGAGCTGAGGTCGGTCGGCATCCGCGTTCGGTGAAGGTGGACGCTCATCGCCCGCGGCGGGCGTTCGACGTCACCGGTAGATGGGCATTACACGACCTGATGAACCTGCCGCGGGCACTGTCGACCGTCACCGCCTCCGGCGTAGCATCGCCCGTACGCCGGAGTCCCTTCGCGGCATCCGGTCCCTCCGTCACAACGAGCACTCGGGAGAAGCAATGGACACGATGGCCATGATGAAGTCGATGGACATGGGCGAGATGACCATGGACATGGATGCCATGCAGGAATGCATGCAGTCTCTGAACGCGTGCGCGATGGCCGCGGCGATGTGCGCCGGCAGCGACATGATGCACGGCCCCGAGATGGCGACCTGTTGCGCCATGTGCTCGAACATGGTCGAGATGGCTCAGGCGACGATGCACATGATGATGCGTCCGGCCGGGATGAACATGCACGTGATGAGCGCCATGATGACCGCCTGCATGACCATGGGCAAGGCTTGCGCCGCCGAGTGCCGCGCCCACGCCGACATGGACGAGATGTGCCGCTACTGCGCGATGGCCTGCGACGACATGGTCGTGAAGTGCGAGGCCATGATGGCGTCGATGAGCGCCTGAGATCGCTTTTCGTTGCGGCCGCTGACGTTTCGTCGGCGGCCGCTCGGCTATGCGGCGCGCGCGGTCGTGATGATCGCGGACGCGCTGAGCAGTTCGGCGACCGGGTGGTACGCCAGCGGCTCGCCCACCGCGATGGCGACGGCCGGGCCGACGATCCGCAGCTGCACAGTCGTGCCGTTCAGCAGCGCGACCGTCACGGTCGAGCCGTCAGCCTCGATGACGAGGCCGTCCCACCACGCCGAGGGGTTCGAGGCTGCCATGCAGCGCTGGATCGGGTGGACTGTCGACGAGATCGTGCGGGACATGGCTTCACCTGCCTTCGGAGGGGTTGGTGAGATGAAGCTACGGGATGCCGTGAGGGCGGGCGATCTGGGGCGTAGTAGGGCGTAACACCACCGGTGTTGGTCGCTATGTGCTCGACCCTCCCCGTGCCTCGTCTGACGCCTACGAGTCAGCCAGCGCGGGCTCCACAGCGTCGGCCAGCCGAGGTGCGCCGCTTCGCGTGAGCCGACCTAACAATCGACTCTCCCTAACCGGCGGTCGGCCCATCGCCCGCGCCTGGTCGGTCAGGACCTGCACCGGCAGATCCGAATGTCACTCACTACCGAGGCATCTCTCTCGGTCTACCCGCGTCTACCGCCCGGTTGATTGGCGCCGCGGTGATCACAGTCGGGGTGGTGGTATACCCGCGGGGTCGCTCTCGTCTCTCATCGAGGTGAGCAGCGCAGCACGACGCCTAGCGCGCTTTGCGACAGAACCGGGTGTACCTCAGCATCGGGGTTGGGCGCAGGCCAGCGAGTCCTCAACATGGATTTTCTGTGATTCCGCTATGGTCACCACATATTCGTCACTGTGGGGGGACCAATGGAGTTTCACGAACGCATCGCCGCGCTCGCGACAAAGGTGAGCAATCAAGCCTCGGCGATCGGTACAGAGGAAGCGACGAAGAATGCCTTCGTCATGCCCTTCATCTCGACGATCCTCGGCTATGACGTATTCGACCCGCTTGAGGTCGTCCCCGAGTTCACCGCGGACGTGGGGATCAAGAAGGGCGAGAAAGTCGACTACGCGATCATGCGGGGCGGCGAAGTTCAAATCCTCATCGAGTGCAAAGCCTCCACCGGCGTGCCGAAGATCGAGCACGCGTCCCAGCTCTTCCGCTACTTCTCGACGACGAACGCCCGGATCGCTGCGCTCACCAACGGCGTCATCTGGCAGTTCTTCACCGACCTCGACGCACCCAACAAGATGGATGCCAAGCCGTTCCTGGTTCTGGATCTGCTCGACATCGACGACACGCTGATCCCCGAGGTCCAGAAGCTGAGCAAGGACAGCTTCGATCTCGAGTCGATCATCAGCGCAGCCGAGGAACTGAAGTACGTGGGTGCGCTCAAGCGCGAGATCGCCGGTCAGTTCCGCGAGCCGAGCGACGAGTGGATCAAGTTCTTCACTCAGCGCGTGTACGAGGGCTCGTACACAGCGCGCGTCCGCGAACAGTTCACGGCGCTCGTCGGAAAGGCCTCCCGTCAGTTCCTAACCGAGAGCGTCAACGACCGGCTGAAGACCGCCTTGGGAGCTGGGGCTGGGATTGCCATCCCGACCACAGAGCCTGCCACTGTCTCAAGCGAGCCGGCCGCGCAGGACGATCTGAACCGCGACACCGAGATCGAGACGACGCTTGAGGAGCTCGAGGGCTACCAGATCGTAAAGGCCATCGCCTGCGGCGAAACCAAGCCCCAGCGAATCACCCATCGCGATGCGAAGAGCTACTTCGCCGTGCTCCTCGACGACAACAACCGCAAGCCCATCGCCCGGCTGCACTTCAACGGGCGCCAGAAATACCTCGGACTTCTCGACGAGCAGAAGGTCGAGACGCGGCACCCGATCGACGAGCTCGACGAGATCTACCAGTACGCGGATGCCATTCGCGGGGCGGTCGTTCGGTATCGATAGCGGTACGGCATCGAGCACGCCGACAAGCACACACCCGGCATATCTGATTAGGCGAAGCGTTCCCGGAGGTCACCACGATCATAGACACACCGGAGAACCGGCATTCTGTGAGGGAGAAGCTCAGTGAGCACAAGTCCACGCCCTAAGGCAGAGGCCGAATACGCTCTGCCGGACTTGGTATGCCCCCTGCGCTTCTTCAGCCCGCGCGCCCGCCGAAACTGCTCTTCCTAGATTTGAACCACTGGATCTAGAGACAACCTGGTTTCTGAGGTCCTTCGCCGGGACTTATTGGCGGGCGTCGGTGACCAAAGGCGCGCTCTGACACCGCACAAGAGCCCTTACGCCTCTCCTACCGGATGACCGCTCGCATGTAACGCCCACGTAAACTCCCCCTCTCCCCCTTCCCCACCGCGGGTGAGCCAAGCGTTACCTCCCCGCCCCCGCTAACGCCCTCCTGGGAAACCCCTCCTCCCTACGCTGACGGCACGCCCCGCCCATGCGAGGCGCTGCACCTCCCCCGCATCGCCCACCGGAGGACCCCGTGACCGTCACCGACCCGCGCCCCGAAACCGCCACGCCGCCCGCGGCCGCAACGCCCGAGGCCGAGAGCGCCGAACTGCAACACCGCCCCGGCCGCTGGATCGACAACTGGAACCCCGAGAACGCCACCCAGTGGGCGAAGGAGGGCAAGGCCATCGCCTCCCGCAACCTGCGGTGGTCGATCTTCGCCGAGTTCCTCGGCTTCGTCGTGTGGCAGCTGTGGTCGGTCGTCGTCGTCTCGCTGCCTGCGGCGGGCTTCCAGCTCTCGACGGGTGAGATCTTCTGGCTCATCTCCATGCCGAGCCTCGTCGGCGCGACGCTGCGCATCCCCTACACGTTCATGGTTCCGCGCTTCGGCGGCCGCAACTGGACCATCGTCTCCGCCGCTCTTCTGCTCATCCCGAGCATCGGGCTCGCCATCGCGGTGTCGAACCCCGCGACGCCCTTCGGCCTCCTGCTCCTGATCGCCGCGTTCGCCGGCTTCGGCGGCGGCAACTTCGCCAGCTCCATGTCGAACATCACGTTCTTCTACCCCGCCGCGCAGAAGGGATACGCCCTCGGACTCAACGCCGCCGGCGGCAACCTCGGCGCCTCGGTCGCGCAGTTCGTCGTCCCCATCGTCATCACCGTCGGCGCCGCGGCGACCCTCAACCTGCCGCTCGCGGGCCTCATCTGGGTGCCGCTGATCCTCGTCGCGATGGTCGGCGCGTACCTCCGCATGGACAATCTCTCCGCCGCGAAGGCCGACATCACGGCATCCCTCGCCGCTCTCAAAGAGCCGCACATGTGGGTGCTCTCGCTGCTCTACATCGGCACGTTCGGCTCGTTCATCGGCTTCGCGGGCGTCTTCCCGAAGCTCCTCGCCGACACGTTCCCCGACTTCAAGGGCATCGCCATCGGCACCGCGACCGTCACCCTGGCGTTCCTCGGCGCCCTCGTCGGCTCGCTCGCTCGTCCCTACGGCGGCAAGCTCGCCGACCGCTTCGGCGGCACCGTCATCACGATCGGCGCCTTCACGGTGATGGGGCTCGGCATCCTGAGTGTGATGCTCACCCTGCCGATGCAGAACTTCGCGGTCTTCCTGCTGTGCTTCCTCGTGCTGTTCGCGGCGGCGGGCATCGGCAACGGCTCGACGTACCGCATGATCCCGACGATCTTCGCCCTCAAGGCCAACGGCGGCGGCGTCGGCGCGCAGCGCAAGGCCGCCGCGGCCCTCGGCCTCATCTCGGCGATCGGCGCCTACGGCGGCTTCTTCATCCCGCAGCTGCTCGGCTTCTCGAAGACGACGTTCGGCTCGTACACCCCCGCCCTCGGCTGGTTCGCCCTCGCGTACGTCGCGTTCCTCGCCCTCACCGCGGGCGTCTACCTGCGGATGTCGAAGAAGACCGGAACGCGGATCTGACCCCATGAGCTCCGCCGACACCCACTGCCCCTACTGCGCGTTGCAGTGCGCCATGACCGTCAGCCACGCGGGCGCCACGACGGTCACGGGCCGCGACTTCCCCACCAACCGGGGAGGGCTCTGCGCCAAGGGCTGGACGTCGGCGGAGCTCCTGGCATCCCCCCACCGACTCCGGATGCCGCTGATGCGGCGCCCCGACGGGACCCTCGCCGAGGTCACCTGGGATGAAGCACTGGATGCCGTGGCCGCGGCGTTCCGCGACACGAAAGCCACGCACGGCCCCGACGCCAACGCCATCTTCGGCGGCGGCGGTCTCACGAACGAGAAGGCCTACCAGCTCGGCAAGTTCGCCCGCGTCGCGCTCGGCACCTCCCGCATCGATTACAACGGCCGCTTCTGCATGTCGTCGGCGGCAGCGGCATCCAACCGCGCGTTGGGGATGGACCGGGGCCTGCCCTTCCCCGTCACCGACCTCGACGACGCCTCGGCGATCCTGCTGCTCGGCTCGAACGTCGCCGCGACCATGCCGCCCTTCCTCGCCCACCTCGCCGGGGCGCGCGCAGCCGGCGGGCTGATCGTCGTCGACCCGCGCCGCTCGGCCACCGCGCGCCTCACCGAAGACGGTGCCGGAACCCACCTGCAGCCCGCTCCCGGCACCGACCTTCCGCTGCTGCTCGGCATCACGCACATCGTCATCACCGAGAACCTCCTCGACCGCGCGTATATAGAGGAGCGCACGACGGGGTTCGACGCGGTGCGGCGATCGGTCGGGGCGTGGTGGCCGGAGCGGACGTCCTCGACCACCGGCATCCCAGTTGCTCAGCTCCGCGAGACCGCTCGCCGGCTCGCGGCGGGGCGCGCGTACATCCTCACCGGACGCGGCGTCGAACAACACGTCGACGGCACCGCCACCGCAACCGCCGCGATCAACCTCGCCCTCGTCCTCGGCCTCGTCGGCCGCGAGGGCTCGGGCTACGGCACCCTCACCGGGCAGGGCAACGGCCAGGGCGGGCGCGAGCACGGGCAGAAGGCCGACCAACTGCCCGGCTACCGCTCCATCCGCGACCCCGACGCCCGCCGCCACGTCGCCGGGGTGTGGGGCATCGATCCCGATGAAATTCCGGATGCCGGCATCCCGGCCACCGCTCTTCTGGCCGAACTCGGCGGGCCGGTGAAGACGTTGCTCGTCGCCGGGTCGAACGTTGTCGTGTCGGCTCCCGATGTCGACGCCGTTCACGCGCGACTGGAAGCCCTCGACACCCTCATCGTCTTCGACTTCTTCCTCTCCGAGACCGCGGAGCTCGCCGACATCGTGCTGCCCGTGCTGCAGTGGGCCGAGGAGGAGGGCACGATGACCTCCCTCGAGGGTCGGGTGATCCGCCGTCGCCGAGCGCTTCCCGGACCCGAGGGCGCCCGCAGCGAGCTGTGGATCCTGGCCGAGATCGCGCGGCGTCTGGGCGCGGCATCCACCTGGTCGACCGAGCCCTCGGTGGTGTTCGACGAGCTCGCCCGAGCCTCAGAGGGCGGCATCGCCGACTACTCGGGCCTCTCGCACGCGCTGCTTGACACCGGCGTCGAGGCGTATTGGCCGTACCGCGCCGAGGGCACCCCGCGTCCGTTCACCCGGCGCTTCGCTCACGCCGACGGCCGCGCGCGTCTCGTGGCGGTGGATGCCACTCCCCCGGCGCCCACCGACCGCGGCGAGGAGCTGACCCTCGTCACGGGCCGCTACCTGCAGCAGTACCAGTCGGGCGCGCAGACCCGCCGCGTCGCCGAGCTGAACGGAGCCCGCCCCGAGGCGCGGCTCGAGATCCATCCCGCGACGGCCTCGCGGCTCGGCATCCGCGAGAATGCCCTCGTCGCCGTGTCGAACGAGCGCGGCACCGTGCGGGCGCGCGCCACCGTGACGACGGACATCCGCCACGACACCGTCTTCCTGCCGTTCCACTACGCGGGCGAGGAGTGCGCCAACCGGCTGACCGAGGCGCTCGTCGACCCGATTTCAGCCATGCCGGAGTTCAAGCGCACGCGGGTGCGCGTGGCTCCGGAGGCCGCTGTGCCCGTGCCCGCGTTCCCGCGGGGGTCCGTGGTGGTCTCGGCGCATCCGGACCCTGTTCGCACCAAGGAGGGAACCCATGCCTGAACGCGTGGTGCTGGTCGGCTACGGCCCCGTCGGAGCGCGGCTCGTCGAGGGTCTGCTGCCCGCCGTGCGCGAGGGGCGCATCGACCTGACGGTCGTCGGCGCCGAGCCCCACGACGCGTACAACCGCGTCTTGATCGCCGAATATGCCGTCGGACGCATGGATCGCGCCGGGCTCGACCTCGGCGACCGCCGCGTCGCTGAAGAGGCGGGAGCGCGGTTCCTCCTCGGGGTCGCGGTGGCCGGTGTCGACCGCACGCTCCGCTCGGTGCGGCTGGAAGACGGCATCCGTCTGCCCTACGACCGACTCGTGCTGGCGACGGGCGCCCGCGCGAACGTGCCCACGCTCGCCGGGGTGCGACGCTCCGCGGCCCTCGACGGCGACCTTCCGCGCGGCGTCGTGGCGTTGCGCGACCTCGCCGACGCCGAGGTGGTGCGTGCTGCGGTCTCGGCCGGGAGGCGGATCGTCGTGCTCGGCGCGGGGGTGCTCGGCATGGAGCTCGCCCTCGCCGCGGCCGAGGCGGGCGCCGAAGTGACGGTGGCGTACCACTCCGCCGCGCCGATGAACCGCACGCTCGACGAGAACAGCGGGCGCGTCCTCGCCGCCGCCGCGGTGGCCGCGGGGGTCGAGATGAGGCACCACGCGCGAGCCGAGAGCATCGTGCACCGCTACGACGACCACGGGCAGGCGTGGTTCGACGGCCTGGTCTGCGCCGACGGGCGCGTGCTCGCGGGCGACCTGCTCGTGCTGTCGTGCGGGGTGGGTGCGCGCACCGAGATCGCCGCGAGGGCCGGACTCGCGGTGTCGGCGGGTGTGCTCGTCGACGGCTCCTCGCGCTCCTGGACCGACGAGAACGTCTTCGCCGTCGGCGACTGCGCGCACGTCGCTGACCCCGCCGACGCGGCGCCCGACGGACGCGTCCCCGGCGGGCCGAGCGGACTGATCGGCCCCGGCTGGCGCCAGGCCGACCGCCTCGCGACGCTGCTCTCGTCCGGAGCCTCGGCCCCCGCACCGGCCGAGCGCCCGGGCGTCGTCATGCTCAAGGCCGAGGGCATCGACGTGGTCGCCGGCGGCGCCGTCGACGCCGACCCCTTCGCGCACGCTCCCGGATGCCATGGCCCGCAGGTCACGATCTGGGCCGACCCCGCGCGCGGTGCGTACGTCAAACTCGTCACCGTCGACGGTGTCCTCACCGGCTTCGTCGCGGTCGGCATGCCGCGCACCGGCGCCGAACTCGCCCTGCTGTTCGAGCGGGGCTCGGAGCTGCCCGCCGATCGGTCGTCGCTCCTGCGGCTCGACGCGCCCGACGCCGGTATGGCCGTGGTCGCCGACCCCTTCGCCGCCGACGCCACGGTGTGCTGGTGCAACGGCGTGAGCGCGGGCGCCATCCGCGACGCCGTGGCGACCGGCGAGCCGACGGTCGCCTGCGTCAAGGCCGCCACCCGCGCCGGCACCGGCTGCGGCGGCTGCGTGGGTCGGATCACCGAGTTGCTCGCGCGCGAGGCCGTACCCGCCTAGCGCGCGCAGGCCTGCACTGCTCGTGAGGGGTCAGAATTTGTCGCCTGGCCGCTGCGCAAGCGACAGTTCTTGACCCCTCACGCGTGCTTCGCGGGCGCGGGCACGAGGAGGAAACGTCCGCTATGCGCACGGGCAGTACGCTGCACGCGTGCCTCCGATCGAGAACCTCGTCGCCTTCGTGGCCGCGTCGGTCGTCATCATCGTCATCCCGGGTCCGAGCGTGCTCTTCGTCATCGGTCGCTCCATCGCGCTGGGCCGCCGCGCCGGAGTGCTCAGCGTCGTGGGCAACGCCCTCGGCACGGTCCCCGCGGTGCTCGCCGTCGCCTTCGGGGTCGGTGCCATCGTGGCATCCTCGATCGTCGCCTTCACGGTGCTGAAGATCGTGGGCGCGATCTACCTCGTGTGGCTGGGGATCCAGGCCATCCGTCACCGCCACGCGCACGTCGCCGGCGCTTCCGCCGCACCCGCCTCGTCATGGACCCTGCTGCGCCAGGGCTTCATCGTGGGGATGACGAACCCCAAGACGATCGCGTTCTTCGTCGCCGTGCTGCCCCAGTTCGTCGATCCTCACGCGGGTGCCGTGTGGCTGCAGTTGCTGCTCCTGGGCCTGATCTTCCAGGTTCTCGCCCTCACCTGCGACAGCGCGTGGGCCGTCGCCGCCGGCACGGCGCGCGCATGGTTCGCGCGGTCGCCGAAGCGCATCTCGACGCTGTCGGCGACCGGCGGCGTCATGATGATCGGCCTCGGCGGCGCGCTCGCTCTCACCGGCGCGAAGAGCTGAGCGACGGGACGTCCGTCCGCGAGCCGAAGCCCCGGAAGGTCCGCCCGCGACGCCCGCACATGGCGATGGCAGGACACACTGTCCTCACCGCACGGAGGCTCCCAGATCCGCGGATGCCGCGCCCTCGACCCGCGTGCCGTCGGGCGCGTAGCGCGAGCCGTCGATGGGGCTGTCCCACGTGCGCTCGGCGTCGTTCCACGTCAGCGGCGCCGGCGCGGTGACCGCGCGCGTGCGTCCGTCGATCGTGGAGACGGCGGCCGTACGCAGTCCCTGGCGGGCCACGAGTCCGGCGCCCTCCGCGGGTCTCTTCGTCGGCGCGGGAACCGCCTCGGCGAGCGCCATCGCGGCCACCCGGGCACGCCGCGCGGCCTCGCCGATCCCTCGACCGAGATCGGCGGGCACGGTCAGGCGCGTGCCGATCGTCCGCATCCACTCGGGTCGTTCACTGCGCGAGACGCCGCGGATCTCCGCGGTCAGGCGCATCGCCGCCGCCGGGGCGTTGGTCATGCCCCACCCGGCGTATCCCGTGGCGAAACGCAGGCGGCCGAGACCGCGTGGCATCCCGCCCACGAACGGCACGAGGTTGTGCGACTGGTAGTCCTGCCCCGACCAGCGGGCGATCTCCGCGCCGACGGGGAGCGTCCGGCGTGCCCACGCGGCGAGCCCCTCGGCGAGCGCGACCTCCGACGATGCCGACCCGACCGCATGCCGCGCCCCGGTGACGATGAGCGCGGAACGCCCGAACGACGACGGGGCCGCCACGACGCTGCGCCCGTCGACGCCCACCTCGCTCCACATGCCGCCGGGGGCCTCGGCATCCCCCTCGAGCTCGAAGGCGATCGCCCACGAGCGCAGGGCCCGGGTCTTCAGGTCGTAGAGGCCGCGGCGGGTGATGGGCGTGCCGGTCGCGAGGACGACCGTGTCGCCGAGAAGCGGGCCGCGGTCGGTCTCGACGCGGCCGGTGGGAAGGGCATGCACGTCGGTCACGCGCACGCCGGTGTGCAGGGTCGCTCCGGCCTCCACCGCGGTGCGGGCGAGCGTCCGCGCGAGCAGCGCGGGGTCGAGGGCCAGCTGATCGTCGAGGGCGAGGGCGCGCACGGGAGTGCGGCCGCCGAGGTCGGCGGGGGCGTCATCGCGCAGTGTGAGACCGGCGTCGCGGGCCGCGTCGCGCACGGCGTCGAGGGCGGCGTCGGCGGCGATCCCCCGCCCGAAGGTGAAAGCGGTGCGACGGTCGGCGGCACCGCCGGCGCGGTCGGCGAGCCACTCCAGGCCCGCGCGGTTCGCGTCGACGTAGGCGCGCACCAGGCTCGCCGGGTGGTGCCTCCGCAGCGACGCGAGGGTCGTCCCCTGCAGCAGGGATGCCATGCCGACGGAGGCGCCGGTGGCCCCCTGCCCCACCCCGCCCGCATCGACCAGCGCGACGTCGAGGCCGGCCTCGGCGAGCATGACGGCGGTGGACAGGCCGGTGAGGCCCGCGCCGACGATCACCACGTCGTGCCGTGCGCCGGACTCGGACGGCGTGCCCTCGACGGGCGTCTGATCACGGAGCCACAGGGGGGAGGTCATGCGGTCCATCCCATCGCGGGGGCCGAGGTCTCGGCATCCACTTGCCCCCGGCGGCGGTTTCGGTTAGCCGCAGGTGGAGGATGCGCCGACAACGCCGGCGTGACAGCGTGGACGGATGGACCCGCTCACCTCGCTCGTCTTCGTCGTGGTCATGGCCGCCGTCGCCCTCTCCGCGGTCTACGGTGTCGTCCGAAAGGCCGTCCGCGACGAGCTCACCGCCCGCGGCCGGGAATCGCGCGATTCTCCCCCATCCGACGCCTAGGCTCATGACGTGAGCGAGACCCCTGCCCCGCCGAGCCGGACGGCCGTGGTCGCCGCCGCCATCGACCTCTTCGTCGCGAACGGTTACGACCAGACCTCGGTCGAGCAGATCGCGCAGGCCGCGGGGGTGTCGCGCTCGACGTTCTTCCGGCAATTCGGCGGGAAGGAAGACGTCGTCTTCGCCGACCACGAGGTGCTGCTCGCCGAGACGCGCGCCTATCTGTCGCAGCCGCACGACGACCCGTGGGCCGCGGTGTGCGAGGCGTCGGTGCGGGTGTTCCGCCACTTCGCGGCCGACCCCGAGCTCGCCCGCCGTCGCTATGTGATCGTGCGGGAGATCCCCGATCTGCGCGACCGCGAGATCGTCACGGTGTTCCGCTACGAACGCCTCTTCGACGAATACCTCCGCGAGGCCCTCCCCGGCCTCGACCCCCTGGATGCCGTCGGCTTCGCGGCCCTGGTCACGGCGGTGCACAACCACGTGCTGCGCCGGCTCATGCGGGGCGCCCGGGTGCCGGCATCCGTTCTGCGTCGCGCACTCGACGACGTGCTGCGTCGCTACGGCGTACACGCCGACGGCGACGACGCGTCGGGCGACGACCTCATCGTGGCAGCGTTCCCGCGCCGCATGCCCGCCGCCGAGGTGACGCGCCGCCTGCGCGCCTCGCTCGGCGACTGACCCAAGGCCTCCCGCGCCGCGGCGCGGCACTGCCCGAGCCGCGGGTTCCTCCCTTGTCGAGTGTCCAAGACACGCCGTTCGCAGGGGCGCTACCCGGCGTGTCCTGGACACTCGTCGCTCTTCCCGAACCGCCGCTGCCCCCGGCATCCCCCCTGTTGAGTGTCCAGAACACGCCGTTCGCGGCGGCGCCATGCGGCGTGTCCTGGACACTCGAGGAGCGCGTCGGCGCGCACGCGGGGCGAGTGCGAGGGGTTGCCGTGAGAAACCCCCACGGCGTGACACCGAGTATCAGCATGAGCGATACTGGGAACCATGACCATCGACGCCGATGCCCGCGCCCTCCCCGGAGAGCGCGTCGCCCACTACGACCTGCTGGGCCGCCGCGACACCGACTACTACGCCGTCTTCGCCGACATCCCCGACGCCGACCGCGCCGCGTGGAATGCCGCGAAGACCTTCGCCGACGAGGTCGGCGAACGCATGCAGGGCGAGTGGGATGCCGCCACCTACCCGATCGACCTCGTGCGGCGCATGGGCGAGCTCGAGTTGTTCACCGACGGCATCGAGCACCCCGACCTTCCGCGCACCTCTCCCCTGGCCGCGGGACTGGTCAACATGGAGATCTCGCGCCACGACGGGTCGCTCGCCACGGCCCTCGCCGTGCAGGGCGGCCTCGCGCTGCGCACGCTGGCGTTCTACGGATCGCCTGAGCAGCAGAAGCGCTGGCTCACCCCCCTCGCCGCCGGCACCGTCCTCGGCGCCTTCGCGCTCACGGAGCCCGACCACGGCTCGGATTCCGTCTCGCTCGAGACCACCGCGACCCGCACCCCCGACGGCTGGTCGCTGAGCGGCACGAAGAAGTGGATCGGCAACGGCGCCTCCGGCGGCATCACCTTCGTCTGGGCCCGCGTCGACGACGAGGGCGGCGACGACCACGGCAACGTGCGCTGCTTCCTCGTCGAGCAGGACACCCCGGGCTACACGGGCACCGTCATCACCGGGAAGGTGTCGCTGCGCGGCATCCATCAGGCCCACATCGCGATGGACGACGTGCGTCTCCCCGCGGATGCCGTGCTCCCGGGCACCCGCACGTTCAAGGACGCGTCGGTCGTGCTGTTCGCCACCCGCTCGGGCGTCGCGTGGTCGGCCCTGGGCCACGCGACAGCCTGCTACGAGATCGCGCGGACGTATGCCACAGAGCGCATGCAGTTCGGCAAGCCCCTCGCGAAGTTCCAGATGGTCCAGGAGCGCCTCGCGCAGATGCTCGACGAACTCACCGCGATGCAGCTGTACTGCCGGCGCCTCGCCGACCTCGAGACCTCCGGCGGCCTTCGACCCACCCAGGCCTCCCTCGCCAAGTACCACAACACGCGCGCGGCCCGCCGGGTGGCGTCGATCGCGCGCGACCTGCTGGGCGGCAACGGCATCCTGCTCGAGAACGGCGTGATGCAGCACATGTCGGACATCGAGGCGATCCACACCTACGAGGGCACGGAGAGCGTGCAGGCCCTCCTTCTCGGCCGCGACATCACGGGCATGAGCGCCTTCGTCTGACCCCGGATGCCGAGACCCCGGCGCCGCGATCGCTCTCGGTCGTCCGCGCCGGGGTCTCACGGATCGCCGCCCTATCCGCCGGTCCCCACCCGCGCAAGCCGCGCGGACGATGTCGGGACCTCCCGCTAACGTCGTCGCATGGGCCTCTTCTCTCGCCATCCCGCGCCGCGTCGCGCGGTCGAAGCCGTCGCCGAGACCGTGCAGACGCCGCCGAAGAGCCTGTGGGCCGATGGGTTCGGGCGTCTCGCCGTACGCGCGGTGCAGATCATCATCGTCGTCGTGCTGGTCGCGGGGGTCATCTGGGGCATCCGTCAGGTGACGCTCGTCATCATCCCCCTGATCCTCGCGCTCATCTTCGCGTCGGCGTTCGGGCCGGTCACGATGTGGATGCGACGCAAGGGCGTCCCGGCGGTCCTCGCGACCCTGCTCACGCTGCTCGCGGTCGTCGTCGTACTCGCGGCCCTCGGGTGGCTCGTCGTCAACGCCGTGATCAACCAGTGGGACACCCTGAGCTCGCAGGCCGTCGAAGGATTCCAGAAAGCCCAGGACTGGTACCACACCCTGCCGTTCGCCATCTCGCCCGATCAGGTCGACCAGGCCGTCCAGGCGATCGGCGACTTCGTCACGAGCGCGCAGTTCGGCACCGGCGCCCTCGCGGGGGTCAGCGCCGTGGCCTCGTTCGTCACGGGCTTCGTGCTCATGGTCGTCATCCTGTTCTTCTTCCTCAAGGACGGCCCGCGCATGTGGGAGTTCGTCCTCCGCCCGTTCCACGGCAGCGACTACGAGCGCGCGCGTCGCATCGGCGACAAGACGGTCACCGTCCTCGGCTCGTACGTGCGCGGGACGGCGTCGGTCGCCGCCGTCGACGCCATCGGGATCGGCATCGGCCTGGCCGTCCTGGGTGTGCCGCTGGCGCTCCCGCTGGCCGTGCTCGTCTTCCTGCTCGCGTTCATCCCGATCGTCGGCGCCGTGACGGCCGGCATCCTGGCCGCGCTCGTCGCTCTCGTCACCAACGGGTGGGTGATCGCCCTGGTGGTCGTCGGCATCGTGGTCGTGGTCAACCAGCTCGAGGGCAACTTCCTCCAGCCCGTCCTCATGGGCCGGTCGATGAAGCTGCACTCGTTCGTCGTGCTGGTCGTGCTCGCCGGCGGGACCGCGATCGGCGGCATCCTGGGCACCCTGCTGGCCGTGCCCCTCACGGCCGTCGTCTGGGGCATCATCACCGTCTGGAACGGCTCCGACAAGCCGGCCGAGTGGGCCCGCCGCAAGAAGCGCAAAGACCCTGTGCCGCTCGCGGGCGACGAGAGCTGACGACCGTGTCCTACGACATCCCCGCACCGATGCTGGCGAAGTCGGTGCCCGAGGTTCCCGACCACGCCAAGGTCGACGGGGGCTTCAGCTACGAACCGAAGTGGGACGGGTTCCGTGCGCTGATCTCGTGGGACGGTACCGACGTCGAGATCGGCAGCCGGGGCGCGAAGCCTCTCACCCGGTACTTCCCGGAACTGGTGGAGGCGTTCGCGCGACTGCTCCCCGAGCCGTGCCTCATCGACGGTGAGGTCGTGGTGGCGCGCGGCGAACCGGGCACCCAACGGCTGGATTGGGAATCCCTCTCGCAGCGCATCCACCCCGCGGCATCCCGGGTGAACCTGCTCGCCGAGGAGACCCCGGCGATGTTCATCGCGTTCGACCTCCTCGCCCGCGGCGAGCGCGACCTGCAGAACGAGCCGTTCTCCGAGCGCCGAAGGCAGCTCGTCGATCTGCTCGGTGGCGTGCCGCACCCGGTGCACGTCACCCGCACCACCGACGATCCCGACCTCGCGCGCCGGTGGCTGGCCGAGTTCGAGGGCGCCGGTCTCGACGGTGTGATCGCCAAGCCTCTCGCGCAGCCCTACGCGCCGAACAAGCGCACGATGTTCAAGATCAAGCACGCGCGCACGGCCGACGTCGTGCTGATCGGCTACCGCATCCACAAGTCCGGCGAGGGCGTCGGCTCCCTGCTGCTGGGGCTCTACGACGACGACGGTCGACTTCACGGCGTCGGGGGTGCGTCGGCTTTCACCGACAAGCGCCGCCGCGAGCTGATCGACGAGCTCGAGCCGTACGTCGAGCGCGACGACGAGGGCGCCGCCGTCACCGGCGAGACCGACCGCTCGCGCTTCTCGGCGTCCAAAGACGTGTCGTTCGTGCGGCTGCGTCCCGAGCGCGTTCTCGAGGTGCGCTACGACCAGCTCGAGGGCATGCGCTTCCGGCACACGGTGCAGTTCGATCGGTGGCGCCCCGACCGCGACGCCGGCTCGTGCACCTTCGCGCAGCTCGACACCGTGAGCTCGTACGACCTGGGCGACGTTCTGGACTGACTCGCAGCGAGCCCGGGCGCGGTGCGGGCCGCTCCGTCATGCACGAGCGGCACCTCGGGCCCGGCCGGTCGCGCGCCGCTCGTTCCTGCGCACCGCCCCGCCACCAGAACAGGGGATGCTGCGAGAACAGGACGATCAGGTCGCCCGCGTCCTGTTCTCGAGGTATCCCCTGTCCTCGCGACGCCGGAGGCCGCTCAGCGCACCTCCACGGCATCCGCCTGCCGGGCGATCAGCACGACACCGGCTGCGGCGGCAGCGAACATCGCCGCGAGGATCGCCCACCCGGCGGTACCGAGGTCGATCGCCGTCATCGTCACGACGGCGGGGGCGATCATCGCCCCGACCGCATAGCCCGTGCCGTAGACGCCCAGGTAGCTCCCCATGCGCTCCTGAGGCGCGAGGTCGAAGCTCAAACTCCACCCCGCGGCGCTCGAGGTGATCTCGGCGAGCGAGTGGGCGACGGCCGCGGCGAGCAGCACGACGATCACCGCCGTCGCGGGCCCCCATCCCTCACCGCCGATCCATCCCGCCCCGGCCCACAGGGCGCACGCGGCGACCATGAGCCACCCGGCGCGGATCATCGCCCGCCCGGCTCCCGAGAACGTCCCGGTCCCGCGACTCATCCGCACCTGCAGCAGCACCACGACCACCGTGTTGACCAGAAGCAGCGGACTGACCACGACGTCGGCGGCGATCGTGTGCGCGACGACCCACAGGGGCACGCCGATCTCGAACACCCCGAACTGGATGCCGAACACCCCCATGAGTGCGGTCAGCCACAGGAAGCGCGGGTCGCGGTAGGGGCTCCGCACGGCGGCGACCGGCGCGGAGGCCGGGGTCTCGGCATCCGGGTCCTCCCGCCGGACGTCGACGCGCCGCGGGTCGAGACCGGCGACGAGCACGGCGGAGAGCAGGAAGAGCGAGCCCGCGATCGTCATCGTGAGGTGGAACGCGAACGGCGTACCGAGCGCGAGGGGGACGGCTGCGACCGCGGTGCCGACTCCGATGCCGACGTTCGTGACGGTGCGCATCGTCGCGCGGATGCGCACCCGGTCCTCACCGCGGAACGCCCGCCCGACGACGGAGGAGCGCACGCTCCCCCCTCCCTGCTGCGCGAGCAGCACGAGCGAGGCGACGATCACGAGCGTCGGAAGATCGCGGACGAAGAGGTAGCCGATGAGCGCCGCCCCCTGCACGACGTGCAGGACGATGAGCATCTTCCGCGCGCTGACGCGGTCGGAGAGGTGACCGAAGGTCAGTGAGCTCGCGACGCCCACCGCCCCGGCGATCGTGAGGCCGATACCGACCGCGACGGGCTCGAGCCCCACGATGAGGGTCAGGTACAGCGTCGTCAGCGTGAAGAACGCGCCGCGGCCGAGCGTGTCGACGAGGGTGACGGTGAGCAGGCGGCGCAGTGTGCGATCCGTCTGCACGAGGGTTCTCAGCGGGACGGTCGGGATCGTGCTGGTCACCATCTCATTGAGGCAGGCGTCGCCGGCGGCCTCAATCGATGTAGCGTGAGGCTTCATGATCCGGTACGAGTTGGACGCCGCCGATATCTCGGCGATCCGGTTCGGCGTCTCACCGCTGTCGGAGCTCGGGCTGGGGCTGCGCGCCCTCTCCCAACCCGACGGCTTCCCCCTTCAGCAGCCGTGGCTGGAGCGCATCGCGTCGGTGCGCCCCCTGCTCGACCTCGAGGTGCTCCTCGGGCTCGTCAACGACCGCAAATGGACGGCGGACTTCGTGAACCCCCGCCCGTCGTCGCCGCTGACCTCGCTCGACGACGAGCTGGTCGCGCTCGGACGCATCCCCCGGGCGCGCTTCGTCGCCGACCTCGAGCGCCTCCATGGCGAGGTCCCGCCGGTGTTCCGCGGGCGGCACGACCTGGTCGTCGCTCGTCTGCAACGCGCTCTCGCCACCGCGTGGGACCTCTGCTTCGCCCCGCACTGGCCGCGCATGAGCGCCGTCCTGCGGGCCGACATCGCCTATCGCGGGCGGATCGCCGCGCAGTCGGGTCTGGGCGCCGTGCTCAACGGACTCTCAGATGCCGCCCGCTACGACGGCCGCCACCTCGACGTGCGGCTGTGGAACCCCGACATGCGCCGTCGGCCCGTGCTCGGCGACGGCCTCACCCTCGTGCCGTCGATGTTCACCGTCCGCGTCTCGACCCCCATCGACGACGATCTCCCACCGACGGTCATGTATCCGGCGCGCGGGCAAGGCGCGATGTGGTCGCGCAGCACGCAGCCTGAACCCGACGCCGTGTCCGACCTGCTCGGACGCACCCGCTCGACCCTTCTCGCAGCGCTGGGTGAGCCGGCATCCTCGACCGATCTCGCCCTGGGGCTCGGTGTCTCGACCTCCGCGGTCAACCAGCACCTGCGCGTGATGGAACGCGCCGGGCTGCTCAACCGCGCCCGGTACGGCCGGGCGGTGCTGTACTACCGCAGCGCAGCGGGCGACGCGCTGGCGGCCGGCGTCTGAGGCGCGGGCGACGGCGGCAGCGGCTTCGGTGCCGGTCATGCCGATGGTCGACCGCACCCGCGCGGAGCGCTTCCGTGCCGGGCGACGCACGATGACCGGAGGCACGCGCGGCGTGCGATTCGGTGCCCGGTGACGGGAGGCGCGCGGCGACGCGGCGGCCGCGCGGTCGCGCCGCCATCGGCATCCGCGCCACGGGTCGGCACTCGCGTGAACAGGCGATCAGTCGAGAACCGGACGCCGATCTCTCTCGCCGTCCTGTCCCGGAACGATCTCCTGTTCTCCGCCCTCGTCCGCGCTGCGCCGCGTCACTCCGCCGGCGACTTCGCCCGTGACGGCTGCACGCGCGGTGGCTCGCCGGGCATCTTGGGGAACTCGGGCGGGAACGGCAGTTCGCCGAGCCCGTTCTCGAGATCGCGCTGCCACCACTCCAGCAACGTGTCGATGCGTCCGGGCTTCTCGGCGAAGCCCTCCCACGGATCCCCGACGGATGCCAACCGCTCCGGCACCGAGCGCACCGTGAACGCGAGCGGGTCGACGCCGTCGAGCTCGTCCCAGGCCACCGGGGTGGACACCGTGGCGGTGGGCAGGGCCCGCGGGGAGTACGCGCCGGCCAAGGTGCGGTCGCGATTCGCCTGATTGAAGTCCACGAAGATGCGCTCGCCCCGCTCCTCCTTCCACCAGCTGGTGGTCACGGCATCCGGCATCCGACGTTCCAGTTCGCGTGCGGCGGCGATGACGGCGTGCCGCACGTCGAGGAACTCGTGCGTGGGCTCGATCGGGCAGAACACGTGCAGGCCCCGGTTGCCGCTCGTCTTGATCCAGGGCTCGAGGCCCGCCTCGCGCAGCACCACCCGCAGCTCCTGCGCCGCCGTGACGGCCTCGGCGATGCCGGTGCCGGGCTGCGGGTCGAGGTCGATGCGCAGTTCGACGGGATGGTCGGGGTCGGTCGCGAGCGAGGCCCAGGGGTGGAACACGATCGTGTTCATCTGCGCGGCCCACACCGCCGAGGCGATCTCGCCGAGGAAGAGCTGCGGATGCCGCCGCCCACTGTTGTAGGTGACCGTCACGGCCTCGACGAACGCCGGCGCCCCCTTCGGCGGGTTCTTCGAGAAGAAGGCCTCGCCGCCCACACCCTCGGGAAAGCGTTCGAGCGACACGGGCCGGTGTCCGTTCGCCGCGATGAAGGGGCCGCCCACCGCGATGAGATACTCGGCCAGCTCGCGTTTGGTGATCCCGACCTCGGGCCAGAGCACCCGGTCGGGGTTCGAGATGCCGACCTCGCGGTCGCCGTCGGGGCCCGGGACGGTCAGCGTGATGCGAGGGGATGCCATGTGCCGACGCTAGTGCGCGGGCCCGCGCCGTGTCTGCCCCGTTGCGCGACGGCGGTCGCACCGTGCGCCGCGCGTGGCCCCGGGGCCACCGCGCACGCGCCCGCGCACGCCCCGCTCGCGTGCCGCCCGCGCGCACGCGGGCGGCACGCCGCATCGCTGTCCACCCCGGGCCCCGGCATCCACCCCCGGCCTACGCTCGAGTCATGACCACCGCCGCCGCCCGCACCGCCCTCGACATCGCCGACTGGCGCCGCCGCGTGTTCGCGCTCTACGACGCCGTGCGCGAGGCCGACGACCCCGAAGACGCCCACGAGCTCTGGCGCATCGAGCGCGACGCGCTCTTCGCCGATCACCCCGCGACGCCGCTGCTCCCGGAGCAGCGCGACGGATTCGAGGGCCTGCCCCTCGCCCCCTACGACGTCGCCTGGCGCTTCGAGGTGCCGCTGCTCGACGCCGACGAGGCGTCGTTCGTCGCGACCACCGGCACCGACGGCGAGGTCGGCTTCGAGCGCATCGGTCGCGTGGAGCTCCCCGACACCGGATCGCTCGACGTGTGGCGCCTCACGTCCTACGGCGGCGGACTGTTCGTGCCCGTGCGCGACGCGGCCGCCGGTCGGCCGGGCGGCACGTACGGAGGCGGACGCTACCTGCTCGACACCATCAAGGGCGCCGACCTCGGCCGCGGAGCCGCCCCCGACACCCTCGTCATCGACTTCAACTTCGCCTACAACCCCTCGTGCGCCTACGACCCGATGTGGGCGTGCCCGCTCGCTCCCGCCGGCAACGTGCTGCCGGTGGCGGTCCCCGTCGGCGAACTGTACGGGGTGTGAGGGCCGAGCTCCTCGACATCCAGGATCCGGTCGGAAACGACGGCGGGCCGCCCCTCCAAGAAGGGGGCGGCCCGCTGTCGTCGTGCGCTCAGGACTCCGCGGCGGCGTCCTGCGCGGCGAGGTCGATGACGGGCGCGAGCTCGTCGCGCGTGAGGCGGATCCACGGGCCCGCCGGATCGATCAGGATGCCGGTGAGCGCGGGGTCGCTCGCGAGGGCCTTCGACAGCTGCGCACGGCTGATGGGCAGCGGCTGATCACCGCGGCCGAGCGCGAGGAGTTCGAGCGGGTGGCTGAAGACCTCGAGGAAACGCTCGCCCGCGGCCGAACGCGACTCGGCGACGCCGATCGGTCCGCCCTCCTCTGTGCGGTTGACGGCGATCCACATCGGCGCTTCGGCGACGATCGCCTCGACGATCGTGGCCACCGTCTCGTCGGTACGCGTGTCGCACAGGGCGGTCTTGATGCGCAGCTCCGGGTCGACCTCGGCCACCATGCGCTCGAGGAGCGCCTTGGGCAGCACGGCGCGGTTGTCACCGGATGCCGGGTCGAGCACGATTCCGGCGTAAGAGCCCGAGAGGACGTGTCGCAGCAGGGCCATGATGGGCTGGCCCATCGCGGAGGTGTCGTGGTCGCCGTCCGCCTCGACGCTCGCGCGGAGCGCCAGGCCCCCGCTGTACGCGAGCACGAGCTGCTCGTCGCCGCGGTTGGCGACGGCGAGCGGAAGGTCTTTGCCCTCGGCCAGCAGCGCCCGCGCGTCACCCTTCACGCGCAGGAACACGTGACCCTGCAGCAGCTGACGCGCGACGTTGAGCAGCTGGGCCGGCTCGGGCTGCCCCGAGATCTCGGCGAGGGCGTTGCCGAGCAACGCGTTGTCGCGCAGGCCCTGCACCGTCTCGGGCGCCTCGGGGGCCTCCATCGGGCCGGGCTGACGGGCCGACGGGCGTGCGGCGACCGGCGGGGCGTTCGTCAAGGTCGGTGCGGGCTCGGGCCCCGCCCCCACTCCGCGGAACGACGACATCGAGATGCCGACGGTCGGCGCGGCCTCGGCCGGAGCGGCGGGGGTCGCGTCAGCGGCGGGAGCGGCATCGCTCGGGCCGGCGGGGTCGACGGGCTGTTCGCCCGGTTCGATCGTGGTGTCGGGCCGGTCGACCGATGCGTCGTCGGATTCGGACTTCTTGCGGCGCGAGAACAGAGCCATTCCGCCAGCCTATCCGGGCGGTCCGGGGGCCAGGGCCCCGTGGGCCCTGGCGGGGCGCGGCACCGCGCGGCACGGCAACGCGCTGATGCGCGGGGCGTCGGGTCGCCGGGTCGGCGTGCGGGGCGTCGGGTCGCCGTGCGGGGCGTTCGGGGCGAATTCCTCGACTCGGGGCGGAGAAATCACGCCCGGAACGCAAAAACTCGCCCCGAACCACATTGCGGCCCCATTCCCCGCAGCCCGAAGCACGCACCGACGCAGCCCGCGTCGCCCGCCGCAGCAGGCACCGAAGCGGGCCGGCCCGCGTGACCTCCCCCGACTCGCGCGGACGCGCTACAGCTTCGCGATCGGCGCGATCTTCACCAGCAGCTTCTTCGGACCCACCGTGTCGAAGCGCACGTGCGCCACGCGCTTCGCGCCTTCGCCGGTCACGGCATCCACTCGGCCCTCGCCGAAGTCGTCGTGGCGGATGCGATCACCCGCGGCCAGAACCATGTCGCCGTTGTCGCGCACCTTCGCGGGGATGCGGTTCGGGAACTTGCTCGGGTCGGCCGGTGCGCGCTTGGGCAGGGGGACGAGGTCGTCGCCGTAGCGATTGCCCCCGCCGGGCTGGCCGGGGCGACGGCCGCGCGCGTTGAGCGCGCGGGACTGCGATCCGCCGCGGCCGTTGACGTCGCCCGGCGACTGACGCCAGTCGATGAGGTCGGCGGGGATCTCCTGCAGGAACCGGCTCGGCATGGCCACCGTGACCTCGCCGAACTGCGCGCGGGTCATCGCGAGCGAGACGTGCAGTCGCTTGCGGGCGCGCGTGATGCCGACGTAGAACAGACGACGTTCCTCCTGCGGCCCGCCCGGCTCGTTGGCCGAGATCCGGTGCGGCAGCAGGTCTTCCTCGACTCCGGTGAGGAACACCGCGTCGTATTCGAGGCCCTTCGCGGTGTGCAGGGTCATGAGCGAGACCGAGCCCGACGCGTCGTCGAGGTCGTCGGCATCCGCCACGAGGGTCACCTCGGTGAGGAAGTCGATGATCGTGCCCTCGGGGTTGTTGCGCGCGAACTCGCGCGTCACCGCGATGAGCTCGTCGAGGTTCTCGAGGCGCGCTTCGTCTTGCGGGTCTTTGCTCGCGCGCAGGGCGTCGAAGTAGCCGCTCTTGTTGAGCAGCAGCGTCAGGCCCTCGGTGACCGAGGTGGAGGGGGCGAGTTCTCCGGATGCCGGCAGCATGACCGCCGTGGCCTCGGTGAGCACGGCGTCGAGCTGATCGATCGCCTTCTGCAGCTTGGGGCCGACGCCGAGCTGAGCGGAGTTGGCGAGGGCGTCGCGGAAGGTGATGTCGTGCTCGGCGGCATAGCGTGCGATCGCCGTCTCGGTCACGTCGCCGATACCGCGGCGCGGACGGTTCAGGATGCGGCGCAGGGCCATCGAGTCGGCCGGATTGGCGACGGCCACGAGGTAGGCGAGGGCGTCCTTGATCTCGGCGCGCTCGTAGAACTTGGTGCCGCCCATGATCTTGTAGGGCACCGCGGAGCGGATGAAGATCTCCTCCAGCGCACGGGACTGCGAGTTGGTGCGGTAGAACACCGCGACGCCGGAGTAGTCGACGCCCTTCTTGTGCAGGGCCTCGATCTCGTCGGCCACGAACTGCGCCTCGTCGTGCTGCGAGTAGCCGGTGAACCCGATGATCGGGTCGCCCGCGCCGACGTCGGTCCAGAGCTTCTTGTCTTTGCGGTCGAAGTTGTTGGCGATGACCGCGTTGGCCGCAGACAGGATGTTCTGCGTCGAGCGGTAGTTCTGCTCGAGCAGCACGACTTTGGCGCCCGGGTAGTCGCGCTCGAACTCGCTGATGTTGCGGATGTCGGCACCGCGGAACGCGTAGATCGACTGATCGGAGTCACCGACGACGGTGAGGGATGCCGCGTCCTCGCCCGCGGGCTCCGCGTCGAAGATCATCATGCCGCCCGAGGAGAACGGCTCGGCGTCGGAGCCGACGGGGCGCGTGAGCTCGTGGATCAGTGCGTACTGCGCGTGGTTGGTGTCCTGGTACTCGTCGACGAGGATGTGCCGGAACCGCTTGCGGTAGACGTCGGCGACCTGGGGGAACGCGCGGAAGAGGTAGACGGTCTGGGCGATGAGGTCGTCGAAGTCGAAGGCGTTGGCCCGCTGCAGTTCGCGCTGGTAGGACGAGAAGATTTCGACGAAGACGCGTTCGGCGGGGTCGCTCATGTTGGCGGAGCGGGCGTACGACTCGGCGTCTGCCAGTTCGTTCTTGAGCTTCGAGATGCGGCTCTGCGTCCCCGCGGGGGTGAGGCCGAACGAGTCGCCCTCGTGCTCTTTCACGAGACGCTTGATGAGCGCGCGCGAGTCGCCGGAGTCGTAGATCGTGAACGACTTCGTGAAGCCGAACTGCTCCGCCTCGCGGCGGAGGATGCGCACGCACGCGGAGTGGAAGGTCGAGATCCACATGCCGTCGGCCTTCTGCCCGATGAGCTGATGGACGCGCTCGCGCATCTCGCCGGCGGCCTTGTTGGTGAAGGTGATCGCGAGGATCTGGCTCGGGTACGCCTCGCGCGTGCGCAGCAGCGAGGCGATGCGCCGGGTGAGCACGCTCGTCTTGCCCGAGCCGGCGCCGGCGACGATGAGCAGCGCCTGACCCCGGTAGGTCACGGCCTCCCGTTGCGGACCGTTCAGCCCCTCGAGCAGATCGGCGTCGGGTCGGGCGGCCGACGGTGCGGAACCGCCGACGATGAGGGGCGTGGAGGCGTCGGTCATGGCGCCTTCAAGTCTAGGCGGGGCCTCCGACATCGGCCTCGCGGCCGGGCGGCCTCACGAGCGCGACGCGCGCCGGTGGCCTGGGGTCACCCCCGACGCCCCGGGGCCACGCGCGGTGCCCCACGACGCCGGAACCCGCCCGACAGCAGTGCGCCGACGTTACGCGCGACCCTCCCCCGCCGCACCCGACGACAGCAGCGACTGCGCGCGGGAGAAGTGCTCGGCATCCACCGTCACGTCCCAGCGCTCGGCCTCGAAGCCCTGCACCGACGAGAAGTCGCGGCGACCACCGGTGAAGGCGTGTCCGGCGAAACCGAAGACCGCGCCCCACACGGCACCGAGCACGAGACCCAGCAGCACGAACCCGAGGAATCCTCCGACGCTCAGCAGACCGATCAGCACGCCGATCATCAGGCCGAACCACGCGCCCGACGCGGCACCCAGCAGCGCCGCCCGTCCACGGGTCATGCGCCCCGTGACCTGCTCGACGATGCGTACGCCGTGTCCGACGATGGCGGTGTGCTCGACGGGGAACCCGGCGTCCGACAGGCGGTCGACGGCGGCCTGTGCCCCCGTGTAGTCGCTGAAGCTCGAAAGGACGCGGCGTTCGGGGGTGGCGCGGGTGACGTCGGACATGATCGGTTCCTTCCCTCGGGGTGCCCCACGCTAGACCCCCGAGGTGGTGTGCGAAGGGCGCTTGCACCCCCACCGTCGGGAGGTTAGGTGAAGCGGTGTCAAACCCGTCGGGCGCCGCGTTCCGAACCGCGAGGATGGACGCATGCGCCTCATCCTCAACGTCCTGTGGCTCGTGCTGTCGGGTTTCTGGCTCTTCCTCAGCTACCTCGCCGCGGGGGTGGTGCTCTGCATCCTGATCGTGACGATCCCGTGGGGCATCGCCTCGTTCCGCATCGGGCTGTACGCGCTGTGGCCGTTCGGCCGCGAGATCGTGGCGAAGCCGACGGCGGGCGTGGGGTCGTTCCTGGGGAACCTCGTGTGGGTCGTGCTCGCCGGCTGGTGGCTCGCCCTCGAGCACATCGTCACGGGGCTCGTGCTGTGCGTCACGATCATCGGCATCCCGCTCGGTATCGCGAACTTCAAGCTGGTGCCCGTCTCGCTGTTCCCGCTCGGTAAAGAGGTGCGCGAGATCCGCCGCGGCGGACCGTTCGATCAGACGCTCGGTCGCTGAACGTCGCCCATGCGGGCGGGGCGTCCGCGATCGGGCGCTCGAGGGCGCCGAGTCTCAGCGCGTGCGGCGTGCGTACACGCGGCGCGGCAGGGCGAGCAGGATGCCGACGATCGTGGCGATCGCGCCGATCACGGCCGTGACGCTCACGAGTTCCACCGGGAAGGCGCCGTCGCGCATACCGGTGAGGCGCGCGAGATCCCACGGCAGGATGCCGATCTGCTCGTTCCAGGAGCGCAGGGCGTCGCCCGCTCCCGCGACGGCGACGGTGGCGGCGGGGAGCGCGTAGCCGATCCCCATGCCCGCGAGGGCGATGCCCGCGGCGCGAGGGCGACCGAGTTGCGGAGCGAGCGACCAGCCCGCGGCGACGAAGACCCACGCCACGAGGGCGAACGCCACCATCAGGTAGAGGATTCGCACGGCCGGCACCGCCCACAGCGACGGCCATACGCCGTCGGGGCCCGACAGGGCGACGGCCAGGAGCCCGACGACGCAGCGCAGCACGAGGGCTCCCCCGACCGCCGCGATGATGGGCCACGGCGATCGGCGGCCGAGCAGGAGCCGCACGGCGGTGGCGAACAGGAGCCACCCCAGGATCGCGACGGCGACGCCGAGGAGTCCGTCACGCGGGGTCTGGACGATGCGCGTGGTGACGAGCAGCCCGCCGGGTACGAGGATCATCAGCCAGCGATCCAACGGCAGCAGACCCAGGCTCGACTCGCGGGCCCGCCAGGGTCGCGTCGAGGCGATCCAGGTCGCGCGCGCGGCCGCGGCGCCGGGCCGACGGACCAGGCTCGTGCGAGCGGCGAGCATGCCGATCACGAGCCAGGCGACGCCCAGGGCCAGAAGCACGCGCGCGAGCCACTCGGTCGTGGGATCGACCATCATGGGCACCCGCGCGAAGGGATCCACCAGCACGGCGATCACCGCACCGAAGGCCAGAAGGATGCCGAAGACGCCCAGGGCCAGGATGCCTCGCCCCGCCGTCGTCGCCATGCGTCAACGTTACCCGTCGCAGGCTGGGCGTCCGCTCGGGGCGGTCGGGGCTCGACCGCCTCCCCGGGCCGCTCAGCCGCGGTCGTGGAGGGTGACGTGATAGCCGTCGGGATCGGCGAACGTGAAGGTGCGACCGAAGGGACCGTCGATCGGATCCATGACGATGCGCTGGCCGTCCGCGGCGAGGGCGTCGTGGATCGCTTGCACGTCGGTCGCGAGCAGCCACAGGGCGACGCCCACGCCGGGCTGCGCGACGCCGGAGAGGTCGGTGCCGGGGGCGAGGTCGCGGAGCGCGAAGGCGATGGGGGCGGTGGAGAAGACGACCGCGTGCGGCGGGCCGGCGGGCGATCGCTCGAGGCCCAGGTAGCGCTCGTAGAACGCGTGGGAGGCGGCGAGGTCGCGCACCTGCAGGGAGACGAAGTCGAGACCGGTGACAGGCATAAGAGCTCCTTGTGTGTCAGTTATCTGACACCAAGCCTATGTCAGAATACTGACATGACGCAAGAGCGGATCGATCTCGACACCTCCCTCGGCTATCTGCTGAAAGAGGCGGCCAGCGCGCTGCGAGCGGCGATGGAAGACGTGCTCCGCCCGCTCGGCATGACGATCACGCACTACTCCTGCCTCGAGCTGCTCGCGCAGCGCCCGGGCCTGTCGAACTCCGACCTCGCGCGCGGGGCATTCGTGACCCGGCAGTCGATGAACGTGCTCCTCCACACCCTCGAAGGCGACGGCATCGTCGAGCGACCCGCGACCCCGACCTCCGGCAAGGTCCTGCCCGCACGCCTCACGGCGAAGGGCCACGAGACGCTCGCCGCGGCGAGCGCGGCCGTGCGGGATGTCGAGCGGCGCATGCTCCACGGGATGACGGATGCCGAGCAGCAGGCCGCCCTGCGCGCGCTGCGCTCCATGGTGGCGGCCCTCCGGATCTGAGGTCACGGGCGGATTGTGTAACAATCCATCCATGCTTCCCGCTCTCGCGATCCTCGCTGCGGCGCTGTGCTTCTCCACGACCGGCACCGCGCAGGCCCTGGCCGGGGTCGACGCCTCGCCGATCGCCGTCGGCGCGGCACGCATCGTGGTCGGCGGCGGCATCCTGGGAGTGCTCGCCCTCGCCCGCAGATCCGCGCCCCGCCCCGCGACAGCGACGCGGGCGTCGACCGCCGCGCTCATCGCGGTCGGTGCGATCGGCGTTCTCGCCTACCAGCCGCTGTTCTTCCTCGGCACGCGCGAGAACGGCGTCGCCATCGGCACGGTCGTCGCGCTCGGGTCGGCCCCCATCGCGACCGGCATCGTGGATGCCGTGCGCCTGCGCCGCGCCCCCTCTGCGCGGTGGATGCTCGCCACCGCCGTCGCCCTCGCCGGGGTGGTGCTGGTGTCGGGGGTGACCGGCGGCACCGTGGCGCTGGCCCCCGGAGGACTGCTCGGGTCGGTCGGCGCGGGGATGTCGTACGCGCTCTACACGGTGTGCGGCAAGGCCCTGATCGAGAGGGGGTGGGACTCCACGCGCGTGATGGGCACGGTCTTCGGCGTGGCCGCGGTCGCGAGCGTCCCCGTCCTCCTGCTCGCGGGCACGGAGTGGCTGCTCACCCCGAACGGTCTCGCGCTCGCGCTCTGGCTGGGCGTTGTCACGACCACGGTCGCGTACCTGCTCTTCGGATGGGGGCTCGCGCGCCTCACCGCGGTGACGGTGTCGACACTCACCCTCGCCGAGCCGCTCGCCGCGACCCTCCTCGGCCTCTTCGTGCTGGAGGAGCACCTCACCCCGGTGGGCGCCCTCGGTCTCGCGCTCATCGCGGCGGGTCTCGCAGTTGTCTCTGCTCCCGTTCGTCGGCGTCAGGAGGTTCCGGATGCCACGTCTCGCGCGTGACGCCCCCACCCCGGGTCCTCGCGCGGCCGATGTCGTCGCCGACGCCGTCCGCGCCGGCATCCTGTCGGGGGAGCTCGCGCCCGGCGCACCCCTGCGCGAGGAGGAGCTGAGCGACACCTTCGGCGTCTCGCGCCACACCGCCCGGACGGCGCTCGCGCGGCTCACCGCCGAACGACTCGCCACCGCCGAGCCGTACCGCGGCGTGCGGGTGTCGTCGCTCGACGATGACGCTCTCGTCGCGCTGCAGCAGCTGCGGTGCGCCCTCGAGACCGAGGCGCTGCGGATCGTCCGCGACCGCGGCATCCGTCCTCCCGACGTCGACGCGGCGCTCGACGAGCTGGCTGCGGCGGAGGCATCGGGCGACTGGGCGGCGACGCTCGCTACCCACGCCCGCGTGCATCTGGCGCTCGTCGAAGCGGCCGGCAGCGCGCGGATCGCGGAGGAATACCGTCGCCTCGACTCCGAGATGCACCTGCTGCTGACGCACGTGCGGCCCGCGTACGCGTCCGGCGCCCTCACCGAGGAGCACCGCGCCTACGTGACCGAGGCGCTGCGCGACCCCGAACACGCCGTCCGTGCGCACCTGGAGCACTCGACGCGGGCGATCATCGAGCGGCGGCGCGCGGGTTGAGCGACACGCGGCGACACCTCCCGTCACGCACCGCAACGCACCTTCGTCGGACGGCGGGGCGAGGTTAGCGTGGGGGCACATCGCGGCGATCCGGGCGGTCCCGGGCCTCGGCTCATAACCGAAGGCGTGGCGGGTTCGACTCCCGCCGTCGCGTCCACGTCCCCGCCGCCGAGGCACCATGCCGAGCACTCCCCGTCACCTGCCATGCTGGAGGAATGACCTCCCCCGCACCCCAGGACGTCTCGGTCGGCAGCGAGATGATCCGCCTCGGCCCGTTCCTGAAGTTCGCGGGCGTGCTGGACTCGGGCGGTGACGTCAAAGAGGCGATCATCGACGGCTACGTCCAGGTCAACGGCGAGATCGAACGGCGACGCGGGCGTCAGCTGCAGGCCGGCGACGTGATCGCCTTCGAGGGTCGCTCCTTCCGCGTCCAGGTCTGAGGCCCGCCGCCGGCGGAGCGCGCGGCTCTCGCGCCCGCCGGGACACGACAGAGGCCCGCCCTCCCCTCGCGGGGAGGACGGGCCCGAAGATCGGCATCCCGCGCTCGTGACAGGGGATGCCGCCGGAGCAGGTCAGTGCTCGTCGTAGTGGTCGCTGTGCAGCGCGTGACGGTGGCCGTCGTGCACGTAGTCGGCGTGGTCGTCGTGCTCCACCTTCTCGTGGCCGCAGTCGTCGCCGTGACGGTGGTCGGCGATCGAGTGCTCGGCCTGGGATTCGTGCTCGTCGTAGTGGTCGCCGTGCAAGGCGTGGTGGTGGGTGCCGTGGACGTAGTCGATGTGATCGCCGTGCTCGATCTTCTGGTGTCCGCAGTCGTCGCCGTGGGCGTGCTCGTCGACGGTGTGCTCGGCGTGGGTTTCGGCGGTGCTCATTGTTCGCTCCCCTGGTCGGTCGGTTCGGTGACGTGGGCGATCGCGTCGAGCACGACATGGGCGACGTGCTGGTCGGCCAGGGCGTAGCGGATTTCCTTCCCGTCACGCTCCGAGGTCACCAGGCCCGCCTGCCGCAGAGTGCGCAGATGCTGCGACACGAGCGGTTGAGAGAGTCCGGATGACGTTGCCAGCGCGCCGACCGTGAGCGGTTCGTGGTTCAGCAGCCAGACGAGCGCGAGGCGCGACGGGCTGCCGAGGACCTTGAACAGCTCCGCGGCCTCGTCGAGTCCCGCGATCTTGTCCACGCCCTCACTCCACCAGACGCATAAACAGATTGCAATGTGTTTGTCATGTCGGGAACAGTTCTCGTTCGCGTTATCGCGGCGTCACTCCTCATCGGGCGGACGGACCACGCGAGTCCCGCAGGATGCGGCGGCCTCGTGGATCCCCCTCGCGTCGCGGCGACGCCAGGCCTGGCGACCCATCCACGCCGCGTGCCCGGCGAGCGCGAACCCGATCACGACCCCGACGACCCGCCCCACGGCCTCCATGCCGCCGAGCCTCCGAACGACGGACGACTGCGCCCAGGCCTACCCCTGCCGCCCCTTGAAGCGCGGGTTCAGCTTGTTGATCACGAAGACCTTGCCGCGCCGACGCACGACCTGCGCGCCGGGCTGCTTCTTCAAAGACTTGATCGATGCGCGGACCTTCATGGCATCCTCCTTTTTGATAACCGTTATCAATAACAGGCTAGGGTGTTCACGATCCGGAGACAACCGAGAGGTGGATGCCATGCCCCGCACGATCGCCATCATGGGCGTCTGCGCCCCGGAACGCCGGTCCTACGCCGAGAGGACCGCCGTCGCTCTCGAACGCCCTCTTCACCTTCTGCGATTCGCCGATCTGCGAGCCGCGCACGCTCTCCCGACCCCGCGCCCCCGCGCCTCGGACGACCACGCGGTCGTCGACCTCGGCAGCGACGTCGATCTGATCCACGTGCTCGTGGCTCGCGGAGGAGCAGACGTCGACGCGGTCTGCGTCGTCGACGCCCGCCACATGATCGGCGACCTGCTCGACGACGCCGCCCTGGTGGCATCCGCCCGCCCCGGCGACACCCGTGGCGACGTCGGCGCCCGCGCGCGCCAGGCCGCGCTCGCGCTCGAGCTCGCGACCCGCATCGTGTGGATCAACTGGGAGCAGGTCCCCACACCCGCTCTCGCCGTGCAGATGGCACTCGCCTCGCACCTCAATCCCCGCGCCGTGCTGCGACTGTCCCGTGATCCCGTGAGCGACCTGCGCTCCCCCGCGAGGCACGAGGGCGAGCTGCTCGAGCGCGCGGGATGGGTGCGGGCGCTCAACGGCGAACACGACCCGTTCATGCGCGACAACCGCGTCGCGACGCTCGTCTACGAGCAGGTGCGCCCCTTCCACCCCGAGCGCCTGTCCGCCGCCCTCGACCGATTGGACGACGGCGCGGCCGGTCGTCTCGTGCGCTCAGCGGGCTTCTGCCGCCTCGCCTCGCGGCCCGGCATCCTGGCCCGTTGGGAGCACGTCGGCTCGGCGATGTGGATCGAACCCCTCGGCGCCGACGACGGCCGCATGGGCTTCGGTCAGGAGATCGCCTTCACCGGTCTCGACCTGTCGGCGCCGCGCCTCGCGCACATCCTCGACGAGGCCGCCCTCACCGACGCCGAGCTCGCGGCCGGCCCGGCCGCCTGGGCGGCGTTCGCCGATCCCCTTCCGGCCTGGCCCGCCACGCAGCCCTCGATCCCGGATGCCGGCGACTGACCCGCACGCACGTGTCAAGCCGGTTCGCCCGCACGGCGTCGAGGAGCACGGTGGAGTCATGAGCACTCCTGACATCCCCTCCCGCCACTCCGACGACGCCCACGCCGACTCCGCCGCGCCCACCGACGCCGTCACCGACGAGGTCCGCGAAGACGCCGCCGAGGCGGAGGAGCACGTCGACCTCGACGACCACACCGGCGACGCCGTCGACGGTGACGCCGATCCCGCCGATGCTCCCGGATTCCCCGCCGCCAAGGGCCACGCCTGACCGGGACCGCGTACGTCGGCGTCTCGGGGTGGCGCTACCCGCGCTGGCGCGGCGACTTCTACCCGCGCGGGCTCGTGCAACGGCGCGAGCTCGCGTACGTGGCTGAGCGCCTCCCGAGCGTCGAGCTGAACGGATCCTTCTACTCGCTCCAGCGGCCGTCGAGCTATCAGCGGTGGCGCAGCGACGTCCCCGACGACTTCGTCTTCGCGGTCAAGGGATCTCGCTACGTGACGCACATGCTGCGGCTGCACGGTGTGGGAACGGCGCTCGCGAATTTCTTCGCGTCGGGGGTGCTGGCCCTCGGACCCGCGCTCGGCCCCGTCCTCTGGCAGCTGCCTGAACGCGTCGAATTCGACCCCGCCGACCTCGACGGCTTCCTCGCCCAGCTTCCCCGCACGACCGGGGAAGCCCTCGCCCTGGCGCGCCGGCACGACGAACGTCTCGAGGGGCGCGCCTGGCTCGAGATCGACGCCGACGTGCCGCTTGGCCATGCGCTCGAGCCCCGCGCCCAGTCCTTCGCCTATCCGCGCGCGGCCGATGTCCTGCGCGCGCACGACGTCGCGCTGGTGCAGGCGGACACCGCGGGGCGGTGGCCCGCTTTCGACGCCGACACCGCGCACCACACCTACATCCGCCTGCACGGCTCACGAGAGCTGTACGCCAGCGGGTACGCGGCCGACGAGCTCGACGCGTGGGCAGCGCGGATCCGTGGGCTCCTCGACGGTTCCCCGGACGGCATCCCCCGCGACGTCTACGTGTATTTCGACAACGACGCGCGGGGCCGGGCGCCGTACGACGCCGTGGAACTCGCGGCCCGCCTGCGCTGACGCGTCCGGGCGAAGAGCACAGTGCGGTGAGGTTCGGGACCGTCCACCGCGCCGGCGTCCCTGGCCCTCACAGCGCCCGGCTCCCGCGCTTCTCGCCGCGACCGGACGCGGCTCACGATGCCGCGAGCGTCCGCCCGAGCGCATCGCCCGAGGTCCACGCGGTGCGCACCGCCGCGCTCTCGCCCCAGGCGTCGCCGCACGCCGACAGGCCCGGCGAGCGGAAGAACGGCTCCCCGGTCGTCTCGGTCGGACGAGCGAACGTCCACCGGTGCGCGTGGGTGGCGACCGGGTCGTCGTCGATCCGCAGCAGACGCTTCGTCGCGGCCACGACGGGCGCGACCGCCGCGTCCGGATCATCGAGGTGGCGGTGCGCGCGCTCGCCCGTCGTGTGCACCACCAGCACGGGGGCGCCGTCCCCGCGCCGGTCGCCGTCGTCGGCGAGGAACGAGACGTCGGCGTCATCGGCCGCGAAAGCGCCGTGCAGGTCGGCATCCCACCGCCGCTCGTCCCACCGCAGCACCACGGCGATCACGGGCTCCCACTCCTGCTCCCCGCCCGGGGCCTCCCCCGTCAGCCGCGCGGCCTGCGGCGCGGGCATGGCCAGCACCACCTCGCCGGCGTCCTCGCCGTCGACGCGGAAGGGCTCGACGCGCCCGACGACGCGTTCCGCCTCGACGTCCAGCCCCTGGGCCAGGTCGAGCGCGAGGGAGCGCAGTCCGAGGGGAGCCGCCCACCGCATCGGTCCGGGCTTCGGGGCGTGCGAGCCGTCGGGCTGGATCACCTGGAACGTGTCGGTCCAGGGGCGCGCGAGCTCGCGTTCCTCCCAGTCGGCCACGACGTGGGCGAACCCCTCCGCCTCGCCGACGACGAAGTACGACGCCCCGAGATCCACCGCGCGCCCGTCGATCGTGCGGCTGGACAGACGCCCGCCCACGCGCCGACCGCGATCGAGCACGCGCACCGACCGCCCGGCATCCTGAACCGCCCGCGCGCAGGCGAGCCCCGAGATGCCGCCGCCGACCACCGTCACATCCACCGTCATGCCGTCATCCTCACGCGGACGCGCCGGAGGACGGGCGGGGTTGCGCCCGGAAGAACTCCACGCCCAGGTCGGGGTGGTCGACGAACACCCCGTCCAGGTCGGCGTCGCGCAGCACGGCCCATTCCCCCCGCCAGTCGCCGAGAGCGGCCTTCCCGCCACCCCGGCGGTACCCCGGCAGGAGGAAGGCGTTCTCGGGGCGGCACGTCCAGGTGAACACGCGCAGGCCGCGGTCGTGCGCCGCGCCGACGAACGCGGCGGGTCCCTTCGCACGCCCCCACCGGTCGGGGGCGAGGACGAGCCTCTTGTCGGGGCTGATGCCCTCGGCCGCATCGGCGAGCGCGTCCAACCCCGTCCCCGTCAGCATCGAGACGTAGGTCGCGGCGTCGGAGCCGTCGCGTTCGCGCAGATCCCAGGGAGCCCCGTCCGCCTCGATCAACTGCACGAGCGGAACCCGGATGCCGCGCTCCCGCAGCCGCGCGAGCACGAGGGGCTCGAACGACTCGATCACCAGCGCGTCCGCGGCATCCGCCCATCCGCTCTCGCGCACCTCGGCCGCGACGAGCTCGGCCATGTCGAACCCGAGGCCGGAGAAGGCCGCGGCGTGCTTGATCTCGAGGACGACCCCGACGCCGCCGTCGCGCGCGAGATCGAGGACGTCGCGCAGGCGCAGTACGGGATCGACGTCGTCGTGCGCGGCGCTCGCGGGCCGGATCGCCGGGATGCGCTCGCGGCAGCGGAGGGTCTGCAGCTCCGCCCACGTGAAGTCCTCCGTGAACCAGCCCGTCAGACGCTCTCCGTCGATCACCTTCGACGTGCGCCGTGCGGCGAACTCCGCCCGGGTCGAGACGTCGGTCGTCGCGGAGATCTCGTTCTCGTGCCGCACCACGAGCACGCCGTCCTTCGAGGGGACGACGTCGGGCTCGACGGCATCCACCCCCGCCGCGATCGCACGCAGATAAGAGGATCGGGAGTGCTCCGGGAGGTATCCGGGGGCGCCGCGATGACCGATGACGACAGGCACCCCGTCACGGTAGCGAGGGCGGGTGAACAGCGGGTCCGCTCAAAGCAGAATCCCAGTCAGCACAAGGATTCCCGCGGCCCTCTCGGCTAGTGTTGTCTGACAGCACGGTGCTGTGATCACCATCTTTTGGAGTGTGAGTTCCCGTGGCCCTCAACAACCCGGCATTCAACAACCCGGCGTTCCAGGACCCTCGAGCCGGTGGCGCCCAGACGCGCTACAGCCCGCCCCCGGCCGTCGACCCCGCCGCCGCCGCGTCGATCGAAGGCGCGTACGCCGCACCGTCGGCGAGCGCCGTCGACACCGGCCGCATGACGGTCGAAGACACCGTCATGAAGACCTTGGCCCTCTTCGGCATCCTGGTCGTCACCGCCGTCGTCGGCTGGATCTGGTCGATGGCCGGCGTCAGCGCGGCCAACCCGAACCCGAGCGCCGCTCCGATGATCGTCGGTGGCCTCGTCGGTTTCGTGCTGGCCATGGTCGCGACTTTCAAGAAGAAGCCCTCCGTCCCCGTCTTCGTCGCCTACGCGGCGTTCGAAGGCCTGTTCGTCGGCGGCATCTCGGCGTTCTTCGAGTTCATCTTCCCCGGCATCGTCCTCCAGGCCACGCTGGGCACCCTGTCGGTCGTCGGTGTGACGCTCGCCCTGTTCGCGAGCGGCAAGATCCGCGCGTCGGCCCGCGCCACGAAGATCTTCATGATCGCGATGGTCGGCTACCTCGTGTTCAGCCTGGTCAACCTCGGCCTGATGCTGTTCAACGTCCCGATCGCCGGTGGAGCCTTCGGCCTGCGCAGCAACGTCGAGATCTTCGGCATCCCGCTCGGCGTCATCATCGGCGTCTTCGTGGTGATCATGGCCGCCTACTCGCTGGTGCTCGACTTCGACCAGATCCAGCGCGGCGTCCGCAACGGCGCCGCCCGCGTCTACGGCTGGGTCGGCGCCTTCGGCATCATGGTCACCGTCGTGTGGCTGTACGTCGAGATCCTGCGTCTCATCGCGATCGTTCGCGGCAACAACTGACGTCTCCATCCGTCGCGCGAAGGGCCGTCCCGTTCGGGGCGGCCCTTCGTCGTTCCCGCGCTGACGCCCCTCTCTCCCGTCGAGTGTCCAAGACACGCCCCGACCGGGGACCACACGCGGCGTGTCCTGGACACTCACGCCCGCGCCGCGCAGGCCGCGGCGCGACACCCGCACACCACCCCCGCACTGCCGCAAGGGGTACGGGCGCCGGATGCCGCGGCACTAGCCTCCCGGCATGAGCCCCGCCAAGACTCCTCCCGAGATCCTCGACATCGACGGCCAGGAGGTGCGCGTGACCAGTCCCGACCGTGTCGTCTTCCCGGAGCCGGGCCTGACCAAGCTCGACCTCGTGCGGTACTACCTCTCCGTCGCCGACGGCGCCCTGCGCGGAGCGGGCGGGCGGCCCATGGTGCTCAAGCGCTTCTCGAAGGGTCTCGACCAGGAGCCGTTCTTCCAAAAGCGCGTACCCGAGAACCACCCCGCCTTCATCGACACCGCGACCCTGCGCTACGCCTCCGGCACCTCCGCCGAAGAGACGGTGATCCGGGATGCCGCGGGCCTGGCGTGGGTCGTGAACCTCGGCTGCCTCGACCTCAACCCGCACCCCGTGCGCGCAGAAGACCTCGACCACCCCGACGAACTCCGCGTCGACCTCGACCCGATGCCAGGCGTGGACTGGTCGCAGATCGTCGACGTCGCGTTCATCGCGCGGGACGTGCTGGCCGACCACGGCTTGACCGGCTGGCCGAAGACCTCGGGATCCCGTGGCCTGCACATCCTCGTGCGCATCCGCCCCGAGTGGGAGTACGCCGACGTCCGCCTGGCCGCGGAGACCCTCGCACGTGAGGTCGAGAACCGTGCGCCAAGACTGGCCACGGCCCGGTGGTGGAAGGAGGAGCGCGGCGAGAGCGTCTTCGTGGACTTCAACCAGAACGCCAAGGACCGCACGGTCGCCTCGGCGTACTCCATCCGCGCGCTCCCCGACGCCCGCGTCTCGACCCCGCTCACGTGGGACGAGGTGCGGGGCCGTCGGCCCGAGGAGTTCACCGTCCTCACCGTGCCCGAACGATTCCGCGCGATCGGCGACCCGCACGCGGGGATCGACGACAGCGCCGGATCCCTCGACGCGCTCCTCGCCCTCGCGACGGAGCTCGGCCCGGCCGAGAAGCCCCCGCGCGGCTCCGACGGCTCCGGCCGTCGCGCCTCGACCATGCCGCTCATCGAGGTCGCCCGCACCAAGACCAAGCCCGAGGCGCTCGACGCCCTCGAGGCGTGGAAGACGCGGCATCCGGGGGCGAGCGCCGCCCTTCATCCGGCGGATGTCATGGTCGACGGCATGCGCGGCTCGAGCTCGCTCTGGTACCGCGTCCGCGTGAACCTCCAGCACATCCCGGATGCCGAGCGCCCGGCGCAGGAGGAGCTGATCGCCGACTACGACCCCTGGGCCGGCCGCACCGCCTCCTGATCCGCTGTCAACGAACCCACGATGTGACGCATTCCGTAGGCGAACGCTTCGTCGAGGTCGCCCCCGAGACGGAAGGCGCCGGTCAGCTCCGTCGTGATGAATCCGAGCGCCCACGAGGTCAGCAACCGCGCCGCATCGAGGGCACGCTCGGACCCGACGATGGCCGCCGTCGCGCGGAGCACGGGTTCACTGGTCGCCGCGAGCCGCTCCGGATCGATCGATGACGCGAACAGCAGACGGAACGCCTCGGGCCGCTCCTGTCCGAAGCGGCGGAAGACGGTCAGCAGTTCGCCGAGGTCTCCCCCGGCATCCGACAGTCGACGTGTCAGCTCGTCCGCCGTCGAGATGCCGACCATTCCGAGGAGCGCCTCCCTGTCGCGGACGCGTTTGTACAGCGAGGGAGCCTTGACCCCGACGGCCGCCGCCACCGCCTGCATCGTGACAGCGGCCGGACCGCCGCTCTCGAGCAGGCGGGCGGCCTGCGTGACGATCTCGGCGAGCGACGTGCGTTCTGGTGTCGGCATCGGGCCTCCTCATGGCTACACAGATAAGCTATCATGGCTATTGCTCGTAGCCATCCCGCGAAAGGTCATCCCATGCGACTCGCCCCCTCCCTCCACCGCCTCGGCAACGACATCGTCGCCTCGTACCTCATCTCCACGTCCGACGGGATCACCCTCGTCGACGCCGGCCTGCCCGGCATGTACGCCGATCTGACGCGCGAGGTGGATGCCATCGGCCGCCCGCTCGACGACATCCGCGGCGTGATCCTCACGCACGGCGACAGCGACCACGTCGGCTTCGCCGAGCGCCTCCGCCGCGACCACGGCGTTCCGGTGTTCGTCCACGCCGCCGACGCCGACCGCGCGCGGGGCGGCGACAAGCCGAAGACCCCCGTCGGTCCGATGCGGATCGGCCCGCTGGTGAGCTTCGCCGCGTTCGGCCTCCGCAAGGGGATGCGGCCGCAGTGGCTGACCGACGTCGAGGTCATCGACGGCGACACGACGCTCGACCTCCCCGGCGCGCCCCGGGTCATCTCGATGCCCGGGCACTCGCCGGGCAGCATCGCCGTCTTCTCCCCCGAGGTCCGCGCCGTCTTCGTCGGCGATGCTCTGACCACCCGCCACGTGCTCACCGGCCGCACAGGTCCTGGCCCCGCGCCCTTCACCGACGACCCGGCCGAGGCACTGGCCTCGCTGGCGCACATCGCCGACCTGGATGCCGACTGGGTCCTCCCCGGTCACGGACCGGCGTTCCGGGGCTCACCGGCCGCCGCCGTGAGCGCCGTCCGCGAGGCCGCGCGCGCCTGATCGCAGCAGCCGACGGACCGCCACCATGAAGGCGATCCGCCAGACAGAGCGCGCCTGAGCCCGGGACCTCACCGACCACCGACGCGACGACGCGTGACGACCAGCGCCGGGCTCAGCGGCGCCGCGGGCGCGAGAGCGCGTCGCCGCAGGCTGCGGCGAGCGTCCGCATCGCCCGCGCGGGGCTGAGGACCGACGCCGCCTCCACGGCCTCCGCCGACAGGCTCTCGCGCGCCTCGGCATCCGTCAGCACCCGGACGAGAGCCGAGACGAGCGCATCCTCATCCCCGTCCGGAACCAGGATGCCGCCGCCTCGGGCCAGCATGTCGCGCGGGCCGTAGCGGATGTCGTAGGCCACCGCGGGGGTCCCGTGCGCGAGGGCTTCGGCGAGGGCGAGCCCCTGACCCTCGAACGCCGAGGTCGTCAGGTACACCGCCGCGTGATCGAGGACGGCGCCGGGGTCGTTCGTGAGCCCCGGGAGCGACACGGCGCCGGCCAGCCCGAGCTCGGCGATCAGGGATTCCAGCTCGTCCCGCTGGGCACCGGCCCCCCAGAGCTCCAAGCGTGCCGTCGGGACCTCGGCGACGACCCGGGCGAACGCGCGGACGGCTGCGGAGAGGCGCTTGCCGGGAGCCAGGCGCCCGAGCACGACGACCAGGTCGGCGTCGCGACCCGCCGCGGGGACGACCGTCCCGGGCGCGCGGACGGCGTGCGGCGCGACGAGGTCGTTCGCCGCGGTTCCGAAGCGTTCGCGCACGTCGTCGCGCTGGTGCGCCGTCGGCCAGAGCACCGCGTCGAAGCGCGGGGCGATCTCGAACCAGCGCGTCCAGAGCGGGTTGAGCGCGGAGTCGGCACCGTAGGGCGCCTCGAGGTGGATCGTGTGGACGGTGTGCACGATCCGGACGTCCTCGTCGCCCCACCCGACGACCAGCTCGCCGAGCTGCCGCGACTCGCAGATGACGACGAGAGGTCGCTCGTTCTGCGCCCGCAGCTGCGTGCCGAGGTGCGTGAGCCACGCGCGGTAGAGCGCCCCGAACCCGTCGATCACCCCGATGGAACCGCCGGTGGCATCCCGGATGACGATCGGCGCCGTCGTCAGGTGCCAGTCGGGGTCGACGACGGTGGGCAGCTCGACCGCCCCTCCGGCGACGTCCCGGTATTCGAGGGAGGGATCCGGCTCACCCGCGTGGGCAGCGTCGCGCACCCACTCCGCGGCTCCGCCGTCAGGGGCGACGGCCTCGTCGAAGAGATTGCGGAAGAGCCCGGATGCCGACACGGCCCCTCGCTCGACGAAGGTCTGCCGGTGCGCGGTGTGGGCGTCGGCGGTTCCCGGGTCGACGGTCAGCAGCAGAGGCGCCGCTCCGGCATCCGCCATCTGCCGCGCCCGCGCGAGGGTCGAAATCGTGTACCCCCCGTCGAGGTCGGGGATGAGCCTGCTCGACAGGATGAGGTACCAGGCGTCGGGGAACTCAGCGTCGCTCACGTCCCCATCCTCCCCCACCCGCAGCTCACCCCACGGCGTGCCCGAGACTCGGTGATCTCGGCGTGCTCGTCGGGTCGCGGAAGGTGGCCCCGGGGCGCCGCGCGTGCAGCTGCAGACGTCGCGCGGGTGCCGTGCGCGGCCCCGGGGCGACGAAAGGGGCCCCGGGGCCACCTCGTGACACGGTCTGAGGGGGATTCGCCGCCAAGGGGACCTCGACCGGCTGACACAGAGCAACGACGCCGCCGTCCGGTGGAGGGGTGTCGTCATCGAGTCGACCGGGGAAGGGACCCCGCTCTCGACCCCATACCCTCAGCGGACCGACAGAGCGCCGCCGTCGCCGGACGGCGCAGGGGCACCGTCTTCGGGTCGATCGGGGTAGGAGCCCCGCTCTCGACCTGCGCGCCGCAGGCGCGCTCATACCTCGACCGGCTGACACAGAGCAACGACGCCGCCCTCCGGTGGAGGGGTGTCGTCTTCGAGTCGATCGGGGAAGGGGCCCCGCTCTCGACTCGAAGATGACACCCCGGAACCGGACGACGGCGCCGTTGCGGGGCCGGGGTCAGCCGAAGCTCACTCCCACTCGATCGTCCCCGGCGGCTTCGACGTCACGTCGAGCACCACGCGATTCACGTCGCGCACCTCGTTGGTGATGCGGTTCGAGATCTTCGACAGCACGTCGTAGGGCAGGCGCGTCCAGTCGGCCGTCATGGCGTCCTCCGACGACACCGGCCGCAGCACGATGGGGTGGCCGTAGGTACGGCCGTCGCCCTGCACGCCCACCGAGCGCACGTCGGCGAGCAGCACGACGGGGCACTGCCAGATCTCGTCGTCGAGGCCCGCCTTGGTCAGCTCGGCGCGCGCGATGGCGTCGGCCTCACGCAAGATCTCGAGACGGTCAGCGGTGACCTCGCCCACGATGCGGATGCCAAGACCGGGCCCCGGAAAGGGCTGGCGGCCGACGATGGCTTCCGGCAGGCCGAGCTCGCGGCCGATCGCGCGCACCTCGTCCTTGAAGAGGGTGCGCAGCGGCTCGACGAGCTCGAACTGCAGGTCTTCGGGCAGGCCGCCGACGTTGTGGTGGCTCTTGATGTTCGCCGTGCCGGCACCTCCGCCGGACTCGACGACGTCGGGGTACAGCGTGCCTTGCACCAGGAATCGCACCTGCTCACCCTCGGCCGCGGCCTCGGCGACGAGGTCGGCCTGCACCTTCTCGAACGCACGGATGAACTCGCGGCCGATGATCTTGCGCTTCTGCTCGGGGTCGCTGACCCCGGCCAGGGCGTTCAAGAACGTCTCGCGCGCGTCGACGGTGATGAGCTTCACGCCCGTGGACGCGACGTAGTCGTTCTCGACCTGCTCGCGCTCGCCCTTCCGAAGGAGTCCGTGGTCGACGAAGACGGCGATCAGCTGGTCGCCGACGGCCTCGTGCACGAGCGCCGTCGACACAGCGGAATCGACACCACCCGACAGGGCCGAGATCACACGACCGGTGCCGACCTGCTGGCGGATGCGCTCGACCTGCTCGGCGATGACGTTGCCGCTGTTCCAGTCGGCGGGCAGACCCGCAGCCTTGTGGAGGAAGTTCTCGAGCACGTTCTGTCCGTGATCGGAGTGCTTGACCTCGGGATGCCACTGCACGCCGTACATGCGGCGGGTGTCGTTCGCGAAGGCGGCGACGGGCGTGTGCGCGGTGCGGGCGAGGACCTCGAAGCCCTCGGGAGCACGCGAGACCTGGTCGCCGTGGCTCATCCAGACGTTCTGCTCGGCGGGCTGGCCCTGCAGCAGCGTCCCCTCGGTGACCACGGTGGCGTCGGTCGCGCCGTACTCGCGCAGGCCCGTGTTGGCCACCTCGCCGCCGAGCGCCTTCGCCATGACCTGGAAGCCGTAGCAGATGCCGAGCGTGGGCACGTCGAGGTCGAACACGTCCGTGTCGAGGCTCGGGGCCCCGGCTTCGTACACCGACGAAGGACCACCTGACAGGATGATGCCGACCGGGTTCTTGGCCGCGATCTCCTCCGCCGAGGCGGTGTGCGGCACGATCTCGCTGTAGACGCCGGCCTCGCGGACGCGGCGGGCGATGAGCTGCGCGTACTGGGCGCCGAAGTCGACGACGAGGACGGGTCGCTGGGACGTTTCGGTCTGTTCGGTCACCGGGTGCCCTCCGGGGCGGAGACGGGAGCCGAGGCCGGGGCGGCCTCGCGCTCGGCGAGATAGGCGCGCACGCCGCGGGCGGTGCGCACCTCCAGGATGAAGGAGAGGAACGGCACCACGCCACCCAGGGCGAGGAAGACGAACCGACGGAACGGCCACCGCATCAGGCTCCAGACGCGGAAGCAAGAGAAGAGGTAGACGACGTAGAACCAGCCGTGGGCGACGAGGATGGCCAGCGAGACGTTGACGCCGTCGCCGGTCGACAGGATCTCGCACCCGCTGCCGCCGGGCACGAAGAGCGAGAACCACTGGCAGTCGGGGCCGGGGACGGCATCCGCGAACCACAGGAAGCCGCCGGATCCGCCCAGGAACAGCTCCACATGAATGGGCGTGTACTTCAGGATCATCTCGGCGACCAGCAGCAGCAGGCCGACACCGGTGATGATCGAGCAGATCTGGTAGAACTTCAGGGCTCCGCGGATCGCCGGGAACGAGGCGAGCTTGGGGGCGCGGGGCATGGATGCCAGTCTAGTCGCGGGGTTCCGCGGGTTCTGCCGCGAGGGGGTCGGGCTGCTCGCCCTCGAACTGTTCGTCCTCGAGGTCTTCGACCTCCTTCTCCCAGGCGTCGCGCGCCAGGCGGTACCAGAGGTAGAGAGCGAAACCCGCGAAGACCGCCCACTCGGCGGCGTAGAAGATGTTCAGCCAGTTGACGCGCGAGCGCTCGTCGGGCGCCGGCGACGCGATGGCGTCGAGGGGGCCGATGGCCGTCTGCGACGCGATGTACTGCCGGTAGACGTTCAACCCCGCCGTATCGCTCCAGCGCCCGAGCAGCATGGCCGGCGACATCTTCACCAGCGTCTGCGGATCGGCCCCGGCGGGCGGGACCGAGGGGCCCTCGTCGGAGATCAGGCGACCGGTCACCTCGACCTCGGCACCCGGGTCGGCCTGGGCGTCGGCCTGCAACTGCGCGGCGGCGGCGTTCGCCCGGCCGAGATCGCTCGTCCACCCCGTCGCCACGGCGATCGAGGTCGGCTCGGTCGTCCCCGAGACGCGGAGCTGGCCCGTCACCCAGTAGCCCTCGACGTCGTCGTTGAAGCGCGACGCCACGACGATGAATTCGGATGCCACCCACGTGCCGGTCACCTCAACCCTCTGCCCGACGAGCGGCTCGGGCAGGTAGTCGCCCGACTGCACGACGTCGTCGAGCGGACGCACGACCTCGGTCTGCCCGGGCTCGGGCGGCGACGTGTCGACGGCTCTCCCGAGCTGCCACTGCCCGAGCCACGCGAGCGCTCCCGCCACCACGAGCGAGAACGCCAGGAGGGCGATCCACCGAGGCCGCAGCATGACCTCCCGCAGCGTGGGCGGGAAGATCTGAGGCGGTGCGGGGGCGGTCGCGGGAGTGGACGTCATGCGGTCTCCGGCGTCAGTGACCGTACGGGGCGACGACGACCTCGACGCGCTGGAACTCCTTGAGGTCGGAGTACCCGGTGGTGGCCATCGACTTCTTGAGCGCGCCGATCAGGTTGGCGGTGCCGTCGGCGACGGGCGCGGGGCCGTAGAGGATCTGCTCGAGCGGACCCACGCGGTCGACCGCGACCCGGCGTCCCCGCGGCAGCTTGGCGTGGTGCGCCTCGGGGCCCCAGTGGAAGCCCCGGCCGGGGGCATCGGTGGCCCGCGCGAGCGCGACGCCGAGCATGACCGCATCCGCGCCCATGGCGAGGGCCTTCACGATGTCGCCCGAGGTTCCCACACCGCCGTCGGCGATCACGTGGACGTAGCGTCCGCCCGACTCGTCGAGGTAGTCGCGGCGGGCGCCGGCGACGTCGGCCACGGCGGTCGCCATCGGCGCGTGCAGGCCGAGGGTGGCACGGGTCGTCGACGCGGCTCCCCCGCCGAAGCCGACGAGCACGCCCGCGGCTCCGGTGCGCATGAGGTGCAGGGCCGCGGTGTACGTGGCAGCCCCGCCGACGATGACGGGCACATCGAGGTCGTAGATGAACTTCTTGAGATTGAGCGGCTCGGCGACGCTCGACACGTGCTCGGCCGACACCGTGGTGCCCCGGATGACGAAGAGGTCGACGCCGGCGGCGACGACGGTCTCGTAGAGGTCGTGCGTGCGCTGCGGGGTGAGGGCACCGGCGACGGTGACACCGGCGGCGCGCACCTCGGCGAGGCGGTCGCGCACGAGCTCGGGCTTGATCGGCTCGGAGTACAGCTGCTGCATGCGCCGCGTGGCGTCGGCCTCGGGGAGGGTCGCGATCTCGGCGAGGAGCGGCTCGGGGTCGTCGTAGCGCGTCCAGAGACCCTCGAGGTCGAGCACGCCCAGGCCGCCGAGGCGCCCCAGCTCGATCGCGGTGCGCGGGCTGACCACGGAGTCCATGGGGGCTCCGAGCACCGGGATCTCGAACGGGAACGCGTCGATGGTCCACGCGGTCGAGACGTCTTCGGGATTGCGCGTGCGCCGCGACGGCACGACGGCGATGTCGTCGAAGGTGTAGGCGCGGCGGGCGCGCTTGGCGCGGCCGAGGTCGATCTCCATGGTCACCCGACCAGCCTACCCGCGCCCCCCGACATCCCCGTCGGATCCTCCACCGTCGCGAGAAGCGACCCACGGCGGCGACGACGGCTCATCGGCGCCGCGCAGGAGCCGCGTGAGCGGTCCGTCGAGGGCGAACAGCACGAAACCGATGGACCCGAGCCAGGGACTGAGCGCCATCGCCAGCCCGCTGATGACCACCGCACTGACGCTCGCCCGCCCCAGACGGCGGGCGTCGACGGCCGACAGGTCGGTGACGGCTCCGGATCGCACCGCCCACATCCACTGCAGCCACCCCAGCACGATCGCCAGGAAGAAGTTCACGGGCAGGAGAACACGTCCCAGGAGGAAGTCGCTGTATGTGGTGTCGAGGGATGACGTGAACGGCACCAGCACGATCAGAAGCAGGCGGACGTTGTTGATCCACATGCCCGCATTGTCGATGCGGACGATCCACTCGAACTGGCGCACATGCGTCATCCACATCACGCACAGGATGAGAAAACTGATGACGAACGAGAAGAGCGGATGGCCCAGGTCGCGCAGGCCCGTGACGAGGTCGTCGTCGGTGCGCACCGTCCCGAGCGACTGATCCGTCAGCCCGAGCACCAGCAGGGTCGCCGCGATCGCGAAGACCCCGTCGGTGAACGCCTCGGTGCGGCGCGTCGACACGGACGCCTCCGGGTGACTCCTGCTCCGGATCATGCGCTCAGCGTATCCGCGTCGCCGTGCACGACGAAGGGCCGGGTGGTCGCCCACCCGGCCCTTCGTGGGAAGCGCGTTACTTCTTGTAGTTCGGCGCCTCGACGACGATCTGCACGTCGTGCGGGTGCGATTCCTTCAGCCCCGCCGACGTGATGCGGACGAACTTGCCCTTGGCCTTGAGCTCCTCCACGGTGCGCGCTCCGACGTAGAACATCGACTGACGCAGTCCGCCGATCAGCTGGTAGGCGACGGCGGAGACCGGTCCGCGGTAGGGCACCTGGCCTTCGATGCCCTCGGGGATCAGCTTGTCGTCGCTGGGCACGTCGGCCTGGAAGTAGCGGTCCTTCGAGTACGACGTCTTCTTGCCCCGGGTCTGCAGCGCGCCGAGCGAACCCATGCCGCGGTACTGCTTGAACTGCTTGCCGCCCTGGAAGACGATCTCGCCCGGCGACTCGTCGGTGCCGGCGAGCAGCGAACCCAGCATGACGGTGTCGGCGCCGGCGACGAGCGCCTTGGCGATGTCGCCCGAGTACTGCAGACCGCCGTCGGCGATGACGGGCACGCCCGCCGGGATCGCGGCCTTCGCGGCCTCGTAGATGGCCGTCACCTGGGGCACGCCGACGCCGGCGACCACGCGCGTGGTGCAGATCGAGCCCGGTCCGACACCCACCTTCACGGCATCCACTCCCGCGTCGATGAGCGCCTGAGCGCCCTCGCGGGTCGCGACGTTGCCGCCGATGACGTCGATGTGGTCGAACGACGCGTCGGCCTTGAGTCGACGGACGATGTCGATGACGCCGGCGGACTGGCCGTTGGCCGTGTCGACGACGAGCACGTCGACGCCCGCGTCGCGCAGGGCCTCGGCGCGCTGCCACGCGTCGCCGAAGAAGCCGATCGCCGCACCCACCCGGAGGCGCCCGTGGTCGTCCTTGGTGGCGAGGGGGTACTTCTCGCTCTTGTCGAAGTCCTTGATCGTGATGAGACCGGCGAGCTTGCCGTTCTCGTCGACCAGGGGGAGCTTCTCGACGCGGTGCTTCGCGAAGGTCGCGATGACGTCGTTCGCGTGGATGCCGACGTGCCCGGTGATCAGGCCGTCCTGGGTCATGACGTCCTTGACCTTCGTGGTCTGACGTTCGAAGCCCGAGACGAAGCGCATGTCGCGGTTGGTGATGATGCCGACGAGCACGCCGTCGGGGTCGACCACGGGCAGACCCGAGATGCGGTACTGCGCGCACATCGCGTCGACCTCGGCCACCGTGGCATCCGGGTTCGTGGTGATCGGGTTGGAGACCATGCCCGACTCGCTGCGCTTGACCTGGTCGACGATGCCGGCCTGGTCCTCGATCGAGAGGTTGCGGTGCACGATGCCGATACCGCCCTGGCGGGCGATCGCGATCGCCATGCGCGCCTCGGTGACGGTGTCCATCGCGCTGGAGAGCAGAGGGGTGGCCACCGTAATCCGACGCGTGAGCCGCGACGACGTGTCGGCCTCGCTCGGGATGACGTCGGTGTGCCCCGGCAGGAGCAGGACGTCGTCGTAGGTCAGTCCGATGAAACCGAAGGGGTCGTGCTGCTCCATGGATCCTCCTGCGCGCGCGGCGCCTGCTCGATGAAAGGACGTCGTCGGCCGGTGCGCCCGGGAAAGCGCTCCGCCTGGAATTCTAAAGCGTCGGCGGCCCCGGAATTGTTCCCGTGGGCCTGGCCGCTGCACGCACCGCGGATGACACGGTTCGCTAACGACAGTGTCTGCGAAACACCGTCGACACATTACGCTCGTAGCGTCGACCGTCGAAGCTGACGGGACGACTTCGTCAGCGCTGCCGAACTGGAGACTCCGTGGGTCATTCCTCCCCCACCGCGATACGATCGCGCACCCTATCCCGACTGGCCGTGATCGTCGCGCTCTTCGCGAGCACGATCGCCGTCCTGAGCCTGTTCTTCGCGACACCCGCGAACGCCCAGACCACGCCCGCCCCCACCCCCTCCGCCTCGGCGGGAACGGGCGACGTCGCCACCCAGTACTCCATCGGCGGCATCATCCGCGCGGGAGACGAACCGGTCGAAGGCGTCGAGATCAGCGTCGAAGGCTCCGGTTTCTCGGAGATCGGCACCACGGGCGCCGACGGACGCTGGGCGGTCGCGGTCCCCGGACCCGGCGCCTACACCGCGACGCTGCAGGTCGACACCCTCCCCGACGGCGTCGCCCCGCGCGACCCCGACAACGTCACGCGCGACGTGACGATCGGGACGACCAACACGGTGAACGTCCTCTTCCCCACCGGTGAGGGCACGGCTGCGACGGGCTCCATCTGGGACACGCTCTTCTCGCGCTTCTTCTACGGGCTCAACTTCGGCCTGCTGCTCGCCCTCGCCGCGATCGGCATCTCGCTCATCTTCGGCACCACCGGCGTGAACAACTTCGCCCACGGCGAGATGCTGACCTTCGGCGCGATCATCTTCTACGTCTTCACGGCGATGGGGTGGAACATCCTCCTCGCGATCCTTCTCACGGTCGCCCTCTCGGCGGCGTTGGGATGGACGCAGGATGCCGTGCTGTTCAAACCGTTGCGCAAGCGCGGCGTCGGACTCGTACAGGTGCTCATCGTGACGATCGGCCTCTCGATCGTGCTGCGCTACCTGTACCTCTACTTCTTCGACGGCGGCACGCGCAACATCGACACCGGCATCACCGACAACGTCACGATCGGCCCGGTCACGGTCACCCTGACCTCGATCATCAGCATGGGCATCAGCGTCGTCATGCTGGGACTCGTCGCGTACTTCCTGACCCGCACCCGCATCGGCAAGGCGACGCGCGCCGTCAGCGACAACGCATCGCTTGCCGCGGCGTCCGGCATCAACGTCGACCGTGTCATCCGCATCGTCTGGGTGCTCGCGGGCGCTCTCACGGGTCTGTCCGGCGTGCTGTACGGCCTGTACCGCGGAGTCACGTGGGACATGGGCTTCGCGATCCTGCTGCTGCTGTTCGCGGCGGTCACCCTCGGTGGTCTCGGCAGCGCCTTCGGCGCCCTCGTCGGATCGCTCATCATCGGCATCATCACGGAGTTGTCGACCATCGTCATCCCACCCGACCTGCGGTACGCGGTGGCCCTGATCGTGCTCATCGGCGTGCTGCTGTTCCGGCCGCAAGGTGTGCTCGGTCGTAAAGAGCGGATCGGCTGAGGAAGAACGACATGGACTGGCTTTCGATCTTCAACAACGCCGCGGGCGAGCTCATCAGCCCGACCACCGCGGCCTATGCCCTCGCCGCCATCGGCCTGAGCGTCCACTTCGGCTACGCGGGGCTGCTCAACTTCGGTCAGGCGGGCTTCATGGCCGTCGGCGCCTACGCCTTCGCCATCGCGACCCTGTCGTTCGCAGCCCCGGTGTGGCTCGCGATCCTCGTCGCGATCGTCGCCTCGGTGCTGTTCGCCTTCCTCCTCGGCATCCCGACCCTGCGTCTGCGGGCGGACTATCTGGCGATCGTGACGATCGCGGCGGCGGAGATCGTCCGCTATGTCGTCTCGACCGTGGGTCTGACCAGCGTCACCGGCGGGTCCCAGGGCCTGAACGGGTACAACCGCGAGTTCCAGGCGATCAACCCGCTGCCGGCCGGTACGTACGGCATCGGACCGTGGACCTACTCCGCGAACGACTGGTGGGTGCGCCTGTTCGGCTGGGGCCTCGTCATCATCGCGACGATCCTCGTGTTCCTGCTCATGCGCAGCCCGTGGGGTCGCGTGGTCAAGGGCATCCGGGAAGACGAGGACGCCGTGCGCAGCCTCGGCAAGAACGTGTACTCCTACAAGATGCAGGCGCTGGTGCTCGGCGGCGTCATGGGCGGACTCGCGGGCGTGGTCTTCATCCTCCCCCGCGCCGTGCAGCCCGGTAACTACGGAACGGCTCTGACGTTCTTCATCTGGACCGCGCTCCTGCTCGGTGGAGCCGCCACACTCCTCGGCCCGATCGTGGGCTCGATGCTCTTCTGGGTGCTGCTCTCGCTGTCGAACGGCATCATCGTGGGACTGCGCGACGTCGGCATCCTGGGCTTCATGTCCAGCACGCAGACGGGCCAGGTGCGCTTCATCCTCGTCGGCATCGGACTGATGCTCCTCGTGATCTTCCGACCACAGGGCATCTTCGGCAACAAGAAGGAGCTGTCGTTCAATGTCTGACACGACCGTCACCCATCCTCTCGTCAAGGGAGAGGTCCGACCCGGCTGCGAGAAGGTCGATCCGATCGTCGTCGCCGACGGCGTCACCCGCCAGTTCGGCGGTCTGAAAGCCGTCGACGTCGAGCACCTCGAGATCCCCCGCGGGCAGATCACGGCCCTCATCGGCCCGAACGGCGCCGGCAAGACCACGCTGTTCAACCTGCTCACCGGCTTCGACAAGCCGAACACGGGTCGCTGGAGCTTCGAGGGCTCGAACCTCGCCAGCGTCCCCGCGTTCAAGGTGTCGCGCCGCGGGATGGTGCGCACCTTCCAGCTGACGAAGTCGCTCGGTCGGCTCACCGTGCTGCAGAACATGCTGCTCGGCGCCCGCGGGCAGAAGGGCGAGAATCTGTTCCGCGCCCTCATCCCGGGCACCTGGCGCTCGCAGGAGGCCGCCAACACCGAGCGCGCCGACGACCTGCTGCGCCGCTTCAAGCTGGATGCCAAGCGCGAGGACTTCGCCGCGTCGCTCTCGGGCGGCCAGCGCAAGCTCCTCGAGATGGCGCGCGCTCTGATGAGCGACCCGAAGCTCGTCATGCTCGACGAGCCGATGGCCGGTGTCAACCCTGCGCTCACGCAGAGCCTCCTGGGCCACATCCTCGACCTGAAGAAGGAGGGGATGAGCGTGCTGTTCGTCGAGCACGACATGCACATGGTCCGTCACATCTCCGACTGGGTCGTCGTCATGGCCGAGGGCCGCGTGGTGGCCGAGGGGCCGCCCGAGACGGTCATGAGCGACCAGGCCGTCATCGACGCCTACCTCGGCGCCCACCACGACACCGACCTGGGCGACATGACCACGTCGCAGCTCGAGACCATCCAGGCCGAGGCCGCCGCGGAAGCGGAGGCGGAGCTCACCGCCGACGAGAAGGACGGAAAGCTCTGATGACCGACACCACCGCCACCCGCACCCCGGTCCTGCGCACCGACGATCTCGTCGCCGGCTACCTCCCGGGCGTCAACATCCTCAACGGGTGCACCGTCGACGCCTACCAGGGCGACCTCATCGGCATCATCGGCCCCAACGGCGCCGGCAAGTCGACCCTGCTGAAGGCCATCTTCGGCCAGGTGAAGATCCGCGGCGGCGCCGTCCTGCTCAACGGCGAGGACATCACCTCGTTGAAGGCCGACAAGCTCGTCGGCAAGGGCGTCGGCATGGTTCCGCAGAACAACAACGTATTCCCGAGCCTGTCGATCGAGGAGAACCTGCAGATGGGGCTCTTCCAGCGCCCCAAGGTGTTCGCCGAGCGCTTCGAGTTCGTCACGGGCCTGTTCCCCGAGCTCGGCAAGCGGCGTCGCCAGCGCGCGGGCTCGTTGTCGGGCGGTGAGCGTCAGATGGTGGCCATGGGACGCGCCCTGATGATGGATCCTTCCGTCCTCCTGCTCGACGAGCCCTCCGCGGGTCTCTCGCCCGTGCGACAGGACGAGACCTTCCTTCGCGTGGCGGAGATCAACCGCGCCGGCGTGACGATCATCATGGTCGAGCAGAACGCGCGCCGCTGCCTGCAGATCTGCCACCGCGCCTACGTGCTCGACCAGGGCAAGGACGCGTACACGGGCACGGGTCGCGAGCTGCTCACCGACCCCCGCGTCATCGAGCTGTACCTGGGCACTCTCGCCGCCGACGAGGACGCCAAGCGCGACGGGAAGGGCCCCGAGGCCTGATCCGCCGCCGATACGCCGCGAGTGCGGCGCTCACCCTGGTGGGCGCCGCACTCGCGGCGTGTTCGGCGCCTTCCCCACCGCCCGCGCCATCGCTCGAGGTCGCCCTCGTGCAGCGGCGCGGCGACATCGCCGTCGACCGCGTGCAGCTGCGCGTGACGAACACCTCCCCCGTGGCCACCACGCTCACAGAGGCATCTTTCTCCTCCCCCGTCCTGGACGGGCCCGCGGAATGGGATGCCACACGGCCGACCACCCTCGCGGCGGGGCGGACGGTCGACCTCCCCGTCTTCCTCCCCGCCATCCGCTGCACCGACGCCTCGGGTGTTCCCGAGGCCACGGTCACGGCCGATGGCGCGACGACGACCGTGACCCTGTCCGACGACCTGGACTTCCTGCACCGGGCGAGCGCCACCGCGTGCGATCGTGCGGAGCTGGCATCCGTGGTGCGGGTGACGGCCACCGGAGCCGCCGTGGGCCCTGACGGCTCGATCACCCTGCGTCTGGCGGTGGAGCCGTCGCAGAGCGGCGAGGGGACGGCCGAGCTCGTCGCTCTGCGCGGAACGGTGCTGCTGCGCTTCGCCGCGGGCGCTGCGGCACCGCTCGGGGTGAGCGTGTCCGCGCGTGACGCGCCGTCGGTCGTCGAGGTCGCCGTGGTGCCGCAGCGCTGCGACGCGCACGCCATCGCCGAGGACAAGGTGGGCACCCTCTTCGACCTCGTCGCCCGCGTCGACGGGCGGGAAATCGTGGTGCCCCTGGAGCGCTCGAAGGACGTCGCCGACGCGTTGCTCGTGCTCACCGCCCAGGTGTGCGGCCTGACCCCCGCGCCGTGAGCCGGGTTCCTCTGCCCGGAGAGGAGGGGTGCGAGCGAGTTCCGGAGCATGCGAAAGGGGCCCGGATCCGCAGATCCGAGCCCCTCGCGTGAAGTCAGGTCACTCGTTGAGCGAGCCGAACTCCGTGTTCAGCAGGGTGTACTTGTTGTCGGCACCGTACTGGTAGATGCCGATGTACGCCTCGGTCGGGTCACCGTTCTCGTCGAACGTGATCGGACCGGAGACACCGTCGTAGTCGATGTCCTTGCCGTCGTTGATCAGCGCGAGGCAGTCGGCGAACGTCGTGCACTTCTCGCCGCCCTCGGAGACCGACTGCATGTTGTCGCGGATGGCCGTGCCCGAGTCGTCCTTGGCCTGCGCCGCGGCGAGAGCCGCGACGATGACCGCGTCGTACGACTCCGGCGCGTAGCTGTAGTCGGTGAGCGCGGGGTCGATCTCCTTCAGACGCGACTGGAAGTCGGTGTCGGCGGGGTTGCCGGGCAGCGTGCCCTTCGCGCCCTGGAGCGTGCCGGCCGGGAACTCGTACGAGTTCGACAGGTTGCCGTCGACGAAGTACACCTTCGACGCCGCGTAGCCCTGCGTGCTGACCAGCTGCGGGATGATCGAGGAGGTCTCCTCGAACGCGATGACCGCGATCGCGTCGGGCTGGGAGGCGAGCAGCTGGTCGACCTGCGAGGTGAAGACCGTGTCACCCGGGTTGTAGGGGACCGCGACCGAGACCTCGCCACCGGCGGCCTCGATGGCCGTGGTCGCGTTGTCCTTCAGGCCGGTGCCGTAGGGGTCGTTGATGTAGATGATGCCCACGTTGGCGGCACCGTCGCCGACCATCAGGTTGCCGAGCACGCGGCCCTGCAGCACGTCGGAGGGCGCGGTACGCCAGTAGTACCCGTCGTCGGCGTAGGTGGTGAAGTCGGGCGAGGTGTTGGCCGGCGAGATCTGGACGATGCCCGCGTTGACCAGCTGGTCGATGAAGGTGAACGAGACACCCGACGACGCGGCACCGATGACGACGTCGGCTCCGGCGCTGACGAGCTCGGACGCCGACTGGGTCGCGATGTCGGTCGTGGTGTCGCCCGAGTCGCGCTCGGTCAGCGTGGTCTTGAACGGGAATGCGTCTCCCGTGGCCTCGATGTCTTTGATGGCCAGCTTCACACCGGCGACCTCGGGCGGGCCGAGGAAGGCGAGGTTACCCGTGGCGGGCAGGATCGTGCCGACGCTGAACGTGCCGTCGGCCTCGGACACGGCGCCGCCGCCGCCCGACGATGCACTCGGTGCAGCGGCATCGTTGCCGCCACCGGAGCATCCGGCGAGGACGAGCGCGCTGGCGCCGACCAGGGCGATGCCGCCGAGGATTTTGGCGCCGCGCGTGCGCGAAATGACGTTCATAGTGCTCCTTGCTGTGAATGAACGTTGGGCGACCCTATGGGCCACCTGGTGTCCTAAACCTAATCGGCAGCGCATTTTCCGCGTGTTGCCGTTCGTTAACGATGTGCGTCGAAGCGGTCACGGCCGCATAACGGTTCAGCCCGCGTCTTGACGGCGACCCCGAAGGAGCACGGGTCGCCGGACCCGGAACGAAGAAACGGCCGGATCGGGCAGGACGAACGCGGAACGACATCTTCCGCGCCCTCATCGTCCCACCCGCCGCCGACATTGTCTGTCGACCGAACGGAGGACGCGACGGCGGGTCGGACGAGGGGATCAGACCGGTTCGGCGACGTCGTCCACCACGCGCCGGTGGCGCCGCGCGGCCACGATCGAGTCGACGCTCAACATGACCAGCGCGACCCACACGAGCGCGAACCCCACCCACCGTTCGAGCGTCATGGGCTCGTGGAGCACCCATACGCCGATGATGAACTGGATGATCGGCGCGACGAACTGCAGCAGGCCGATCACCGTGAGGGGGACGCGCCGGGCACCGGATGCGAACAGCAGCAGCGGTACGGCCGTGACCGCGCCGGCGAGCAAAAGGAGAACGGTGTGCAGCACCCCGGCCGTGCCCAGCGTGATGCCCGTCAGGTTCGCCACGAAGATCAGCTGGATGACGGCGACCGGCAGCAACCACATCGATTCGAGGGTCAGCCCGCTCACGGCATCCACCGCGGGACCGATCTGCTTCTTCACCAGTCCGTAGAAGCCGAACGAGAAGGCGAGGGTCAGCGCGATCCACGGGAAGGCGCCGTATCCCACGACGATCACCAGGACCGCGGCCACGGCGATACCCACCGCGATCCACGGCAGGAGCCGCAGACGCTCGCGCAGCACGACGACACCCAGCAGCACGGTCACGATGGGGTTGATGAAGTAGCCGAGACTCGTCTCGATGACGTGCCCCGTGAGGGCACCGAAGAGGTACGTCTGCCAGTTGACGTAGATGAGCACACCGGCGACCGCGGTCAACAGCATCAGCCGCGGTTGCCGCACGATCGCGAGGAACGGGCGCCACGCGCGCAGCACGGTGAGAAGCAGCAGGCAGAAGACGAACGCGAGGAGGATGCGCCAGGCCACCACCTCGAACGGGCCGGTCGGCTTCAGCTGCAGGAAGTAGATGGGCAGCACGCCCCACAGCAGGTAGGCGCCCAATGCGTACAGGGCGCCGCGGGTGCTCCCGCCGGTCGGAGCGGAGGGAGCGGGGGTCACCGATACAGCCTACGCGCGCCCCCGAGGCGGCGACGGTCGCGCACCCGCGCATTCCTGCCATCGCGTGGCGAGCGCTCCGCATCGTCCATCGACCCCCGGGGACGACGCGCGCCCCCGCCCTCCCCCGGGGACGACGAAGGCCCCGGATGCCGAGCACCCGGGGCCTTCGATCGAGTCACGCGATCAGCGGACGACGACCGCCAGGACGTCGCGAGCCGAGAGCACGAGGTACTCCTCGGCGCCGAACTTGACCTCGGTGCCGCCGTACTTGCTGTAGAGCACGCGGTCGCCGACGGCGACGTCGAGGGGGACACGGTTGCCGTTGTCGTCGATACGGCCGGGGCCGACGGCGACGACTTCGCCCTCCTGCGGCTTCTCCTTGGCGGTGTCGGGGATGACGAGACCACTCGCGGTGGTCTGCTCAGCCTCGACCTGCTTGATGACGATGCGGTCCTCGAGCGGCTTGATGGAAACCGACACGGTCTACCTCTTCTTTCTCGTTACAGAAGACTTGTCAGCACTCACGCGGGGAGAGTGCTAATCCGAGTGTAGAGAAGCGCTGGCACTCACGCAACGCGAGTGCCAGCACACTCCCCCGCCTAGGCTGAATCGGTGGATACCAGCGAGCTGACCGCCCTGCTCACGCCCGACGGCCTGCGCCTGCTCGACGAGCTCGGTCCCATCGGCTCGACCGACGAGGCCGCCCGCGCGGTGTCGCGGCTGCGGGCGGCCGGGCACTCCCCCGACCTCGTGTCGGCGGTCGTCGGCCAGGCCCGGCTCCGCGTCCGAGCGACCGCGAAGTTCGGCGCGTTCGCCGACCGCATGCTCTTCACCCGCGCGGGGCTCGAACAGGCCACGCGCCTTCCGATCGCCGCGCGTCACGCGGGCCGCTTCCGCGCCGCGGGCGTGTCGAGCGTCGCCGACCTCGGCTGCGGTATCGGCGGTGACGCGCTCGGGCTGGCGGGACTCGGCATCCGGGTGCACGCGGTCGACGCCGACGAGGTGACCGCCGCCATCGCGGCGTACAACCTCGCCCCGTTCGGCGACGCCGCCACGGTGGCGCACGCGCGCGCCGAAGAGGTCGACCTGACGGGGACGGATGCCGTGTGGCTCGACCCTGCACGCCGCACGGCGGGCCACTCCGAGACGCGGCAGGTCGCCTCCGGCGAATGGTCGCCGTCGCTGGACTGGGTGTTCGAGCTGCTGCGGAGCACCCCGGGCGGGGTCAAGCTCGGCCCCGGCTTCGATCGCGCGCGGATCCCCCACGACGTCGAGGCCCAATGGATCAGCGCCGACGGCTCGACCATCGAGCTCGTCCTCTGGGCGGGGGCGCTCGCGCGCGAGAACGTGCGACGGGCCGCGCTCGTGGTGCGCGGCACCGACGCGTGGGAGCTCACGGCTCCGGCGGACAGCCCCGACGCCGAGCCGAGGGACCTGGGCGCCTTCGTGCACGAGCCCGACGGCGCGGTCATCCGCGCCCGGCTCATCGGCGAGGTCGCGCGAGCACTCGAGGCGGGGATGCTCTCGCCGCAGATCGCCTACCTCACCTCCGACGCACCGCTGACGAGTCCGTTCGTGCAGTCGTTCCGGGTGCGCGAGCAACTGCCCGCCGACCCGAAGAAGCTCGCACAGGCGCTGCGGGCGCGCGGGATCGGCACGCTCGAGATCAAGAAGCGCGGCGTCGACGTCGACCCGGCGGCGCTCCGCCGGAAGCTCTCGCTCCGCGGAGACGAAGCGGCGACCCTGCTGCTCACCCGCGTGGGGTCGACGCGCCTGGCTCTGCTGGCCGACCGCGTCTGACGCCCGCCGGGCTCCCGCGCCTCAGCGCACGGCGAGCTGCGAGAACCCCCAGATCAACCACCCTGCGCTGAACACGACGGCCAGCAACGACAGGGACAACGCCCACACGGCCACGCGCCGGCTGTCGTGCGCGCGTCTTAGCGACAGGATGGCGAGGATCGCCCCGATCACACCCAGGGGAAGCAGCCACCCGGTGATGAGCGCGGCGACCAGCGCGAGGATCGCCACGGCGAGCGCCCACGGCGCCAGCGAGGGCGGGGGTTTCGGCGCGGGCGGGACGTACGGGATCAGGTGGTCGCCGAAGGCCGCCATCTCCAGCTGCGCGGTGGGGAGGCGTTCGGGGTCGTCATCCGCGATCTCCGGGCGCTCGCCCGCGGGCACCATCCACGGCCGACGCGGGTCGATGGGCGCCGCGGCCGACTCGGGGGTCTCCTTGCGCGCACGGCGCGTGGGCGGGGTCTGATCCGTCACGGCGACCGGGTCTCGGCATCCGGAGCGGGGGCATCCGGGTCTTCGGCGACCTGGATCTCGGTGACGGGAAGGGTGGAGTCGGCTCCGAAGGCGAGGGTCGACGGGCGCCGACCCGAGGCGATGAGCTCCGCGGCGAGAGCGGCGATCATCGCGCCGTTGTCGGTGCACAACCGCAGCGGCGGAATGCGCACAGCGACCCCCGCCGCCGCCGCGCGCTTGAGGGCGACGTCGCGCAGGCGCTTGTTCGCGATCACGCCTCCGCCCAGCAGCAGCCGGGGCACGCCGTACCGCGCGCACGCGTCGAGGGCCTTGGTGACGAGAACGTCGACGACGGCCTCGCGGAAGGATGCCGCGACATCGGCGACCGGTACCGGTTCACCGGTCGCCTCGTGCTGCTCGACCCAGCGGGCGACCGCGGTCTTGAGCCCCGAGAACGAGAAGTCGTAGCGGTGGGATGCCATGTCGGAAGCGCGTGAGAGCCCTCGCGGGAAGCGGATCGCCGTGGGGTCGCCGCTCGCCGCCGCGCGGTCGATCTCGGGCCCCCCGGGGTAGGGGAGCTTCAGCAGCCGCGCGACCTTGTCGAATGCCTCGCCCGCAGCGTCGTCCATGGTCTCGCCGAGCAGCTCGACGTCGCTCGTGAGGTCGCGGACCAGCAGGAGCGAGGTGTGCCCTCCGCTGACGAGCAGGGCGACCGTGGGGTACTCGAGCTCCCCCGCCTCGGCATCCAGGATGTCGGCGGCGATGTGGCCCACGAGGTGGTTGACCGCGTAGAGGGGCTTGTCGAGCGCGACGGCGAGGCCCTTGGCCGCCCCCACCCCGACCATGAGCGCTCCGGCGAGCCCCGGGCCGCTCGTCACCGCGACGGCGTCGAGGTCGGCGAGCGTCACGCCGGCCTCGGCGAGCGCGGCGTCGATCGAGGGCTGCAGCGCTTCGAGGTGGGCGCGCGCCGCAACCTCCGGGACCACGCCACCGTAGCGGGCGTGCTCGTCCATGCTCGAGGCGATCGTGTTGCTCAGCAGCGTCCGGCCGCGCACGATGCCGATGCCGGTCTCGTCGCAGCTGGTCTCGATGCCGAGCACGAGGGGCGCGTCCATCAGCACCATCCCTTTCCGGTGGGCGACGAGGTCGCGGAAGCCGACGGCGCGTCGGACGCCGCGACACCGGGCGCCGCGCCGCCCGAGACCTCGGCGCGCCGGGCGGCCCACCCCCGCAGGTCGAGCTGCATCACGATCGCGTCCACGTCGTCGGGCTGGTAGTAGCGGGGGCGTCGCCCGACCTCGGCGAACCCCTCCGACGCGTAGAGCGCCTGCGCCACCGGATTGTCGGCGCGCACCTCGAGGAACACGTCGTGCACACCGCGTGCGACGGCCTCATCGAGCAGCGTGGTCAGCAGGGCCCGCCCGCGCCCGCGTCCGCGAGCGGCCGCCGAGATCGTGATGGTCTGGACGTCGGCATCCCGAGCCCCCCGCACCGCGCGCAGGCCCGCGTACCCGACGAGACGCCCGGCTTCTTCGACGACGACGTAGAAGCCGTGCGGGGAGGCGAGCTCCTCGCGCATCATGGCCGCGCTCCAGGCGTCGGTGGGGAACGACGTGCGCTCCAGGTCCATGATCGCGTCGAGATCGGCGGCGGTGGCCGCGCGGGTCGACATCAGCTGACCCTTTTCGGCGCGTGGGCGGCGACGACATCGGGGCTGCGCAGGTAGAGCGGCTCTGCGCCGGTGAGGGTGCGGTCGGCGTCGAGCGCCCGCGCCGCGACGAGGGCGATCATCGCCGCCGACACGCTCGTGGCGTCGTATCGCCGGGCACCGATCTCGTCGAGGCGCGCGTCGAGGTCGTCACGCGGGCTGAGGGCGGCGTCGGAGAGGCGCACCGGTAGACCGTCGTCGTCGAGGCCGTCGTAGACGCTGAAGGCGAATTCGCGTCGCCGCGCATCGGTCACCACGGCGAAGCGCCCGGTCTCGGTGCCGGTCAGGGCGTCCGCGAGCTGGACGCCGAGGGCGACACCGTCGTGGCTGGGCACCGGCACCACCGGGACGCCGCGGCCCAGCGCGTAGACGCGCGCCGTGGCGATACCGACCCGCAGACCGGTGAACGGACCCGGGCCCATGCCGACCGCCACGTGGGTGGGGGCGACGGCGGACGATGCGCGGCGCAACAGGTCGCCGATGACCTCGGCGTGCCCGAGGGGATTGGCGCTCTGTTCGTCGGCGAGCACCTCCCCGTCGCGCGCGATCGCCGCGACGGCGGTGCCGAGCGAGGTGTCGATGCCCAAGATCACCGTTCCAGGGTATCCGCCGCCCTCCTCCCCCGAGCGTCACGGCATCCGCCGGCCCCTCCGCTCCGAAGAAAGGGCATGGATGCCACGGCACTCGGGCTGCGCCGCATGGTCGTCCCCACGGGGGTCGGCCCCGTCGTCGTGCGCGCGGGGAGGGCGTCGGGCAGTCCGGTCGCGACCGTGCTGCTGCACGGCGCGGCGGGGTCGTGGGCCACCTGGGCGCCGATGATCGCGGCGTCCGACGATCTCGGGCTCCCGCTCTCGGACATCGTCGCGATCGACCTGCCCGGTTGGGGCGAGTCCCCCGGCCCGGTTCCCGCGCCCGCCGACCTCGCCGTCGCCGTCGCGGCGGTGGCGCGCGCGCTCGGCTATCCCCGCTGGCGCATCGTGGGCCACTCGCTGGGCGGAGTGATCGCCCTCGACGTCGCCGCGCGCTTCCCCGCCGAGACGGTCGCCGTGGGCGTCGTCTCCCCGAGCGGCGCGGGCGCCCGCGCGGTGATGCAGCGCCCGCTGATCGGCGGGGTCCGCCTGCCCTGGCTCGCGGGCATGGTGCTGGCCATGCGCATCCTGCGCGCACTCGGTCGTCTCGCCCGCCCCCTGCTACGCGTCCTGCGTCGAACGGGGGCGCTGCGCACGCTCGCGCGGCCGCTGTTCCGGCATCCGGAGCGCGTCGACCCGGCCGTGAGCGCGGCACTGGCCGACGAGATCCGCCCGTCGGCCTTCCTCACCGCCGCGCGCATGTCGCGCACGCACGATGACGGCGTCTGGCGCCGCATCGCCTGCCCGATGCGCTCTGTGCGCGGCGCGCACGACGTCTTCGTCGCTGCGGAGGACTCCCGGGCCTGGGCTCGCCTGATGCGCGACGTCGACGACCGCGTCCTCGCCGACAGCGGGCATTTCGCCCACGTCGAGCAGCCCGCCGAGACGCTGCGCGCCCTGCGCGAGGTCTGGGCGGCCGCACGGACGCCGCAGTCTCCGCGACCGCGCCGCCGTGGCGCCGAGCCCCGACGCGGGCGCGCGACGCCGGCGACCTGACGAGAGCGGCCGTGCCGTCAGGGACGATGCGAGATCGTCACGATGCGCGGGGCGTCGGCGTCGAGTTCGACGGTGTGTACGGCGATCTCGCCGCACGCGTTGTCGACGCCGCGACCGCCGGTCTGCCGCGAGATCTCGATCTCCCACCACGCGTCGGCCAGGTATTCGGCGACGCCACGGCCCCACTCCACGATCACCGCGCTGTGGGCGACGTCGATGTCGAGGTCGTCGAGCTCCACGGCGGCGCCGAGTCGATAGGCGTCCACGTGCACCAATGGCGTCCCGCCGACCAGCGAGGGGTGCGTGCGCGCGATCACGAACGTGGGGCTCTGCACCGGCCCCCGGATGCCGAGTCCCTCGCCGATGCCGCGGGTCAGCGTCGTCTTGCCGGCGCCGAGGGGCCCCGTGAGCACCACGACGTCCCCGGGCTCGAGCGCTCGCCCGATCCGTCGTCCGAGCTCCTCCATGTCGGCGGGGGCCTCGACCACCCGCTCACCCAGCAGCGCCTCCGGAACGCTCACGCGTGCACCTCCCGTCGGGGGACGCGCGCACCCACGCGCGTGACGATCTCGTAGTCGATCGTGTCCGCGGCATCCGCCCAGTCCCGCGCCGAGGGCGCTCCGAGCGTCGGATCACCGAAGAGCACGACCTCGTCGCCGACGGCCACGGGGTGCTCGCCGACGTCGACGACGAACTGGTCCATCGCGATGCGACCGGCGACGGTGAAGCGGCGACCGCCGATCGACACCGGCCCGCGGCCCGACGCCTGACGCGGAACGCCGTCGGCATAGCCGAGCGGCACCAGTGCCAGCGTCGTGTCGGCCGACGTGCGGTAGTCGTAGCCGTACGAGACGCCGGTCCCCGCGGGAACGCGACGCACGGCCGCGACCGCGCCCCGCAGGGTCATCGCGGGCCGCAGACCCAGGTCGGCCGGGGTGCGGTCGGCGAAGGGCGAGACGCCGTAGAGCCCGATGCCGATGCGCACGCAGCCCAGGCGGGCCTCGGGGAGCGCGATCGCGGCGTTCGTCGCGGCGATGTGCCGCAACGGCGGCTGCAGGCCCGTCGACGCCGCCAGCACCACGCCCTCCTCGAATCGGGCCAGTGCCGCGCGGTCGTCGTCGAGGCTGGTGTTCGACAGGTGCGAGAAGAGCCCGACGACGCGCAGACGGCCGATGCGCTCGAGACGGGCCGCCTCGGAGAACACCACCCGCCAGTCCGCCGGGGCGATGCCGTTGCGCGAGAGCCCCGTCTCGATCTTGAGGTGGACGGCCGCGGGGCGGTCCTCCGTCGCCGCCTGAGCCGCCCGCAGCAGTTGATCGAGGTCGGAGATCCCCAGCTCGATCCCCTCACGGACGGCCTCGTCGAACGACGCCCCGGGGGCGTGCAGCCAGGCGAAGAGCGGAGCGCGGATGCCGGCCCGACGAAGCGCCAGGGCCTCGGAGATGTCGGAGACGCCGATCCGCGCGGCCCCACCGCGCAACGCGGCCACCGCCGACCGGTGCGCCCCGTGCCCGTAGCCCTCGGCCTTGACCACCGCGATCACCTCGGCGCCGGTGAGCGCTCGCAGGTGCCGCACGTTCTCGGTGATCGCGTCGACGTCGACCAGCGCTTCGCGCAGCACGCCCGGTGCCATCTTCATGCGGTGTCCTCTCGGGCCGGAACGGGAATGGATGCCGGATGCGAGGGCTCTCCGCCCGCGTGGGGAGTCGTGGCCGGAACCGCCTCGGCGATCACGTACGCCGTCGCCAGCCCCGCATCGTGCGACATCGAGAGGTGCAGCGCCGTGATGCCGCGCGCGGCGACGGTGGACGCCGTCTCGCCCCGCAGGGCGAAGACGGGGCGCCCCGAGGGCTCGGAGGCGATCTCGATATCGGTCCAGTGCACGCCGTCCGACCCGCCCAGCGCCTTGATGAGCGCCTCCTTCGCCGCATACCGCGCGGCGAGCGACCGTGGCTTGAGAACCCGCTCCGCGGGCGCGAACAGGCGCGCGAGAAGCCGTGGCGTCCGCGCGAGGTGCTCCTCGAACCGCGGCACGTCGACGAGGTCGACGCCGATTCCGACGATCATGCGGCCTCCTCCCGGCATCCTGTCCATTCTGCCGGTGTCCGCCGACGTCGGTCGCCCTTGTCGGCGCCGGACGCAGGGGGATCGGCGTCCGATGCGGCCCGCGGCGGGGCGGACGCCTCGGACCCCGTAGACGGAGACGACGAGGGGGCCGGATGCCACGGCATCCGGCCCCCTTCCATCGGCGGTCCTACTCGACCGTCACCGACTTCGCCAGGTTGCGCGGCTGGTCGACGTCGAGGCCCTTCGCCTCGGCCAGTCCCATCGCGAAGATGTGCAGCGGCACGACGGCGAGCAGCGGCTCGAAGAGGGGAGCCGCGAGAGGGATGCGCAGCACCTCGTCGGCGGCGGGGAGCACGGCGACGTCTCCCTCTTCGGCGATCGCGATGACGCGGGCGCCGCGCGCGCGGATCTCCTCGATGTTCGAGACGACCTTCTTGTGCATCTCGCCCGAGCCGCGGGGGCTCGGCACGACCACGAAGACCGGCTGCCCGGGCTCGATCAGGGCGATCGGCCCGTGCTTCAGCTCGCCCGCGGCGAAGCCCTCGGCGTGGATGTACGCGAGCTCCTTGAGCTTCAGCGCTCCCTCGAGAGCGATGGGGTAGCCGACGTTGCGGCCGAGGAACAGCACCGAGCGGGTGTCGGCCATCCAGTGCGCGAGCTGCTCGATGCGGGTCTGCTCGGACTCGAGGACGCGCGCGATCTTGCCGGGCACCGCCTCGAGCTCGGTGACGGCCTCGACGGCGACGACGGGGTCGATGGCTCCGCGCACCCGCCCGACGTGCAGGGCGAGCAGGTAGAGCGCGGTGATCTGCGCGACGAACGCCTTCGTCGAGGCCACGGCGACCTCGGGGCCGGCGTGCGTGTAGACGATGGCATCCGACTCGCGAGGGATCGTGGCGCCCTGGGTGTTGCAGATCGACAGCGTCTTCGCGCCGCGCGAGCGGGCGTACTTGACGGCCATCAGCGTGTCCATGGTCTCGCCCGACTGGCTGATCGACACCACCAGCGTCCGGGACGAGAGCACCGGGTCGCGGTAGCGGAACTCGTGCGCGAGCTCGACGTCGACGGGAACGCGGGTCCAGGTCTCGAGGGCGTACTTGCCGACCATTCCGGCGTAGGCGGCGGTGCCGCACGCGATGACGAGGATGCGGTCGATGTCGGCGAGGAAGTCGTCCATCCCCTCCAACTCGGGGATCTCGACCCGACCCTCGTGGATGCGGCCGCGGATGGTGTTCGCGACGGCCTCGGGCTCCTCGGAGACCTCCTTGGCCATGAACGACGACCAGCCGCCCTTCTCGGCCGCCGACGCGTCCCACGTGACCTCGAAGGCCTCGACCTCGACCGGGGCGCCGGAGAAGTCGGTGACCTCGACGCCGTCGGGGGTGATCGCCACGATCTCGTCCTGCCCGATCGCGAGCGCGTTGCGGGTGTGCTCGACGAAGGCGGCGACGTCGGATCCGAGGAAGTTCTCGCCCTCGCCGAGGCCGATCACCAGCGGGGAGTTGCGGCGCGCGCCGACGACGAGGCCGGGGTGGTCCTCGTGCATCGCGAGGAGCGTGTAGGCGCCCTCCAGGCGCGACACGACGGCGCGGAAGGCGGCGACGAGGTCTTTGGACCGCGCGTACTCGCGGCCGATCATGACGGCTGCGACCTCGGTGTCGGTCTCGCTGCGGAAGCTGAAGCCCTCGCCCACGAGCTCGCTCTTGAGTTCGGCGAAGTTCTCGATGATGCCGTTGTGGATGACGGCGAGCTTGTCGTCATCGGCGAGGTGGGGGTGCGCGTTCGCGTCGGTGGGTCCGCCGTGCGTGGCCCAGCGGGTGTGCCCGATGCCCGTCGTGCCGTTCGGCATCGGCGAGGACTCGAGATCGTCGCGCAGCACCGCGAGCTTGCCGGCGCGCTTGCGCATGCCGAGAGCGCCGTCACCGTCGATCACGGCGATGCCCGCGGAGTCGTACCCCCGGTACTCCAGACGCGAAAGGCCCGCCAGAAGGATGTCCTGGCTCTGCCGAGGACCCACGTAACCGATGATTCCGCACATGGTCACCGAGTCTACGCGGCGGGGCTGAGGGAACCCCTCCGCGCCGTGCCCCGAGCGGCGACCGGGCGCGGCGCCGCCCGTCGGACCGCGGGGATGCGGTCAGAGCTTGCGCAGCAGCACCGACTCCACGGTGTGGTCGGCGCCCTTCTGCAGCACGAGCTTGGCGCGATGCCGGGTGGGCAGCACGTTCTCCTCGAGGTTGGGCAGGTTGATCTCGCGCCAGTACCAGAGGGCCCGCTCCACCGCCTCCTCGTCGCTGATGTCGGCGAAGACGCGGAAGAACGAGGTCGGGTTCGTGAAGGCGTTGTCGCGCAGGGCGAGGAACCGATCCACGTACCAGCGCTCGATGTGGGCGGCGTCGGCATCGACGTAGATCGAGAAGTCGAACAGATCGCTCACCGCGACCTCGTTCGGAGACGGCGGCGGCTGCAGCACGTTCAGACCCTCCACGATCACCACGTCGGGCCGGTGCACGCTCACGTGCGCATCGGGCATGATGTCGTACCGCACGTGGGAGTAGAACGGCGCCCGCGCCTCCTCCGCCCCCGACTTGACCTCGCTCAGGAACTCCACGAGCGCCCGACGGTCGTACGACTCGGGGAATCCTTTACGGTCCATGAGCCCTCTGCGCTCGAGCTCCGCGTTGGGGTAAAGGAACCCGTCGGTGGTGACCAGCTCCACCCGCGGGGTGTCGGGCCACCGGCTCATGAGCTCGCGCAGCAGGCGGGCGATGGTCGACTTCCCCACCGCCACCGATCCGGCGACGCCGATGACGAAGGGGGTCGTGGCATCCGGTTCGCCCAGGAACTCGCTCGTGTCGGCTCCCAGTCGCCGCGTGGCCCGGGCGTACAGGCTGAGCAGACGACTGAGCGGCAGATACACCTCGGCGACCTCGCGCGGATCGAGGCGGTCGCCGATGCCCCGCAGCTGCACGATCTCGTTCTCGGTCAACGGCTGCTGGAGACCCCCGGCCATGCGGGCCCAGTCGTCGCGGTCGATCTGACGGTAGGGGCTCAGCGACGGTGCGGAAGCGGTCGTCTCGGCGGCGGACACCCGCTCATGCTACCCGCGGGGGCCGCACCACCCGGCGACGCACGCCCGGCGCCGTTCGCTACGCTCGGACCGTGCGCTTGGGAGTCCTCGATATCGGCTCGAACACCGTCCACCTCCTGGTGGCCAACGCCCGGGCGGGAGGACGGCCGACCGCGACGAGCTCCCACCGCTCGGTGCTCCGTCTCATGCGCTATCTGCTGCCCGACGGATCGATCTCGCCCGAGGGCGTCCAGGGCCTCGTGGATGCCGTGACCGCCGCCTGCGAGCGCGCCCGCGCCGAAGGGGTCGACGAACTGCTCGCCACGGCGACCTCGGCCGTGCGCGACGCGACGAACGGCGAAGACGTGATCGCCAGGATCGAAGAGGTGCTCGGGCAACCGCTCCAGGTGCTCGGCGGCGAGACGGAGGCGCGCTTCACCTACCTCGCCGTCCGACGCTGGTTCGGGTGGTCGGCGGGGCAGATCCTGCTGTTCGACATCGGCGGCGGCTCGCTCGAGATCGCGGGCGGCGCCGATGAGCTCCCCGACCTCGCCGAATCGGTGCCCCTGGGCGCCGGACGCTCGACCGTGCAGTTCCTCCCGCACGACCCCCCGAGCGACGCCGAGATCGACGCCCTCCGCCAGCACGCGGCATCCGTCCTCGCTCCTGTGGCCGAGCGGTTCGCCGCGCTCCCCCGCCCCGACCACGTCATCGGGTCGTCGAAGGCCATCCGCTCGCTCGCGAAACTCGCCGGCTACCCGGTGCCGGGATGGTCGGGCATCGACCGTATGGTGCTGCCGCGCAAAGAGCTGAAGGACTGGATCCCCCGGCTCGCCCGCATCCCGGCCGACGCACGCGAGGCCCTGCCGGGCATCACCGCCGATCGCACATTCCAGATCGTCGCGGCGGCGGTCGTCGTCGAGCGTGCGATGAAAGCCATGGATGTCGAAGAGCTCGAGGTCTCGCCCTGGGCGCTGCGCGAGGGCGTGCTCCTGCGCTACATCGAGTCGCTCGAGTACTGACCGCTGCGGCGCTCCGCGCCCCGCCACCCGCCGCCGACACCGAGACCCCTGAGCCTGTCGACGGGACCGGGCCCCGCCCGCGAACTCACTCGCACAGACGACGAAGGCCCAGGCACCCCGCACGGGGTCCCTGGGCCTGTCGAATCGACCGGACCTACAGCGCCAGACGCTCGCGCACGACCTCGGCGAGACGGTCGGCGTGGGCGCGGGCGACATCCTCGGATGCCGCCTCCACCATCACGCGCACCAGCGGCTCGGTCCCCGAGGCGCGCAATAGCACGCGACCGGAGTCGCCGAGTTCTGCGGTGGATGCCGCGACCTCGCGCTGCACGACCTCGTCGGCGACGCCGTCGCGGTCGACACCGCGCACGTTGACCAGTACCTGCGGGTACACGGTCATCAGCGAGGCGAGCTCGCCGAGCGTCTTGCCCTGGCGCGCCATCTCGGCCACCAGGTGCAGACCCGTGAGCAATCCGTCGCCCGTCGTGGCGAACTCGCTCATGATCACGTGACCCGACTGCTCGCCGCCGAGGGAGTAGCCGCCCTCGTTCATGGCCTCGAGCACGTACCTGTCGCCGACCGCGGTCTGCAGCACCCGGATGCCGTGCTCCTGCATCGCGCGATGAAGACCGAGGTTGCTCATGACCGTCGCCACGAGGGTGTCGTCGACGAGAGCGCCGCGCTCCTTCATCGCCACCGCGAGGATGGCCATGATCTGGTCGCCGTCGACGACGTTGCCCTGCGCGTCGACCGCGAGGCACCGGTCCGCGTCGCCGTCATGGGCGATGCCGACATCGGCGCCGAGGCGCACCACCGCCTCCGCGAGCACGTCGAGGTGGGTCGAGCCCACGCCGTCGTTGATGTTCAGGCCATCGGGGTCGGCACCGATGACGGTAACCTGCGCGCCGGCGTCCTTGAACGTCTCGGGAGACACCCCGGCCGCCGCGCCGTGGGCGCAGTCGAGCACCACGTGGATGCCGTCGAGCCGGTGCGGGAGCGAGCCGAGCAGGTGCAGCACGTAGCGGTCCTCGGCATCGGCGAAGCGTCGGATGCGACCGACACCGGCACCGGTGGGCTGCAGACGCTCCCCCTCGAGGGCGCGCTCGATGCGCTGCTCGACGATGTCCGGGAGCTTGGTGCCCCCGCGCGCGAAGATCTTGATCCCGTTGTCGGGAGCGGGGTTGTGCGACGCCGACACCATCACGCCGAAGTCGGCGTCATGGTCGGCGATGAGGAAAGCGGTGGCGGGGGTGGGGATGACGCCCGCGTCGAGGACATCGACGCCCGACGAGGCCAGGCCTGCGGCGACCGCAGCCGCGAGGAACTCCCCCGAGACCCGCGGATCACGCGCGACGACGGCGGTGAGCCGGCGGCCTTCGGCCTTCCGCGCCTCCGCAGAACGGCCCTGGCCCAGGACGACAGCAGTCGCCTGGGCCAGGTGCAGCGCGAGTTCGGCGGTGAGGAGGCCGTTGGCCAGCCCCCGCACCCCGTCCGTGCCGAAGAGAGGCATACGGAGGGTCGAACTCAGCGCTTGGAGTACTGAGGCGCCTTGCGGGCCTTCTTGAGACCGGCCTTCTTGCGCTCCTTGACGCGAGCGTCGCGCGAGAGGAAGCCGGCCTTCTTGAGGGTCGGGCGGTTGTTCTCGGCGTCGATCTCGTTGAGCGCGCGGGCGATGCCCAGGCGCAGCGCGCCGGCCTGACCCGAGGGGCCACCACCGGAGATGCGCGCGATCACGTCGTACGAGCCCGCGAGCTCGAGCACCGTGAACGGGTCGTTGATCAGCTGCTGGTGCAGCTTGTTCGGGAAGTAGTCCTCGATCGTGCGGCCGTTGACCGTGATCGTGCCCGAGCCGGGAACCAGACGCACGCGGGCGATGGCCTGCTTGCGACGGCCGACGGCTGCGCCGGGAACCGAGAGCACGGGGCGCTCGGCCGCGACGACCGACTGCTCGGCCGGCGTCTCGGTGCTGTAGTTGCTGGAGTCGATGTTCGACACTGTTTCGTCCTTATCCGGCGGCGCTTACTGGGCGACCTGGTCGAAGGTGTATGCCGTGGGCTGCTGGGCACCGTGGGGGTGCTCTGCGCCGCGGTAGACCTTGAGCTTCTTGAGCTGCGCCGCGCCGAGGCTGTTCTTGGGCAGCATGCCGCGGATGGCCTTCTCGACCGCGCGGACGGGGTTTTTCTCGAGCAGTTCGTCGTAGGTGACGGACTTGAGGCCGCCCGGGTAGCCCGAGTGGCGGTAGGCCTTCTTGTTCTGGAGCTTCTGACCCGTGAGCGCCACCTTCTCGGCGTTGATCACGATGACGAAGTCGCCGGAGTCGATGTGGTTGGCGAAGGTGGGCTTGTGCTTGCCGCGGAGGAGGACCGCCGCGTGCGAGGCCAGGCGGCCGAGAACGACGTCGGTGGCGTCGATAACGACCCACTCGCGCGTGACCTCAGCGGCCTTGGGGGTGAAAGTGCGCGTCACAGTAGTGCTGCTTTCTTGATCGAACGGAGGAGTTCGTGAATCCCGCTCCGGTGGTCCGTTGCCCCGCCGATGACGGGGGAACAGGGCCGGTGGAGGGCTCACGTTCGGGCGACCCGCTCGCAGGGAGGCGGGCACCAAAGAGCAAGACTACGGCATCCGGATGCCATCGCCAAACGCCGACGGCACCCCCCGACGGCGGGGCGCGTGCGTCCCTACGAGAGCAGGGTGCCCGCAGCCACCAGCGCGTACCCCGTGGCGTTGAAGACCATGTGCACCGCGACGGCCGGCCAGACGCGCCCGGTCGCCACCACGAACGCCCCGGTCACGGCGCCGACCGCGGCGAGCGCGATCGGCGCGAGATGGTCCTGTCCCGCCGCGAACTGATGCGCGAGCACGAACAGCGCCGTCGAGAAGGCGACGGCGGCGATCGCCGCCGGGACGCGCCCGCTGCGCTCCCGCAGGAGCACGTACGCGCAGACGAGCACGACCCCGCGGAAGAAGAACTCCTCCACCATCGCGGCGCCGATCGTGTCGGCGAGCGCCTCGGCGAGGAACGCTTCCGGCAGCGATCCGTCGGAGGAGAAGGTGGAGGGCCACGCGGCCGGGACGCCCCCGATTCCGGCGACGGCGCCCTGCATCGCGCGGAGAGCGACGCCGAAGACGATGCCGTAGAGCACGTCGACCGGACGGAGGCGAAGCAACCCGCGCGGCCGGGAGCGCGAGAAGGCGACGCCGACCGGCACACCGAGGGCCACCCACACGATGGTCCGCGCGCTCGCCCCGGCCGTCTCCGGCGGGAACAGCGCGGATGCCGCCCGCTGGGCCAGAAGGCCCGCGCCGAGCGCACAAACGGCCCAGGCCAGCAGACCGAGGTCCCAGCGGCGGGTCGTCGAGCGCCCCTCCCGCCAGAGCCGTGGACGACGGCGTCGACGCCGTGATGACCCGCCGGTCGAGGCGTCGGCGGCGTCGGACATGGCGCTCAGGCTAGGTCCGGTCTGCGCCTACTCGCCCTCCTCGCCCGGCGGATGTGGACGTGCGCCCCCACGTTTCACCCCCGCCCTCATCACGCACCGATGCCCCATCACCGGGCGGCGACGGGGCATCGGTCGGATCGGACGCGTCCCCCGCGGGTGCGGGCGAGAGTGGGGCGCGTCGACCGGGTCAGCGCTTCAGGAAGTCGATGAGCACGCGGTTGAACTCGTCGGCGTGGCTCACGTTGACGCCGTGCGGCGCCCCGGCGACCACGTGCAGCTCACTGCCCGCGATGGCCTCGTGGGTCCGCTTTCCGGAGCCCTCGAACGGCACGGTCGCGTCGCTGTCGCCGTGGATGACGAGAGCGGGCACGGTGACGTGCGGCAGGTCGTCGCGGAAGTCAGTGGTGGCGAACGCCTCCATGGACTTCAGCGCCGCGTGGTGATCGGCCTGGTTCGCGAGGCGCTCTGCCTCGGCCTGCTCCTCGGGCGCCACGGCCAGCTGGCCGTCCACCGAGAAGAAGTCCGTCGTGAACTGGTGGTAGAAGGCCTTCTCGTCGTCCTTGAGCCCCTGCTTCATTCCGTCGGCGGTCTCGTCGTCGAGGGGGCCCTCGGGGTTGTCCTCGGTCTTGGCCAGGTACGGCGGCACCGCGGCGGCGAAGACGACGCTGTGGATGCGATCGGCGCCGTGGCGCGTGAGGTAGCGCGCCACCTCACCGCCGCCCATCGAGAAGCCCACCAGAGTGGCATCCCGCAGATCGAGCGTCTCGATCACGGCCTGCAGGTCGTCGGCGAACGTGTCGTAGTCATACCCGGTGCGGGGCTTGTCGCTCCGGCCGAAGCCGCGGCGGTCGTAGGTCACGACCCGGTGGCCGGCCGCCTCGAGGGCCGGGACCTGGTGCGCCCACGACTCGCCCGACAAGGGCCACCCGTGGATCAGCACCACGGGGCGACCGGCGCCGCCGGTGTCGTCCACGTGGAGGTCGATGTCGGTCAGGAGTCCATGGTGTGCGGTGATCTCGCTCATGGCAGACATCGTTCGCCCGTCGTCTGAACGGAAGCCCGCTGTTGACGACCTCGCCGAGTCTTGGTAAGTCCCCGATCGACGCACAGGCGTTGCCGCGACGCAAGCTCTCCGCGGGCCCGTTCGCACCCGGCTAGCCTCGCGCCATGGCCTCGACCCGCTCCTTCGCCGTCGCCCTGCTCGCCGCATCGACCCTCGCTCTCAGCGCACGCTCGCCCGCCGCCGGTGGGGGCGGATCCCTCACCCCCACCGATCAGGATGCCGTCCGCGCGGTGACCACTGCCGAGTCCGATGCCGGGGGGCGCGCGTTCGAACTCGACAGCGATGACGATCAGTGGCAGGTGCACGTCGCGGTCGGCGACCGGGAGGTCGAGGTCCGGGTCACCACCGACGGAACCCGCGCGGAATCGTCCGACGACTCCGAGCAGCTCGACGCCGACGACGACGCCGCCCTCCGGGCCGCCACGACCACCCTCGCGGATGCCATCCGCATCGCCGCGGCACGCGCCTCCGGCGGTGCACGGGTGGAGGAGGCGGCCCTCGAGCAGGAGGACGGTACTCCCGTGTGGAAGGTGGAGATCGCCGGAGGCACGACGGTCCGCGTCTCGGGCGTCGACGGAAGTGTCCGCTGAGGCAGCAGAAGCATGCCGCATGCGCAAGCCCGGCGCCGGCATCCGTGAGGCTCGCCCCGTCTCATTACACTCGGCGCATGCGCCACGCTCTCGACGCCGACGGACATAGTCCGAGCGCCCGGGTGACCCCGGGTACCGGACACATCGCGGGGGGAACGGAGCGGCGATGAACGACCTCGCGCTCAACATCGTCCTGGTCGTCGTCTTCGTGCTCATCGGCGGAGTGTTCGCCGCGACCGAGATGGCCCTCGTCACCCTCCGCGAGAGTCAGGTGAACGCGCTCGCCGCGCGCGGGCGGCGCGGCCAGAAGGTGGCAGACCTCGCTCGAAACCCCAACACGTTCCTCTCCGCCGTCCAGATCGGCGTCACGGTCGCCGGTTTCGCGTCGGCCGCGTACGGCGCGTCCTCGATCGCGCCGTCGGTGACCCCGCTCTTCACCGCCTGGGGGCTGGAGGAGCCGGTCGCGGCCACGGTCTCCACGATCGCGCTCACCCTGGTCATCGCCTACCTCTCCCTCGTCCTGGGCGAACTGGTGCCCAAACGACTCGCGATCCAACGCAACGCGGCGTTCGCCTACGCCGTCGCCCCCGTGCTGAACGGCTTCGCGAAGCTCATGCGGCCCGTCATCTGGCTGCTGTCGATCTCTACGAATGTGCTGGTGCGCCTGCTCGGCGGCGATCCCGACAAGACCGGCGAGGAGCTCACCGAGGAGGAGCTGCGCGACATCGTCTCGAGCCACGAGGGCCTCCCCGCTGATGAACGCCGCATCCTCGACGACGTGCTGTCCCTGCGCGATCGACATGTCAGCGAAGTCATGCGCCCCCGTCCGGAGGTCGTCACCCTGGATGCCGGCGGCTCGATCGCCGAAGCCATGGAGCGCGTGCGGGACCTGCCGTATTCGCGCTATCCCGTCGCCGAGCACACGATCGACGACGTCGTCGGCTTCGTGCACGTGCGTGACCTCTACGAGGACACTGCGCGCCCCCTCGCCGCCGTCATGCGCGACATCCGTTACATCCCCTCGACCGCGCGGGTGCTGCCCACCCTCACCGCGATGCGCGCCGAGGGCAGCCATATCGCGGTCGTCGTCGACGAGTACGGCGGCACCGACGGCATCGTGACCCTCGAGGACCTCGTCGAAGAGGTGGTGGGCGAGATCTTCGACGAATACGACGTCGCCGCCGAGCAGCCCCTGGCCGAGGGCGAGCACGGAACCGTCGAGGGACGCCTCAATCTGCAGGACTTCGAGGAGGCGACCGGAGTGGTCCTGCCACGCGGTGCGTCCGACACCGTGGCCGGGTTCGTGGTCGAGCGACTCGGCCGCCTCGCCCGCGTCGGCGACACCGTGGAGGTCGACGGCGCCACCCTTCAGGTCAGCGCGGTCGACCGTCGCCGCGTGGCGGAGCTGCTCGTCACGCGGCATCCGGTCGACCACGACGAGGACGCCGCGGCCCGCGACTGAGCGCCCGCGGACGGTCCGGGCCCGCTCCGGGCGCACGACCGGTCGCCGGCGGGGCGTCGCCCGCCCGCGGGTGGGGAGGCTCAGGCGAGGTCGCCTCCGAGCGGGGCGACGGAGTCCCCCAGCTCGAAGTGATGCCCGTTGATGGCGAGCAGATCGCGGTCGCCGTCGGGCAGGAAGCCCGACGGCACCGTGAAGCTCGCGTCGCTGCGGCGGATCATGCGCCCATCGTCGCCCGGGAGCGGGGGCGATGGCAGGGCTTGACAGGATGCCGGAGCCGACCTCCGCCGATTGAGTTGTGCACAACTCAATTGTGTGCAACAGTTCTCTCATGCCCGCCGTCGACGCCCTCGTGTGCTTCGCGCTCTACGCCGCCAACCGCACGACGACGCAGGCCTACCGCGTGCTCCTCGAACCGTGGAACCTCACCTACCCGCAGTACATCGCCCTCGTCACCCTGTGGGCCGACGGCGACCAGACCGTCAAGAGCCTCGGGGAGGCGTTGCAGCTCGACTCGGGCACCCTCTCGCCGATGCTCGCCCGGATGGAAGCGGCGGGCTACATCGAGCGGAGCCGTCGCTCCGACGACGAGCGCGTGGTGTCGGTGTCCTTGACCACGCGCGGTGCCACGCTTCGCGAGGAGCTGGCCCATGTCCCCCATTGCATCGCGGCAGGAGCGGGTCTGTCCGACGCCGACACCGCACGTGAGCTCATCGATGCTCTGCACCAGTTGACCGAGGCCATGAAAGACCTGCGCGACCACCCCGACACCGTTCTGTCGGCGGTGGGCGCCCCTCGCCACCCGGCATGATGCCGCCGCTCCCCCTCGTCCCCAGAAAGGAACACCCATGGACGTTCTCTACACCGCAGAAGCCGTCTCGACGGGCCACGGCCGCACCGGCCACGTGACGGCCGGTCCCTACATCGACCTCGAGGTCGCGCCGCCGAAAGAGATGGGCGGATCAGGCGCGGGCACCAACCCCGAGCAGCTCTTCGCCGCGGGTTACGCGGCCTGCTTCCACAGCGCCCTCCACGCCGTCGCACGCGGTCGCAAGATCGCGCTGGAGGACTCGTCGGTCGGCGGCCGTGTTCACATCGGGCCGAACGGCCAGGGCGGCTACCAGCTCGCGGTGCTGCTCGAGGTGGTCCTTCCCGGCATCGAGCACGACCTCGCCCAGGAGCTCGCCGACCAGGCGCACCAGGTGTGCCCCTACTCGAACGCCACGCGCGGCAACATCGAGGTGACCGTCACGGTCTCCGAGGACTGACCTCTCGACTCCCGGGGCGGGGCGCTGAGCCCCACGTATCGCGTCCCGTCCTGGGTCTGCTTCCGGCAGCGTGCGACGCCGCCCGTTCTGTGCGGGCGGCGTCGTCGTATCCGCCGACGCCACCCTCGATTGTCAGGACAGCTGCAGCTCGGCCTCGGTCTTGGGGTAGGAACGGCGCAGCCACTGGCCGAATCCCGGCTGGGCGAGACAGGCCGATTCATCGGCGCACGTGACGACCGGGTCCTCGGCCGCATACACCTGGTAGACCCCGACCTTCGCATCCAGCGGAGCACCGATCACGTTCACCGGCTGACGCTTCGACGGATACCCGATGTAGTACGTCACCGCGTCGGCCGACACCCCCGCGGACGGCGCCACGGCCCGCACGAGCGAGCCGACGCACGAGTGGTCGGGATGATCGCCGCGGGCGAAGGCGCTCTCGTGCGGGATGTTCGTCGTGATGTGGTCGGGCCGCCCCGCGTGGATGAGCTCGGCGACCGTGTCCGAGAGACGAACGGCGTCCAGAGTGGGGCCGTCGTCGATGGGCGCCAGGGCCGGCACGATGCCGTTGATGAGCTGCGTCAGCCCGGCGCCGCCGGTGGCGGGGAAGCCCTTGGCGCTCAGATTGCCGTCCGGCAGTCGCAGCACGGTGATCGACAGACGCGACTCGTCGCTGGGAACGAACCGCGTGACGCGGGCCCCGCTCAGGAGGGTGATCTCGCTCGTCCGCCACGGGGCCTCACTGCCGCGCATCCGGTCGTAAGCCGCGCGGATGCCGGCCTCTCGTTGCTGCGCATACGCGAGGCCGCGTCCGGCGTCGCCCGCGGTGATGAAGATCGTCCGCAGGGTCGCTCCCGAGGCGATGACGTCGCCGAGGTGCGGATTGGCGAAGATGATGTCGTCATCGGCATGCGCCCACACCGCCACCGTGGTGTCGGCGCCCGGCTCCTCGAAGGCGGGCGACGCGTCACGGGGCGCGTCACGGGGCTGGGGCACGATCGGGCTCAGCTTCACCCACGTGCCGTCGGGACCGTCGGAGCGTCGCATCTCCCGGTAGACCAGCGCGCCCCCGCCGATCGCGGCGAGGCCCCCGACGGCGAGGCCGCCGAAGACGAGCGAGCGGCGCGAGATCGACGGCCGGCGGGCCGTGCCCGACCCGTTCCGCGCGTCGCGTCCGACGGCGTCGTCGCCGCCCGAAGGCTCGTCGATGTCACTCACGGCGACTCCGTCCTGTGTTGCGCCCCCCGGCGACGGATTTTCGGGTTCCCCCTCGCCCTCGGGCGTACCTCGACGGTATCGCGATGCACGCCGCTCACCGCACACGAAACCCCGCGGCGGCGCGACGTCGCGGGCAGAGCGGACCGGTCACCGCATCGATCATCCCGCGGGTGACACCGCCCGGCGGAGCGGTCCACCCCACACATGGCCGATGCTCAGCCCGCGCCTAAGAACGCTCACGAGACTCGCCCCATGCAGACGTCCTCACCGCCGCGGTCTCTGTCGCCCGTCGCCCTCCGCATCCGCGCCGTCCTCAACGACTGGGACCCGATCGGAGTCCATCTCATCGGCCGGGGATGGCCCGACGACGAGTACGACGACCTCATCCTGCCGATCCTGAAGGCCCTCGAGGTCGCCCCGAGCGTCGACGAGCTGGCAGACGATCTGCGGGAGGTCCTCGAGGTCGAATACGGGCTCCCCTCCCCCGACGGATGCCACGACGCGGCCCGCTCGCTTCTCGCCCTGTCCCGCTGACCGCTAACCCTCGGCGATCCGGGGCGCAAGCCCTGCCGACCGGTCAGGACCGGGTCTTATCGTGCGGTTCATGGTCGATCTCTCCCGCCCTCAGACGCCCGATCCGTACCCGCTCCTTCCCGCCGCCGCGTCGTTCGACGTGGCCAGCGACGACATCGGCGACGGTCAGCCGCTGAAGGACGACCAGGTCGCCGAGAAGGGCAACACCTCCCCCCACCTGCGATGGTCGGGCGCCCCGGAGGGCACCAAGTCGTTCGTCGTCACCTGCTTCGATCCCGATGCGCCCACGCCGAGCGGCTTCTGGCACTGGGTGCTCGTCGACATCCCGGCCGACGTGCACGAGCTCGCCACGGGGGCCGCTGCGGACGACCTGCCCGGCGCGGCCTTCCACGTGCGCAACGACGGTGGCGAGAGCGGGTTCATGGGCGCCGCTCCCCCGCAGGGCGATCAGCCCCACCGGTACTTCTTCGTCGTCCACGCCGTCGGCGAGGAGACGCTCGGCGTCGACGCGGACGCGAGCCCCGCCGTCGTGTCGTTCAACCTTGCCTTCAAGACGCTCGGCCGGGCCATCCTGCACGGCACCTACCAGCACTGAGGCCGGGCGATGACGAAACGCAGTGAGGGCTTCGATAAGGACGAGACGATCGCGGATGTCGAGGAGCGTGTGAAGGTGCGCTTCCCCGACGCCTCGCCGGAGGTCGTGCACGACGAGGCGGTGGCCGCCGTCGACAAGTACGCCGACGCCCCCGTGAAGGATTTCGTCGACATCATCGCGGAGCGCGACGCCCGCGCGGCCGTCGAGGACGCCCTCGGTTCCGAGGCGTGATCAGCCGAGCTGCAGTTCCGCCTCGGTCTTCGGATACGAGCGCTGCAACCACTCACCGAACTTGCGGGTCTTGAGGCAGTTGGCCCGGTCGGCGCAGCGGATTACCTTGTCCTGCTGCGTGTAGATCCGGTAGGTGTCCACTTTGCGGTCCAGCACGGCGCCGTCGAGGTTGCGCGGCAGGTTCTCGGACGGGTAGCCGACGAAGTACCGGATGCCGGGCGCCACCGCCGCGTCCGACGAGAGCGCTTCACGGACGAGGGTGCCGACCACCGAGTGATCCGGGTGGTCGCCGGGGGCGAAGGCGCTCCCGCGCGGAATGTGCGTGAGCGTCGCACTCGGCCTCACGGCGTCGCCGAGCTCGCGCAGCGATGCGACGAGTTGGTCGCGGGTGATCGCCGGGCCCCCGTCCACCGGGGCCAGCGAGCCGATCGAGCCGCCGATCAGCTTGCTCAGGGTGGCGAAGCCCGTCGCCGCGAAGCCGCCGTCCGTGATGTTGCCGTCCGGCAGCCGTACGTAGGCGACCGAGATGCGGGGATCGCCGTCCGGGCTGAGACGGCGGATGTGCAGGCCGGTGTCGAGGGTGATGTCGTCGGCGTGCCAGAGCCCCTCCTGCCCGCGCATGGCGTTGTAGGCGCGCAGGATGCCGAGCTCCCGGGCCTGGACGTACTCCATGCCCTTGCCGGCGTCGCCCGCCGTGAGGAAGACCGTCCGGACGCACTGACCCGCGGCGATGGCGTCGGAGATCGTGGGGTTGGCGAAGATGATGTCGTCGTCGGGATGGGCCCAGACGGTGAGGAGCGTGGGCGCCCCGTCGCAGACCTGTGCGGCCGGAGACGTGGGCGGATCCGGCGTCGGGGTCGGTGTCGGGGTCGGGGTCGGCACGGGAGCCGGGGCCGGGGACTCGGGCGCTGACGCCGACGGAGAAGGCGACGCCGCGGTCGGCGAGGCGGTGGTGTCGATCGCAACCGGATCCCCGGCGGGCCGCAGAAGTGCGAAGGCGAAGATCGCCGCCACGGCGACGAAGAGCACGGCGGCGATCGCGATCGCGGCGATGAGGCCCGCCGACCCCTCGCGTCGCGCGCCGGTGAGGGGCGGAGGGACGCGGGTCATCGTGTTCCTCCGGACGGCGGGTGTGGCATCCATCCCGCGTCGCGGGGGTGATCTCGCAGGCGGCCGGTGTCGGCCGATCCGCTGCCCGAGTGTAGGGGACGCGTCTCTCACAGGGCCACCCGTGCCCCGTCCTCCGCTGACGTGAACCGCGTGATCTGGCGAACCAACCTCACACGACAGGCGAGTTATGGGGTGAGTACTGGGGTGTTTCAGACTCATGACAACTAAGGCAGGGTGACTCGCCGGGTGACTTTCGCCTGTTATCGTTCACGGGGTAAGCCGACAAGCTCGCCGGTGGGGGGAGGAGCTGCACATCGTGACGTCCGACCTGCAGGTGAGCGCTGTCTCTCCCGACGCGGAACCGCTCGACGCGCGGGTGCCGCGGGAGGCCGCGGCGCCGACTCCGATGTACCGCCGCGATCCGTGGCGACGGCGCTACCGACTCAACCTCGCGCTCACCGACCTGTTCTCCCTGGTCTGGGTCGTCTACGGCACGCAGCTGCTCTGGTTCGGACTCGGGAACGCCCAGGTCGCCGCCGGTCGCGACAGCCGGATCAGCGATCTGTCGTACTGGCTCTTCTCGGCGATCCTCATCGTCACCTGGATGTGGGCGCTGTCGTTCGTCGACTCCCGCAGCGACCGGGTCATCGGCACGGGATCTCAGGAGTACGTCCGCATCGCCGACGCCAGCTTCCGCCTGTTCGGGACGGTCGCGATCATCGCGTTCCTGACGCAGATCGACGTCGCTCGCGGCTACCTGCTCATCAGCCTTCCCCTCGGCATCCTGGTCCTGATCTTCACGCGTTGGATGTGGCGACAGTGGCTGGTGGCGCAGCGCTCACGCGGTCTCTACTCCGCGAACGTGCTGCTCGTCGGGTCGCTGCCCTCCGTCACGCAGTTGGCGCGCGAGTTCGGTCGCTCGCCGAGCGCGGGCTATCGCGTCGTGGGCGCATGCGTCCCCAACGGCAAGATCGCGGACGTCATCCCCGGCACGGCGATCCCCGTCATGGGGCACGTCGGAGACGTCACCCGCGCCCTGCAGGTGACGGGCGCGGACACGGTCGCGATCACGAGCGCCGACGACCTGCCCGCCGACAAGGTCAAGCAGATCTCGTGGAGCCTCGAGGCCGGCCGTCAGCACCTCGTCCTGGCTCCGAGCATCATCGACATCGCCGGCCCCCGACTGCACACGCGCCCCGTGGCGGGACTCCCCCTCATCCACGTGGAGACGCCGAAGTTCTCCCGCGGGCAGAGCTTCCTCAAGCGCAGCGTCGATCTCCTGGCAGCGTCCGTCGGCGTCGTCCTGCTGAGCCCTCTGCTCATCTTCCTCATCATCGCCGTCCGTCTCTCCAGCGACGGTCCCGTGTTCTTCCGCCAGACCCGCATCGGGTTCCGCGGACGTGAATTCACGATGATCAAGTTCCGCTCGATGGTCGTCAACGCCGAAGACCTGCTCGAACAACTCGCCGCGCAGGAGCGCGACTCGGGCAACGAAGTGCTGTTCAAGATGAAGAACGACCCGCGTGTGACCCCCATCGGGCGCATCATGCGGAAGTTCAGCCTCGACGAGCTGCCCCAGTTGTTCAACGTGATCGGAGGGTCGATGTCGCTCGTCGGCCCCCGCCCGCCGCTGCCCTCCGAGGTGGCCGTCTACGCCGATCACGTGCACCGCCGCTTCCTCGCCAAGCCCGGGATCACCGGCCTCTGGCAGGTCAGCGGGCGCTCCTCGCTCTCGTGGGAGGAATCGGTCCGCCTCGACCTCTCGTACGTCGAGAACTGGACGCTCCTCGGCGACTTCGTCATCCTCGGCAAGACCGCCCGCGCCGCCTTGGCGCCGGGCGAGACGGCCGCGTGAGAATCCTGCGCTCCCTCGCGGGTCCGCGACCCGGCGTGTCCGTGTCGCGTCGATGTGAATCTGAAAGGCTCTGATCGTGCGTTTGTCTGTGGTGGGTTGCGGGTACCTGGGAGCCGTGCACGCGGCCGCGATGGCGTCGATCGGGCACGAGGTGGTCGGCATCGACGTCGACGAGCGCAAGATCGCGTCGCTGTCGAAGGGAGAGGCGCCGTTCTTCGAGCCCGGTCTGCAGGAGATCCTCACCGAGGGCATCGCGTCGGGCCGCCTGTCGTTCACCACCGACATGTCGGCCGCGCAGGGCGCGAAGGTGCACTTCGTCGGCGTCGGGACGCCCCAGCAGGCCGGCGGCCACGCCGCCGACCTCACGTACGTGGATGCCGCCGTCGACGGGCTGCTCCCCTTCCTCAGTGAGGGCGACATCGTCGCCGGCAAGTCCACCGTGCCGGTGGGGACGGCGGCCCGCCTCGCCCCGCGCGTGGCCGAGCGCGGCGCCGTGCTCGTCTGGAACCCGGAGTTCCTGCGCGAGGGCTGGGCCGTCCAGGACACCGTCGACCCCGACCGCCTCGTCGCCGGCGTCCCGTCCGAAGACGGCAAGCCCACCGCCGACGGCGAGCGCACTGCCGAGGTCCTGCGAGAGGTCTACCACCCGTCGATCGCGAAGGGCACCCCCTTCATCGTCACCGACTACGCGACCGCGGAGCTGGTGAAGGTCTCGGCGAACGCGTTCCTCGCGACGAAGATCAGCTTCATCAACGCCATCGCCGAGATCGCCGAGGTCACCGGAGCCGACGTCACCACCCTGGCCGACGCCATCGGTCACGACGCCCGCATCGGCCGCCGCTTCCTCGGCGCCGGCATCGGCTTCGGCGGCGGATGCCTCCCGAAGGACATCCGCGCCTTCTCCGCCCGCGCCGAGGAGCTGGGCCGCGGCGAGTCCGTCGCCTTCCTCCGCGAGATCGACGCGATCAACCTCCGCCGCCGCGACCGCGCCGTCGAACTGACCACCGACGCCCTCGGCGGCAGCGTCTTCGAGAAGAAGGTCGCCGTCCTCGGCGCTGCCTTCAAGCCCCACAGCGACGACATCCGCGACTCCCCCGCGCTCGACGTCGCCGTGCGCCTGCACGGCCTCGGTGCGCGGGTCACGCTCACCGACCCGGCTGCGATCGAGAACGCCCGGCGCATCCACCCCCAGCTCACGTACGAAGCCGACCTCGACGAGACCCTCCGCGACGCCGATGCCGTGATCGTCGTGACCGAATGGGACGAGTACCGTCGCGAGCTGTCCCCCGAGCACGCCGCTTCGCTGGCCCGGGGGCGCGTCGTCGTGGACGGACGCAACTGCCTCGACCCCGTCGCATGGCGTGCCGCGGGCTGGACGTACTTCGGCATGGGTCGCCCCTGACCGCAGATGCCGCACTCACGGACGCCCCGGCCATCGGCCGGGGCGTTCGTCGCACGAGGAGGGGAGCGACGTCAACGGTCGCGACGCAGCGGGCGCTCACGACCTAGACCGGGGGGACCCCTCCGTGCGAAAGGCCCCCGCTCATGTCATCGCCCACCGCGAAGCCTGACTCCCCCACCGATCTGCACCCCCGTTCCTGGAAGTACGTCCTGCGCACGAGCGTCCGCGAGTTCGGCGCCGATCAGTGCACCGACATCGCGGCCAGCCTCGTCTATTACGGCGTCCTCGCCCTCTTCCCCGGGCTGATCGCGGTCTTCTCCCTCCTCGGCGTCGTGGGGCAGAGCGACGCCGCCGCCGACACGGTTCTGGACATCCTGGCCCAGGTGGCACCCGGCGGCACCACGGACCTCCTGTCCCAACCCATCCGCGACCTCGCCGCCTCGCCCGCGGCGGGCTTCGCGCTGGTCTCCGGTCTGGTCCTGGCGATCTGGTCGGCATCCGGCTACGTCCGGGCGTTCAGCCGAGGGATGAACCGCATCTACGAGATCGACGAGGGGCGCCCCTTCCTCGCCCTGCTTCCCGCCCAGCTCCTGCTGACCGTCGTGACGGTGGTGCTGGTGGCGTTCTCCGTGCTGCTCCTGGTCGTGTCGGGGCCCGTCGCCGAGGCCGTCGGATCCGCTCTCGGCCTCGGTGGCGCCGTCGTGACGACGTGGAACATCGTCAAGTGGCCGGTCCTCCTGGCCGTCGTGGTCGTCATCCTCGCCGTGCTCTACTACGGCGCACCGAACGTGAAGCAGCCGCGCTTCCGCTGGATCAGCGTGGGTGCGATCGTCGCGATCGTGGTCCTCGCGGTGGCGACGGTCGGCTTCGGCCTCTACGTGACCAACTTCTCCTCCTACGACCGCACCTACGGCTCGCTCGCCGGCGTGATCGTGTTCCTCCTCTGGCTCTGGATCGCCAACATCGCCATCCTCTTCGGTGCGGAGCTGGATGCCGAGCTCGAACGCGGACGTGAACTGCAGGCCGGGATCCCGGCGGAGCGCCGGGTGCAGCTGCCCCCACGGGGCACGGCGAAGATCGAGAAGGCTCGCGAGAAGAAGGAGAAGGACGTCGCCGAGGGACGCCGCATCCGGCTGACCCGTGGCGAGGATCGCGACTGACCGCCGCGCGAGCAACCTCGCATTTTCGTCCTCGGGCGTGACGAATGCGCCCCGCGACGCGTCTGCGTAGTGACGGTCCGGAAGGGATCACCGCCGGACCCCATGCAGAAGGAGGATGCCATGCGCAACAAGATCATCCTGATCGGCGCCGTCGCGCTCGTCGCCTATGTCGTGGGAACCCGCACCCCGCGCGTGCAGGTCAAGAAGCGGGAGTCCGTCGGGCACCAGATCGTGCGGCTGTGGGACGACCCCAAGGCGCGCCGCCGTCGGCACAAGGCGGCGAAGAAGGCCGCCCACGCCGCCCGCAAGCGCGCCCGCCGCACCTTGCACGACCTGCGCTCCTGACCCGACGCCACCGAGAGAGAAGGGAACACCCCACCTTGGGCCGCACCGCCTCGAGTCGGACGCTGATCCGCTCGCGCCGCAGCACCGCTGCCGCGCTGACCGGCGCGGGAGTCGTCGCCGTCATCGCGCTGCTCGGCTTCTTCCCCCTCGTGGGGTTCCTCGCGGGCGCGACGGCGAGCACCGCCGGACTGGTGCTGTTTCCCGCGGTGAGCGTCTCGCTGGTCACGCTCGTCGGGCTCCTCGTGACGATCGCGCTGCTCGCGGCCTCCGCGACCCGCCGCCGGGCACCCGCGGCGTGGGCGTTCTCCGCGACGGCGGTGGTCGTGACCGTCGTCGTGACGGCGTTCCCGCTCATCGCCGTGATCGTGGGCTCCGTCGAGCGCGCGGGCGACCTGGGCAGCGTCGTCGAGCAGTTCGTGCAACGGTTCGGCGGGCAGGGCTGACGCACGCCTGTGGATGACGCCCCCACACCGCGGCATGCGCATGCAAGAATGCTGCCGCGAGGAGGAACCATGAACCCATCACTTTCCGATGTGCGGCGAGACGGTGACCACCACGGCGACGACGACCTCCTGGACGGCTTCCCCCCGAAGTGCCCGGCCTGCGCGAGCACGATGGAGCCGCACTCCTCGGGCGACGAGCGCGCGTGGTGGCGATGCGGCGAGTGCGCGCTCCCCCTGATCGTCTGACCGGGCGGCTACGCTGAGCCCGTGGGGGCCACCATCCTGATCTCGATCTCCGCCGTCGTCTCGGCGGTGCTGGTCGGCTTCGTCGCTCGGCGCATCCTCGGGACCGCCGTCGGATGGCCGCGCAGCATCGTGGTCGGACTGCTCGTCTTCTTCCTCGGTGTGCCCTCGGCCCAGTGGACGCTCCGGCAGACCGGTCTCACCGACACGGCCGCCCCCGTTCCGGCGAACGATGTCTGGCTGTGGATCGGGCTCATCGCCCTGTCGCTCGCGTGGGTGTTCGCCCTCGGTGTCGCCGCGCTCGTCGCGAGCGAGGCGATCTTCCCGACGCGCCCTCTCCCCAACCCCATCGACCTCGTGCGCGCCGCCTTGCGTCAGCGCAAGCGCACCCGTCGCTACCTCGAGATCCTGACGATCGCCTCCCGGCACGGCGTGGGATGGCTGTTCCACGGCGGTCGCTCGCGCGTCGAGGAGCAGCTCAGCACCTCGGAAGAGCGAGCGAATGCCATCGTCGCGACCATAAACGACGCGGGAGTGAGCTTCGTCAAGCTGGGCCAGGTCCTCTCCACCCGCCGCGATCTCATCCCCGAGCCGTACCTCTCCGCCCTGTCGTCCCTCCAGACGAACGCCACCACGCTCGCGTGGGACACCGTCCGCGGGGTCATCGAGGCCGACCTGGGCGCGGCCATCGACGAGGTCTACGCGCAGGTCGATCCGGTGCCCCTCGCCGCGGCCTCGGTGGCGCAGGTCCACCGCGCCGTCCTGCGCGACGGCACCCCTGTCGTCGTGAAGGTGCAACGCCCCGCCGCCCGCGCCCAGGTCGAAGCGGATGCCGACATCATCGGCCGTCTCGCGCACCGGGCCGAGATGCGCACCCGCGTCGGCCGCGATCTGCGGATCGAGTCCGTCGCGCGGGGGTTCACGAGCACACTGGTGGAAGAACTCGACTACCGAATCGAGGCCCGGAACACCCGGATGATCCTCTCCACCCTCGACCTCATCGACCGCGCGGAGCCCTCCCGCCGCGGAGTCGTGACGGCTCCCCGGGTCTTCGAGGCGGCTTCGGGACAACGCGTGCTCACGATGGACCTCGTCGACGGCGCGGCGCTGAGCGACAGCGTCGATCGCCTCGCGTCCTTCTCCGCCGAGGATCGTGATCGTCTCGCTCAGACGCTGATGTCGACGGTCATCGAACAGATCCTGGTGTACGGCGTCTTCCACGCCGACCTGCACCCCGGCAACGTCCTCCTCAAAGACGACGGGACTCTCGGGCTCATCGACTTCGGCGCCGTCGGGATCATCGAACGCAGCCGCCGGCAGCACATGACCGCTTTCCTCCTCGCCGCATTGAGCGAGAACGACGTCGCCGCCACCGACGCGCTCCTGCTGATCGTCGATCCCCCGGACGGCCTGGACATGGACGCGTTCCGTCACGACGTCGGCGTCGTCCTCACGACCGAGCACCTCCGCACCGACGGCCAGGGGTCGATCTTCACCCGCATGGTCGACGTGATCCGTCAGCACCGCATCGCCCTCCCCGGCGAGCTCGCCTCGGCCTTCCGCAGCTTCGCCACCCTCGAGGGGTGTCTGCGCGTCCTGGTCGACGACTTCGACATGGTCGGTCGTGCTCTCCCCCTCATGCCGACGCTGCTGCGTCGAACCCTCTCGCTCAAGCGCATGGCCACCGATCTGCAAGCGCAAGCCGTCATCTCGCTGGCGCGCCTGGAACGGATGCCGCAGCGTCTCGACGCCCTGCTGTCGGGTGTCGAGAAGGGGTCGATCGGCGTCACCCTCCGCAGCGACGACGGGAACGACGTCAGCGGGATCCTCGGACGAGTGACGGCCGAGGTCGCGTCGACGCTCGTGTCGATCGCCGCCGTCGTGATCGCGGTCGTCCTCGTCATCGCGGGAGGCGGTCCGGTGCTCGGCGGGTCGGTGACCCTGTTCGCCGTCCTCGGCGCGGTGATCGGTCTGTTCGGGTTCCTGGGGCTCCTTCGCATCGTGCGGAGGACGTTCACCCGACCGCGGTGAGGCGGCGGCGCGTCGTGCGCGATGCCGCCCGCGCCGCGGCAGTACGGTGAGCGCACCACCGACCGGTGGACGGGCTCCGAAGGAGAAGTCCCATGATCGCTCTCGCCGTCGTCGTCATCGCCGCAGCCACCTGGGCGATCACTGCTTTCGCCACGGGGATCGGACTCGGACGGGTCATCGCCCGTGCGGATTCGGAGAGGGCGAAGGGCTCACTGCCCGCAACGCCGCGTCTGTCGGAAACGGTGCCGTCGTGAGCGGGGAACCGGCCCCCTGACGCCCGCCCGCGCCTGAGCGTGGAGCCGTGCGGCCGGATGCCGGGCGTTCCCCCACCCTGCACGCGAGGGATGGGCTACGCGCGGGCGCGCGGGAGCCGATTGTCATCCGCGGAGGGCGCATCGTCGCCCACTCGGCGCCCCTCCCCGCTCGCTTCCTTCTTCTGCGCGGTCTCGCTCGCGGGCGCTGACCGAGCGGCGTCCCCACTCTCGCCGGATCCCCACTGGGCTTCACCCGTGGCCCCACCCGGATGCTCGCCCGACTCTGCGGGCGATATCGCTGACTCGGTCGCCCCCGACGCGATGTCCTTGAGGATGCGACGGGGATGCAACGGCCGGGGGTCGTATTCCCGCCAGTTCGGTGCGAGCTCGTCGAGCTCGTCGACGACCTGCGCACGACCCTGCTGATACAGCGCGTGGAGGCGGCCGATGTGGCGCGGAAGCGCCCGCCGGAGCTCGCGCAACCGCTCGGGTCCCATGATCACACCGACCAGGACGGCGACGACGATCATCTTGTCTATTCCGAGGTCGAACACGTCAGCTCCGTTCGCTCGATCCGGCGACCCGCAGGGCGTTCTCACGCGCGTGGCGATACTCCCGCCGACTGAGGGGTCGCGCCACGGATGGCCCTGCGTCGGACGGTGTCGGTAGGGCCGTCAGGGCCGCGAGGATCGACGAGACCGCCTGCGTCGCCTGCCGCTCGAAGGCGAGCCACGCAGCGTCGGCACCCCCCACGGGGTCGAGCATGTCGTCCTCCTCGGGATCCCGCGGAGGACGACTGAGCCGTGAGCGCGACGCCGCCTGAACCAGCGCCGCCCAGCTCGGAGCTCGACCGGGGACCGTCTCCACCAGACGCGAGAACTCGCGGATGGTGAACACCGACGAGATGAGATCGGGACGCAGGTCGAGGACGACGCGACGGTGCGCGCGCTCCGCACACAGAACGGTGTCCCCCGTGCGGAGGAATCCCTCGTCCAGCCGCCGTGCGCGATGTCCCTCCAGGCTCAGCCCGTACGTGCGCCCGAGAGTGACGACCTTCTCGTCGGCCGGGGTGGAGGGCCGGGCGAGCGTTCCGGCGCTCTGGAACGTCAGGTGCGCCTTGTGCCCCTCGGGCGACCGCGAAGACAGCAGAGCTGCGACGAAGGCCGAACGGATCACGTTCGCCGTGCAGACGATCACGACGCGGTCAGCGCTCACGGTCACCTCGTCTCCTCGTGGCACGGTCGCCCCCGGCGAAGGACGGCGCGGGGGTGAACCCAGTAAAGCCGTGCTGCGGGGTGCCGCCTCGCCGTCCCTCCCTCTCGACTGCGACGGTGAAGCTGGTGAAGTCATGCCGGGGTCCGGGCGAATGTCGAACGCCTCAGGAGGAGTGGAAGAGCGTGGACCCGAGCATGAAAGGACGGTCCTCCTCGAAAGGTCACCTCATGGGCATCTTCGGCAACGCATTCTCCGGCTGGCATCTCCTCCTGATCCTCGCCGTCGTCCTGCTGCTGTTCGGGGCGTCGAAGCTGCCGGGTCTGGCGAAGAGCGTCGGCGAGTCCGTTCGCATTCTCCGATCGGAGAGCGCGGCGCCCGACGAGGCCGCCGATGATGCCGCAACAGCCGCTTCGCCTGCCGTGGCCGATCGCGCCGCCGACAGCGGACGCACATCGCCGTCGGCGTGAGCCGCGACGCGCGCGAGCGCCGTCGGAGCGAACGGATCCGGTCGGATGGGGGAGGAGGGGCGATGCCCCTCCTCTCCCATCTTTCGGAGCTCCGACGCCGACTCATGATCGCGGCCGGCGCCATCCTGATCGGGGGCGTGGCCGGGTTCCTCCTCTCGGACATCGTGATCGGTGCGGCCGCCGAGCCGCTGTCGCACGTGCACGGTCCCTCGGTCGCCACTCTGAACTTCACCCGACTCGGCGAAGCCTTCGACCTCCGTTTCAAGATCGCCCTGACGCTGGGCATCGTCTTCGCCGCCCCGGTCTGGATCTGGCAGGTGTGGGCGTTCCTCGTACCCGGACTCACGTCGCGCGAGCGGCGGATCGGCGTCGGCTTCGTCTGCGCCGCCGTCCCCCTCTTCCTCGGAGGGGTCGTCTTCGGATGGACGATCGTCCCCCAGGTCGTGAACGTGCTCGCCGGATTCGCTCCGGCAGCGTCGACCACCATGCTGACCGCGGGTCAGTACTTCGACTTCCTTCTCAAGCTGGTCGTGGGCATCGGGATCTCCTTCGTCTCGCCGCTGGCCCTTGTGGCCCTGAACGCCGCGGGGGTGCTGAGCGCCCGGGCGATCATCCGAGGATGGCGGGTCGCCTTGGTGGCGATCATCGTCTTCTCGGCCGTGGTGACCCCCGCCTCGGACGTCATGAGCATGGTGCTCGTGGCTCTGCCCCTGTGCGTGCTCTACGTCGGCGCCGCTGTGTGGACGTGGATCCACGATCGACGGAAGGCCCGCCGCGTGCTCTCAGGCGCCTGACGGACGTCCGTCGACGAAGTCCCGGAGGTGACGGTCGGCACGGACGGCGTCTACGAGTGCCCTCGTCGCCTCCCTGGACAGGGCGATCGACACCCCGCGGGGCGCCTCGACGACGAGCCATGTCTCGGCGTCGGCGGATCGGCGGATGAGGCCGATCTCCCATTCCTCGAGGTGACCGAGACCGCGACCCGTCGCGGCTCGCGTGCGGAGAGTGACCGCGACGCCGCCGCTGCGGTGGTCTTCGTCGTCGGGATGAACGGTACGACCGTGCTCCGTCGCGCACCAGTCGAAAGCACAGGGACGGGGGTCGGAGTCGAAAGCGTCTTGTCGGTTCATGGCGCACACCTCTCTCAGAGGACCGCCCGGGAGGGCGGACCGAACGGGGGTGGGCACGACACCAGTCTGCCGCGAACCTCCGACACTGCCGTCAGCGCCCGGGCGCGAGGCCTTCCGGCGGCGTCGGGACGAGGTCGCGGAGAGGAACGTCGAGGACCTCCGACAGCAGCACCAGGGTGCGCAGCCGGGGATTCGCCGCCGTTCCCGGGTTGGACTCGCCCTTCTCGAGCTTCCGGTAGGTGAAGGTCGCGAGTCCGGCCGCGTGCGCCACCTGCTCCTGCGACAGGTGCTTCCCGGCCCGCGCGCGGAGAAGGCGCACTCCGAGCTCTCGCGCGAACTCGGTCCAGGGGTCGGGCGCTTCGCTCATGCTTCCAGCTTGATCGGCGACCAACTCTCACATGAACATGTGAACATGCTGCCCTGGTGCGGATTGCAACTCCGTCAGCGCCAGGAGGACATGGTGAGCGGGAGGGCCCTTGGGGTGATGAGGGGAGCGATCCGCGTGCGGGTCGCGGCGATCCACCGGTCGCCCCCCACCTCCTCGTACCGCGTCCGCCCGCACCCGGAGACGTGGCTGCGCGCCTCACCCGCGCACTGCTCCTCTGCGGCCGACCATCGCGCGCGCGCACGGGTGGGACATTTCCCGCGCCCACCGTCGTATCCACACCCGGGCGGCGGTTTCCTCACGACCTCGGGGCGCGGTCCGCGGAGCACAGATGAACCCTTCCGTCTCAATTGTCGACTCACCCCCCACCTCAGATGACGTCACCCCTCTCACGGCCGAGCGACGCATTCCCTGGCAACGCCGGTACGCGCGACTCGTCCTCGCGATCGACACCATCGTGGTCGTGGTCGCCGTCTTCGGGTCGCAGCTCTTCTGGTTGGGCCCGCACTCGGTGGACGTCGCGTCCTCTCCGCTGGACTACACCACTCTCTCGCTCGTCCTCTCCGTCGCGTGGCTCGCGGCCCTGACCGTCTGGGGGACGCGCCATCCCCGGGTGATCGGCTACGGGGTGACCGAGTACCGCGTGACGCTCGCGGCATCGTTCCAGTTGTTCGGCGCACTGGCGATCGTCGCCTACCTGGCAGGGGCCGACGTCTCCCGCGGGTACTTCCTCCTGAGCCTCCCCATCGGGACGACCGCCCTGCTGACGGGGCGGGCGGTGTGCCGCCTCTGGCTGCGGAACCGCCGCCGTCACGGCGTGATGAACGCCCGCGTGATCCTGGTGGGCGCAGCAGACGAGAACGCCCGCGTCGCAGCGGAACTCGCGCGACAGCCCGGCGCCGGACTGCAGGTCGTCGGCATCCATGAGCTCGCGGGCGATGCAGCCACCGCGTGGGACGACGCGCAGGCGGCGTCTCTGCGGCGGCTCCTGACCGACCTGCGGGCCGACAGCGTGCTGATCTCGGGGGGCGCTCAGCTCGAGGCGCGCGACATCCGACGGATCGGGTGGAGCCTCGACCCGGGCCAGCAGCATCTCATCGTGGCCGTCAACCTCACCGACGTCGCGGGACCCCGCCTTCACACGCGCCCCGTCGCCGGGCTCCCCCTCGTGCACATCGAGACGCCGCAGTTCTCGGCGACGCAGCGCCTCCTCAAGCGTGCCTTCGACATCGTCGGCGCCGCGACGCTCCTGCTCGCACTGTCGCCCGTGTTCCTCGTGCTCGCGCTCCTCGTCCGTGCATCCGGCCCCGGTCCGGTCTTCTACCGTCAGGAGCGCGTCGGTCAGGGCGGGACGCACTTCGGCATGATGAAGTTCCGGTCGATGATCGACGGCGCCGATGCCACGCTGCAGGCCCTCCTGGCCGAGCAGGGGCGGGAGGGGACCCCGTTGTTCAAGGTGGTCGACGATCCCCGCATCACGCCGATAGGTCGCTGGCTCCGCAAATACTCCCTCGACGAGTTGCCCCAGCTGCTGAACGTGCTAGCAGGCCAGATGAGCTTGGTGGGCCCCCGCCCGCAGCGCGACGCCGAGGTGGAGTTCTACGACGACGACGCCCACCGCCGCCTCATGGTGCGCCCCGGCATGAGCGGCCTCTGGCAGGTCAGCGGTCGGTCCGCGCTCGCCTGGGACGATGCGATCCGGCTCGACCTCTTCTACGTCGAGAACTGGTCACTGGTGGGAGACCTCACCATCCTCGCGCGGACGTTCAAGGCGGTCCTGGTGCCAGGCGACACCGCTCACTGACCTCGACCGACGAGAAGAGGCGCCGACCATCTGGCCGGCGCCTCTTCTCGTCTTCGATTCGCGTGCTCAGTTCGTCCGGCGGCGTCGACGCCCCGTCGCGGACGAGACGGGAGTCACGGGGGTCTCGTTTTCACTCGACGAGTCACCCTCGACCAAGACGGAGGTCCTGCGCTGCGAGAGGGTTCGCAGCCCGCTGACGTTCTCCGGGGGCAGCTCCGATGTCCGCCGACGAGGGCCGGTGGTCTCATCTCCGTCCACGACCTCCGCGACCCGGCCTCTCCGACCGAATCGCCACCAGGACGCCTTCACCGCGCCGCGCGGCGCCCCGTATCCGTAGTACCCGCCGTACCGGCCCCCGTAGTACGACGAGTCGACGCCACGGAGGGGAGCCCGGTTCAAGACGACCCCGAGGAGATGTCCTCGCGTCTTGCCGATGTTCTCGGCGGCCCGGGAGAGCATGTCGTCGGTCGTCCGTCCCGCGGTCACCACGAGGACTGCACCGTCGGCCCAGCTCGCGATGACGGCCGCGTCGGCCACCGCGAGCGTGGGCGGGGAGTCGACGATGACCACGAGGTCCTCGGCAAGCTTGCGCGCCAGCGCCTGCATCCGCTGCGATCCGACCATTTCGCTCGGATTGGGCGGGGTGCGCCCGGCAGCGACGACGAAGAGTCGACCGTTCTCGTCCACCTGGTGGGCGACCTGCTCGATCTGGGCGCGCCCGGCGAGCACGTCGGACAGCCCCACGTCGTCGGAGAAGCCGAACATCCCACCCAGGACCGGGCGACGCAGGTCTGCGTCGACGAGGATGACGGCCTGCCCGGTCGCGGCGATGCTCACGGCCAGATTCGCCGCCGTCGTCGACTTGCCGTCACCGGGGAGCGGGCTCGTGATCACCATCACGCGCGCGGGCCTGTCGACGTCGACATACTGCAGGTTGGTGCGCAGCTCGCGCATCGCCTCTTTGTGCGCGAACGACCCTCGGCCGTCGCGGATGTCGTCGAAGGAGAAGACCGCGCGCCCCGACGCCAGCTCCTTGTCGACGGGCAGGATGCCGACCACGGATGCCGCGATCGTGTCGGTGATGTCCGAGGCTGTGCGTACGCGGCGGTCGAAGGCCCGGCGCACGAGGGCGAACACGACTCCCGCGAGCGCCCCGACGAGGGCGCCGATCCCGATGTCGAGCTTCACGTTCGGAGAGGAGGGCGAGGTCGGCAACCGCGCGGAGTCGCCCGCGATCAACCGCACGGCGCTCTCGCCGCCCTTCCCCGTCTGCAGCTGGTCGACCTGCGTCGTCATCCCCCGGATCCAGGCCTCGGCGAGGTCACGGGCCGACTCCGGCGTCGAGCCGGTGGCATCGACGCGCACGTTCACCGTGTCGATGGGGTTGGAGACGCGAACGCGTTGCACCAACGCCTCCGGACTGTCGGTCAACCCGAGCTCGGACTTCGCCGTCTCCGCGACGCTGCGCCAATACCCCATGTCGATGAAGGACTTCACTTTCGACAGCGCGAGCTGATCGCCGGCGAGCGCGGCACCCGTCGATCCGTCGGAGGCGACGGCGGCGACGTAGCCGCTGGCGTCCGCGGTGTACACCCGGGGTTGCACGGCGCTCCACGCCAGTCCCACCAGGCCGCCGGCGATCGTCAGGGCGACGATCGCCTTCCAGTACGCGCGCAGGATGCGCACCACTCGCTGCATGTCCACTCGTGTCCGCCTTTCCGCGCCCGCCGGACAGACCCGTCGGACCGCCCGCAGCATAGGCATGCGCGACGCGACGGCGGGACCAGTCCCTCCCCCGCCGCGACCGGGCGAGGAATCGATCGGGTCGCTCTGCTGCCGTCGCAAGGGGTGACGCGGATGGGGTGATGAGGGGATGACGAGGAGGATGAAAGAGCCGCCCTCGATCCGTCTCCTCCTCCCCCTCACCCCCAGGATCATTCCTGCGCGGTCGGCGACCCGCTGCGCGCACGAACGCGTCCGACCGGAGGCGTTCGGTTCCTGAACAGGAGGTACCGATGCTGATCGATGTGGATAGCCTGCCCACGAACGCGCGCTCCACCCGTCGCACGAGCCGTTTCTGGGCGCCCCGCGACGGCACGCTCGCTCGTCTGCACGACGCGCTGAGCGGCGACGTGGTGCTGGTCCGTGGTCCGGCCGGGGTGGGGAAGACCTCTTTGCTGCGTCAGTTCGCCGCTTCGCTCGAGGACGATCCGGAGCGCGGCGTGCAGCTCATCGATGCCGCCCAGGTGCCGGCGATCCCCGTCCCGCGCGTCCTCGAGGCCTTCGCCGAGGGGCCTCCGGTCCACGTGCTCCTGATCGACAACTTCGTCGACGAAGCCGGGGTGACGACCGAGGACCTCCTCGGCATGCTCCGCGGCGATCCCACCCTTCGCCTCATCGTGGCCACTCGCGTGTCGACGGGGCTGGAGAGCCCGCTCGTGGCACTGGAGTTCGACGTGCAGGTGATCGCCGCGGACGACCTGCGCATGACCCGCGACGAATTGACCACGGTCCTCTCCCTGAACGGTGTGCCATGGACGGACCCCGCCGTCGACGTGCTGACCGAGCTCACCTACGGCTGGCCCGCCCTCGTGCAGCTGGCGGGCACTCGTCTGCGCCTGGAAGGGACGTCGCTGCGGACGCAGGACGACGCGGTCGGTGCGGCGCGTTACGCGGTCGCCGCCCTGACCAGCGATATGGAACAGCGCCTCGCCCTGCCCATCACCGATGAGATGCGCCTCCTCGCCGTCGCGCCCTACATCACCGCCCCCTTGGCCGAAGCGATCGGGGTGGACACCACCACCGTCCTCTCGCACGATCTCCTGAGTCGCATGCAAGCGGCGGGCCTGGTCTGGCCGGGCTCCACACGCGTCACCCTCGCCGAACCGATCCGCGAGCAGTGGGCGGGGGTCATCGCCGCCCGCAGCCCCCAACTCGTGTCCACCGCACGGCTCCGGCTCCTCGATCACCTCGTCGAGGGAGGAGAGCCACTCCTGGCCGCTCAGCTCGCCGCCGACGCCGGCCAGTGGAACACCCTCGCGGGAGTCCTCCGATCATCGGGACCCGAGATCTGGGCACGCGATCACGACGCCTTCACCCGTCTCGTCTCCGCACTCCGGGCGAGCGGGCCCGCGGACCCGAAGGTCGTCGGCACCCTGCTCGCTCTCGACGCCGAGACGGCGTCGTCGCCCGAGACCCCGGCGCAAGCGGTCACCGCCCTCGGCCGACTCACGGATGCCAAGAGCGCCGCCGCGGCCGACCTCGATGCGCTCATCCTGCGCGTGAGCCTGCTCCGCGCCGCGGGTCGCTTCGCGCTGGCCACGGAAGCGGCGACACTCCTCTCCGACGCCCTGCGGCGCCGTCATGACCTCGCCGGCGAGCCGGTGCACGAGGGCTGGTACCAGATCGGGATGACGGCGTTCGCGATGGGCAAGCTCCGCGAGGCGACCGTGGGGCTGGGACAGGCCGAGCGCGCGGCGCCTCCGGCACGGCGCATGCGCGTCCGCGGAGCCCTCGCCGTCATCGCCCTCCTCGAGGGGGACGTGCGCGGCGCTCGGCGCATCATCGACGACAATCGCGAGGACCCCTGGCTGGCGTCGCCCTGGGGCGAGGGGATGCGCGTCGCCGAGGCCTGGCTGCTCCTCGAGACCGGCGACGCCGCGGAGGCGAGGGAACGCTTCGACGCCATCCCGGCGACCGAGGGAGCCCGTGAGTTGTGGCCTTTCGCCGCGGCGGCGCACACCCTGTCATTCCTGCTCTCGGGTGCGGCATCCGATGCTCTCGGGCTGCTGCGCGCCTGGACGGGGCGCGCGCGCAGCACGCCTCCCTCGCACTATCAGTCCACGCAGATCCTCACCGCACGAGCGAAAGTGCTCATCGCGCTCCGTCAGGCGAGGAAGGCGTTGGCGCTGTTCGAAGGACCCTTCGCGCTCTCGCCGGTGACGGCGCCCGCGATCGCCCTCTCTCAGCTGTATGCGGGACGCACGCATGAAGCCTTCGTCATGAGCGTGAAATGGGGCCTGCACCACGAGCCGTCCGCTCGTGCGGCGCTGGAGAGTCTCGTCGTGAGCGTCGTCGCGGATGTGCGGCTCAACGGCGTCGACGCGCACCGTACGGCGGTGCAACGAGCGGAGGCGCTCAGCACGCGTCACGATCTCTGGGGTCCGTGGAGCGCCGTCGCACCGGAGGATCGCGCTCTGGTGCTGCGACTGCTGTCTCCCGCCGCACGGGCGCACGTCGCCGAACGCGCGTCGTTCTTCGCATCGTCGGTGAGCGTGCCCCATCTCACCAAGCGCGAGCAGGTGGTCCTCGCGCATCTGACACCCACCTCGACGATCGCGGACATCGCCCGCGCACTCGTCGTCTCACCCAATACGGTCAAGACGCAGCTGCAGAGCCTCTACCGCAAGCTCGAGGTGTCGGACCGGTCGAGCGCGATCCGTGCGGCCCACGCATGGGGACTCATCGAGGGCGACGGCGAGGGCTGATCGGGTGGTCGCGCCGCCGTCGACGCGACCACCCGACCACTGCGCGTCCGACGAAGAGCAGGACGAAGACGAACACGACGCCGGGAACGGTCAGCGGGATTCCGGCCCCTCGCACGACCATCAGCACGACGACAACAGCCGCGACGGGCAGGATGACGCCCGCCGCCCGCTTCAGCTGGCGAACCGTCAGAAGACCCTTCGCCCGGCGGTGCGGCGGGCGGGACCCCACGTCAGAACCCGCGTCCATCGGGCGTCGATTTCCGCAGCTCGCTCGCGATCTGCGATCCGAACACGCCGAACCAGGCGATCGCCAATGTCGCGGCCGTGAACTCCAGGTTGCCGCCCAGCACGGTGTCGCCCCGGAACAGGGCGAGCATCGCGCCGGTGAGAGAGGTCGCTCCGACCGCGACGAGGATGAAGACGCTCGCCCCCCGCATCCACGGGCGCCGCCGCACCAGGGCGACCTGCCCCATCGCGACGATCGCGAGCAGGAAGCCGATCACGGCGAATGTGATGTGCACGAGATCCTGCGGGAGCGCTCCGGGCGTGAAGGGAACCGGACACCCCGGCGAGCAGGTGACGGCCGACGCGACACCGAAGCACAGGCCGCACAGGAGAAGCGTCGTGGCGATGGGCCACCCGACACGATAGGCGCCATCCGGGATCCGGTGGAGAGCCCGGTCGACGAGGACGGCCGCGACGGCCAGCAGCAGCAGCGCGAGGTTGAACACCGGGGCCGTCGGCATCCCAGTCGCCCCAAGCTGACTGACGTAGTGCACGCTCGGGTCCCACAGGCGGCAGACCCAGATGAGCGCCGCACTCGCGAACGCGGCGGCGGCGCCGCCCGCGGCCTGGGTGACGTGTCGGCGTGCGATCGCGGTCGGGCGGATGCCGGCCAACCGGTCGACGGTCTCGGTCATCGGCTCCTCCTGGATCGGGCTCCGCCACATTACCGTTCGACCGGTCCCCCTTCCGCGGGGTGGGGGTGATGTGCGCATCATCATGGGTGATTTTCCGGGGGCGGTCCGCGGACCCGATCCCGTCCGCGTCGGATGCTGGGCGTGCGGGCAGAGCGACAGCGTCATCGTGCGAGCCGGGGGGCCGCACCGTCGGACCGTCGCTCTGCCCGCACCCCCTGCGCGCACGCCGGGCGGGCGGATCGCTCAGCGCGGCACGCGTGCAGCCCCCGCTGACAGGCGAATCCGCGGGTGAGAAACGGACCTCTCCGACGGCGCGCATCGCCCCCGACTGGGAGGCTCGGAGAGAGCGGATGCCGAGTGGCTCTCCCCCAGAACCTCACTCTCCCGTGGCTCTGCTCGCTCACGGATGCGCGGCCCCGGTCACGGCACCCGGCCGCAGGGCCGCGCATCCTCCACCCCCTCGAATCCACGACCACCATGACCGATGAGGTCGGGTCGAGGCGCGGGTGGCGATCATCAGGAGGCACACGTGACCGAGCGACCCGACCGCAGCCCGGACGCCCTCGGCGACGACCACCCGTCCGAAGCCGCAGCGGACGACTCCGTGCTCGACGCGCTGCTGAGGGCGGTCGAGGGCGACGCCGGTCCCGTCTTCCCCGTCGGGTTCCGCGGATACGACCGGGATTCCGTGGACGAAGCCGTTCGCGAACTCGGCGAACGCGTGCGGCGCAGTGCCGAGGAGGCGCACGATGCGCAGCTCCGGGCCGAGGCGAGGTTGGCGCAGCAACGGGCGGAGCACGATCAGGAGCTCGCGGAGGCCATCCGTCGACACACGGAGGAGAACAGCGCGCTCCGCGAGCAGGTGCGCGAGGCCTCTGCCCGCGCGGCGGCGGCGGAGACGCAGGTTTCGGCGCTCTCGAGCGAATTCGCGGGCCGCCGCAGCGACGACGACCCCGAGCAGAGCCGCCAGCAGTTCGACGCGATCTTGCGCGTCGCCGAGGAGCAGGCGTCGGTCCTCGTTCAGAACGCCGTCGGGCAGGCGGAGCGGCTGCTCGCGAGCGCGCACGCCGAGGCCGCGACGATCCGCGACGACGCGGTGACCGAGCAGGCCCGCCTCCGCGCGGAGGCGCAGCACGATGCCGATCAGATCCGTCTCCGCATCGAGACCGAGGCGACCGCGCACGCGGCGCGGCTGGAGCGGGAGGCGGCTCACGCGGCCGAGCGCGTCTCGCAGGCCGAGCGAGAGGCCGTCGCGGTGCGCACCGAGTCGGAGAAGGGGGCGGCCGCGCTGCGCTCGCTCGTGTCGAGGGAGACCGCCGACCTCCGCGCCAAGGCCGAACGCGACGTGCGGGAGATGACGGCGCGGGTGCTCGAGTTCGAGGAGTCCCTCACCCGGCGGCAGGACGAGGCCCAGCAGGAGTTCCTCGTCTTGCACGACCAGGCCGTGGCCCACGCCGAGCGGATCACCTCCGACGCGAGCGAGCAGGTCGCCGCGGCGCTGGAACACGCGCGACGCATCGCGGCCCGGGCCGACGACTACGAACGTCTCGCTCGCGCGCAGGCCCAGCAGGTCGAGGCCGATGCGCAGGTGCGCGCTCGCGAGGTGCTGGATGCCTCACGCGAACGGGCTCAGACGATCGCCGACACGATCACCCAGCACGCCGCCTCGGTTCTGCGCGATGCGGAGGACCGCACGCGCGACCTGCGCTGGCAGCAGCAGCAACTCGGTAGCTTCATGGCTGAGATGAACGAACTGCTCCGCGCCGTTCCGCGAGGCGGATCGGGCGGGCGCGACCTCGGCGACGACGACGGCACGAGTCCGTCCGGGCCCGGCGTCGCCGACGGCGATGCGGCCGACGCGCTCGACGACGCAGAGGGTCTCGCGGCACCCTCCGATCACGGAGAGTGAGCGCCGAGCCGCTCCTGCTCCCACTAGCGTGGAGCGATGCGCACCGTTCCCCTCGGCTCCTCCGGTCTCTCCGCCCCCAACGTCGTGGCGGGCATGATGCGGATCGACGACAAGAGCGACGCGGAGGTCCGCGCGCTCTACCAGGCGTCGCGTGACGCCGGCATCGACTTCTTCGACCACGCCGACATCTACGCGCGGTCCCTGCACTCCGCGGAGGAACGGTTCGCGCAGGCCCTGTCCTTGAGCGACACGGAGCGCGCCGAGATCCGCCTGCAGACCAAAGCGGGGATCGTGCGGGAAGGGCCGTACTTCGACTTCTCGTACGAGCACCTCGTGTCGTCGGTCGAGAGCTCGTTGCGGGCCCTGCGTACCGACTACGTGGACGTTCTCCTGCTGCACCGACCCGACGCGCTCGTCGAACCCGACGAGGTGGCCCGGGCGTTCGATCACCTCGAGGAATCCGGAAAGGTGCGGGCCTTCGGAGTCTCTAACCACACGCCCCGCCAGATCGACCTCCTGCGGACGGCGGTCCGCCAGCCGATCGTCGCCAACCAGATTCAACTGTCCATCGCGCACGCGCCCGTCATCACGCAGGGGCTCGCGGCGAACATGGAGAGTGCTCGGCAATCGGTCGTCCTCGACGGCGGCGGTCTCGTCGAGTACTGCCGCATCGAGGGCATCACGATCCAGGCCTGGTCTCCGCTGCAGGGGACGCGTGGAGGCGGCGGGGTGTTCCTCGGACACCCCGAGTACGACGAACTCAACGCGGTCATCGACTCTCTGGCTGCCCGATACCGCGTCACGCCCATGGCGATCGCGGTGGCATGGATCACGCGGCATCCCGCGGGGATGCAGGTCGTCCTGGGCACGACGACACCGGGGCGGGTCACCGAGGCTGCGGAGGGCTCGGACATCGAGCTCACCCGGGCGGAGTGGTACGCGCTCGTGCGTGCCGCAGGTTACGTCGTTCCCTGAGCGCGTCGCTCGTCAGTCGCCGCGACGACGGCGTCGGCCTCGGGAGATCACGACGATGGCGCCGATGACGACGATGGCCGCGCCGAGAAGCGGGATCAGGACGAAGGCAAGACGCCCGGCTTCCGCCTCGGAATCCGGTTGAGCCTGCTCGGCGACGACGGCGGATACCGAGGAGGCCGTGACCGCGACGTCGCCCTGCACGCTCGCCGACCCGGTGGGTGAGGCGAACGCGGGCATGGGTGCGAAAGTGATCGCGGTGGCGAGCACCGCCGAGGTGATCAGGGGGGATTTTCCGGTGCGCACAGCGTTCCTTCCGTCGGATCGCCCAGGCTACGCACGCTCCGGCCGGTCAGCCCGACGGTAGACGAGAGGGTCCGGGGAGGATATGGGGCACGGCCTGTCGCCTAGGCTGGCACCGACCGCTGACGAGACGAGGCCACGAATGTCGCGATCCCGACGCCCGTGGGGAGCCGTCTTCAGCGGCGTCGCGGCGGTGATCCTGGCAGCCCCGACCCTGGTCTTCCCCGCGGATTCGCCGACGGAGCCGAAACTCGGTTTCCTGGCGGTCGGAACGGTCGTGTTCGCCGTCTCCGTGGTGCGGATCCGGGCGGAAGGGATCGAACGCATCACCGCCCCGCCGGAGGAGCCCGTCACCGAGGAGTGAGCGCCTCCAGGGCGTCCGCGGTGATCACGGAGATCGGTTCGGTGGGCAGTTCCCACGAGGCGAGGGGTTCCATGCAGTTCTTCCGTTCGTGGGTGTCTGAGTTCGGGCGGCCGTCCCGGGTCGACGAGCGACGTGAAGGTCAGGCGGCGCGGGCGAGGCTTCGCGCGACCTTGTGGCCCTGAGGGGCAGTGCGAGCGGACGAGGATGCCGTCGCGGGCTCGTCGAGCGCGATGTCGAGGCTGAGCCCGCGCGAGGAGTTGGCGTCGTTCGCCAGGCGCTTCAGGAGGTTCTGGTCGAGCGCCTCGGGCTGCTCGGAGTCGAAGACGAAACGCAGCGGGATCGAGGGCTGCAGCCAGATCGTGGACCGGCCGACAGGCTGATCCGGACCGTGCACCCAGGACAACGTGAAGCTCTCCCCCCGGCGGAGCTTGGTCGCGACGACCACCTTCACGTGCGCCAGCATGCGGTCGTCGATGTCGATCGGCTCCGTCGAGGTGCCGTAGAAGAGCTTCGCCATGGTAATTCCCCTTTGCTCGTTGCTCACGGATGAACTTACTAGGTAGACTAGCGAATAGGCAAGCGAGATATTAGGAGAGCGATGACAATCGACACCCCATCGCCCCCGTCGTATTGGTACAGCGAGAGCTCGGACGACGAGCGTGGCGCACGGATCATGGAGGCGATGCGGGCATATCGTTCCGCCGAGATGGCGATGCGCCGGCGCACCCAGGAGTCCATGGCGATGGGCGAGAACGAGCTGCTCGTCCTCCGCTTCCTGACACGATCGGCCGCAGAGAACTCCGCCGTCACTCCGATCGACCTCGCCCGGCATCTCGGCGTGTCGACGGCATCCACGACCGCCCTCCTCGACCGGCTCGAGAAGTCCGGGCATCTCCAGCGCCGCCCCCACCCGTCCGATCGGCGGAAGGTCCTCGTCTCGAGCACGACCCATGCCGACGACGAGATGCGCGACACCCTGACCGGCATGCACGCGCGCATGATGCGGGCCACCCGTGGCATGACGGAGGAGGAGACGGTCGCGGTCACGGGCTTCCTCGACCGGATGCGGTGCGCCGTCGCCGACCTCTGCGGCCGAAGCGGAACGTGCTGTCCGCCGGCACGGGCTCAGCACTCCTCCCCCCTTTCGTCGGACGCTGCCGCGTGAGGACCTCCGTCGGTGTCGGGATCGTCCTGCACACCGAGGCCGAGGCGGACGTCGTCCTCTCGATCACCCCCGCGGACGGGTGGGCCCACGACGAGACCCTGACGATCGACACGGACGGACGGGCGATCCCCGCGGTCGAGGTCGCGGACGCGCACGGTACTCGCGCGCATCGCGTCGTCCTCCCCGCGGGGCGGACCCATGTCACCTATCGCGGTTCCGTCTCCCCTCCTCGCGCGCCCGCCCCCTCCGACGAGATCGACCCCGTGCGCTACCTGCGACCCAGCCGCTACGCGCCGTCGGACGATCCGCGCCTTTCGGACCTGGCGCCCTCGCGGTCCTCCTCGGCGCGGGAGCGCGTACGCGAGATCACGCAGTGGGTTTCAGAGAGGCTCGATTACGTCTCCGGCGTCAGCGGCCCCACCGATACCGCTCTCGACACGCTCCGCGAGGGCGCCGGAGTCTGCCGCGACTACGCGCACGTGACCATCGCCCTCCTGCGCGCCGCGGGGATCCCCGCGCGACTCGTGTCCGTCTTCGCCCCGGGACTGGACCCGATGGACTTCCACGCCGTCGTCGAGGCGTTCGTCGACGGCCGGTGGGAGGTCGTCGATGCCACACGCCTCGCACCCCGTGCGCACTTCGTCCGCATCGCGACCGGTCGTGACGCCGCCGATACCGCCTTCCTCACGACTGTGTCGGGCACGGCGACGTTGGAGTCGGTCGAGGTGACGGCAGTGGCCGTCGGCGATCTCGTCCCGGACGATCCCGACGCGTCGATCCTGCTGCGCTGACTCCGTCTCGAGACGGAGGCACGGTCACGCCACCCCGGGTAGCGTCGGGGCATGGACCTCATCGTGCGGTCGCCTCGCCTGCTCCCCCGTCTCGTCGTCGGACTCGTCGGCCTCGCTCTCGTGGTTCTGAGCGCGATGGCCGTTCCCGCGCCGGCGCGCGCAGACGTCGGCGACTTCACCTTCGACTCGTTCTCGGCCGACATGACGCTCTCCCGAGCCGACGACGGGCACGCGGAACTCGCGGTGACCGAGACCCTGGTCGCACGTTTCCCCGACGAGGATCAGAACCGCGGCATCATCCGCTCCCTCCCCGATGACTACGACGGGGTCCCCCTGCACACGCGGGTGGTCTCGGTGACCGATGCCTCCGGCGCCCCCATCCCTTACGACGTCGAGACGGACCGGCGCGAGGTGCGGGTGCTCACGGGCGACGACTCCTTCGTGCGCGGCGTGCTGACCTACGTCATCTCGTACACCCAGCGCGACGCCATCCGTTCCTTCGCCGACACGAACGCCGACGAGTTCTACCGCGACATCAACGGCACGCAGTGGGAGCAGCCGTTCGGTGCGGTGAGCGCTCGCCTCCGGGTCGACCCCGCCCTGACGGATGCCGCCCTCGACGGCGCCGCGGCGTGTTACGTCGGGACGCAGGGATCATCGCAGACGTGCACCCTCGACCGCACGACGGACGGGGGCGGCCTCGTCTTCGAAGCGGGGGCCGAAGGGCTGGCCCCGGGAGAGAACGTCACGATCGCCGTCGGTTTCGCGCGCGGCACCTTCGTCGCGGGTGAGGTGGTCCGCACACCGCTCGAGCAGTTCTCCGTCGATGCGGCCCCGCTCCTGGCCGGTTCGTCGCTCGGCGCCGTGGGTGTCGGCGCCCTCGGTGTGGCCGCAGCGGTCATGGCTCGGCGTCGCGGACGCGACGCCGAGGGGCGCGGCATCATCGTCGCGGAGTACGACCCGCCGGCGGGAGTCGACGTGCTGCAGGGCGCGGAACTGGTGGCGCGTCGCGGGACCGGCATCCCCGCGGCCATCGTCGACACCGCTGTGGCGGGGCACCTCCGCATCGTCGACGACGGCGACGCGCGGAGCCTCTCACTCGAGCTCGTCACGGCCGAGGGAGCCGATGCGCTGCACGGAGCGATCCTCGGAGCCGTCTTCGGGGCGCACGCACGCCCGGGAGCTCGCGTATCGGTGGGCCCCGAGCGCCAGGACGTCGCGAAGGCCCTGCAGCGGCTCCCCCTCGCCGCCGCATCCGAGCTGCGCGCTCGCGGATGGAGCGAGAAGCAGCGTCTCGGACGCTCCCTCGCCGCGGCGGGTGTCGCCGTGGGCGCGTTCGTCGTCGCGGTGCTGGCCCTCATCCTCGCCGCGATGGGGACGACCCCGGCGTGGTGGCAGATCGCTGCGATCCCGGTGACGGTGGTGCTCGGCATCCTGAGTTTCACACTGCTGCGCTACCGCGATCGGATCACGGATGCCGGGGCCCCGGCGCGCGACCATCTTCGGGGGCTGCGCGAATATCTGCAGCTCGCGGAGGCGGACCGACTGCGCGTGCTGCAGAGCCCCGAAGGGGCGGAGCGACGACGGATCGATGCGGGCGACGCGCGCCAGGTGCTGTACCTCTACGAGCGCCTCCTGCCGTGGGCGATCGTGTGGGGCGTCGAGAAGGAGTGGTCCGAGGCGCTCGACACGCGGGTCCGCGAGAGCGGCGACGACCTGCACTGGTACCGGGGCGGCGGCGGGTTCTCCTCCGCCGCTCTGATGTCGACGATGGGGACGCTGCGCACGGCGAGCACCCCGGTCGCGACGACCACGAGCGGCTCGGGGAGCTTCTCGGGCGGCTCGTTCGGGGGCGGATTCTCGGGTGGGGGCTCGGGTGGCGGCGGAGGCGGCGGACGCTGAGTCGACCGGTCACTCGGCGACGCGCACGACCTCTGCGATGACGCGCGGGTCGGCGAGCACGCGGAAGTGCCCTCCGCTGGCCAGTTCCACGTTCCGGGCACCGGCGAGCTCGCTGCCCTCGGGGATGTGCGGGTCGAAGGGGCCGTAGACCGACACGATCCTCGCGTTCGCGTCGGCCGCCGCCGCGAGCGCGCGCATGGTGGCATCCCCCGAGGCGAACGCGCGCAGCGAGGGCGTGGGCATGAGGCGGCTGTACCGAGACCCGCCGAAGGGCGTCGCGACGGCGACCATCGCCCGCACCCGAGCCCCCTCCGGGTCGAAGGCCATCAGGTGCTTGCCGATCAGTCCGCCCTTGCTGTGGGCCACGAGGACGACGTCGTGCAGGTCGCGGGACGACAGAAGAGCCGCGACGCGACCGGCCGACTCGGCGATGGGACGACGATTGTCGCCCAGCTCCGTGACCACGTGCACCGGGTGTCCGCGCTCGTGCAGGGCGCGGGCCAGCGGCTCCAGAAAGCGCCAGGTCTCGTAGATCCCGGGGAGGAGCACGAGGGGGCGGCCGGAGCCCTCGCGAAGGTCCTCATCGACTGCACGCCCCCAGGCCGCGCGCACCTGCGCTCGCACGGCGTAGGCGTAGTCCTTCGCCCACCACGAGAGGTCACGCGCTCCGGTCCGCACGGCGGTCACGGCATCCATCGGCATCCCCCCATCCTGCGGGCTCGGACGCGGGCCGTCTGCGGGGTTGCGGCGACGGTGCCGCACACCCGCACAGCGGGCGCAACCCCGGGATCTCGGCGCTCGAGGCCGCCCTAGGCTCGGGCCATGGACATCTCTGACATTCGCTGGAACGAGCCCGCACGGCAGAAGATCCTCGACGACGCCGACAACGTGCTGCGGGAGGCCGTCGTGGCGATCGCGCGCGAGAACGACGGGATCTCGTCGGACGAGGCCTTCGCGCAGATCAACGCGCGGATCAAGGACCGCTTCATCGACTACGAGCCGGGCCCGGATATTCGCACCTACGCCGACGCGATCGCCGCCGGGGAGATCCCCACCGACGACGCCGGATGACCCGCGGCACGATCCTGCCGCCCGGGCGCCAGTTCGTCCTCACCTGGGGCGTTCCGCGCGAGTACGGCGGGCTGACCGCCGCGCTGCTGCAGCGGTCCCGTCTCTTCGCCGGTCGAGGGGCGACGCCGGTGCACATCTTGACGTGCGACGACCGGGACGACCGCGACGCGGTCAGCGCCGAGCTGACCCGCCGCGACGCCCTCGGCGCCGGGGTGCGCGTCACCAACCTGTGGGATTGGCTGCGCGAGAACGAGCTGCGCGGGCGTCCGGTCTCGAGCGGCGCCGGATTCTCGCCTCTCCCCTCCGACGCGGAGGAGGAGTTCACGGGCGATGTTCTCGTGCGCCGTCTCCGCAGGGATGCCGACGGCACGGTGCTGCAGATCGACCACCTGCGCCCGGACGGAACGCTCGCGGCGAGCGATCGTCGGGACGTCCCACACTCGTCCGCACGACCGCGACGGATCATCGTGACGTGCGACGCGAGCGGGGCGCCCCGTGCCGTGTGGCGCGGGGTGCGCCAGCTCTACGCCGCATGGCTGGACCGCCTCACGGCGGGCGAGCGGTCCTTCCTCCTCGTCGACAGCAAGGCGATGGCGCGGTTCGCCGCCGGCTATCGCCGGCCGGGGGTGATCGTGCTGCACGTCGTGCACGGTTCGCACCGCACCGACGACGGCACAGCGATCCGCCCGTCCCGCGCCGAGGTCTTCTCGCGGTTAAGCGCCTTCGATGCCGTCGTGTTCTGCACCGCGCGGCAGGCCGGGGACGTGCGACGCGAGGTCGGCCCCGCGCCCCTTCTGTCCGTCGTGCCCCACCCCGTCGCCGTCGCGGGAGACGTCGACACGCGCAGCCCGCGCCAGGGCGCGATCGTGCTCGCGCGACTGGAGCCCATCAAGCGGGTGGAGCATGCGGTGGATGCCGTGTCCCGCGCCCGCGAGCGCATGCCGTCCCTGACGCTCGACGTCTACGGCGACGGCCCGGACCGCTCGCGTCTGGAACGGGGCGACGCCGAGGGCGTCCGCTTCCACGGCTTCGACCCCACGGCGCGCGACGCCCTCCGCCGGGCATCGGTCCTCCTGCTGACGAGCCGCTCGGAGGCTTTCTCGCTCGTGGTCGCCGAGGCGATGGCGGCGGGGTGCCTGCCGATCGCGTACGACGTGCCCTACGGTCCGCGTGAGTTGATCCTCGACGGCCGCACGGGGTGGCTGGTGCCCGCCGGCGACGTCGACGCCCTCGCCGAGGCGGTCGTGCGGGCGGCATCCCTCGATCCGACGACGCTCTCGCGGATGCGTCGACAGGCGGTGGAGCGCGCGCAGCTCTACGACGAGTCGCGGGTGCTCACCAGGTGGGCCCTGACCCTGTCGCGTGCCGCACGGCGTCACCGCCTGCGCGAGGCGACCTGGCGAATCCGCGAGGTCGTCCGGCGCCGCCTCCGGATCGGCTGAGACCCCTGCCGCACGCGCCCGAGCGGGCGTACGCTGCCTCTACCCGGCCCCGGCATCGCCGGCGCGGATGACGCCGATCCGGCGTCCCCGACGACTCCCGCCCGTCGAGCCCGTCCCCCACACGGCTCCGGACGGGAGTCGTCGTCCGGGTCAGCGGTCCTCGCCGTAGCCGCGGATGCTGCGGAGGTCGTCCTTCAGGTCCTCCTTCGAGGCGTCGCCCGGGACGATGTCGTTCTGCGGCGCGCCGTCCTGAACGGCCGCGTCCGCCGCCTGCTGTTCCTCCGCGCCGTCCTTCTTCTCCTCGACGCCCGCGTCCGTGGCGCCGTCCATGACGGGGGCGTCCTGCGTCTCTTCGCGATCGGTCATCGTCGTCCTCCTCGGTGACAGTGTTACGGCATCCTGACCCCTGCCTGCCGCCGGGAACCGGGGCTTGCGCCGCTCGGCCCGGAATGCTCAGACGCCGTGGTGCGCGGGGTGACGCCGCTCGAGGGCGGAGCCCTCGACATCGACGTTCGGCACGATGCGGTCGAGCCAGCGCGGCAGCCACCAGACCGACCCGCCGAGCACGTGCATGAGCGCCGGCACGAGCAGCATGCGCACGACGAACGCGTCGAACAGCACGCCCAGGGCCAGCCCGAGTCCCATCGATTTGATGATCACGGAGTCGGAGGCGATGAAGCCGGAGAACACCGCGATCATGATGATCGCGGCCGCCGTCACGACGGTGCGGCCCGCGCGGAAGCCCTGGGCGACGGCCAGGCGCGGCGCCGCGCCGTGAGCCCAGGCCTCGCGCATCCCGGATGCGAGGAACAGCTGGTAATCCATGGCGAGCCCGAAGAGGATGCCGACGAGGATCACGGGCAGGAAGCTCAGGATCGGGCCGGGATTGTGCACGCCGAACAGGTCGCCGAGCCAGCCCCACTGGAACACCGCGGTCACCGCACCATAGGTCGCGAACAGCGACAGCACGAAACCTCCTGTGGCGATGAGCGGCACGAGCAGCGAGCGGAACACCGCCACCATGATGAGGAACGACAGGCCCACGACCACGACGAGGTAGATCGGCAGGACGTCGGCCAGCCCTTCCGAGATGTCGATGTTGATCGCCGCTGCTCCGGCCACGCCGAGGGCGATATCGCCGTTCACGGGCGGCAGCGCGCGAAGGTCGCGCACCAGCTGCTCGGTCGACACGGCGTTCGGCCCCTCGGCGGGGATGACCTGGAACGCGGCGAGGGTGCGGTCGTCTGAGACGGCGACGGGGGCGACCGCCGCGACGTCGTCCTGCGCGAACAGTTCGCGGGCCACGTCGAGCTGCAGGCCCTGGACGTCGGCTTCGGCGGTGCCCCCGGGGAGGGCGGCGGTGACGAGCAGCGGCGCATTCGCGCCGGCACCGAAGGCATCCTCTGTCCACGTGAACGCCTGGTAGGCGGTCGAGTCCTCCGCCTCGGACCCTCCGTCGGGCAGCCCCAGACGCATCGACAGGGCGGGGATGGCGACGACGAGGAGGGCGACCGTGGCGACGAGCATCGTGACCACCGCGCGCACCGTCGACATCGGCCGAACGGGGCGACCGGTCGTCGCGACGGATCCGGTCTCGATCCGGGCCGCGCGCCGGGGGTGCTCGTCGGCTTCGATCGCCGCGGTACGAGCGGTGCGACGGGGGTGCTCCGCGGCATCCGCGGCGGCCGCGGCGCGGGCACGGGCCGCGCGACCGAGGACGCGCATCCCCGCGCGGCCCAGGAGTGCCGGCGTCAGCGACACCGCGATCAGCACGGCGACGAGCACACTGACGGCGCCCGCGGTACCCATGAGCCCGAGGAACGGGATGCCCGTGATGTTGAGCGCGAGCAACGCGACGATCACCGTCATCCCGGCGAACACGACCGCATTGCCGGCGGTGCCGTTGGCGAGACCGATCGATTCGACGACGTCCGCGCCCTGGAGCAGCTGCCGTCGGTGACGGTAGAGGATGAACAGTGCGTAGTCGATACCCACGGCCAGTCCCAGCATCACGCCGAGGATCGGGGTGACGGATGCCATCTGCACGAGGCCCGAGAACGACAGCGTCGCCATCGCGCCGATGGCGACCCCGACGAGCGCCGTGATGATGGGGAACGACGCCGCCAGGAGCGACCCGAGCACGACGACGAGGACGATCGCCGCGATCGCGACGCCGATGGCCTCACCGACTCCGAGGATCTCGGGCACGCCCTGGGAGATCTCCGTGTTGAAGGCGACGTCCACGCCCGCGACGGGGTCGGCGGTGAAGTGCTCGACCACGGCCTCCTTCGACGCCTCGGCGAGCTCCAGCCGGGGCTGATCGAACGAGACGTTGACGATCGCGGTCGATCCGTCATCGGAAACGAGCCGGATGGCGTCCGCGAAGGAGAGGAGTTCGGCGCCGTCGTCGAGCTGCGCCTCCTGCGCGGCGATCTGCGCGAGACCGTCGGCCACCTGGGTCTGCTGCTGTTCGAGGGCGCTGCGCTGCTGGTCGAGCTGCGCCTGCTGCGCGTCGAGGGCGTCGAGCTGCGCCTGCTTCTGTGCGGCCGGGAGGGGTGCGGCTTCGAGCTGCGCGCGGGCCGAGTCGAGTTGCTGCTGACCGGCGTCCAGCTGCGCGGCGCCCGCGTCGAGCTGCTGCTGGCCGGACTCGGCCTGCGAGCGCGCATCGGCGAGCTGCCCGCGGCCGTCGACCACCTGCTGGCGCTGATCGTCGAGCTGCTGCTGGGTCGCGAACGGATCGGTGACGCGGGCGACGTCGGGGAGGTCGCTCGACGAGTCGACGAGAGAGGTGATGGCGCTCTTCTGGTCGGACGTCAGAGCCGAGCCGTCCGTCGTGCGGAACACCACCGCTCCGGAAGCGCCGCTGAAGTCCGGGAGCTCGTCCTGAAGTTCCGCGATGACGTCGCCGGATGCCGTGCCGGGGATGTCGAAGCTTGAGCTCAGGCCTTTGAAGCCGACGAGGAACCCGCCGACGACCACGCCGAGGATCACCACCCACGCGACGATCACGGCCCAGGCGCGCCGGGCGGCGAAGGTTCCGAGACGGTGCAGCAGTTCGGCCATGCGGTGTTCCTCTCGTGCGGTGCACGCGGAAGAGCACCGTCGGCTCCGACCAGTCCCGGCAAAGATAACACGGACCGTCTCGTCTTGTTCGACCGCGTCATCCCCCAGAATGAGGGCATGGTTCTATCGCGAAGCGGACCGGTCCGAAGCGAAGCGGCGCACCAGGCGATCCTCGACGCCGCGGTGGCCCTCTTCGCCGAGCGCGGCTACGACCACCTCACCATGGAGGGCATCGCTCGGCGCGCCGGGGTGGGGAAGCAGACGATCTACCGGTGGTGGCCGAGCAAGGGCGACGTCCTCGCCGAGGCGATCCTCGAGGGACGCCTGCTCGGCCGCGAGCGCGACCTGCCCGACACGGGGGACGCGCGCAGAGACCTGGCCACCTGGCTGAACGGACTGTTCACGCTACGGGCCAGCGCCGACGGCGAGGGGTTGCTGCGCTCTCTCGTCGCCGCGGCCGCGGGGAGCGCGGAGACGGGTCGACGACTGCGCGCGGAGATCCTCGCGGCACCGCTCGTCGAGCGACTCTCCACCGCGATGGCCGGAACGACGGGACCTCGACTCGACGCGGCGGCCGACGCCCTCCTCGGCGCCGTGATCCTGCGCGCGCTCAGCCGTGAGGAGTTCGACTTCGACGACATGCTGCACCTGGTCGACGCCGTGATCGGCACGCCGACACCCCGCCGCTGACGCACACCGCTCGCCACCCCGCGGCCGTCAGCACCCTGATCTCTACCACGCGGCGCTGACCGGCGTCCAGACCGGGAACGCTCAGCCGCGTCCCGTACACTGGAGGGAGCAAGGGGAGTACTCCCATCGCGACGATCTCGTCAGTACGGTCCACGTCATCGTGAACCCGGGACGTCGGCCCATCTCGCCGGGTGGAGGAGACCTTGGTGTCTTGTCGTACACCTTTCTCCCTTGGAGGCCGCCATGGGCGTCACCCCCCTCATCTGGATCATCACGATCGCGATCACGGTCGCGTTCTTCGTCTTCGAGTTCTTCGCGCACGTGCGGAAGCCGCATGAGCCGTCGATCGCCGAGTCCGCCCGCTGGTCGGCGTTCTACATCGGGCTCGCGCTGCTGTTCGGTGTCGGCATCGGCGTGGTGTCGGGCTGGACGTACGGCGGCGAGTACTTCGCCGGGTACCTGACCGAGAAGGCCCTGTCGATCGACAACCTGTTCGTGTTCCTGATCATCATGACCGGGTTCGCGGTGCCGAAGATCTACCAGCAGAAGGTGCTGATGATCGGCATCGTCATCGCGCTCATCATGCGCGGGGCGTTCATCGCGGTGGGCGCCGCACTGATCGAGAACTTCTCCTGGATCTTCTACCTCTTCGGCGCCCTTCTGCTGTTCCTTGCGTACCGTCAGGCGTTCTCGCACGGCGAGAGCGACCCCGCCAACGGCAAGTTCATGCAGTTCGTCCGCCGCGTGCTCCCCGTATCCGAGGAGTACAACGACGACAAGCTCACCGTTCGTAAGAACGGCAAGCGCTTCGTGACGCCGATGCTGCTGGTCATCATCGCGATCGGCTTCATCGACCTGGTCTTCGCCGTGGACTCGATCCCCGCGATCTACGGCCTGACGAACGAGGCGTACATCGTCTTCACGGCGAACGCCTTCGCCCTCATGGGCCTGCGCCAGCTGTACTTCCTCATCGGCGGCCTGCTCGAACGCCTCGTCTACCTGGCGCAGGGACTGGCCGTCATCCTGGCCTTCATCGGTGTGAAGCTCGTGTTCCACGCCCTGCACGTCAACGAGGTCCCCTTCATCAACGGGGGCGAACCGCTGCTCTGGGTGCCCGAGATCCCGATCTGGTTCTCGCTGCTCTTCATCGCCGCCACGGTGGCCGTCGCGACGATCGCGAGCCTGCGCAAGACCCGGAACGACGACGAGAAGAAGAAGCGCGAGACCTTCGACGGCGAGAAGGTCATCCACGCTCCCGAGGACTGACCCTCCGAACCGATGACGGGCTCGCGGCGTTCGCCGCGGGCCCGTCGTCGTCTGCCGCATCCGACCGACGAGCGCAACCCCGGCGAGACGCTCCGGTGGTCGTCCTACCGTGGCCGACATGACGCGATTCGGCTACACCCTCATGACCGAGCAGAGCGGCCCGCGGGCGCTCGTCGACTACGCCGTCGGTGCCGAGCGCGCCGGCTACGACTTCCTCGTCTCCAGCGATCACTACTCGCCGTGGCTCACCAGCCAGGGCCACGCCCCCTATGCCTGGACCGTTCTCGGCGCCGTGGCGCACGCCACCACCGACGTCGAGCTGATGACCTATGTGACCTGCCCCACCGTCCGATACCACCCCGCGGTCGTCGCCCAGAAGGCGGCGACGCTGCAGCTGCTGTCGGAGGGCCGCTTCACTCTCGGTCTCGGATCCGGCGAGAACCTCAACGAGCACGTCGTCGGCGAGGGATGGCCCGCGGTCCATGCCCGTCAGGACATGCTCGTCGAGGCGATCGAGATCATCCGCGCGCTGCACACCGGCGACCTCGTCACCTACGACGGCGAGTACTTCCGCGTCGACTCCGCCCGCGTGTGGGATGCCCCCGACGGCGGGGTCCCGATCGGTGTGGCCGTTTCCGGCGAGCACTCCATCGAGCGCTTCGCTCCGCTCGGCGATCACCTCATCACCACGGAGCCCGACGGCGACCTCATCAGCGGGTGGGATTCCCACCACGACGGAGAGTCGCGCAAGATCGGTCAGATCCCGATCAGCTGGGATCCCGACAAGGATGCCGCCATCGCACGCGCTCACGACCAGTTCCGCTGGTTCGCGGGGGGATGGGCCGTCAACGCCGACCTCCCGACGCCGGCGGGCTTCGCGGGGGCTTCGCAGTTCGTCCGACCGGAGGACGTCGCCGACTCGATCGCCTGCGGCCCGGATCTCGACGAGCTCGCGGAGAGCGTGCGTCCCTTCATCGATGCCGGCTTCACCGACATCGCCATCGTCCAGGTGGGCGACGAGCAACAGCAGCGATTCGTCGATGAGATCGCCGCTCCGCTGCTGGAGAAGCTCCGCGCCCTGTGACCGGCGGCGGGGCGCGCCCGACGGCGCGTCCCGCGGCTCACCGGCCGATGCGTCCCGTCTCGGCGACCCACTGTTCGAGGCGCCAGACGGGGAGGCGGAAGACGCGGGCGACCGCGACCGCCGTGAAGCGTCCTTCGACGACCGCGGCGATGGCGAATTCCCGCAGCGACGCGAACTCGCGACCGGCGAGGGCCCCCTCCCGCAGTTCCGCGAACGTGCGGGGCTGGCGCGTCGCGACGGGTCCCGAGGCATCCAGGACGTAGGGCGATCTCGCCTCGACGGCTCGGCGATGCGGATGCGGACGCTCGGACGCTGACGGAGCCGGTTCCGGCGCGCCGGTGGGCGCGGCCTTGATCGCGACCGGCCCGCGGGTCCGCGTCCACGGCGCCGGCGGTAGCTCGCCGCCCCAGGTGACCTCCATCGCCGGCACGACGGCTCCTGCCTGCTCGCGCAGAGGCCGCCCCTCGGGAGGGGCGATGACGATCGACTCCCCGATTGGTTCGGGCATCGTCGGCGCGGCTCTCGCAGACGTCCATGGCGCTACGGGGAGCTCACCGCCCCAGACGACCTCGCTCGGCACCACGTACGAGCTCGCGACGGGAGGGGCCGGCGCGGTCTCGAGCCAGGGAGCCGGAGGCAGGTCTCCGCCCCACACCACGTCGCTGGGAACCACGTAGGCGCTCTGCGGGGCCACGGACGGCTCGGCGGGGGCGGGGACGGCATCCCCGAACAGCTCGCCGACCTCGACCTCGAACGTCTCGGCGAGCGCGACCAGCGTCGCCAGCGACGCCGTGGTGCGGCCCGCTTCGATCGCCCGCACGCGGGACTCCGACAGCCCCGCCTCGAACGACAGGGTCAGTACCGTCAGGCCGCGCTCTTCGCGCAACCGGCGCACGTGACGGGCCAGCGTGCGCAGCACCTCGTCGAGACGCCCGTCGAGGGGTGCCTGTGTCATCCGGTCCTCCCGTAACCGAGGATGCCAACCTGTGTCCGGGGGAGACAGTGAACAGTACCGCGTTCGCGGCGGGAAGCGCGGCACGCCGTCGGCGGCGCGCCGCCCGTCAGCCCCGCAGCCCCGTCGAGCCCAGGACGCGCTCGACGACGATCTCCAGCACGACGCGCTCGGGGTTCACACGAGGCCGGCGATACCGCGCGGCGTAGAGCTCGACGGCGTGGGCCACGGCATCCGGATCATCACTCACGCGGGCGGTGCCTTCGAAGCTCATCCAGCGGGCCCCGTCGACCGAGCACACCGCGGCGCGCCCGCCGCGGACGGCGTTGACGAACTTCTGCGTCCCACGCGATCCGATCACGCGGACGACGCCGTCCTCGTAGGTGAAGCCGACCGGGACGGCATGGATCCGTCCCGACCGACCGAGGGTCGAGAGGGTGGCCAGGTGGTATTCGCTCAGGAAGGCGAGGGCGTCATCGGTCAGCACCCCTCCAGCGTGCCACGCGAGACGACCTCCGACACGGTCTTGGTGGCCGTCTCCCATCGACGGATGCCGACGGCTCGGACCGTCCTCTCGAGGGGGGCGTCGGCGGCGAGCACCCGCAGCGCGTCGCCGAGGCGCTCCAGCGGAACCCGGCGGGCGAGCGTGACGTGCGGCGTCCACGCTCCCGGTCGCGTGTGGTCGCCGTCGTCTCCCGCCCCCGCGAGGTCGTGCACCCGCGCGTGAAAGTCCAACAACGCGGCCGAGGGGACCACCGAGCGCGCGATCACCCGCGTGCGCCCCGTGCCGAACAGCACGGGAGCCCCGAGGGTCATCCCCCGGGGAAGGGCGTCCGCGAGCAGTGCGCCGTCCACGTCGGCGAGGGTCGGGCGCACCAGCAGCGTGATGTGGGGACGGTTGCTCTCTCCGGTGTGGCGCGCCTGACTCGGCAGGTCGGCTGCGACGAGGGCATCCCATTCCCCGCGGATCGCCGCGTCGGATTCGTCGTCGAAGACGAGCTCCAGACTGACGATGTCGCTCACGGTCGGATCACCGGGTCGACCACCACGCCGCCGCCACCAGTGCCGGCTGGAAGAAGAGTCGTCCGAACCGCTTCTGGTCGGTGTCGAGGCCGAAGGCCGACCGCCCCTTGCGCCATTGATCGATGTTCCCCGGGAAGATCGCGATGAAGAAGGCCGCCAAAGCGGCGCCGACACGGCGACGCTCCTTCGGCAGCGCGACGAGCGCGAGCCCGAACGCCGCCTCCACCACTCCGGAGGCCACGACCACCGCGTCTCGATCGAGCGGGCCGTGCTCTACGAGGGCATCCGGCACCTGCGCCTGGAAATCCCGCCGAGCGAAGGTCAGGTGCGAGATTCCGGCGAACATCATTGCCAGGGCCAACGCCCAGCGCACGAAGGTCTTCATGGCAGCACGCTAGATCGCGACCGTCCGCCCCCCGGCGGGCTTGACGACGCACGTCCGGGCTCTTCGCCCCCTCGAACCGGGCGCTACGACACCGGTCCGGTTCACGCAACCCCCGGCCGCTGACGACGCGTCGCGCTTGACTGGGAACACGTCAGACGAGGAGGTGCCCCATGACGATGACAGACGCCGGATCCCCGTCGATCCGCGAGGAGGATCTCGATGCGCTGCTCATTCGGGCCGCCTCCGGCGACTGCGACGCATTCGTCGCCTTCTACGACGCGACGGCGCCGCGCATCTACGCCACCCTGCTCGCGCTGACGGGTGTGGCCGCGAAGGCCGAGCTGCTGCTGGAGGGGATCTACGTCGAGGCGTGGGAACGCATGCGCGGCCGTGACGCTCCCCCGTGCCCGGGTATGCAGTGGGTGTCGGCCATCGCGCATCGGCACGCATCCGGGCGGGCCTGAGGCCGGAGCCAGGTGGACCGTCGCTGTTCAGGAAGCGTCGACGGGGGTTGCGATCACGCCGTGCGTCTCGAGATCGACGGTCAGACCGCTCGAGGAATTCGCGGAGTTGGCGTACGTCTGGAGGAGGGCGGGATCGAGCATCTCGGGCTCGACCGCTCCGAAGACGAAGCGCAGCGGGATCGACGGCTGGATCCAGATCGTGCTGCGACCGGTCGCCTCACCCGATGGATGCCGCCACGACATCGTGAAGCTCTCCCCGCGACGCAGCTTGGTGGCGATGACGACCTTCACATGCGCGAGGACACGATCGGGGATCTCGATCGGGCGCTCGGAGGAACCGTAGAACAGTGAGCCCATCAGCTCCTCCTTCCGAGGATGCCATCTTCGATATTTTACTAGGTTGGCTAACTATCGCCAAGTGAATTCGCGGAGAATCTGAGGGGAATCGAATTGTTGGACGGGGGCGCGAATTAGTTCGGTCCTCTGGAATCTCGGGGACCGAACTACAATGGCGCCACGGGGGCCCGACCCGGAGGAGACGTATGACGATCGAGACCGCTCACGACCCCGCATCCACCACCGCTCAAGCGGTCGAACGCCTCCGCCTCGCCGAAGCCCGTCTCGCGCGGCGGCGCCAGACGGAGTGCGGTCCGAGTGAGAATGCGCGGGCCGCGATGCGCCTCATCCTCGAGCGCGCGGACGCCGGCGCACGCATCACGCCGACGGAGATCGCCCAGTCGCTCGCCATCTCCACGGCATCCGTCACCGGAATGCTGGACCGCCTGCATGCCGGTGGACTGATCTCCTTCGAGGCGAACCCCGCCGACAGACGCAGCAAGTTCGTGATGCCGTTGGATCGGGACGCCGATCCCGATGCCGTCGACCCCGTCACGGCTCGCATCCGGGAGTTCGCGCTCGATCTGCCCACCGACACCGCCGGTCAACTCGTGCAGTTCCTCGACCGGGTTCGCGAAGTCGTCGACGCCGAATGTCGCTGACGGCGTCAGGTCGCCGCGACCGCCTCCGGCTCGGGCTCGTTCGTGATGCTCAGGCCCCCGGGCGAGCTCGCCTCATTCATGAGGTCGTCGATCCATCGACGATTGAGCTGCGGGGATCGGCTGCCGTAGAAGTGGAAGACCAGCGGGATCGACGGCGAGATCCACAGGCTGCGCGTCCCGCTGCCGTCACCGAGCGGGAAGTGGAACATGAAGGGCTCGCCGCGACGCAGCTTGTTCATGAACACCATGCGCAGGTGGGACAGGGTTCGATCCTCGATGTCGAACGAGTGACCCAGGGTATTGTAAACCAGTTTTCCCACCATGACAGCGTACCGCGCTCCGCCCGGTTAACTACTGCTCGACAGCTTCTCTCGGGCCTCAACTAGAGTGCTCAGCGTGCCCCGACTCCCGCGTTCCCTCCGCACCCGGCGCCGGGTTCCCCGCGCCGTGCTGGTGGCGCTCGCCGTGGTGGCGGCTGTCGCCGTCATCGCCCTGATCGCGGTCGTCGGCAACCTCGTCACGACCCTCTTCCAGACGTTGGCCGCCCGCCCGCCCGCCGTGGACACGCGCATCGTGGCGCCCGACGAATCGAAGGCCGCGCAGGCGGCGAGCGCCCCCGACGGCGACGCCACCGAGCAGGCCGCGGCGCAGTGGCTGGCCTCGCAGCCGACCACCTACTGGCTCACCCCCGAGATCGACCCCGTCGACGAGGTGTGGGACCGCGTCGCACACCTCGCCGCAGAGGCCCGCGATCAGGATGCCGCCCTCTCCATCGCGGTGTACGGCCTTCCCGATCGCGACTGCGGCAATCACTCCGCCGGCGGTCTCGACCCGGAGTCGTATCGCGCGTGGACGCAGCGCATCGGAGACGCGCTCGGCAACGCGTCGGACATTCAGAAGATCGTGGTGCTCGAGCCCGACAGCATCGCCCTGTCGTCGACGTGCGGCACACCGTCCGACCGCGCCGGCTACCTCAAGGAGGCCGTCGACAACATCCGCGGGACCAACACGTGGATCTACATCGACGGGGGCCATTCGTCCTGGCATCCGGTGAAGGAGATGGCCGACCTGATCCGCGCGACCGGCCTCCTGTCCGACGTGCGCGGCGTCGCCCTCAACGTCTCCAATTACCAGGACACGGCGGCCGAGTTCGACTACGCCCACGCATTGTCCGACGAGCTGGGCGGCACGCACGCCGTGATCGACACGTCCCGCAACGGCGCCGGCCCGGCGGGGTCCGAGTGGTGCAACCCGGCCGGTCGTCTCGTGGGCAGCCCCGGCGGCTCGTTCGGGGACGGCGTCGTCGACACGAATCTGTGGATCAAGCCGCCCGGCGAGAGCGACGGCGAGTGCAACGGAGGGCCCACCGCGGGCACCTGGTGGCCCTCGGCGGCCGTGGAACTCACGCGCGACCAGCGCTGACCGCGCACCCGCAGTCCGCGCCGCGCGCAACCCGTCGGTCGTCATCGTCGGGAAGTGTGTCAAGATTGCGCTCGTCGCTTCGCGACACCGCGTCTCGGGGGAGTACGCGGGCACGATCCCGTGCGAAGCCGGAAGAGTGGGTGAAATGAGCGACAGCTCCGAGTTGCTGAAGACCGCGGTCATCGTCGAAGACGATCCCGACATCCGTCACCTCCTCGTCGAAGTGCTCGAGTCCGCCGGGTTCTCGACCGTCTCGGTCGGAAACGGCATCGACGGTGTCCGCGCGGTCCTCGCCTACCAGCCGTTGATCACCACCCTCGACGTGAACATGCCCGGCATCGACGGCTTCGAGGCGGCCCGCCGCATCCGTCAGCAGAGTGACACGTACATCATCATGTTGACCGGCCTCGAGGAAGAGGCCGACGTGGTGCTCGGACTCGGCGCCGGCGCCGACGAGTACGTGGTCAAGCCGTTCCGTCCGCGCGAACTGCGCGCCCGCATCGAGGCGCTCCTCCGACGCCCCCGCGGCGGGGAGTCTCACGCGAGCACCGCACCTCGGCAGGACAGCGTCGGCCGCTCCTTCCCGAACCCCCGCCCCGAGGCGACCACTCCCCCGGTCACCTCCTCGGCACCGAGCGCTGCGGTGATCGTGCCGTCGTCGCAGGGACCCGAACCCCGCGCCGAGGCGCAGGTAGCCCCCGCCGCACGGACGGAGCTCGTGCCCCGTCCCGCCGCCGGCGACCTCACCCCCACCGGTGGAGCGTGGATCGCGCACCGCGACCTGCAGCTCGACCCCGACAGCCGTCTCGTCCGCGTCGGCGGCGAAGAACTCGAGCTCACGCGCACCGAGTTCGACCTGCTGGCCACCCTCATGGAGTCCAAGCGCCGCGTGCGCAGCAAGGCCGATCTCACGCTCGTCCTCCGCGGGGAGTCCTACGTCACGAGCTACTTCGTCGGCGAGGCCGACAAGAGGGCGATCGAGGCGCACATGACGAATCTGCGCCGCAAGCTCGGCGACAACCCGGCCAATCCGCGCTACATCGAGACCGTGCGCGGCGTCGGTTACCGGCTGACCTCGGAGCTGCTGGCCACGCCCTGAGCCCCTTGCGAATAACGGATGCCTCGGCCCTCCCCAGGGCCGAGGCATCCGTGTCTCTGATGCGTTCGGGCGCGATCAGATCGTGTGTTCGTCAGACCTTGAAGCCGTGCTGGCGACGAACGAGCTTGGAGAACATGAGGAGGGTCTGCAGCACGGTGACCACGCCGACGATGGGCCATCCGATCCACAGGATCGAGGACTGCACCATCGGCCCGACCATGACCCAGATCACTGCGAGGGCGATGGCGACGGCGATGAGGACCACCATCGGGGTCCAGTGCCCCAGTCCGCCACCGCGCTCCGCCTTGGCCTGCATCGCCCAGTTGTCGACCTTCTTGCGCGAGAGGAAGCGGGTCCACGAACGCACGAAGTGGCTGATGCGGATCCACATGAACAACTCGGCGGGGAAGAACAGCACGGCGAAGAGGACGTCGCTGCGGTTGCAGTTCTTCATGGTCCGCGCGATGCGCAGGTTCAGCAGCATGGCGATGACCGGCGGGATCAGCCAAAGGGGCGAGAACACGAAGGCGCCGATCGACAGCGAGCCCGCGAGCAACGTGAGGAACGCGACGCGCACGAACAGGTTGGTCAGCATGCCGAAGTTCTCGAACCAGCGCAGACGCAGGTTGGGGTGGAAGGGCTGGCCCTTGGTGTCACCGCGCTGCCCCGGCCACATGAGTTCGATCGCGCCGTAGGTCCACTTGACCTGCTGGGCGTCGTAGCCCGACAGCGTCGTCATGCCGCCCACGTCGGCCCGCGCGTACGGGCTGATCTTGGTGAGGTAGCCGGCGCTCTTGATCTGCAGCGAGAGGAGCGAGTCCTCCACCTCGGAGTCCTTCACCCAGGGGGTCGACTGGTGGTTCTGCTTCATGGCGTCGCGCAGCGCGTTCGTCGAGAAGATCGAGAACTGTCCACCCAGGACGGCCATGTTGCGCCCGCGCAGCATGTTCTGCAGGTTGAACGCGGCGAACTGCGTGCGCTGACCGGCGGTCAGGAAGCGGGCGATGGCGCCCTTGATCGGCTTGTCGTCGATCGTGTAGATCGCCGAGATGCCGCCGATGCGGGAATCCGACACGGCCTCGGTCTCCAGGTACTCGACGGCCTTGGTGTCGGCGATGGTGTCGCCGTCGACGCCGAGGAGGTAGTCGTATCCCTCGACGAGCGAATACCCGTAATTGAGGGCACCCACCTTCTTGTCGGGGTTCTTGCCGATGTCGTGCACGAACACCTCGGTGAACTGCTCGCCCAACTCGGTCTGCAGCTCGTGCGGCCCGCTGTACTCGGAGGCGATCTTGACGGTCGCGTCGGAGGTGTTGTTGACGACGACGTGGATGACGTCGGGCACACGGGTCTGCGCGAGCAGCGCCTCGATCACATCGGCGATCGACTCCTCCTCGTTGTACGCGGGGATGACGCAACCGATCGTCGAGCGGTGCACCGAGGTGTGCTCGAGTACCGCGGCGAAGTCGTCGGCGAAGCCGTGATCCTCCGCCGACGCCGACGCCGCCAGCTCGCCCTGGTGGAGGTTGAATTCCCGGGCGGTGGGGGTGAAGCTTCGCGCATCAGTCATGGCGGTGTCTTCCTGTCGGTGTAGCGGCGGATCGGCCATGTCCCACTCTGGTAGGTTCACCGCAAGGCGACCACCGCACACGACCACCGTCCCCGCAAGATTTCCGCAAGATTTGCGACGGACACCCGAAGGAGACGCGCCCCGTGATCTTCCTGGCGCTGCTGGCATCCATCGTCGCTGCGGGCATCGCGCTGACCATGCTGTTCCTCACCCATGGTCGACCGGACGACGACCGCGGCGGCCAACGCGCCGACATGGTCCGCTACTTCGGGATCGCCGCGGTCGCGGCCCTGCTCTGCGGCACCATGAACGTCCTCGAGACGGCCGGAGCCGGCGAAACGGCGGCGGCGGTGGGCAACGCCACGAATCTGGTCGCCGTCGGCCTGCTCTGGGCGGGCGCGCGGCGGCTGAACCACCGCCGCGCGATCGGGGCGGTCAGCACCGCCGCGGGCGCCGTGCTGATGCTGGGCTTCACGTTCCTGATCCCCCTGGAGGATGCGACGCTGCTGAAGACCGCCGGCCTCACCGTCTACGGCGCCCTGAGCGCACTCGAACTCTCGCGGCGGCCCCTCGGCGCCCTGTCCGGCGCACAGATCCTGTCGTGGACGCTGGGCGTCTATGCGGCATACAACCTCTACCGACTCGTGGTCGCCGCCGTCATGGGGCTGGAGCCCCTCGTCGGGAGCGGCCCCGTCTCGGCCGAGGCGACCGCCGCCGTCAGCGCCGTGGCCATCGCCCTCGTCTCCGTCGCGGCCGTGCGCTTGGGACGCCAGCTCGACGACGCACCGGCACCGGGCACCCGTGCGCACGACCGGGGCTCCCTCCGCCGCGAGGCCGCCCGGATGATCGCGGGGAACTCGCCCGTGCGGGCCACGCTCGTCCGCGTGCCCGAGATCGACCTGATCCGCGCCGCCCACAGCACCGGACGAGCCGAGACGATGCTGCGCACCGTGGCAGCGGCGCTCGATGACGCGATCGACGACGCGGCGTGCGGGATGCCGTCACGCGACACGGTCTTCGCCGTCGCTCCCGCCATCCTCGACGCGGCGGAGCTCGAGCAGGCGGTCCGCCGCGCCTTCGCCGGACGCATGCCCGGGATCGACTACGACGACGTTCCCGACCTCGTCTTCGAGCACTACCTCGTGGGCGACGTCGACGACCTCTCCCTCCTGATGGAGAGCACCCGCCAGCGCCCGCGGCAGGAGCACCGCGACGACTGAGGCCGACCCGTCGACGGCGTCAGTTCGAGCCGGTGCTCTGCCCCCACCCGGGGGCACGGCCGGTGCTCGACGAGGTTCCGGTCGTTCCGGCACTGGCGCCCTGGCCCTGATCGGTGAAGATCGCGATCGGCAGGTACTGGTAGACCGTCTGCTGCGAGAACGACGAGTCGGTGTTCGCGGTGCCTTCGACGGCGACGTTGAGCGCGAACTCGAGGGTGATGCCGTACGTGTCGTTGGGCAGTTGCCGGATGGAGGTCGTCGGCACCAGCAGGCCGCCCTGGAAGCTGTTCAGGAGCAGGCCGCGGTCGGAGCGCAGGGTGTCCGAGGGAACCAGGGTGCGGGGATCGGCACTGAACTGGAAGGGGTTGGAGACCTGACCGCTGGTCTGGGCGGTCTGCGACGAGATCGACACGGAGGACAGGTAGACGCGTCGCTTCTGCGTGAGGACGGCCTTCTCGTCGACGCGGTTGTCGACGACGTTGATCGCGAAGCCGAACTGCTTCTCGTTCGTCGACGACCACTCCATCGTGCGCTTGGGGTTGACCGCCCAGACGTCCAACCGCACCTCGAGACCGTCGGCCACCTCGGAGGTGAGCGAGACGGATCCGTCGTAGGTGAACTGCGAGTCGAACGGCTTGGATGACGCCGACGCCGCCGGTTCGGGGGTGGCGACGACGACGGACTGCCCGCCCGCTCCGCCGGCCTGGCCGGGCAGCGCGGCGAACAGATCGGCGACCTGGGTGCAGCCGGTCAGCGTCGCGGGAAGGACGACGGCCACGGCCAGGGCCGCGGCGATTGCGCGCGCGCGACGGCGAGAGGTCTTGCTCACGGGATTCTCCTGAGGATCAGCGCGAGATCGCGCAGAGGTCGATGAACGACCATCACGCTGCGGGATGCAGGCCTCAGGGGGAATCTGACCGGGCGTCGTGACACGTGTTCACGCGCGGCGAGCAGAGACAGGATGGCGCGCTGAACATTACACCACTCTCTATACACTCGATGACATGGCATCCGCGAGGAGCGTCCCCCCGGCGGTCGTCGCGGGAGGCGCACACGACGAAGACGGCGCGAGCCCCAGCAGTCGCACGCGCTCCGTCTGGCTCCTCCAACTGGTGCTCGGCGCCAGCGTGGTCATCACCGTCCTGCTCGTCCAAGCGCTCGAGCCCTCTTTGTTCTCCCTGTGGTCGTTCTCGTCCGGCGTCGGCGTGGTCATCGCGCTCACCGCGGTCGCGATCGTCGTACCGTGGCAGCGGCTCCCTCGCGCGGCGGTGGCCGCGGTCCCCTTCGGCGACATCATCGGCATCGGGTTGCTGAGCTTCGGGACCGACCTCCGATTCGGATTCTTCTGGGTGTTCCCGATCATCTGGATCGCCACCCACTTCGCCCTCGCATACCTCGTCTCCGCCCTCGGCACCGTCGGTGCGCTGATCGTCATCGACGCCGCCGTGAACGCCACAGGGCCCGTGACGGCTCTGCGCCTGATCGTGGTGCTCCTGTCGCTGACGTTCATCGCGATCACGTCGTTCCTCTCCGCCCGTCAGACGCGGGCGTTCAAACAGCTCCTCCGCCGCCAGGCCAGCCGACTCCAGGGCACGCTTCAGCGCGTGTCCGGTCAGGAGCGGCGCGTCTCGCAGATGCTGAACGGTCTCGACACCGGTATCGCCCGCCTCTCCGTCGACGGCGAGGTGCTCGCCCTCAACGACACGTACGTCGACCTGTACGGCGTGGAGCGGGACGAGCCCCAGCGTCCCGGCGGTGCCGTCGAGTACGCGAACCTGCGCGGCGAGCCGCTTCCGGAGTCCGAGCGGCCGTTCGCCCGCGCAGCCAGAGGCGAGCAGTTCGACGACGAGAGGGTGTGGCTCTTCGACACGCACGGCGAATGGCACGCCCTGTCCGTGTCGACCCGTCGCCTGATCTCCTCGGACGAGGCGGAGAGCACGCTGCTGATCGTGCACGACATCACCGCGCTGATCGAGTCGGAGCGCGCACGCGAACGACTCGCCGCCACCGTCTCGCACGAGCTGCGCAATCCGCTGACGGCCATCATCGGACACGCCGATCTCGCCCTCGACGACCCCGGGCTGCCCCCGAAGGTCCGAGACCAGCTGGAGGTCATCGCGGGAGCCGGCGAGCGCATGCAGGCGCTGATCTCGGAGATCCTCGCCAATTCGCGCGGTGTCTTCAAGGATCAGAGCGCCCCTGCCACCGCGGACGCGAGCCGCATCATCGCGTCGTCGCTCGCCTCCTTCCGTCCCGCCGCCGCGGCGCGTCGCGTCAACGTGATCGACGAACTGCCCCCGTCGGCCGACGTCCTCGGCGACGCCTTCCGTCTGCGCCAGGCCTTCGACAACATCCTCAGTAACGCCATCAAGTACACCCCGGCCGGCGGCACCATCCGCATCTCCGGCGAGGTGTCCCCCGACGATGTCATCCTGCGCTTCGCCGACACGGGGATCGGCATCCATCCCGATGATCTCGCCCGTGTCTTCGATCCGTATTTCCGCGCCCAGAGCGTGCGCGACAGTTCCACCCCGGGCACGGGTCTGGGAATGGGGATCATCCGCACCATCGTGGAGGACCAGGGCGGTTCGCTGTTTCTGGACAGCGAGCTCGGCGCCGGCACCACGGTGACCGTCATCCTTCCGGTGCGCAGCGAGGCGGAAGCCGCATGATGCCCGACGACGTCCTGTCCAATCTGGGCCTGGCGCAGGCGACGGTGGCCACGCTAGGCACCGTGATGATCATCGGGCTGGGGTTCCTCCACCGGCCCTCCCGCTCCGCGTTGCTGTGGTCGCTCGCCTTCGTCCTGGCGATGACCAGCACCTGGGTCTCCGTGACCGGCGCGATCCTCGACGACGAGACCGTGCGGAGGGCCGGTCTGGGGCTCATGCTGGGCGCCCCGGCGCTGATCTGGTCGGGGTTCCGCGCGCGTCGCGGGGTCGCCTCGCTGCCGTGGATCGGCGGCCTGCAGGCCATCGTCACGGCGATCGTCTTCGTGTCCGTCGTCGATGTCAGCGCCTACGGGCTCGCGTTCCGACTCGCGTTCCTCGCTGCGGCGGTGTTCGCCGGCCTCACGCTCGCCGAGCTGCGTCGCGCGGCCGATCGGCTCGAGCGGATGGCCCTGCCCCTCACGATCGTCTCCGCGGCATTCGTCGCCCTGGGCGCCGGCATCCTCATCTCCGGGCTCTCCGCCCCCGCGACGATCGGCGACCTCGCCCTGCCGCGTGTGCTCAATGGTCTGGCGATGCTGGTCTTCCTCGTCTGCGCCACGGTGTCGCTGCTGTATTTCACGTCGGTGTCGCCCAGTGGGCGGCGGGCGGCATCCTCGTGGCCCCACTTCGTCGTCACCGCGTCCGACCGCCTGCGCCGCGCGGCTCAGGCCCGGGAGGAGTCCTGGGCGGTCCTCACCGTCCGACTGGATGACCCTCAGCAGTTGCGCAGCGCCGCCGGCGAGAACGCCTGGATGCGACTCGTCGAGGACTTCGAGAGAGTCGTCGTCGAGACATTCCCCGCCGAAGCCGATCTGGGCCGAGAGACGCGCGGTCGGGTGGTGGTCGTCCTGGCGCGTCCGGACTCCGTCCTTCGCGAACAGGTGCGCACGGTGCTGCGACGCATCACCGAACTGGATGGATCGGCATCCGTCGGTGTCCAGCTCTCGGCGAGCGTGGGATGGGTCGCCGCGGAGATGGGCGGTTTCGACCTGCCGACCCTCATCGCGGATGCCGATCGCGCGGCCGCCGAGGCGACCCTGCAGGGCGGGGACCGCTGGCAGCGCGTGCGCGCCTGATCAGCCGCCGGATCCGGCCTCTCCGCCGCCGGCGATCGCGACGGTGAGGGTGTCACTGGCGGTCTGCTTGGCGAACTCGTTCGATGTCGGGGTGGTCTGCACCAAGAACTCGAAGGTGAACTGGAGGGTGACGAACGTCGCCTCCGCCGGCACCTCCCCGACATTGAACGTCTGCGAATAGCTGTACGGAGACAGGACGAGATAGCCCGGCGCATCGGTCTGATCGGTCTGCGCCGCCAGCGGTGAGAACGACTGCGCCGCGTTGCCGGGGACGGCCGTCATGGTGGCCCGTTGCAGGTAGACCTTCTGCCCGTCATCCGGGGAGACCGTGGTCATCATCGACAGGCTCACGGGCTTCAACGCCGTCGGCGTCCAACGGTCCATCGACAGCGTCGACCAGTAGTCGACCGTGGCGCTGACGGCCCCCGCGGTCAACGGCCGCTGCGTCGAGCCGCTGCTCAGGTCGTTGCGGACGGGCTGCGGAGCGGAGGATGCCGTGGGTGTCGGCGAAGCCGAGGCCGTCGCCGGTCCTCCTCCCTGGGCCCACGGAGGAGCGCCGCATCCGGCGAGAGCGAACGCACCCGCGACCAGCAGTGCCGCGGCACCGATGAGCCTGCCGCGCCTCGTTGCGAGCCCCATTCGTCCTCCCCCGGATCGTTCCCTTCAGTGTAGGTGTCCGAGGACGGGTGGCTGCCGCCGGGTGTCTAAGGTATGCGCGTGCAACGCTCGTCCCCTTCGGTCCCTCGCCGTCGTGCGCCCGCCGTCTTCGCAGCCGTGGTGCTCGGCGTGTCCATCGTCGGCCTCGGCTGTGCGGTCTGGATCGGGCTTCGGGGCGCGTCGGCCGTGCAGCACCTGCGGTCGGCGCAGGCGACGGTCGGCTCTGCGACGACCGAGGTCGCCGATCCGGCGGGAGCGATCGAGCGCCTCGGCGAAGCCGCCCCCGACACCTCGGCCGCGCGCGCCCTCACCGGCGACCCGGTGTGGAGGGGCGCCGAGATCCTGCCCTGGATCGGACCGCAGCTCGCCGCTGTGAGGACCGTCGCCGCGTCGGTGGACGACGCGGCATCCACCGCCGTCCTCCCTCTCCGAGCCGCCGCCGCCGTTCTCGCACCCGGCGCCGTCCACACGCCCGATGGGGCCATCGACGTGGCGCGGATCGCGGCCGCGCGGCCCGCGGCCGCCGATGCGGCGACGCGGCTGCGGATGGCCGTCGACCGTATCGCCGAGATCGACCACGAGCCTCTCCTCGGGGCCGTGTCCACGGCCGTCTCCTCGACCTCCGCCGCGCTGGATAGGGCGGCCACCGCCGCCGAGGCGCTGGAGCGCGCGACCACCCTGGTCCCTCGCATGCTCGGGGCCGACGGCCGACGCTCCACCCTCCTGCTCTTCCAGAACAACGCCGAGTGGCGATCCCTCGGCGGGGTGGTCGGGGCCGTGGCCCAGGTGGATGCCGATGCCGGGCGCCTCGCCCTCGTCGCTCAGGCGTCGAGCGCCGATGTCACCGCCTTCGTCGACGACCCGGTCCTGCCTCTGCCCGACGATGTGCGCGGCGTCTTCGACACGCGTCCGGCCCGGTACCTGCAGAACACCACCCAGGTTCCCGATTTCGCCGTCGGTGCCGCTGTCGCCCGTGAGATGTGGCGCCGCACGCACGGCGAAGAGGTCGATGCGGTCGTCGCGCTGGACCCGGTGACGCTGTCGTATCTGCTGCGGGCGACCGGACCCGTCACCCTCCCCACGGGCGAGGTGATCGACGGCGACGATGCCGTTCCCCTCCTCCTCGACGAGGTGTACCGCCGCTTCGCTGATCCGCGCGAACAGGACGCCTTCTTCCAGAGCGCCGCCGCCGCGGTCTTCGGGGCTCTGGCGGAAGGACGCGGCGACTCGACCGCTCTCGTCGAGGCCCTGACGCGGGCGGGCGACGAGCGCCGCCTCCTGGTGTGGAACGCGGATGCCGCCGACCAGGCCGTGCTCGACGGATCGACGCTGCAGGGCGCTCTTCCCGTGTCCGATGACACCCGCACAACGGTCGGGGTCTATCTCAACGACGGCACGGGCTCGAAGATGGACTATTACCTGCACCCCCGCACGGCGATCGGATGGTGCGCAGCCGGCCTGGCGACCCTCCGGGTGAGCCTGCGCAACGACGCGCCCGAGCCCTCCACGCTCCCGCCCTACGTGACGGGTGGGGGCGAGTACGGCGTCCGTCCCGGCGACGCGCTGACCGGCGTGTACGTCTACCTTCCGCCGGGGGCCGAGGTCGTCGACAGACGCACGTCGTCCGACGGAGCCGTCGCCCCGGGCTTCGCGGGCGGTCTGCACGACGGCCGGGCCGTGGTCAAGTGGTCCGTGCAGCTGTCCCCCGGCCAGACGGGCGTCCTGGACCTCGACATCCGGATGCCGACCACCCCCCGCCTCGAGATCCTGTCCACGCCGACGCGGGATCCACGCGAGACGCCCGACGTGGGGGCGTGTTCGGCCGCTGGGTGACCCCTCTTCGGCGGCTGCGGGTGAAGTCGCGAGGCACGGGGCGTGAAAGGGAACGGGACACGCCGCACCGCGCACTCCTCCTCCGCGAGACTCCCCGGTGGAGCGGCGCGTTCCGCTTTTCGAACACCGGCTCGACCACGCCAAGCAGATGGGGCACACCATGAAGACCACGATCATCCGGGCCGTCGCGGCGCTCTCGCTCGCCGCCGCCGCTGTGCTGGCGCCCGCGGCCGCCAACGCCTACACCGACCCCGCCGTGATCTCGGTGACGCCGCCCGTCGTCGCTCCGGGCGGCAGCGCGACGTTCACGACCGATCGCGAGGGCTTCGACGGTGATGAAGACGTCGCCATCTCGATCACCGGTGTGGCCGCGAAGGGCGTGGCCCTCGCGTCCATCGCGACCGAGACCAACGATTCGCTGCGGACGAAAGCCGTCGATGGCAAGATCCACGCGCAGGTTCGCTTCCCGGCGAACGCGACGGGCGTCTACTCGTTCACCTTCACCGGCACCCGCAGCGGCGTGGTCCTCCACTCGAGCGTGACCGTCACCCCGGTCGGCGCACCGAGCGCACCCGCCCAGGGCGGTCTCGCGGTCACCGGCTTCGATGCGGGCACCACGACGGGCCTCTGGCTCACCGGCGCGGCCCTCCTGGTCGGCGGTTCGGCCGTCGGCATCGGAACCGCCATCCGCCGCCGCCGCGCTTCGAAGAGCTGACCCTCCTGACACGAAGAGGGGGCCGTCCTCGGACGGCCCCCCTCTTCGGCGTTGCCGAGCACTCAGTCGAGGGCGCCCGCACGCGATGGGGTGACCTCCGCGGTGATGAGAATCGGGAGGTGGTCGCTCTGTCCCTGGGGCAGCGTCTTGATGTGGGCGATGTCGAATCCCATCGACGTCGCGAAGTCGTAATGCCCGCGGAAGAAGCGGTACCGCGTGTACGTCCGTGTGTCGCTGAGCGTCAGCTCGTAGCCCTGATCGCGCACCTTCTGCCCGAGGTTCTCCTTGAAGACGGGGTAGTTGTAGTCGCCGACCATCAGCGCGGGCAACCCCGGGCCGAGGTTCTGCAGCTCCGTGAGCGCCGTCCGGATCTGATGGCGGCGGAGCGAGTTGAGCGCGGTCAGGGGCGCGGCGTGGAACGAGGCGACGATGACGTCTCGCCCGTGGTCGATGTCGCGCAGGCGCACGCCGAGCATCCGTTCCTCGGCCGGTTTGAGCACGTAGTCGTGAAGCGACTTCTTCAACGCGATCGCCCGGACCTCTTCGGCGCGGAACGTGTTCTCGCGGTAGTACAGCGCGAGACCGAGCCGATTGCGCTGGGTGGCATCCGCCAATCGGAGGCCGCCGATCCGCTCCGGAATGTCCGTGGAGTCGCACTCCTGCAGGCAGAGCACGTCCACCTCGTGCTGCTCGACGAGCGCGGCGAGCTCACCCGCAGCGCGGTGCTTATTGAGGTTGTACGAGATGACCTTCATGGCGGAGCCAGCCTACGACTCGCGCCGATGCCGCTCCTGAGGGGTTGCGCAGCCGCCGTGAGGTCGATTCAGGATGCCGACTCGTCGGCGTCCCGTCGGTTCCGCGTCTGCTCCGCGCGCGCCGCGAGCAGGTCGTCGGCGGGGTATCCGACCTCAGCGAGGACGAGCCCCCGGGCCGCGAGAACCTTCGTCTCCGGGATCCGCATGCGAGCGTCGCGGATCGCCACGACGTCGTCGATCGCGATGCGCCCCTCCCCCACCGCGACGCACGCGCCCACGAGCGCGCGGACCATGCTGTGGCAGAAGGCATCGGCGCGCACGTTCGCCACGAGGACGCCGTCGTCGCCACGGTGCCAGTCGTATTCGAGGAGGGTGCGGATGGTGGTCGCCTCTTCGCGGGCCTTGCAGTAAGCGGCGAAGTCGTGGAGCCCGATGAGGCGACCGGCGGCGGCATCCATCGCCTCGACGTCGAGAGCGCTGCGAACGGTCGTCGTCCTCGAGCGATCGAGCGGGTCGTAGTCCGTTTCCGCGTCGGCCAGACGGTAGGAGTATCGACGCCACACCGCCGAGAAGCGGGCGTCGAAGCCCTCCGGCGCGAGAGACGTGCGACGGACCGTGACATCCGGGTAGGCGCCGAGGACGCCGCGGACACGACCGGCCAGGGCGGCGACCGCGTCACCCTCATCGTTGTCACGACGCCGTCGCGGCAGGCGGGTGATCTGCGCGTCGTCGAGGTCGAGATGCGCCACCTGGCCGGAGGCGTGCACTCCCGCGTCGGTGCGCCCGGCCACGACGAGACGGGGCGAGCCGCCGATGATGCGTTCGAGCGCCCCTTCGAGTTCGCCCTGCACCGTCCTCAGCCGCGGTTGCCGCGCCCATCCCCGGAAATGCGTGCCGTCGTAGGCGATGTCGAGACGTATGCGCACACGTCCAGCCTACGAGCGCCGCAGCCGGGGAAACGACGGATCCCCCGGTCGGGGACGGCCGAGAAAACGACGGAGCCCCCACCCTGATGGGTGGGGGCTCCGTGCGAGCAGGAAGCTCAGGCCTTGGCGTCGTCCTGGACGGCGTCATCGGCGGCGGCCTCAGCAGCCGCGCCTTCCTCGGGCGACTCGGCGCCGGCGTCGGCGGCCTCGTCGGTCGAGGTCTCCTCGACGGCGGGCTCCTCCGCAGCGGGCTCCTCGGCGGCCGGGGCGGCAGCGGCAGGAGCCGCAGCGGCCTTCGACGACGCCTTCTTGGCGACGGGCTCGAGGACGAGCTCGATCACGGCCATGGGGGCGTTGTCGCCCTTGCGGTTGCCGACCTTGGTGATGCGGGTGTATCCGCCGTCACGCTCGGCCACCAGTGGCGCGATCTCGGTGAAGAGGGTGTGCACGACCTCCTTGTCACCGATCACGCTCAGCACGCGACGACGCGCGTGCAGGTCGCCGCGCTTGGCGAAGGTGATGAGACGCTCGGCGAGCGGACGCAGGCGCTTGGCCTTCGTCTCGGTCGTCTTGATGGACTTGTGCGTGTACAGGGCTGCCGCGAGGTTCGCGAGAAGCAGACGCTCGTGGGCCGGGCCGCCTCCGAGGCGGGGACCCTTCGTGGGCTTAGGCATGTCGTGTTACTCCAGTGAAAGGTTCGGTCGGGTCCGACCGGGGTCAGACGGTCTCTTCGTCGTAGCCGCTGTAGAACTGGGCGCCGTCGAAACCGGGCACCGAGTCCTTGAGCGACAGTCCGAGCGAGGTGAGCTTGTCGCGCACCTCGTCGACCGACTTCTGACCGAAGTTGCGGATGTTCATCAGCTGCGTCTCGGAGAGGGCGACCAGTTCCGAAACGGTGTTGATGCCCTCGCGCTTGAGGCAGTTGTACGAGCGGACCGACAGGTCGAGGTCTTCGATCGGCATCGACAGCTCGTTCGAGAGGACGGTCTCGACCGGCGCGGGGCCGATCTCGATGCCCTCGGCCTCGACGTTCAGCTCGCGAGCGAGACCGAACAGCTCGGTGAGGGTGCGGCCGGCCGAAGCGACGGCGTCGCGCGGCGCGATGGACGCCTTCGACTCGACGTCGAGGACGAGCTTGTCGAAGTCGGTGCGCTCGCCGGCACGGGTGGCGTCGACGCGGTAGCTGACCTTGAGCACCGGCGAGTAGATCGAGTCGATCGGGATCTGACCGGCCTCGGCGTACTCGTTGCGGTTCTGCGTGGCCGAGACGTAGCCGCGGCCACGCTCGATCGTCAGCTCGAGCTCGAACTTCGCGGTGTCGTTGAGCGTCGCGATGACCAGCTCGGGGTTGTGCACCTCGACACCCGCCGGAGCGGAGATGTCGGCGGCGGTGACCTCACCGGCGCCGGTCTTGCGCAGGTACGCCGTGATGGGCTCGTCGCGCTCGCTCGAGACGACCAGCTGCTTGATGTTCAGGATGATCTCGGTGACGTCTTCCTTCACGCCCGGGATGGTGCTGAACTCGTGCAGGACGCCGTCGATGCGGATGCTCGTGACGGCCGCGCCGGGGATCGACGACAGGAGGCTGCGGCGCAGCGCGTTGCCGATCGTGTAACCGAAACCGGGCTCCAGCGGCTCGATGACGAAACGGCTGCGGAACTCCCCGATCTTCTCCTCGGTCAGAGTGGGACGCTGTGCGATGAGCACTATGTGTTCCTTTCGATCACGTGCCCGCTATATGACACGTGTAATGGGGTGAGGTGTTGAGTTGTACTCGCGGGATGATGCTCGACCTCAACGGTCTCGCGGCATCCGGAAGTCTGAGTCGCGCGTGAGCGCGGCGTTCCCGGGGAGCGACGAGCACTCCCCGGGAACGGACGCGTCAGACGCGGCGGCGCTTCGGCGGACGGCAGCCGTTGTGAGCCTGCGGCGTCACGTCCTGGATCGAGCCGACCTCGAGACCCGCAGCGGTCAGCGAGCGGATCGCGGTCTCACGACCCGAACCCGGACCCTTCACGAAGACGTCGACCTTCTTGACGCCGTGCTCCTGCGCCTGGCGAGCGGCCGACTCCGCGGCCATGCCGGCGGCGTACGGCGTCGACTTGCGCGAGCCCTTGAATCCGACACCGCCGGACGAGGCCCAGCTGATGACGGCACCCGAGGGGTCCGTGATCGAAACGATGGTGTTGTTGAACGTCGACTTGATGTGGGCCTGACCCACGGCGATGTTCTTCTTCTCCTTGCGGCGCGGCTTGCGCGCGGCGGACTTGGCCTGTGCCATGTGCGTTCTCCTGAATCCTGACGCTCAGCCCGCGGCTTAGCGCGCCTTCTTCTTGCCGGCGACGGTGCGCTTGGGACCCTTGCGGGTACGCGCGTTCGTCTTCGTGCGCTGACCGCGCACCGGGAGGCCGCGGCGGTGGCGCAGGCCCTCGTAGGAACCGATCTCGACCTTGCGGCGGATGTCGGCGGCGACCTCGCGACGGAGGTCACCCTCCACCTTGTAGGTGCCTTCGATGTGGTCGCGAAGCGCGACCAGCTGGTCGTCGGTGAGGTCCTTGACGCGGATCTCCTGGCTGATGCCAGTGGCGTTCAGGATCTCGACGGAGCGGGTGCGGCCCACGCCGTAGATGTAGGTAAGTGCGATCACCACGCGCTTGTCGCGCGGGATGTCGACGCCGGCGAGACGTGCCATGCGGCTCTCCTCAGAGTGTCGTGGAGGTGTGGAGCAGGATCGGTGCTCGGGCCTCCGCCCCGAGGTGTCCCCCACCCGCCTGCGCGGGAGGGATCTGATCCTGCCGATATGTATTCAGTTGGAAAAGGTGTCGAGCTGGAAGCTCAGCCCTGGCGCTGCTTGTGGCGCGGGTTGCTCTTGCAGATCACCATCACGCGCCCGTGACGACGGATCACCTTGCAGTGGTCGCAGATGGGCTTGACGGAGGGGTTGACCTTCATGATGTTCCTGTTTCGCTGTCTTCGAGACCGCGGGTGCGGCTCGTTACTTCTCGGCCGGACTCAGCGGTAGCGGTAGACGATACGACCACGGGTGAGGTCGTACGGGCTCAGCTCGACGACGACGCGGTCCTCGGGGATGATGCGGATGTAGTTCTGTCGCATCTTGCCCGAAATGGTGGCGAGCACCTTGTGACCGTTCGTCAGCTCGACACGGAACATCGCGTTGGGCAGTGCCTCGGACACCGTGCCCTCGATTTCGATGACACCGTCTTTCTTCGCCATAAACTCGCTCACGCTCAGTTGCAGACCGGCCGGTCTGCGGTGGATGGGGATTCGGTGCCTCGACACGCCAAGGAAGGCGCAACGCACCAAAGATCAAGCATACGTGGTAATACTCGCCCCGGCAACTCGCGGGGCTCGCGTCAGCCGTTCAGTCGACCGACGATGTCCTTCTGCGGATCGCCGGTGAGGTCGGACTGGTTCGACAGCACCGTCCCGTCCACGGCGATGGTCGGCGTGGCGATTCCGCTCTGCCCGGGCTGCACCGGGGTCTTCTGCGTCATCGCCGTGACGAACTTCGAGTAGGTCCCGTCGTCGATGCACGAGGTCACGGCATCCGACGCACCCGCCGACGTCGCGATCGACGCCAGTGCGGCGTTGTCGAGACCCGAGGTGTTCTCCGTCGGCTGCTGCGCGTACATCGCCTTCACGAAAGCCGGGATGTTGGAGGCGTCGTCGACCGCCACGCAGTACGCGGCATTCGCGGAACGCGTGGAGTACTGCGTCCCCTGCGATGCGCGGTCGAGGATCGAGATCGGGTGGATGTTGAGGGTGATCTCGTTGTCGGCGACGAGCTGGTCGAGTGTCGGGCCGTAGCTCTGCTCGAACTGGTTGCAGATCGGGCACATGAAGTCGACATACGTGTCGACCGTCTTCTCCCCCGTGCCGACGGAGATCGCGCCCGTCTCCGTGTTCACGGCCGACGACTGCGGAAGGGTTCCCGGCGAGGTCGCCTGACTGTTGGCGAACCAGACCACGCCACCCACGACCAGCACGACCACCACGACCGCGGCCGTGATCCCGATCGCGAACCAGTTCGTGGACTTGCGGACAGCCGCCATCATCATCAGTCGATCTCCTTCGGCACCACACCGAACGGCGCCAGTTTCTCGGCACCGCCGTCGTGAGCGGTGAGGACCCAGATGCCCCCATCATGCACCGCGACGCTATGTTCCCAGTGGGAGCCGTCTGTGCCGTCGACGGTGGACACGGTCCACCCGTCGTCCTCGACCAGGGTTGCCTGGTCTCCGATGACGACCATGGGCTCGATCGCCACAGCCAGACCGGGGCGTACTTCCGGACCGCGGTCCTCGACCGCGTAGTTGAAGATGCTGGGCGATTCGTGCATCTTGCGCCCGATCCCGTGGCCGACGTAATCGCGCAGGATGCCGTACCCGCCCTCGGGCGCGTGTTCCTCGATGTAGGACTGGATCGCGGCACCGACCTCGCCGAGGTGGGTCGCGCGGCTGAGAGCAGCAATGCCGGCCCACAGCGAACCCTCCGTGACCTCGGAGAGACGGCGGCGGGGGGCGACGAGCGCGTCCGGCGCATCGCCCGGCACGATCACCGTGAAGGCTGAGTCACCGTTCCACCCCTGGAACTCCGCACCGGCGTCGATCGACAGGATGTCGCCGGCCTGAAGAGGTCGTTCGTTCGGGATGCCGTGCACCACCTGCTCGTTGACCGATGCGCAGATGGTGTGGCGGTAGCCGCGCACCATCTGGAAGTTCGACTTCGCCCCCCGCGAGCCGATGAGACGCGCGGCCTCCGCGTCGAGCTGCAGGGTGGTCATACCGGGCTCGATGAGACGACGGACGGCATCCAGTGCGTCCGCCGTGATCAGTCCGGGCTCGATCATCGAGCGCAGCTGCGCCGGCTTCTTGTAGATCGAGGAGCGCAGTCCCACGTCAGCGAGCCGAGATGCCGCGCGCGTCGAGCGCCGCGAAGATACGAGCCGTGACCTCGTCGAGGCTGCCGACACCGTCGATCTCGTCGACGATGCCGCGCGTGCCGTAGACGTCGAGGATCGGGGCGGTCTCCCGCTCGTAGATCCCCAGTCGCGTCGCGATGGCTTCTTCGGTGTCGTCTGCTCGCCCCTGCTCCGCCGCGCGCGCGGTCAGGCGCGACAACGACTCCTCGCGGGGGACGACGAGCGCGATGACGGCGTCGAGCGCCTCGTCACGCCCTTCCAGGAACTCATCGAGGTGCAGCACCTGCGCGAGGTTGCGCGGGTATCCGTCGAGGAGGAATCCCTCGGCGGCATCCTGTTGCGCAAGGCGGTCGCGCACGACCGCGCTCGTGAGCTCATCGGGGACCAGATCACCGGCGTCGATGATCGACTTCACCTGGAGGCCGAGCTCGGTGCCGTCTTTGACGTTGGCGCGGAAGACGTCGCCGGTGGAGACGACGGGGATGCCCAGGGCTTCGCCGACGCGAACACCCTGCGTTCCTTTTCCGGATCCCTGCGGTCCGACGATCAGAAGACGCGCGGTCATCGCAGCAGCCCTTCGTAGTGACGCTGCTGGAGTTGCGCGTCGATCTGCTTCACCGTCTCGAGACCGACACCCACGATGATGAGGATCGAGGCCCCGCCGAACGGGAAGTTCTGGTTGGCGCCGACCGTCGCGAGCGCCACCAGGGGCAGCAGCGCGATGAGGCCGAGGTAGATCGAGCCCGGGAGCGTGATGCGGGTCAGGACGTAGTCCAGGTACTCCGCCGTGGGGCGGCCCGCGCGGATGCCGGGGATGAATCCGCCGTACTTCTTCATGTTGTCGGCGACGTCGACCGGGTTGAACGTGATCGCGACGTAGAAGTAGGCGAATCCGATGATCAGGAGGAAGTAGATCAGCATGTAGAGCGGGTGGTCACCGCGCGTGAGGTACTGCGAGATCCACGTCACCCACGGCTGCGGCTCCTGGCCCGCCTGCGGCTGGTTGAACTGCGCGATGAGCGCGGGGATGTACAGCAGCGACGAGGCGAAGATCACGGGCACGACGCCGGCCATGTTCACCTTGATCGGGATGTAGGTGTTGGTACCGCCGTAGGTGCGGCGCCCGACCATGCGCTTGGCGTACTGCACCGGGATGCGCCGCTGCGACTGCTCCACGAACACGACGAGCGCCACGATGACGATGCTCACCGCCAGCACGAGGAGGAAGACCTCGACTCCGCGGGCGTTGAGGATGGAGATCATCGCACCGGGGAAGGTCGCGGCGATCGAGGTGAAGATGAGGATCGACATACCGTTGCCCACGCCACGCTCGGTGACGAGCTCGGCGAACCACATGACCAGGCCCGTACCGGCGGTCATCGTGATGATCATGAGCAGCTGCGCCCACCAGATGTCGTTGGTGAGCAGCTGCTGGCACTCGGGAACGCCGGCCGAACCGAAGAGCTGACCCGAGCGGGCGACGGTCACGAGCGTGGTCGACTGCAGCAGCGCGAGCGCGATCGTCAGGTAGCGGGTGTACTGGGTGAGCTTGGCCTGCCCTGCCTGGCCCTCTTTGTACAGCGTCTCGAAGTGCGGAATCACCACGCGCAGCAGCTGCACGATGATCGTCGCCGTGATGTACGGCATCACACCCAGCGCGAAGATCGACAGCTGGAGCAGCGCGCCACCCGAGAACAGGTTGACCAGCGAGAGCAGGCCCTCGGTGCCGCCCGACTGGTTCAGGCACTGCTGAACGTTGGGGAAGTCGACGAAGGGCGTCGGCACGTGGGCACCCAGCCGGTAGATGGCGATGATGCCCAGCGTGAAGGCGATCTTCCGCCTCAGGTCGGGCGTGCGGAAAACCCGCGCGATGGCGCTGAACAAGGGAGATTCCTCCAGAACGATCTCGGCGCGCGACGGGGCGCACACCAAATCAGACTAACCCAGAAGGGGCCGACGGCCGTAAGGCCGCCGGCCCCTGCGGGGTCGGGCGTCAGTTGACGGAGCCGCCTGCGGCGACGATCTTCTGCTCAGCGGAGCCGGAGACCTTGTCGACCGAAACGGTCAGCGCGACCGAGATGTCGCCGGTGCCGAGCACCTTGACCTTCTCGTTCTTGCGGACGGCGCCCTTGGCCACGAGGTCGGCGACGGTCACGTCGCCACCCTGCGGGTAGAGCTCGGCGAGCTTCTCCAGGTTCACGACCTGGTACTCGACGCGGAACGGGTTCTTGAAGCCGCGGAGCTTCGGGGTGCGCATGTGCAGCGGCATCTGCCCACCCTCGAAGCCGACCTTGACCTGGTAACGGGCCTTGGTTCCCTTGGTACCGCGACCGGCCGTCTTACCCTTGGAGCCCTCACCGCGACCGACACGGGTCTTCGCGGTGTGAGCGCCCGGGACGGGACGCAGGTGGTGGACCTTGAGCACGCCGGGGCGCGCCGCGGGCGCTTCCTTCTTGGCGGCCGTCTTACCGGCCGTCGCCTTCTTCGGGGCGTCGACCGTAGCGGTCTCGTCCTTCTTGGCAGCCATTAGTCGATCTCCTCAACCTTGACGAGGTGGGCGACGGTCTTGACGTAGCCGCGCGTCTGCGCGTCGTCGGGACGGACGACCGAGTCGCCGATCCGCTTGAGACCGAGCGAACGCAGCGTGTCACGCTGGTTCTGCTTCTCGCTCACCTTGGACTTGATCTGCGTGACCTTCAGACGCTCGGCCATCAGGCACCTACCTTCTGAGCGGCGGCCTCGGCGCGCACGAGGCGGGCCGGGGCGACCTGGTCGAACTCCAGGCCACGGCGGGCGGCCACGGCGCGGGGCTCCTCGAGCGCCTTCAGAGCCTCGACGGTCGCGTGCACGATGTTGATCGTGTTCGACGAGCCGAGCGACTTCGAGAGGACATCGTGGATGCCGGCGCACTCGAGGACGGCGCGGACGGGACCACCGGCGATAACACCGGTACCGGCGGCGGCGGGGCGCAGGAGCACCACACCGGCGGCGGCCTCACCCTGGACGGGGTGCGGGATGGTCGAGCCCGAGCGGGGGACGCGGAAGAAGTTGCGCTTGGCCTCTTCGACACCCTTCGAGATCGCGAGGGGCACTTCGCGGGCCTTGCCGTAACCGACACCCACGACGCCGTTGCCGTCACCCACGACGACGAGCGCCGTGAAGCTGAAGCGACGGCCGCCCTTGACGACCTTCGACACGCGGTTGATGGTGACGACGCGCTCGAGGAACTGGCTCTCGTTGCGGTCGCGCGAACCACGGTCGCGCTGGTTGGTGTTGCGCTCGCGACCACCGCGACGGGGCTCGCGCTCGCGCTCGGCGGGGGCCTGAGCCGCAGCCGCACCCTCAGCCGGTGCAGTCTGCTCGGTCACTTCGGTCTCCTTGTTGTCACTCACAGGTTCAGCCCTCCTTCGCGAGCTCCGTCGGCGATCGCCGCGACGCGTCCCGCGTAGCGGTTGCCGCCACGGTCGAACACGACGTCGGAGACGCCCACGGCCTTGGCACGCTCGGCGACGAGCTCGCCGACCTTGCGGGCCTTGGCGGTCTTGTCACCGTCGAAACCGCGCAGGTCGGTCTCGAGGGTCGAGGCGGAGGCCACGGTGTGGCCCTTGCTGTCGTCCACGACCTGGACGAACACGTGGCGCGCCGAACGCGTCACGACGAGACGGGGGCGCAGCTCGGTGCCGACGACCTTCTTGCGAAGGCGCGCGTGACGACGAGCACGAGCGACAGACTTTGTCTTGACAGCCATGGTCACTTACCACTCTTTCCGGCCTTGCGACGCACGACCTCGCCCGCGTACCGCACACCCTTGCCCTTGTACGGCTCCGGCTTGCGGATCTTGCGGATGTTGGCGGCGGCCTCGCCGACGGCCTGCTTGTCGATGCCGCTCACGGTGACCTTGTTGTTGCCTTCGACCGTGAGGGTGATGCCCGCGGGCGGGTCGATCAGGACGGGGTGCGAGAAGCCGAGGGCGAACTCGATCGAGCTGCCCTTCTGCGCCACGCGGTAACCCGTGCCGACGACCTCGAGGCCCTTGGAGTAGCCCTGGGTGACACCGATGATGTTGTTGTTGATGAGGGTGCGGGTCAGGCCGTGGAGCGACCGCGACTCACGCTCATCGTCGGGGCGGGTGACGAGAACCTGGTTCTCCTCGACCGACACCTCGAGGGGCTGGGCAACGGTGAGCGCGAGCTCGCCCTTGGGGCCCTTGACGTTGACCTCCCGGCCGTTCACCGAGACGGTGACTCCGGTTGGGATGTCGATGGGAAGACGTCCAATACGCGACATGTCAGATCACCACACGTAGGCGAGGACTTCCCCGCCGACGCCCTTCTGCTCGGCCTGACGGTCGGTGAGGAGACCGGAGGAGGTGGACAGGATGGCGACGCCGAGTCCGCCGAGGACCGTGGGGACCTCGGTCGACTTCGCGTACACGCGAAGACCGGGCTTGGAGACGCGCTTGATGCCGGCGATCGACCGCTCGCGGTTCGGACCGTACTTCAGCGTCATGTTGAGGGTCTGGCCGACGCGGGCGTCTTCGACGCTCCAGTCGGCGATGTAACCCTCCTGCTTGAGGATGGCGGCGATGTTCGTCTTCAGCTTCGAGCTCGGCATCGACACGGAGTCGTGGTGCGCCGAGTTCGCGTTGCGCAGACGGGTCAGCATGTCTGCGACCGGGTCTGTCATCGTCATGTGTTGCTTCTTTCTTTCATGAGGTTTCGGCTGCCGTTACGCGACAGCCGACCTTCGATGACGGGCCCCCGGAAACCCGGGGGCCCGAGGGGTCAGGCCTGCTGGTCGGCCGACTGGAAGGGGAACCCGAGCTGGCGGAGCAGCGAACGGCCTTCGTCGTCGGTCTTGGCGGTGGTGACGATGGTGATGTCGAAACCACGCACGCGGTCGATGCGGTCCTGATCGATCTCGTGGAACACGGACTGCTCCTGGAGACCGAAGGTGTAGTTGCCGTTGCCGTCGAACTGCTTGGCCGACAGACCGCGGAAGTCGCGGATGCGGGGCAGGGCGAGGTTGACGAGACGGTCGATGAACTCCCACGCACGGTCGCCGCGGAGGGTGACGTGCGCACCGATGGCCTGGCCCTCGCGCAGCTTGAACTGCGCGATGGACTTGCGGGCCTTGGTGACGACGGGCTTCTGACCGGTGATCTTGGTGAGGTCGTCGACCGCACCATCGATCACCTTGCTGTCGCGAGCAGCCTCGCCGACACCGGTGTTCACGACGACCTTGACCAGGCCGGGGATCTGCATGACGTTCTCGTAGCCGAACTCGTCCTGCAGCGCCTTCTTGATCTCGGCGTTGTACTTCTGCTTCAGGCGGGGCTGGATCTTGCCAGCCACCGCGGCAGTGTCGGTGCTCATATTCAGAGGTCCTTGCCGCTCTTCTTCGCGTAGCGCACACGGACGGTGCGCTTGACGCCGTCCTTCACCTGCTCCTCGACACGGTGACCGACACGGGTCGGCTTCTTGGTCGAGGGGTCGACGAGCGCGACGTTGGAGATGTGGATCGGGGCCTCGAACGTCTCGATGCCACCGGTCTTGGTGCCGCGCTGGGACTGACCCACGCGGTTGTGCTTGGTGACGTAGTTCACGCCCTCGACGATGACGCGGTTCTGCTCGGACAGGACCTCGAGGACCTTGCCCTGCTTGCCGCGGTCGCCGCCGCGCTCGGGCTTGGCGCCCGAGATGACCTGAACCAGGTCGCCCTTCTTGATTTTCGCCATGATCAGATGACCTCCGGGGCGAGCGAGACGATCTTCATGAACTTCTTGTCGCGAAGCTCACGACCGACCGGTCCGAAGATACGGGTGCCGCGGGGCTCCCCGTCGTTCTTCAGGATCACGGCGGCGTTCTCGTCGAACTTGATGTACGAGCCGTCGGGACGGCGGGTCTGCTTCACGACACGGACGACGACGGCCTTGACCACGTCGCCCTTCTTGACGTTTCCACCCGGGATCGCGTCCTTGACCGTGGCGACGATGACGTCACCCAGGCCGGCGTAGCGGCGGTTGGAGCCGCCGAGCACGCGGATGGTGAGCAGCTCCTTGGCGCCGGTGTTGTCGGCGACCTTCAGCCGGGATTCGTTCTGAATCACTTTTTACTCCTTGGGTTCCAAGCAAGCCGCGAGGCTTACTTGGCCTTCTCGAGGATCTCGACCAGGCGCCAGCGCTTGGTGGCGCTGAGCGGACGGGTCTCGTTGATGACGACCAGGTCGCCGATGCCCGCCGAGTTGGTCTCGTCGTGCGCCTTGACCTTGGAGGTGCGGCGGATGACCTTGCCGTAGAGCGGGTGCTTCACGCGGTCCTCGACCTCGACGACGATCGTCTTGTCCATCTTGTCGCTGACGACGTAGCCACGACGCGCCTTGCGGTAACCGCGGGCGTTCTCGTCGCGAACATCGTTCTCGGCGTGCTCGTGACCGGCGACCTGCGCCTCGGCCTTCTTCGCGGTAGCCATTACTCCGCCTCTTCCTTCGCGGCGTCGTCAGCGGCATCCGCCTTCTTCGCCTTGCTCTTCTTCGCCTTCGCCGGAGCCTCGACCGGAGCCGGGGTGGCGCGGATGCCGAGCTCGCGCTCACGGATCACGGTGTACAGACGCGCGATGTCGCGCTTGACTGCACGGATGCGACCGTGGCTCTCGAGCTGGCCGGTGGCCGACTGGAAGCGCAGGTTGAACAGCTCTTCCTTGGCCTTGCGCAGCTCCTCGACGAGGCGCTGGTCTTCGAACGTGTCGAGCTCGCTCGGAGCGAGCTGCTTGGTGCCGATCGCCATTACGCGTCGCCCTCCTCGCGCTTGATGATGCGTGCCTTCAGCGGCAGCTTGTGGATGGCACGGGTGAGTGCTTCACGAGCGAGTTCCTCGTTGACACCCGCGACCTCGAAGAGGACGCGACCCGGCTTGACGTTGGCGACCCACCATTCGGGGGAACCCTTACCGGAACCCATGCGGGTTTCGGCCGGCTTCTTGGTCAGCGGACGGTCGGGGTAGATGTTGATCCACACCTTTCCACCACGCTTGATGTGACGCGTCATGGCGATACGAGCGGACTCGATCTGACGGTTCGTCACGTACGCGGGGGTCAGCGCCTGGATGCCGAACTCACCGAACGACACCGTGGTGCCACCGGTGGCCTGACCCGAGCGACCGGGGTGGTGCTGCTTGCGGTACTTGACCTTGCGGGGGATGAGCATTACGCCGACGCTCCTTCTGCCACGGGGGCCTCGTTGCGCGGGCCACGACGACGGTCGCCACCGCGGTCGTCACGACCGCGCGACTTGGGCGCGTTGGCCTGCTCGCGGGCGAGCTCCTTGTTGGTGAGGTCGCCCTTGTAGATCCAGACCTTCACGCCGATGCGGCCGAAGGTCGTCTTGGCCTCGTAGAAGCCGTAGTCGATGTTCGCGCGCAGGGTGTGCAGGGGCACACGGCCTTCGCGGTAGAACTCGGAGCGGCTCATCTCGGCGCCGCCGAGGCGGCCCGACACCTGGATGCGGACACCCTTGGCGCCGGCGCGCTGAGCGCCCTGCAGACCCTTGCGCATCGCGCGACGGAACGCCACACGAGCAGACAGCTGCTCGGCGACACCCTGCGCGACGAGCTGAGCGTCGGCCTCGGGGTTCTTGACCTCGAGGATGTTCAGCTGGATCTGCTTGCCGGTGAGCTTCTCGAGGTCGGCGCGGATGCGCTCGGCCTCGGCGCCGCGGCGACCGATCACGATGCCCGGACGGGCGGTGTGGATGTCGACGCGGACGCGGTCACGCGTGCGCTCGATCTCGATGTTGCTGACACCGGCGCGGTCGAGCGACGTGGTCAGCAGGCGACGGATCTTGATGTCCTCGGCGAGGTAGTCGGCGTAACGCTGACCGGGCTTCGTCGAGTCCGAGAACCACCGCGACACGTGGTCGGTGGTGATGCCGAGGCGGAAGCCGTACGGGTTGACCTTCTGTCCCATTACTTGCTCGCCTTCTTGTTGGCGCGAGCCGGGGCTGCCTCAGCGGCCTCGGGCGTCGCGAGCACGACCGTGATGTGGCTCGTGCGCTTCTTGATCTGGAAGGCGCGACCCTGAGCGCGGGGCTGGAAACGCTTGAGCGTCGTGCCCTCGTCGACGTACGCGTTCTTCACGTACAGGTCGGCGTCATCCAGGTATTCGTTCGTCTTGTCGGCGGTGACGCGAGCGTTCGCGATCGCCGAGGCGACGAGCTTGTAGATCGGCTCGCTCGCGCCCTGCGGCGCGAACTTCAGGATCGCGAGGGCCTCTTCGGCCTGCTTGCCCTTGATGAGCGCGACGACACGACGAGCCTTCTGAGGGGTCACGCGGATGTGTCGCACACGTGCGATGGACTCCACCATTTCTCTCTCCTCCTCGGTCGCCTTAGCGGCGACGGCCCTTCTTGTCGTCCTTCACGTGGCCGCGGAAGGTGCGGGTGGGCGAGAACTCGCCCAGCTTGTGGCCGACCATGGTCTCGGTCACGAACACGGGGATGTGCTTGCGACCGTCGTGCACGGCGATGGTGTGTCCCAGCATGGCGGGGATGATCATCGAACGGCGCGACCAGGTCTTGATGACGTTCTTGGAACCGGCTTCGTTCTGCGAGACGACCTTGCGAAGCAGGTGCTCGTCGACGAAGGGGCCCTTCTTAAGGCTGCGAGGCATCTTCCTCTACTCCTACTTGCGCTTCTTGCCGGCGGTGCGACGGCGGACGATCAGCTTGTCGCTTTCCTTGTTCGCGTGGCGGGTGCGGCCCTCGGCCTTACCCCACGGCGAAACAGGGTGACGACCACCGGAGGTCTTACCCTCACCACCACCGTGCGGGTGGTCGACCGGGTTCATGGCGACACCACGCACGGTCGGGCGGACGCCCTTCCAGCGCATGCGGCCGGCCTTGCCCCAGTTGATGTTCGACTGCTCGGCGTTGCCGACCTCGCCGATCGTGGCGCGGCAGCGCACGTCGACGTTGCGGATCTCGCCGGAGGGCAGACGCAGCTGCGCGTAGGGGCCGTCCTTCGCGACCAGACGCACCGAGGCGCCGGCCGAACGGGCCATCTTCGCTCCGCCGCCGGGACGCAGTTCGATCGCGTGGATCACGGTACCGGTGGGGATGTTGCGCAGCGGCAGGTTGTTGCCGGGCTTGATGTCAGCGCCGGCACCCGACTCCACGACGTCGCCCTGCGACAGCTTCGCGGGGGCGAGGATGTAGCGCTTCTCGCCGTCCGCGTAGTGCAGCAGCGCGATGCGTGCGGTGCGGTTGGGGTCGTACTCGATGTGAGCGACCTTGGCGTCGATGCCGTCCTTGTCGTTACGACGGAAGTCGATCAGACGGTACTGACGCTTGTGGCCACCACCGATGTGACGCGTGGTGATGCGGCCCTGGTTGTTGCGGCCACCGGTCTTCGACAGCGGGCGCAGCAGCGACTTCTCAGGCGTCGATCGGGTGATCTCGGCGAAGTCGGCCACCGACGAGCCGCGGCGACCGGGGGTCGTGGGCTTGTACTTGCGAATAGCCATTGTTCTTGTCCTCTATCCCGACCGTCAGCCGACAGACGTGAAGATGTCGATGGTGCCGGACTTCAGCGTGACGATGGCACGCTTGGTGTCCTTGCGCTTGCCGATGCCGAAGCGGGTCCGACGGGCCTTGCCCTGACGGTTCAGCGTGTTCACCGAAGCGACCTTGACGCCGAAGATCTTCTCGATCGCGAGCTTGATCTCGGTCTTCGACGAGCGGGGGTCCACCAGGAAGGTGTACTTGCCCTCGTCGATGAGCGAGTAGCTCTTCTCGGAGACGACCGGCTTCAGGATGATGTCGCGCGGGTCCTTGTTGACGGTGGTCATGCCGAGACCTCCTCGGTGGCAGCGCTCTTCGACGCGACGAACGCGTCGTAGGCGGCCTTGGTGAAGACGATGTCGTCGGAGACGAGCACGTCGTACGTGTTGAGCTGGCCGACGGTCAGCACGTGGACGTACGCGAGGTTGCGCACGCTCTTGATCGTCAGCTCGTCGTCGCGGTCGATGACCACCAGGACGTTCTTGACGGCACCGAAGGCCTTCAGCGCGGCAGCGGCGGCCTTGGTCGAGGGCGCACCCTCGATGGCGAAGCTGTCGACGATGTGGAGGCGCTGCCCACGAGCACGGTCGCTGAGCGCACCCAGGAGGGCGGCGGCGATCATCTTCTTGGGGGTGCGCTGGCTGTAGTCGCGGGGCTTGGGCCCGTGGACGATGCCACCACCGGTCATGTGCGGCGCGCGGATCGAGCCCTGACGGGCGTTACCCGTGCCCTTCTGCTTGAAGGGCTTGCGGCCGGCACCCGAGACCTCGCCACGACGCTTGGTCGAGTGCGTGCCCTGGCGAGCCGCGGCGCGCTGCGCCACGACGACCTGGTGGATGAGGGGGATGTTCGTCTTGACGTCGAAGAGCGCGGCGGGCAGCTCGACAGAGCCGGCCTTGTTGCCGTCGGCCTTCACGACGTCGAGCGCGAGAGTCGAGTCAGCCATGATCAGGCACCCTTCACTGCGTTGCGGACGTAGACGATGCGGCCACGAGCACCGGGGACGGCGCCCTTGACGAGCATCAGGCCCTTCTCGGCGTCGACGGCGTGCACCGTGAGGTTGAGGACGGTCACGCGCTCGCCACCCATACGGCCGGCCATGCGCATGCCCTTGAAGACGCGGCTCGGGGTCGACGAGGCGCCGATCGAACCGGGCTTGCGGTGGTTGCGGTGCGCACCGTGCGATGCGGAGACACCCTTGAAGTTGTGACGCTTCATGACACCGGCGGTGCCCTTGCCCTTGCTGGTGCCGACGACGTCGACCAGCTGGCCGGCCTCGAAGAGACCGTCGACGGTGAGCTCCTGGCCCAGCGAGTAGTCGGCGGCATCCGCGGTGCGCACCTCGGTGAGGTGGCGGCGCGGGGTGACACCGGCGGCGTCGAAGTGAGCCGTGAGGGGCTTGTTCACCTTGCGGGGGTCGATCTGGCCGTAGCCGATCTGAACGGCGTTGTAGCCGTCCTTCTCGAGCGAGCGCAGCTGGGTCACGACGTTCGGGGCGACCTCGATGACGGTGACGGGAACGAGCTTGCCGTTCTCGTCCCACACCTGGGTCATACCGAGCTTGGTGCCGAGGAGGCCCTTGGAGATCTTGGAGTTGATGTCAGCCATGTCGAACCTCAGAGCTTGATCTCGATGTTGACATCGGCCGGGAGGTCGAGGCGCATCAGCGAGTCGACGGCCTTGGGCGTCGGGTCGATGATGTCGATGAGGCGCTTGTGGGTGCGCATCTCGAAGTGCTCGCGGCTGTCCTTGTACTTGTGGGGCGACCGGATGACGCACACGACGTTCTTCTCGGTCGGAAGGGGAACCGGGCCCACCACGGTGGCGCCGGCACGGGTCACGGTGTCGACGATCTTGCGCGCCGACGAGTCGAGCCCGGCGTGGTCGTACGACTTCAGGCGAATGCGGATCTTCTGTCCCGCCATTGTCTGCTCTCTCTCTTTCAGCGTCTTACCCGACCTGGGGCATTGGACGCACGGTGGTGCTGACGCACCCTGGCACTTCCCCTCGCTCACGCGAGAGATGCTGCACCGCTGTTCAGCTGTCAAACCGGATGCCACGTCGTGGCCTCCGGCCCGCCCCGCGCACGCACGCATGCGAATCCCGTGAAGGATGAGGGGTTCGGTGTGGTGTTCTGCTGCCCGCGGCCCAGGACCCTGCGCTTCCGCGCCGCCTGTGCACTGCCGAGACAGTGATCCTGGCGCGCGCCGAGCGCACGCCGGAGTGTGGAACTGGACTAGTCTACGGACCCCCGGCACGTGTCGCAAACCCGGGCGTGTCGCGTGCGGCGGATGCTCAGGATCACCCTTCGAACCCATCCCGAACCGGCGGAGCTGCGCCATAGGATGGTCGCGCCTGGGGGGCGATCACAACGACCATCGCGCGTCTCCGGCCGGACAGGAAGGCACGGATGAGTCCTGCTGACGACGGGTCTGCACCCGCGACCGTATGCACCGTCGACGCGATGGGCGTCGTCGTCGACATGCGCACCGACGCCCCCCTGCCGGACCGGATGCGCTCCCGCATCCTGGAGGCGTGGCGCGATTGCCGCGTCGGGGCCGAGGACACCCGCGGTCGTCGCGTGCTGGAGCTCCACCCCGACGCGTTCGTCGACCCCGACGGCGGGCTCTCGAACCTCTCCACCCTCGTCACGCTGGAGGCGCTCGACGCCCTCCGCGGCACGCGGCTGCTCCTGCACGCTGCCGGGGTGGCCACCGAGGACGGCCGCACGATCGCGCTGGTGGGACCCTCCGGTCGCGGCAAGACCACGGCATCCCGTCATCTGGGACAGCACTTCAGCTACGTGAGCGACGAGACCGTGGCCGTCGCCGACGACCTCGCGGTGAGCCCCTATCGCAAGCCGCTCTCGGTCATCACCGAGGGGCTCGTCCACAAGGAGCAGATCGCGCCCAGCCACTTCGGGCTGAAGGGTCTGCCCGCTGTGCCGCTCCGGCTCGTCGGGCTCACGCTCATCGACCGCCGACCCGGGTCCCCGACGGTCGGCCCCGAAGTCGTCGACCTCATCGACGCCGTCTGCGAGTTGACCCCGCAGATCAGCTATCTGCCGGAGATGCCGGCCCCGTTGCAGCGGCTGGCGCGACTGTTCGACACGATCGGCGCCCCCACCCGGTTGATCTACCGGGATGCCACCGAGCTCCCGGCCCTCGTGCAGCAGATGTTCGATGCGCCCCCGCCGCGCGCCCAAGCCTGGACGCTCCCCCGCCGCACGGACTCCGTGGGTCCGTGGCGGGCCACCGCGTACGACGACGCGATCCTCGTGGACGGCCGCGCGTGCATCCTCCGCGACGGTGTGGTGACGGCGCTCGAGCAGCTCGGACGCCTCGTGTGGACGCTGTGTCTCGCGGGGGCGTCCGAGGAGACGATCGCCGAGGCGGCGGAGGCGGAGTTCGGCGAGCCGGCGGAGGGGAGCGCGTCGGCGGTGATCCGTTCCACTCTCGACGAGCTGCGCACACGCGGGTTCATCGAGGCCGCATGACCGACCGGACCTCTCCCCCGGTGCCGCGTGCGCGCGGATGGCGACGGGTGCGCCGGTCGCCCGTGACCCACGTGATCGCGGCGTTCATCGTGCTGGCCCTCGTACAGCTGTTCCTGGTCAAGCCGTTCCAGGTGCCGTCGGAGTCGATGTCGCCCACGCTCGAGACCGGCGACCGCATCGTGGCCGACCGGATCTCGCTCGCCATGTCCGACCCTGCGCAGGGCGACGTCGTCGTCTTCTCGCGCCCGGACGGGTGGAAGACGGATGCCGCGCCGCGCGGAGCGCTGCGGACGGCGGCGGGGTGGGTCGGCGACCTCGTCGGATTCGGACCGAGCAACCTCGACGCGCTCGTGAAGCGCGTCGTGGGGACACCGGGGTCGACGGTGCGGTGCTGCAGCGCTGAGGGGCAGGTCGAGGTCGACGGGATCGCGCTCGACGAGGAGTACGTTCGCAACGACCTGCCCTTCATCGCTGGACAGCTCGACTGCGAGAGCGCCCCCACGTCCTCGCGATGCTTCGGCCCCATCGACGTTCCCGAGGGCCAGTACCTCGTGATGGGCGACAACCGGGCGAACTCGGCCGACTCGGTCGTCGGATGCCGAGGAGCCCCGGCATCCACGGACTGCGCACGCTTCGTCGACCGCGCGGACATGATCGGCGAGGTACGCGCGATCGTGTGGCCCCTCGACCGCGCGTTCGGCCCACTGGACTGACGGCGGGCGGGCCGCCGCTCCCCCGTCCGCGGCGTCCGTCCGACGACGGCGCCGCCCCCGAGGTGGGAACGGCGCCGGCGCGAATAGGTGTCAGGCGTTGCCGATGTGCTTGTCGACGTTCTGACGGACCTCGTCGACCTTTGTGTGCTGCTCGGCCGGCACGACCTTCTTGATCGCGTCGGCGGCGCCGTCGAGGATCTTGTCGCTGATCTCTTCGGCCTTCTCGCTCTTGAGCGCCTCTTCGATCTTGTCGCGGTTCTCGTCGAGGAGCTTCTTGCCCTTGTTGATGATGTCGTCGACGCCCATGGCGTTCCCCCTCACTCGGTCGATCCGGCCGGAACGCCGGGTCGATTCACCGCTCATTGTGGCGCGCGTGGTCATCGCGGGGAAGACGTTGACGCGCACGGACGACGAAGGGCGCCGCGCGGTGTGCGCGACGCCCTCGTGTCACCGGTGGATCAGATGGTGACGCCGCTGTCGATCGTCTCGAAGTTGACGGCCGAGGCCTCGACGACGGCGCGCGTCGGCGGCAGAGTGTTTCCCGAGGTCGGGCGGAGGATGACGTACGGAGCCGGAACGCGGTTCGCCGAGCCGTTGAGCAGCTGGCCGGAGTACGAGAACGTGATGCTGCCCGACGTCCCAGACGCGACCGTGCCGCCGGACTGGGTCCAGCCGCGCAGGTTCTGGAGGATCGGGGTGTAGTCGCCCGATCCCGACCACTTCACCGTGATCGTGGGCGCCGACGCGTAGTAGGAACCGGCCGGATACTCGTCGCCGTTTCCGTCGTAGATGAAGAACCCGAAGCCCGAGGTCGACTGGTTGATACGGATCTCGTTCGGGTTGCCGCCACGGTAGGTGGAGATCGACGTGCCACCGTCGAGCGTGCTCGCGGACCCCGACGGCACAGGCTGCGGTCCGGTCGTGCTGGCGGAGGCCAGCGGCGCGGCGACGGCCACGGCGATGACGGGCGCGGCCCACGCGGCGGTCTTGATGACGGCGCGACGACTGACGGAGCCGGTGGCGGTCTCGGAGTTCTCGGTGCTCATGTGTGCCCCCCAGGGGTTCGATCGGATGTCTCGTCCGTCATCGGGTGAAGAACGAGGTGACAACACGGCGATGATCTCGACGCGGGGCGGTGAGCACGCGGGTGAGTGGCGGAAGACGGCGTCTCGGGTATGAGAGATGGCGCGTCAGGCGCGAACCGCGTGCGGGCGGCGCGCAGCGCGCACGCGCGTCGGAGAGGGATGCCCCTCAGCGGCGAACGCCCGAGCAAGAGACGAGCCGTTCGCGAGACCGCAGGTGTGCGCCACCCGCTCGATCGAGAGCGAGGAATACGCTGGATCGCGCAGCAGTGTCATGGCGTGCCGAACACGCGCGCCCCGGATGCTGCGGTCCATCGTCGTGCCGCGCGCCGTGAACTGCCGCTGCAACGTGCGCAACGACGTGTTCAGCTCCGCGGCGACGGACGCCGCCGTCAAGTCGGGATCCCCGACGCGCGCGGTGATGACCGACAGGGCGGCCGCGTGCAGGTCCGCCGCGGGCTTGTCGTGCCGGGCTTTCAGCGACGCCACGACGACGCCGACGATCATCTCCTGCAGCAGTCGCTCCATGAAGTAGAGCGAAAGCCCGGTCTGCCGGTCTCGCGTCGTCGCGCAGGTCCACGCGAAGGTCAAGAACGGCCAGAAGAGGGCGGAATGCGTATCGATCGCGTGCGCGAAGGGAGCCTCGATCCCGATGCCGTTCAGCACCTGAGCGGGGAACGTCAGCACGAGGTGGCACTTCGCCGCCGGGGTCATCGCCGCCTGCGCTCGTGAGGCGAGCAGTGCCGTGCTCGGCCCCTTCTCGGTCACCGCCCCACGAATGGAGGGAGGGCGGTCGAGCGCGATGAGCAGGGAGACCTCGTCGTCCGCGGCTCCGGATGCCACGGACACCGGCCGCGCGTGAACACTCGCGCGAATACGCACGCTGCCGAATCCGGCTTCGATCGGAGCGGTGTCGTTGACCGCGATGACCACCGACGCCCCCCGACGCAGTACGACAGGACCGCACCGGATGCGCGATCGTCGCGCCGGATCGCAGCCCAGCGCATCACCCATGCAATCGGGAGGACCGCAATGCTTTCGCGGCGGAACGTCAAGGGATTGTCAAGATTGCGCTAAGACTTGCACAATTCGCGCAGCCGGATGCCGCGAGCGGTGACGCTCACGGCATCCTTCCTCCCCCTCAGAGCCCGGCGGTGGCCCGAAGAGGTCGAGGATCGTCAGCTGGAGAAACCGGCGACGAACGGGTCGCACGACGGATCGATCGTGACCGGGGTGTCGCTCGCCGTCGGGGTGTGGCGCAGATCGAGCGGACCGAGCGGGCCGGAGGGCAGCTGCACGGTATACGAGACGGTGCGGGTCTCGTTCTGGCCGAGCGTGACCATACGGCTCTCGCCGGTGTTGCCGTTCTCGTTGCCGCTGCGCGACAGCGACGCGATGTCGCCCTGCCCGGGGTCCATCGCCGTGATCGCCGCGCCGGGAGGTGCGAAGAACAGCGTGTCCAGCATCATCGTGCGCGGAGGCAGGCCGTAGGAGCTGTTACGGAAGCCCAGCGTGTACGCGTTCGTGATGTCATCCGTGATGCCGTTGCGCATGTTCATGCTGACGTTCACGGTGCGATCCGCTGCGTTGCACGAGGCGAAGACCTCGGTTGAGAGGTGGTACTCCAGCTTGCTGACCGAGAAGTCGTTCAGGTAGATGCCCAGCTGCGTCAAGGTGGCAAGGCGTTGCTCGCGGCTTCATGAGCCGTCGAGGCCACACAGGCCTAGATCTCGACGCGGCCTTGGAGCCGCTGCTCGCTCTCGATCTCGCCTACGCCCCGACAGCAGGGGCGTCTTGACTCCGTGGAGAAAGATTCCGTCCTTCAGACCAGAAAGGTGGAAGCGTTACGAATGCGCGAGGTCACAGCAGCGAAACGCGGCATATGTACATTCCGGCCGCCCCTCACCGCGTGACGTGACGACTGAACGCACCACCGGTCGGGAAAGCGCAATGCTCTTATTTTGGCTTGTCGCGCGAGACGAAGCGGTACACACTGTCCGAAAGACAGCGTCGGCCGGCTATTACCCTCCCGGGTGACCGTCGCACAGTCCGAATGCCCCCCGCCCCTCCCCCTTTCTCTCGTTTGAACGTCCGCGCGTATTCCCAGTTGCAACAGCAAGCGGCGTCAGCGCGCGGCGATTAGCCGGCGCCAATCCACTTATTTTTATGTCGACCGTCGCGGCAAGACGGCCGCCTTGCCCCTGATTGGACTGCTCGGATGAAGACCCTGCTCGGCATCGCCCTCGTGGCGTTGCTCTCCTCTACTCCGGGCATCGTTTCGGAAACCCCCGCCCCCGGCTCAACGAGCCAAACAGCCGCACCGAGCCCCTCTTTGTCAGCAACACCCGGCCCCACCGCCGACGCGGGCGTTGCACCGACGGCGTCACCGACATCCAGTCCGATTCCCTCGACACAACCTCCCGTCGACGAGAGTTCGACGCTGATTCCCCTTGCGGCGCCCGGTCTCGTCGCCGCCGAGAGCTTCTCCTCCCAGGACGATTGGACAATCGTCGCCGGCAAGGGCTCGTTATCGACATCAACGGACGCCACCGAGGGCGGGCGCTCTCTCAAGCTCGACTATGACCTCGGCGGCGGTACCTTCGAAATCGGGCGTAGTGCAACCCCTGCAGACCTACCGACCACTGGGCTGCGGGGCCTCAAGCTCGATGTGAAGGGCGATGGCAGCTTCAACACGATGTATCTCCGGCTGCGCGACGCGACGGGCGAGGTCCTCTACTACCGGGTCGGCAACATCAACAACACCGGCTGGTCGACGGTGACGGTCGATCTGTCGCGCGCACCCGCGGCCACCACCGGCGGCAACGGCGACGGGCTGATCGACGGTCCCGCCGCTCTCTTTCGCCTCGTGATCGTGCGGAACGGCTCGCAGCCCGCGACCGGCTCGGTGCGCGTCGACAACCTGCGGGTCGACGACAGCGGGTGGACCGCTCCCGCCACCACATCGCGGTCCATCATCCCCGGCGCCGGCACCAGCAGCATCACCTTCGCGAGCGGCGCGGCCGGTGACTACCGCCTTCGTTTGATCGATCCGTCCGGCGCGACCCGGACGTTCCGGGGGACCGCGCAGACAGCGACGACCCAGACTATCCGATGGGACGGTCGCTCGGATGGCGGCGGTATTCTCGCCGGTGTCGTCCGAGGACTCCTGGAGTACGACGCCACGCCCAACGGCGATCTGGCCGCCCCGTCGACGATCGCGACCCCGTACCTCCTGGGCGCCGCGCAGCGCGCGGAGTCGGCGACACGCGGCTCCGTCGCGGCCGTCAACTCTTCGCTGACGACCTACGAGAGCCTGTTGAAGGCGGACACGGATGCGGCTGCGATGGAGGACGCCTACATCCGCTACGCACGCGAGGAGTTCGAGTGGAACCGGGTGGAGCCCCGTAAGGGGTTCTTCGACTGGCCGAAGTTTGATCAGGCCGTCGCCGTCGCTCGCGCTCGCAACATCGACATCATCGGCAAACTCGTGTACTCCGCCGACTGGGCATCGAGCGCACCGAGCGGAACCGCCAGCTCCACGGCGCGTTACTACCCGCCGTCCGACTACGCCGACTACGTCAACTACGCCGTCGCAACCGTCGAGCGCTACAAGGATCGGGTCAAGGTCTGGGAGATCTGGAACGAACCGAACATCGTCCAGTACTGGAAGCCTGCGCCCGACGCGTCGGCTTACGCTCGCCTCCTGAAGGACACCTACGCGGCGATCAAGCGCGTCCAGCCGGACGCCATCGTGGTGACCGGCGGCCTGGCGGGGTACTCGGAGCAGTACCTGAACGGTCTGCGCGATGCCGGAGCGATGGGGTCGTTTGACGGGCTGGGTCTGCACACCTACGTCGAGGGGGCCCCGGAACCGAGCACGCTCGACAGCTGGATCTCCGCGACCGAGTCCTTCTTGGCGCGCAACGCTCCGGGGAAGTCGATCTGGATCACTGAGACTGGGTGGTCCACCTGCACCACGTGCGCGGCGGGCGCCGGCGTCTCGGAGGCCGAACAGGCCGATTACCTGAGCCGCTCCATGATCGACGCGGCGGGGCATGGAGTAGCGGCCTATGCCTGGTATAACCTCGTCGAGTTCGGCACTAGCGGTAGCAGGCTCGACAACTTCGGACTCATCGAGCAGTCGGGCCGAAAGAAGCCTGCCTACGCCGCCCTCGCTCGCACGGCGGCGGGAATCGCCGGATCCGTCGCGGCGGGGACGGCGTCCCCGTCAGCCGGCTCCACGACGGTGCTCAGTGACATGGCGAGCACCGCGGGAATCACGACGCGGTCCGTCGGCCAGGGGGCGACGTCGACACTCACGGCGACCTCGTCCCGCGTTGCGGGCACCGGGGCGGTGGCGCTCGACTACAACTACAGCGCTTCCACGGCAGAGGGCACGTCACTGATCCTCAACCTCCCCGTGGAGGGACGACCGAGCGCCATCTCGCTCTGGGCCTACGGCGACAACAGCAACAGTCCCGTCTATATGAAGATCCGGGATGCCAAGGGAGAGGTGTTCGAGGGCAAGGTCGGCAACGCGGGAACGGAGAAGTGGTCCCGACAGACGCTGTTCTTCGACGGTCTGAACCCCAGCTTCAAGAGCTATGGGTCGAACGTCGACAAGAAGATCGACTATCCGATCACCGTGACCGAAGTCCATGTCTTCAAATCCACGACGAGCAAGACGCGCGGTCGGATCATCCTCGACGACGTGTCCGCCCACTACGGGACGACGACACGGGGGAACATCTTCTACGGTCGGAACTTCGTGACCCAGGCCGTTTACCGGGACGCAGCGGTCACGACGAAGCTCCCCGTCTCGAACACCACGGCCTATGCGTACGACCGCGGGGCGCTCCAGGCGCTCACCGTCGACGACGCGCTGGGGGCGACGGTGACCGTGTCGTCGATGCCAAAATTCGTCGTGTCGACGCACCTGGTGACTCCGTCGACCGTACGACCCGGCGAGTCCGTGACCTTGCGCACCGTCGCGGGCGACCGCACGACGCTCACCATGCAGATCTACACGTCGACGGGGCAGCTGGTGCGCACCATCACCGACGCCCGCGCGTACGCGTCGGGGCCGCGGGACATCGTCTGGAACGGGAAACGATCCGACGGCACCAACGCGGCGCCCGGGGCATACCGCTATCGACTCGAGGCGTTCGGACCCGACGGGAGGAGCGTGGCCTGGGGCCGCCCGTTCACCATTTCCGGGTGACCCCCTGGCGGGCCACGACCGACCCGTCCCCGCGCTCGACCAGGAAGGGCCCTCCGCTGGAAGCGACCTGGTAGGAGGCGTCGGCCGCCCCGCTGACGGTGTTCGACGTGACGATGACATTGCTGGTCCCCGCCATGATGAGGACCCCGTAGACCATCTTCCCGGCCTCGCCGGAGATGTTGTTGTCTTCGATCAGAACGGATCGAGCACCCTCGTCCCGGAGCTTCGTGACGGCGACTCCGCACCGCCAATAGTCGGGGTTGCCGTCCTGCTGGGCCACGTCGCGAATGTTGTTGTCGGTGAGCGTCACCCGTTGAACGCCCTCGATCTGCACTCCGGTTTTTCCGGTCGGCCCGATGGTGTTTCCCGTGACCGTGAGGTCGACGGGCCCTCCGGCTCGGTCGTGCACGTGGACGCCGAAATCACGCTGGGAGGTCACGGTGTTCTTGGAGACGGTCCCCGACCGCGCTCCGTTACCGAAATAGATGCTCACCATGTCGGTTGAGAGGGTGTTCGCTTCGACCGTCACGTCGCGCGCGCCATCGCCTGCGACCATGACCCCCGTGTCGTAGGAACTGAGGACCACGTTGCCGCGTACCACGACGTCGCGTCCCCGCACGTAGATGGCCGATGGCGATGGGGCTGTACCCTTCGCGACCGCGGAGACGGTGTTGCCGGTCACCTCGATGTGTTGGGCCTGTGCGTCGATGCGGACGGCGAAGTCGCTGATCTGATCGAAGGTGCAGCCGACCACGGTGATGTGCTCCGACGTCGCGCCGGAATCTGCATATACGTGCACTGCGTGCTTCATACGGACGAAGCCGCAGCCGTTGACGACTATGTCCGAACTGGCGTCGATCTGCAGGGACACCGCGTCGACGGACTGCGTCCCGCCGTCGAATGTGACGTTCGTCACACGTGCCCCGCTGATGCCGTTGGCCAGCACGAAGGGGGAGTCGGTGTGATCGGCGAGCGTGAGAGTCGACCCGTCCGGATGAGCGGCGAGCTCCACCCCTGAACGGAGTCTCACCGTGGATCGCACCGTCCGAGACCCCGATGGAAGGACGACGCGATCACCCTGCGCGGCCTGACTGAGGAGGGCATTCAGTTCGACGGCGTAATCGGGCTCCTCTGGCTCGGGGCGACACGAAGCCAGCGCGACCGCCACGACGGACGCTCCAGCGAGCGCCAGGACGCCGCGGCGCGTCAGCGTTCGCGAGGTTACCGAGCCGGTTTCGTCGTCCATACCGCACCCGCGAATCGTCGGAACCGTGCCGCCCGCGCTCGCATCGCGGGAGCGGATGGCCCTGACCGCGCGGACTTGACCGCCAGGAGCAGTGCGCGTGAACCCAGACCGGCGGAGAAGATGAGGCGCCACAGGAAGCGTCTGACCGGACCGGGTGAGAACCGCCAGACGTAGAAGTCGAACGTGTTCTCGGCCCACATCGTCGATACGGCCGAGCCCGCCGCGTTGACGGACGCGGCGATCTCGTGCGTCGCGACGACATCGGCATCCAGCACGACCCGGAAACCGTGTCGGAGCACGCGGTCGGCGAGCTCGATGTCTTCCCCGTACATGAACCATCGATCGGACAGGGTCCCGACCGAGGACCGCGCTGCGGGGGCGAGGTACAGCGCGCAGCCGGAGACCCATTCGACATCCTGAGTGTAGGAGTGGTGCTCTCGGTAGAGATGCCGCCCGCGCAGCACTTGCACCCGCGGAAACGCCCGCGCCAATCCGGTGAAGTGGGTGAAGAGGGGCCACAGTCGGGGCTGCTTCCCCGCGGCGAGCGTGGGCACCTGCGGTCCACTGTCGACCAGTGGGGCGAGGATGCCGATCCGAGGATCTTCCTGCGCCTTCTCGACCAGACGCAGAAGGTCGCTGCCGGTGATGCGCGCGTCGGGGTTGAGCAGGAACAGCCCACCCGGGTCCGAGGACTCGATGCCCCGGTTCACCGCGCGTGCGAAGCCATCGTTCGTGGGGCTCTCGATCACGCGCGCGACGAGGCCCTCGGACTGCAACCGACGGGCGATGTCGACGGAGTCGTCCACGGAGCGGTTGTCGACGACCACGACCTTGAACGCCTCCGAGGGACCGAGCGTGCGTACGCACTGCTCCAGATCGGCTCCGGAGTTGTACGTGACCAGGATCACTGTCGTGAGGGGCAGGCCGCCCGCCTCCGTCTTCTTCACCGGGACTCCCCCACTCGCTGGATCTCGTTGGCGATGGCAGCGCGATAACGCTCGCGCGAGAAGCGCTCGTGCACGCTCCGTCGGCCCTTCTCGACGAGCGTGGCCCCCGCCAGCGGATCGTCCGCCAGCGTGCGCAGCGCCGAGGCCAGGGCATCCGGATCATCCGGCGGCACGACCAGCCCGTCCTCACCGTCCGTGACGATTTCGACCAGTCCTTGCACGTCCGAGACGACCACCGGTACGCCCGCGGCGAGCCCCTCGGCCGCCACGGTGCCGAAGGGTTCGGCACGCGACGGCACGACGAGAGCGTCCGCCGTCGAGAACAGCTCCTGCGTCCGAGAGACGAATCCCGTGAACGTCAGGACGCCCGCGTCGAGCCCGAGCTCGTCGGCGAGGGTTGTCAGATCGCGCTCGTACCACTCGTACCCGGGGAACACGGCTCCCGCCAGGGTCAATCGTGCGTCGACTCCCGTCTCGCGGAGCAGGGCGACCGCGCGCACAGCGACATCCGTCCCCTTCCGGGGGCTGAGCCGCCCGAGATAGAGGACCCGGAAAACCCCTTCCTGACTCGCTTCATGCGCGACGACGTAGGAGGACCAGTCCTTCCCGTTGTAGATGACGCGTGTGCGGGAACGCACACCCGGGCAATCCCGAAGAATCTGTCGCTCTGTGAACCGACTGTTGGCGATCACCGAATGCGCGAGCAGGAGCGGCGAGAGGAGGGCCCGGCGAACCACGGCCGGTGGATCCACTTCGGCCTCTCTCACGTGTACGACGACCTTCTTCCGCGCCAACCGTGCCGCCAGCGCCCACCAGGGCTGGACAATGGTGTTCACGTAGACGAGGTCGGGACGGGTCCGCCGCAGCGCAGCCGCCATTCGCGGTCCTCGCAGAACGAGGTCGCGGACGAGCCTCACGAACCCCCCGGGCTTCATCGCCGACTTCCGCAACACGGGCACGTCATGGATGACGACCTCCGCGCCGGCGGCGCGGAGCTCGTCGCGCAACGGACCATCGACCGGGAGGACGACGGTGACGTGAATCCCGCGGTCGATCAACCCGACGGCAGCCTCAAGCGCCATGCGGTCGCTGCCGTAGAGCTCGGCCGAGGGGTGGCATAGCATCACGCGCACGACGACACCCGCCGGAATGCTGCGCGAAAGGGGGTCGCGCGTTGCGTCGAAAACGGGATGCGGCCCGATTCAGAAGCGGCCATCGACAAGAGGACAACGGGCCTGAAATGGATTTCTGTTCGCACCTATACCCCTGAATGATCGATGTACGGGCGCCCGTGCCTTCATCGATGCTACCCGACGATGCCACACCGCGACCGGGGCTGCGCATATCCTGGTCGAAGCGCCTGGAAATAGGTGCCCGACATCCCGGGGGGAGGCATGACGGTGAAACGGTCGATTCTCATCACTATCGCGGCGGCATTGGTCTTCATGGCGCTCGTGGTCGCGGTCGGCCCCATTCCCGTCCTCATCGGGATCATTGGCATCACCGTGGTCGTCGCGGTCTTGCGCTTTCCGCTCGCTGGTGTCTACGCCCTCATCGTGCTGCTGCCCCTCAACGCGTTGATCTCACAGGTCGCCCCGGGGGCGATCGGAACCGCGTACGGCGTTCTGAAAGACGCCGTCATCGGACTTCTGCTCATCGCCGCGCTCGTCAACCGACGGTTCAACCGTGCGCCGACGAGCATCGCGGTCCTGGTCGGCCTGCTCGTGCTGCTCCCGCTCATCAGCGGAGCGTTCTCCCCGTCGCTTGAGCAGGGACTCTACGGATGGCGCAACGATTACGAGCCCCTGCTGCTCCTCGTCCTCGTTCCCGCGTTCGTCGAGGGCCGCCACGTCCGTCGCATGATGGGCGCCGTCATCGTCATGGCGCAGGTCAGTTCGATCATCGCCATCGCCACATGGTCCCGCGGCGTGCAATGGTTGCTCGACATCGGACGGTTGCCGGTTCCTGCCGGGGAACGCTTCCCGACGTCCCTGTTCTCGTCCGGGAGCCTGTCTCCACGCGCTTTCAGCCCGTACGTCGCACCCAACGAGATGGCCGCGGCCCTGCTCATCTCCCTCGCCGTGGTCTGGTGCGCGCCTGGTCTACGCCCCTCGCGCCGACTCGCACTCACGGTGCTGCCCGCCGTCGCCATCCTGCTCTCGGAGTCGCGGAGCGGACTTTTCGGTGGGGTGATCCTGGCTGCCGTCCTCATCGCCCGCTCGTTGCGGAAAAGCTCCCAGCTCCTCTCGGCGGGCTTCCTCGCCGTCGCCGGCGTGGCGACCGTCGCGGCAGCCGTGCTGTACATCGGAGGCGCGCTCGAAGAGGAGACGGACACCTCGTTCGGCGGGCACGCCGCGAGCCTCCAGGAGGGGCTGCAGCAGCTGGTCCTGCATCCCCTGGGCATGGGGCTGGGAGTCGTGGGACCTCGTGCGCTGCAATTCGAGACGAACTACCATGTCGAGAGCTTCTGGCTTCTCATCGCGCTCGAATCCGGCCCTCTCGTCCTCGTGCTCTTCCTCGTCCTCCTCGGCACTCTCGCCGCCCGGGCGACGCGTTCGCGGACGTCGGCGGGCTTCCTCGCGGCCGCCGCGCTGAGCGCCACGGTGGTATCGCAGATCGTCCTGCCGACATTGCAGGAGAGCCCTGTCAGTTTCCTGCTCTGGATCGTCGTCGGCCTCGCGGTCGTCGCCCAGGCGCAGGAGAAGGACGACACCCCGGCGACCGAGCCGCTCCCCGGTCTCGCTCGCCGCAGGCGTGCGCCGAGAATCACCACGGCCGTGGCGCGCTCCTGACCGCGCGGGCGGAGCTCGCGGACGATGGCCTCGCCCGGGTTTCCGCCCCGCATTCCTCGCCTTTCCGCACTCCCCCGCCGTCCATCCCGAAGAATGAGGAGAAATCGTGAGACTGTCCGTCGTCATTCCGACGATCGGTCGACCGGAACTGTCCCGCGCCGTCGACAGCGTCTTGGCGCAGACGGTTCCGGTGCACGAGATCATCGTCGCCGCGGACACGACCGACGAACTCGGTCTCCCCGCCGACGACCGCGTGCGGATCATCCGCGTCGGTCCCGGCGCCGGTGGCAACGCCGGTCGCCAAAGCGGTGTCGAACAAGCGACCGGTGACGTCATCGGCCTGCTGGACGACGACGACGAGTGGTCCCCGACTAAGGTCTCGGTCCTCTCGGAGCTCGTCGCGGACGCGACCGGCCCCTGGCTTGCCACCTCCCGGACGCGAATGAAGAGGGCGGACGGCACGGAGTTGATCCAGCCGAGCTTCCCCATCGCCGCCGGCGAGGACGTGCGAACCTACATGTTCGCCAAACGAACCCCCCGAAGCGGGCACGGGTTCATCCAGGCCTCCACGCTCCTCTTCCCCCGCACCCTCGCGCTCGAGGTCCCTTTCGACGTCGACTTGAAGTTCCATCAGGACGTGTCTTGGCTCACGTCGGTCGCCGCGCGGCATCCGGACCTGCGCGTGTTCCAGGCGTGGGAACCGCTCGCAAGCTACTACGCGACGGAAGGGTCGGTATCGAAGCGCATCGCCCCGCAGGGCTCCATCGCGTGGGCGCGACGCTTCCTGTCCGACGACCGCCGTCTCCTTGGGGACTTCGTCCTGACGCAATCCCTCGGCTTCGCCCGCCGCACCGGATCGCCCGCCGCGATGATACGGACCCTCTGGGCGGGTGTCCGTCTCGGTCGCCCCGGAGCAGCGGCCGTGCTCTACGCGGTCGGGGCCACAGTCAAATACTCCCTTCGACGAAAGAACACCTGATGCGACGCATATACGTTCGGGGGACCGGCCAGGAGGACAACATCGGCGACGTGATCCTTCGACGCGCATTCTTCGACGAGCTCTCCCGTGCCGGACAACTGCACATCCTCCTGGGTGAGGCGAGCGCCGACTTCATCGACTCGTTGCGGCTGCGCGCCTCGGACGTCGTCTACCGCGACGCCGACACGTGGAGGCGATCCGCTTACCGGTCCGTTCTGCGCGGACGGACATGGTGGGTCGACAAGCCCGGTGAACTGCTCCTCCAGGAGGACATCTACAAGGGTCAGCGGCGACTCCTCCCCCTGATCCTCGCCATTCGCGTGCGCGGCGGGCGCGCGCTGCGACTCGGGGTCGGACAGCGCAAGCCCAACTCTGCGGTCATCGCCCGTTTCCGCCGCCTCTACCGTCTCTCGTCGATGGTCGCGTGGCGAGATGTCGCCTCGCGGGAGCACTTCGGGTTCGGCGAGGTGATGCCCGATTGGGGGTTCCTCCCGGGTGCCCCCGACGACGCGAAGCGGCGCCACCGCCTGGTCGTCTCCTACCGCGGTGATCGACAGCCCCTCTCTGAGGAAACGGCGGCCGCGATCCGTGCCTTCGCTGAGCGCAACGGCTTGACCGTTACCGTCATCACGCAGGTGGCTCGAGATTCCGAGCGGAGCAAGGAGCTCCACCGCGATCTGGGCGGCGATCTGCTGGACTGGGAGGTCGTCGCCGACCACGCGGCGCAGGAGGATCGGCTGCGTGAGATCTACCTCGAGACGGCGGTCGCACTGAGCGATCGACTCCATGTACTCATCGTCGCCGCGGCCGAGGGGGCCGTTCCGGTCAATCTGGTCGCGGAGCCGGACGCCAAGGTCGGCCGCCACTTCGACGCGATCGATTACACCGACATGACCGTCTCATCCGACGGGATGAGCACCCAGCAGCTCGTCGATACCCTCGAGCGCCAGGCGGCGCGCTCCGCCGAGATCGCCGAGCGCGTCGATGCTGCACGCCACCGCATCCGCGAGATCGCGCATCGCGCGCTGGCGACCCGCTCTTGACCACCGGCCTCGGACGTCGCGCGCTCGGCGGAGCCGGCGCCACTTTGCTGTGGCAGGGCGTCCGCCTGGGGCTCCTCGCCGTATCGATCGTCGTCCTCGCTCGCCTCCTCGACCCGACGGACTACGGCTACCTGGCTATGGTCACCGCCGTCATCGGACTCGGGGAACTCCTCCGCGACCTCGGGCTCTCGATGGCCGCGGTGCAGGCCAAGAACGTCTCGGCGGCGGAGAAGAGCAATCTGTTCTGGCTGAACAGCGCCATCGGGCTCGTCCTGGCAATCGCCGTCTTCCTGGGATCCTGGGGCATCGCCGCGATCTACGGCGAATCCGCGCTCGTCCCCATCACGCAGGTGCTGTCGGTGACCTTCCTGCTCAACGGCGTCGCCGCTCAATTCAAGGCGCAGATCAACCGCGACATGCGCTTCATGACCCTCGGCGTGACCGAAGCGGCTCCGCAGGCCGTCGCGCTCGTCCTCGCGATCGTCCTCGCACTCTGCGGGTTCGGATACTGGGCGCTCGTCGCCCAGGCCCTCACCGTGGCGGCGTTGGCGCTGACGATGGACGTCATCCTCGCGCGCTGGCATCCCTCGCTCCCGTCGCGAACCACCTCCATCCGGCGGTTCCTGCGGTTTGGGGGCGCTCTCGCAGGGACGCAGGGGATTGCATACGCCGCCAAGAACATCGACACGGTCGTCCTGGGCATCCTGTTCGGCTCGAGCGTCGTCGGCCTCTACAGCAGGGCATTCCAGCTAGTCGTCCTCCCCCTGAATCAGTTGACGGCCCCGCTCTCCCGCGTCGCGGTGCCCGTCCTCTCCCGCATCCAGGACGACCGGGCACGCTTCATCGAGTACATCCGGACCGGCCAGTACTTCACCGTCACCCTGGCCACGATCTTCTACGCGACGCTGGTGGGCTTCGCCGAACCGGTCGTGTTGCTGGTCCTGGGCGAACGCTGGCTTCCCGCGGCGCCAATCCTGCAAGCGCTCGCCCTCGTCGGCATCTTCCGAGCACTCGGGCAGGTCCCCTACTGGATCTTCGTGTCGCTGGGTCTGACCGGGAAGCAGCTCACGATCTACCTCGTGACGCAGCCGCTGGTCGTCGTGGCGATCCTCGTCGGGGCTCCGTGGGGCCCGGTCGGCGTGGGGATCGGAGGGTCGATCGGCTACTTCCTCTTCTGGATCATTCAGATGTGGTGGGCTGGCCGTACGTCTGGACTTCCCGCCGCGTCGCTCACGTGGTCGGGGCTGGTGGCCGTCGTCGTGACCGGCGTCCCCATCGCCGTCGCGGGTTTCCTCGGCACCGTGGTGTTCCAGGGCCCGGTGGCCCTGACCATCGCGGCTGCCTCCGCCGCTCTCTGGTCCGTCGGCGTCAACGTCGTCGTCCCCAGCCATCGACGCCGCCTGGGTGCCGTGCGCGCGCTCATCCGCCGCCGTTGAGCGGGAACCACGGACAGGACTCAGCGCGGTGCGCGCCGGTACTCCTGCACGTGACGTCCGCTGACGGCGCCGAGCCAGCCGAGCCCGCGGGTGATGTGCGCGGTGTCCTGCAACCGCAGACCACGGCCGGTCACCAGGGCGCCGCCGGTCCTGACGAGGCCGACGCCGATATGCCCGATCGCCGTCGCCGACACCTTCCAGGCAGGGCGTGTCCTCAGCAACAGACGACCGGAGACGTTGTTAATCCGGATGTACCGACGCATGATCCAACGGAATCGGAGGCGATCCGCGGGCGCCGTCTCCGCGACCTCGGCCGATGGCGCCCACGCGACCTTCGCGCCGGAGGCGTGGATGACCCGCGTGAAGAAGTCGGTGTCGCTGCCGCCGGTCGCCGAGAAGCTCTCGTCGAATCGGGGTGAGCCGGCACGGTGGAATGCGGTCAGCGCGACGAGGGTGTTGTTGGTGGCCGGTGTGCGATCCGTCAGACCTTCTCGCTCGGGATTGCGCTGCATGTAGCCCCCGCGTTCGATCCACGCCGGCGCATCGACCGGGAAGATCGTGCGGACCGGACCACAGACGATCTCCGCCCCGTAGGCCTCCTCGGCGGCGCATAGTGCCTGGAGCCACTCCCGGGGAACGACTTCGTCGTCATCGACGAATACGAGATGCGTGGCGTCGGACGGCAGACGATCCAGAGCCGCGTTGCGTGCCGCGGCGATCCCCGGCTGCGGCTCGACCACGTAGTCGATGGCGAGGGGACTCGCCAAAGCGACCTCGCGACCAGAACCCGCCGCGTCGTTGTCCACCACGACGAGACGGATGCGGTCGGCATCCGGCATCCGTTCGATCGAGCCGAGGAGGGCGGCCAGGTCACTCGGCCGCTTATAGGTCGCCACGGCGAGGACGATGGAGCGCGGGGAATCTGGCACTGGGACTCCTAGGGACGGGCGGGATGCTCTGCGGCGGATGGCGGGGAGGTCAGGCGCGGAGCAGTCGGAGGAGAGCGTCCCGGTAGTCGGCGCAGACAGAGGTCCAGGTGTAGTGCCGCGCGGCACGTTCCGCCGCTCCCGCGGAGGCTTCGGCCCGCGCGTCCGCATCCGCCATGAGCTCGAGGACGGCGTCGGCGATCGCGGTGGGCTCGGGCGCGCACAGGTGCGCCCCCTCACCGAGGACTTCACGGTTGTAGACGGTGTCGCGAGCGACGATCGGCGTGCCGGTGGCCATGGCCTGGACGAGGGTCGGGTTGGTACCGCCCACGCTGTGGCCGTGGAAGTAGACGCCGGCATGCTGCCACAGCGCGAGCAGCCGGTTGTCGTCGCTGATGTGGCCGAGCGCGTGGACCCGGGGGTTCGCTTCCGAGAGGCGATGGGCCTCCTCGTCGAGAGGGCCGCCGTAGCCGGAGGATCCGACGATGACGACGGGGTGGGTCGCCGCGATCTGCTCGGCCGCCTCGAGGAACTCGGGGATCGTGTTCTCCGGGACGAACCGAGCCACCGCGAGAACGTAGCCCCGGTGCTCGAGACCGGCCTCCACGGGGAGCGAGGCCACGACATCTCCGCCGTAGGGGATGAACCGCCCGTCGCGCCGGAACTCCTCGTTCCAGCGACGCTCGATCTCGCGCGAGTCGAAGACGAGGTCGTCCGCGAATCGTGCGGTCAGACGCGCTCCGGTCTTGAACACGAACTTCGCGAGCCGCCCCCATTTCGCGCGGTCCCATTCGATTCCGTCGACGTTGACGAGCGTCCGGATGCCGCGCACCTTCAGAAGCGGCAAGAAATAGCCGTTGGCCACGTTCATCACCAAAGCGACGTCAGGCTTCTTCCGGAAGGCGTGGAGGCATGCAGTCAGGCCGTAAGACAGAGTGCTGAGAGACTTGCTCTCCACTCCCCTAGTGACGACCGTGTGGACGCGCAGATCGCGCTCCGGATCCTCGGGTTTAGTCGCACCGGCACGGCCGTACACGGTGACGTCCCAGCCGTCGTCGGCCAGGAACGGCGCGAGCTTCCTTACGGCGGTCTCGAACCCGCCGTAATAGCTTGGATATCCACGCGTACCGATCATTGCGACAGAGAATGTCATGCCGTGGGTGCTCCCGCTCTCCGATGGTTCTGCACCGCGTCTCAAGATGCTTTCCCAGCCTACATTGGGGCCTTTCAGTGGGCCTGTTGCGCCGCCGCCGTTCTCGAATTGAACGCACCCGCGGTCGAACTGGTCGTCAGGGACGCGCGGGAGACGTTCCTAGGTGTACTGGCCTCGACCGTTGTTGATTCGGTCGATGGGGGCTCCTCCGATGCCGAGGTGGCGCCTGTGTAGGTTGTAGTGGTCACCTGAACGACCATATAGTCGTGCTCGAAATGCCCTGCAACGGCGGGCGCTGGGAGCCCGTGGAGTGGCGCAACGCCGTCGCTGTCCGCCGAATGCGAACGGCCCCGTTCCGTCTGGACGCAGACCGGGGCCAGTTAGGCTTCGCGGGAATTTTTCCGCTACGGCATCACCCATCCGAGGTACTGGCCGGAGGGTACGCCCGTGACATCCACGATCCTGGTCGTCAAGAGGGAGTTGCGGTCATCGGTCCGCTTCCCCGGGGCGATGAATACCTTGCCACTACCCACGCTGATGCCCTCGAGGCCTTGGAAGCCGTTGGTGATGTCGGGGCCGTAGAACACGAGCGCTCCGATCGGAGGGATCCCCGAGGTGGTCGCGGTGGCGGCGTAGTGCTGGCTGAAGATGTCGATCGCCTTGCCTGCGCCAGGGATCGTCTTGCCGGTGGCGTAGTAGCCCCAGTAGGGCAGCTTGGGGCTGTTGCCCGAGAGGCGGCCGACGAGTGACACTCCGCCGGAGTAGCCCCACTCGGCCTCCGGGAACAGCTCCCGCGCCAGGCCTTTTGACATGTAGGCGCGGTTGACAAATTGCAGAGCGAAGTTGGTGGCGGAGATGTCTTGGCGCGTTGCGTTGCAGCTCGAGAGCTGGTCGCCTCCGGTGGCGACCCGGACGTGAAGGCCGCTGTTGGCGATGCGGGAGGAGTGGGCCCAGCCCTTCAGGGAGCCGTAAGCGACGTAGATCCAGTGGTCGGTTCGGTATGCGCCGGTAACGTTCTCGCCCTTCCCCCAGCAGACCGCGTTTACATTCGAGCCTGAGGGAATGACTGCGTCCTCACGGGGGTAGCACCGGTCGCCGCTACCCCAGGAGCACCAGCGGAGTTGGATGTCGGATGTCGCTCGGGGTGCCGCCGCGGCGGAGGTGGTGGTGGTGGTTGTTGCCGCTGACGCGGGTCCCCCGATGAGCGAGAGGGTGACCGCTGCGATCGCCCCGATTGCCGCCAACGTCCTTCGCATGTGCCCCCCAAAGCCCGGTGGGCGCGCGGGTTGCGCCCAGCGGAAGCATAGCTGACGCCCAGCTTGTGTTGAGTTTCCGGACGCTGATTATTCATGCAAAGTCCGGGCGAGGCCAAACTTGGATCGCTCGTGTCGCCTGCTGGTTGTCGTGCTTGAAATGCTTTGCGTAGGCGGCCCCTGACATCCCGTGGGGTGGTGCAACGCCCTCATCGCACGCCGCCTGGGCTGACCTCTTGCTCACGATAATCGCTCTGCCCATCGCGATTGGCACCGCCGAGGGAGCAGGTGTGACGGAAACGGCAACGCCGAACCTTGTCGTGGGGACCGTGGCAATGGTCATTGGCGTTTTCATCACAGCGAATCATCAACGCCTAGTTCGCAGCATCGGGAAGGGCCAAGAACAGGTCGTTCGCAAGAACGGCACGGATCTCCTGCGAAAGATGCAGAGCGCTTGGTGGGTGGGATTTGCGGGCGCATGGTGTGTCTTGCTGTAAATCGCGATGTGGACTTTCGCCGTGGTCGACATCGTCCGACGGATTCGAGCGCATGACATGCTAGGCGGCATGGAAGTGGAGCGCACCACCCGTCGGCCCATGCCCAGCTCGATCGCGCTCATTCTTATAAGCTGCGCGGGCTTCGCCGTCGCGAGCTCTGTGCTCCTCGTTGGCGCCGCCATCGACAGCGCGTTCTTCAGCAGGTGAGCGCCAGGCCACTTTGAAGGTGCTTCACAACGCAATCCGCTCTCCATAGGCCGGACCGCCGTGGCCGTCCTGGACCCTCTCGTCGCAGCTTCGCGCACGAGGCCGGGGAGCCCTGGGGGCCATCTGATGTCCGACAGAGCGCAGCCGGCGTACTCCCTCTATGCCCGAGACCTCGGGGTTCACGTCGAGCCGCCACGTCCGTCACGAGCCCTCCGTCACGCGCAGGTTCGGAGGTTCCGTTGTCGGGCCGTCGCTGGAGACGCTGATCAGGCACGGCGCTCCCACGCACATGAAGCGATAGATCTCTTCGACGGCTCACGTGCCGCTCATGAACCACTCCCCTGCGACCGCACCCAGGCGTCCCACGTCGCCGTGATCTGCGCCCACTCTTCCTCGGTGTATACGCGTTAGACGATGCCCCAGCCACCTGGGACGCCGTAGGTCTGGCCCCCGTCGACGTCACCGAAGCCGGAACCATGAACCGGGGTTCCAGTGGGCGCGGCCACCATCAGCATGGAGCCACGAGAGCCGCTCTCGTCTTCAGGGAGGCTGCCGCGGGGGTGCGGTCCTCCGTCTGCGCCCACGGAGCGGACTAGGTGTACTGGCATCGACCGTTGTTGATTCGGTCGATGGGGGCTCCTCCGATGCCGAGGTGGCGCCTGTGTAGGTTGTAGTGGTCAAGCCATCTGGGCAAGGCCGCGGTTCTGTTGCTGTTGAATGCGACGGGTTGGGCGCCCATTCGGTTGCGAGGGTGCGGTTCAGGCGTTCGACTTTGCCGTTGGTCCGGGCGCAGTGCGGGCGGATGAATTTCTGAGTGATGCCGTGCGCGTCGATCACGCCGCGGAACGCGGCAGAGTGTCGGTAGGCGAACGCGTTGTCGTTGATGACGCGTTCCACCTTCACGCCAAGGTCGGCGTGGAACGCGATGGCGCGGCGGAGCACGCCAGCGGCGGTGGCGCCTTTCTCGTCGTCATGGATCTCTGCGTAGGCCACTTGGGAGTGGTCGTCGATGACGGTGCGGACGTAGTCGTAGCCCGTTTTGTGGTGCGAGGTGCGATGAACGGCCGATGTCTGGGTCGAGTCGGCCCGCCATCCGCCTCCGCTGGGGATACGGGCCAGTTTCTTTACGTCGATATCTACTTGAACGGATTACTGCCCCGGCGACGGGAACCAGGTCCCGCAGCAGCGGAACGTGGTGACGGCGCAGCACACGCCCGACCGTCGAAGCCTGCATACCGAGCTTCGCGGCGATGAATACTGGCCCGCGTGTGGTCAGCGTCCGTCGGATTTGGATGCGGGTCTCCACGCACGGCCCCGTCCTGACGGGATGTGTTCGGGCGGCGCTGGAACGGTCGATAAGACCCGCCGGCCCGTTCTCACGGAACCGACGCCACCACCGCCACGCGGTCGTGCGCGAGATGCCCATCTCGGCCGCGACATGCGCCACCGCACGCCCCGGCTGGATGCGGTGACCCATCATCAACCGACCGGCCGGAGTCAGCCGGGCATTGTCGTGAGACACGAGAGACCTCCGTGCGTTCGAGCTGAAGAACTAGACAGCTCCAACTCGACCCCGGAGGTCTCTCCTACGTCAACAGCGATCCGGGTCAGTACCCCTAGTCCGCCGATGGAGCGGTTTACGATGCGAACCCCTCGACAAAGACGTCGCACGACGGATCTATCGTGACGGGCGTGTCACTCGCCGTCGGCGTGTGACGGAGGTCGAGCGGTCCCGAGGGCCCAGCCGGCAGCTGGACCGTGTACGACACCGTGCGCGTCTGCCCCTGGCCGAGCGTCACGAGGCGGCTCTCCCCGACGTTGCCATTCTGAACCCCGCTCCGTGAGAGCGATGGGACGTCGCCTTCGCTCGGATCCATAGCCGTAATCGTCGCGCCGGGCGGAGCGAAGAACAGCGTGTCGAGCATCATGGTCGTTTTCGGCAGCCCATACGAGTCGTTGCGGAACCCCAGCGTGTAGGCATTCGTGATGTCGTCGGTGATGCTGTTGCGCATGTTCATCGAGACGCTGATGGTTCGATCAGCGGCACTGCAGGTCGCGGACACCTCCGTCGACAGGTGGTATTCGAGCTTTCCGATCGAGAAGTCGTTCAGGTAGATACCGAGCTGGGTCGCCGCGCTGTTGTCCGGACGGAGGCCTCCGTCGAGGCCGACCTCGGTGACCAGGGCCTGTGCCTGTTCGTCCGTGAACCACAGATTGACGCGCTGTTCCTGAGCGCTCCGAGCCAGTTGGTCGAACATCGCGATCGGGTTCCATTGACCGCCGGCGAGGCGCGAGAAGACCGTGGACGACACCTGCGCGAAGAACTCGTCGGACGAGCGACCATTGTCGCCCGCGTCGCCGAAGCGTTGGTACGCGTCACTGAGCAGCAGCTGCACGGCGTTGTCCGCGGTGATCTGCTCCCCGGTCGGCAGATCGACCGGGCCGAGCACCTCGAGCATGTGCGCCAGAACCACGGGGTCGATCGACATGACGCCGTCGAACTGCGAGCCATCGGTGCGGTTCCACACCGACTCGAACAGGCGGGCCGTCGTCGGGAAGTCGGGGGTGAAGGTGTAGTCCTGCGAGTAACGCGTGAAGGTGTCCGGGTACAGGGACAGCGTGCTCTCGGGAAGATCCAGAGCGGAGCGACCCGCCTGTCCCGCGGCGTAGAACGCCATCGAGTCGGACTGCTCCTTAAGCTCGATGCGACCGTTGTCGACGACCATCACGCTCGATGCCGCCGGGTTACCGCCCGTCGCGCGGATCTCGGCGTTGTTCTGGAAGACCACGAGATAGGTCTTCGGACCGTCGCCGCCGGCCGCGGCGAGGAGGGAGGGGAGGTACTTCTGCACGAGGGTCAGCGATGGCGCCGCCTGGTCGACGATCGTGGCGACCTGATCGAGCGGCTCCGTCACGAGCGGCAGCAGACCGCCGCGGTCGATGCCGTCGGTGACGACCTTCGCGTCGGTGAAAGCTGCGGTGATCTCCGGCAGCGCGCCCTCCGCCTGGCGGAACGGCTCCAGGTTGATGCCGCCGCCCTCGACCGCGAGCGAGGAGAAGTCGGACGCCGAGAGCAGGGCCACGGTGGGCGGCAGGGCGCGCTGGGTGAGGTCGAGCGTCATCGCCGTGAGCTGTCGGACCGCGTCGGTGTTCTCTTTGACCACCGGTACCGAGGACGCCAGATCCCAGAGCGGACCGACGGTTCCGGCATCCGCCCGTTCCGTCATCTCGAGCACCTCGCCCGACACCTGATTCAGCCCGTTGATGTCGCGGTTCGCGACGATCTGCGGCACGAACGAGAGCTTGGTCTGCGCCCCGAGCAGATCGGTGCGGACGGTGCCCGCCTCATGGCCGAAGGCGAGGAAGACGGCAGCGGCACCGAAGACGGCGAAGCCGAGCGCGCCGAGTGTCCAGCCCGAGATCGACGCCGCGACGCGGGCGCGGGAACGGGTCGACGGCGCTGCGCCGCCTCCCCGTCGCCGACGGAGCGACGGCTCGTTCGAAGAGCTCACAGGCCCACTCCGAAGAGGCCGGCCGACGGCACCGTGGGAATCTCGACGCCCGGGGACTCCTCGGTCGGCGAGGGCTCCGGCGTCGGCTCGACGGACGGTTCCGGCGACGGCTGCGACGGCTCCGGGGAGGGCGACGGCGCGGGGTCGGTGCCACCGTCGGACGACGAACCCCCACCGGGGTTCGAGGTGTCGCCGGGACGCGTCCCGCTCCCGGGGTTCCGCGGCGTCGGCGTCACCGGTTCGGCGTCGCGCTCCGCTTCCTCGATCGCGCGGACGCGCGCGTCCTCGGCGCGGAGGGCGTCGACGGCCGACGCGAAGGCGGTCATCTCCGACAGCCCGTCGCCACCAGCCTGCTGCGCCGCCGCCACCTTGGACGCCGCGTCGCTGACCGCCGAGCGGAAAGCCGAGCCCGCCGAGTCATTGGCGGCGAGGAGCGCCGCGGTGCTGCTCTCGATCGCGGTCCCGACGGTCTTGAGTTCCGTGCGGAAAGCGGCGAGGGCTGCGACCACCTGTGAACGCGCGTCGCGCGCATCCGTGACGAGGGGTGGGAGGGACTCGCCCGCGAGCCGGACGCCGTCGATGGCCTGACCGACATCGGTCAGCGATTTCTCGTCGATGGCACCTCGCTGATAGACGGGGACCGACACCGGGACCGCGGACTCCGCGGCCTCCTGCAACGCCGTGCGCGAGGACTCCGCCGAGGCCAGGACGGAGGCGTCCACCCGACCACTCAATCCCGCGAGGACGGGGGCACTCGAATCCGCGAGCGACGCGGCTTCGGAGACGGACGCCGCGTACAGATCGGCGGCGGTCTGCAAAACCTTCGTCTCGTTCGCCAGCTCCGCCTCGCGCTCACGGAGGCTGATCATCGCCTCGTCGGCGGGGTTGGCCGTCGCCCGCTGCACGACGGCGAAGGAGGCGGTCCCCACGAGGGTGAGGACGGCGAGAGTCGCGGCCGCGACGCTGAAGTAATTGACCGCGCCCACTCTTCGTCGCCCCCCGAAGAGGGGGCGACGGCCCACCTGTGCGAGCTCAGGAGCGCGCCATCCGGCCTCGTCAGCGCGACGACCGGGTTCGCGCCCCACGAGCGCCGACAGGTCCGCGGCGGGAGAGGCCGACCGGGCTGACGAGGACGCCGCACCCACCAGCGACGTCAGGTCGGAGGCACGTGATGCCGTGGACGGCGCGGACGCACCGACGATTGCCGACAATGACGGGCCCGAATCAGCCGACTCCGCCGCACCCGCACCGACGAGATCACGCAGGCCATTCGTTTTCACGGCATCGGGGACGTTCGTGGCGGACTCACCGACGAGAGAGCGCAGAGAATTCGCTTGCGCCGCGGACGAATCGGGGCCAGGCTGCGAGGCGCCGGGCTCCACGCTCGTGCCGAACAGCGTCTTGAGATCGTTCATGCCGTCTCCCGGGCGCCTTCTCGGCGCCGTTCTGCGAATGTCGTAGGGTAGTGGAGGGGGCGCCGAGATCGGCGCGAATTGCTTCGGGAAAGAATAGCCCGAGAATTCGCACCTATCCGCCGGGCACCCGCTCATCTGCCGATCAGCGAATGGACGAGGCTTGGAACTGCGCGACTATCTCAGGATCCTGCACCGCAATTGGATCCTCATCCTTGCGCTGACCATTCTCGGCGGTGCAGGAGCGTACGGCTATTCGCTCCTGCAGACTCCGACCTACGAGGCGAGCACGCAGTTGTACGTGTCGGTCCGGTCGGACAGCTCGGGCATCAGCGAGCTCGCTCAGGGCACCAGCTTCGCCCGCCAGGCCGTCGTCAGCTTCGTCGACGTCGTCGACAGCGCTGTGGTCCTCGACCGGGTGATCGACGATCTCAACCTCGACATGACGGCGCAGCAGCTGGCCGGGTCGATTCAGGCGTCCTCGCCCACCAACTCGGTGATCATCACGATCAGAGCCACCGCGGCCGACGCCGACACGGCCGCCTCGATCGCGAACTCCGTGGGGACCAATTTCTCGGACGTCGTCGTGAACCGTCTGGAGAAGCCGGACGGCGAGGCTGCGAGCCTCGTCCGCGTCGAGACCATCGCTCCCGCCCTCGTACCGACATCACCCTCGTCCCCGCACACCCCGATCAACGTCGCCCTCGGCCTGATCGTCGGTCTGGCCGCGGGCCTCGGCATCGCCGTCCTGCGGTCGGTGTTGGACACCCGTATCCACTCGCTGCACGACATCGAAGCCGCCACCGAGGCGCCGGTCCTGGGCGGAATCGCCCTCGACCCGGATGCCAAGAAGCGCCCGCTCATCGTACACGCGGATCCGCGCAACCCCCGTGCCGAGTCCTTCCGCAGCCTCCGCACGAACCTCCAATTCATCGACGTGGACGGCTCGTCCCGGTCCTTCGTCGTCTCGAGCGCAGGCCCCGGCGAGGGCAAGTCCACGACGACGGCCAACCTCGCCATCGCTCTCGCGGAGACGGGCGCCCGTGTGGCGCTCGTCGACGGTGACCTGCGCCTGCCCCGCGTGGCCGACTACATGGGCATCGAGGGTGGCGTCGGCCTCACCGACGTCCTCATCGGACGCGCCGAGCTCGTCGACGTCCTCCAGCAGTGGGGTACGGGCAAGCTGTTCGTCCTCCCCTCGGGTCGGACGCCCCCCAACCCGTCGGAACTGCTCGGCAGCCAGTCCATGCAGCGGACTCTGGAGGCCCTCGCCGACGCGTTCGACTACGTGCTGGTCGACGCTCCGCCGCTCCTGCTCGTCACCGATGCCGCCGTGATCTCCCGCTTCACCAGTGGCGTCCTGATGGTCGCGGCCTCGGGCACCACGAAGAAGCCCCAGCTCACCGCCGCCGTCGAGAAGCTGAACGCGATCGGGAGCCGTCTGTTCGGCGTCATCGTGACGATGCTTCCCTCCAAGGGTCCGGACAGCTACGGCTACGGTGCGTACTCGTACAGCGCCCCGGAGGAGACCGCCACGGCCGGTGCGCGGGAACGTCGGTCGCGGCGCGAGCGAACGGACGAGAAGTGACCTTCTCGGTCCTCTCGGTCTGCACGGGCAACATCTGTCGTTCCCCCGTTGCCGAGCTCATCCTCGCCGACGCGCTGCGCGCCGTCGGCGACGTGCGGGTCGAGAGCGCCGGAACGGGTGCGCTCGTCGGAAGCGGTGTGCCCGAGCAGGCGCAGAAGCTGGCGGCGACGCGCGGCGTCGACACCGCCGCCCACCGGGCACGCCAGATCGACGCGGGAATGGTCCGTGGCGCGGACCTGATCGTCGCGATGTCGCGCGAGCACCGTCGCCTCGTGGTGGAGTCGCTCCCGGCGGCCATGCGCCGCGCCTTCACCTTGCGTGAGCTCGCTCGAATCGCCGACGAGTTGGAGCCGGGCCTCGCACACGCCGTCGCCGCTTCGGGCGCGCAGACGCCCGAAGACGGGATGCGCGCCGCGGTGGCACACGCCGCGGCGCTGCGCGGCACGGTCGCACCGCCGGCGAGCCCGGACGAGTTCGACATCGTGGATCCGTACCGCCGCTCGGACCAGACGTACGCGCTGTCGTTCTCCGAGCTCTCCCCCGCGGCCGATCGCGTCGCGGCCTATCTGGTGGCCGGCGCCCGCGCCGTCTCGACCCGCTGACCCGCCGCGCAGGCGAACATCACGGCGCGATGCGCCGCCAGAACCGGAACCCGACCACGTCGCCCTCGAGCTCGTAGGCCGACGCCACCCACGGGGCGAGGCCTTCGAAGTGGGCCTCGTCGGGCGGGCACTCGATCGAAATGCCGCACGACACCGGCGACTCGACGATGAGAGCCGGCGGGAACGACGTGATATCGGCGAGATACTGGGCGGCAAGGCCCCCGTAGCCCTGCTCGACCGGGAGCGAGTACGTGATGGATGTCGGCGAGAGCCGCTCGGCGGAGGCGAGGATCCATGTCTCGGCGCCGTGCACCAGAACCCGGTCGTCGGGAGACGTCTCGGCGCGGACCCGCTCCACGAGCTGAGCCTGATACGAGCCCGCCAGGAAGACGCCCGCGCCGCGGACGGTTCGCGCGGATTGCAGAGCCCCGGCCGTCGAGCTCGACACCGTCAGGACGAGCGCCGCGGCGATGACCGTTGCCGACGCGAGCCGGCGCCGTAGCGGTGCCCTCCTCGACACGTGAGCCCGCACGGCCGGGAGGACGACAGAGCCGAGCACGGCCACGAGGACCGCGAAACCCGCCACGGCGACGACCAGGTAGTGGGGGTACGGGCGTCCGGATGCCATCTGAGAGAGGGCGTCCGCCCCGGCGACGACCAGGAGCAACACCACGATGGCGGGGAGGTGCCGGCTCTCCGCACCGGCGCGTCGACGCACGACGGCCCAGGCACCGAGCAGAACGAGCGTCCCCACGACCACCGCGCCGGATACGAGCGTCTGCGAGAGCGTGGCGAACGAACCGAGGCGATCGCCCCCGCCCGCACCGCTCGAATAGAAGAGGTTGTAGCGCACGTACTGGTCGAATGCGGCCCACAGCGCGTCGCCCGTGAGGAGCCAGAGCGCCAGCGCGGCGCCGATCGCCGCCGTCACCCCTACGACGGCCCCCACGAAGACGAGACGTCGACGCAGGAGCACGGCTGCCGCGACGACGAGGACGACCAGACCCGCCACATTGTTCATCCGCGTGAAGAGTCCCACCGAGAGGGCCGCCCCCACCACGAGCCCTCCGGCGGCGGCCATCCGCGCCGAGGCCTCGCGGCCGCGCGTGAGGGCGACATGGGCCGCCAGACTGTAGGCCACCAGCTGGAAGGGGAAGAGCCAGGTCTCCGTGAAGTTGCCGCCTTCGAAGACCGCGAGGTACGTCACGCCGGTGAGCAGGACGACCGCAGCGGCAGCGTTCCCGAGCCACCGCGCCCAGATGACTCCGGAGACGCCGAGACCGGCCGCGAGGACGATCCCCTCGAGGATCGGGGCTCCGACGATCCCGCCGCCGATCTGCCACGCCGCCGTCTCGATCGCGGCGAGGAGGGGGCCCTTGTGGTCCCATGAATCGACGTAGGGCATCCCGCCGCGCGACACCACCATCCCGGTGTAGGCGAACACCCCCGAGTCGCGGGTGATGTGCCCCGAGACGATCATCGGCACGAACGCGGCCACACTGACGAGAACAGCGGATGCCACGGCGAGGAGCGATGCGCTACGCGAAGGACGCCTCACGAGACGGGCTCGCGGACACCGATGACGTTCTGCTCGCGCCAGCGCCGAAGCACCCGTCGATCCCGGAGGTGGACGGCCGCGACGGTCGACGCCGCGACCGCGACACCGAGCCATCCCCCGATCGTGTTGGCCACCACGTCGTTGATCGAGGCGAACCGTGCGGGCAGGACGAAGAACTGCAGGGTCTCGAGGACGAAGGAGAAGGCGGGGACGAGCGGGAGGGCGAGCCAGAGGAAGCGCGTCGGGAACACCAGGGCGAGGAAGAACCCGAGAGGAACGAACATCGCGATGTTGGCCGTGAACTCGACCCATCGGTAGCCGAACCACCCGGGGACCCCGTTGCGATGGAGGACGGACAGCACCCGCTCGATTGCACCCGCGTAGCCCTGGTCGATGGGGGTCGGCGAGAGGGTCGCCGCGAGCACGACGGCGCCACACAGCACGAGACCCACCGCGGCGATCAGGAGGCGCATGGTCAGCCGCGCACCGCCGCGCCGCGGCCGCCGGGGCGTCCGATGCGGCCGGGGGCACGCCGCACGTCGACCCGCCAAAGTTCGGCGAGGGCCTGTCGCGCGAAGCGCACGAGACGCCGAGGCGGCAGGACGACGCGCGTGCGGCCCCCGCCCCACATCGTCCCCTGCGTGGCGCCGCCACGACGAGGGATGCTCTCGACGCCCACGTAACGCACGCGAAGACCGCCGCGCGCCTCGGCGATGGAGAAGTGCACGTGCGGGACCAGCGCGTCATCGGGCACGCCGTCGATCAGGCGGCGGAGCACGTTCGGGTCGTAGGCCCGCAGCGGGGTGTTCACGTCGGGAACGGAACGGCCGCACAGCGTCAGGACGGCGAAGCGTACGAGCGCGCTCAGGCAGCGTCGGAACCACGGATCGGTCCGCCCGCGTCGCACCCCGTGGACCACGTCCGCCGCCATGGTGTCGAGGGCAGCGGCCACGCGGACGATGTCGTCGCCGTGGAACTGACCGTCACCGTCGACGTGCACGATCACGTCCGCCCCGCTTCGAAGGCCCTCGGCGTAGGCCGCGAGCGCCGTCGGGCCGTGGCCGCGATTCCTCGGTGCGCGCACGACGTCGGCGTAATCGTCCGCCGCCGTCGAGGTGTCATCGGTCGAGGCGTCGTCCACGACGATCAGGGTGACAGAGGTACCGTGCGCAGTGAAGGACGCGCGAATCTCGGAGAGGAACGCGGGGAGCCCCTCAGCCTCATTGAACGCGGGTATCACGACCGCGTAGTGGTCTTGAGCCTGCACCGTGGATTCCCCGTTCCCTATCGGGGTAACCTCACCCGTCACATCCCCTGAACATGTAGCGTATGACACTCGTGGGGCGCAGCCGGAATCTTCGTCGTGCAGGCGCTCTGTCTGCACGCTTCCTCATCGTGGGCGCGATCAGCACGATCATCGAGATCGCCGCATTCAACCTGCTCCTCGTGCTCGGGGTCGGCCCCGTCGCCGCGAAGGTCATCGCCTCTCTCATCGCGCTCGTCAACGCCTACGTCGGGAACCGCGAGTGGGCTTTCCGTTCGAGGGATCGCGCGGGCGCGGGGCGGCAGATGGTCCGGTTCCTCCTCGTCAACGCGGTGTGCACGGGGATCGGAGCCGGCGCGGTCTGGCTCGGGGCGCGCTCTCTCGAGGCGGTCTTCGGCCAAGCGGACGCCGTCGGACTGAATGTGGTCAACCTGGTGTCGATCGGCGGGGTGACGGTGATCCGCTTCCTGCTCTACCACCTCGTCGTGTTCCCTCCCGCGCGCACGATTCCGGGCGCCGACGGCCCCTCGGGTAGGCTCGCTCCGTGAAGACCGCCCCCCGCGTCCTCGGCACGCTGTCGCTCCTGGCTGCGTTCGCCTCCCTCGGCGTCCAGCTGGCGGTGGTCGCGCGGATCTGGGCGGCATTCGTGGAGACGATCTCCCTCACCAGCACCCTGGCGCTCAGCACCGCCGGCGCGGTGGTGGGGTTGGCACTCGCCGTCGTGGCCGTGATCGTGCGCCGCGGATCGTTCGGCATGCTGGCGCCGATCGCCGGTCTGACCAACCTGGGCCTCCTGGCCGCCTACCTGTACCTCTTCGCCGTCCTCTGATCCGCTCGGGCGCGCCCGCGCCACCGGCGCGAAGCCGGCGAGGCAGTCCGCTCGGGGTGAGCGCCGTTCGGCCTCGCCTCGCACCTGGTCCTCGTCGCACCCGCACTCTACGTCGGTCGCGTTGCCCCGGCGTGGGCTACGGCCCCGTCCGCGCGCTTCGCGGTCACGCGCCGGGGGAAACCCCCGGGCTCACCCGCACGGCACCTCGACGATCGAGCTGGCAACGGGGTTCACCATCGGCGTGTGCACCAGACCGAGGTCGTCGCTGTCGTCCGGAGTGCCTTCGAACTTCACGGCGAGCGTGTGTACCGACTCCGGCGGGTTGACGACCCACATACGTCCCACGGGTCGCCCGAGGTGCTCGCCCGTGGTGATCGCGACGTCCGTGCCGTCGATGACGGCATTGACGAAGCGTGAGCCGATGGGCCCGTAGAACTGCAGGTCGGTGCCGATCGTGCCTTTGGGGTAGTGCGCTCCGGCATTCACATACCGCACGAGCCCGCTCGACGTCGCCTCGTCGAGGCCGTTCGCGAACGTCACTACCGCCGTATAGGTCGGCACGGCGGAGCACCGGTCGACGAACAACTCCGTCGACATGTCGGTATAGAAGCTGAGCTTGGCCTCGGTCAGGTCGTTGACGAAGACGCCGACGGTGGCGTCCTTCCCGTCCTCCGGTGCCGGCAGCGGCCCGAGCATCCGCGAACCGCTGAAGGCGTCCTGGGTCGCTTCGTCGAACGAGTGGAAGTAGACACGGTTCTCATCGACCGAACGGACGATCGCGGAAGCGAACGGGATCGGCGAGAAGTCCCCCGACGAGATGGCGTCGAAGATCTCGACGGCCGCTGAAGCGAAGAACACGTCCTGGTCCTCGTTGTCCGGGTATCGCGCGTACACATCGCTCAGGAGGATGCGGACGGCATCCGAGGACGTCAACTCGTCCCCGGTGGCCAGGGTGATCGGCCCGGTCGCGCTCAGAATGTACGAAAGCACCACCGGATCGATCGCGATGACACCGTCGACCGGCGTGCCGAACCGTTCGGTCCAGTACGCCGTGGCCAGTTCGGCCGACAGGCTGAAGTCGGGTGTGGAGGTTACGTCCTGCGACCACCGACCGATCTTGTCGTCGTAGAGCTTCACGAGTTCCGAGTCGAGCGGGATGATGGGCGACTCGCGCTCGTTGGCGAAGTCGCTGCTGGACGCCTGCTGAACGATGTCCATCTTCCCGTTCTCGACGCGCAGGAGGACGACGGATGCCGGGATTCCCCCCAGTCCGCGGGCCTCCGCGTTGTTCTGGACCAGGAGCAAATAGTTCTTGGATCCGTCCTGACCCATCATCGACGGGAGCTGCGGGAGGATCGCATCGGCACGGGACAGGGCCGGTTGCAGGGCACCGACCGCGCCGGTCAGCTGAGACAGGGGCTCCCGTAGCAGGCCGGGCACGTGGCGGAGGTTCACTCCGGACAGGGCGTCGGCGGCACGCTCCCCCGCCTCGGAGGCGGCGGCGACCGGACCCGCCAGCTCGGAGAGCGCGGCGATGTCGAAGGCGCCCCCCTGCGGACGGAGGAGGGCGGGATCCACGTCGACGAGCTGCGGGAGGACGCCGTTGGCGAGTTCGTCGACCGCGACGGTCGACTCGCGGACGGCGTGCAGCGAGGCACCGACGAAAGGTGCCTGCTCCGCGATCCACCAGAGCCAGGTGTCCGCCGCACCCCGCGCGGCACGGGCGTGCGACTGCAATTCCGCGATCGAATCGTTCAGGGCCGTCCGGTCGTCGGAATCGAATTCGTCCTGCATCTTCGAGACGACCGGGACGGCAGCACGAAGCTCTTTCTGCGCGACGAATGCCCCGATGCCCACTGCGGCCACGACGGCGACGAGAGCGGCACACAGGGCACCGAGAGCGACCCAGGCGACGAGAATCGGCCGCGGACGGCGAGAAGAGCGAAGTGACATTTCCATCCGATCACGCCGCGAGTCGGTGGTCCGGCGTCGGGCGCGACGGGCACCTGCCGCGCGATCGGTATGCTACCTGAGTCCGGTAGGAGCCCCCTGAGCAGCCATTTCCTCGAGCAGCGAAACGGGTATCCTCCTCCGCGGTCGGCGAGGCTTGGGGGAGACACGTGGACCACGAATCACCGACGGCGCGCCCGCCCGTCGCGACGTTCCTGACCGGCATTCCCGGGAAGATCCCAGATTCCCGGATGACACCCGGGAATACTTCAAAGGTGGGGTCATCGAATATCGCGGTCAGGGGCGCTCGGCGCTTGACTCGCGTGCCCCCCGTCACACCGGCCCACGATGTCGTGCCCGGCTTCATGCGTCCCGAAAGGACCCGCTGAACCGTCATGGGTATCGTGCAGAAGATCATCGGCGAGCAGCGCCAGCGGCTCAGCGAGGCCGGAAGCGACCGGTGGCCCGTGGTCAGTGTTCAGCTGGCGGCGAAGGTCGGTCCGATGGCGGTGCGAGGCGCCGTGCTCGCGCCGCGCCTAGGATCGCGGGGAGGCGTTCCCCTCATCGGCCGCGGAGTGCGCGTGCGCAACCCCCACCTCGTGCATGTCGGGGCCGATCTCGTCGTCGAGGACTACGCCGAGATCCAAGGCCTCAGCCGCGACGGCATCCGACTCGGCAACGGTGTGTCCATCGGGACCGGCACTCTCATCCGTCCCAGCAGTTATTACTCGCGCGCCATCGGCGTCGGCCTCGTGATGGGCGACGGCAGCAGCCTGTCGCCGGGCTGCTACATCGGCTGCTCCGGAGGGGTCGTTATCGGCGACAAGACCATGCTCGGCCCCGGCGTCCGCGTCTTCGCGGAGGATCACGTGATGGCCGATCCCACCGCCGACGTGAAATCCCAGGGCGTGCACTGGTCGCCCATCACGATCGGTTCGGGATGCTGGATCGCCAGCGGCGTGACCATCACCTCGGGCGTGTCGATCGGCGACGGAGCGGTCGTAGCCGCGGGCGCGGTCGTGACGCGTGACGTTCCCGCCGGCGCGGTGTACGGGGGCATCCCGGCGCGCGAAATCAAGACGCGGAGCGTTTCGTGACCCGTCGACGAGCCATCGTCATCCACCCGTCCGACGAGATGTACGGCGCGGACCGCGTGCTGCTGGAGGTGTTGCGCACGGTTCCCGACGATCTCGATCTGGAGGTGTGGCTGCCCACGGACGTCGACTATCCCGAGCGCGAACTGTCGAGCGCCCTTTCGGCCCGCGGCATCGTCGTGCGCCACCTCCCCCTCCCGATCATGCGCCGCGCCTACCTGCGACCCACCCGCCTGGTCGGCCTGGCCATGCGCGCCCTCTCGACCGGGGTGCGCCTCGTCGCCGCCCGCCCCAGGCTCGTGTACGTCAACACCGCCGCAGCGGCGCTGACCGCTCCCCCGGCCCGTCTGAGCGGTGCACGCGTCGTGCTCCACCTGCACGAACACATCGATGCCCGGTCGCGATCCGTCATCCCGTTCCTCCGCTACGCGCACCACATCATCGCGGTCAGTTCCGCGGTCGCCCGCGCGCTCCCGTCTCACCTTCGGGGGCGCACGACCGTCGTTCACAACGGCTTCGACACCGCACCGCCGACCGACCTGCCGTCGTTCGCGAACGGGATCCGCGTCGTCATCGCGAGCCGATGGAACGCGTGGAAGGGACACCGCGTCTTCCTGGCCGCGTGGAACCGAGCGTCGCGCTCCGACCTCACCCTCGAGATCCTGGGCGATGCACCGCCCATCGGCGAGGCCGTCGACGTGCGCGCGATCGTGGAGGACTCGGCGCGGGGCTCGCAGATCACGGTCGTCGGGCGCACCCCCGACGTCCGCTCGCACCTCGACACGGCACATGTCGTCGTCGTCCCCAGCGTGCTCCCCGATCCGCTCCCCACCATCGCGATCGAGGCTCTCGGCGCCGGCCGCGCCCTGCTCGTGAGCGACGCCGGAGGCCTCCGGGAGATCGTGGGCGACAGTCCGCTGGTCGTGCCCCCCGGGGACGTCGAGGCATGGGCCGCGGCACTCGACTCGCTCGACGAGGACAGCATCCGCGACGCCGCCGCGGCCGCTCGGGAGCGCTTCGAGAAGCTCTTCGCACGTGACACGTTCGACCGACGCATCCGCGCCGAACTCTGGGACCTCGTCGCCGGCTCATGATCCTCCCCACCGCGACCGCCTACGCCCGCCCGACCCTCACGGGACGCACGCGCCTGCTCACCCTGGTGCTCGTCGGCGCTGTCGTCGTCAGTTCTTTCCTCGGCCGCTACGATGCCGAGGTCCTCGGGTTCCGCGTGCGGGTGGAGCAGGTGGTGCCGCTCGTGCTCGCGGCGTGGATGACGCTGCATCCGGCGCTCCGGCCGGCGTTCCTGCGCGCCCTCCGGCATCCGGTTCCGCTCGTCTTCGCGGCCTTCGTCGCCTGGAACGTCGTGACGACGCTCATCTTCTCGCCGAGTCTGACGTGGAGCGCGTCGATCCTCATCTGGCTCGTGATCGACCTGCTCCTGCTGGTGTCGCTCATGGCGATCGCCGAGGGGGCGGAGCTCGCCGGACGACTGGGGCGGTTGTCGGTCGCACCGTGGGCACTGGTGGGCTTCGCCGCCTACGCCGTCGCGAACCTCACCCGCGGACGGGTCGCGCTCGGCGCCGACTTCGACTACCTCTACGAGGTCTACGTCGCGCGTGTGACGGCGCTCGAAGCCAACATCTACGCGTCCATCCTGATCTTCTGGACGCTGCTGACGATCACCCGTCGCGGCATCGGGCGGTGGGAGGTCGCGGCGATCACGGTCAGCGTCCCCCTCGGGCTCGTCGCCTCGCAGACGCGCACCGCGGTGTTCAGCCTCGTCCTCGGACTCGGCGTCTTCGCCGTGTACACGCTGTTCTCGCACCGGTCCGCCCGGCGAGAGCGACTGCGGCGCATCGTACCTGCGGGGGTCCTCGTCGGCAGCCTCATCGTCACCTACGGCATCGTCGCGGCCCTCGGTGGCACGGCCCCGGCCGACCGGACCCTCCCGCCGACCGCCGCCCCCACCGCCTCCAGCGCGATCGCCCCCGGCGCGACGCCCACCCCCGCCCCCACCCGCGAGCCCGACCCGACCAACCCCGAGCAGCAGAACAAGATCGGCGACGTCGACTTCCAGGGCGGCACGATCGCGTTCCGCGTCGAGGTAGCGCAGCTCGCCGCGCAGGAAATGACGGGCGTCAACCTCTGGCTCGGCAACGGGACGAACACCTTCGGCTTGCGCCACGAGCAGCCCGGCACCCCTGGGATCAGCGGGCACATCATCATGCTGCCCGTGCAGGTGCTCTACGACGGCGGCATCGTGGGCCTCGGCCTGCTCATCGCCCTGTTCGTCGCCGTCTTCGTCTACGTGCCTCGAGAACGGAAGCCCGTCGCGGCCGGCCTGCTCGCGTCGTACCTGCTCTCGGCGACGCTTACGAGCATGTTCTGGTTCGCCATCACGTGGATCCTCATCGCTGTACTGCTGCGGCCCCTCACCGAGGACGAACGTGACCTCACCCGCGCCTGAGGCCCCGCGACCCCACCGCGCGCGCAGCGTCGCGCTGCTGACCGCCGTCTCGGCCCTGTCCGCGATCTCGCCCCTCATCGCCCTCCCCCTGATCACCCGCGCCGCCGGCCCCACCGGGTTCGCCGAGATCGCGATCGGACAGGCACTGGGCACGCTCGCGGCGACCATCATCACGTTCGGGTGGGCCGTGCGCGGGCCCGTCGAGGCGGCGCGCTCGAACCACCCCTCCCGCGTCTTCCGGGCGAGCATCCTCGTGCGCGGAGCCAACAGCGTGGTCGTCCTGCCGCTGGTCGCGCTGGTCGCCGCGATCGCGAGCCACGCCGATGACCACGCCCTCGCGGTCGTCTCGGCGCTGGCGTTCTCGCTCCAGGGCCTGTCCCTCAGCTGGTACGCCGTCGGCATCGGTCGCCCCCTGCTGTCGCTCGTCTTCGACGCCCTCCCCCGTATCGTGCTGAACCTCGCCGGCGCCCTCGCGGCGCTGCTCACCGGCATCCCTCTCGTCTATCCCCTCGTGCTGCTCGTCGGCACCCTCGCCGCCTTCCTCACCTCGACGTGGCTCATCGGACTGCGCGAGCAGTTCTCGGCTCGCGCCGCCCTGACGGATGCCGGGAACGCCTACCGCCGTGGATGGCGCACCGCCCTCTCCGCAGGGCTCCTGACCTTCTCCGAGACGGCGCCGCTGTCGGCGCTCGGTGTCGCCACCTCGCCCGCCGCCGTCGGCTTCGCGCCCTTCGATCGGGTGCTCAAGTACGGCTACATCGGCGTGTACATGGTCACCGGGTCCTTCCAGGGCTGGGTCGCGTCGGCGGACGGCGCGGCGGGGCTGCGTCGCATGCGCCGCGCGGTCGGCGTCCACGCCCTGCTCGCCCTGGGTCTCGGGGGCGCCTTCGCCCTCGTCGTCCCCTGGGCCACCCCGATCGCGCTCGGTCCTGGATTCGAGCTCAGCGCCCCCACCGCACTCTTCGGCGGCGTCGCCCTCGCCGCGATGACCCTGGCGACGGCGCTCGGAATGTGCGTGGTGCTCCCGAGTGGACGCGACGGCGCGTACCTCGCGTCGGTGTGTGTAGGAGCGGTACTGATCGTGCCGGCAGTGCTCATCGGAGCAGCGGCTGCGGGAGTGGCCGGGGCCGCCGCCGGAGTCGCAACCGTCCAGCTCGCCTCTCTGGCTGCGCTCTCGGTCGCCGCGACGCCGGTGCTGCGCGGCCGCTGACGCCCCTCAGGCGTCGTCAGGCGAGGACGTAACCCGCAACCGACATGGCCACCCACACGGCAGTGAAGACCATGCTCATCAACACGGGACCCCACACGCGCCGGGAAAGAGCCACAAACACGGATGCGGCGATGCCCAGGCCGATGAGCAGCGCGCGCGGCATCCCGGACACCGTCCCAGAGAACACCAGCGGGACGATCGCGAAAGCGACCGCCGAGACGGCGCCCGCCACCACACGAGACCACACCGGGGACAGGTAGGTCGCCGCGAAGGTTTCCGCAGCCGGGTAGACGAAAGCGATGGCGAAGAAGGTCAGCCCCAGCACCACGACGAAGGGAGCGACGACGCCCAGCAGCAGCCAGCGCGGAGACAGGGCGGCGAGGGCCGGGAAGCCGAGGTTGCTCGCGAAGACGCCGGTGATGAACGGCAGAACAGCCCCGGCGACGAGCGCCCAGAGCACGTCGAGCCCGCGCAGCGAGAAGAACCCGGCGAGGCGCGTGCGCACCATCAGTGACATTCCCGTCGCACCGAGCAGGAATGCGGCGAGGACGCTGCCTACGCTGCGACCGGTCGCACCGTCGAAGGCGACGGAGGCCAGCGAACCGACGGCGACCGCAATGACGAGAGCACCAGCGGCTGCCGCGAGCGGCTTCCAGGTGCCGACGAAACCGGAGGCGATGCGCTCGCGCGGCGCGACGGCTTCCGACCGAGCCGTGGCAGGCGTGCGCGGGCGGTCAGCCTCGACCGCGTCGCGACGGCGGTCCGACGCGTCGAAGGGCCGGGTCGCGGCATCTCCCCCGCGGTCGACGAGTCCATCGAACACGTCAGGTGCGATGGGGCTCTCAGAGGTCGCGCGCGCCTCGCGGCGGGAGCGGCGATTGGGCTCGGCGGGGGCGTCACTCACCCGATCAGCTTACGGGTTTCATCCGCCCCGCCCCTGTTCCCGTCCCCGCGGTGGGGGCACGGACACGGACACGGACACGGACACGGACACGGACTATCACGCACGAGCGGGCACGGACGATCGCCGCGCTCGGTCTCGACGTACGGCGGCGCCGTCAACGGCATCGGGAAACGACAAAGGCCGGGCCCGAAGGCCCGGCCTGTGCCGAGTGAAGTCTGGAAGGACTTACTTGAGGATCTTGGTGACGGTACCGGCACCGACGGTGCGGCCACCCTCACGGATCGCGTAGCCGAGGCCCTCTTCCATGGCGATGGGCTGGATGAGCTCGACCGACATCTCCGTGGTGTCACCGGGCATGACCATCTCGGTGCCCTCGGGCAGCGTGATGACGCCGGTCACGTCGGTGGTGCGGAAGTAGAACTGCGGGCGGTAGTTCGTGAAGAACGGGTTGTGGCGGCCGCCCTCTTCCTTGGACAGGATGTACGCCGTGCCCTCGAAGTTGGTGTGCGGGGTGACCGAACCGGGCTTCACGACGACCTGGCCGCGCTCGACGTCGTCACGCTTGGTGCCGCGGAGGAGCAGACCACAGTTCTCGCCGGCCCAGGCCTCGTCGAGCTGCTTGTGGAACATCTCGATACCCGTGACCGTGGTCTTCTGCGTCGGGCGGATGCCGACGATCTCGACCTCGGAGTTGATCGCGAGGGTACCGCGCTCGGCGCGACCCGTGACGACCGTTCCACGACCGGTGATGGTGAAGACGTCCTCGATGGGCATGAGGAAGGGCTTGTCCTTGTCACGCACCGGGTCGGGGATGGAGGAGTCGACGGCCTCCATGAGCTCGACGATCGAGTTGACCCACTGCTCGTCACCCTCGAGAGCCTTCAGGCCCGAGACGCGCACGACGGGGGCGTTGTCGCCGTCGAAGTCCTGCGACGACAGGAGCTCGCGGACCTCGAGCTCGACGAGCTCCAGGATCTCCTCGTCGTCGACCATGTCGCTCTTGTTCAGCGCGACGAGCAGGTAGGGCACGCCGACCTGCTTGGCGAGCAGGACGTGCTCGCGGGTCTGAGCCATCGGGCCGTCGGTGGCGGCGACCACGAGGATCGCGCCGTCCATCTGAGCGGCACCGGTGATCATGTTCTTGATGTAGTCGGCGTGACCGGGGGCGTCGACGTGAGCGTAGTGACGCTTGGGGGTCTCGTACTCGACGTGCGAGATGTTGATCGTGATACCGCGCTGACGCTCTTCGGGCGCGGAGTCGATCGACGCGAAGTCACGCTGAACGTTGGTGGCCGACGGGAACTTGTCGGCGAGCACCTTCGAGATGGCAGCGGTGAGCGTGGTCTTGCCGTGGTCGACGTGACCGATCGTTCCGATGTTCACGTGCGGCTTGGTCCGCTCGAACTTGGCCTTAGCCACTGGGTCCTCCTCAGGACGTTGGTTGCGAGGTCTCGGGCGCTGGATTGCGACCGATTCTTCGCGGGGATGGTTCTCAGATTACTAGAGAGTCGGTATTCAGTTTGTGCGGATGCCGGGAACCCGAGCAGAACCCGGGATTCCCGGCATCCGTGAGAGCGGTGTTACTCGCCCTTGTTCTTCTGGACGATCTCGTCGGCCACGGCCTTCGGGACGTCGGCGTAGCTGTCGAACTCCATCGAGTAGACGGCACGGCCCGAGGTCTTCGAGCGCAGGTCACCGATGTAGCCGAACATCTCGGACAGCGGCACGTTGGCCCGGACGACCTTGACGCCGGCGGCGTCTTCCATCGACTGGATCTGGCCGCGACGCGAGTTCAGGTCGCCGATGACGTCGCCCATGTACTCCTCGGGAGTACGCACCTCGACGGCCATGATCGGCTCGAGGATGGTGGGGTTCGCCTTGCGGACGGCCTCCTTGAAGCCCATCGAGCCGGCGATCTTGAACGCCATTTCCGACGAGTCGACGTCGTGCGAAGCACCGTCGAGGAGGATCGCCTTGACACCCACCATGGGGTAGCCGGCGAGCACGCCGACGTTCATGGCGTCCTGGAAGCCCTGGTCGGTCGGCGAGATGTACTCGCGCGGGATACGACCACCGGTGACCTTGTTCTCGAACTCGTAGGTCTTGTCGGCCGTGACCTCGAGGGGCTCGATCGCGAACTGGATCTTCGCGAACTGACCCGAACCACCGGTCTGCTTCTTGTGGGTGTAGTCGTGACGCTCGACCGCCTTGCGGATGGTCTCGCGGTACGCCACCTGGGGCTTTCCGACGTTGGCCTCGACCTTGAACTCGCGCTTCATGCGGTCGACCAGGATGTCGAGGTGGAGCTCGCCCATGCCCTTGATGACGGTCTGACCGGTCTCGGCGTTCTGCTCGACGCGGAACGTCGGGTCTTCTTCGGCGAGCTTCTGGATGGCGACACCCAGCTTCTCCTGGTCGGCCTTGGTCTTGGGCTCGATGGCGACCTCGATGACCGGCTCCGGGAACGTCATCGACTCGAGGACGACCTGGTTCTGCGGGTCGCAGAGGGTGTCACCGGTGGTGGTGTCCTTCAGACCAATGACCGCGTAGATGTGACCGGCGGTGACGGAGTCGACCGGCATCTCCTTGTTGGCGTGCATCTGGAAGATCTTCCCGATGCGCTCCTTCTTGCCCTTGGTCGCGTTGACGACCTGGGCACCGGAGTCGAGGTGACCCGAGTACACGCGGATGTAGGTGAGGCGACCGAAGAACGGGTGCGTCACGATCTTGAACGCGAGCGCCGCGAAGGGCTCCTCGCGGTCGGCGTGACGCTCGATGACGACCTCTTCGTCCTTGGGGTCGTGCGCCTCGATGGCGGGCACGTCCAGGGGCGAGGGGAGGTAGTCGACCACGGCGTCGAGCATGGGCTGCACGCCGCGGTTCTTGAACGCCGAACCGCACAACACGGGGTAGACCTCGCTGGCGATCGTCATCTTGCGGATGGCGCCCTTGATCTCCTCGTGGGTGAGCTCTTCGCCACCGAAGTACTTCTCGAGCAGGGCGTCGTCGGACTCGGCGACGGTCTCGAGGAGCTTCTCGCGGTACTCCTGCGCCTTCTCGACGAGGTCGGCCGGGATCTCCTGGATCTCGTACTTGGCGCCCATGGTGACATCACCCTTGGCGTCGCCGGGCCAGACCAGGGCACGCATGTAGACCAGGTCGACGACGCCGACGAAGTCGTTCTCGGCACCGATCGGGATCTGGAGCACCAGGGGCTTGGCCTTCAGGCGGTTGACGATGGTGTCGACCGTGAAGTAGAAGTCGGCGCCCAGCTTGTCCATCTTGTTGACGAAGCAGATGCGGGGGACGTCGTACTTGTCGGCCTGACGCCACACGGTCTCGGACTGGGGCTCGACGCCCTCCTTGCCGTCGAAGACGGCGACGGCACCGTCGAGCACGCGGAGCGAACGCTCCACCTCGACGGTGAAGTCGACGTGACCGGGGGTGTCGATGATGTTGATCTGGTTCTTTTCCCAGAAGCACGTCACAGCAGCGGAGGTGATCGTGATGCCACGCTCCTGCTCCTGCTCCATCCAGTCGGTCGTGGCCGCACCGTCGTGCGTCTCGCCGATCTTGTGGTTGACGCCCGTGTAGAACAGGATGCGCTCGGTCGTCGTCGTCTTGCCGGCATCGATGTGCGCCATGATGCCGATGTTGCGGACCTTGTGGAGGTCGGTGAGCACGTCTTGTGCCACGGGTGTCTTCCTTACCTGTTGGGAGGTTGATGCCGGGCCCATCGGAGGGTCCGTGACCGGGGTTCGATCACGGACCCTCCGCGGGTTTTACCAGCGGTAGTGCGCGAAGGCGCGGTTCGACTCGGCCATCTTGTGGGTGTCTTCGCGGCGCTTGACCGCGGCACCGAGGCCGTTCGAGGCGTCGAGGATCTCGTTCTGCAGACGCTCGGTCATCGTCTTCTCACGACGACCCTTCGCGTAGCTCACGAGCCAGCGCAGCGCGAGCGTGTTGGCGCGGTGCGGCTTGACCTCGACGGGAACCTGGTAGGTCGAGCCACCGACGCGGCGGCTCTTGACCTCGAGGGTGGGACGGACGTTGTCGAGCGCCTTCTTCAGCGTGGCGACGGCGTCCTGGCTGTTCTTCGCCTCGACACCCTTGAGGGCGTCGTAGACGATCGACTCGGCGATGGACTTCTTGCCGTCGACGAGGATCTTGTTGACCAGCTGGGTGACGACGGGGGCGCCGTACACCGGGTCGTTGACGACGGGACGCTTCGGGGCGGGACCCTTACGAGGCATGGTTCTCAGCCCTTCTTCGCGCCGTAGCGGCTACGAGCCTGCTTACGGTTCTTGACAGCCTGGGTGTCGAGCGCACCGCGGACGATCTTGTAGCGGACACCGGGGAGGTCCTTCACACGACCACCACGGACGAGCACGAGCGAGTGCTCCTGGAGGTTGTGACCCTCACCGGGGATGTACGCGGTGACCTCGGTGCCGTTGCGCAGCTTGACGCGGGCGACCTTGCGCATGGCCGAGTTCGGCTTCTTGGGGGTCGTCGTGTACACGCGGGTGCACACGCCGGCCTGCTGGGGGTTCGACTTCAGCGCGGGAGCCTTGGTCTTCGAGACCTTCGGCGAGCGGCCCTTGCGAACCAACTGCTGAATGGTTGGCACGTTCTCTCCTTGATTGGCCGGGCGGTTCCTCTCGGGCCGCCCGGGGTGCTGCACGGTGACAGCGGTCGTGTCTCCCCCGTCATGTCGCTCATCTTGCGATTCGTGACGTGTCGGGCTCACGTGTGATCCACCGCGCGTCAGAATGATCGGACGCGGTTGTGGTGGATATGCCGTGGGGGTGACCTGTTCGCAGACCAGTCCCTGAGATGGTGCGAGCGTTGATCCGCACGACCTACCCGAAGGCACGACGCACGGCGCGCGTGAACGCACACCCGCTCAATGATACGCGTTCCCCGGAGGACGGGCAAACGTGCACGCGTCTCCCCCAGCCGACGGTCAGGATGCCGCCCGCTCAGCCCAGGAGCAGCACCGCCGCCGCCGCGCCGGCGGCCAGCAGCAGGACCACCGCGGTACCGATCAGCAGTGCTCGCCAGGCGCCCCGTCGAGCCGGCCGCGGCCGCACGAGGGCGGGATGGTCGCGGAGCCCGGACCGCGCAGGCGGCACGGAACGCGCCACCCGGATCGGCGCATCGACCCGCGGATCGTAGATCTCGCGCCCCAGGGCGGCGGGCACGCGCGCCTCACGCACCGCCCCGTCGACGGCCTGCGGTCCCGCGTCCGCCGACCGTCGGCTCGCGGAGGCATCGGCCGCATCGGCACGACGCGCGCGGCGCGTACCCGCCTGGGTGTCGTCGACTCCGTCGGGCGCGCGACGCGGTCGAGTGCTGTCGTCGGGTGGCTCGTCGACGGCGGGCGCGGACGAGCGCCGGGCACGGAGCCCCGGCTGGGTGTCGTCGGCGGGGAGAAGTTCCGGGCTGCGCGCCGTGCGCTCCTGCACCGGGGCACGACGCACGGTCGCGTCCTCGAGCTCCGCCTCCGGAGCGGCGGGCCGCGCGACCACGGTGCGATCGTCGGCGTCCGCTGCGGTGTCGACGCGCCGGGCGATAACCGTCGCGTCGTCCGGCTCCGCAACGGCATCCGCACGACGAGCGATCACCGTCGCGTCGTCCGGCTCCCGCACGTCGGAGCGCACGGTGGCGTCGTCGAGGTCGTCCGCGTGGGACCGCACGGTGGCGTCGTCGGGGTCGTCCGCGTCGGCGGCCGCGGGTGAGCCGCCGTCGGCCGCGGCCGGCGGATTCGACGGCCAGGCCCGCAGTCGGCCCGCCCACAGCGTGACCTCGTCGGGATCGTCCGCTCGATCGAACGGGCCGCTCACACGTTCCTCCGCGTGAGGCGCACCTCCGCGTCGCCGAGGAAGAACCGTTCGCCCGCCTCGATCTCCTCGCCGGGAGGAGCTTCCACCTCGGTGCCCATGAGCGTGGCGAACAGCACGCCGTTCGTCGACTCCAGGTCGGTGACGTACCAGGTGTCGCCGCGCAGCTCGAGGCGCGCGTGCGTCTTCGAGACCGTCCGCGTGTCGTCGACGATCGGGACGAGCTGAGCGTCGGGGTGCGCGGCATCCGGGCCGGGACGACGGCCGAGGATGACGACCGACGACGTCAGATCGACCGTCTCGCCGTTGGGGGCGATCAGCGCCCATGGGATGCGCTTGCGCCGCGCCACGACCGTGCGGTCGAGAGCGTCGAAGTCGTCGTCCGACGGGACCTCCGGGCGCGTGTACAACGCCGACACCGACGTGCGGGCCGAGCGCGGAGCGCCCGCGTCGGGGGCGTCGGGTACGGCCGAGACCGCTTCGGAGAGCTCGGGGAACTCGTCGGCGGGGGTCCGGGAGACGCGGGGAGCGGAAACCGGCGTCGGCGCGGGCCGCGTGAGCGGTGCCTCCGGGATGATCGCGGGCGCCTCGTCCAGCTCCTCCGCCTCGCGGCGCGCGGGAGCAGCCCACGGCGACGGGCCGTCGTCGACGGGATGGTCGGGTGCCGCATCCGCCGAGGGGGACGCCGATGCCGCCGAGGGGGAGGCCGACTCGACATCGGTGGGATCACTCGTGCGCCGCGCGGCCGGTGACGCGCCACGGGTGGGAGCTCCGGGCAGCAGCAGCGCGCGGGTCGCGAGGGCGTCGGCATCGGGCTCAGCCGGCGGCTCGGCGAAACGCGGGACCCACCCCGCCGGGGACTGCTCGGCATCCGGCTTCTTGTCGACGTCGGCGGGCCCGGCCTGCTGATCGGCCCGATCTCGCGGCGCGGCCCCGTCGGCCCCCGCGGGAGCGCCGTCGCGCAGCGCGTCGAGCACCTCGAAGACCGATCCGGAGGCGGCGGGAACGGACCGGTCCGTCGAGCGGTGTCCGTCGAGACGGGCCGGCGCGAGATCGGTCGGCGGGGCCCAGTCGCTCGGGGACGGGACCGCATCGGCCAACGAACCGGCGGGGGCGGCGAAGGGCTGCACGACCGGCTCCGACACCGGCGGCGCCGCGTCGACGAAGCGGTCGGCTGCGGGGCGGTCGGCTGCGGGGCGGTCGTCCGGGGCGGGCTCGGCCTCGGGCGTCCACCCGCCGATCAGCGGGACGTACGGGCCCTGGAAGTCGCGTCCGCGGCGAACGGGTGCGGAGTCCTCGTCGGCACCGCGGGCGGCGTCGCCCTCCCACCGTGCGGAGCCGAAGCCGAGGACGCTGGCCCAGACGACGAGGAAGACGGCGCCCAGCACGGTGAGGCCGCCGCCCGCGCCGAATCCGACGGTGATGCGGTGGACCGCCACGACGAGGACCACGTAGAAGGCGATGAAGCCGAAGAGGGGCACGAGGTTGATCAGCACGAGCCACGGCGAGAACCCGCCGAGCTTCAGCACGGTGGCGACGTTGACCACCGGCACCCACGCCTTCCAGACCGGCTCGCCGATCTTGCGGAACATCGCGGCCAGGGCGAGGGCGAGCCAGACGTACAGCACCACGACCAGGGCGAGCGAGCTCGCTCCCAGGACCAGCGTCGTCGAATCGGTCATGTCGTGTCGCGCCCCGCCGCCGTGGCGGAACGCTTCCCCCTCTCGTCGCGATGCGGCGACCCCCGCCGAGAAGGCCGGGGGGCGAGGAACCGCAGGAACGATCTCAACGATACGGCCGCGCGCACTCGGCGCCAGAAGCCGCGCTGACGGGTGAGGACGCGACGTTCGTCGTCGACGATGCGCCAGAAGGCGGTGACCTCGTCGGGGGTGATCCGGTCGGCGGCGAACACGGCGCGATCGGCATCAGCGGCCAGGCGGATGCCGGAGGGCGTCGCGAACGCGTCAGCGACCTCGCGACGGGTCGATGCACGCGGCACGGAACGCCCCGCGTCGAGTCCGGCGTCGACGTACTCGTCCCACCCGCCGGCGATCGCTCCCCTCGGATCGGGGTCGCGTCGACGGCCGCGGCGGCGCAGCGCCTTGGCGATGAGCACGGCCAGGAACGGCCCGAACAGCACCAGCACGACGAGCACGGCGATGCCCGCGGTGCGCAGCAGCGGCCAGAGCCACGCGAGATCGATGCCCTCGTCGGTGCGGGAGTCGTCGTCGCGGGAGTCGTCCTCCTGCACGGGCTCGGGCGGGACGACCTCTTCGACGGTGTCGGGACGCACCTCGGTGACGTTCTCGGGGTCCTGCTGCTGGGTGACCTCGAGGCTCGGCGACTGCTCCCACTGCGGGGTGACGTCGACGGCCGCCCACCGACCGTCGGCGCCCTCGACCTCCGTCCACGCGGTCAGGTCGCGCGGTCGGCACTCCCCCGCGTCGCACGCCGACAGGGTCGGGTCGGCGGTCTCCAACCGCGTACCGACGACGACGCGGGCGGGGAAGCCCAGTTCGCGGGCGATGAGCGCCGTCGCGACCGCGAACTGCTCGTCGTCGCCGACGGCGGCGACGTAGTTGCCGGTCGCCTCCGCACGCGGGTCGTCCTCGCGATCGAGGAGACGCTCGAACATGCGGTCGATGCGCGCGAGGGAGTGACCCGAGGCGCTCGGCTGCAGCTGATAGCCGGGAAGGTCGGCGGTCCACGCGGGAGCGGCGGTGCCCGGCGCGGCCAGGCTGTGGCTGAGATAACCGCGCTCCCGGAGCAGCTGGACGAGGGCCTGCAGGGCTGCGCCGTCGGAGCCTGTCGCGTGCTCCTCGACCCACCTCTTCAGGTTGTCTCCGCCCGACACCCCCTGCGGCGCTCCGGGAGCTGTCACGGACGCGAGGTCGACGGGGGCGGGCTCCACACCCGAGAGCTCGTAGCGGTCCCCCGCGCGCAGGCCTCCGTCGGAGGTCTGCACCCCCGCTTCGGCGGAAGCACTGTAGTAGAAGCGGTCGGCCAGAGCGCCGCGCCGATCGCCCTCGAACGTCGCCGAGGCGAGACGGCCGGCGGTCGGCATCCAGATCCCGTCGAGATCGACGATCTCTACCTCGGCTGCGATCGTGCGACCGTCGCCGGCGTCGCGGGTCGAAGGTAGGCGGACGAAGCCCGCTCCCTCCTCGCCTGAGGCGCGGAAGATCTCTCCGTCGTAGGCATCGAGAGTGGCCAGACGGATGCGCTCGGGCAGGGTCCCCTCGCCGCTCACGCGGAACAGCACCTCGTCGGCCCGGGCGTCCGAGAACATGGCGCGGTACTGCGCGAGGGGACTCACGGCCTCGGCGATCTGCTCCTGCGGTCCGGCGGCGGAACGGAGGACCTCCCGCTCCGCTCCCCGCGACACCCACGGCACGACGGCGACCGTGACGACCGCGGCGAGGGCGACCATCGCCACCCCGAGCGCGGCGCGTCGGCGGTCGGTGCGGGAGCGCCCCGGGGCCACCTGCGCGGCGGAGACCTCGCTCGCGCGGCGGAGCGCGCGGGCACGCTCGTCGTGGGCGCGCCAGGCCAGCCACAGCACGGCCGACAGCAGCGCCGCCAGGCCCACCACCGTCTCCACGGGAGCGGCGAGGACGACGGGTCCGATCGTGAGCGGCGCGCTCGTCGCCGTGCGGCCGAAGAACAGGCCGAAACCGATCATCCCGAGACCGGGGACGACCGCGATGGCCGCCCATCGGTCGGTGCGCCCCGCGAGCGCGAGGGCGAGCGCGGTGCCGACGAGGAAGACCACGAGGGCGGGGATCAGGAGGTTGCGGTACGCACCGACCGGCAGGTCGACGGTGACCAGGTCTTTCCAGGCGACGACCACCCCGGCATAGGACTCGCCGAGCCCGCGCAGCACGTCCAGCGGCGACGTCAGGCGCGACGGCACCGCGAGAGGGACGGCCAGGAGCGTGAAGGCGGCGACGAGCCCGGCGGCGAGAGCCCATCCGCTCCCGCGCCGCCACGCGACGAGCGTCACCACGGCCGCCCCGGCGAGGGATGCCGCGACGACGAGGACGAGGAACGACACGGCCGTGTAGATGGGCCATGCCGCCACCGCGGCGAGCGCCGCGGACACCGCGGTGTACAGCGCGGCGGCGGTCCACCGCGGAGCCGACGACGCCTCACGGCGACGCCGGGGCGCGCGGTCGCGCGAGCCGCTCACGAGGTGGCTCCCCGCACCAGAAGACCGGAGAGGTCGTCGAGGGTGCCGATGGTGAGCACGGTGAGGCCCGCCACGCTCTGCATCCGCGGGTGCGCGCGTTCGTCGCAGATGACCGCGGCGACCGCGGTGTCGGCGGGGAACGCGAGCGCCGCCTGCCGCAGGCGGGCGAGGGGCACGAGGGAGCCGGTGACGAGGAACGCGATCGACAGGCGCTCGTTCGCCTCGGATGCCAGCCGGCAGACGTCTTCGACGGGCATGGTGTTCTCGTGGCGCTGGATGGCGCTGAACCCGTCCAGCATCGCCCGCGGGGAGACCACCGGGATGTGACGGATCGCCCGGAGCCGGCCCTTCACCACGCGGGGGATCTCCGAGCCCGTGACGATGTCGATGTCGCGCGCATCGCGCACGGCACGCAGACCCAACGAGGCGGCGGCCGAGACGGCGAGCTCGTACTCGTCGGCATCCGCGTACTCCTGGGTCGCAGCGGCGAGCACGACCGCCATCCGCGAGCGGCGCGACTCCTCGTACTGGCGTACCATCAGGCGCCCGGTCTTGGCCGTGGACTTCCAGTGCACCTGGCGCTGCGAGTCGCCGGGAGCGTACTCGCGGATGGCGTGGAACGACATGTCCGCGTCGACGAGACGCCGGGTCGCGTTGCCCTCGAGGTCGCGGACGAGTCCGGCGCTCGTGGACGGCAGGCCGACCGTGCGCGGATGGACGAAGAGGTCGTGGACGTCGTCGAAGGCGTGCTCGCGTCGCAGCAGTCCCACCGGGTCGCTGCGCACGGTGGTCACCGGCCCGACGCGCACGACACCGCGCGGCAGCGGCGGGATCTCGAGAGGCTCGGTGCTGCTGTGCCCCGGCCGCAGGAACGGCACCCCGAATTCGACGAGACCGCGACCGACGGGGATGTCGAGACGCCCCGGCAGCGTCGGCCGCGAGCTGTCGTTGCGGACGACGATCTCGCCCGTGACGCCGTTCCCGGCGGTGACGCGCTCGTGCTCGAGAGCCAGATCGACGTCGTAGGCGCGTGCGCCGAAGAGGAACGGGACGCTCATGAGCAGCAGCAGCAGCGCCGCCGAGCCCGCCACCATCCACTCGACCCAGCCGAAGACGACGCCGAGCGCGAGGCCCACTGTGGCCGCGATCGCGACGACGGCGCCGGCGGGACGGACGGTGCGCCCCGCCCACGACAGGGCCGCGGCCACCGCCTCGGTGATGACGCGCCATGTCTCGGCGACCTGCACCACGGCGCGCACGATACGGCGCTGCCGGCGGGTGGCGGTCGAGGTGATCGACGTGCGCGAGCCCGTGGCCATGGTCGCGGCCGAGGTGCGCGTGAGCCGCGACTCGGTGACGTTCGGATCAGGCATGGCCCACCCCCCGATCCGTGCGGACACGGCGCACGGGCGTCACGCGCTCTCGCGCTGCGTCGGCGGGAGCGTGTCGAGCAGGACCTGGCCGACCACGGCCTCCTGCGTGACCCCGTCGAACTCCGCCTCGGGGTGCAGGATGAGCCGGTGCGAGAGCACGGGCACGGCGAGCGCCTTCACATCGTCGGGCGTCGCGTAGGTGCGGCCCTGCGACGCGGCCCGCGCGCGCGTGGCGCGCGTGAGGGCGAGCGCGCCGCGGATGCTGACGCCCAGGCGGACCTCGTCGGCCGTGCGGGTGGCATCCACGAGTCGGGCGATGTAGTCGAGGACGAGCGCGTCGACATAGACGGATGCCGCGAGATCGGCCATGCCCACCAGCGCCTGGGGGGTGATGATCGGGCGCAGGTCGGCGGTGGCGACGGGGGCGCCGTCGAGGATGCGCACGGTCGCCGCGTGGTCGGGGTAGCCGAGGGACGTGCGCAGCAGGAAGCGGTCGAGCTGGGCCTCGGGGAGGCGATAGGTGCCGGCCTGCTCGACGGGGTTCTGCGTGGCGAGCACGAGGAAGGGCACGCCCACCTCGCGCGAGACGCCGTCGATGGTGACCTTGCCCTCCTCCATCACCTCGAGCAGGGCCGACTGCGTCTTGGGGCTCGCGCGGTTGATCTCGTCGGCGAGCACGATGTTGGCGAAGATGGGCCCACTGTGGAATTCGAACGCGCCGCTCTTCTGGTCGTAGACGGTGATGCCCGTGATGTCACCGGGGAGCAGGTCGGGCGTGAACTGGATGCGGGTGTTCGTCCCCTGCACCGACTGCGCGACGGCGCGGGCGAGCGAGGTCTTGCCGGTGCCGGGGACGTCTTCGAGCAGCACGTGCCCGTCGCTCAGCATCGCGGTCAGCACGAGCTCGACGACGTGGCGCTTGCCGAGCACCGCACGCTCGACGTTGTCGGCGATCTGCGAGAAGGTCTGGGAGAACCAGGTGGCCTGCTCCTGGGTGATCGTCATGTCGGTGCGTTCTTCCTGTGGGGGATGGATGGATGCCGGGATCAGCCGTTGCCCTGGGGCGGCTGCGAGGGGTCGCCCTTCGGCGGCTCGGAGGGGTCGGCCTTGCCGGGGTCGCAGGTGCCGCCCGTGACGAGCGTGGCGTCATCCAGACCCCAGCCCTTGGCGGACCAGCTGACCTGGACCTTCGCGTTCTCGACGCGCGTGGCGCCCTTCGGCACGACGGTCGGGTCGCTCGCGTCGAGCTTCTTGCCGCTCTTGTCGTAGTAGACGACGCCGGAGCGGTCGGTGGAGGTACGCGCCTCGCCGTTGCTGGTCTTCCACCCGAGTTTGAGCTCGCTGCCGGCGACGCAGGAGTCGATGTACGCCCTCGCCTGCACCTGGTACGGGGCGCTGCCGGAGGCCGGCTTCACGACGCCGCGGTCGGAACGCGTCGGCCAGAGGTCGTGCTGGAAGTAGACGCCGATGTTCGGATCGCTGTCGTACGCCGAGGTGCCGTTGTCCCAGTTGTCGTAGACGACCGAGTTGTTGCGCGGCGGCTTGTCGCCCGCCTCGATGCGGGTGATCTTCCATCGGGCGGTGTCGCCGCTCACATCGGGCCGCGCGTTCACGCGGAACGTGTAGCCCTGCGGGGCGGAGGTGTCCTGCGCGGCGTCGATGCTCTGCTCGATCTGGTCGGAGCCGTAGCTCTTACCCTCGTAGACCGAATCGACGCACATGCGGACCGTGTAGGTCACCCCGTCGTCCTTCCCCGGGAACTCGCGGCGCGGCCCGTCGTCACCGACGCGGCACGAGCCGTCGATGGCGAAGCCGTAGCGCACCTCGGAACCGTCGCCGTTCTTCGACGCCGAACCGGTGGCGACGATCGTCACCTTGCCGCCGCCCTCGGGTTCGGACGTGAGTGTGAGGCCGAGCTGCTGCGGCTTGCCGACGCCGTGCGCGGTGAAGACGAGCGCCTGACCGCTCTGCGAGCCGCCGAGCCCCGGCGGCACGGTGAAGCGCGAGATCGGGGTGACCGTGAGCTGCGTGGAGGAGTTGCTCCCGACCGGGAACGCGTCGACCGAGATGTTCTCCTGGTTGCGGCCGACGTCGACGGTGCGCTTCTGCCCCGCGGCGCTGACGATCTCGAGGGAGCCGGTCTCGGCGGAGTCGATGCCGCGAATGGTGAGATCAGCGACGCCTCCGTCACCCCCGTTGTTCACGGGCGCGAAGTCGCCCGACTTCGGCCTGTCGGGGGAGGCGTAGGCCCATGCCGTCGTGCGCACGGCGCCGCGCGACTCGCCGACGCTGTTCACCGCCGTCACCACGTACTCGCGCTGCTCGCCGTTCGGGGCCGAGATCACGGGGCACCCGCCATCGGGGCCGCACTGCGCGACGACCTCGCCGCCGGAGCGGACCGTGAACCCGCTGAGCGCCGGGTAGGCGCGACGGGCCTCGCCCGGATCGACGCGGAGCGTCAGCGAGCCGTCGGCGAAAGCCGTCTGCCGCACGCTCGCGGGCGAACGGGGGTAACCGAGCAGGTCGAGCACGACACGGGCATCGCGCGTGGACGCGGTCGAGCGCCCCTGGGCGTCGCGGAGCGTGACGCTGGCGCTGCAGGTGGCGCCGGGGGCGTCGGCCGTCCATGAAGCGACGACGCTCGACGCCGAGCCGACGGCGAAGGTCACGCCCGTGCACGCCGCCGTGGGCCGCACGCCTACGACCTCGAGCGGGGTCCGCGGCAGCGGGTTGACCTCACCGCTGATGCCGATGACGTCGATCGAGCAGCTCGAGCCCTGAGCCTGCGAGCACTGCGACGACGTCGTTCCGCCCTGGGGCAGCGTCGAGGGCGCCGCGCCGACGCGGAGGACGAGCCGCGCGGGGGCGACGGCGTTGTGGCTGGTGACGGAGATGACGGCGGCGTTGTCGGTGCCGGGCACGGAGCGGTCGGCGCCGACCACCGTCACGACCGATCCGTCGAGCGAGACCTGGAACGCGGAGCCGCTGTAGTCGAGGGCGTACCGGATCCCGGCCCAGTCCTCACGCCCCAGCTGCCACGAGGTCATGTTTCGCAGGTCGAAGATGGCCGTCTCACCGGGGCCCACCGTGAGCGAACCCGGGCGCAGCTCCGGCTGCGGATCGCGGGCGACCACCCCGATGGGCACCGAGAGCACGGTCCAGTCCTGCGTCCCCGCCACCCGCACGGGCACCTGGCATGCGTCGGTCCACGGCGATCCCGTCCCGGCGTCGTACTGCACGACCGACCCGGTGACGGAGCAGCGTCCCTCGGCGCGGACGCCGGTGGTCGAGACGTCGGTGCCGACCTCGAGCGCGGCCCGACGGGGAAGGGCGACGAGGGATGCCATGTCGAACTGCACCGAGGCCAGCTCATCGACCCGCTGCGCCGACCCGGGGCGCAGCGCGAGGGTCAGGTCGTCGTCGCCCGGCACGCGGAGGAACGCGTAGGTCGTGACGTCGGCGTCGCCGACACGGCCCGTGATCGCGAACGGGATGACGCGACGGGTCGCGGGCAGCTCGCCGGAGATGCGCCGGCCGTCGAGGCGCACGTCGGTGGGCTGCCCCCACAGCGCCACCTCGAGGTCGCCGACCTCACCGCCGGACCAGGTCGCGCGGCCCGCGATCACGTCGACCCCGGTGGTGAAGTCGTCGCGGTTCTCGACCGTGAGCACGGTGTCGGTCACCACGGGGTAATCGGGCACGCTCTCGCGCACCACCTTGACCACGATGAGTCCGCGCCCGGTGTTGCCGGAATCGGACTCCACGTCGTACAGGAACGACATCGTGCCGGGCTCGTCGCCCGAGCGCAGGACCACGCCGGTGTCGCTGACGCTGTCGACGAACCCGTCGAGTCGCGCGTACTCCGGGTTGGCGCTGCCGTCGACGAGCGTCTCGGGAAGGTCGGGCCGCACCGCCGTGAGCGTCAGTCGCCCCTGCGTGGGATCGATGTCGTTCGCGAGCGGACTGACCCGGATCGTGCGGTCTCCCCCGGCCTGCACCTGCACGTAGTCGGTGAAGGTGATCGGACTCGGGTTGGCCTCGGCATCCAGGATTCCGATGCGCACGGTGCCCTCGCCCGTGGCGCCCGAGGAGTCGGCCACGCGGTAGCGGAACGACACCTGCCCCCGGTCGCCCGGCACGGACGAGTAGACGATCGACGACCCGTCCGGGGAGACGGATGCCGTGCCCCGGTCGGGCTGGGCGACGATGCGGTCGAGCGAGACGGCGTCACCGTCGGGGTCGACGCCGAATCCCTGGAAATCGATCGTCGTCGTGCCTCCGCTGAGGACGCGCCCCTGGAGGGTGTCGGGGAGGGGCGCCCGATTGGCCTCGCCGCCGAGGACCGTGATGCGCACGGTCGCCTCGTCCCAAAGGGCGGGCGTACCGGTGGTGTAGACGCGGTACGTCACCTCGTAGGAGCCGGGCGTGGTCGGCGCCAGATAGCGCAGCACGCCGCCCGACGCGAAGGCGAGCGCGTCGCTCGCCGGCTGAGCCTGCACGCTGGAGGGGTCGAGGCTCGGTCGCCCTCCGGCCGGCGAGATGTCGTTGTCGAGCACCGGGATGTCGATCTGCGCCCCCGCGCGTACCGTGACGGTGTCGTCGACGGCGATCGGCGCGATCTCGGGAGCCGGCGGGAGAAGGTAGACGGTCGCCTCGCCGCTCACGCGGGAGCCCTCGTCGTCGGTTCCGTCGCTGACGGTGTAGTCGACGGTACCGAGCAGCCCCGCGCCGCCGTCGGCGGTGGAGCCCGAGACGCGCAGATCGTTCTGCCCGACGGTGTCGACGGTGAGGGAGGCCCCCTCCTCGGCCGCGGGCGTCACGTCGCTGAGCAGCAGCACGCGGCCGGTGGGGTTGGACACCGCGCTGAACACGTCGAGGGTCGCATCCTCCTGCGGGCGCACGAAGGCCACGACGGGGGCGGTCGATAACTGGGCGGGCGCGTCGGCGGGCAGGAGCGTGATGCGAGCCGTCCCCGTGGCGTCGCGACCCCCGGCGTTGACGGTGAAGTCGACGCGGTACACACCGGGCTCGGATGCCGTGAAGTCGAACACCGTGCTGCCGCCGACCACGGTCGCGGTCGCGGCGGCATCGTCGAGGACGCGGACCGAGCCGAGGGAGATCTCCCCGGCGGTGCCGGTGACGTGCAGGCCGACGTCGACGGCGAGGGAGGTGCCGACCGTGTCGACGGTGGCGAAGGACTGCACCGCGAGAGTGGGATCGGGAGCCACCCGGATGACGAGGGGCTTGGTCGTGGTGGCCCCTGCGGTGTCGGCGATCGTGACGTCGAGCTGGATGCTCTGTTCGCCGCCCGACCCGTCGTCGGCATGCTGGTAGACGACGTCTCCGCCGGGGGTGGCGGCGACCGTGCCGACGCCGCTCGGGTTGTCGACCGAGAGCAGCAGGAGCGGGTCTCCGTCGGGGTCTACCCAGCCGGGCATGACGGGGACCGTGAGGGTGCCGCCGCGCGCGACCTCGGGGGTCGGCCACTGCTGCAGGCATTTGTCGGTGCCGCACCACACGGGGGCGGCGTTCGACTCCGCCGGCGAGACCGTCAGGGTGACCGTGGTGGGTGCCGACGTGAGTCCGTCGGCCGTCGTGCCGTCGGTCACCGCGTAGCTGAACGTCGCGGTGCCGGTTGCTCCCGGCTCGACGCGCACCGCCAGCCGCTGACCGGAGTCGATGAGCGAGAGCCTGCCGAAGCCGGGATCGAGCCCGGTGACGCTCTCGGGCACGATACTCAGCACGTCTTCGTTCGGATCGTGGTCGTTCAACAGCACCGGAAGGGTGTTGAGCCGCCCCGCCCGCACCCCGAAGGCATCGGGTTCGGCGATGGGCGGCTTGGGGTCGAGGACGACGCTCAGCTGCTCCTCGCTCTGGACGGCGGCCTCTTCGGTGCGGTCGTCGAGCGACCAGTTCTGACTGGATGCCACGAGGGCGCCGTCGGGCACCGTCCACACCCAGCCGGTGCGCGTCTCGTTCAGGATGACGGCGTGATCGGTCGCGACGAACACCGGGCGCCGCTGGTCGGGCATCGTGGCTCCGTCGTAGGCGAGGTCGGTCTCGCCCTGGTCCGACCGCCACAGGGTGCCCCGACTGTCGCCCGGGAGGAGCCACGCGGCGTAGGTGACGCCCTGGTGGGTCAGCGGGCGCGCGGGCTGCCCGAGGATGTTGCCTCCCCCGCCCACCTCGCGCCGGGGTCCGGACCCGTCGGTCGGGATCGTCCAGAGCGACTGATCGTCGGCGACGAAGACGGCATCGGCTCCCGCGTCGGCGTCGCCGACCGAGACCTGGTCCCCCAGGTCGAGGTCGACCGGGTCGGTGCCGCGCATCCACACGCGGCCGGCCTCGGGATCCACGAGCACCCAGGTGTCGCCGGCCGCCGAGATCACCGGAGCGGTCACCGTCACGTCGAGGGCGTCGCGCGCGCGCACCTCGTCGGCGTCGATGTCGTACCGGATCACGGACTGGTCCACCGAGGAGTAGGCGAAGAGCATCCCCCGGTCGTCGAGGGCGATGGCATCCGCCGTGTACGACACGGCCTCGTCGTCACCGGCGGTTCCGAAGGGGTCGAGCTCGGCGGCGCGCTGACCCGCTTGGCTCAGCCGCCCCGCGAAGAGGGCTCCCGTGTCGGTGCGGTAGACGACGTAGTCGCCCGCCGTGGCGACCGAGGTGGTGCCGGGCGGGGTGTCGGGGGCGGCCTCGAGCTGGTCCTGCTCCAGGTCGACGGGCTGCGCCTCGTCGATGCGGGTGAGCTTGCTGTAGCTGTCGGTGAACAGGTACGCACCGTCGTGCGCCTGCGCCACCTGACTCGGATTGCCCGCGGTGCGCACCGTGTCGAGCTCGCCGACCGTCGTGTTCACGCGTGCGTAGCGCTGCCCCTCACCGGTCTGCAGCGCCCACACCGAGGTGTCGACCTCAGGGGTCTGCTGCGCGTCGAGGCCGGGCCACACGATGCTCGCGGTCACGACGAGGGTCGCGGCGACGAGGGTGGAGGCGAGCCCGACCAGCGTGCGGCGTTTCATCGCAGCACCCCCGTGGCGTAGAGCGCCGCGACGACGACCGCGCCGGCGGTGACGAGGGTCGCGGAGGCCAGCACCCAGGGCAGCGCCCGCGACGCGGTCGAGACCGGGGCCTGGATGTCGGTGTCTTCGTCACGTGCGTACCCGGTGATGCCCGAGGAGTCCCGCGTCTTGCGCGAGATCTCGCGCTCGATGCGCGAGCGTGCGGGGCCGCGGACGGTGCCGTCGGCGAAGTCGATGGAGCGGGCGGCGGGTGCCCACTCGGCCGCGGGGACCTCGAGCGGGGTCGCCGGCACGCCCATCTCGGCCTGCACCCCCTGCAGCGCCTCGCCGAAGGCGCGCGCGCTCGGGTAGCGCTGGGCGGGGTCGCGCGCCATGGCCTTCGCGAGGACGTCCTGCACCGACGGCGGGACGTCGGACCGGGAGATGGCCGTGTAGGAGGCGCGAGCGATGCGGCGGCGCAGCTGCTCGCGCGAATTCTGCCCCTTCTCGCGCCGCTCGAACGGACTCTGCCCCGCCAGCAGCGAATAGACGGTGGCGCCCAGACTCCACACCTCGCTCGCGATCGTGCCGGCGGTCTGCTCCGCGACGACTTCGGGGGCGCTCCACGGCACGCTCATGGCGAGCATCTCATCGGCCCCCTGGCGCACGAGCGACGACGAGATGCCGAAGTCGGCCAGCACGGGGGCACCGAAGGTGGTGACGAGGATGTTGCTGGGCTTGACGTCGCGGTGGATGAGCCCCGCGTGGTGCGCCGACTCGAGAGCTCCGGCCATGCGCACGCCGATCGACAGCACCTCGGCCACCGGCATGCGCTCGACGCGGTAGCGCTGGGCGAGCGAGCCCGGGCAGAACTCCATCACGATGTACGGGCGCCCGTCGGCCGAGATGCCCGCCTGGTAGACCGTCACGATCGAGGGGTGCGCCGACAGGTGCGCGAGCACGTCGGCCTCGGCGTTGAACATGCGCAGCAGGTCGGTGTCGCGCACGTCGCTGGGGAGGACCTTCACCGCGACGTCGCGACGGGGCATGTCCTGCCCGTACAGGAAGACGTCGGCGAAACCGCCCGACCCCAGAGGACGGATGTAGGCCAGCCCGGGCAGGATGGGCGGCGACGACGGAAGCCGCTGCGGCATCGAGCCCCCTCCCCCGGACGACGCGCCCGCACCTCAGCGAGCGCACAACCCGTCGATGCTAACAAAGCAGTCTTCATCGGCCCTGCGCGTTGTGCACAGGTGACCGCAGGACACCGAGCGCGCTCAGGATGCCGGGGCGTCGGGCTCGCGCGGATCGAACGGCGCGTCGAGGGAGCGGGTGAGGTCGTCGAGCAGCGCTGCGATCTGCGGCTCGACGTACTCCGCCACGGCCGCCTGGATGCGCAGGCGATGGTGCAGGAGGAGCGTGCACACCTCCCGCCCGATCATGTTCGCGTAGTCGTCGGCCAGACCGACCTCCTGCCGCAGCGCCGCCTTGGCGGCATCCGACAGGGGCGGGAGGGCCGGGATCTCGGCGTCCTCCTCCGCGGCGAGACCCGAGAGGGTGAAGAGGAAGGGCGACCCGGGTTCGGGGTCGGGGTCCAGCGGCATCCCGTCGAACTCCGGTTCGAGCCCCTCGGCGGGCCGATACGAGCGGCGGCGATTGCGCTCGGCCTGCTGATCGAGCTCGGCCTGCAGCATCGGGAGGTTGCGCGAGGTGTAGTCGGCGACGGCGTGGTCGACGATGCCCTTCACGCGCGTCGAGAGACCGTGCTGCACCCCGTGCGGAACGTCGGAGCCCAGGCCCGCGGCGGACAGGACCGGCGAGCCGAAGCACCGGCGACACGGGGCGACGCGACCGCGATGGTTCGCGGGCTCCCAGCGCGGCAGCCATCGCAGCCAGGCATCCACGGCCTGGCTGACCTGACTCTCGAGCGACCGCTCCACGGCGCCTACGTTAGTGCGACACGCCCGGGCACGTGGGGATGCCACGGCGCGGAGGCACCAGGACGTCCGCGCGGAGGCGCCAGGACGTCCGTACAGGAGTGCCGGATCGGCCGCGCGTGATCATCAGGGGGCGTCCTCGTCGTCCTCCCACCGCCATCGGGGCCCCTCGGATCGGGTCCGGCACAGGAACACCCCGAGAAGGCCGGCGAGCAGCCCGGCCGCCGCGATCACGGGCCCGGGAAAGCCCAGCACGACGCTCCCGGCAGCGGCGAGACCGCGTGCCGGGTCCGCTCCGCTGACGACCGCGCCGACGACGATCCCTGCGGCCTCGCCGACGAAAGCCGCGATGGCGCACGGAACCGCGGTGAGGTATCCCGGCGGGTCCGCACGCAGGCCCCACAGGAGCACCCCGGCGAACAGGGCGAGAGCGGCGACCTGCCCGATGACGCCGGGGATCGAGCCGAGCCCGCGGACGGGGATGACGTCGGCGTCCAACGCGAGGCTCGCCACCCCGAGCCCGCCGATCGAGAGGGCGATGAAGGTGACCGCCGCGAAGACGACCGCGACCGGCGGGGTGACCCCCGCCGGTCGCGGCGCGTTCGTCATGGCATCCGTGTCGATCTCAGCGCTGCGAGAGCTGAGGACCGGCCTCGAGCGTGCGCTCGTACTCGCGCTGCGCTTCGGCGTTGATCTCGGTCACGCGGCGACCCCGTGCCGAGACCCAGGCGCCGAACCAGATGGTGAGCTCGCGCCCCAGCACGAAGGCCACGATCGCCAGCGGCGCGAGGACGTTGTTCTGCAGCAGGTCGAGCGACTCGCTCGAGGTGATGCGCCAGAAGGGGGCGGCGAACAGCACGCCCAGAAGGTGCCCCGCCCAGGCGATGACGCCGACGACCAGACCCCACACCACCCAGTGACCCCAGCGACCCCGGTTGATGAGGGCGCCCAGGAACCAGAAGCCGAGGAAGAACGCCACGGTCGGCACCCACAGGCCCGCGGTGGCGAGCGCCGCCAGCGCCTCGCCTCCGAGCTCCGAGACGCCGAAGGCGCCGGTCAGCAGGCCGAGGCCGAGCGTCGCCGCAAGGTAGAGCACCGCGAAGACGACGGCGGCGAGCAGGCCGATCGCGCCGGCGGCGCCGCGGTTGCCGCGCGGACGCGGCGCCTCGGGAGCCTGCACGAAGATGGGCTGCGGTGCCCCGACGGCACGGGTGGGCTCGTCGGCGACGGGCGTCGCGGTCGTGGCGGACGCGCCCGCGGCGGTCCCTGCGACCCCCGCGGCGACGGCCGGTGCGACCGTCGTCGGCGCGTCGTCGTGACGGGGCGCCTCGGTCTCGGCGGTCGCGTATCGTGCGGTGGGCGCGTCGTGCTCGGGTTCGGCCGACGCGGCGTAGGCGGCCCAGCGTGCGTCCTCGTCGTCCAGATCGACGGATGACGTGCGCCCGGCGGCGGCGGAGACCTGGGGCTCGACGGGAGACGCATCGTGCACGACCGGAGCCGTGTGCTCGCTCCGGGCGTCGCGCAGTGCGGCGGCCTCGTCGCGCTCGTGCGCCTCGCGCTCGTCCCAGGCGGCCTGGGCCGCGTCGCTGTCGACGGCGTCGCGCTGCGCGGCCTCGGCGTCGGCGAGGCCCTCGTGGGCGCGCCCGACCACGTCGTGCGCGTCGTCACGGGGCTCGGCGACGGGGTCTCCGTACGAGTTCGTGGGCTCAGCGACGGGGTCGCCGTGCGGCTGGTGGTCGCTCATGGGGTCTCCTCACGCGGTGCTTGCGCCGCAAGGCTAACCCGCGCCCGGCGTGTCACCCGGAAGGCGTGCCGTGGATGTGCGTCTCGCCTGAGTCCGATGAGACGCCTAGGCTGAACGCATGCCCGGTCGCCTGACTCGCACGGCCCTCGTCGCCGCGATCGTCGGCGCGGCCGCGCTCGGCACGACGGCGTGCGCGCCCTCGGCCGACGAGGCGTCTCCGCAGGAGTCGGCGCCGGTCGTCTCGACCAGTCCCACCCCGATCCCCACCATCACGCAGACCGCGACGGCCGTGCGCATCCCCGCGGACTGCCGCGCGATGCTCTCCGCCGACGTCCTCTCGCAGCTCGGGACGGTGCCGCTCAACGACCCCTCGCTGGGGCCGTCCGGCGTGCAGTCGGACGGATCGCTGATCTGCATCTGGCGCGACCCCGCCGCCGACACCACGAGTCTGATGACGACCATCTCGCGCGTGGACCGCGGCCCCGCCCTCGACATGCTCAACGACCTGGTGACCACCCAGGGCTTCAGCTGCTACACGCCCGATGAGGGCACCCGCTGCGAGAAGACCTGGATCAACGACACCTACCCCGTCAACGACGGTCGCACCCTCTTCTGGCGCGACGACGTGCTGGTCGACACCCAGTACTCCAACCTCGCCCCGACCGGCTACACCGCGAGCATCATCTCCTCGGTGTTCGGCTGATCGCGCGACGGCCTGCGCTCACTCCCCGAAGAACGCGTGGGATGCCACGGTCGCGGCGTACGCGTCCGGCATCCAGCCCGTGAGGGTCGACGAGACCCAGCGATCCCCGCGCAGGTCGTGGACCTCGAGGACGTCGCCGGTCGCGCGTTCGCAGTGCGTGACATCGCCGTCGGCCGCGCAGCCGAATCCCTGCGCGGCGAGCGTCGCCTGCGCCGCGGCCGCCCCCTCGGGCGTGACCGTCGAGACGGTCGTCTCCACGAAACGCCCGTCGACGCCGCGCCAGTGGCAGGTGACGACGACGGTGGGACTCGCGGCCGCCACCGCCTCGGGGGTCGAGAGCGGGGCGGTGCGGCGCTGCCACAGCAACGCCTCGGGCGACCACACCAGGGACGACCACAGGGGCTGAGAGTAGAGGTGGCGGCAGTCGCCCGCGGGCTCCGCGGCAGGGGCCGCGGTGGCCGTCGGCGTATCGGTCGTCGCGCGCAGGGTGTCGCCCACGAAGCTCACGGCGGTCGGGATGCCGGGCGCGGCGAGGATCCCCAGCGCCGCCACGGCCGCGGCGCAGAAGATGCCGGCCGGCCATGCCAACCACAGGCTGCGTCCACCGATTCGGGCCATGGGTTCCTCCGCATCCACGGTAGGCGCACACCCCCGGCGCACCCTCCTCTCGACACGCCGCGTCCCGGTCCCGACACCCGCGCGACACGCCGTCGGCACGACGCGACACCGGCGCCGTCCACGTGAGACGCTCCGCACGCACGACGAAGGCCCCCGGCGCGAGCCGGGGGCCTTCGGGGTGATCGGGATGCCGCGCCGAGGCGTGGCATCCGTCGATCAGGGTGGAGCCGGCGAGCGGCTCCACCCCGCGATCAGTTGTAGGTGCCGGGCGTGAAGTCGTCCGTCGAGAAGCTGTCGAAGTCGACGTAGCTCAGGTCGGCGTCGGAGTACGCACCGTCGGACGCGAAGATGCGGTTGGGGTACCGCTCGCTCTTCGCCTCTTCCGTCGCCTCGACCGTGACGTTGCGGTACTTCGCAAGACCGGTTCCGGCGGGGATGAGCTTTCCGATGATGACGTTCTCCTTGAGGCCGACGAGCGGGTCGCTCTTGCCCTCCATGGCCGCCTGCGTCAGGACGCGGGTGGTCTCCTGGAACGACGCGGCCGACAGCCACGACTCGGTCGCCAGCGACGCCTTGGTGATACCCATCAGCTCGGGACGACCCGACGCGGGGCGCTTGCCCTCGCCGACCGTCTCGCGGTTGATGGTCTGGTAGCGCTTGAAGTCCACCATCTCACCGGGCAGCAGGTCGGTGTCGCCGTGGTCGACGACGGTGACCTTGCGCAGCATCTGTCGGACGATGACCTCGATGTGCTTGTCGTGGATCGGCACACCCTGCGAGCGGTACACGCCCTGGACGCCGTTGACGAGGTACTTCTGCACCTCGCGGGCACCCTGCACGCGCATGACCTCCTTGGGGTCGAGCGTTCCGACCTGGAGGGGCTCACCCACCGAGACGTGCTGGCCGTCCTCGACCAGGAGCGTCGCGCGCTTCAGGACGGGGTAGACCACCGGCTCGTCGCCGTTGTCGGGCGTGAGGATGACCTTCTTGGCCTTGTCGGTCTCGTCGATCGTGATGCGACCGTCGGCCTCGGCGATCGGGGACGCACCCTTGGGGGTACGCGCCTCGAACAGCTCCTGCACGCGGGGCAGACCCTGCGTGATGTCGTCGGCCGACGCGGAACCACCGGTGTGGAAGGTACGCATCGTCAGCTGGGTACCGGGCTCACCGATCGACTGGGCCGCGATGATGCCGACGGCCTCGCCGATGTCGACGATCTTTCCGGTCGCGAGCGAACGGCCGTAGCACTTCGCGCAGACACCGACGGCCGAGTCGCAGGTCAGCACGGAGCGGACCTTGATCGTCTCGACGCCACCGGCGACCAGCTTGTCGATGAGCACGTCGCCCACGTCGTCGCCGGCCTCGGCCAGCACGGTGCCCTGCGCGTCGACGACCGCCGTGGCGAGCGTGCGGGCGAACACCGAGTTCTCGACGTTGGCGTCCTTGACCAGCGAACCGGTCGAGTCGGCCGCGGCGATCGGGAGCTCGAGGCCCTTCGACGTGCCGCAGTCCTCCTCGCGGATGATGACATCCTGCGAGACGTCGACGAGACGACGCGTCAGGTACCCCGAGTCGGCCGTACGGAGGGCCGTGTCGGCCAGACCCTTACGGGCACCGTGCGTCGCGATGAAGTACTCCGCGACCGACAGACCCTCGCGGTACGAGGAGATGATCGGACGCGGGATGATCTCACCCTTGGGGTTGTTCACCAGGCCGCGCATACCCGCGATGTTGCGGATCTGCAGCCAGTTACCACGGGCGCCCGACGAGACCATGCGGTTGATGGTGTTGTCGGCGGGGAAGTTGTCCCGCATCGCCTTCTGGACCTCGTCGGTCGCCTCGGTCCAGATCTTGATGAGCTCCTGACGACGCTCGGCGTCGGTGGTGAGACCCTTCTCGTACTGGCCCTGGACCTTCGCGGCCTGCTTCTCGTAGCCCGCGACGATCTCCGCCTTGTTCGGCGGGGTGAGGATGTCGCTCAGCGCCACGGTGACACCCGAACGGGTGGCCCAGTAGAAACCAGCGTCCTTGATGCGGTCGAGCGATGCAGCGACCTCCACCTTGGGGTACTCCTCGGCGAGCTTGTTGACGATCTGCGACAGCTTGCCCTTGTCGGCCTGCTCGCGAACGAACGGGTAGCCCTTGGGGAGCGTGTCGTTGAAGATCGCCTGGCCGAGCGAGGCGTCGACGAGACCGTGGGTCTCGTAGCCCTCGGGCGCCTGACCCTCGAGGAACGTCAGTCCGGGGATGCGGATGCGCGCCTTGGCCTGCAGGTCGAGGGTGCCCTCGTCCTTGGCCAGGATCGCCTCGCCCACCGAACCGAACGCACGGCCCTCGCCCACAGCACCCTCCTTGAGGGTGGTGAGGTGGTGCAGACCGATGATCATGTCCTGCGAGGGCAGGGTCACCGGGCGGCCGTCCGACGGCTTGAGGATGTTGTTCGAGGCGAGCATCAGCACGCGGGCCTCGGCCTGGGCCTCGACCGACAGGGGCAGGTGAACGGCCATCTGGTCACCGTCGAAGTCGGCGTTGAACGCCGCGCACACGAGCGGGTGCAGCTGGATCGCCTTGCCCTCGACGAGCTGGGGCTCGAACGCCTGGATGCCGAGACGGTGCAGGGTGGGTGCACGGTTCAGCAGCACGGGGCGCTCGCGGATGATCTCCTCGAGCACGTCCCAGACCTCGGGACGGTAGCGCTCGACGGCGCGCTTGGCGGCCTTGATGTTCTGCGAGTGACCGAGGTCGATCAGGCGCTTGATCACGAACGGCTTGAACAGCTCGAGAGCCATCTGCTTGGGCAGACCGCACTGGTGGAGCTTGAGCTGGGGTCCGACGATGATGACGGAACGGCCCGAGTAGTCCACGCGCTTTCCGAGCAGGTTCTGGCGGAAGCGACCCTGCTTTCCCTTGAGCATGTCGCTCAGGGACTTCAGGGCGCGGTTGCCGGTACCGGTGACGGGGCGACCGCGGCGGCCGTTGTCGAACAGCGCGTCGACGGCCTCCTGCAGCATGCGCTTCTCGTTGTTGACGATGATCTCGGGGGCACCGAGGTCGATCAGGCGACGGAGGCGGTTGTTGCGGTTGATCACGCGACGGTAGAGGTCGTTCAGGTCGGAGGTCGCGAAGCGGCCACCGTCGAGCTGCACCATCGGACGAAGCTCCGGCGGGATCACCGGGACGACGTCGAGCACCATCGAGGCCGGCGACATGCCGGTCTGCAGGAACGAGTTGACGACCTTCAGGCGCTTGATCGCGCGGATCTTGCGCTGACCCTTGCCCTCGGAGATCTGCAGGTGAAGGCTATCGGCCTCGGCCTGCAGGTCGAAGGTCTCCAGGCGACGCTTGATCGACTCCGCGCCCATGTGGGCCTCGAAGTACTGGCCGAAGCGGTCCTGGAGCTCGTGGAACACGTCGTCCTCGGGCTTCAGGGCGCCGACCTCGAGCGTGCGGAAGTCCTCCCACACGCGCTCGAGCTTGGCGATCTGCTCGTCCGCGTTCTTGCGGGCCGCCGTCATGTCCTTCTCGGCGGCGTCCTTGACCTTCTTCTTCTGGTCGGCCTTGGCACCCTCCGCCTCGAGAGCGGCGAGCTCCTCCTCGAGCTTGGCGAGGCGAGCGGCGACGCGGGCGTCGCGGCGGTCGCCGAGCGTCTTCAGCTCGAGACGGATGTTGTTCTCCTGCGTGGCCAGGTCGCGGTGACGAGCATCCTCGTCGACCGAGATGACCATGTAGGCGGCGAAGTAGATGACCTTCTCGAGGTCCTTCGGCGCCATGTCGAGCAGGTAGCCGAGGCGCGAGGGCACGCCCTTGAAGTACCAGATGTGCGTGACGGGCGCGGCGAGCTCGATGTGGCCCATGCGCTCACGGCGGACCGAGGACTTGGTGACCTCGACGCCGCAGCGCTCGCAGACGATGCCCTTGAAGCGGACGCGCTTGTACTTGCCGCAGGCGCACTCCCAGTCGCGGGAGGGTCCGAAGATCTGCTCGCCGAAGAGGCCGTCCTTCTCGGGCTTCAGCGTGCGGTAGTTGATCGTCTCGGGCTTCTTGACCTCACCGAAGGACCAACGACGGATGTCGTCGGCGGTGGCCAGACCGATACGGATCTGATCGAAAGTGGTTGATTCGAGCACTGGTTCTCCTGTGTCGGAATTCTCTGAAATCTGAGCTGGGTCGCTGAGCTGGAAGCTCAGATCTCGTCGATCGACGAGGACTCGAAGCGGCTGGAGATGTTGATGCCGAGCTCCTCCGCGGCGCGGAAGGCGTCGTCATCCGTGTCGCGCAGGTTGACGGCGGTGCCGTCGGCCGAGAGGACCTCGACGTTCAGGCAGAGCGACTGCATCTCCTTCATGAGCACCTTGAAGGACTCGGGGATGCCGGGCTCCTGGATGTTCTCGCCCTTGACGATGGCCTCGTACACCTTGACGCGGCCGAGGATGTCGTCGGACTTGATCGTGAGGAGCTCCTGCAGCGCGTACGCGGCACCGTAGGCCTCGAGCGCCCACACCTCCATCTCACCGAAGCGCTGGCCACCGAACTGGGCCTTACCGCCGAGCGGCTGCTGGGTGATCATCGAGTAGGGACCCGTCGAACGCGCGTGGATCTTGTCGTCGACCAGGTGGTGCAGCTTCAGGATGTACATGTAGCCGACCGAGATGGGCGCCGGGAACGGCTCGCCGGAGCGGCCGTCGAACAGCAGCGTCTTGCCCGAGGAGTCGACCATGCGGTCGCCGTCACGGTTGGGGATCGTCGAGTCGAGCAGACCCGCGATCTCCGCCTCGAAGGCGCCGTCGAACACCGGGGTCGCGACCTTCGTGCCGGGGGCGGCCTCGCGAGCCGACTCGGGCAGCTGGGCGGCCCACTCCGGGGTGCCCTCGACCTTCCAGCCCTGCTGGGCGATCCAGCCGAGGTGGAGCTCCAGGACCTGACCGAAGTTCATTCGACCGGGGATGCCGAGCGGGTTGAGGATGATGTCGACCGGCGTGCCGTCGGGCAGGAAGGGCATGTCCTCGATCGGGAGGATCTTGGCGATGACGCCCTTGTTGCCGTGGCGGCCGGCGAGCTTGTCGCCCTCGGTGATCTTGCGCTTCTGGGCGATGTAGACCACGACGCGGCGGTTGACGCCCGAGCCGAGCTCGTCGTCGCCGTCTTCGGCGTTGAACTCCTTGACCGCGATGATCGTGCCCTGCTCGCCGTGGGGCACCTTCAGCGAGGTGTCACGGACTTCGCGGCTCTTCTCGTTGAAGATCGCGCGGAGCAGGCGCTCCTCGGCGCTGAGCTCGGTCTCGCCCTTGGGCGTGACCTTGCCGACGAGGATGTCGCCGGGACGCACCTCGGCGCCGATGCGGATGATGCCGCGGTCGTCGAGGTCCTTCAGCAGGTCGGGGCTGACGTTGGGGAGGTCACGGGTGATCTCCTCCTTGCCGAGCTTGGTGTCGCGCGCGTCGACCTCGTACTCCTCGATGTGGATCGACGACAGCGTGTCGTCCTTCACGAGGTCCTGGCTGAGGATGATCGCGTCCTCGAAGTTGTGACCCTCCCACGTCATGAACGCCACGAGGAGGTTCTTGCCGAGGGCGAGCTCGCCGTTCTCGGTCGCGGGACCGTCGGCGATGACCTCGCCGGCCTCGATGCGCTCACCCGCGGAGACGACCACGCGCTGGTTGTAGGACGTGCCCTGGTTGGAGCGGTCGAACTTGCGGAGGAAGTAGTCCTGCGTTCCGCCCTCGTCGAGCTGGATGGTCACGACGTCGGCCGAGACCTCCAGGACGACACCCGACTTGTCGGCGGTGACGACGTCACCGGCGTCGATCGCGGCGAAGCCCTCCATACCGGTACCGACGACGGGCGACTCGCTGCGCACGAGCGGCACGGCCTGGCGCTGCATGTTCGCACCCATGAGGGCGCGGTTGGCGTCGTCGTGCTCGAGGAACGGGATGAGCGAGGTCGCCACCGACACCATCTGGCGCGGCGAGACGTCCATGTAGCCGATCTCGTCGACGGGGAACAGGTCGACCTCGCCACCCTGACCGCGGCGGGCCAGGATGCGGTCCTCCACGAAGTGACCGTCGGCCTGCAGGGCCACACCGGCCTGGGCGACGATGTGGTCGCTCTCCTCGCTGGCGGTGAGGTAGTCGATCGTGTCGGTCACACGGCCGTCGACGACGCGGCGGTACGGCGTCTCGATGAAGCCGAACGCGTTGATGCGGGCGAACGAGGCCAGCGAGCCGATCAGACCGATGTTCGGGCCTTCCGGGGTCTCGATGGGGCACATGCGGCCGTAGTGCGAGGGGTGGACGTCACGGACCTCGACGCCGGCGCGCTCACGCGACAGACCGCCGGGGCCCAGGGCCGACAGGCGGCGCTTGTGGGTCAGACCCGCGAGCGGGTTGTTCTGGTCCATGAACTGCGACAGCTGCGACGTTCCGAAGAACTCCTTGATCGCGGCGACGACGGGGCGCACGTTGATCAGGGTCTGCGGCGTGATCGCCTCGATGTCCTGCGTGGTCATGCGCTCGCGGACGACGCGCTCCATGCGCGACAGACCGGTGCGGACCTGGTTCTGGATGAGCTCGCCGACGGCGCGGATGCGACGGTTGCCGAAGTTGTCGATGTCGTCGGTGTCGAGGCGGATCTCCGCGGCCTGGCCGTTGCGGGTGCCGTCGAACGTGACGTCACCGCGGTGCAGGCGGACGAGGTACTTGATGGTCGCGACGATGTCGTCGACGGTCAGCACCGAGTCGCTCAGCGGCTTGTCGAGACCGAGCTTCTGGTTGATCTTGTAGCGACCCACCTTGGCCAGGTCGTAGCGCTTGGCGTTGAAGTAGAAGTTGTCGAGCAGCGCGCGCGCGGCCTCGGCGGCGACCTGCTCGCCCGGACGCAGCTTGCGGTAGATGTCGCGGAGGGCGTCTTCCTTGGTGAGGATCGTGTCCTTCGACAGCGTCTCTTCGATCGAGTCGAAGCCGCTGAACTCGGCGAGGATGTCTTCGCTGGTCAGGCCGAGGGCCTTGAGGAAGACGGTGACCGACTGCTTGCGCTTGCGGTCGATGCGCACGCCGACCTGGTCGCGCTTGTCGATCTCGAACTCGAGCCAGGCACCGCGCGAGGGGATGACACGGGCCGAGACGATGTCCTTGTCGGAGGTCTTGTCGGGCGTCTTGTCGAAGTAGACACCGGGCGAGCGGACGAGCTGCGACACGACGACACGCTCGGTGCCGTTGATGATGAACGTGCCCTTGTCGGTCTGGAGCGGGAAGTCGCCCATGAAGACCGTCTGCGTCTTGATCTCACCGGTCTGGTGGTTCATGAACTCGGCCTCGACGTACAGCGGGGCGGCGTAGGTCTTGCCGCGCTCCTTGCACTCTTCGATCGAGTACTTCTCGGGCTCGAGGTACGGGTTCGTGAACGAGAGCTGCATGGTCTCGCTCAGGTCTTCGATCGGGGAGATCTCCTCGAAGATCTCCTCCAGACCGCTGATCTCGGGCACGTCGGTGCGACCGGCGGCCTGGGCCTCGGCGACGCGCGCCTTCCAGGCCTCGTTACCGACGAGCCAGTCGAACGACTCGGTCTGCAGCGCGAGCAGATCGGGAACGGTCAGCTTGTCGGAGATCTTCGCGAACGAGAGGCGGGATGCTCCGCGTCCGCTCTTCGGGGTGGTGGTGGTGGATGCGTTGCTCGCAGCAGCCAAGGGAATAACCTCCAGAAGCCCGGGCGAGGGGCTCGTGATTCCTTGTCGTCAGGTGGAGTGCGTTCCTGCCCCGATAACCTGCTCGTCGCACACCGCGGTGAGGCGGGGACGGGCAGGCTCAGCCGACCACCATATGAGGGCAGGGGGAATCGAGGAGCGCAAAGTCCAAGCATACGCGGCAGGACTCGCCGTGTCCAGTCGAATTCTTGACGCGTCTGCGGACCTGCGGTATAACCGCGTGCGCCTGTCGCCCATTCCCTCTCGGGCCCGCCCTCAGACGCGCCGGAACCGCACGCGATCGCCCGGTCTCACCTGCGCCAGCGCATCCAACGCGGCATCCGTCACCACGGCGATCACGGGATAACCACCGGTGACGGGGCCATCGGCCAGCAGGACGACGGGGCGGCCGTGCGGAGGCACCTGGATCGCCCCCGGACGCATCCCTTCGCTGGGCAGCTCGTCGTGTCGACCGCGGTCGAGGGCGGGGCCGTCGAGACGGACGCCGACGCGATCCACGTCGCTCGAGACGCTCCAGGGGGTGTCGAGAAGCGTCGCCCATGCGTCGGCCGCGAACCAGTCGGAACGGGGACCCTCCGCGACGGCGACCTCGTGCAGCGAGGGAGGAACCGTCCAGGGGAAGGCGTCGACCACGGGAACGGCGGATGCCGCGGACCCGGCATGCAGCACATCGCCCGCGTGCACGGGAGCGGGGCCGAGCCCCGCCAGCACGTCGCGCGCTCGCGAGCCCAGAGCGGCCGGGGCGGCGATCCCCCCGCGGACGGCGAGGTAGGCCCGCAGCCCCGCACGAGCGGACCCGAGGCGCACCTCGGCCCCGACGGGAACGAACTGGGGCGCGTAGGCGTCCACCGCGCGGCCGTCGACGACGACGTCGACCAGGGCTCCGGTCACGCACACCCACGCGTCGCGCTCGGCGCGGGCGACGAAGCCGCCGAGGGCGATCTCGAGACCGGCGGCCGCCTCGTCGTTGCCGACCAGGCGGTTGGCCACGCGCAGCGCCCGCCGATCGAGGGCCCCCGAGCGCGCGACACCGAGGGCGGCGCGACCGGCGCGGCCGAGGTCCTGCACGGTGGTGAACGCGCCGGGGTGGAGGACGCGGAGGGCGGGGCGGGCGTCGGCGGTCGCGACAGCTGCGGAGGGGGCTGAGCCCGTCGCCGCCTCCGGAGGCGGCGGCGCGGCGAGGGGTCCGGCGGCGACGCGCTCGCGCTCCGGGACGAAACGCACGCGCGCTCGCGGGGGCAGCAGCACCGGCGTGGCGGCATCCGGATCGAAGAGCACCGCGTCGGTCGAACCGATCAGCCGCCAGCCTCCCGGGGTCTCACGCGGATAGGCCCCGCTGAAGGCGCCCGCGATCCCCACGGCCCCGGCCGGCACGCGGGTGCGCGGCTGCGCCAGGCGCGGCACGTCGTGGCGCCACTCGTCGCTGACGAGGTAGGCGAACCCCGGGGCGAAGCCCGTGAAGGCCACCGTCCATTCCACCCCCGCGTGCCGGGCCACGAGATCGCCCGCGGGGATGCCCAGCAGCGCGGCGGTCTCGTCGAGATCGGCGCCGTCGTAGCGCACCCGCACCTCGACGAGAGGGCCGGGCGGCGCGGCTCCGGCGGGCGAGAGGGCGGCGCGGCGGATCCACTCCTCGACCGCCGCGCGACCGATGCGGCGCGGGTCGAACGCGACGAGGACGGTGCGCGCGGCCGGGACCAGCTCCTCCACGCCCGCGGGCGGCGCGACGGCGAGGGCCGCGTGCAGGGCCACGACACCGGCGAGGTCGGCGACCTCGGCCAACACGGCCCGCTCCCCCATGGGCCGCAGGGTGACGGATGCCGCGCGATCGGCATCCCCCGAGGACGTCACCACGGAGCGCGCACCGCGACACCGGCGTCGTCGAGAGCGATGCGCACCGCCCGCGCCATCTCGACCGCGGCGGGGCTGTCGCCGTGCAGGCAGAGGGAGGCCGCGTCGACCGGGAGGGAGGTGCCGTCGACGGCGTCGACCACTCCCTCGCGCACCAGCCGCAGCGCGCGCTCCGCCACCCGGGCGGGGTCGTCGAGCAGGGCTCCCGGGGTCCCGCGCGGGACGAGCGCGCCGTCGCGGGTGTAACCGCGGTCGAGAAAGGCCTCGCGCGCGAAAGGAAGTCCCGCGGATACCGCAGCCTCGGCGATCGCCCCCGACAGACCGAGCACGGGCAGGGGCCGACCGAGGCGGGCGGAGTGGTCGGCGACGGCGGCGACGACCGCGGCCGCCTGCCCCGCGTCGTCGATCACCGCGTGGTACAGCGCGCCGTGGGGTTTGACGTAGCGCAGCTCGGCACCCGCCGCGGCGAGCGCGTCGAGCTGCGCCGCGATGCTCGCGCGAAGGTCGGCGGGGGCGGGGTCGCGGCGCACGCGGCCGAAGTTGTCGCGGTCGTCGTACGAGGGGTGCGCTCCGACGGCGACGCCGAAGCGGCGGGCCCGCTCGACGGAGGCCCGCATCGAGGCGGCGTCGCCCGCGTGCGCGCCGCAGGCGACGTTGGCGCTCGACACCACGGCGAACATCGCCTCGTCGTCGGCGGTCGGCATCCCGCCGACCGTCTCGCCGAGGTCGGCGTTGAGGTCCACCTGCATGCTGCCACGGTAGCGGCGGGGCGGCCGGGGCGGTGCCGCGCCCCTCACCGGAACACGGGATGCCCCGAGAACAGGACGCTCGGAGCCCGCGGCATCCTGTCCTCGACGGATCCCTCGTTCCCGACGCCCGGTCGGGCCTCGCCGCCGCCCGAGCCCCCTCACCGCCGCCCGGCCCGATCGACGCCCCGCCCGGCGGCCGCCCCGCGGGCGAGGGGCGGGCCGGTAGCGTGAACGCATGGCCCGCATGCGCATCGAACCCGACGACGCCCCGACGGCTCGACTATCGGACGGGTCGCTCGCGCGCGTCTCTCCTTCGGGGTTCGTCTCGGGCTGGGAGCTCGTCGTCGACGGCACCCCGCAGTCGCACGTCGACCTCGACGACCCGACGCACCTGCACTTCGAGTACGTCGCGCGGATGGGCGCCGTCATCGACCGGCTCCGGATGCCGGGCCAGCCCCTCACCGCCGTGCACCTGGGCGCGGGTGCCCTCACGCTCCCCCGCTACGTGGAGGCCACGCGGCCGGGGTCGCGTCAGCAGGTGATCGAACTCGAGCCCGCGCTGTGGGACCTCGTGCGCGAGAACCTGCCCCTTCCTCGCGGCGCCTCGGTGCGCGTGCGCATCGGCGACGCGCGAGAGGGACTCGGTCGGCTGCCCGCGGGCCTGGACGGGGCCGTCGATCTGCTCGTCAGCGACGTGTACTCGGGTGCACAGACCCCCGCCCACCTCACCACGGTGGAGTTCTACCGCGCGGCATCCCGTCTCCTGGCACCCGACGGTGTCCTCCTGGTCAACGTCTCGGACGGACCCGGCCTGGCCTTCGCCCGTCGGCAGGTCGCAACCATCCGCGAGGTCCTCCCCGAGGTCATCGTGCTCGCCGAGGTGCAGGTGCTCAAGGGTCGCCGGTTCGGCAACCTCGTGGTCGCCGCCTCCGCCGCGCCCCTTCCCGTCGAGTGGCTGCCGCGCCTGATGGCGGCGGGACCCCACCCCGCGAAGGTGGCCCAGGGCGGCGAGATCGTCGAGTTCATGCGCGGGTCGCGTCCCGCCACGGATGCCGATGCGACGCCGTCGCCGAAGCCCTCGGCATCCATCTTCGAACGCTGACGTCGCGGATGTCGGGCAGGGGCTTTCGCCCCTCGACCGCGTGGCGCGTGCGGTGTCGGCACGAGGTCGGCGCAGACTGGAACTCCTGCCCGACCGAGAGGAGCGACGGTGAGCTACATCCACGGGTACGACCCCGACACGTTGCGTGAGATCACCGACTCCCGCGAGTGCCAGGAGCGTCTCGACGAGATCGGGTCGCAGCGCAGTCTGCACGCCCTCCTCGAGCGGGTGTGGCTGCTGAAGGTGCTCGACCGGTTCGACGAGGCCTTGGCCGTCTCGGAGCAGTCCGTGCGCGTGGCCCGCATGGCCGGGACCCGCCGCGATCTGCTGCGCGCGCGCATCCTGCACGCCACGATCATGCAGTGCCGGGGCGCCTACGCCGCCGCCGAGCAGGAGCTCACCATGTGCGCCGAAGAGGCTGAGGGACAGGGCTGGGCGAGCATCGCCGCCTTCGCGCTGCAGCACCGCGGCAAGGTGCACTACGACGAGGGCGACTACGAGGGCGCCCGTCGCGACTTCAAGCAGGCGCTCTTCCTCCGTCAGAACGCCGGAGCCACCGACGCGCAGCTCGAGTCCACGCTGCTGGCGATCGACGCAGCCGACCGTCGACGCACGCGCGAGGTCGTCGCGAGCTGAATGTCGTAGGCCACGCCTAATCTTCCGGTCATGTCCGATCTGCAGCGCGTACGCACGTGGGCCGAGGCGCTGATCACCCTGCACCTCGACGCGTCGTGGACGTTCGCGTTCGACAACGCCAAGCGACGCGCGGGGCTGTGCGACTACAGCCGCAAGCGCATCAGCGTCTCGCGGTATCTGGCCGCCCGATACGACGACGACACCAACCATCAGACGCTCCTGCACGAGGTCGCGCACGCGCTCGCGGGGCTCTCGGCCGGCCACGGGCCGCGCTGGAAGCGCACGGCGCTCGAGCTCGGCTACGTCGGCGGCACGACCCACGCCGGAGAGACGGCGAACGAGCTCGCCCCGTGGGTGGGCACCTGCCCCGCCGGGCACGTCGCCTATCGTCACCGACGCGCGACGCGGCCGACGTCCTGCGCGAAATGCGCTCCGTCGTTCGACCCGCGCTTCGCGCTGTCGTGGGTGCACCGCGACATCACGCGCGCCGAACGTCGCGCTGCCGCCACTCCGCGGTGATGGCCTGCGGCGGGTGTCGCCGGGCCCGCGGCCGTCCGCGAGGGGCGGGTCCGATGACGTCGTCGCGTCATCCGTCCCGGCCGGCACTGATGACACTTCGGCCTCGAACGCCGTTCGCGGGCTGACGCCCGGGCCTCGGGGCTCACGCGCCGACGAAGACCCCGTCGCGCAGCACCGGGACCACGGATGCCGCGTCGCGCGCGGCCGCGGCGAGCACGGCGTCGCGACCCCCGTCGGCGGCGAGCGCGCGTCCCCCGCCGCTCGCCGTGAGCAGGTGGCGCACCGCCCCGCCCAGGGCACGGAAACCCTCGCCGGCGACGGCGGCGTCGGGCGAGGCGTGGTCGATGCCGAGGTCGCCGAGGGCGGCGATCACGGCGCCCGCACCGAGAAGGTCCTCGACGGCGAAGCGCACACCCTGTTCGTCAGTCGACCCGGCGGCGAGGATCGAGATGCTGGTGCGCTCGCCGCGGGAGCGCTGCACCTCGAGCACGTGCGCCGCCACCGCCGCCGCGTTGCGCAGACCTGCCGCGACCACGTGGGCGCCCGTCTCGTGCGCCGCCCGCGCGAGCGCGGCCACCTCGTCGTCGTCCGCCGACACGTCGAGGCCGGCGGCGTTCTCGACGGCGGCGAGGGCGTGGGCGGTCAGGCCGAGAGGCTGCACGATCACCACGACGTGGGCGGGGGCGAGACGGCGGAGCCCACCGAGGCCCCACTCCAGGCGCACCTGGTAGTCGGACTGCGACAGGGCGGGGTCGATCGGCATCCCTCGATGCTAGAACGACGGGGACGTCGCGCCCGCCGGTCCTCCCCGCTGATGACGGATGCCACGGCGGGGGGCGGTTCGTCACGGCGCGGCCGTCAACCCATCGCTCACCCCCAGGCGGATCGGGCACCATCTGAACATGCGGATCCTGCTGAAGTTCGTGATCGACTGCGACCCCGACGCCGCGTGGCGCGCCCTGCACTCCCCGCGCGCGGTCGCGGAGCTGTACGGACCCCTTCTCTCCGTGGACGGGCTGACCCAGATGCCCCCCACCTTCGAATCCGGTGACGACGTGCCCGTGCAGATGAGCGTGGCCGGTGTCGTGCCCGTCGGGCGCCAGCTCATCTCGGTGGCGGATCGGGAGACCAGCGACGCGCACGGTCGCGTCCGCGTGTTCCGCGACTGGGGCGTTCCGTTGACCGGACCGCTCTCGACCCTCGACGTGTGGGACCACCAGATGGCGGTCTCCGCCGCCCCCGGTGAGCCGGGGAAGACCCTGTGGCGGGAGCGCCTCACCATCGGCGGCGCGACGGCCCCCGCGCTGTGGCCCGGGCTGTGGGCGACGTGGCAGTGGCGCGCCGCCCGGATCCGAGCGCTCGCCCCGACCTGGGCGCACGACCCCGAAGACGAGCCGAACGCCGAGGGATGAGCGACGTGCACGTGCGCGCGGCGACGCCCGGCGACAGCCGGTGCATCGCCCACGTGCACGTGCAGAGCTGGCGCGAGGCACGCACCGCGCAAGTGCCCGGCGCGCTCGTCGAACAGCTCGACGTCGAGCTCTCGGAATGGCGGTGGGCGGCGCGGCTGCGCGGGGAGACACCCCCGGGAGCCGAGCGCCTCGGGGATGCCTGGGTGGCCGTCGTCGACGACCGCGTGATCGGCTTCGCCTCGGGCGGGCCGACGCGCGACGCCGATCGCCCGCGGTCGGAGTCGGAGCTGTACGCCCTGTACGTGCTCGCGAGCCACTACGGCACGGGCGCGGGGGCGGCGCTGCTGCAGGCAGCCGTCGGGACCGGCGCCGCCAGTCTTTGGGTGCTGTCGGACAACGAGCGCGCCCTCGCGTTCTACACCAAGCACGGCTTCGCGCCCGACGGTGCCGCCCGGGCCGACGAGCGATGGGGCGGGTCGCTGACGGAGCTGCGCCTGACGAGGTGAGAGCCGGCCTCAGACGAGCCCGTGCCGGTAGGCGAAAACCACGAGCTGCACGCGGTCGCGCACCGCGAGCTTGGTCAGGATGCGGCTGATGTGGGTCTTCACGGTCGCTTCCGACAGGAACTCGCGCTCGGCGATCTCGGCGTTGCTGAGCCCCGTGGCGGCGAGCGCGAAGATCTCCTGCTCGCGCTCGGTCAACGCGCCGAAGGCCTCGGGGACCGGCTCGGCACCGGCGCCGTCGGCGATGTGGGCGAAGAGTTCACGGGTGGCCTCCGCCGCGATGACGGCGGAGCCGGCGTGCACGGTCCGCACCGCCGAGAGCAGGAACTCCGGCTCGGCGTCTTTCAGCAGGAATCCGCTCGCGCCGCGCTGGATCGCCCGAGCGGCCGCCTCGTCGAGATCGAACGTCGTGAGCACGACCACGCGGGGTGCGTCGGGCTCGCGCAGGATCTCGGCCGTCGCCGTCAGGCCGTCCATCACGGGCATGCGCACGTCCATCAGCACGAGGTCGGGGCGCGTCGCCCGCACGACCTCGATCCCCTCCCGTCCGTCGGAGGCTTCTCCCACCACCTCGAGGTCGGGTTGCGAGTCGATCACCATGCGGATGCCGGCGCGGAACAGGGCCTGATCGTCGACGAGGACGATGCGGACGGGGGCGGTCATGCGAGGGAGCCTCTCGTGCGGGGATGGGTTCTCGGTATCCGTCCGCTCACTGCGGGCAGCCGATCGGAAGAGTGGCCCGGACGACGAATTCGCCGTACTCGGGCTCGGCCGTCAGTCGACCGCCGACGAGCTGTGCGCGCTCGCGCATCCCGATGAGCCCGTGGCCGCCGGCAGCGGGCTCGCCCACGGCGACAGACGTGGAGCGGGCGTTGCGGACCGACAGCTCGACGCGGTCGGCGAACCACCCGAGACGGACGCGCACGCGGGGATCGACGCCGTGGCGGAGCGCGTTGGTGAGGGCCTCCTGCATGATGCGGAAGACCGCCAGCTGGATCGCGGCGGGCGGTTCGCCGGGCGGGACCGGGTCGACACGGACATCGAGCTCGACACCTGCCGCACGCACCCGGTCGAAGAGCTGATCGAGGTCGGCGAGAGTCGGCTGGGGGCCCTCTCCCTGGCTGTGGCGCAGCTGACTGAGGAGCACACGCACGTCGGTGAGGGCCGCCCGCGCGGTCGACGAGATCGTCGCGAGGGCGTCGGAGGCCGCCGCGGGATCGGCGGCGGCCGCGTACCGTGCGCCGTCGGCCTGCGCGATGACCACCGCGAGCGAGTGCGCGACCACGTCGTGCATGTCGCGGGCGATGCGCACGCGCTGCTGCTCGGCGATCGTCTCGGCCTCGGCGGCGCGCTGCGCCCGACTGTTCGCTGCGGCGCGCACGGCCGTGCGCACCAGGGCGCCCGACACCCATGCGAGCATGAGCGCGAACCCGGATGCCAGCAGCAGAGCGCCCACGGCGAACCAGTCGTTGATCGTGAGCGGCGCCGACAAGCCCCGACCCACGAGATAGAGGGGGACGATCGCCGCCCCCGCGATGCCCGAGGCGAACCCCCACCAGAAGACCCGCCTGCTGCCGTAGGCGGCGGTCGTGTAGAGCACGGCGAAGATGGCGAGGTCGGTGGGCGACGGCTGACGTCCGAAGCCCATCTGCAGGAATGCCCCCACCCAGGCCAGCACGAGGGCGAGTCCGGGCTGCAGGCGGCGCATCGCCAGCGCAGCGGTGAGGGCGAGGGCGACGAGGACCGCGCCGACGTTCTCCCCGACGACGGCGAGAGGGGCCAGCGCCCCGCTCGTGGTGCCCGCCAGCTCGACCGCAAGGGCGAGCAGCCCGAAGACACCGGCGACACCGAGGTCGGTGACCAGTTGATAGCGCTGCAGCGGGCGGAGGGTGAGCATCGTCCTCACGCTACGCGGCGACGCCGGGCGCGGCATCCGCCTGGGGATGTATCCGGGAGCCTCGGAAGGAGGACACCGGGGCGGCGTCAGCCGGGGAAGTCGGCGGGCTCGATCGGGCGCGCTTCGAAGAAGGTCTGCAGCACGACGGTCGTGCGCGTGTTGACCTGTGCGGCGGCACGGATGTCGCGGATCAGCGCCTCGAGATCGCGCGGCGTCGGGACCCGCACGAAGAGCATGTACGCCGCCTCGCCCGCGATCGAGTGGCAGGCCTCGATCGCGCTCAGGTGAGCGAGCAGCTCGGGGGCGTTGTCGGGCTGGGCGGGGTCGAGCGGGGTGATCTCGACGAAGGCCGCGAGCGGACGACCCAGGGCCTCGGCGTCGAGGATCGGACGATACCCCTGCACGATGCCCCGGGCCTCGAGGCGGCGCAGACGCGACTGCACGGCGGAGACCGAGAGGCCGACGCGCTCGGACAGGTGCGAGAGCGTCGCACGAGCATCGATCGAGATCTCGCGGACGATCGCCGCGTCCACCGCGTCGTCGAGGCGGGGGGCGCGCGCGGGGACCTCGGTCATGCGCTCGACAGTAGCAGTGCACCCGAACGGCACCCTGGTGCGTGCCGTAAGTTTTCCGTTAGCATGACGTTTTAGCAGGAATATTTACAGTCCCGATCGGAGGATGCCATGACCACCGCGACACCCATCCGTGCTGACCAGGATCTGCTCGGCGGTCGCACCGTCGACGCGGTCGAGCACACCCCCGCCTGGACCCGGCTCAAGGCCGCCGCGACGGCGCTGCAGACGCTGCAGGCGAAGGACGGCTCGATCGACGACACCGCCGCCGCGGGGCCCCTCATCGACGACGTCGTCGAAGCGATCGACGCCCTCGCGCCGCTGTTCCCGCACGACGCCGCCTACCTCTCCGCCTCCGTCGCCGACTTCCGTCGGTGGAAGGCCGAGGGGCTCGGGACGCCCGACTTCCTCGACTCCCTCGTGGCGTTCCAGCCCCAGGAGCACCGGGTCGACGGCATTCGTCACCTCGTCGTGTTCCCCATGTACACGCAGAACGGCTCGAGCTCGCGTCACGTCGAGGCGGTGCTGGTCGAGGCGATCTGGCCCGAGTTCATCGCCCGCCTGGAGACGGAGTACACCAACCGCCTGTTCGTCTCGCTGCGCCTCATCGACTTCACCGCGGGCTACGACACGAACTCCGCCGTGCTCTTCCCCGAGACGGTCGCGATGCGGGAGATCCCGACCTTCACCTGGGGCGCGATCTTCCAGGACCGCGAGGCCGCGCGGTACCGCCGGGTGACGCGCGCCGCCGCGGAGATCACGAAGCTCGACCTGCCCGGGGCCGCCGCGCGCATGCTCGACGACCAGGCGCTGACCGAGCAGACGTTCGTGATGTGGGACATCATCCACGACCGCACGCACATGCGCGGCGACCTGCCCTTCGACCCGTTCATGATCAAGCAGCGGATGCCGTTCTTCCTCTACTCGCTGGAGGAACTGCGGTGCGATCTCACCGCCTTCCGCGAGTGCGTGTCGCTGCAGGCCCGCCTCTCGGCGCGCGACGACCTCGACGAGGCGGAGCGCGCGATGCTCGAGCACGCCGAGCTCGTGCAGTACGCCGTCATCTTCGATCGCATCTTCCGCTTCGCCATCACCGGGTCGCGCGTGCGCAACTACGATGGACTGGGCGGGCAGCTTCTCTTCGCGTGGCTCCACCAGCGTCGCGTGCTGCACTGGACCGACACGTCGCTCGCGTTCGACTGGGACGAGGTGCCGGCCGCCGTCGTGGCCCTGGCCGACGCGATCGACGAGCTCTACTGGCGCTCGATCGACCGACCGAAGACGGCGCACTGGCTCGCCGCGTACGACCTCGTGCGCGCAGTCGTGACCCCGCACCCCGCCTCGGTATGGGCGCGAGGCCTCCCCGACGACGTGCTCGCGGGCCTGCCCAAGGGGTACACCGACGCGGTGCTCGACGACGAGTTCCCCCTGTCGATGTTCTTCGAGGCGCTGGAGAAGAAGATGCGCCCGGTGATCGCCTCCACGGAGGGCATCCGCGGGACGGACTGACGCCGGGGCCCGGCCCGGCTTCGGGCGCGCCGCGGCGCCGCGGCCGCACTCACGAGCGTTCGAGTGTCCAGGACACGCCGCGCTGGGCCGCGAGGAGCGGCGTGTCTTGGACACTGGACAGGGTCGCGGCCCCTGGCACGAGCCGCGGGGCACTCGCGCGCGCGGCTTGTGACGAGGACACTCGAGGGAACGTGACCGGCCGAGCATGACGGAGGACGCATGAGCGACGTGAGGCAGACGGAGACGCCGACGCCGGAGCAGGCACAGGAGCTGGTGCGGGGGCGCCTCGTCCTCCTCGCGGGCGGGACGAGCGCGGTGGGCCGCGCCGCGGCGCGCGCGCTGCTCGAGGCGGGCGCGCGGGTGGTGATCGTGGGCTCCGACGCGACGCGTCTGACCGAGGCCGCGGCGGACGCGCCCGGTGCCCACGCGGAGCTGTGCGACCTCACCGACGCGGATGCGGTGTCCGCGCTGCGCGAGCGCGTGCACGCCGCGCACGGCGACGTGGACGGCGTCCTCCACCTCGTCGGGGGATGGCGTGGCGGCGGCGGGCTGGCCGGTCAGAGTGACGAGGACTTCGCGTTCCTGCTCCGCTCGCTCACAGCGCTCCGGGCCGTCAGCCGCGCCTTCGACGAGGACCTGCGGGCCTCGCCCGCCGGCCGTCTCGCCATCGTGTCGTCGACCTCGGTCGCCCGCCCTCTCGCCGGCGGCGCGAACTACGCGGCCGTCAAGGCTGCGAGCGAGGCGTGGACGCGTGCGGTCGCCCAGGGATTCGCGAAGAACGCCCGCGACGCGGGACGCGCGATCTCCGCGGCGGCCGTCATCTTCCGCGTGAAGAGCCTGGACGGTCTCGAGGAGGCCCTGGCCGCCGCCTTCGTCGCCCTGTGGGACGACACGGCGGACGCGTTCAACGACGTCGTGATCGAGGTCGGGGCGGGCGCCTGAGGTCAGCCTCCGGGATGGGGATCGCGCGCGGCCCCGCGTTCCGTCGACTCTCGGTCTGAGGCGCCGGGTGTCGCGGCGTCGTCACGGCGCGACCCATCGGGAACCGCCGCCGCCGCAGACGCCGTGACAGGGACGACGGCCCCGGCGCCGACGGCATCCCCGTCATCGGATGCGGCGGGCGCGGCAGCGACATCGCCGGTGACAGCGGCCGATCGGTACTGCGCCGACAGGACGCGATACGACCGCGTGGAGAAGGCGAGTACGCCGACCACGACCATGACGAGACCCGCGATCACGAAGACGAGCGCGATGCCGCGCGACTGTCCGTCGCCGAGCAGCCATCCCCACGTAGCGCGTCCGTCCGCTCCTTCCATGTAGGGGATGACCACGAACTGGGCGATCGGGGCGATGAGGAACGAGGTGATCGGGGCGGCCGCCGACTCGAATGCCGCGGCGAAGCCGAAGACACGGCCCTGGGTGGTGAACGGCACGACCTTCTGGATGACGGTCTGCTCCGCCGCCTCGACGGGAGGGATCAGCGCCATGTACACCCAGATGCCGATCGCGTAGAGCCACCACCAGTCGCGGAGCGTGAACACCGCTCCGAGCGCGCCCATGGCGATGACGATCCACAGCATGGTGCGGATCGGGTTCTTGCCGAGTCCGAACTTCGCGACGAGCCCCCCGCCGATGATGAAACCGGTCGCGGTCACCGCGAGGACGACGCCCCACACTTCGGCGTCGTAGACACGGCCGTCCATCTCGATGCGGAACAGCTCGAGACCATAGGGGTCCATGAGCGCCATGTAGACGCCGCCGATGAGATTGTTGAGCGTCGAGAAGACGATGAGGGCGAACAGCCCCGGTGCGGCTCGGACCGCTCGCACGGCTCCGCCCAGGTCGACGAGAGGACCCCGTTCGACGCCCGCCGCCGGACGAGGTTCGGGGATGCGGATCGTGAGGAGGTGCACGAGCGCCACGATGGTGAGCCCCACGGCGATCGCCAGCGTCCACCCCATGCCGAGGAATCCGACCGAGAGCCCGCTGAAGACACTCGTCACGACGAACGCGAGACCCTGGACCGTGCCGACGAGGCCGTTCGCGTTCGCGTGACGCTCGACCGGCACGAGGAGGGTGACGGTGGTCGAGAGCGCGATGTTGCGGAGGTTCTCGATGACCGCGCCGCCCAGGATGATCCCGGAGAACAGCCAGAACCACGGTCCGCCGAGATCGAGCAGCGCCGCCTCCGGGAAGGCGATCCAGAGCGCGCCCGCGAGGAGGAAGGCTCCCAGCGTCACCACGCCGGAGAAGACCATGACGCGATGCTTTCGATGCCGGTCCACCAGGGAGCCGAAGACCATCGCGAAGATCGCGAGCAGCAGCATGTAGGCGCCACCCACGATGCCCGTCGCCAGCACCGAACGCGTCTCGAGGTAGACCCAGAACGTGAGCGCGAACCAGAGGAAACTCGTCGTGACGTTGGCGGCGGCGGTGTTGATCAGGACGGCCAGGAACGTGCGCTGCCCACCCTCGACGGCGCCGGCCACCAGGGCTTTGGGAGGCTGCGGAGCGGACATGAGCACACGCTAGACCCGCCCTCCGACATCGGCCAGACCCGTTCGCCACCCGGTCCGGCGCCGTGTCCACCGCTCACACGGTCGGGAAGCGGGGGTCGCGGGCGTAGTCGGCGAGACGTGCGTCGAGAGCCGCGCGGACCTGAACCGGTGCGTCCTCGCCGATCAGCACGCGCAGACGCTCATCGCCGTCGTCGCACACGTGCGCGAAGATCTGCTCCGCGGCATCCTCCGGTCGCGTTCCACCGGTCGGTTCGGATGACGCCGGCCAGGGGATCTCGGCTCGACCGAACAGCCGCGTGCGGAGGTCGTCGTAGACGGGGAGAGCCTGCGCGAAGCGCATGTTCGAGCCCGCCCAGTCGGTGTCGAGGGCACCCGGTTGGATGATGGACACGCGCACGCCGAATCCTCGCACCTCGGCGGCCAGCGCCTCGCTGAACGCCTCGAATCCCCACTTGGAGGCGTTGTAGAGGCCGAGAAGGGGCATCACGCCGACACCGCCCACCGTGGAGATCTGCACGATGCGCCCCGATCCCCGCGCTCGCATCAGGGGAACCACTGCCTGACTGAGCCACAGCGGCCCGAGCATGTCGGTCTCGACGACTGCGCGAACCTCGTCCTCGGATACCTCCTCGACCGCGCCGATCAGGCCGTACCCGGCGTTGTTCACCAGGACGTCCAGCCCTCCCCCACTCGCGGCGGCCGTCTCGACCGCGGCGCGCGCCGCCCCCCGATCGCGCACGTCCAGCGGAAGGACCGTGAGCCTGTCGTGGGTGGGGAGTTCCTTCCCCGGTCGAATTGTCGCGACGACGGTGTGACCGGCCGCCAGGACGCGGGCGACCAGCGCCCGCCCCAGGCCGCTGCTCGCGCCGGTGATCATCCACGTCTTCGAAGAGGTCATAGCGTCACCGTACGCGAAAATGGACGGACCGTCTCGTTTCTCGCATACGATGGCCGCATGGCGAGATCGGCGACCCGCAAACGCGTGCACGACGCCGTCCTCGGCCTCCTCCGCGAGGGTCGGGTGGGGTCGCTGAGCATGGAAGGAGTCGCCGCACGTGCGGGGGTCAGCAAGCAGACCCTGTACCGGTCGTGGCCGACGACCGGCGCGATCGTGTTCGACGCCCTCCTCGCTCGCAGCGAGGGTCCTGACGGAGATGTCGTCGTCCCGGACACCGGCGATCTGAGCGCCGACCTGGTCACCCTGGCAACCGGAATGGTCTCCGAACTCACGGGAGCGGAGACGGAGCCTCTCCTGCGCGCGGTCACCGCGGAGGTGCAGATCGACGCCGAGGTGGCCGCCCAGTACCGCGCCCTGCTCCTGGCTCCGCAGATGGCGGCGATCGCACGCCGCTTCCGGGATGCCGGCGCCGTCGATACCGAGGAGTGCGCCGAGCTCTTCGTGGGCCCCCTCCTGCACCGCTGGCTCCTGCGCTCTCAGCCGTTCAGCCGGGAATGGATCGCACGCCACGTCACCCGGACGGTGCGAGCGACGGCGAACTGAGCGACGGCTTTCCGCGACCGCCGGAGGATCGCTCGCGATCGCACCGTCGGACGGACCACCCCGAGGTCGCGACGCCGAACGGGCTCCGCGATCGAGCGGCGCCCTGCGTGCGGCTCAGTCGAGGAGGCTCCGGATGTCGTCGGCCGTCAGACGCGGTCCCCCGGCGAAGCTGACGTCGCCGTCGTCGGCGCCCCCGTCGAGCACACGGGAGAAGAGCTCGGACTTCGCCTCTCGAAGGGCCACGACCTTCTCTTCGACGGTGTCGGAGGAGACCAACCGGTACACGATGACGGGTCGGGTCTGCCCGATGCGGTGGGCGCGGTCGATCGCCTGCTCCTCGACGGCGGGATTCCACCACGGGTCGAGCAGCACGACGTAGTCGGCCTCCACCAGGTTGAGCCCCACCCCGCCGGCCTTGAGCGAGACGAAGAACGCCGGGTCATCACCGTCACGGAACCGGTCGATCTCGGCTTGACGGTTGATCGTGGTGCCGTCGAGATACCCGGATGCCAGGCCCGCGTCGGTGCAGCGCTGGCGAGCCGCTCGAAGGAACCGCGTGAACTGGCTCAGCACGAGCACGCGATGCCCCTCCGCCTCCGCCTCGACCAGCAGGTCTTCGAGCGCGTCGAGCTTCGCCGAGGGCGCGTCGCCCTCGTCGACGAGCGCGGGGTCGAGCGCCAGCTGCCGCAGCATCGTGAGGGAGCGGAAGATCGCGAACCGGTTGCCCTCGGCGTCGTCGTCGAGCAGCCCCAGCAGACGCTGACGCTCGCGGTGGAACCGCCGATCGTAGAGCTTGCGGTGCGCGGGGTGAAGGGCCACCTCGATGATGGTCTCCTGCTTGGGCGGGAGTTCGGCGGCGACGAGATCTTTGGTCCGCCGGAGCAGGAACGGCCGGATACGCCGGCGCAGGAGATCGAGCCGTCCGGCATCGGCGCCCTTCTCGATGGGCGTGCGGTACAGCTCGGTGAAGGACTCGCGGGTTCCGAGCAGTCCCGGCGCCACCAGCGACATGAGCGCCCACAGCTCGAGGAGGTTGTTCTCCATCGGCGTGCCGGTGATGACGAGCGTGAAGGGCACCGCGAGGGCCCGGGCCGCCCGGTATCCGCGAGACGACGGGTTCTTGATCTGCTGCGCCTCGTCGAGCACGAGTCCCGACCAGGCGACCTCGGCGTACTGCTCCTGCTCGAGACGGAACAGGGCGTAGCTGGTGACGACGACGTGCGCCCCGGCCGCGGCCTCGGCGATGCTGTTCGCACGCCGCGCCCGTGTGGCGGCGATCGTTCGGACCTCGAGGTCGGGCGCGAAGGTCGCGCACTCCCGTGCCCAGTTGCCCACGACGCTCGTCGGCGCGACGATCAGGAAGGGCGGAAGCGTCGGGTCGTCGGCACGCGCCGCTTCCATCATCGCGATCGTCTGCACCGTCTTGCCCAGTCCCATGTCGTCGGCGAGGATGCCGCCGAGCCCCTGGGTGCGCAGGAAGTGGAGCCAGTCGAGGCCCGAGCGCTGGTAGTCGCGGAGGGTCGCCCGCAGGCCCTCCGGGGGCTCGATCCGGGTGAGGGACGCCTCGTCGGTCAGCCCCCGCACGCGCAGCCACCACTCGGCTTCGTGGACGGCGAGCATGCCGAGCTCGGACAGGTCGTCCCACAGCCCGACGTTGTAGCGGTTGATCGTCAGCTCGTCGCCCGGCCGATCGGCGAGGGTCCGGGCCTCGTCGATGACGGACCGGAGGCGATCGAATTCCGGACTGTCGAGCCGGACGTACTCCCCGTCGCCCAGGAAGAGAACCCGGTCGCCGAGCGCCAGGGCGGTGTAGAGGGCGGTGAAGTCGACCTCGACGTCGCCCACGGTCACCCGGGCGTTCAGGTCGAACCAGTCGCTGCCGTCGTCGGGGCCGGTGCTGAGCTGCACCACGGGAGCCTGGGCCGATGCGCGGTACTCGGGGTCGTCGCCGCGCACCTCCACGCGGACGGACGCGAGGGCCCTCAGCTGCGGCAGCATCTCGCCGGCGAACACGGCCGCCGTCGCGGGCGCCATCGCGCGGGCCGGCGCGGTCCCCGTCGTGAAGGGCGCGGGCATGTCGATCCGAAGTTCATCGGCGAGGGCGGAGACCGCGCGCCACACGGCGCCCTCGTGCTCGTCGTGCCGACGGCCCTGCGTCGATGAGCGGTCCCACCGCGTCGCGAGCGACGTGGACCCCTCGAGATGCTCGACGGTCACCTCGAGCACGGGGCGCGGCGCCGGAGGAATTTCGACCGTGCCCCGCGGCGACACCACCGGCGCGTCGAGCTGCAGCCGCGGGAGGTAGTCGTGCAGGAAGGTCTCGGATCCGCGCTCGTCGACCGTGAGCGCACTCGATCGGGCGAGCAGCCCGCGGACCGGTCCTGACGCGGGTGTCGCCAGCCGCGCGAGCGTGATCCGCTCGTCGTCGCCGTCGCGGTCGGCGACGAAGGCCACGGCCACGGCGGGGTCGCCCACCACCCAGGAGGGCAGGGCGGCCGTCTCGACGTCGACGCCCTCCACCGTCCCGCGCACGTGCAGGGTGGAGCCGCGGCGGTCGAGCGACACCGCCGCGGTCACGGGCTCGTCGACGACGCGGACCGGGTGATGGACACCGGCACCCGACACGAGCGGGACCCCGGCGGCGACGACCGCCTCGAGCTGCAGCCACAGCGAGTGGGGCGGGACCGCGGAGAGCGGCATCCACTCGTCGGAGAGGTACGCGCCGGCGCTGAAGCGCCCCAATCGCCCCAGGCTGTCGAGCGCGGCGCGTGCCCGCGGATCGGCTGGAAGGGCCGCGAGGGCCGACCAGCCGGCCCGGCCCTTGATCCACGTGCCGCGGGAGCCCCGGACCCCCGGCCGCGCGCTGAGGGTGAGCGCCGTTCCGTACCCGCGCCCGCCGCCGCGACGGATGGAGAGGAACAGGCAGAGATCGAAAGGGGCCTCGTCGTCGACGACCGGGGCGGCGGCGAACAGTTCGTCGAGCGAGCGCTGCCACTCGGCGCGGGGCGGGCGCCCCGCCGAGATGAGGCGGTCGAACAGCACGAGAGCCGCCGCGCACGAGTGCTCGCACTCGGGGCCGCGCCCGCACGAGCACCAGCCCGACAGGCGGGACAGATCGTCGGGGACGCGGAGCTCGAGGTGTTCGTACCCCGACGCCCCGAAGGACTGCGCCGTGACGACCAGCACGCCGCTGACGGATCGGGCGTCGCCCACCTCGACCGAACCGTAGACGAGCAGGCGGTCGGCGCGCATCATCGCGGATGCCGAGAACATCTCGCCGGCGATGCTGAGTGCTTCGGGGTCCAACCGCATGCCTCCATTGTGGTCGGGACCGCCGACACCCCGACGCGGTGTGCGGATATCCGTGGAGCGATCCCCCCTGGGGAGGAGCCGGGAAAAGTTACGCTGGAGGGGTGACTTCCCTCCACGACACGTCGGTGCGCGGCTTCGCGTCCGACAACTATTCCGGCATCCACCCCGACGTGCTCGCCGCGATCGCGACGGCCAACGAAGGCCACCAGGTCGCGTACGGCGAAGACGTCTACACCGCGCGCCTGCAGGAGCTGTTCGTCTCGCTGCTGGGCGACGGCGTCGAGGCGTACCCCGTCTTCAACGGCACGGGCGCCAACGTCGTCGGGCTGCAGTCGATGCTCCCCCGCTGGGGCGCCGTGATCTCGGCATCCACCGCGCACATCAACGTCGACGAAGGCGGAGCACCCGAGCGCGTGGGCGGCATCAAGCTGCTCACGGTCCCCACCGACGACGGCAAGCTCACACCCGAGCTCGTCGACCGCGAGGCCTGGGGCTGGGGTGATGAGCACCGCGCACAGCCGCTGGTGGTCTCGATCACGCAGTCGACCGAGCTGGGCACCCTCTACAGCGTCGACGAGATCCGCGAGCTCGCGGCGCACGCGCACGGGCACGGCATGCGGCTGCACATGGACGGCGCGCGCATCGCGAACGCCGCCGCCGCCCTCGACGTGCCGCTGCGCGCCTTCACCCGTGACGCGGGGGTCGACGTGCTGAGCTTTGGCGGAACGAAGAACGGCGCCATGATCGGCGAGGCCATCGTCGTGCTCGACCCCGAAGCCTCGACCGGTCTGACGTACCTCCGAAAGCTCGACATGCAGCTCTCGAGCAAGATGCGCTTCGTCTCGGCTCAGCTCGTCGCCCTTCTCGACGGCGACCTGTGGCTGCGCAACGCCCGGCACTCCAACGCGATGGCGCAGCGCCTGCGCGCGGGCGTCGAGGCGGGTCTCGCCGACGGCTCGATCCAGGGCGTCGAATTCACGCAGCCCACGCAGGCCAACGGCGTGTTCGCGACCCTGCCGGTCGGAGTGGCCGATCGCCTGCGCGCGAGCTTCCGGTTCTACGACTGGGACGAGATGCGCCGCGAGGTGCGCTGGATGTGCTCCTTCGACACGACCGAAGACGACATCGACGCCTTCGTCGCCGCGATCGCGCGCGAGACGGCCGCGTGATCTGACGCATCGACACCCGTCGCGGGCGGGATCGACGCGAGAGCGAGGGCCGCGGCATCCGGATCGCCGATGCCGCGGCCCTCGTCGTCTCAGGCCCCCGCGAGCCAGTCGCGGTAGGCGTCGAACGTGCTCTCGCGTCCGAGGAAGGCCTCGACGAGCTCGCGCGCGTCGCGCGTGCCGCCGGGCTCGAGGATTTCGCGACGGTAACGCGTCGCCGTGTCGACGTCGAAGAGGTCGTCGCCGAACGCCGACAGCAGATCGCGCGCGATGACGAGGCTCCACTGGTAGGTGTAATAGCAGGCCCCGTAGCCCGTCAGGTGACCGAACCCGGCATACGAGTGCGAGCCGTCGAGCGGGGTCACCGGACTCGCGGCGCGGTAGTAGCCGTCGACCGCGGACTGCAGGTCGGCGGGCCGATCGACGTGCAGGCGGTACGAGGTCGTCGCGTGCCCGAGCTGCCTGGTCACCTCGAGACCGCGCCCGAAGGCGTCGGCCGTGCGCATGCGCGCGACGAGGTCGGCGGGGATGGACTCGCCCTGGTCGTTCACGGCGAAGGCGGCGAGCGCCTCGGCGTCCCACGCCCATTCCTCGAGCAGCTGGCTGGGCGCCTCGACGAAGTCCCACTCGGTGGCGACCCCCGTCCACCGTGCCCATTTCTGGTGGCCGCCGAGGATGTCGTGCACGAGATGACCGAATTCATGGAAGAAGGTCACGACCTCGTCGTGCTCGAGCAGTCCGCGCGAGAAGTTGCACAGCAGGACCGATTCCGGCAGCGCGCGTCCCGCGATGCCGGAGGCGAGTCCGAAGCATGCGGCGTGGTTGTACTTGCCCTCGCGGGGGTGGAGATCGAGGTGGATGCGACCGAGTCGCTCGCCCGCGCGGACGACGTCGTACGTGCGCACGTCGTCGTGCCACGAGGGAGCCTCGACGGGCACGTACTCCACGTCGAGCAGGCGCCCGGTGGTGGCGAGCACCCCGTCGAGCACGCGGTCGAAGCGGAAGTACGATCGCACCAGCTGCGCGTCGACGTCGTACTCCTCGCGCTTGAGCGCGCTGAGGACGTACCAGAAGTCCGCGATCGTGGCGGCGTCGGCGGCGGGGTCGTCGCGGCGCAGGCGGGCGAGGACGCGCTCGTACTCGGCGGTCGCCGCCGGGGCCGCCGCCTCCGCGACCCGTTCGAGGAACGCGGCGACCGCGGCGCTCGAGCCGATCATGCGCGTCTCGGTCTCGTAATCGGCCCAGTCGCCGTATCCGAGGATCCGGGCCCGCTCGGCACGGACGGCGAGCAGCTCGGCCAACACGGGCTCGTTGCCGGGCCACGCGAGGTCGTTGTACGCGCCCACCAGCGCGTGGCGCACCGACCGGTCGCGCGCATACTCGCGCACGGGCATGAGATCGGTGTACTCGGTGGTGAGCGTGACCATCCCCTCGTCGTCGGCGGGGTGCTCCGCGAGGAAGTCGTCGGGCAGGCCGTCGAGCGCCGACGCCGGGACCTTGATCTCGCGGCGGCCTTCGCGGATGTTGCGCGAGAACGTCAGCGACAGCTCGGTGTCGCGATCGGTCAGCTCCCGCACGCGCTCTCGGTCGGCATCCGCGAGGTCGACGCCCCCGCGACGGAAGTCGCGCCGCACGTGCTCGAGGAAGCGCTGCTCGTCGGCGTCGAGCCCGTCGGGGTCGGCCTCGGCGAAGACGCTCCACAGCCCGCGGTCGAGGAGGCGGCGCGACTGCACGGCATCCACGGCCTGCGCCTGCTTCTCGGCGGCGTCGCGGACCCCGGCATCGGGGTGCGACTCGCTGAGGAGGTGGGAGGGCGCCGCGGCCTCGGCGAGCGCGAGATCCGCCTCGTTCCAGAGCGCGAGACGCTCCCGCAGCGTCATTTCGGCCTCGGCGACGAGTCGCGCGTCGATCTCCGCGACCCGATCGAGAAGAGTGCGCGGGCGCTCATGGGCGAAGGCGCGCCAGCCGTCGAGGTCGCGGGGCAGGGTCAGGGGTTCCAGGGGAGAATCCGGCATCCTCCGACCCTAGGCAGAGCCTCCGACGCCGGGCAATGGGCGGTGGAGAACCTCCGGGCGACCCGCCGCTGGGGAGGAAAGGTCAGCGCAGGGCGCCCACCGAGGCCAGCGCGAGCCGGATGAGCGTGCCGCGACCGCCCTCCATCTCGTCGGAGAGCGCGTCGGATGCCGCTTCCTGCGGCGACAGCCACGTGACCTCGAGCGCGTCCTGGCGCGGTTCGCACGTGCCGGTGACGGGCACGACGTACGCGAGGGACACGGCGTGCTGCCGGTCATCGTGGAAGGCGCTCACGCCCGGGAGCGGGAAGTACTCCGCCACCGTGAACGGGGTGGGCTGCGGAGGCAGCAGGGGGAACGCCATCGGTCCGAGGTCGTTCTCGAGGTGGCGGAAGAGCGCGTCGCGCACCGTCTCGCCGTAGCGCACGCGGCCCGACACCAACGTGCGGGTCATCTCGCCGAGCGGCGTCGCCCGCAGCAGGATACCGACCTGCGTCACCGCGCCCATGCCGTCGGTGCGCACCGGGAGCGCCTCGACGTAGAGCATCGGCAGGCGTCGACGCGCCTCCGCGAGCTCGACCTCGCTCAGCCAGCCCGGATTGGGGTGGGGACCTCCCTGCGCGCCTGAGAACGAGGCGGAGAGCGGTTCGCGCTCGTCGCCGTTGTCGCCGGGTTCGGGGTCGGGGGTGCGCACGGGCATGCTCCCTGTATATCAACGTCTGCTCCGGATGCCGCGTTTCCGATGCCGGCGCGGTCGCCGGGCGATCGTCCGGGGCGGTCCGCGCGCGACGGCTCCCGGGTCCTCGCCCGCGCCACCCCTCGCGCATGCCGCCGTGTCGGAGGCCTTTGCCACAATGGCGGCATGAGTGCGCATCCCTCCCTCGACCCGTCCGTCGTGCGGTGGTCCGTCCCCCCGAGCAAGCGCGGCGACCGGCCGGTGCTCCTCCTGCTCCACGGCTACGGCTCCGACGAGCACGACCTGTTCGGTCTCGCGCCGTACCTGCCCGAACGGTTCGTGGTCGCGAGCGTGCGGGCGCCCCTCGCGCCGCCGTGGCCCATGCCGGGCGCGTCGTGGTACCCGATCGAGGGCCTCGACGGTCGCGACCCCGACGCCGTCACCCTGGCCGCGCGTGCGGTGCTCGCCTGGGTCCGGGATGCCGTGGGCGCGGCGCCCGTGGGCCTGCTCGGGTTCTCGCAGGGCGGCGCGGTGGCCCTGCAGACGCTGCGCGCCGATCCCGACGCCGTCTCCTTCGCGGTCGTCCTCGCGGGGTACGCCGCGGGCGGGGAGCTCCCGGGAGACGCCGTCCTCGCCGCGCGTCGACCCCCGGTGTTCTGGGGACGCGGAGCGGCGGACGACGTCATCCCCGCGGCCCTCGTCGACGCGACGGCGCAGTGGCTCCCCGTCCACAGCGAGCTCAGCGGCCGTGTCTACCCGGGTCTCACCCACTCGATCTCGCAGGACGAGCTCGACGACGTACGGGCGTTCCTCGACGCGCGACTCGCGCTCGCGTCGCCGAGCACCGGGTGAGCCGTGACGCCGGTGCGACCTCGCGCACCGGCGGCCATGCCCACGCTCACGGATGTCGTGGCGCCCTCCCTCGATGCGGCCGGGGGTTCCCCCACGACCGGTCTGCGGTTACGGTGGATATTCCTGTCCCCGAGAACGAGGTCTCCTCCGGTGAAGAACGTCGACGCTTCCGCGCCCCTGTCCGCGCGCTGACCCGTCGACCCGCCGTTTTCTCGGCCGCCCTCCGCTGACGCGGACGGGTCCGGTGTCCGCGCATCCCGCGTCCCCGGAGTCCCGTCATGTCAGCTCTCTCCCCTTCTCTCGTTCTCGACCGCGTCCGCCTCGTGTGGCCCGACGGAACCGTCGCCCTCGACGAGGTCTCCGGCGCCCTCGGCCGGGGGCGCACCGGTCTCGTCGGCCGAAACGGAGCCGGCAAGTCCACGCTCCTGCGCGTGGCCGCGGGGCACCTCACCCCCACGTCCGGCACGGTCTCGGCATCCGGTGACGTCGTCATGCTCCCGCAGCGTCCGGCGGCGGATCCGCACCGGCCCGTCTCGGCACTCCTCGGCGTCGAGACGGCGCTCACCGCCCTTCGCGCCATCGAGTCGGGCGACGTGGCACCGCACCACTTCGACGCGGTCGGCGACGACTGGGATGTCGAGGCCCGCGCCCACACCCTGCTCGCCGAGGCAGGTCTGGCATTCGATGCCCTGGACCGCACGGTCGGGGAGCTCTCGGGAGGGGAGACGATGCTCACCGCGCTCGTCGGGCTCCGCGCCCGCGCGGCCGACATCACGCTCCTCGACGAACCGACCAACGACCTCGACCGCGACGCCCGGGCGCGCGTGAGCGAGCTCGTCGAGAGCTGGCCCGGCACGCTGATCGTCGTCAGTCACGACGTCGGCCTGCTCGAGCGCATGGATGCCACGGCCGAGCTCTACGGCCGCACCCTGAGCGTCGTCGGCGGCCCCTACAGCGCGTGGCGTGCGCAGCGCGACGCGGAACAGGAGGCCGCCGTGCGCGCCGAGCGCGACGCGGCCCGGTCCCTGCGCCGCGAGCGTCGCCAGCGCATCGAGTCGTACGACAAGCTCGCCACCCGATCGCGCGTCGCGCACAAGGCGCAGGTCGAGAAGCGCGTCCCCAAGATCATCGCGGGAGGACGGGCGAACGCGGCGCAGGTGAGCGCCGGGCGGCTGAGCACGGAGATGACGGGCAAGGAGGATGCCGCGCGCGCGGCGCTGAGCGAAGCGTCGGCCCGGGTGCGCGATGACGACGTGGTGCGCATCGACCTGCCCGATCCGGGCAACGCGGCCGGGAGACGGATCCTGTCCCTCGGCGACGGCGAACGCGAGTGGATCGTCACGGGTCGCGAGCGCGTCGCCCTGGTGGGTCGCAACGGCATCGGCAAGACGACGCTGCTGGAGAGCCTCGTGGGCGAAGTAGACACCGCAGGGCCGATCCGCGCGCGAGCGAGCGTCGAGCACATCGGCTATCTGCCGCAGCGTCTCGACGGCCTGGACGACGCGGCATCCGTCCTCGACACCGTGTGCGCGGCGGCGCCGCGCGTTCCGGTGGCGCTCGTGCGCGATCGACTGGCACGGTTCCTCGTGCGCGGGGATGCCGTCGGTCGACCCGTGGGGTCGCTGTCCGGCGGCGAGCGCTTCCGCGTCGCGCTCGCGCGGCTGCTCCTCGCGGATCCCCCGCCGCAGCTGCTCGTGCTCGATGAGCCGACCAACAATCTCGACCTCGACACGGTCGATCAGCTCGTTGCGGCGCTCCAGGCCTACCGGGGCGCCGTCCTCGTGGTCAGCCACGACGACGCGTTCCTCGCGCGCCTCGGCCTCGACCTCCGGCTGCGGGTGGACGACGGGCGCCTGTCCGAGAACGCGCCATGAGGCGGGCGGCTGGGCGCCGAGGCCGCGCGCCTGTTCCGAGATCTCCCGCCCCCGCGCCCGATCCCGGACGGTCTCGCTCCTCGTCCGCTCTCACGGCTCGGTGTGACGAGATGCCGCTGTTCCGCGACCAGCGAACGTCAAGCCCGAGCCGATGTCGGAGGTCCGGGAGAGGATGTCGGCATGGCCGACGTGCTCGAGAAATTCGGTCCTGCGACGCAGGACTGGTTCCGGGGCGCCTTCTCCGCGCCCACCAACGCGCAGAAGGGCGCGTGGGAATCCGTGTCGTCCGGTCGCAATGCGCTCGTCGTCGCCCCGACCGGTTCGGGCAAGACCCTCTCGGCCTTCCTTTTCGCGATCGACCGGATCTTCCGTGAGAAGGCCCCCGAGGCTGCGGATGCCGCGCCCGCGCGCCGGGGCAGGAAGACCGCCGCCAAGACCCCGGCGACGAACACCCGCGTCCTGTACATCTCTCCCCTGAAGGCGCTGGGCGTCGACGTGGAGCGCAACCTCCGCTCTCCCCTGGTCGGCATCGGCCAGTCGGCACGACGGCTCGGCATCGACGTCCCGGCCGTGAGCGTGGGCGTGCGATCGGGCGACACCAGCTCGAGCGACCGCCGGAAGCTCGTCACCGATCCGCCCGACATCCTCATCACCACCCCCGAGTCGCTCTACCTGATGCTCACGAGCCAGGCGGCCGAGACCCTGCGCGGCGTGCACACGGTCATCATCGACGAGGTGCACGCGGTCGCCGCCACCAAGCGTGGTGCGCATCTCGCGGTGAGCCTCGAGCGTCTCGACGCCCTCCTCGATGCGCCCGCCCAGCGCATCGGTCTGTCGGCCACGGTGCGGCCGATCGACGAGGTGGCGCGGTTCCTCGGCGGAGCGCAGCCCGTCGACATCGTGGCGCCGAAGGCCACGAAGGCCTTCGACCTCTCGGTCGTCGTGCCCGTCGACGACATGCTGAACCCGCCTCCGCCGCCGGGATCCCCTGCGCCCGACGACGCCGGCGAGGGCGAGTGGTTCTCCGAGCGCCCCGAGAGCACCGAGATGGCGGGGTCGGTCTGGCCCCACGTCGAGGAGGCCATCGTCGATCGCATCCTGGAGCGGCGATCGACCATCGTGTTCGCGAACTCCCGTCGGCTCGCCGAGAGGCTGACCGGACGACTGAACGAGATCTACGCCGAGCGCCAGGGCATCGACGTGCCCGAGCCGACCGTGCCGGCGGTCCAGATGGCGCAGGCGGGTTCGTCCGCCGGGGTGTCCGCGATCCTCGCGAAGGCTCACCACGGTTCGGTCTCGAAGGAACAGCGGGCCCAGGTCGAAGACGAGCTCAAGTCGGGCGCATTGCGCTGCGTGGTGGCCACGAGCAGTCTCGAGCTCGGGATCGACATGGGCTCGGTCGACCTCGTCATCCAGGTCGAGTCGCCGCCGAGCGCGGCATCCGGGCTCCAGCGCGTCGGGCGCGCGGGCCACCAGGTCGGCGAGGTGAGCCGCGCCGCCCTCTTCCCGAAGCACCGCAGCGACGTGCTGCACACGGCCGTGGTCACGGAACGCATGCTGGGCGGGCGCATCGAGGCCATCTCCGTGCCCCAGAACCCGCTCGACATCCTCGCGCAGCAGACCGTCGCCGCCTCGGCCCTGGGATCGATCGACGTCGAGGAATGGTTCGACACGGTCAAGCGCAGCGCACCGTTCCGGTCCCTCCCCCGGTCGGCCTACGAGGCGACGCTCGACCTCCTCGCCGGCCGCTACCCCTCCGACGAGTTCGCCGAGCTGCGTCCCCGGTTGGTGTGGGACCGCGATGCCGGAACGCTGACGGGGCGCCCGGGCGCCCAGCGTGTCGCCGTGACCAGCGGTGGCACCATCCCCGACCGTGGCCTGTTCGGCGTCTTCGTCGCCGGAGAATCGCAGAACGCCCGCGTGGGCGAGCTCGACGAAGAGATGGTCTACGAGTCGCGGGTCAACGACGTGTTCACCCTCGGCACGACCAGTTGGCGCATCGTGGAGATCACCCACGACCGCGTGAACGTCGTCCCGGCGTTCGGACAACCCGGAAAGCTCCCGTTCTGGCACGGTGACGGCATCGGGCGCCCCGCCGAACTCGGCGAGGCGCTGGGGAAGTTCTCGCGAGACATCGCCGGAGTCGACCGCGCCAAGGCCGAGGAGCGGCTGCGCGAATCCGGACTCGACGACAACGCCATCACCAACCTCCTCGCCTACCTGGCCGAGCAGCGCGAGGCCACGGGGAGCCTTCCCACCGACAAGACGCTCACGGTCGAGCGCAGCCGCGACGAGGTCGGCGACTGGCGCATCATCCTCCATTCCCCGTACGGCATGCAGGTGCATTCGCCCTGGGCCCTGGCCGTCAACGCGCGTATCCGCGAACGGCTCGGCGTCGAGGGCGCCGCTGTGGCGAGCGACGACGGCATCATCGCGCGCGTTCCGGATGCCGCGGCCGAACCGCCCGGCGCCGACCTCTTCGTCTTCGAGCCCGACGAGCTCGAGCAGATCGTGACCGACGAGGTCGGCGGCTCGGCGCTGTTCGCCTCGCGGTTCCGCGAATGCGCCGCTCGTGCCCTGCTGCTCCCCCGACTCAACCCCAATCGCCGCTCCCCCCTCTGGCAGCAGCGGCAGCGCTCCGCTCAGCTGCTCGAGGTGGCGAAGCGGCATCCCAGCTTCCCGATCATCCTCGAGACGCTGCGCGAAGTCCTCCAAGACGTCTACGACCTGCCCGCCCTGTTGCGCCTCACCCGCCAGATCGGCGAGCGGAGGATCCGCCTCGTCGAGATCACGACCTCGCAGCCCTCGCCGTACGCCCGCGATCTGCTGTTCGGCTACGTGGGCGCCTTCATGTACGAGGGCGACTCCCCCCTGGCCGAGCGTCGAGCCGCCGCACTCTCGGTCGATCCGGCCCTGCTGAGCGAGCTGCTGGGCAAGGTCGAGATGCGCGAGCTGCTCGACCGCGAGGTGATCGCGCAGTTCGAGCGCGAAGCGCAACGCCTCGACCCCGACCGTCGCGCTCGGGGAGTGGAGGGGGTCGCCGACCTGCTGCGCATCCTGGGCCCCCTCGAGGCGGCCGAGGTGGCGGCCCGTCTCGACAGTGAGGGGGACGCCGTCGCCGAGGCGGAACAGCACCTCGCGACGCTCGTCGACGATCGTCGCGCCATCCGCGTGACGATCGCCGGTGTCGCGCGCGTGGCGGGCATCGAAGACGCCGGCCGTCTGCGCGACGCGCTGGGCGCGGCGCTGCCCGTCGGCATCCCGAACGCCTTCCTCGAACCGCTCGCCGATCCGCTCGGCGACCTCGTGGCCCGCTACGCCCGCACGCGCGCCCCGTTCACGACGGATGCCGTGGCCGAGCGCCTCGGAGTGGGGGTCGCGGTCGCTCGTCTCACTCTGCAGCGCCTCGAATCGCAGGGGCGCCTGTCGAGCGGGTTCTTCCTCCCGGACCCTTCGACGGGCTCAGGGACCGGCGGCGGGTCGCGCGGCGACGACACCGAGTGGTGCGACGTCGAGGTGCTGCGGCGGCTGCGCATGCGCTCCCTCGCCGCGATCCGGGGCAGCGTCGAGCCCGTGCCGCCCGCCGCCTATGCGCGGTTCCTGCCCGTGTGGCAGCACCTCGGTCGACCGCTCGAGGGCATCGACGGCGTCTTGGCCGTCGTCGAGCAGCTGGCGGGGGTTCCCATCCCCGCGAGCGCGTGGGAGTCGCTCGTGCTCCCCTCGCGCGTCGCCGACTACACCCCCGCCCTGCTCGACGAGCTGACCGCCACGGGAGAGGTCGTCTGGTCGGGCCACGGCACCCTGCCGGGCCGCGACGGGTGGATCGCCCTGCATCCGGCGGAGGCTGCGCCCTTCACCCTGCAAGATCCGGATGACGCCGACGACCCCGCCCCCGACTCGCTCGAGGCGCGGCTGCTCGCGGCGCTCACCGGGGGCGGAGCGTACTTCGCGGCGCAGCTGAAGCAGCTGGCAGGCGCCGAGAACGAGCAGTCCGTCAACGACGCCCTGTGGGCGCTCACCTGGGCGGGGCGCGTGACGAACGACACCTTCGCTCCCGTGCGCACCCTGCTCAGTGGCGGAGGGCAGTCGCACCGCGTCGCACGGCGGGCTCCGCGAGCCCGGATGTACCGCGGCGCGGCCATGCCCCGCGCGACCTCGGCTCCGCGTCCGCCCTCGCTCGGCGGACGCTGGTCGCTCCTGCCCGAGCGCGAACCGGATGCCGCGGCGCGCGCGACCGCGACCGCGAGCCTCCTTCTCGACCGATACGGCGTCGTCACCCGCGGCGCCGTCCAGTCGGAGGGGGTGCCGGGCGGGTTCGCACAGGTCTACCGCATCCTCGCCGGGTTCGAGGAGGCCGGGCACTGCCGACGCGGCTACGTCATCGAAAAGCTGGGCGCCGCGCAATTCGCGGCATCCGCGACCGTCGATCGCCTGCGCGAGTTCGCCGCGGTCGCCGATCCCCCACCGCTGCGGACCGTCACGCTCGCGGCGACCGACCCCGCCAACCCCTACGGCGCCGCGCTCGGCTGGCCCGCGATCGAAGGGGTCACGCACCGGCCCGGACGCAAGGCCGGAGGGCTGGTCGTGCTCGTCGACGGCGAGCTGACGCTGTACCTCGAGCGCGGGGGGCGCAGCGCCCTGGCCTTCACCGATGACGAGGCGTCGCTGCAGGCCGCTGCCCGCCATCTCGCGGAGACGGCACGGAAGAGGCGGCTCGACACGCTGACGGTGGAACAGGTGAACGGCGAGTTCGTCTACGGCACGGCCGTCGGGCGCGCCCTCCGCGAGGCGGGGTTCGTGGAGTCGCCGAAGGGCCTGACGCTGCGCAAGCTCACCGCGGGCGACACCCTGCGAGAGGCCGCCCGTGCCTGAGGGCGATACCGTCTACCGCGCCGCCGCGAAGCTCAACGCCGCTCTGGCGGGCAAGGTCGTCACGCGCTTCGACATCCGCGTGCCCGGCAGCGCCACCGCCGACCTGCGCGGCGAGACCGTTCACGAGGTCGCGGCCCGAGGCAAGCATCTGCTCCACCGCATCGGCGGGTACACCCTGCACTCGCACCTCAAGATGGAGGGCCGCTGGGACCTCTACCGTCCCGGCGAGCGATGGCGACGCCCCGCGTTCAAGGCCCGCGCGATCGTCGGGGTCGAGGGCGTGGATGCCGTCGGCTTCGACCTCGCCATGGTCGAGGTGCTGCGCACCGCCGACGAGCACACCGTGATCGGGCACCTGGGCCCCGACCTGCTCGCGGACGACTGGGACGAGGCGGAGGCGGTGCGACGGGTCGCGGTCGACGACAGGGCCGCCCATGTCGCCCTGCTCGATCAGCGCAACGTGGCGGGCTTCGGCAACGTCTACGCCAACGAGCTCCTCTTCGTGCGGGGAATCGCCCCCACGACCCCCGCGACGCAGATCGACGCCCGCGCCACGATCGCCCTCGGCGAGCGCATGATCCGAGCGAATCTGCCGCGCCCGGAGCGCACGTTCACCGGCGACAGCAGGCCCGGTCGCCGCTTCTGGGTCTACGGGCGAGAGGGCGCGCCCTGCCGGCGCTGCGGGACCCCGATCCGCACCACGACCCTGGGGGCGACGGACACCAGCGAGCGCAACGTGTTCTGGTGCCCCACCTGCCAACCCGGCTGACCGCGGCCCGCCCCGCACCACGGGAGTCCGCCTCACGTGCGGCGACGCACCGCGGGCCCGCCTCGCACCACGCGAGTCCGGATCTCCCGCCCGTGTCGCGCGCCCGTCTGCCCGCGGATCCGCCTCGCACCGGGCGGGTCCGCAGCATGCGCCCGCGCCACGGCATCCGCTCGAAAACCGACGCTCCCGCAGGCCGCTGTCAACCCGGCCGCAGCTGTCGGTTCGACATGCGAGAACAAGGGGACAACACAACGCCGGACGACGGCCCGCAGACGATCTCTCGATATCGAGGAAACCGATAGCGGGAGGGGCGACGAAGAACCATTCGAGGGAATGAAGAGCATTCCCCACCCGTTGTCAGACATGTCGGCATACCCGAAGGCCGACCGGAGGGGATCGTGGGAAAGAACTACATCGACATCGAGAACGACCACGGCGAGACGCTGCGTTATCGCAAGCACGTCAATGGTCGAGGACTCGTCGCGCACGGCGCGAAGGTCCACCCGTCGGCGCTCGTGGAGAACGGCGCTTACGTCGAACCCGGCGTTCAGATCGCGGCCGGTGTTCGAGTGGGTCGCGGCGCATGGATCGAATCCGACGCCGTCATCGGTCCGGAGGCCCGCATCGAACCGCACGCGCACATCTGTGCGGGAGCGGTCATCGGCGCCGGAGCGCACATCGGCGTCCGCACCCAGGTCGGCCACAACGCGCGGATCGCGGTGGGGTCGCTCATCGGCGACGACGAGATCATCAACGACGGCGAAGCCGTCGCGACCGATCGCCGGGGCCTGCGCCTCGCGGCCTGACCCCGCCGAGGGGGCGTTCATCGACCCGCACGACTCCACGGAGCGTGCGGGTCTTCGTTTTCCCCGGGCGGGATGCCGGCGCGCCGCCGGGGGCGTGTGGTGGCCGGCCGGTCAGGCGAGGATCGTCAGCACGAGTCCCAGGAGCGGGAGCGTCCCCTGGATGGCGGCGGGGCGAAGGTACTTCCGCCCCGAGGTGACGAGCACGAGCGCGGCCGCGAGCATCGAACCGAGCGAGAAGATCAGCAGCGTCCGCCCCGCGACGTCGCCCGTGCCGTTCACGATCCACAGCACCACGCCCACGGCGGCGCCGATCGCGAGGAACAGATTGTAGAACCCCTGGTTGTAGGCCATCGGCTTCGTGATCTCAGCGGCGCGCTGATCGGCGATGCCTAACACCTTCCACGTCTGGGGCCGCGTCCACCGCACGCTCTCGAGCACGAAGATGTAGACGTGCAGCAGGGCCGCGAGCCCCGCGAAGGCGAGTGCCAGGACGCCGGTCATCCCCCCACGTTAGCGGCGCGGCTAGCCTGGGACCATGGTGAACGGTTCGGGCTCCCGCGGTCGCGGCGGCGCATCGCGACGAGGGGGGCCCGCTCGTGCGGCGTCGAAGGGACGGCCGCGCCCCGCGCCGAAGACCCCGCGCCGCGCCGAGCCGACGCCTCCCCCCGAGCCGCGCGAATTCCGCCTCGGCGCCGTCCCGGGGGCGACGCCCGGCAAATGGATCGGCGTCTGGCGCGAGCGCCTTCCGCACGTCGCCCTCGAACTGCGCGAGATCGCCGTCGCGACGCAGCGCGACGCCCTCGGCGACGTCGACGCCGCCCTGGTGCGGCTTCCCCTCGCGGCATCCGACGACGTCCACGTCATCGAGCTGTACGAAGAACTCCCCGTGGTGGTGACGGCCACCGAGTCGCACCTCCTCGCAGCCGATGAGCTCACCCTCGCCGACCTGGCCGGCGAGATCGTGATCGTCCCCGCCGACGACGTGCTGCACACCGAGGTTCCGGATGCCGTGGCCCCGGCGTTCGCGCCCCCGGCCGACACCGCCGAGGCCATCGCGACGGTGGCCGCGGGCGTCGGCGTCGTGATCGTTCCGATGTCGCTCGCCCGTGCTCATCAGCGCCGCGACGTCGACTACCGCGTCCTCGCCGATGGCCCGCGCTCCACGGTCGCCCTGGCGTGGCTGCGCGAGAACACCACCGACGACGTCGAGACCTTCGTCGGGATCGTGCGCGGTCGCACCGCTCGTTCCTCCCGCTGAGGGACGCCGGGTGCACGGCGCACCGCATCCGTCCGTTCCCGTCGGCGTGCGGGAACCCCGATTCCTGCGCGTGAATGCGGGTGCCGCGCGATGCGAGACCCGAATGTCGTTCCCTCGCTCGGGAATGCGCGGGTCCGTTTCCCCGGGAATGATTTCGGCGCATGTCCAGACCTGCGTCGTGTCGGCGCGGCCCGCATAGAATCCCTGAGTGACCGCCCCCCTCCTGTACGTCTGCGCGCGCCCTCAGCGGGTCGCGGCGGTGGCGGAGTGGGCGTCGTTCCGCGACGGGCTGGGGGTGCGCGACGACGAGCTCGTGCACCATGACCTCGTGCGCGAGCCGCTCCCGGCCGACCTCGACCGGTTCGCCGCGGTCGTCGTGGGAGGCAGCCCGTTCAACGTCACCGACCCCGACAAGACCGACGTGCAGCGCCGCCTCGAGAGTGATCTCGAGCGATTGGCCGCCGCCGCGATCGAGGGCCGGACGAGCGCGCTGTTCACGTGCTTCGGGATCGGCGTCGTCACGCGCTTCCTCGGCGGCGAAGTGACCCTCGGCCATCCCGAGGGCACGGGCCCCGCCGACATCTCGCTCACCGACGCGGGCCGCGCCGACGAGCTGTTCGGCATCCTGGAACCGCGTTTCGAGGCCCTGACCGCGCACAAGGAGGGCACCGCGAGCGTGCCGCCGGGGGCGACGCTGCTGGCCGAGAACGCGGCCTGTCCGGTGCAGGCCTACCGGGCGGGGCGCGCGCTGTGGGCGACGCAGTTCCACCCCGAACCGACGACCGAGGCGTTCGTGGAGCGCATGGTCGTGTACCGGGATGCCGGGTACTTCGACGCCGACGCGTTCGACGAGGTGTCGGCGCACGTGCGCACCGCGTCGGTCGAGCAGCCCACCCGGCTTCTGCGCTCGTTCGCCGCTCGCGCCGTCGCCGCCTAGCCGGCGCCGTTCCGCCGCGCAGCGACGGGCCGCGCAGCGACGGGCCGCTCAGCGATGGGCCGCGCGACGGCGGAGCGCGCGACGGCGGGCCGACGCGGCGACACGCTGCGCGGCTCGGCCCGCACGCCGGCGCGCCATCGGCGGATGCCGCCGATGTGCAGGGACGACGGCCCGGCGACGTGACGTCGGGGTCGGGAAAGTCAAGCCCGAGGCACGGATTTACCTAGCTTTTCTAGTGTTCTTGGTATGAACGCAACAGCTCAGTGGCGGGGCGCAGACCTCGCGCGCCAGATCGTCGTCCTCTCCGCGGTGTCGTTCATGCTCATCGCGGCCGTCATCGGGGCGGGTGCCTTCGGCAATTCCGCCGTCGAAGACCAGCAGGGCGGCGCCCTCGACACCGACGGGTCGTACCTCGCGCCGGCGGGACCCGCCTTCTCGATCTGGTCGATCATCTACCTCGGTCTCATCGTCTACGCGATCTGGCAGGCTCTCCCCCGCCAGCGCACGAACCCGCGCCAGCGCGCCCTGGGCTGGCTCATCGCGCTCACCATGACGCTGAACGGACTCTGGCTGGTCGCCGCCCGCTTCGGAACGCTGTTCCTCACCGTCGTCGTGATCGTCCTGCTCCTCGCCGCTCTGGGCTGGACCTTCCGCGTCGCCGTCGCCACCCGCGAGCCGCGCGGCGGCGTGGTCGACTCCGTGCTCATCGACGGCGTCACGGGCGTGCACCTCGGGTGGGTGACCCTCGCGACCGTGGCCAACACCGCCGCGTGGCTCACCACCGTCGTCCCGCCGTCGTGGGAAGAGGGGGCGGATGCCATCGGCATCGCCGTGCTGATCGTCGTGGCGCTCATCGGACTCGCGATCGCCTGGCGCAGCTCGTGGCGCGTCGCTCCGGCGCTCGCCCTCGCCTGGGGCCTCAGCTGGCTGGCCGTGGAGCGCTTCGGCGGACAGCCCCAGAGCGCACCGATCGGGGTGACCGCGATCATCGTGGCCGTCGTCGTGCTGGTGCCCCCCGCGATCGTGAGCACACTGCGCCTGATCCGCCCGAACGTCGACTGACCGGGCACGAGCGCGCGAGGGCGTGCGGGGCGCCCGATCCGCTGCCGCGTCGACGGCCTGGGCGAACGGGGCCCCGACGGAGCCACGACACCTAACCCCTCGGCATCCGCCGCGCAAGAGCATCGGATGCCACGGCGACCGGTGGTCTGATCGGTGCGTGGACTCGTTGCCCTTCGCCCTTCTCGTCGTCATCTTCGTCGCCGCCGCCGCGGTGGTGTGGGTCGCCGGCATCCAGCTCTCGAAGGCGACCGACGTTCTGGACGCGCGGCTGCATCTGGGCAGCGCCCTGGGCGGGCTCATCGTGCTCGCGGTGGCGACCAACCTGCCCGAGATCGCCATCACCGTGTCGGCCGCGATGTCGGGCAACCTCGAGGTCGCCGTCGGCAACATCCTCGGCGGGATCGCCCTGCAGACCGTCGTGCTCGTCATCCTCGACGCCTTCGGCAAACGCGGTCGCGGCGTCAAGCCGCTCACCTACCGTGCAGCCTCGCTCACCCTGGTGTTGGAAGGGCTGGTCGTGGTGGCGGTCCTGGCGGTCGTCATCGCCGGCAGCCAGTTGCCCGACAGCCTGGAGGTGCTGCGACTGACGCCCGACGTGGTCCTCATCGCCGCGCTGTGGATCATCGGGCTGGTGCTCGTGCAGCGGGCCGGAAAGCACCTGCCCTGGCACGAGGACGGCCGCGCCCCCGACGCGAGCCCGAAGCCCGCGCCCGCGAAGAAGAAGATGAGCACCAAGAAGGCCGCGACGGTCTTCTCGGTCTCCGCGCTCGCCACGCTCGTCGCCGGTGTCGTCCTGGAACGCGCCGGTGACGCGGCCTCCTCCCAGATCGGTCTGTCGGGCGTACTGTTCGGTGCGACGGTGCTGGCCCTGGCGACATCCCTGCCCGAGATCTCGACCGGCCTGCAGGCCATCCGTCAGGGCGACGACAACCTCGCCATCAGCGACATCTTCGGCGGCAACGCCTTCCTGCCCGTGCTGTTCCTGCTGGCCACGGTGATCTCGGGATCGGCGGTGCTCCCGCGCGCGAACGGCGCCGACATCTACCTGACCGCGCTCGCGGCTCTCCTGACGCTCGTGTACGTCGTCGGCCTGATCTTCCGTCCGCAGCGACGGATCATCGGAATGGGCGTCGACTCGTTCGTCGTGCTCGTGCTCTACGCCGTGGGCGTCGGCGGGCTGTTCGCGATCTCCGCCTGAGCCGCAGCCATCACGATCGCGACCCGATCACGCGGAGAGCTCGACGACCACCGCCTGCTGGGGGTTCTGGACGGGAGGCCGCAGGCCCGCGACGGCCAGCTGCCGCCCGGTGAGCACGGTGTCGTGGTGCGCCCAGGGCAGCGGAGACTGCGCCGGCTCCTGCACGAGCCCACCCGGAGTGACGAGCCGCACCCGGTACGGGCGGTCGGGGTCGAGCCCGGGCAGACGCACGCGGCCCGCCGGGGAGGCGATGAGCGTCTCGGTCTGCACGATCGTGAAGAAGGCGTGGTCGCGCTCGGGAGACACCACGCCTCGGACGTCGAGCCCGGGGTCGGTCGTGTCGACGTTCACCAGGCGCCCGGTCGCCACGAGCGGCCGCACCCGACGGGCGAGCGCCACCCACTCGGCCACGAGCGCCCGGTCGTCGCCGGAGAGGGCCGTGAGATCCCATTCGATGCCGAAATGGCCGAACAGGGCCACGGCGCCACTGAACGCGAGCGACACGGTGCGCCCCGTCGAATGCACGTGCGGGGTGGTCAGGTGCATGCCCATCATCTCGGGCGGAACGACGAGCGCGGTGTGACGCTGCGTCTCGAGCCGCTCGACCGGATCGAGGCAGTCGCTCGTCCAGATGCGGTCGGTGCGGTCCAGGATGCCGAGATCCACCCGCGCTCCCCCCGAGGCGCAGCTCTCGATCTCGAGTCCGGGGAACGCGGCCTTGAGCTCGTCGATGAGGCGGTACACGGCGAGCGTGTGGGCGTGCACGGCCGAGCCTCCGCCGGGCCCGGTCGCGGCATCCACGAGGTCGCGGTTGTGATCCCACTTCACGTACGCGATCGGGTAGGCCCGCAGGACCGCCGTCATGCGCTCGAGCAGGTAGGCGTAGGCGTCGGGGCGGGCGAGGTTCAGCACCTGCTGCTGGCGGGCGGAGGGCGGCAGCTCGTCGCGCCCGCGCAGGATCCATTCGGGGTGCGCGCGGGCGACGTCGCTGTCGGGGTTGACCATCTCGGGTTCGAACCACAGACCGAATTCCATGCCCCGGTCGATCACGTGATCGGCCAGCGGGCTCAGACCGTCGGGCCACACGCCTTCGTCGACGAACCAGTCGCCCAGGCCCGCGGTGTCGTCGCGGCGGTGGCGGAACCACCCGTCGTCGAGCACGTAGCGCTCCACGCCGATCTCGGCGGCGACGTCGGCGAGCTCGAGCAGCTTCGGCAGACGATGGTCGAAGTACACCGCCTCCCAGGTGTTCAGGGTGATCGGGCGCGGGCGTCGCGGGTGCTGCGGACGCGCGCGCCACGTGGCGTGGAAGCGCGACGCGAGCTGATCGAGCCCCTCGCCCCACGAGCCGTACACGATCGGCGACGACACCTCGGCGCCGGGGGCGACGACGATCTCGCCCCACGCGAGCAGTTCGCCTCCCGCGAGCAGCGCCTCGCCGAGCGGCAGCCGCTCGGCGAACACGCGCTGATCGCCGCTCCACCCCACGTGGATGCCGTGCACGAGCCCGCTCTCGAACCCGAAGCCCGGCCGTCCGACGGCCAGGAGCAGCGTGGCGTCCGCACCCGGTCGGCCCCGACGACTCTCGCGCAGGTGCGTGCCGAAGGTGAAGGCGTGACGCTGCGCCGAGCGCTCGCGCAGATGACGCCCGGTCGTGTCGAGGATCTCGGTCGCCTCCCACGGCACCGGGAAGGTCGGCTGCAGCGCCTGCACGACGAGGTCGTCGGCGCCGTCGTTGACCAGCGTGAGCCGCTGCGTGAACATTCCCGCGGCGTCCACCCGCAGCTCCGCGCGAAGGTGCAGGGAGCGCTGCGCGTCGACGAGATGCAGCGTCACGGCGTCGACGGTCGGATCGACGGATGCCAGGGAGAAGACCGTTCCCTGCACCACGCCGCCGCGCCCTCCCACGAACCCGGGGGCGCCGGGCCACCCGGCCGCCGCGGTCGGCACGATCGCGAGGCGGGGCGTCTGGTCGATGCCGCCCGAGACGCGCTGCGGCTGCGCGGCGACGACCAGCGACGACAGGGCCTCCGCGCCGAGCTCGCCGAGGTCGGCGCCCCAGTGGATGATCGCGGGCGCCGGGTGCGCGGTGAGGTCGACGACGACGCTCGTCCCGCCGTTGCGGAGATGAACGGCGGTCTCGGCGGCGGTGACGGGATGCGACATGGCATTATTTTTATCACGGAAGTTATTCGCGCTCGATCGACGAGGAGGCCGCCATGCTCACCGACAGCGAAGCCGCCGTCGCGCGCGAGGTGCTCATCCACGGGCCGCTCTCTCGCAGCGCTCTCGCGACGCGCCTGCACCTGTCACCGGCGAGCCTGACCCGTCTCACGCGTCCGCTGCTCGACGCGGGGCTGCTCGTCGAGCGCGACGACGACGGCGGCGGTCCGGGATCGGTCGGCCGCCCATCGCGTCCTCTCGACCTCTCCCCCACCGCCGGGACCTTCGTGGGAGTGAAGCTGACCGGTGAGCGTCTGTACCTGGTCACCACCGACATGCGCGCCCAGGTGATCGCCGCGCACGAGAGCGCCCTCGCCGACACCTCCCCCGACGCGGTCGCCACGACGATCGCGGGCCTCGTGGAGGCCGTGAGCGGGGTACGCGGCGTCGGCGTCGCACTCGGGGGGCACGTGCAGGGCGGTGTCGCCCTGGACGCCCCGTTCCTCGAGTGGCGGAACGTGCCGTTCGCCGAGATGCTCGCCGAGCGGCTCGGAATCCCGGTCGCGCTCGAGAACGACGTGGTGGCCCTCACCGACGCCGAGCGCTGGTTCGGCGTCGGACGGGGCATCCCCGGATTCGCCGTCGTGACGATCGGCGCCGGTGTCGGTCTCGGCCTCGTCGTGGAGGGGCGCACCGTCCGCTCCCCCGACGCGGCCCACGGCACGGTCGGACACCTCCCCCTCCTCGCCGACGGCCCCACCTGCCCGCAGGGACATCGCGGCTGCGCCGACGCCCTGCTGACCACCGGCGCGCTGACCGCGCGGGTGTCGCGGGACCTCGGACGCACGGTGGGCGCGGACGACGTGTTCTCGCTCGCCCGCGACGGGGAACCGACGGCCCGGGCCGCGATCGACGACGCCGGCGAGGCCCTCGGCATCCTGTGCGCTCTGGCCGCGAACCTGTCGCTGCAGGCCGACATCGTGCTCGCCGGCGAGGCGACCGCGATCGTCGACCTCGCGCGGGACCGCGTCGACGAGGCCCTCGCGCGCGTCCGTCCCAGCGGCTCGACACCGGTGCGGGTGCACGTCGACCGTGCCGGCTTCTCGGCGTGGGCACGGGGAGCTGCAGCCGTGGCGATCCAGGCCGAGATGGGGCGCATCCCGCAGACACGCTGACGGCCCCGTCCGGCGCGGGACGGGGCCGTCAGCGAGACGTCAGAGCACCGGCCCCACGATCGCACTCGCCCCCGCCGGCACGATCAGCGCAGTGCCGTCGAGCACCACGCCCTCCGCGGTGGCGAGCAGCACGCGCGCACCGGAGGCGACGGATGCCGAGGCTTCGGCATCCGAGAGGTTGACCACGACCACGAGGTCACGGCGACGCAGCTCGTACACGCGTCCACCCTCGGCCTCGCGGGCCGCCGCCGACAACCCGTCGCGAGACGGGTCGGTCAGCTCGGGGCGCTCGCGCCGGAGCTTCGCCAGCTCCCGGTAGAGACCGAGCAGCTGCGCATGGTCGCCCTCGCCGACCTCGTCCCAGTCGAGCTTCGAGTTCTCGAAGGTCGACGGGTCCTGCGGGTCGGGGACGGTGGACTCGTCCCAGCCCATCTTCGCGAACTCGGCGATGCGCCCCTCGGCGGTGGCCTTCCCGAGCTCGGGCTCAGGGTGCGAGGTGAAGAACTGCCAGGGCGTGGTGGCGCCCCACTCCTCGCCCATGAAGAGCATCGGCGTCCCGGGAGCGGTGAGCGTCAGCACGGCTGCCGCGGCGAGATGGTCGTAGTCGAGGGACTGCGAGAGGCGATCGCCCGCCGCGCGGTTGCCGATCTGGTCGTGGTCCTGGGCGAAGGTCACCAGGCGCCAGTTCGGCACGTCCTCCGGGATCGGTTTGCCGTGCTTCTCCTCGCGGAACGACGAGTACGTGCCGTCGTGGAAGAAGCCGCCCTCGCTCACCTTGCGGAACGCATCCCGATCGGCGAAGTCCTCGTAGTAGCCGATCGTCTCGCCGGTGAGGGCGACGTGCGCGGTGTGGTGCCAGTCGTCCGACCACTGCGCGGTGAGCCCGTACCCGCCCGCCTCGCGAGGCAGGATGAGCTTCGGGTCGTTCATGTCGCTCTCGGCGATGGTCGTGAGCGGGATGCCGCGGTGCGCCGACAGGGCGTCGGTGCGCTCCGCGATCTCCTGCAGCACGTGCGGGTCGCGGTGGTCGAGCAGCGCGTGCACGGCATCCAGGCGAAGCCCGTCGACGTGGTAGTCGCTCATCCACATCAGGGCGTTCTCGACGATGTAGGCGCGCACGGCATCCTCGTCGAGGTTGACCGAGTCGCCCCACGTGTTGCGGCTGCCCTCGCGGAGGTACTCGCCGAACTCCGGCAGGTAGTTGCCCGAGGGTCCGAGGTGGTTGTAGACGACGTCCTGGATGACGGCCAGGCCCGCGGCGTGCGCCGCGTCGACGAAGCGCTGGTAGGCCTCGGGTCCGCCGTACGCCTCGTGCACCGTGTACCAGAGCACGCCGTCGTAGCCCCAGTTCCACGTGCCGTTGAAGCCGTTCACCGGCAGCAGCTCCACGTGGGTGACGCCGAGGTCGACGAGGTGGTCGAGGCGCCCGATCGCGGCATCCAGGGTCCCCTCGGGCGTGAAGGTGCCGAGGTGCAGCTCGTAGATCAGCCCGCCCGCGAGCTGCTTGCCCGTCCAGGCACTGTCGTTCCACGCGTACACCGAGGGGTCGAACCACGCCGACGCCTCGTGCACGCCGCCGGGCTGGCGGCGCGACCGCGGATCGGGACGCAGGTCGTCGCCGTCGCCGAGGACGAAGCCGTAGCGCTCACCGTCGGCGAGGTCGATCGGCGCGGTCCACCAGCCGTCCGATGCCGACGTCATCTCGATGTCCTCCACGACGGTGTCGCCGCTGTCGTCCAGCCGGCGCAGCCGCACCCGCGTGCTCTTGGGTGCCCAAACGTCGATGCTCATGAGATGTCCTTACGCGTGAGGTGCCAGAAATTGTCGCTGCGGGAGCGCGTGAGGCGACGAATCTCGGCGCCTCACGCGTTCAGGTCAGAAGATCAGCAGGGCGACCGGGAGGAACGCCAGCAGGTCGGCGAGGGGGGTCGGGCCACCGGCGAACGAGCGACCGGTCAGCACGTCGACGACCGGCACGTCCGGCAGCAGCACGACCGTTTCGCGCCACCCTCCCGCGGCCTGCAGCCCGTGGGGCAGGCGCGTCGCGACGGTGAAGACGCCGCCGCGATCGAACGCCACGACGTGATCGGATGCCACCCCGGCAGCCTCCAGCGGACGGTAGATCTCCAGCGGGTGCTCCCGACGCAGCCGCAGCGCGCGCGAGGTGACGAGCAGCTTCGCCGCCCCCGTGGCATCCACGACCGGAGGGCGGGCCCCCGGGGCGTCGATCTCGGCGAGCATCCGACGCCGCTCGGCGAAGTCGACAGCACGACGGTTATCGGGGTCGACGAGCGACTGCTCCCACAGCTCCGAGCCCTGGTAGACGTCGGGGACGCCGGGGCCCATGATCTGCAGCAGCTTCGCCGAAAGACCGTTCGACCAGCCTGCGGGCGAGATCTCGTCGACGAAGGCGCGGACGCGCTCGGCGGCGGGACCGGTGGCCGCGTCGACGACCGCGTGCATGCGCTCCTCGAAAGCCTCGTCCTGCTCCCACCATCCGGTGACCTCGCTCGCCTCGCGTGCCGCCTTCTCGGCGTAGGCGTGCAGGCGTTCGCGGTAGATCTTCAGCCCCTCAGGAGTGGATGCCGAGGCCGGCCAGGCACCGATGATGGCCTGCCACAGCAGCGCGTCGAAGGGGCCGTGCCCGGTGGAGGCGATACCCCGGAAATCCGCCAGCACCTCGGCCCAGCGCTCCGGGATCTCCGCGAGCACCGCGATGCGGGCGCGCGTGTCCTCGCCGCGCTTGGTGTCGTGCGTCGACAGGGTCGTCATGGCGGTGGGCCATGACGCGTGCCGCAGCGCCTGCGCGGTGTGGAAGCCCGCGACGCCGAGCGAGAACTCGCCGGGGTCGCCGCCCACCTCGGTCAGCGAGCCCAGCCGCGTGTAGCGGTAGAACGCCGTGTCCTCGACGCCCTTGGCCATGACGGGCCCGGTCGTCTGCTGGAACCGCCACGCGACCTCGAGGCTCGTGTCGGCGAGCACCGGGACGAGCTTCTCGATCACGTCGCCGAGCTCCGGCCGGCGCACCTCGGCCTCGCCCGCGGCGGCGTCGAGGTGCGCACGACCGGCGGGGAGGTAGGAGCGGTAGACGGGGAAGCACGCGAGGATCTCGGCGAGGGCGTCCTGGAGGACGTCGGCCTCGAACTCCTCGCGGAGGGCCGTCGGGAGGCCGCGCACGAGCCGGCGGATCTCCGAGACCTGTATCGAATCGGCGATCTTGCGCTTGGTGTCGTGGATCAGGTCGTGCCAGCCGGTGAGCGGCGCGAGGTCGCTGTCGGCGCGCAGGCGCGCATCGAGGCCGTCGAGCGCCGCCTCGCCCGCGGGGTCGGTGAGCACGCGGTCGATCTCGGCGAGGGCGTCGTAGCCGGTCGTGCCGGCGGTCTTCCACCAGGAGGGAAGCGCCTCGCCGTGCTCGAGGATCTTCTCGCCCAGCACGTAGCCGACCTCGCCGTCACCGGCCTCCTCGAGCGCGACCGCGAGCCGGTCGAGGTAGCCGCCCGGGTCGACGAGACCGTCGGGGTGGTCGACCCGCAGGCCGTCGGCGAGCCCCTCGCGCACCCAGCGGAGGATCTCGACGTGCGTGGCGTCGAACACCTCGGGCACCTCGACGCGCACACCCGCGAGGGTCGTGACGGCGAAGAAGCGCCGATAGTTGAGGTCGTCCGCCTCGTCCTGCCAGAACCGCAGCTCGAAGTTCTGGGCGTCGAGGAGGGCTTCGATCGCGTCGCGCGAGCCCGAGGCCGCGGCATCCGTCCCCGTTCCCGGCGCTACCGGGAAAGCGTGGTCGTAGTAGCGGATCAGACCGTCGGGTGCATCGTCGGCGGGCGCCGGGTCGTACGAGATCTCGTCGACCACCGCGTCCAGGTGATCGCCGAGCACCGGCACGCGCACCTTGCCGCCGCCGAAGTCCCAGTCGATGTCGAACGCGTCCGCGTGCGTCGACGCGCGGCCCTGGCGCAGCACGTCCCACCACCACGCGTTGCTGCGCGGCTCCGAGACGCCCATGTGATTGGGCACGATGTCGATCAGGATGCCGAGCTCGTCGGCGCGCGCAGAACGCACGAAGCGGTCGAGACCCTCCGCACCCCCGCGCGCGGGGTCGACGCGCGAGACGTCGACGACGTCGTAGCCGTGGTCGGAGCCGGGGGTGGCTTCGAGGATCGGCGACAGGTACGCCCACGAGACCCCGAGGTCACGGAGGTATCCCGTGACCTCGGCGGCGTCGTCGAGGGTGAACGATTCGCGGATCTGCAGGCGGTAGGTCGAGAGCGGAGTCCGCATGTCGCTCACAGCTCCGGCTTGGGCGCCTGGCCGGGCAGGTCGTCGGTGCCGACCACCGGGATCTGCGCCGTGAGGGAGGCGGCGACCGAGTGGTCGACCTCGGGCTCGGGCAGGTGGTGCTCGCGCAGCACGATCAGCGACTTCGGCTCGAGCGGCAGCGTCTCACCGGGCTCGAGCGGCTCGGTGTTCGCCCGCTCCCCCGCGGTGTCGACGTACGCGTCCCACTTCGGGGCGTAGTCGAAGTCGGGGAGCTGGAAGTCGACCTTGTCGTCGCCGGCGTTGAACAGCACGAGGAAGTGGTCGTCGCTGATCGACTCGCCGCGGCGGTCGCGCTCGCGGATGCCCTGGCCGTTGAGGAAGACGCCCACGGCGAGACCGAAGCCGTTGTCCCAGTCCTCCGGCTGCATGAGCGAGCCGTCGGGGCGCAGCCAGACCACGTCGGGAACCGGCGCACCCTCCTCCATCTTCACGGGGCGGCCGTCGAAGAACCGGCTGCGGCGGAAGGTGGGGTGCTGCTTGCGCAGGCGGGCGAGGGCAGCCGTGAACTCGATGAGCGGGGCGTCGATGTTCGACCAGTCCACCCACGTGATCTCGTTGTCCTGGGCGTAGCCGTTGTTGTTGCCGCCCTGCGTGCGGCCGAGCTCATCGCCGTGCAGCAGCATCGGCACGCCCTGGCTGAGCAGAAGCGTCGCGATGAAGTTGCGCTGCTGCTGCGCCCGACGCTTCAGCACCTCGGGGTCGTCGGTGGGACCCTCGACGCCCATGTTGCTGGAGCGGTTGTGCGATTCGCCGTCGTTGTTGTCCTCGCCGTTGGCGTCGTTGTGCTTGTCGTTGTACGACACGAGGTCGCGCAGCGTGAAGCCGTCGTGAGCGGTGACGAAGTTGATGGATGCCACCGGGAAACGGCCCGAGTGCTCGTAGAGGTCGGCCGAACCGGTCAGGCGCGAGGCGAACTCGCCCAGGGCCTGCGGCTCGCCGCGCCAGAAGTCGCGCACCGTGTCGCGGTACTTGCCGTTCCACTCGGTCCACTGGGGCGGGAAGTTGCCGACCTGGTAGCCCCCGGGGCCGACGTCCCACGGCTCGGCGATGAGCTTGACCTGCGAGACGATCGGATCCTGCTGCACGAGCTCGAAGAACGCCGCGAGGCGGTCGACCTCGTAGAACTCGCGCGCGAGGGTGGAGGCGAGGTCGAAGCGGAAGCCGTCGACGTGCATCTCGAGCACCCAGTAGCGCAGCGAGTCCATGATCAGCTGCAGCGTGTGGGGGTTGCCCACATTCATGCTGTTGCCGGTGCCGGTGTAGTCGGTGTAGTAGCGCTTGTCGTCGTCTTCGAGGCGGTAGTAGGCCTCGTTGTCGATGCCGCGCATCGACAGCGTCGGGCCCATGTGGTTGCCCTCGGCCGTGTGGTTGTAGACCACGTCGAGGATGACCTCGATGCCGGCCGCGTGCAGCGCCTTGACCATGGCCTTGAACTCCTGCACCTGCTGACCGTGGTCGCCGGTGGAGGAGTAGGTGTTCTGGGGGGCGAGGAACGCGATGGTGTTGTAGCCCCAGTAGTTCGACAGCCCCTTCTCCTCGAGCGTGGAGTCGTTGACGAACTGGTGCACCGGCATGAGCTCGATCGCCGTCACGCCGAGCTTCCTGAGATGGTCGATGACGGCCGGGTGCGCGATGCCGGCGTAGGTGCCGCGCAGCTCCTCGGGGACGTCGGGGTGCAGCTGGGTGAGGCCCTTCACGTGCGCCTCGTAGATGAAGCTCTCGGCGTAGGGGATCTTCGGCTGGCGGTCGCCCGACCAGTCGAAGAACGGGTTCACGACCACGCCCTTCATCATGTGCGGGGCGGAGTCCTCGTCGTTGAACGAGTCGGGGTCGCCGAACTCGTAGCTGAAGACCGCCTGGCCCCAGTCGACCTGTCCCTCGACGGCCTTCGCGTACGGGTCGAGCAGGAGCTTCGCGGGGTTGAAGCGCTTGCCGTTCGCCGGGTCGTACTCGCCGTGGACGCGATAGCCGTACCGCTGCCCGGGGAGGATGTTGGGGAGGTAGGCGTGCCAGACGAACGCGTCGACGTCGATCAGCTCGAAGCACGTCTCCGTTCCGTCCTCATCGAAGAGGCAGAGCTCTACCTTCTCTGCCCCCTCACTGAACAGGGCGAAATTCGTCCCGTTACCGTCGTAAGTGGCCCCGAGGGGATAACTGGATCCTGGCCATACCTGCTGCACGTCGCTCACGATAGACCAGCGTCGTTTCCGCGAACGGGCGGGGTCACGGCTGTTGACACCCGGGGCGCCCCCGACTATGCGCGCGGGTCTTTGTGCACGGGGGATCTCACGCGCGCTCGGGCGGATGCCGCAGCAGCTCGACGCGCTCGTCGAGGTACCTCGCCAGCGGCATCCAGCCGCCCGCGACGCTCCACCGCACGAGCGTCTCTCCCTCTCGCACCGCGAGCGGCCGCGAGGCCGCCTCGAGCCGGGACGGATCCACCGGATGCCACCCGATGTGCACCGTCTCGCCCTCGGGAACACCGCCGCGAGCGGCGGCGGCGGCGAGCTCGGCGCGGCGCCGTTGCGACTCCGCCGCGAAACCACGACGCACCTCGGCGCGGGCTCGGACGATGTCGCCGGTCGCGAGCACCTCGTCATCGGTCATGAGCAGCACCCCGAGGTGCCACGCCGTTCCACGCGGCACGATGCGGGGAGCACGCCGGATGCCGAGCAGCCGCCGCCCCTCCTGCAGCTCGCCGATCCGCTCGCGCGGGGCGTCGACGAGACGGGCCCGGGCGGCATCGAACAGGGTCGCGGCGTCGGTCATGCGTCCGCTCCCGCGTCTCGCGCGGCCTCCGCGCGTTCGCGTGCGCGCGCCGCGTCGCGGGCGGCCACCGCGGCGTGGCGCTGCGTCTTCTCGTGTTCGGCCACCGTCCCCTCGGCCTCCGTCGCTTCGGCCTCGGCACGGCGCAGGTCGGCGCGGAGCCCGTCGACCCGCTCGCGCAGTCGATCTGCACGCTCACGGGCCGTGGCGAGACGCTTGTCGGCCGCGGCCTTCTCGCGTTCGGCGTCCGCCTGCGCGCGCTCCGCTTCGCGCACCGCGCGCTCCGCGGCCTTGCGCGCGCGACGCGCCGCCAGGTCGTCGGGCGGAGCGGGGGCAGGGGCCGCGGCGGGGACCGAGCCCGCCACAGCGGCGCCCAGGGCGGAGGCGTCGAGATCGGCCAGGTCGATCGCGGCGACGAGTCTGCCGGTGAGCACCACCGCCGCCACGGTCGCATCGACCACCGCGGCGTTGACGGTCTTCTCGACCGCATCCGTGACGGCCGCACTGAGCGGGGTGCCCGCCTCGGCCGCCAGGTCGGCCGCGCGGCGCGCCAGGGCGGCGACGAGCTGGCGGCGCTGGCGCCCCAGACGCGCCAGCTCCGCGGCGTCCAGGTCGTCCTGGGCCTCGTGCAGGGCGCGCGACAGCTCCACGGCCTCCCCCAGCTGCCCGTCGACGACGAGGAGGTTCACGGCCCACGCCGCCACCGTCGGCTTCCGCAGCTTCGCGATACCGCGCCCGAGGGCACCGCCCGCGGCGGCAGCGCGTTCGTTCCGGGCGGCGGTGAACCGTGCGGGAGGCAGGGCGAGCAGCTCGGCGGCGGCTTCGTCCAGGCGGGCGGCGTCGTCGCTCATCCCCTCATTGTCGTCGCCCTCGGCCGCGTCGACCACCTGCGGATCAGAGCGAGACGACGCCCGGGCGCGGACCGCGGATCTCACGGTGCAGACGTTCCATCCGGGTGTCGAGCTCGGCGGCCGTGTCGGCGGCGTTCTTCAACTCGGCCAGCAGGTCCGCCGGCACGAGCCGGTCGTACTTGTAGTAGATCTTGTGCTCGAGGCTCGCCCAGAAGTCCATCGCGATGGTGCGGAACTGCACCTCGACCGGGACGTCGACCCGCCCCGTCGAGAGATACACCGGCACCTCGACGATGACGTGCAGGCTCTTGTACCCGTTCGCCTTCGGCTCGGCGATGTAGTCCTTGACGTCGCGGACGGTGATGTCGTCCTGCCGGGTGAGCAGATCGGAGAGCCGGTAGGCGTCGTCGATGAAGCTGCAGGTGACCCGGATGCCGGCGATGTCGGTGATGGCGGAGCGGATGGAGTCGAAGTCGGCGTCGATGCCCTTCCGCCGCACCTTGTCGACCAGGCTGTCCGGCGACTTGACCCGGCTCGAGACGTGCTCGATGGGGTTGTAGGCGTGCATCTCCTGGAACTCCTCGCGCAGGATCGAGATCTTGGTCTCGACCTCCGCGAGCCCGAAACGGTACTCCATGAGGAAACGCTGGAACTCGTCGCGAAGAGCCCGCAACGCCGCCCCGGAAACGGTGATCTGCTGATCGTCCAGCGGGTCCGACATGCCTCCGACGGTAGCCGCGGCGGCTACGAGGTCGCTGGGAGCATCATGCGGGCGGAGCTGCGCGCGGCGGCTCCGTCGCGCGCGGAACCAATTCACCGTCCACGACGTCGATGCCGATCAGTCCGCGGAAGACCTCTGGCAGGTCGTCGGGGTCGCCCGCCGGTTCGGGATGCCGAGGGGTGGGGGGATGTGTCACGGCGCCTCCTTCCGTGCAGTGCCTCCACTGTGATAGGCCCTCGGGACGCGAGTGGTGGTCTTGACACCCGTCGATGGCGGGCGTATCCGCGCGGCCCCTGGCGTATCGTGAGGGCATGGGGACCATCCACTACGGCGGAAGCGGCACCACGGTGCACATCGAGGACCGCGCTCTGGCCCACCTGAAAGTCGTGATCTCGACGAAGCTCCGCCGCGGCGAGAGCTTCACGCTCTCGTGGCGGCACCGCGACGACGAGGAGCGCGGTCGCAGCACGCTGTGGCTGCACCCGGCGATCCCCCTGCGGTTCGTCTTCGACGATGCCGAACCCACGACCCTCAGCAGGGAATGGATCGAGCGGCTCGCCGACTCGGCGAACTCCTCGGGCGGCATCATGCTCGTCCCCGAGGACGTCGCTCCCGCGCAGGACGCCGAGAAGCGCTAGAGGTCAGCCCTCTTCGACGTGGGCGTCCTCGCTCGGCTCCGGCGTGATGGCCAGGCCGTTGGGGCCGGATGCCGCGAGCATGAGGTCTTCGACCCACACGCGGTTGATGCGCGGCTGACGGCTGCCGTAGAAGTGGAACTGGATCGGCACCGACGGGTGCATCCAGAAGCTGCGGCGACCGCTGCCGTCGCCGACCTCGACATCGAACATGAACGACTCGGAGCGGCGCAGCTTGTTCATCACCACGATGCGAAGGTGCGCCAGCGTGCGGTCATCGATGTCGACGGCGTTCGCGACGGTGTCGTAGATGAATCGGCCCATGCGGAAAATCCTAGTCGAGGAACGCAGCTTCGTCCGGGAACCGCGATCCGGCCGGTCGGGTGCCACGCGCACCGCCCGTGGGGCAACCCCCGGGAGCCGTCGGTCTCTCGGCGAGTAGCGTTCGGGTGTGGGAACGCTGTACTACGGCGACGTTGCGACGCCGATCGAGATCGAGGACCGCGCCCTCGCGCACGTCAAGGTGGTCATCGCGACCAAGCTGCGTCGTGGCGAGAGCTTCACCCTGTCGTGGACGCACGGCCCCGGGCAGGAGGTGGGGCGCAGCACCGTCTGGCTGCACCCGTCGATTCCGCTGCGGTTCGTGTTCGACGAGCCCGAGCCCGCCCTCCTCAGTCGCGCCTGGATCGAGGCCCTCGCGACGTCCGCGAACTCCTCCGGCGGTCTGCTGCTCGTCCCGGAACCGGATCGACCCGGAGCCTGAGCCGGACGCGGCGCTCGTGTACGCCCTCGCCTGCTGTCCCGCTCAGGCCGGCGGCTGGCCCAGGATCTCGCGAGCTCCCTCTTCGACGGCGGTCGGCACGACCAGCGGCCGGCCAGCGGAGAACGCCTCCCATTCGCGGAGGACGATCGCCTCGATGCGGGCGGGATCTTCGCCGGGATAGTCTTCGCGCAGACGCGAGAGGACGCCGCGGAACGAGGCGACCTGCACGCCGTCGACCGACGGCAGGGCATCGGACGCACGAGCGGTCTCGGTCACATCCACCGCCTTGTCATCCATGACTTCATGGTTTCACGGCTCCGCCGGGGCGCCTAATGCTGCGGAGGAAGGAAGGTCGGCTACCTTCTTAGCGCCCGTGCGACCGGCATCCGCTCACTGCGCGGCGTCCACCGTCACGGGGTGGGGGTCGACCTGATCGACCGCATCCTGCAGACGACCGAGACACGCGACGACGGCCGAGCTCTCCTCGGGCGTCATGTCGACGACGGCCGCCATCATGCGGGAGTGCATCGACCCGAGGGTGGCGCGCACCTCCTCGTCGCTCGCCGCGGTGGCCACGATGAAGATGCTGCGACGGTCGGTGGGGTGCGGCACGCGCGTGACATGGCCGGTCTTCTCGAGACGGTCGACGATCGCGGTGGTCGACGCCGTGGAGACGCCGAGGTAGCGCGTGAGCTCGCTGGGCGAGACCTGGCGGTCCTGCCCGGCCGCCTTGAGCAGGTATCGCAGAACGAGGAGCTCGTTCTCGCCCATCGACATCGATTCGCGCGTGCGACGCCGCATCGCGACCTCGGCCGCACGGTACACGCGGAAGGCCTGCAGGACGTCGACGGCGCGGCGGCGGCGATCTTCTTCGCTCGCGCCGTACCAGTAACGCGACGACTCGGACCCGTTTTCCACCAGGGCAGCTTACGTCAGGGGAGCTCGTCCAGCCCCCTGCCGATGCGCGTGGTGCACAGGTACGATGGTAAGTAGATCAGCTATCTACTCGACACACGCGTAGATCGACATCGGAGACACTAGCGCAGCGAGACTGAGGGGAGGCGAAATGAGTGGCACGGCGAGCACGGACGACGTGGTGAAAGCCCTCAACGACCTCACCGACTCGGGCATCGCCTCCGAGCGTGCGGCTCTGTCCACATTGGGGATCGGCCCGAACGACGCGAAGGTGCTGCGCTTCCTGCTGCAGCGGCTGCCCGACGACGAGCCGGTCACGCCGCGGATGCTCGCCGCCATGCTGGGGATCTCCTCGGCGGCGACCACGGCGCTCATCGACCGCCTGGCCGAAGCCGGGTGGGTCGAGCGCGAGCCCTACCCCGGCGACCGACGGTCCATCGTCGTGCGCGAGACGATCGCCGATTCCTCCCCCGCCCGCCGCATCCTGTCGGTACGGCGCGCGTCGGCCACCGCGGCCGCGGCGAAGCTCGGGCCCGCGGAGCGCCGCATCGTCGCCGACTTCCTCGACGACATCTCGCGGGGCGAGCGAGCGGACACGGACGCCATGGCCGCGGACGACGAAGCGTCCCGCACGGCCTGATCGGCACGTACGGGACGCTCGGCGACGCCGGTCACTCGGTGGCGCGACCGGTCTCGTTCTGCAGGCGGTCGATCTGCTCCGAGGCCTCGGCCTTCGTGAGGTCGGCCGGGATCTCCTCGCCCGCCTCGCGAGCGAGGGTGTCGAGGTAGCTGCGCTGGGGAGCGGTCATCGGCTCATCACCGGTGACCCAGTCGGACGGGTCCTTCTCGGCGGGGTTCTCACCCTCGCGGACGGCACCCAGGGTCTCTTCTTCGCGGGAGGTATCGCTCATTCCGGCAGGCTAGGCGGCGGAGTCCGGCACACCCCCCGGGATTGACAGGTCGCCCCACCGGGTGCGGCATCCTTGAAGGATGGCCTCCGACCACCGTTCGATCGACGTGCAGGTCGAGTCGTACCGTTCCTCCCGTGCCCGCACGCGCATCACACGCCTGTCGACCGGCGCGACCGAGGGGCGCTCCTTCGTGCTGATCGCGGGCATCGGGGTGGCGTCGACCTACTTCGAATTCCTCGCGCCGTTACTGGCCGAGAGGGGCGAGGTCTACGCCCTCGACCTCCCCGGGTTCGCCGGAGTGCCGGCATCCGGTGCACAGCCCACCGCCTCCTTCTTCGCCGACCAGGTGGAGGGCGTGCTCGACCACTACGGCCTGACCGACCCCGTGCTCATCGGGCATTCGATGGGGACCCAGGTCGTGACGGAGGTGCTCTCGCGCCGGCCCGAGCTGTCGCACGCGGTGCTCGTGAGCCCGGTCGTCGACGAGGAGGAGTCGGGAGCCGTGGTGCAGGCGGTGCGCTTCGTGCAGTCGACCGCCCGCGAATCCCTGCACGTCGCACTGCTCGCAGTCTCGGCGTACCTGCTGTGCGGCCTGGTCTACTTCCTCGAGACGCTCCCTTACATGCTGCGGTACCGCATCTCCGACCGCATCGGGGCGGGTCACGCGAAGCTGCTGCTGCTGCGCGGCGAGTTCGACCGCCCCTCGCCACGGCGACTGCACTCGCGCCTGGTCACGCGCGCCCGCGATGCGCGACGGTGGGAGATCGAGGGGGCGGCGCACTGCGTCGTCAACAGCCACGCGGTGGGGGTCGCCCGGCTCGTGCTGCGCCACATCGACGACGACCTCCCCCGGAAGGGGCGGATGCCGGCGGCAGAGGCCGCGGTCCCGCCGGCGCGGCACGCCGAGGTGCGCATGGTGCTCGGGGCCGTGGGCAGCCGGCTCGCGGAGTGGTTCAGCGCGGCGCGCGACGACGACGACGGGGTGGAGAAGGCGAAGGCCCGGCACGCGCACGTGCTGTGGAACGCGTACCGTCCCGGGCGCTGACGTACCTCGACTGCTCCGGCGCGGCAACCCCCGCGACGACCGTGCGCCCGACGTTCAGCATGGGAACGTGCCGACTCGCCCCCGCACTCCGCGCCCATGACCGTTCCCCCCGCCCTCGATCCCCGTCGCTGGTGGGCCGACGCCGTCTCCGCCGATCGGCTGCTGCTGGCGGCCAAGACCGCTGTGGCCGCCGCCCTCGCCTGGTACCTCGCGCCGTTCGTTCCCTTCGCCCAGAGCGAGTACTCGTACTACGCCCCGCTCGGCGTGCTCGTGAGCATGTACCCCACGGTCGCGCGCTCGGCGTCCAGCGGCGTCCAGGCGCTGGTGGGACTCGCCCTCGGTATCGGGTTGGGACTCGGATCGCTCGCGGTGGTGGGAACGGGCCTCCCCCGCATCGTCGCGGTCGCGGTCGTGATCCTGATCGGCGTGCTGCTGGCCGGGGTGCGTGCCCTCGGCGTCGGCCGCGACTGGGTGGCGATCGCGGCGCTGTTCGTGCTGCTCCTGGGCGGCGCGGACCCCGACGGCTATTCGTCGTCGTACCTCATGACGATGGCCTTCGGCGTGCTGGTGGGCGTGGTGGTGAACCTCGTCGTCGTGCCTCCGCTGCGCGTCGGGCGGGCCGACGATCGTCTGACGCGGCTGCGCGATGCGCTGGGCGCCGCCCTGGACCGCATGGGGGACGCTTTGGCCGGTCACGCCTTCGACCCCGAGGCCGCGGAGGCCGCGACGGAGGGGCTCATGGCGACGCTGGCCGACGTGCGCGAGGAGGTGGATCTGGCCGACGAGAGCCGTCGGTACAACCCCCGCGGGCGCCGCCTCCACGCGCCTCGCGACCTCGGCCGGCGACGTCTCGACGCGCTGACCGGCACCGCGGACGCGACCCGCGAGCTCGTCGCCGCCCTCACCCGGCTCACGGCGGGACCCGACGCCGACACGCGGCTTCCCGACGATGCGCGCCGCACCCTCGCCGCGGCCGTTCGCGCGGTGTCGCGCCTGGTGACCACACCGCCCGAGCCGGAGGGCACCGCCGTGCAGCTCCACGAGGCCGACACCGCGCTCACCGCCTACACGCAGCGCCTTCGACGGCTGGATGCCGATGACGAGCCTCTCGACGGGTGGGAGGCCGCCGTGGCGCTGCGCCGGGTCATCGCGGCGTGTGGGCCGTTCTCCGACCCGGATGCCGACACCGGGGCGCGGTGAGCCGAGCGATTGCGATCAGCGCGCGATCATCGCCGCCGCGTCGAGGGCCCGTCCGAGGGCCGCGGCGGTCGCGATCCGCGCCGCCGCCGGAACGGCCGCGAGGAACCCTCCGACGAAGGTGTCGCCGAGACCGATGGTGGTGGGGTGCGGGGTGTCGACCACGAACGCGGCGACCCCGGCGGCGGACAGAACCCGCTCCGCCTCCGCGACGACCGCCGCTCCCCCGGCGTGACGGGGCAGACGCGCCGTCTCGTCGAGGTCGGCGGCGGTGCAGGCATCGCCGAGGCGGTAGCGCGTCGCCGCCGTGCGCACCGCGCTCTCGAGCCCGGGCCGGTGGGCCGCGGCGCGGGGCCCCACCGCGATCGCCCAGTACTTCGTGTGCACGACGAGCGCGCGGGCCGGGATGAGGGCGTGGGCCTCGGCGAGCGCCGCGACGACGTCGTCGGGGGAGAGGAGGTCGACGGGCCGGGCGAGGTACTCCTGGAGCTCGTCCTCGTTCATCCCGTAGACGTCGATGCGGTCGAGCAGGCGCGCGCGAACGACCGCCGACAGCTCGCGCTGATAGAACCCCGCGTCCTCGTAGTACACGAGGGCGTCCGCGGGAAGACGCCGCATCGCCGCGACGAGGTCGTCGAGCCGGCGCGCCAGCAGGTCGGCATCCTGCATCGTGTTGAAGCCCGAGACGAGGAACGCGGCGGCGTCGGCGAGGGCATCTGCGAGCTCGGCGGCGATCGCCATCTCGCGGTTCGGGGCGTCATTGGCGAAGATGAGGCGGTTCGACGAGGGAGCGGTCACCTCCGCGTCGACCAGGCGCACGGTGGTCCCCTCGGGGTACTGCACGATGAGGTGCGGATCGAGCGTGTCGCGCGTGGCCGAGGACACCACCCGCATCGACCGCGGGAGCAGCCTGCGCACGTTGTCGTCGATGCTCACGAGGTGCTGCACGGTCGGGACGCCGATGCGGTCGAGGGCGATCCCCGCCCGTACTCCGGTCCCGCCGAGGGTGATCTCGACGTCGAAGTGCGCCGCGAATCGCTCCACGATGTCGGAGGAGAGGACGAAGCGCTCGCCTCCCCCGCCCGTGGCGAGGAAGGCGAGCACCGTCACGACGAGCGCCCGCTCGTCGATGATCGGCGTCGTGGTGGTCAGCTCGTCGGAACGGATGCCGTACCCCTCCGCGAGTGCGGACAGGACGGCGGCATCCCACCGGATCTCGTAGTCGACGGTTCCGCCGAGCCCGAGCACGAGGTCTTCTGCCATGGCGCCGATCATCCTCCGATCAGTACAGGTCGGCCTTGCCGGCGGCGCCGAACAGGTCGATCTTCTCGGCCGCCGTCACCTTCATCGCCGCGATCGGCTCGGGCTGGATGGCGTTGGGCTCGCGCAGACGACGGTCAGTGCCGAGCACCTCGCGCATGCGGTCGTGGTACGCGACCTTGATGTCGCTGGAGATGTTGATCTTGTTGATGCCGAGCGACACGGCGCGGGCGAGTTCGGCATCCGGGTTGCTGGAGCCGCCGTGCAGCACGAGCGGGATGCCGACGGCCGCCTTGATCTGCTCGAGCAGGTCGTGGCGCAGCTCGGGGTTCTTGTCGGAGGGGTAGAGCCCGTGCGAGGTGCCGATGGCGATCGCGAGGCTGTCGACGCCCGTCTGCTCGACGAAGCGCACGGCGTCATCGACGTTGGTGTAGATGATCTCGGCCGCACCCGACTCGCCGTAGCTGTCGTTCGCCCCGATCGTGCCGAGCTCGCCCTCGACCTGCACGCCGACCGCGTGCGCGGCCTCGACGACCTTGCGGGTCAGGGCGACGTTCTGCTCGAAGGGCTCGAGCGAGGCGTCGATCATGACCGAGGTGAACCCGGCCTGGATCGCGGTGATGATCTGCTCGTAGGTTCCGCCGTGGTCCCAGTGGATGGCCACGGGCACGCTCGACCGGTGGGCGCGGGCGTGCATGGCGGGGATGAGGTCGGTCGTGATGTGCGACACCTCGTCGGGGTGGATGGCGATGATGACCGGAGCGTTCTTCTCCTCGCTGATGTCCATGATCCCGGTGAACATCGCCCAGTCGCTGATGTTGAAGGCCGGGATGGCGAAGCTGTGGGCGTTCGCCACGTCGAGGATGGACTTGCCGGTGTAGAGCACGGATTTCTCCTTGTTCGGGGTGGTTGGTCGGGATCAGCTCTTCACCGAGCCGGCCGTGAGGCCGCTGATGAAGAAGCGTTGGAAGAAGAGGAAGAGCACCAGCACCGGGATCGAGCCGAGGATGCTCATCGCCATGATCTGGTTCCACTCGTAGGAGTGCTGGCCCATGAGCAGCTGGATGCCGATCGGCACCGTGCGCATGTCGATCGTCCGCGTGAGGGTCAGGGCGAAGAGGAACTCGTTCCACGCGATCATGAACGTGTAGATGCCGACCGACACGATCCCGGGGATCGAGATCGGCACGAGCACGCGCCACAGGGCCGTGAAGGAGCCGGCGCCGTCGACGCGGACGGCCTCGTCGAGTTCCTTCGGCAGGGTGTTGAAATACCCGGTCATCATGATGATCGCGTAGGGCAGCGTGAACACCATGTAGGTGAAGATCAGCCCGGGGTAGGTGTTGTACAGCCCCAGCCCGACCATGAGACCGAAGTACGGGATCAGCAGTGTGATGGGCGGCACCGCCTGCACGCTGACGATGATGACGTTGACGATGCGCTTGCCGCGGAACTCGAAGCGGCTGAAGGCGTAGGCGGCCTGGATGGCCACGAGGAGCGTCAGGATCGTGACCGCTCCCGCCACGACGTAGCTGTTGATGAAGAACCGCACGGTCTCGGGGTTGGTGAAGATCGACACGTAGGCGTCGAACGAGAAGGTGTCGGTGATCAGACGCGGCGGCAGCTCGAAGATCTGCGTGTTCGATTTGAACGAGCTCGACAGCATCCACAGCACGGGACCGGCGGCGAAGACGGCGCCGAGGATCAGACCGACCATGACGGCGGTCTTGGCGAGGCGTCGTCGGGCGACGGTGCTCGACGGGCGCCGGCGTGCCGGCGCGGTCGACACGCGCGGGCGCGCGGGGGTGGTCAGGGCCATGTCAGTCCCTCGCCTTCTGGTGGCGGACGTAGAGCACCGCGATGATCATCGACATCGCCAGCACCAGCACCGCTGAGGTGGAGGCCATGGAGAAGTCGTACTTGGCGAATGCGAGCTTGTAGGTGAAGGTGCTGAGCATCTCGGTCACGTCGATCGGCCCGCCGCCCGTGGTCAGCCAGATGAGGGCGAACTGCTGCGAGGTCCAGATGAGATCGAGCAGGACGAGGCTGACGATGATCGGACGCAGCTGAGGGATGGTGACGTTCCAGAAGCGCTGCGCGGGGCTGGCGCCGTCGACGGTCGCCGCCTCGTAGAGGTCGCTCGGGATGCCCTGGAGCCCTGCGAGCAGGCTCACCATGAAGAACGGGTAGCCGGCCCAGATGTTGATGAAAGTCACCGTGCCCAGCGCGAGCTGCGGCGACGCGAGCCACTCGATGTTCGTGTTGAGCAGGAAGTTGACGATGCCGTTGGGGGCGAGCAGCATCCGCCACAGCACCGCGATGACGGCGACGGTGAACAGCCACGGCAGCACGTACAGGCCGCGGAAGATCGCCCGGGGGACGGCGCCGATGAGGCGGGAGTTCAGCATCATCGCGAACGACAGCCCGAGGACGAGGTGGGCGGCGACGCTGGTGAGCGTGAAGAAGAGGGTGTTGCCGGTGGCCTTCCAGAAACCGGGGTCGGTGAGGATCGCGACGTAGTTGTCGGCACCGACGACCTCGGGGCTCTTGTTCAGGATGACGTTGTCTTGGAACGAGTAGCCGATCACCATGACGATCGGGACGATCATCAGGACGAACAGCAGGATCAGCGTGGGCGAGAGGAAGACGTAGGCCTCGCCTGCCTTGCGGAGCTGCCGGGTGCGGCGCGAGACCGGTCGTCCGGTGACGATGACCTCGGTGTCGGGGGGAGTCAGGGTGCGCATGGTCATGGTGTGCGGCTTTCGATGGGCGGGATGCCGCACCACCCGCGAAGGCGGTGCGGCATCCCGGATCGGGGTCGGATCAGAACTCCGACGTCCATTCGTCCTGCGTCTTCTTCAGCGCGTCGCTCATCGACTGCTGACCGTCGAGCGCGGACTGGAACTGCTCGCCGAACTGGCGCATGAGTTCCTCGGCGACGGGGAGACCGGTGAACTCGTTCGCCGGGTAGCCCTCCTTGTAGATGTCGAACGCCGTCTTGAACAGCTCGTCGTCCTCCACGAACGTGGGCACGCTCTCGGTGTTGCCGGGGAAGGCCTTCGCCATGGTCGACAGCTCGCTGTTGACGTCCTTGCTCATCAGGAACTGCACGAGCTTGAAGGCGGCGTCCTTGTGCTCGGAGTTCTCGGCGACACCGATGCCCCACGAGGCGTAGGGGATGCCGCGTTCGCCCGAGAAACCGTCTTCGGCGGGGATGGCCGAGATCGAGAAGGTCAGGTCGGGGTTGGACTCGCGGATGAGGTTGATGTGCGCGAGCGAGTCGATCATCATCCCCACGCGACCGTTGGTGAACTCCTCCACCTTGTCCTGCTCCTTCATGGTGAAGGACCCCGGAGCGATGACGCCGTCATCCCACAGCTGCTGGATGTAGTCGGTCGCCGACGACACGTCGGAGTTGGTGAGGTCGGGCTGCCCGTCCTTCAACATGGAGCCTCCGGAGGCCCAGACCCACGACATGACGTCGTTCTGCACGCCGTTGGGGGCCTCGAGCGAGAGCGGGAGCACCCAGCCCGAGACGTCGCCGCCGAGGGCCTTGATCTTCTTCGCCGCGTCGGCGAACTCGGTGCGCGTCGACGGCGGGGCCGAGACGCCCGCCTGCGAGAGCAGACCGTCGTTGGTGAACATCGGGTAGACGAAGTTCACCACCGGGATCATGTAGGTGCTGCCGTCGACCTTGATCTGGCTGGCGAGCTGGCTGTCGTCGTAGCCGGAGTCGCTCATGAGCTGCGACAGGTCGGCGATGACGCCCTGCTTGGCGAAGTCGCTCACCCACGCACCGTCGAGACCGACGACGTCGGGCATGGTGCCGGAGGCCGCACCGGCGAAGAGCTGCTCCTTCGTCGAGGCGTAGGGGCCGCTCACCAGGTCGACCTTGATGCCGGGGTTCTCCTGCTCGAACTGGTCCATGAGACCGCGGAACTGGCCGTCGCCGAGCTCCGGCTCCCACCACTGCGCGAACTCGATCGTGACGTCTCCGTCGGCCGAGGTGGCCGAGGTGTTCGACGAGCACCCCGCCATGGCCAGGAGGGTCGTGGCCGCTGCCGCGACTCCGACGAGCTTGATGGCGTTCCGACGCCGGCGCCCGCTGTTGTCCATCGTTTCTCCTCGTTGAGATCTGCTGCATTTCGCGCTGTTCTGCGCGTTCTTGCGTCTTTCAGCACGAGTATGCGCCGGTCTGCCGGGCGGGTCAAGGGACTGATGCAGATTCGTGACAATTCCGGCAAACAAATGCGGGCAATCGGGGCACATTCACGCACGGAAGCGCACTTCCGTGCTGTTTTGCCGCGAATTCTGCCGCTGTTCGTGCGGTCCTGTGCTAGACACGACCGCATGGACGCATCCACAGCCACGACGAAGCGGCGACTGCCGGCGGGGCGCAAAGCGGAGTTGGCCGCCTACGTCGCCGATTCGGGCCAGGTCACCGTGGTCGACCTCGCCTCGCACTTCGGCGTCTCCATCGACACCGTGCGCCGCGACCTCGACCAGCTCGACCGCGAGGGCATCGTCGTGCGCACGCACGGCGGAGCCGTCAGCGCCATGTCGGTTCCCGGTCGCGATCGCGGCCTCGACGTGCGCTCGCAGATGCAGATCGCCGAGAAGGAACGCATCGCGGCCCTCGCCGTCGAGCTGATCGAAGACGGTTCCGTACTGATGCTCAACGCCGGCACCACAACGCTCGCCGTCGCCCGCGCCCTGCGCAACCACCGCGACCTGACGATCGCGACCAACAATCTGCGCATCCCGGCGGAGATCTCGCCCTCGGCGTTCCGCGACCTCTTCATCTTCGGCGGCGCGGTGCGCACGATCACGCAGGCGACGACGGGGCCCGTCACGCTCGCGATGAACTCGCACTCCCCCGAGGTCGACATCCGGTGCGACTACGCGCTCATCGCGGTCGGCGCGGTCGACGGCTCGGGCTTTTCGACGAGCAACCTCGGCGACGCCACGATGATGACCGAGATGATCCAGAAAGCCGATCGCACGGCGATCCTGGCCGATTCCTCGAAGCTCGATCGCCGCCTGTTCGCGCAGATCGCGCCGCTCGAGAAGGCGGACTACCTCATCACCGACGCGCCGCCGTCGCCCGACCTCGCCGCGGCCCTCGCCGAGGCGGGCGTCACCGTCCTCACGCCCTGAGCGCCCTCAGTCGCGAACGAGCGGCACCCGGAGGATGGCGTCGGTGTCGCCTCCGCCGCGGTCGGTGTTGCTCGTGACCACCCACACGGCCCCGTCGGGCGCGGCGACCACATCGCGCAGGCGGCCGTAGTCGCCCACGAGATACTCCTCGGCCGACGCCAGGTCGGACGTCGGCACGACGCGGACCCGCTGGCCACGGAGGTTCGCGATCACGACCGCGCCGTCCACGACCGCGAGGCCGCTCGGGCTCGCCTCGGCGGGAGCCCACTGCTGCACCGGATCGACGAACCCGTCCCGCCCGCCGATGCCCTCGACCTCGGGCCAGCCGTAGTTCGCGCCCGGCTCGATGACGTTCAGCTCGTCCCACGTGTTCTGACCGAATTCCGACGCGTACATGGTGCCCTCGGCATCCCACCCGATCCCCTGCGGGTTGCGGTGGCCGAGGCTCCAGACGGGCGAGCCGGGGAAGGGGTTGTCGGCGGGAATCGAGCCGTCGGCGGCCACGCGCAGGATCTTGCCGCCGAGCGCCTCCGGGTCCTGGGCGGCTCGCGGTTCCGACGCGTCGCCCGCGGTGACGTAGAGCATCCCGTCGGGCCCGAAGGCGATGCGCCCGCCGTTGTGGATGTTCGCGGACGGGATTGCGTCGAGCACCGTCTGCGCGGCGCCCAGGCGCAGTGCCCCGGGCTCGCCCTCGAGCGGCGACCGTAGCACGCGGTTGTCGTCCGCGGTGGTCGCGTACGCGTAGAGGAAGCCGTCGCGGACGGCGATGCCGAGGAGTCCGCCCTCCCCGCCGGGCGCGACGCCCGGGATCGCCCCGACCAGGCGCGCGTCGCCGTCGACGACCTCGAGGATCTCGCCGGTGTCGCGCTGGCTGAGCAGGATCACGCCGCCGGAGGACGCCACCGACCACGGCGTCGTCAGTCCGTCGACCACGACCGCGGGGTCGCCGAGGGCGGGCGCGGAGCCGGGCGCCGACACGCGGGGAGAGGTGGACGGTGACGCCGTGGGGACGGCATCCGTCCGCCCCTCGGGCGCACACCCGGCGAGCGCCGTCAGCCCGAGGGCGATGAAACCGGCGACACCCGCGCGTCGACGGGGAAAAGCGGCTGGAGCGGTCATGGGTCTCCTCGTCGGCGTGGTCCTCCTGGGATATCCGACCCGCCTGGGTGACGGGTGGGGGTTGCCCGGACGCCCGCTGCGATCCCCGGCGATCGCACCCCGCGCGGGCGGATGCCTCAGCGTCCCGCGCAGCCGCGCACGGCCCGCGCCACGCGCATCGCGTACCGTGGTCGGACACCACCGAAAGGCCCCGCCGTGCCCCGGCCGACCCAGCCCAAGCTCTCGCGCGACGCGATCGCCCGCGCCGCCCTCGCCCTCGTCGACCGTGACGGCAGCGAGGGCGCGAGCATCCGCCGCGTCGCCGACCGCCTCAAGGTGCACCCCACCTCGCTCTACAACCACGTGCCCAATCTGGCCGCGCTGGTCGAGGACGTGCGCGCGCTCGTGTCGTCGCGCATCGACTCGTCGTTCCTGCGGGACCGGGAGTGGGAGGAGGGGCTCCTGCTCTGGGCCCGCTCGTACCGCGACGCCTTCCGCCGGCATCCGAGGACGATCCCCCTCCTCATGTCGCACCGCTCGTCGGCGCCGCTGTTGATGTCGCAGTACGAGGACTTCGCCGTCGCGGCCGAGGGCGTCGGCTGGACGAGCGAGGACATCCTGCCGCTGCTGACGGCGTTCGAGTCGTTCATCCTCGGCAGCGTGCTCGACATGAGCGGACCGGCGGTGATGTTCGACCCGACCGGGCAGGAGGCGGCCGTGCCGCGCTTCGCCGCCGCTTACGCCACGCTCTCCGCCCACGACCCGGTGGATCCGGTCGCCACGCGCGCGTTCGAACTCGGCCTGTCGCTGCTCATCGCCGGAGCTCGGCCCCGCGCCGCCTGAGCGACGCTCGTCACATGCGGGCGTAGCGCGCGCGGGCGAAGCAGAACAGGCCGTACACGACGAGTCCCGCGCCCACGAGCCACAGCACGAACTGTCCGAAGGGGAGCCCGGCGAGAGCGCGCAGCGCCGCGTCGAGTCCGCCCGCGGCGTTCGGATCGTGCGCGGAGGCGGCGACGAGGAACAGGATGCCGGCGACGCCGACCGCGATGCCCTTGGCGATGTAGCCGACCATCCCGAAGATGCGGATTCCGCGGCCGATCTCCCCGCCCGGGCTCGACAGCCGCTTCAAGAAGGCCTTCGTGACGCCGCGCACCACGAACGCGACGCCCACCGCCGCCACGACGAGCCCGATGAGGACGAGCACGAAGACGCCGCCGGGCATCGCCATGAGCTGGGCGCTCAGCGTGCGGGAGGAGTCGGCCGACTCGGAACGGCCTCCGAGCACCGCCGTGAGGGCCGTGGCGCCGATCGCCCCGTAGGCGACGGCGGTTCCGACGTACTTCGCGCGGTGCGCCCAGCGCTTCTTCGTATCCGGATCGCGCTCGGCGACGGCATCCGCGATCTGCCACACGGCCAGAGCGGCGAGACCGATGACGATGACCCAGAGCAGCAGCATTCCCGCCGGCGCCGCCGCCACCTGCTGGATCGCACCGCTCTGATCGGCGCTCTCGCCCCCGCCGCCGGTCGCGATCGAGATGGCGATCGCCCCGATGAGCAGGTGCAGCAGCCCGAGGACGACGTAGCCGATCCGCGCCGCGACGCGGAAGGCGGTGGAGTCCTGTGCCTTATCGGCCGCGGAGGAAGCGGAGGCGGAAGTCATCCGTGCACGCTAGCGCTCAGGAGTCGACCTCGGCCACCCGTTGCGCGCGACGCACGCGCCACACTTCCACCAGCGCCCACACGAGCGTCGACACCGCGACGCCCTCGAGGAAGCCGGCGACGACGTCCGACAGCCAGTGCGCGTGGAGGTAGGTGCGGCTCCACATCATGAGCAGCACCCAGACCGTCCCCGCGACCCAGATCCATCCGCGGCGGAGGATGAGCGCGAGCGTGATCGCGATCGTCGTGGCCACCGCCGTGTGACCGGAGGGGAACGAGGTCGCCTGCGTCTCGGCCAGCGAGTCGGTGGGCCGCGCGCGGGCGATGACGGCCGCCAGGGGGGCGCCGATCAGCACGACCAGGGCGATGGCCCCCGCCACGTTCAGGGCGTCCCACGGGCGCTTGACCAGCAGGAACACGATGGTGGTGGAGATGCCGATCACGATCATGCCGATGGTGCCGCCCACCGTGGCGGGGATCCAGGCGATGATCACCACGACGGGGTTCGCGAGCGCGGCCATGGTGTCGTCCCACCACTGGTCGAAGGCGAGCGGCGCACCCCCGTCGAGGTCGACCGCGAGCCGCAGCGCCACGAAGAGCACGGTCGCGACGACGCCCACGATCAGCGCGACGGGTCGGCGTGAATCGGTGCGTGGGCGGTCGGGCAGGAGTGCGGGTTCGTCGGTCGTGGCATCCATCCTCGAATCGTGCCAGGACGGCGCCGCCCAGGGGTAGCTCTTGCCGAGTGGGGGGGGGAACGCTCGTGGGGACGGAAATCCCTCTCGAACTCACAAAACAAACGGTGTAGGTTTTCTGCCATGACCACCGAGGCCTTCACCGTCGTCGAAGCCGACATCGACCGGCTGCGCGCCGCCCTCGACGCCGGCGATGTCACGAGCGTCGAGCTCGTCGCCCGGTACCTCAACCGCATCGCCGCGTACGACCGCACCGGCATCCGGCTCACCAGCGTCCCCGTGCTCGATCCCCGGGCCTTCGCGCACGCGCGGGCGAGTGATCGGCGTCGCGCCCGAGGCGAGACGATCGGCCCCCTCGACGGCATCCCTTTCACGGCCAAGGACAGCTACCGCGTCGAGGGTCTGCCCGTGGCATCCGGCTCCCCGGCGTTCCGCGACCTCATCGCCGGCGACGACGCCTTCGCGATCGAGCGCCTGCGCGCGGCCGGGGCGGTGTTCCTCGGACTGACCACGATGCCCCCGATGGCGGCCGGCGGCATGCAGCGCGGCGTCCACGGACGCGCCGAATCGCCGTACAACGGCGAATACCTCACCTCCGCGTTCGGCTCGGGTTCGTCCAACGGCTCGGGAACCGCCACAGCCGCCAGCTTCTGCGCCTTCGGCCTGGGCGAGGAGACCTGGTCGTCGGGTCGCGCGCCGGCCTCGCACAACGCCCTCGTCGCGTACACGCCCTCGCGCGGCGTCATCTCGGTGCGCGGCAACTGGCCGCTCGTGCCGACGATGGACGTCGTCGTGCCGCACACCCGCACGATCGGCGATCTGCAGCACGTGCTGGACGCCGTCGTCGCCGACGACCCGCAGACCGAAGGCGACCTGTGGCGCACCCAGCCGTGGATCCCGCTGCCCCGCCCGTCCGAGGTGCGCCCCGACTCCTTCACCCGGTTGGAGCCCCTGCCGCTCGCGGGCCTGCGGCTCGCGGTGCCCCGCATCTACGTCAACGGCGATCCCGACAACGCCTCGCCCATCCTCACGCGCGACAGCGTGATGCGACTGTGGGAAGACCTGCGCGGCGACCTCGAGGCCGCGGGCGCCGAGGTGGTCGAGACCGCTTTCCCCGTCGTCGACCGCTACGAGAAGCTGCACGACGGCGACGAGGACTTCCTCGACCGCGGGTTCGTCACGCGGGAGTTCCTCGACGACGAGGTGGGCGACCTCGCGGTGTGGGCGATGGACACGTTCCTCCGCACCAACGGCGACCCGGCGCTGCCCCGGCTGTCCGACGCCGACCCCGCGCTGATCTTCCCCCACCCGTCCGGCGCCCTGCCCGACCGCTACGGCATCTGGCACTACGACATCTCGTACGACATCGGCGAGTACGTCGCCCGCGCCGCGGAGTGGGAGTCGGATTGGCGCGACGTCGCGAGCCTCGAAGACGGCCTCCGCGGCCTCGAGCACACCCGCCGCGTCGACGTCGAGCAGTGGATGGACGCCGAGGGTATCGACGCCGTGATCTTCCCCACGCAGTCCGATGTCGGCCCCGCCGACGCCGACGTGAACCCCGCCTCGGCCGACATCGCCTGGCGCAACGGCGTCTGGGTCTCGAACGGCAACCTCGTACCCCGCCACCTCGGCATCCCGACCGTCACCGTGCCGATGGGCACCATGGACGACACCGGGATGCCGGTGGGCCTCACCATCGCCGGGCCCGCCTACAGCGACGTCCGCCTCGTGCAGCTCGGAGCCGCGATCGCCGGCCTCGGGCAGCGCCGCACCGCCCCTGCGCGCACGCCCGCCCTGCCCGACGAGGCGCTGTTCGCCGCCCCCCGGCCGACGGGCGAGGGAGAGCTCGCGGTCGTCGTCGACGAGGTACGCCGCGACGGCGGACTCGTGCGCTTCCGCGCGACGATCACCGGCGGCACGGCCCGCGACCACGCCGCCTACGTCGACGGCGTGCGGGTCGACGTGGAGGTCGAGGGCGACCACCTCCGCGGGATGGCCCGCGTCGCGCCCGACGCGTACGGTGAGCCCGTGAGCGAGTGGGTCGCTCCCTTCGGTCCGCTCGTCGTCGTCGCCGTGCGCGACGCCGGCGGAGCCGTCGCCGGCGCCGTGGGCACGGCATCCGACTCTCCCCTGTGACACCCGCATCACCCGAGGAACAGCCCGTGAACGACACGACCCCCGTCCCGGTGTTCGACTACTTCCGCCAGGTCGACCTGCCCACCCCGACGCTCCGCGACGACGAGGTGCAGTCCCTCTTCGCCGAGACGTTCGGCGTGGAGATCGACGTGCAGGCGCTCGGCAGTCAGCAGGACCAGAATTTCCGTGTGTTCCCTCGCGGATCGACTGAGCCCCTCGGCGTGCTGAAGCTCAGCAATCCCGTCTTCAGCGAGGCTGAGATCGACTTGCAGGATGCCGCGGCGTCCCGCGTAGCCGAACGGAGCCCGCACGTGCGCATCCCCCGCATCGTCGACGGCCCTCACGGGCCGATGTCGACCTGGTGGGACTCCAGCCAGGGGCGCATCCACGCGCGCGTGATCGAGAACATCGCGGGGCGCACGCTCACCGGCTCGAGCTACCTCGCGCCCGCGGTCGTGGAGGGACTCGGCGCCCTTGCCGGTGCGGTGAGCCTCGCGCTCGCCGACTTCACGCACCCCGCGAGCGGCCGCGTGCTGCAGTGGGACCTCCGCCACGCCGCGCGCGTGATCGACACCCTGCTCCCCCTCGATCCGGACGCCGAGGTGCGCGGCACCGTGCAGCGCGCCGCCGACGCGGCCCGGGCCGCCCTCGCGCCCGTCGCCGACGCCCTCCCGCTGCAGGCCGGGCACTTCGACGTCACCGACGACAACGTCCTGCGCGCCCCCGGCGCGACAGTGCCCGACGCCGTCATCGACTTCGGCGACGTGTGCGCGTCGTGGCGGGTGGGCGAGATCGCCGTCACCGTCTCCTCCGTGCTGCACCACGACGGCGCCACCCCCGAGAGCGCCTTCCCCGCGATCCGCGCCTTCGACCGGGCGCGCGACCTCGGCGACGACGAGATCACGGCGCTCTGGCCCCTCGTCGTCCTCCGCGGAGCCGTCCTCGTGCTCAGCGGGCGCGCGCAGGTGCGCCTCGACGACGCCAACGACTACGCCTCGGGGGCGCTCGAGCGGGAGTTCCGCATCCTCGAGCAGGCGGCATCCGTGCCCCTCCCCGTCCTCACCGCGGCGACGCGTGCGGCCCTCGGTCGCCCGCGGCGGAGCGAGCCCGGCTGGACCGGGACGCCGCTGCTGCCGCCCGGGCGCCGCGTCGAGCTGGACGCCTCGACCGAGTCTCCGCTCAACGACGCGGGAGCCTGGCTCGACGCCGCGACCCTCGACGACGCGGCCCTCGCCGCACTCGACGCCGGCGCCGACATCGCGACCGTCCCCGCGTGGCGCGCGCGCCTCACCGGAACGACCGACCCGCTCCCCTCGACCGCCGAGACCGTGCCCACCGACGTGCTCGTGTGGCTCGCCGAACCGCTGCTCCTCGACGGCGACACCCGCGTCGACGGCGATGCGCTCATCGTGACGGAGGATGCCGAGGCCCTGACGATCAGCGGAGCCGCCGCCGCTGCGGCATCCGGAACCCTCCCCGCGCGGACGCGATTGTCGGTGCGGCGGAGCGTCGACGGGCTCGTCCCTCCCCCGCGCACCACCCGCGCCCTCGCCGACGCGTGGCGCGAGGTCGCCGGCGATCCCGGAGCCGCCCTCGGCCTCCCTCCCACCGCACCGGCGCACGATGACTCCCTGCAACGGCGCCACGAGGTGCTCGCCGAGGTGCAGGAGCACTACTACGGGGTGCCGCCGCGCATCGAACGCGGGTGGCGCGAGCTGCTCATCGACGTCGAGGGCCGCGTCTACCTCGACATGGTCAACAACGTCGCCTCGGTCGGTCACGCCCACCCGCACGTCGTGGCGGCGGGATCGCGCCAGATGCACCTGCTCAACACCAACTCGCGCTTCCATTACCGCGCGATCGCCGACTACGCCGACCGCATCGCCGCGACCCTCCCCGACGGCTTCGACACGGTCTTCTTCGTCAACTCCGGGTCGGAGGCGACCGACCTCGCGATCCGCCTGGCGATGGCGGCGACCGGACGCCCCGACATCGTCGCGATGCGCGAGGCGTACCACGGCTGGACCTACGCCAGCGATGCGGTGTCGACCTCCATCGCCGACAACCCCTTCGCCCTCGAGACGCGACCCGAGTGGGTGCACACCGTCGACGCGGCGAACTCCTACCGCGGAAGACACCGGGGAGCGGATGCCGTGCGGTACGCCCCCGAGGCGGTCGCGGTGATCGATGGGCTCGCGGCATCCGGTCGGCGACCCGCCGGGATGATCGCCGAGACGTACTTCGGCAACGCGGGCGGCGTCGCGCTCCCCGACGGATACCTGCGCGAGGTGTACGCGGCCGTCCGCCGCCACGGCGGTCTCGCGATCGCCGATGAGGTGCAGGTCGGCTACGGACGGCTCGGCGAGTGGTTCTGGGGTTTCCAGCAGCAGGATGCCGTTCCCGACATCGTCGCGGTCGCCAAGTCCATCGGCGGCGGGCACCCGCTCGGAGCCGTCATCACGCGCCGGGAGATCGCCGACCGCTACCGTACGCAGGGCTACTTCTTCTCCTCCACCGGCGGATCGCCGGTGTCGTCGGCCATCGGCATGGCCGTGCTCGACGTGATCGAGCAAGAGGGCCTGCAGGAGAACGCGCGGGTCGTCGGCGGACACCTGCAGCGCCGCCTCGAAGAGCTCGGCGAGCGGCACGACCTCGTCGGCGCCGTGCACGGATCGGGGCTCTACCTGGGGCTCGAGTTCGTGCGCGACCGCGAGACCCTCGAACCCGCCACGACCGAGACCGCGGCGATCTGCGACCGTCTGCTCGAGCGGGGCGTCATCATGCAGCCGACCGGCGACTTCCAGAACGTGCTGAAGATCAAGCCTCCGCTGGTGATCACGCGGGCCTCGGTCGACGTCTTCGTCGATGCGCTGGACCGTGTGCTGAGCACCGGCTTCTGACCCCGCGCGGCATCCCCCGCCGCTGAATCCGCCCCCGTACCGAACCCCAGGAGCCCGCCATGTGGCGCATGCCCATCGAATCCGCCCCGCACGAGCGCACGTGGATGGCCTTCCCGCGCGAGGGCGTCACCCTCGGCGAGGGTGCCGAGACCCGCGACGAGGGCTATCGCGCGTGGACCGAGGTCGCGCACGCCGTGGCGCAGTTCGAGCCCGTGACGATGGTCGTCGATCCGACCGAGATCGCGCGCGCCCGGCGCATGCTGTCGACCGACGTCGAGATCGTCGAAGCGCCCCTCGACGAGTTCTGGATGCGCGACGTGGGCCCGACCTTCGTCGTCGACCCCGACCGCCCGGGCGTGCTCGGAGCCGTCGACTGGATCTTCAACGGCTGGGGCGCCCCCGACTGGGCCGAGTGGCAGAAGTCGGCGCTGCTCGCGCGCGTGGTCGCCGCGCACGCCGGCGCCGAGCGCATCGACTCGCTGCTCGTGGCCGAGGGCGGCGGCCTGCACGTCGACGGTCGAGGCACCGTGCTGCTCACCGACACGGTGCAGCTCGACCCGCGGCGCAACCCCTTCGCCGACCGCGCGCGGGTGGAGGCCGAGATGGCGCGCACGATCGGCGCGACCGACGCCATCTGGCTCTCGCGCGGCCTCACCCGCGACTACGACGACCTCGGCACGAACGGCCACGTCGACATCGTCGCGACCTTCGCCTCGCCCGACCACGTCCTCGTGCACGAGCAGACGGATGCCGCGCACCCCGACGCCGAGGTCTCGGTCCTCGTTCGACGGGAGCTCACCGACGCCTTCGCCGCCCTCGGTCGGTCGGTGACGATCACCGGCGTCCCCGCCCCCTCCACCCTGCGCGACGAGCACGGCTGGGTCGACTGGAGCTACATCAACCACCTCGTCACCAACGACGGCGTCGTGCTGTGCGGCTTCGGCGACGACGCCGCCGACGCGCGCGCCGCGGAGATCATCGCCGACGCCTATCCCGGCCGACGCGTGGTGACGATCGACTCGCGTCCGATCTTCGATCGCGGCGGTGGCATCCACTGCATCACGCAGCAGCAGCCGAAGGTGGGCTGAGCGGGGGCGCGCCCTCAGCGATCCAGATCGCGCAGCGCGGCGTCGACGGCGGCGACCACCGCCGGCGGCGCGGCCACGGCGGCGAGTTCGGCACGCAGGAGGCGGCCGGGCACCCAGCGGATGTAGGCGTCGAACTCGACCTGCATGTCGACGTCGTGCGCGCCCAGGGCGGCCGACACGACCGCGCACGCGCCGGGGGTGTCGGCGACGACGGCGAGGTCGCTGTCGACGCCGACCGGCTCTCGCGGCGGCGCGAGCGGTGCGTCGACCATCCACCGATGCTCCCCCGCCGTGACCTCGAACACCGGCCGATCGCCCAGCTCGACCCGCGCGAGCATGCCGTGCGGGACCGTCGCCGTCACGGCGATCGCCTCCCCCGCGCGCCGCCACCGCACCCGGGCGCGACCGAAGGGGGTGTCGTGCACCGCCTCCGCCCACGTGAGGGCCTCGACGAACCACGGCCGCACGTGCACGCGCGCCTTCTCGACCCCCAGGCCCGCCACCCGTCGGTGCAGCACGTCGCCGACGGCACCGAGCGCGTAGTGGTTGAGCGACGTCATCCCCGAGGGATGCACCGTCCCGTCGGGGCGCACGGCATCCCAGCGCTCCCACATCGTCGTCGCGCCCATCGACAGCGGGTAGAGCCACGAGGGACACATCGTCTGCAGCAGCAGGCTCTCGGCTGCGGCCTCATGGCCGTTGTCGAGGAGCGCGTCGAGCACGACGGGAGTGCCGAGGAACCCCGTCGCCATCCGGTATCCGCCGGCGCGCAGGAGGAAGGCGAGACGATCGGCCGCGGCCTGTCGGCGCTCGGCCGGGACGAGCCCGAAGGCGAGCGCGAGAGCGTAGGCGGCGGGGGCATCGGATGCCAGACGCCCGGCCGGGGTGAGGTACGCCTCGCAGAACGCGGCGCGCACCTCCTCCGCCAGCCGCGCGTAGGCCTCCCCGCCGCCGGCGCGCGCGACCAGGTCGGCGGAGCGGAAGAAGTACGCCGTCGCGACGAGTCCCGGGTCGGCCTTGGCCTTGTCGGGGCGCGAGACGGTGGGGTCCAGCCAGTCGCCGTATTGGAAGCCGGTCTCCCACAGCCGCCCGGGTCCCGCCGCCTCGGCGACGGCGTCGACCCACGCCCGCATCGAGGGCAGCAGCTCCGCGACGATCACCTCGTCACCGAGACGAGCGGCCATCACCGACGGCACGATCGTCACGGCATCCCCCCATCCCGCGGCCATCACGTCGCCGAGCGCCGGCAGCGGGTCGGGCACGACGGTGGGGACCCGTCCCCCGCGCGGTTCCTGTTCGGCGCGCAGGTCGCGCAGCCAGGACGCGTAGAAGGCGCCGGCGTCGAACAGCGTCATCGCCGTCGCGGCGAACACCTGCGCGTCACCCGTCCACCCCAGACGCTCGTCGCGCTGCGGGCAGTCGGTCGGCAGCGCGAGCGCGTTGCCCTCGAAACTGCGCACGATGTTGGCGTGCAGTCGGTCGAGCCGATCGTCGGAGCACGAGAACCACCCGGTGCGCCGGAGGTCGGTGCGCAGGACGTCGATCACCACGCTCGCAGGATCGACCGCACCGCCGGTGATCTCGACGTAGCGGAACCCGTGGAACGTGAAGGCCGGTCCGCACACGCGGGGCCCGGTCCCGTCGAGCACGAACTCGTCGATCGCCGCCGCCGCACGGAGGGGCCGGACGTTCAGGGCGCCGTCCTCGAGCACCTCGGCGTGCCGCACGGTCACGCGCGAGCCGGCGACCCCGTCGGCGACGAGCCGCACCCGCCCGACGACGTTCTCGCCCACGTCGAGCAGAAGGGTGCCGGCGGCGCTCGGTAGCACCCGCGACCCGCGGAGGGTGCGCACGCGGCGCACCGGCTCCACGTCGATCACCGCCGGGAGGCTCATCGGCGCGATGCACGCGGGGGTCTCCCACCCGGACGCATCGAAACCGGGCTCGCGCCACCCGCCCTGCGCGCGGCGGAAGTCGACGCGCTCGCCCGCGTACAGCCCGCTGGAGACGATCTCGATGCGCCGCGTCAGCCGCCACCGCTCGTCGGAGCCGATCTCCTCGACGCGCCCGTCGCGGTGCGTCAGCCGCAGCACGGCTCCCACGGCGGCCTGGTCGCCGTAGAAGCGCTCGGCGGTGTCGCCGAACCCGTACCGTTCGGTGAACCACCCGCCCGCGGCGCGGACGGACAGCACCTGGGTCGCGCCGGGGCGCAGCAGCGCGGTCACGTCGGTCGTGGCGAGACCCAGCCGTTTCCGGTAGGCCGTCCACCCCGGCGCGAACAGCGCGTCGTCGACCGGGATGCCGTCGATCGCCGCGTCGAAGACACCGTGGGCCGTGACCCACAGGCGCGCGGCGATCACGGTGTCGGCCACGGAGATCTCGCGCCGCACGGCGAACGGCGCGGCTTCCGTGTCGGGGCCGTCGATGGCGAGCAGCGGCGCCGTCCAGGGCCCGGGGAAGACCACCGCCTCGATCTCGGCGGGCCCGCTCCACGGCATCCATTCGTCGTCGACGCCTCGCACGCGCACGCGCAGAGTGTGGCGGGCGCCGGCGGCCAGGTCGGCGAAGGGCCACGGCACCAGCACCCCGTGGGCGGGCACCGCGACCGGTTCGGCGTCGTCGAGACGCAGCTCGGCGCTCTCGGCCCGCCATCCCGTCGGCGCGTCGACGGTCCACGACACGGGAGGGCGGGGCTCCGCGGCGACGGAGACGTCGCGGCGGCGGCCGATGCGCGGGCCGATCAGCCGCACGGACGGAGAGATCACACGGGTCCTTTCGGTCGCGATGCCGCCGCCGGACACGACGGCGGCATCGCGAGAGGGGTCAGCGCCGGGCGAGTCGCCGGCGGACGATCAGCGCTCCCGCGCCGAGGAGGAGCGCGCCGAGGGCGGGGAACAGGATGCCGAGCACCGCGGGAGTCCCCGTGCTCGCGAGCGCCCCCGAGCCGGTGGCACCCCCGGCATCGGGCGCGGGGTCCGCCGACCCCCGGCCGCCACCCGGCTGCGCCGGGGTGCCCGGGTCGGTCGGAGTCCCCGGATCGGTCGGGGTGCCCGGCTCCGGCTCGACCGCGGGGAGCAGACGCACGGCGTGGAACTGCGCCGAGTCCTTCTCGGCGGCGATGCCTCCGCCCCAGGCCAGGTAGCCGTCACGGCCCTGGCCGTCGGCCTCGTTCACGATGATCGCGCTCGACAGCAGCGCGGCGTCGCGATCGACTCCGGCGAGCGCCGTCCAGGGCACCGACACCTCGTACACGGTGCGGTGGGTGTCCTCATCGCGGGAGATCGCGACCTCGGTGCCGGGCACGACGCCCGCACCCTGACCGACCGAGAGCCAGCGGTACAGCTGCGGCCCCTCCGAGGTGAGCGCCATGCCGAACTCGTGCCACACGCTCGCCGCCCCCGGCGCGCCACCGGCGACGGTGAACTGCACGGAGTCGCCCTGCCAGATGTTCGCGCCCGTCGCCGGCTGGTCGTGCACGTCGTCGACGACCTCGGCCGAGATGTACAACGCGTCGTCGTCCCAGGTGAGCCACGCGCGCGCCGACTGGTCGTCGACGGCGGGCGGAGTGTCCGTCCCCTCCGGGGTGAACGTCGCCGGTGTGAGGCCGGTCAGGTCGTCGAGCGTGCCGTCGACCGAGACGCGGTGGCGGGCCGCACCATAGGCAGCGGCGACGTCGAGGGGCGCCACGGCGCCCTCGACCCGTACCGCGGCGCCGTCGACGATCGCCTCCGCGGAGAACGTCGTGCGCGCGTCGAGCTCGCCGAGGGGGACGTCGACGGTCACGGCGTCGCTCGCGGGCAGGACGGCGGGCACGTCGGCCGCGGCATCCGTTCCGCCCAGGGTGTACGTCAGGGACTGGAGGGGAAGGTCGGATGCCGAGGCGTTGCTCAGGCTCAGCCGGAGCACGTCCGTGCCGTCCGCCGAGATCGCCTGCGTTCCGGTCAGGGCGACCGGCTCCTCGATCGTCGTGCGCGCCCGCAGCAGGCCGGCGGCGCGGTCGCCGTCGAACAGCCGCGCCACGGTCTCGTACGATCCCGTCGACGTGGGTGCGGGCGCGGAGATGGCGGTGGTCGCGGGTGCGGTGCCGTCGGTGCTCTGTGTGAACGCACGCCCGTCCGGAAGGTTCAGACGCCACGTGGTCGCCGCGCCGTCCGAGCGGCCCGCGACGCTCCAGCGACCGGTCACCTCCGCTCCCACCACACCGGCGTCCAACGAGACCGACGTCTCCGATGCTGCGGCGCCGGTCACGTCGCCGCGCACGTAGAGCGGGTCGTCGTCGACCGTGACGACGACGTCGCCGCCGTCGGCATCCAGGGTGTCGGCTCGGCCGTAGGCGTCGGTCACCGTCACGGCGCCGGTGCCGCTCAGCCGCAGGGTCTGCGCGGTATCCGCCCAGAGCACGCGCAGCGGGCCCTCCGCCGTGTCGAAGAGGTATTGCCGCACCCCCGCGACGGCATCGTCGCGACCGGCGGAGGTCGCTCCCTCGAGCTGCGCGGCGGCGAGGGAGTACGACGCGAAAGCGGGCTTCGGCGTGTAGGCCCCGCGCGTGTCGTCGGCGGCGCGCAGCAGACCGAAGTTCTGCTCGGTCTCGGCCGGGTCGACGCCGTCGGAGACGAGGTCGTACACGTAGTAGCGCGCGGCGTCGTGCGCCGCGGCGATCACGGCGGAACGGGCGATGTCGGACGCCTGTTCGCGCTCCGAGACGGCGCGGGCGTTGGTGCCGGTGGGCCAGCCGTGCTCGGTGATCCACAGCGGCTTGCTCACCCCGCCGTTGTATTGCCGCACGAGCGCGTCGATGCGCGTGAGGGTGTCGTCGAGGGCGTCGGCCGAGACCGGGTAGCTGTAGGGGTGCAGCACGATCCCGTCGACGTACTGCAGCGCCCCGAGGCGGAACGTCTGCTCGAGCCAATCGGTGTTGAGGTTCGCCACCGCCGGCCCAATGACGGGCAGGTCGGGCGCCGCCGCCTTGACGGCCGGGGAGGCCGCGGCGAGAAGGTTCACGTAGTCTTCGGGCGAGGTGCGGGTGTTGCCCCCGAGCCCCAGGTCCCACTCGTTCCACAGCTCGATCCCCGTGGCCTGGTCGCCGAACTCGGTCGCCATGGCGGCGGCGTAGGCCGCGTAGGCGGAGACGGCTTCGTCGCTCGTGGGCCCGTCGCCCCCGTCGTAGAGCGGGTTGCCGTAGCCGGCGAGAAGGAGCGGACGGACGCCGGCCTCCCGCGCCGCGTCGAGGAACTCCGCGCGCGGGCGGTCCCAGTCGTACACGCCCTTCTGCGTCTCGACCTCGCTCCAGTACACCTCGTCGCGCAGCTGGGCGAAGCCGCCCGTGGCCAGCGTGGGCAGGGAGTCGACGCTCCACGACTGCCCGTAATGCGTCGCCGCTCCGAAACGTGCGGTCGCCGAGTCGGCGGCATCGCGATCGGGCAGCACGGCGAAGCTCGTCTCGGCCCGCGCGGCGTCGTCGTCGACCGAGACGGCGAGCGCGTACCAGCCGAGGCCGGATGCCGGCAGCTCGAGCGTGCCGTCGGCATCCTCGGCGCCGTCGGCGACGACCGCGCCGGTCTGGTCGGTGACCGTCCACGCCACCCGGGCGGCGTCGGTGGCATAGGCGATCCGCGGGATCTCCCCCTGGCGGAAGAGGTTGCCGGTGACCAGCGGTGTGAGCGCGACGCTCGGAGCGGCGGCGAGGGCGGGGGATGCCGGGACCAGGAGCGCTGCGCACAGCAACCCCGTCCCGATGAGGCCGCCGCGAACGCGCGGGGGACGGTTTCCAGCAGTGGCGGACACGAATTCTCCTCGTCGAGCGGATTCGGAATCTAGGCAAGCGTTTGCCCTCCAGCAGTGTGGGAGAGGCTGATCGATCTGTCAACACCGGAATGCGCGACGGCGCACCGAAGCGAATCACACTTTGACGCTCAGCCCATGAGGTGCTAGACATCTCAGGGCAAGCGATTTCCCTCTTGCTTCCGCTCTTCGCCAAGGAGTTTCAATGACGAAACGTGTCCGTTCCGTCGCCGCCGTGATCGCACTCGGCGGCCTGTCGGTCGCAGCCCTCGCCGGCTGCAGCTCCCCCTCCACGGGGACCACCGACGGCAAGGTCTCGATTCAGATCGGCGACCGGCCCAGCGCCGACCGACCCGAAGACCGCGCCTACTTCGACAAGCGTGTCGAAGCCTTCCAGCAGGCCAACCCCGACATCACTCTCGAGCCGGTCGAGACGAGCTACGACGCGTCGACCTTCCAGGCACTCTCGGCCGGTGGCAGCCTGCCCACCGTCATGAGTGTGCCGCTGACCGAACCCGCCGGTCTCATCAAGCGGGGCCAGGCCGCCGACCTCACCGACGTCCTGAAGGACGAGGGCCTCCTCGACAGCCTCAACCCCACGGTGCTCAAGCTCGCCGAGAACAGCGAGGGGCGCGCCTACGCCATTCCCACCAACGCCTACTCCTTCGGCCTCGTCTACAACCGCGAGCTGTTCACCAAGGCCGGTCTCGACCCCGATTCCCCGCCCGCCACCTGGGACGAGGTGCGCGCCGCCGCGAAGAAGATCCACGACGCCACGGGCGCCGCCGGCTTCTCCGTCCTCACCACCGCGAACACCGGCGGGTGGCAGTTCTCGGGCATGACCTACTCGTTCGGCGGCACCGTCGAGAACGAGGACGGCTCGCAGGCCACCTTCGACGACAAGCCCTCCACGCAGGCGCTGCAGCTGATCAGCGACATGCGGTGGAAGGACGGCACCATGCCTGAGAACACCCTCTACGACATCCCCACCCAGGGCCAGGACTTCGCCGCCGGCAAGATCGGGATGATCATCGGCGCGAGCGACTCGTACTACAACATCGTGCAGAACCTGAAGCTGCCCGCGGACAGCTTCGGCATCGGCGGGATGCCGCAGGCCAAGGCCGACGAGGGGACCCTCGGCGGCGGCACGGTGCAGATCGTCGACCCGAAGGCGAGCGCCGAGCAGCAGGCCGCTGCGGTCAAGTGGGTGAAGTTCTTCTACCTGCAGCGCTACCTCGACGAGACCACCGCCGTCGACGATGCGAAGGCGTCGAACGAGGCCGGCTCCGTCACGGGCCTCCCGGGGCTTCCCGTCGTCAACAGCGACCAGTACTCCACGTACTTCGACTGGATCGCGGACTACATCAACGTCCCGAGCGCGAACTTCACCCCGTACCTCGACGCGTCGGCATCCATCCCCGTCGTCGCCGAGCCGGTCAACAACGCGCAAGAGGTGTACGGCGCCCTCGACACGGTCGTCCAGACGGTCCTGACCGATCAGAACGCCGACATCCCCTCCCTGCTCAGCACCGCTCAGACCGACGTGCAGTCGCGCCTCAGCCGCTGATCACCCCACCCGGGGCGGGTCGCCGCGCGGCCCGCCCCTCCCTCCCCCGGAGACGTCCATGACCGATCTCGACGAGCGTCCGCGCACCGCCGCGCGAACCACCGCCACTCCCGCGCGCACCGCCCGCCGGCGACGCCCCTGGCGCCCCGGCCTGACCGCGCTGCTCATCGCCGCCCCGGCGATCCTCGTCTACGCCTACTTCTCGTGGGGACCCATCCTCAGCTCGCTCGTGATGAGCGTGCAGCGCGTCGTGTTGACCGGGCAGAGCGACTTCGTCGGTCTCGACAACTTCGTCTACGTCCTGAGCGATCCGGGTCTGCCGCAGGCCGCGGGCAACACGGTGCTGTACACGGTGCTCGCCATCGTCTTCGGCTTCCCGGTGCCGCTCGCCCTCGCGGTGTTCATCTCCGAGATGCGCTCGCGCGCCTGGTACTTCAGCGCCCTCGCCTACCTGCCCGTCATGGTGCCGCCGGTCGTGGCGATCCTCCTGTGGAAGTTCTTCTACGCCCCCGACGCGGATGGCCTGTTCAACACCGTCCTCGGGTGGATCGGCATCGGTCCCCTGCCCTGGCTCAACTCCCCCGCGAGCGCCATGCCCTCGATCGTCCTGGAGACCACCTGGGCGGGAGCCGGAACCGCGGTCATCATCTACATCGCGGCGCTGACGAGCATCCCCGGCGAGCTGTACGAGGCCGCCGAGCTCGACGGCGCCGGGATCTGGCGCCGCGTCTGGCACGTCGCCCTCCCGCAGATGCGCGGGATCATCGGCACGATGCTGCTGCTGCAGATCATCGGCACGATGCAGGTCTTCACCGAGCCGTTCCTGTTCACCGGCGGGGGTCCGCAGGGAGCGACGAAGACGCTGCTCATGACGATCTACGACTACGCCTTCACCCGCGTCGACTACGGGGCGGCGACCGCGCTCAGCGTGCTCCTCGCCCTCGTCCTCGGCCTGTTCTCCCTGGCCTACTTCCGCCTCACGCGCAGCTGGAGCCGCTCATGAGCCTGCTCTCCCTCGGTCGCCGCCGCCCCGCCGCCGCCCCCGAGCCCCTCACCCGCACCAACATCTCGGATGCCGACCGCTCGCGCCCCTCCGTGCGGATCAGCCTCGGCGTCGGTCACGTCCTCGTGCTCGCGGCGCTGATCATCGCCGGCCTCGGGCCGATCGTCTGGCTCGCCCTCGCGGCGGTCTCGCCGACGCAGGACCTCATCCGCGGCCCGTTCTCCTTCTTCTCCAGCGGCGTCGTGCAGTGGGAGAACCTCGGCATCGCGTGGGAACGCGGCCGCATCGGTCACTACCTCACCAACACCGCGATCCTCGCGGCCGGCTCGGTCGTGACCACGCTGCTCGTCTCGACGACCGCCGCCTTCGTCATCACGGTGCTGCGCCCGCGTTGGGGCAAGGTGCTCTCCGGCGCGATCCTCGCCACCCTCTTCATCCCGGGCATCGTCTCGCTCGTGCCGCTGTACCTCACGGTGCGCGAACTGCCGGTCCTCGGCATCTCGCTCATCGACACGTGGTGGGCGGTCTGGCTCCCCGCGGGCGCGACGGCCTTCAACGTGCTGATCATCTCGCGCTTCCTCGAGGCGATCCCCGCCGACCTGTACGAGGCGGCGCGCATCGACGGCGCCGGCCCGCTTCGCATCCTGTGGAGCATCGTCCTGCCCCTGGCGCGACCGATCCTCGGCGTCGTCGGCCTGCTGACCGTGGTGGCGTCGTGGAAGGACTACCTGTGGCCGCTGCTGGTGCTGCCCACCCCCGACAACCAGCCGGTCTCGGTGGCGCTGCCGCGCCTGGCCGATCAGACCGAGCTCAGCGTGCAGATGGCCGCGCTGTTCCTCTCGCTCGTCATCCCGGTGGCGCTGTTCCTCGTCTTCCAGCGCCAGTTCCTGCGGGGCGCGAGCATGGCGGGCGGGGTGAAGGGATGAGCCGCATCCTCGTCACGGGGGCCGACGGAGAGATCGGCCGCGCCGTCAGCGAGAGCCTCGTCGCCGCCGGTCACTCCGTCACCGCCCTGTCGCTGTCGTTCTCGTCGCACCACCCGGCCGACCGCCTCGTCGAGGGGGACGCGACCTCGCCCGACGTGGTCGAGCGCGCGATGGACGACGTCGACGCCGTCGCCCACTTCGCCGCGATCCCGCACCCCACCCTCGGCACCCCCATCGACGTGTTCCGCGTCAACACCGCCGCGACCTTCACCGTGCTCACCCGCGCCGGCGAGCGAGGGGTGCGTCGGGCCGTGATCGCCAGCAGCATCAATGCCATCGGATACCCGAACAACCCCCACGGCGCCTTCCCCCCGGCCTTCCCGCTCGACGCGCACACGCCGCCCGACATCGCCGATGCGTACTCGCTGTCCAAGCTCGTCGACGAGCGCACCGCGGCCTACGCCCACCGCCGCTACGGTCTCGACGTCGTCGCGCTGCGCTTCCCCCTGGTGAAGTGGCCCGACGTGCTGCGCGACGTCGCCCTCGAGTTCGAGGCCGACCCGGGTCGGCTCGCCCGCGAGGGCTGGGCGTACCTCACGATGCACGACGCCACCCGCGCGGTGCAGCGCGCGCTCGAAGCCGACGTCGTCGGCGCGCCCGTGATCCCCCTCAGTGCCGCCGACACCCTGCTGCCGATCGACTCGGCCGAGCTGGTGGCGCGATACGCCCCCGGCACCGTCCTCGCGCACCCGGTCGTCGGGCGCGCCGCCCTCGTCGACACGAGCGCGGCCCGCGACCTGCTGGGCTTCGCGCCGAGCGAATCCATCCACGACGGCACCGCCACCGAACGGGCGTCCCTGATCAGGAGCGAACGATGACCCTCGCCGAGACCGACACGGCCTTCCCACAGCCCTGGTTGCCGCGCGAGGACGTCCGCATCACCGACCTCCGCGCGATCGTCACCGCCCCCGAGGGGATCCCGCTCGTCGTGGTGCGCGTCGACACCGACCAGCCGGGCCTCTACGGCTACGGCTGTGCGACGTTCACGCAGCGCTGGAAGGCGGTCGTGGCGTTCCTCGAGCACGTGCGCCCGCTCGTCGTCGGCCGCTACCCCGGCGACATCGACGACCTCACGCGCCTCGTGCGCTTCACCGGGTACTGGCGCGAGGGACCGGTCGGCAACAACGCGCTGTCGGGGCTCGACATGGCGCTGTGGGACATCGCCGGCAAGAGAGCCGGGATGCCGGTGTACGAATTGTTCGGTGGGCGGGTCCGCGCCGCCGCCGACACGTACCTGCACGCCGAGGGCGCGGATGCCGCGGCGACCACCGACCACGTCCGGGAGCTCATGGCGGCCGGACAGCGTCACGTGCGCATCCAGTCCGGCCAGCAGGGCGCGGGCCACTACGGGGCGCCCCCGCTCGTCGGCGAGTTCGCCTGGGCGAAGCACGCCGCGGGGTGGCGGGTCGAGGACTACCTCGTCGCCACGCCGCGCCTCTTCGCGCACGTGCGCGAAGAGCTCGGCGACGGTGTCGAACTGCTGCACGACGTGCACTCGCGCTTGAGCCCGAGCCAGGCCATCACGCTGACGCGCAGTCTCGAGCCCTACCGCCCCTTCTTCGTCGAGGACGTGCTCGCCCCCGAGCACTGGCACCGTCTCGGCGAGGTGCGTCAGGCGTCACCCGTGCCGATCGCGGTCGGCGAACTGGCGACCTCGTTCACCGATGCCGCCCGGCTCGTGCGCGAGCACCAGGTCGACTACCTGCGCGCGCACCTCTCCGACGTCGGCGGGGTGAGCGCGGCCCGGCGCCTCGCGGTCCTCGCCGACATCGAGGGCGTGCGCACCGCCTGGCACTCCCCCGGCGACGCCTCGCCGTTCGCGGTCGCCGCCGCCGTCGCCCTCGACGTCACCTCGCCCGCCTTCGGCATCCAAGAGGGGCACGTCTACAACGAGGCGGCCCACGAGGTGTTCCCCGGCATGATCGACATCGTCGACGGCTGGCTGACCCCCAACGACGCCCCCGGGTGGGGCATCGAGGTCGACGAGAAGGCCGCCGCCCGCTTCCCCGCAGGGCTGTCCGGCCACGACGCGTGGGCCGCGAAGGTGCGCGCGCCCGACGGCGCGTTGATCGCCCCCTGACCCTTCCGCCCCCTCCGAAGAGAGATCCCGCATGACCTGGTCCCTCGCGCCCTCGCGGCGCTGGCTGCTCCGCGACGGCGAGCCCGCCTTCCTCCTGGCCGACACCGTCTGGGCCGCCTTCGGCGGCGCCCGCCCCGACGAGTGGTTCGATCACCTCGAGCGCCGGCGTCGTCAGGGCTTCAACGCGCTGCTGTTCAGCATCCTGCCGATCGAGCACGATCGCTCCAGCGGCACGCTCTCGCCCTACGCGATCCGCGACGGGCGGCTCGACTTCGCCGCCGGCGACCCCGCCTACTGGGACGACGCCGAGCGCGTGCTCGCCGCCGCCCGCGCGCACGGCTTCACGCCGATGCTCGTGCTGCTGTGGAACAACTTCGTGCCCGGCACGTGGGGGGCCGGTCTCACCCCGGATCACGTGATGGATGCCGAGCAGACGGCGTCGTACGTGGCCGACGCCGTCGCCCGCTTCGCGCGCTTCGACCCGATCTGGATCGTCTCGGGCGACGACGACCTCAACGACGACACCGCTCTCGCGCGCTACAGCGCGGTCGCGGCGCAGGTGCGCAAACTCGCGCCCGACCAGCTGATCACCTGGCACGACACTCCCACGGCCCGGATGCCGGCATCCCTCGCCGACGGCGGACTGCTCGACTTCCACGGCCTGCAGTCCGGTCACAACGAGGCCTGGGACACCCTCCCCGCCGAGCTGACCCGGTACTACCGCGCGATGGACGTCGACCGCCCGATCATCAACCTCGAGCCCTGCTACGAGGGGCTCGGGCGCTTCGCCGGGCGCGCACGGCACTCCGCCGCCGACGTCCGCCGGGCGAGCTGGACGGGTGTCGTCGCGGGCGCCGCGGCCGGCCTCGGCTACGGCGCGCACGGCGTGTGGTCGTGGCACCGGCGGGGCGAGGGCTTCGCCGCGGCCGACGTGCACGGCGATCCCTTCCCGTTCGCGGTGGCCGCGGCCTTCCCCGGCGCCGACGACGTCGCCCTCGTGCGGCGCATCGTGGATGCCGAGCGGCTGTGGGGCCTCGACGGCGACGACGATCTGCTGGTCGACGAACCCTCCGGCGCCGTCGCGGGCCGCACGCCCGACGGCGTCGTCGCGGTGTACGCGCCCGAGGCGTTCGCCCTGACCCTGCGCGGGCGCGCCGACGCGGATCTCGAGGTGAGCGTGTACGACCTCGCCGCGCGCCGCCCGGACGCCGCGCGCTGGAGTCTCGTCGACGGCGGCGTGCGGCTCGCGCAGCCGGAGTTCCCCGGCGACGCCCTCTACGTCATCCGCGGACTCGCACCGATCGGCCGCTGATGGCGAACGTGTTCACCCTCGGCGAGGCGCTCGCGACCTTCTTCGTCGATGCCGGCGGGGAGCCGTCGATGGTCGCCGTCGCCGGAGCCGAGCTGAACACCGCCGTGGGCGTGGCTCGTCTCGGCCACCGTTCGTCGTGGATGTCGCGCCTCGGCGACGACGCCTTCGCCGGCCTCGTGCGCGCGACGCTCGCGGCCGAGGGGATCGACGACCGCTTCGTGCGCGCGGCGCCCGGGGAGAAGACCGGTCTCATCGTCAAGCAGCGCCTGAGCGACGACCTGGTGCGCAGCGAGCACTACCGCGTCGGCTCGGCGGCCTCCGGACTCACCGCCGCCGACTTCACGGCCGACGATCTCGCGGACGTCGACCTGGTGCACGTCTCCTGCATCACGGCCTCCCTCGGCGAGGGGCCGCGTGCGCTCTTCGAACGCGTGGTGCACGAGGCGGCGGGTCGCGGCATCCCGGTCTCGCTCGACACGAACCATCGGCCGCAGCTCATCGACGACGCCGGGCTGCGTGACGCCGTCGACGACGTGATCGAGCACGTGGACACCCTGCTGTGCAATGAAGACGAGGCGCGGGTGCTCACGGGCCTCGACGATGCGGAGGAGGCCGTCGCGACCCTCCTGGCCCGCGGACCGCGCACGGTGGTGGTCAAGCTCGGCCGCCACGGAGCCGTCGCGGGCGACGCCGCGGGCGTGCGACGCTCGCCCGCCGTGGAGATCCCCCCGCCGCACCACCCGGTCGGCGCGGGCGATGCGTTCGCCGCCGGGTGGATCACCGCGGTCCTCGAGGGGCTCCCCGTCGACGGAGCCCTGCGCCGTGCCGCGTGGTGCGCCGCCCGCGTCGTCGCCGACCCGGGCGACCACACCGGCTTCCCCTCCCGCGACCGCCTCGCCGAGGTCGCCGCGTGAGCGCCGGGCCGGCGCGCGTCGCGCTGCGATCGGACGACCTGCTCGTCGAGGTCGACGCCGAGGGGGCGCGCATCGCCCGCCTGACCCATGTGCCGACCGGCCGGGAGATCCTCGCGACCACCCCCTGGGCGGACGAGGCGCGCGACGCGTTCTCGCTCCCCGACTCCAGCGGCGAGTGGCACCGCCGTTACCCGGGCGGGTGGCACGTCCTGCTCCCGCGCGCGGGTGACGCCCCCGCCGGCGTCGCGCCGACGCAGCCGTTCCACGGCGAGGCGGCCTGGCGCACGTGGACGCTGTCGCAGGAGGGCGCCTCGTGTCGCGCCCGCGTGCACCTGCGCACGGTCCCCCTCGAGGTCGACCGCGTCGTCTCGCTCGTCGAGAGCGGACTGCGCGTCGACACCGCCGTGCACAACCACTCGTCCGAGACCGCCCGCATCGGGTGGGCGGAGCACCCGGCCTTCGCGGGCGATCTGTTCGATGACGCCGTGGTCTCGACCGGCGGCGGCGGCCTCGCGGTCGCCCCGGCGCCGTCGGCGGGCTTCGACGACGTCTCGGGGGCCGCGGGCTCGCTCACCGTCGAGGGTCGTGAGCTCGCGCTCGAGCTGAGCTGGGACGCGCGGCTCTTCCCCCGCCTGTTCGTCTGGCGTGAGCGCCGCGGATCGACCGGTTTCCCGTGGTGGGCGCAGGTGGATGCCGTGGGACTCGAGCCCTCGTCCGACCCGTACGCCCAGCCGGGCGACGCCCTCGGCTCGATCGAGGTCGCCCCCGGGGCGACGGTGCGCTCGACGGTGACCCTGCACGTCCGCGGCATCGGCGCCGCGACGGCCTAAGATCGATCCGCAATGGCGAAAGACGCGATCTCCCTCCGCGACGTGGCGGCTCTGGCAGGAGTGTCGGTTCCCACGGCGTCGAAGGTGCTCCGCGGACAGGGCAAGGTCTCCGAGACCACGCGCGAACGCATCCTGGCCGTCGCGAAGCGCCTGGACTACCAGCCCAACGCCCTGGGGCAGTTCCTCGCGCAGGGGCGCAGCGCCACCGTCGCGGTGCTGACCGTGAACGCCCCCGGTGCCTTCACGATGCCGGTGCTCACCGGCGCCACCACCGCCTTCGGCGCTCGCGACCTCTCCGTGCTCGTCTCCGACGCCCATCTGGACCGCGCCCTGTTCGCGGCGACGGCCCGCAAGCTCCGCGCCCGCAGCATCGACGGCCTGCTCGTGATCGGTGACGGCTCGAGCTCCGACATCCACTCCATCAGCGCCGGCTTCACGGTGCCCGTGGTCTACGCCTACGGCCACTCCGACGACGCCGAGGACGCGTCGTTCCTCCACGACGGCTACGGGGCCGGTCGCCTCGCCGGCGAGCACCTCGTCTCGATCGGATGCCGTCGCATCGCCCACGTCTCGGCCGCCGACCACGACCGCTCCGCACGCGACCGCTCGACGGGGCTCTCCGACGCGCTGAGCGAGGCGGGACTCGCGCTCGACCCCGCCCTCGTGCTGCGCGGCGACTGGTCGCAGGCGTGGGGCCGCGCGGCCGCCCAGCGCCTCATCGCCTCGGGCGTCGCCTTCGACGGCGTGTGCTGCGGCAACGACACGATCGCCACCGCCGTCGCCGGGGTGCTGGCCGAGGCCGGCATCCGCGTCCCCCACGACGTCGCGATCACCGGAATGGACAACCTCGCCGGCTCCACCGGCCAGGACGACGACAGTCTCACCACGATCGATCTGCGCCTGAGCGCTCTCGGCGACCGTGCCGCGAACTACCTCGCCGACGTCATCGGCGGCACCGAATACGCCCCGGGCCGCCACGTCGAGCCCGCGCAGCTCGTCCTCGGTCGCTCGACCGCCCGCTGAGCGCGAGGCGGTTCCTCGAGCGCGGGCCCGAGTGTCGTTCCTTCGCCGGAATCGGTGACGGGATCGAGAGAAAACGAGCCGCCGCACAACGGGGCTCCCCGTCGCCCTACGCCGGCGACGCGGTCAGCGCACCGCGGCCAGCACGAGCGGGTCGCTGCATCCTCGAGCGAAGCCCCGGATGCGCCGGTCCATGTCGTGCTGCAGCAGCAGCGCGCCGATCCGTTCGGCGAGCGGCGCCAGCCACCGGGGGCGGCACGCGAAGTTGTAGCGCCACACGGCGAGAGTGCTGTGCGGGTCGTGGGCGACGGGGGTGAACTTCCACCCGCCAGCGAGTCGTTCGAAGAACCACGACCCCTTCGTCATCTTCATGCCGACGTTCGACGGCGGGTTGTATGAGACGTACTCGCTCTCCATGCGGAAGCCGAAACGCTGCACGGTGTGGGTCCGCACGCCCTTGCCCGGGGCGGTCGCGCCGTCGACGAAGTACTGGCGTCGGATGAACGGATCCCATCGCTTGCGGATCTCACCGGTGGTCTGCGAGACGGCGAACGCCGTGCTCGGATCGACCGGGACGACGCAGCGGGACTCGATGACGGGCATGCACTCATCGTGGCAGGCCGCACCTGTCCGCACATCTCGGGAAGAACATGACGAAGGCCCCGAATCCGTGAGGATTCAGGGCCTTCGTGGTGGCGGTGACGGTGGGATTTGAACCCACGGTAGGGGTGAACCTACACAACATTTCGAGTGTTGCACCTTCGGCCGCTCGGACACGTCACCGCCGACTAGCTTACGACACTCTCCGGGATGCCGCGAATCGGCGCCGGATCGGCATCCGGCATCCGTTCCTCCACCGTCGAAGCACCCCTGTGGAGCCGTTTCGCGCGCGCTGCCAGGATCGAGCCATGAGCGTGATCGAGAACTCGAAGCTGACGGTCGTGGGCGCGGGAAGCGTGGGGGCGAGCGTCGCGTACGCGGCTCTCATCCGCGGGTCGGCCCGCCACGTCGCGCTGTACGACATCGCCGCCGAGAAGGTCGAGGCCGAGGTGCTCGACCTCGCCCACGGCACGCAGTTCACCGGATCGAGCGACATCACCGGCGGCAGCGACGTCGCCGTCGCCGAGGGGTCGCACGTCGTCGTCATCACGGCCGGAGCGAAGCAGAACCCCGGCCAGACCCGCACCGAGCTCGCCGCCACCAACGCCCGCATCATCCGCGACATGATGCCGCAGCTGCTCGAGGTCGCCCCGAACGCGATCTACGTGATCGTCACGAACCCGTGCGACGTGCTCACCGTGCTCGCTCAGGAGGCCACCGGCCTGCCGACGCGGCGCATCTTCGCCTCCGGCACGGTGCTCGACACGTCGCGCCTGCGGTGGAAGATCGCCCAGCGCGCCGGCGTCGCCACCTCGAGCGTCCACGCGTGGATCGTCGGCGAGCACGGCGACACCGAGTTCCCCCTGTGGTCGACCGCGACGATCGGCTCGGTCCCCATCACGGAGTTCGAGCTGCCCGACGGCTCTTACTTCGACCAGGACGAACTGGATGCCATCGCCGTCGACGTCCGTGACGCCGCCTACAAGGTGATCAAAGGCAAGGGCGCCACCAACTACGCCATCGGGCTCTCGAGCGCCCGCATCGTCGAGGCGATCCTGCGCGACGAGCACGCGATCCTCCCCGTGAGCACCGTCCTGTCGAACTTCCACGGCGTCGACGGCATGGCCCTGTCGGTGCCGTCGATCGTGTCGGCACGGGGCGCGGTGCCCATCGCCGCGACGCCGTTCTCCGACCACGAGAAGACGCTCCTGCGCCGCTCGGCGGACGCCCTCACGACGGTCGCCGACTCGCTCCGCGGCTGAGGCGCCCTCGCCTCCACCCGCGATGAACGCTCTCCCTGCCGATAGATACGCTCTCGCGCCGTTTTCCCGCACAGGGGGCGTTCATCGGCGCGCTCCCCGGACGTGCCGATTCCGGATGCCGTGGACGAGGCGCGGTCGATGTCGGAGGCCCCGCGTAGCCTGAACCCATGGCATCCCGTCGTCCGGCAACCGCTCCCGCTCCCTACCGGTGCACCGAGTGCGGGTGGACGACGCTGAAGTGGGTCGGGCGCTGCGGCGAGTGCCAGTCGTGGGGCACGGTGGTCGAGGCCGCCGAGCAGACCGGCATCGTCCGATCGATCACGCCGGTGGCGCCGGGAGCGGCCCGCGCCGCGCGGCGCATCACCGAGATCGACACGCAAGACGCCCCGCGTCGAACGAGCGGCGTCGGCGAGTTCGACCGTGTCCTCGGCGGGGGCGTCGTCCCGGGCGCCGCGATCCTGCTGAGCGGCGAGCCCGGCGTCGGCAAGTCGACCCTGCTGCTCGAGGTCGCGGCGCAGAGCGCCCGCGCCGGACGCCGCGTTCTCTACGCCAGCGGCGAAGAGTCCGCCGCGCAGGTGCGCCTGCGCGCCGAGCGCACCGGAGCACTGCACGACGAGCTGTTCCTCGCGGCCGAGACCGATCTCGCCACGATCCTCGGGCACATCGACCAGGTGGAGCCCGGGCTGCTCATCGTCGACTCCGTCCAGACGGTCTCGTCGGCTCACAGCGACGGGGCGGCGGGGCAGCCCGCGCAGGTGCGGGAGGTCGCGTCCGCTCTCATCCGCGTCGCGAAGGAGCGCGGGCTCCCGGTGATCATCGTCGGCCACGTCACCAAAGACGGCTCGATCGCCGGTCCGCGCATCCTCGAGCATCTCGTCGACGTCGTGTGCCACTTCGAGGGCGACCGTCAGACCTCGCTGCGCTTCGTGCGAGCGCTGAAGAACCGCTTCGGCCCCACCGACGAGGTCGGGTGCTTCGACATGACCGGCACCGGTATCGCCGAGGTCGCCGACCCGAGCGCCCTCTTCCTCGGCCACGGCGAGCCCGAGCCCGGAACCTGCGTCACGATCGCGATGGAGGGCCGCCGCGCCCTGCCGGTCGAGATCCAAGCCCTGGCCGTGCGGCAGACGGCTCCCAATCCCCGCCGCATCGTGAACGGCGTCGACTCCTCCCGCGTCGCGATGGTGCTCGCGGTGCTCGAGAGCCGCATGGGTCTCACGCTCTCCGACCGCGACGTGTACGTCTCGACCGTGGGCGGTGTGCGCCTCGTCGAGCCCGCCGCCGACCTGGCGATCGCCATCGCCGTCGCCAACGCGGTGAAGAACCGCAAGGTGTCGAAGCGTCTCGCGGCGATCGGCGAGCTGACGCTCACGGGCGAGATCCGCAACGTCACGCAGGCCGCTCAGCGCGCGTCCGAGGCGAAGCGGCTGGGCTATCACACCGTGCTCGACGCCTCGTCGCGCAAGCTCGCGCAGGCGTTGAACGAGCTGCAGGTGCGCGGCGTCCCGCGCGACGACACCGACCCGGAATTCTGACCCTCCCCCGACGTTCGGCGCGACAGCGGCGGTCGCCCCACCGAGGGCGATGCATACCGTGACGGGAACGCCAGCCGTCCCCCCGTTCGCGGCGCCCGGGGCGGGCTGAACGTCCCCGCCGTCAGCGGCCCGGAGGAGCCGACCGGCGACGGCGGTGCGGGGAGGTAATTCCCAGGACGACGGGGATGACAAGTCCGGCGGCGCACACGGCGCCGGCGATCACGTACTCCATGCCGTCGAGTCTCGCACGCGTCCTTCACCCGCGCGACTCGGGTCTTTCACCTTCGACGCATCCCCCGGCCGGAGCACCCGCGACGACCGCCACGCCCCACTGCTCGCCCACCGCCCCGTCCGAGCACAACGGCGGGCCCGCTGGACGACACGCCGTCCAGTACGCGCACTCCACCGGCGAGTCGACACCTCCACCCGCCGCTGTGCACACGGACGGCGGCGAGCCGCCGGTAATCGCGCCGCGGCCGTCGCCTCAGGCGTCGAGCGCGGCGATCAGGTCGGCGGGCGACGCCTGGATCGGGTGCGGCCCCGCGATGTCGATGAACACCGTGGTGATGGCATCCTGATGCGCGCCGAGGAACGATCGGAGCCACTGCGGCGACTGCAAGGCGACGTGCGGCGGCAGTGTCTCGGGCTTGTGCGCCGCGTCGCTGAAGAGCAGCAGCGCCAGCTGTCCGGTGTTCGGGTCGCGGTAGGTCCAGACCTCGCCCACGCTGCGCGGGTCGTCGGCGTCTCCCGGGGTCATGAGCGGAACGACCGTGGGTCCGTGCCGGAGAGCGAAGGCGATGGCGGCCATGTCCTGCGTCTGCAGGGCATCGGTGAGCGCGGTGTTCTTGAAGTCCATGTCGTGCTTCTTTCCCTTGCGCTTCTTGCTCCCGGCCATCCTCCGAGCCTATCCGCGGCATCCATTCCCCGCCCCTCCCGCCCCGGCGTCCGCCCGCCGCCGCAATCCCGGGTTCGGGGCGGAACCTGCGATCCCACGCCCTACGGCGAGGAACGCGTCCCGAACGGGCATGCCAGGCCGCGACGCCGCTGGGCAGCCGACCTACGCCAGGAACCCCCGGAGCAACGCCTCGGATCCGGCGAGGTGATCGCGCATCGCCGCGTGGGCGGCATCCGGTCGGCCCGAGAGGATCGCCGACACGATCGCGGCGTGCTGCGAGGTGGAGTGATCGATGTTGCGGGGCAGCAGCGGGAACGTGTCGAGCCACGCGTTGACCCGCGCGCGGTTGTCGGCGACGAGGGGAACGAGAGAGGGGATGCCGGCGAGCTCCGCGATCGTCAGGTGCAGCAGCGTGTCGAGCCGGCGGTAGTCCACTCCCCCGGCGACGGCGGCGGCCTCGTGCCGGGCCCACAGCACGTCGCGCTCGTCGGCGGAGAGCGAGCGCCCGGCGGCCGCCCACGCGGCCCCGGGCTCGAGGACGCCGCGCAGGGCGACGACGTCGCTGAGCTCGGCGGGCGACACCACGGCCGGCTCCGACGGACGCGGCACCGGATCGACGACGAACGTCCCGCCGTAGCGACCGCGCCGCGTCTCGAGCCACCCGGCGTCGGCGAGCTCGCGGATCGCCTCGCGCACCGTGTCGCGACTCACGCCGTACAGCGCCGCCAGCTCGCGCTCGGCGGGCAGCGACTCCCCCGGAGCGACCAGGCCCAACCGCACGGTCTGGACGATGCGCGCGGTGGTGTCCTCGAGCGCGTTGCCGCTGCGGACGGGTCTGTAGACGGCCCGGCGCAGATCGTCCAACGGCGCTTCGGTCATCACCTCAGCCTGTCATGCCCCAGGTCACAGGGGCGTCACGTACGCGTTGGTGATCCCGCCGTCGACCACGAAGGCCGTCGCGGTGATGAACGACGCGTCGTCGGATGCCAGGAACGCCACCGCCGCGGCCATCTCGGCGGGGTCCGCGAACCGGCCCATCGGCACGTGCACGAGTCGGCGCTGCGCCCGCTCGGGGTCCTTGGCGAACAGCTCCTGCAGGAGGGGGGTGTTCACCGGTCCCGGGCACAGGGCGTTCACCCGGATCCCCTGCCGGGCGAACTGCACGCCGAGCTCGCGGGTCATCGCGAGGACTCCGCCCTTCGACGCGGTGTACGAGATCTGCGAGGTCGCCGAGCCCAGCAGCGCGACGAACGAGGCGGTGTTGATGATCGAGCCGCGGCCTGCGGGCACCATGTGCCGCAGCGCCGCGCGGGAGCACAGGTACACGCTCTTGAGGTTGACGTCCTGCACGCGATCCCAGGCAGGCAGCTCGGTCGTCTCGATCGAGTCATCGTCGGCCGGCGAGATGCCGGCGTTGTTGAAGGCGATGTCGACGCTGCCGAGGTCGGCGGCGACGCCGTCGAAGAGGGCGTCGACGGATGCCTCGTCGGCGACGTTCACCTGTCGGAACACCCCGCCCACCTCGGTGGCGGCGGTCGTGCCCGTGGTCTCGTCGAGATCGGCGATGACGACGCGCGCGCCCTCGGCGGCGAAGCGGCGGGCGGTCGCGAGGCCGATGCCGCTGGCCCCGCCGGTGATGATGGCGACGCGGTCGCGCAGACGCTGGGTGAGGTCGATGGTCATGGTGCGGTGGTTCCTTTCGAGCCGAACCTCGTCCCACTTATGGCTGGTTGGGAGCCTCCGAAGTGGCCATAAGTGGGACGAGGACCGTCATAAGTGGGACAGGGGGGCGAGGGGCAGATCACTCGGTGGCGTAGAACACGTTCTTCACCTCGGTGAAGTGCTCGGCGGCATCCGGACCGAGCTCCCGGCCGAGGCCGGACGCCTTCATACCGCCGAAGGGGGTCGCGTAGCGCACCGACGAGTGCGAGTTCACCGACAGCACACCGCTGCGCACCCCGCGCGAGACCCGGATGCCACGCCCCAGGTTCTCGGTCCAGATCGAGCCCGCGAGGCCATAGGCGGTGTCGTTGGCGAGGCGGATGGCATCCGCTTCGTCGTCGAACGGCATCACCGCGAGCACGGGCCCGAAGACCTCGTCGCGCGCGATGCGGTCGCCGGGCTGGGCGAGCACGACGGCCGGGGCGAACCAGAAACCGTCACCCTCGGGCGCCGATCCTCGGAAGGCGACATCGACGCCGTCGAGGAAGCTCTCGACGGTGGAGCGGTGGGATGCCGAGATGAGCGGGCCCATCTGGGTCGACTCGTCGTGCGGGTCGCCGACCTTCCACGCGGCCACCGCGGGTTCGAGCATCTCGAGGAACCGGTCGAAGACGCTCCGCTCGACGAGCAGGCGGCTGCGGGCGCAGCAGTCCTGGCCGGCGTTGTCGAAGACGGACCCCGGCACCCCCGCCGCGGCCTTCTCGAGATCAGCGTCGGCGAAGACGATGTTCGCGCTCTTTCCGCCGAGCTCGAGGGTGACGGGCTTGAGCATCCGCGCGCACCCGGCAGCGACCTCGGTCCCGACCTCGGTGGACCCCGTGAAGACGACCTTGTGCACGTCGGGGTGCGAGACGAACCGCTGACCGACGACCGAGCCCGACCCCACGATGACCTGGAACAGCCCCTCCGGGAGACCTGCTTCGAGGGCGAGCTCCCCGAGACGCATGGCGGTCAGGGGCGTGAGCTCGGCGGGCTTGAGCACCACGGCGTTGCCCGCGGCGAGCGCGGGCGCGAAGCCCCACGCGGCGATCGTCATGGGGAAGTTCCACGGCACGATGATCCCGACGACCCCGTAGGCCTCGTGGTAAGTCACATCGAGACCGCCGGCGACCGGGATCTGCGATCCGATCAGGCGTTCGGGGGCACCGGCGTAGTAGTTCAGCACCTGGGCGACGTGCTGCGCCTCCCACCGGGCGGACCCGATCGGGTGGCCCGAGTTGCGCACCTCGAGCGCGGCGAGTTCCTCGACGTGCGCCTCGACGACGCGCGCGAACGCCCGCAGCGCGTCGGCGCGGGCGACGGGGGCGAGCCCGGCCCACGCGCGTTGCGCGCGCACGGCGTCGGCGACGGCGGCATCCACCTGCTCGATCTCGGCGCGCGGCAGCGTCGTGATCGGCGATCCGGTCGAGGGGTCGATGACGGTGAAGGTGCTCATGCGGAGACTCCCTGGTGCGCGGAGGAATGCGAGGCGCGGTAGCGTGCCGCGGCGGCCACGAGCCCGAGGAACAACCGCCGGTCCTCGGCGTTCTCCTCCGGATGCCACTGCACGGCGACGAGGTAGTCGTCCCCCTCGGTCTCGACGGCCTGAACCAGACCGTCGTCCGTCCGGGCGGTGACGACGAGACCCTCGGCGACGCGGTCGACTCCCTGATGGTGGTAGCTGTGGACGGTGAGCGCGCCGGCCCCGACGAGGCCGGCGAGGCGGGTGTCGGCATCCACCTCGACGACGTTCTCGGCGAAGACGCCGCCGCCGATGCGGTACCGCTCGGTGCCGAGCGCGTCGGGCAGGTGCTGGTGCAGCGTCCCGCCCATCGCGACGTTGATGAGCTGGAGCCCGCGGCAGATGCCGAAGACCGGGATGCCGCGCTCCCGCGCCCCCGCGAGCAGCGCGATCTCCCACGCGTCGCGGTCGGCGCGCGCGGGGTCGGTGGTCGGGTGCCGTTCGTCGCCGTAGAGCTCGGGCTGCACGTCGAGACCACCGGTGAGGATGAGCCCGTCGAGGCCCTCGAGCACGGCGGCGGCGGCCTCGGCGGGTCGGGGCTGCGGCGGGAGCAGCACGGCGGCGGCGCCCGAGGCGGTCACCGCGTCGAAGTACTGCTGCGGCAGGAACGATGCACGCACGTCCCACACGCCCTGCTTCGCTCGTTCGAGATAGGTGGTGAGCCCCACCACGGGGGTCCTGCTCGGATCAGAGGCGCTCGAAACCACGCACCCGCTCCCAATCGGTCACGGCGGCGTCGAAGGCCTCGACCTCGATGCGCGCCTGGTTGAGGTAGTGCTCGACGACGTCGTCGCCGAAGGCGGCGCGGGCGATCGCCGACTCACTGAAGAGTCGCGCCGCCTCGCGCAGGGTCGTGGGCAGGGTGTCGACGCCCGCCGCGTACGCGTTGCCGGTGAGCGGGGCGGGCAGCTCGAGCTCGTTCTCGACGCCGTAGAGGCCTCCGGCGATGATGGCCGAGATCGCCAGGTAGGGGTTCACGTCTCCCCCGGGCACGCGGTTCTCGACCCGCAGCGATGCCCCGTGGCCGACGACGCGCAGCGCGCATGTGCGGTTGTCGACGCCCCACGCGACACCGGTCGGTGCGAACGAGCCCTTCGCGTAGCGCTTGTACGAGTTGATCGTGGGGGCGTACAGCAGCGTGAACTCGCGGAGGGTGGCCAGGATGCCGGCGATCCAGTGCTCCATGAGCGGGCTGAAGCCGTGCTCCCCGTCGCCCGCCATGACGGGATCGCCGCCGTCGCCGCGCACCGAGAGGTGGATGTGGCAGCTGTTGCCCTCGCGCTCGTTGAACTTCGCCATGAACGTCAGCGACTTGCCGTGGCGGTCGGCGATCTCCTTGGCGCCGTTCTTGTAGAGCGTGTGATTGTCGGCGGTCTCGAGCGCCTCGGCATAGCGGAAGGCGATCTCCTGCTGACCGAAGTTGCACTCGCCCTTCACGCCCTCGCAGTACATTCCCGCTCCGTCCATGCCGAGACGGATGTCGCGCAGCAACGGCTCCAGGCGCGTGGTGGCCAGGAGGTTGTAGTCCACGTTGTAGTCGGTCGAGGGGGTGAGCCCGGTGTATCCCTTCGCCCATGCGTCGCGGAACGAGTCGTCGAAGACGATGAACTCCAGTTCCGTCCCCGCGTAGGCGGTGAGACCGCGCTCCGCGAGCCGCTCGCGCTGGGCGTTCAGGATGCCGCGGGGCGACTGCACGACTCGTTCGCGGTCCTCCCACGCCAGGTCCGCGAAGACCAACGCCGTACCCGGCTGCCACGGGATGCGACGGAGGGTGTCGAGGTCGGGGATGAGCAGCATGTCGCCGTAGCCCTTCTCCCAGCTCGACATCGCGTAGCCGTCGACGGTGTTGAGGTCGACGTCGACGGAGAGCAGGTAGTTGCACGCCTCGGCCCCGTGCCCCCGCACCTCGTCGCGCCAGAACCGCGCGGCCACGCGCTTTCCGACCAGCCGGCCCTGCGCGTCGGGGAAGGCGACGACGACGGTGTCGATCTCTCCCGCCTCGATCGCGGCATCCAGGTCGTCGGTGGTGAGATTGCCCGCCATGTGTCGTGTCCCTCTCGCCTCTCCGACGCCCTCCGGTGCGGAGGACGTAACGAGGAACTTACACGCCAAAGGTAGACAGGTCGACCAATAGAGGGCCATGATCTTCCGCAAAGGCGAGCCCGACGCCTGCCCGCATCTTCTTGGAGGTCACATGTCCACCTCGAGCAGTTCCCGCAAAAAGGTCGCCGGAGCCACCTATACGGCAACGGATGCCGGCTACTTCGAGAAACGCACCCTGAAACGCTCGGCGGGCGTGTGGGGCCTGTGGGGTCTCGCGGTCGCCGCGGTCATCTCGGGCGACTTCTCGGGGTGGAACTTCGGCATCGGCTTCGCCGGTTTCGGCGGCATGCTGATCGCCTTCGTCGTCCTCGTCGTCATGTACTACGGCCTCACGTTCTCGATCGGCGAGATGGCCGCCGCCATGCCCCACACCGGCGGCGCGTATTCGTTCGCCCGCTCGGCGATGGGCCCCTGGGGCGGTCTCGCGACGGGCCTGGCCGAAACGATCGAGTACGTCGCGACCACGGCGGTCGTGGTCTACTTCTCGGGCCAGTACGCCGATTCGGCACTCGAACTGCTGACCGGGGTGAGCCTTCCGGCCTTCGTGTGGTGGATCATCCTGTACGCGCTGTTCATCGCTCTGAACGCCGCGGGGGCGAACATCTCGTTCGGTTTCGCCATCGTCGTCTCGATCATCTCGATCGGCATCATCGTCGTCTTCGGCGCGATGGCGCTGATGTCCGGCGCGTTCGACTGGGGCTCGCTGTGGAACATCGCCCCCACCGACGGCAACACCGAGTTCCTGCCCTTCGGCGTGGGCTCGATCCTGCTCGCGTTGCCCTTCGCGATGTGGTTCTTCCTCGGCATCGAGGAGCTCCCTCTCGCCGCCGAGGAGTCGCACGACCCGGCCCGTGACATCCCGCGCGCCGGCCTCTGGGCGCGGGGCACCCTCATCGTGACCGGCCTCATCGTGCTGTTCCTGAACACCGGCGTTCTCGGAGCCGAGGAGACCGGCGGGTCGCTCGAGCCCCTGCTCGACGGATTCCGCGCGATGGTCGGCGATCAGGCCGCGGCCCTCCTCTCGCTGCTCGCACTGGTCGGGCTGCTGGCGTCCCTGATGGGCATCATGTTCGCCTATGGCCGCAACATGTACTCGCTCTCGCGCGCCGGCTACTACCCGCGCTGGCTGTCGCTCACCGGGGCGCGCAAGACGCCCTGGGTCGCCCTCGTGTTCGGAGCGGTCCTCGGCTTCCTCGCGCTGGTGATCGTGCAGGCGGCGGGCGGGGACGCGAGCCCCGCCGGAGCGATCGTGCTGAACATCGCCGTGTGGGGCGCGGTGCTGGCGTACTTCCTGCAGATGGTCGCGTTCATCGTCCTGCGGCGGAAGTTCCCGAACGCCGTCCGGCCCTACAAGAGCCCGTGGGGGCTGTTCGGCGCCTACTCGGCCGCGATCATCGCCGCGGTGGTGTTCTTCGGGCTGCTGCTGAACCCCGCGTATCTGCTGGCCATCGTCGCGATCATCGTCGTCTACGCGGTGATCTTCATCGCCTTCGCCGTCTACGGCCGCCACCGCCTGGTCCTCTCCCCCGAGGAGGAGTACGCCCTGTCGGGCGGACTGCACGGCGACCCGCAGAGGGAGGGTTACGACGCGATGGAGGGCGAGGTCTTCGGCGACCGACGCTCCTGAGCGAGAACGGCGGAGGGGCGGATGCCGCGGCATCCGCCCCTCCGCCGCGTTCCCTCGGCAAGGGAGCCCCCGGGTTCGGGGCGCGCTCCGTCGTTCGGGGCGCGAGGATTACGCCCCGAAGGGATGCCGCGACCCGGCGTCACTGCAGCACGAACGACGCCGTCCCCGCGGACGGGATGCCGCCGATCGACACGCTCAGGTGATACGTCGCCCCTCCGCCCGGGGCGTACGGGCGCTCGCTCTCGCACGACCCGACGGACGACCGCGTGCGGTCCCACGTGAGCGGGGCGGAGCTGGTGACGACCTGTCCGGCGGCCAGGGTCACCTCCATGTCGCTCGGCTCGGTCTGGCAATCGGTCGAACGCCACCAGACGTCGGATCCGCTCGTGACGGTGAACGACTGCGCGCTGGTGCCGACGTTCATCGTGCACGGATTCGCCGAGGTGTTGGTGAGCCGGATCGACAGCTGCGGGTTCTCCCCCTGGCCGTACTCGCCCTTGTCGGAGAGCGCCTCGACGGTGATGTCGGCCGCGCTGCACTCGACGGGCCCCGAGGGCGCGCTGGCGGTCGGCGTCGGAGAGGTCGACGGTGCCGCCGCGGGGGCGGACGACGAGGGGGCGACGGCGGGAGTGCTCTCGGCGGGCGCGGGGGCGTCGAGCGCTGTCGGGGCGGAGCGCCACGGCGGAGCCGCGACGAGCCACACGACGAGGCCGATCACGACGAGGGCCAGGAGGCCCGCCGCGAGACGACGACGACGGTAGACCGCCGGGGACTGCCTCCGCCTACGGGGGGCATCGGTCATGGTTCCAGGGTAGGCGCCACGGCCGTGGCCGCATTCCACGGCGCGCACGCAACGGCGCGCTCACAGGCTCTTCCGGGCCTGTCCGCGGAGGCGGGGACGATCAGAGGTGCTTGAGCATCCGGGTGTTGCCGAGCGTGTTGGGCTTCACGTGCGCGAGGTCGAGGAACTCCGCGACGCCCTCGTCAGGGCTCCGCACGAGCTGCGAATAGACGTCGGGGTCCACGACCTGCTCGCCGATCGGCGCGAATCCGCGCCGCGTGAAGAAGTCGACCTCGAAGGTCAGGCAGAACAACCGGACGACGCCCAGCTCTCGCGCGCGCTGCTCGAGGTCTTCGACGATCGCCCGCCCCACGCCGTGGTGCAGCCAGTCGTCGTGCACGATGAGCGTGCGGATCTCGGCGAGATCGTCCCACATCACGTGCAGCGCACCGCAGCCGATGACGACACCGTCGGCCTCGGCGACGACGAACTGCTGCACCGAACCGTAGAGCACGACGAGGTCCTTGCCCAGCAGGATGCGCTTCTGCACGAACGGCTCGAGCAGTTCGTGGATGCGTCGGACGTCGGCCGTTCCGGCAGGGCGGACGACGAACGGCGCGGATGAGGTCATCGTCCCAGCGTACGCCGCAACGCAGAAGGGACCTGGATGCCGTGGCATCCAGGTCCCTTGTCTGTTACGCGTCAGCTCCCGGCGAGGGTGTCGGGCGTCGCGGCGATCTCGCCGGCCGTCCCGACGCCGATCGCGACCTTCTCTCCGCGCGGGGCGGTGTCGAAGGTGAACTGGCCGTTCTCGACGCCGACCTTCACGTGGTCGCCCGACTCGAGCTCACCGTGCAGGATCTTCTCGCTCAGACGGTCCTCGACCTCGCGCTGCATGGCGCGGCGCAGCGGACGCGCACCGAGCGTGGGGTCGAACCCGATCTCGATGAGCTTGTCCTTCGCGTCGTCCGACAGCTCCACCGTCATGTCGCGGTCGAGCAGACGGTCGGCGAGGCGCTTGACGAACAGGCCGACGATCTGACGGAGCTCGTCCTTGTTCAGCTGCGGGAAGACGATCACGTCGTCGACGCGGTTGAGGAACTCGGGCTTGAAGTGGCGCTTGAGCTCTTCGTCGACCTTGCCCTTCATGCGCTCGTACGAGGTCTGGGCGCTGCCCTCGACCTGGAAGCCCACGGGACCACCGGCGATCGCCGACGAACCGAGGTTCGTCGTCATGATGATCACGGTGTTCTTGAAGTCGATGACGCGACCCTGACCGTCGGTCAGGCGACCCTCTTCGAGGATCTGCAGCAGCGAGTTGAAGATGTCGGGGTGGGCCTTCTCGATCTCGTCGAAGAGCACGACCGAGAACGGCTTGCGGCGCACCTTCTCGGTGAGCTGGCCGCCCTCTTCGAAGCCGACGAACCCGGGAGGGGCACCGAACAGGCGCGAGACGGTGTGCTTCTCGCCGAACTCCGACATGTCGAGGGAGATCAGCGCGCCCTCGTCGTCGAACAGGAACTCGGCGAGCGCCTTGGCGAGCTCGGTCTTTCCGACACCGGTGGGGCCGGCGAAGATGAACGAGCCCGAGGGGCGCTTGGGGTCCTTGAGGCCCGCGCGCTGACGACGGATCGTGCGCGAGAGGGCCGCGATCGCCTCTTCCTGGCCGATGACCCGCTGGTGCAGGGCCTTCTCCATGAACATGAGGCGGCTGGACTCCTCCTCGGTGAGCTTGAACACCGGGATGCCGGTCGCCTGGGCGAGCACCTCGGCGATCAGGCCCTCGTCGACCACCGCGTGGGAGGCGACATCGCCCGAGCGCCACTGCTTCTCGAGGCGCAGACGCTCGGCGAGGAGCGACTTCTCCTCGTCACGCAGCGACGCGGCCTTCTCGAAGTCCTGCTCCTCGGAGGCCTGCTCCTTCTGCTCGCGGACCTTGGCGATCTTCTCGTCGAACTCGCGCAGCTCCGGCGGCGACGACAGGATCGACAGCCGCAGGCGGGCACCGGCCTCGTCGATCAGGTCGATGGCCTTGTCGGGCAGGAAGCGGTCGCTGATGTAGCGGTCGGCGAGATTGGCCGCCGCGACGATCGCGCCGTCGGTGATCTGCACCTTGTGGTGCGCCTCGTAGCGGTCGCGCAGCCCCTTCAGGATGTTGATCGCGTGGGGCAGGCTCGGCTCGGCCACCTGGATCGGCTGGAAGCGGCGCTCGAGAGCGGCATCCTTCTCGAAGTGCTTGCGGTACTCGTCGAGCGTGGTGGCACCGATGGTCTGGAGCTCACCACGGGCGAGGAGGGGCTTGAGGATGGATGCCGCGTCGATCGCGCCCTCGGCGGCTCCCGCACCCACGAGGGTGTGGATCTCATCGATGAAGACGATGATGTCGCCGCGCGTGCGGATCTCCTTGGTGACCTTCTTCAGGCGCTCTTCGAAGTCGCCGCGGTAGCGGGAACCGGCGATGAGCGAACCGAGGTCGAGCGAGTAGACCTGCTTGTCCTTCAGCGTCTCGGGGACGTCGCCCTTGACGATGGCCTGGGCGAGGCCCTCGACGACGGCGGTCTTTCCGACACCGGGCTCGCCGATGAGGACGGGGTTGTTCTTCGACCGGCGCGACAGGATCTGCATCACGCGCTCGATCTCCTTCTCGCGCCCGATGACGGGGTCGAGCTTGTTGTCGCGCGCGGCCTGGGTGAGGTTTCGTCCGAACTGGTCGAGGACGGCCGAGCCGCCCTGCGCACCCGAGGACTGCTGCTCGCCGGCACCGGTCGCCACTCCCGCGGGCTCCTTGCCCTGGTAGCCCGAGAGCAGCTGGATGACCTGCTGGCGCACCTTGTTGAGGTCGGCGCCGAGCTTGACGAGCACCTGCGCTGCGACGCCCTCGCCCTCGCGGATGAGGCCGAGCAGGATGTGCTCAGTGCCGATGTAGTTGTGGCCGAGCTGCAGCGCCTCGCGCAGCGACAGCTCGAGCACCTTCTTCGCACGCGGCGTGAAGGGGATGTGGCCGGTCGGCTGCTGCTGACCCTGGCCGATGATGTCCTGCACCTGCTCGCGCACGGCGTCGAGCGAGATGCCGAGCGACTCGAGCGCCTTGGCAGCGACACCCTCGCCCTCGTGGATCAGCCCGAGCAGGATGTGCTCGGTGCCGATGTAGTTGTGGTTGAGCATCTTCGCCTCTTCTTGGGCGAGGACGACCACACGACGGGCACGGTCGGTGAATCTCTCGAACATCTCAGTCCCTCCAGAAATGGGCTGACAGGCACGCCTCCGCGCGCCGTACATCGAGAGTAACCAGCGCCCGGATGCCAGAGACGCGTGTTCGCCGTGGGCATACCGCCGTGACACCCGGCATTGCGAAACCCATCGATCATCGATACCTTATCGACGATCGATAACAACGAATATCGTTAAGGAGCGACCATGGCATCCCCCCGATCCACCTCGCGCACCCTCTCCCGCGGCGACACCGGCAGCTTCCTGCTCTTCATCGTCGCCGGCGTCGCCATCGCCCTCTGGGCGGTGATCCGCTCCGTGGGAACGATCGTCGCGGCAGCCGGCAACCGTGACGTGCGTGTCCCCGTCGACTTCCTCGACGCCATCGCCCAGGCACCGATCGGCCCCGACGGAGCGTCGGTGCCCGTCGAGCTGACCGGCGCGGTCGTCACGGCCCCCTCGCTCCCCCTCGCCTCGCTCTGGGCGCTGTTCCTGGCGGAGGGGACCTTCGCCGCTGCCGTCGTGACGGTGGTGACTCTGCTCCTGATCCTGTGCATCGGCATCCTCCGCGGAGAGATCTTCAGCCGCCGGCACACCCGACTGGTGGTCGCGGTCGGCATGGTCTCGCTCATCGCGGCCTTCGCGGTGCCGTTCTTCCAGAACATGGTCGCGAACGGTGCCCTCGCCTGGCTGTCGGATCGCACCTACGACCGCGGACTGACCCAGCAGATCGATCTCCCGATCCTCATCGTGATCGGCTTCGTCGCGGGACTCTCCAGCACCGTCTTCGCGGTCGGCGACCGCCTGCGTCGCGACACGGAGGGGCTCGTATGAGCCCGGCGGTCGCCGACGAGGGGCCCACCGGCATCCACTGCCGTCTCGATGAGCTGCTGGAAGCACGCGGGATGACGCTGACCCGCCTCAGCGAGCTCGTGGGCGTCTCGGTCGTCAACCTCTCGGTGTTGAAGAACGATCGGGCGCGGGCGATCCGCTACTCGACGCTGTCGGCCATCTGCCGCGTGCTCGAGTGCGAGGTGGGCGACCTGCTGGTCGTCGCCCCATGAGGCCCCTCAGACGGCGCTCAGCGCGAGCCGAGCACCGGGATGGGGTCCGTCGCGTCGACGCCGTCGCCCGACAGAACCACTGACGCCGCTCCGGCGGGCGCCCCGTCTCCGACGTCGGCAAGGGTGATGCGGGGGGCGAGATCCATCGTGCACACCTGATCGGCGGGCGGGGCGGCGAACTGCACCGCGATCTCCGTTCCGGTCGTGGTGACCGACTCCACCGTGGGCGGGCAGCCCGAACTGCCGTAGGTCACGAGGGCGATCGTGCGGGCGTCGACCCACCCGGCGCTCGGCGCGAACTGCCCCGCGTCGGACGGGGCGGTGGTCAGCGCCGCGAGGGTCGTGCGGCCTTCGGCCGCGCCCTGCACGGTCACCTCGAGCGGTCGAGTCGGATCGACGCCCGCGGGCACGCCCACCAGCGTGGCCCGCGGAGCCATGTCACGCGTGCAGTCCGTACGCGCCGACTCCTCGAGGGTGACGGTGAGGGTGTCTGCGGACGCGCTCGGCTCGCCGCTGACCACGGGCACGCACGTCGAGCTCCCGCGGGTGACGACGGCGATCGCGCGACCCGCGTCGAGCCAGGCGGCGCCGAGTTCCGCGGGCGACGCCGACGCCCCGGAATCCGGACTCGACGTCGCGGTCGAAGGGGCCGCCTCCGGCGACGACGACGCGCCGGTGGCGCAGCCGGTGAGAGCACCGACGGCCAGCAGGCCGGCGCCGAGTGCGGCGACGAGAGTCAGACGGTGACGGGACAGGCGATCACGGGACATGCGAACCTCCGGGGCGAGTTCCGCCCCATGATGGCGGAGATTCCTGGATGCCGGCGGCGAGAACCGCCACGCGCTGACGCCGGGGGATCACTGCAGCGCGGAAGTGAGCCGCGCCAAATTGTCGAGGATCGTGGAGCGGAGGGGCTGACGCTTCCACTCCTCGATGGTGAGCTGGCGGCTGAGGCTGCGGTAGGTGTGCTCGACGGCGCGCATGTCGCGGACGAACTCCTCGCCCCGCACCAGCATCGACACCTCGAGGTTCAGACCGAAGGAACGCATGTCCATGTTGCTCGAGCCGATGACCGCGACCTCGTCGTCGATCGTGACGCTCTTGCTGTGCAGGATGAACGGCTTGCGGTACATCCAGATGACCACTCCCGCGCGCAGGAGCGCCTCGTAGTAGCTGCGCTGGGCGTGGTAGACCATCGCCTGGTCGCCCTCTTCGGAGACGAAGAGTTCGACGTGGACGCCGCGCTGGCACGCCGTCGTGATCGCGAGCAGGAGGGCCTCGTCGGGAACGAAGTAGGGGCTGACGATGATGATGCGCTCGCGTGCGGCGAAGAGCAGCCCGAGGAAGAGCTTGAGGTTGTTCTGGAAATCGAAGCCGGGACCCGAGGGCACGATCTGGCAGTCGAGGTCTCCGGGGCCCGAGCTCACCGAGAACAGGTCGATCTCGTCGGTCAGCGTCTCGTCGGTCTCGCTGTACCAGTCCGAGAGGAAGACGGCGTTGATGCTGGCCACGACCGGACCCTCGACGCGCACCATGAGGTCGACCCAGTGCAGGCCGCGACGGATGTTCTTGCGCAAGTTGTACGACGAATCGGTGACGTTCTGCGAGCCCATGTAGGCGACGTCGCCGTCGATGACGAGGAGCTTGCGGTGGTTGCGCAGGTCGGGCCGCTGGTAGCGCCCGCGCAGCGGCTGCACCGGCAGCATGAGGTGCCAGTGCGCGCCCATCGCCTCGAGGCGCCGGAGGGTCTGCTTGTAGAAGGGCTTGCCACGATTTGCCCAGTGGTCGAGCAGCACGCGGACGACGACGCCGCGCTCGGCCGCCTCCTCGAGCGCCCGGAAGAAGTTGTCGGTCGAGTCGTCGGTCTGCAGGATGTAGAACTCGACGTGCACGTACCGCGTGGCGCGGCGGATGGCCTCGGCCATGGCATCCAGGCTCTGCTGGTAATCGGCGATGAGCGTGGCGGCGTTGTCTCCGGCGATCGGCATCGCCCCGAGGTTGCGGTTGAGGCGAACCAGGGCGCGGAACCAGTCGGGGGCGTTGGGGCGCAGGGTGCCGAACTCCAGCGACGCGCTGGTGTCGTGGATGTACTCGTTGATGGCGGCCTGCTTGCGGCGGCGCGTGCGGGGCAGGCGCGGGTTGCCGATGAGCAGGAAGAGGAACACCCCGAGGAAGGGAATGAAGTAGATCGCCAGAAGCCAGGCCATCGCGGCGGTGGGACGGCGGTTGCGCGGGACGATGATGATCGCGGCGATGCGCACCACGAGATCGACGACGAACAGCGTGATGACGAGCCAGCTCGCGTCGAACGTGGCGTTGATCACGTGTCCTCCTGGGCGGGGTTGTCCACCCAGCGTAGCGACGGGCCCCGACACCCGTCGCGCGTACGTCAGTTCGCGGAGCCGTCGCCGGGGGAGGCGACCGGCGGAAGTCCGCGCTTCGCGCGTTCCTCGGCCTCGATGCGCGAATAGACCTTGCGCTCGGTGCGGTCCATGCGGATCACGTTGCGGAGGATGAAGAAGAACACGACCGAGACGACGATCGTGGGCAGGATCGCCCACAGCATCGCGACCCAGGTGTCATCCATACGGTCCAGGATACCCGCGCACCACTCCTCCCCACGCGCCGGGGGCGCCGGGTTATCCACGATCGAGCTTTCCGACGCCGCGCCGGGATCCCGTCCCCCGGCACCCTCGTGCTCATGATCCCCACCGTCGTCCGCACCGCCTCGTCCGCCTCTTTCCTCGCCCTCGTGCCGCACGTGCTGGAGTGCACACCGCGGCGCAGCCTCGTCGTCGTCCCGTTCGCCGACGGTCGATCGCTCGGGGCCATGCGCGTCGATCTCCCCCGCGGCGGGCCCGCCGAAGCCGAGAGCATCGCGTCGACCGTCATCGGCATGGCATGCAAGGTCGCCTCCACCGATGCCATCGTCCCCGTCGTGTACACCGACGAGGCGGTGGCCGGCGACTCCGGGCTCCCGGAACGTGCGCTGATCGACGAGGTCGTCTCGCGCGCGGGCATCTGCGGCCTGCGGGTGCTCGACGCCCTCGTCGTCGGTCCCGACGCCTGGGCCTGCTATCTCGACCCCGCGGGTGCGGCTCCGGGCCTGCTGTCCGAGATCTCCGACGCAGCGGCTCGGGTGCCCGACGGTCTCCCCCGCACCGATCAGTTCTCCGCCGCAGCGCTGCCCGCGGTCGACGCCGAGGCCGTGGAATGGGTGGCACGACTGCTCGGCGACGTCGACGACGCCCTCGGTCGGCCGAGGGACCGCCGTCGCCTGCCGCTCGCGCGCCGCGCGCAGGCCGACGAGGTCGTGTCGCTGCTGACCGATCCGCCCGCCCTGTTCGAGAGGGCGGTCACCGCGACGGGGGGCATGCGGTCGCCGGTGATCGCAGCCCTGGCGTTCTGCCTCGAGCGGCCCTCGCTGCGCGACGTCGCCCTCATGCAGTGGGCCGCCGACGTCGCCACCGGCGATGCGGTGCTGCGCGCGCAGACCGCGTTCAGCGCGGGCACGCCCTTCCCGGAAGACCTCGCGCGCCCGATGTGGGGAGAGGGCGAGCGGCCCGATCCCGAGCGCCTGCGCACCGCGCTGGAGACCTCTCGGCGAGTCGCCGCGGCCGTTCCGCTCGATCGCCGACCCGGGCCCCTGTCGGCCTGCTCGTGGCTGGCGTGGGCCCAGGGGCGCTCGTCGCACGCGGCGACCTACGCCGAAGAGGCGCTCCGCATCGACTCGCAGCATGGTCTGAGCACCATCATGCTGAGCCTGCTCGACGCGGGCCGCCTCCCGGAATGGGTCTTCGAGAGGCCTACTTCACCAGCGGAAAGAGGATCGTCTCGCGGATCCCGAGCCCGGTGATGGCCATCAGCAGACGGTCGATGCCCATGCCCATGCCACCCGTGGGCGGCATGCCGTGCTCGAGGGCCCGGAGGAACTCCTCGTCGATCGGCATCGCCTCGGCGTCGCCGCGCGCGGCGAGCTTCGCCTGCTCGACGAAACGCTGGCGCTGGATCACCGGATCGACCAGCTCGGAATACCCGGTGGCGAGCTCGAACCCGCGCACGTACAGGTCCCACTTCTCCACGACGCCCGCGATGGACCGGTGCTCGCGGACGAGAGGGCTCGTGTCGACGGGGAAGTCCATCACGAAGGTGGGGCGCGTCAGGCCGCCCTTCACGAAGTGCTCCCACAGCTCCTCGACCCACTTGCCGTGCGTCTCGTGCGGCGGCGCGTCGACACCGGACTTCTCGCCGAGAGCGCGCAGCTCGTCGAGCGACGTCTCGGGCGTCACCTCATGACCGGATGCCGCCGACAGCGAGTCGTACATCGAGATGCGATCCCACTCGCCGCCGAGGTCGTACTCGGTGCCGTCGGCCCACGTGACGGTGGTCGAACCGGCGACCGCGATCGCGGCATCCTGAATGAGGGTCTGGGTGAGATCGGCGATGCCGTTGTAGTCGGAATAGGCCTGGTAGGCCTCGAGCATCGCGAACTCGGGGCTGTGCGTCGAGTCGGACCCCTCGTTGCGGAAGTTGCGGTTGATCTCGTACACGCGGTCGATGCCGCCGACGACGGCGCGCTTGAGGTAGAGCTCCGGCGCGATGCGCAGGAAGAGTTCGGTGTCGAAGGCGTTCGAGTGCGTCGTGAACGGTCGCGCCGATGCACCACCGTGCTGCACCTGCAGCATCGGGGTCTCGACCTCGACGAAGTCCCGCTCGGTGAAGGTGCGGCGCAGGCTCGCATTGACCTTCGCGCGGGCGAGCACGGTCTCGCGAGCGCGGTCGCGCACGATCAGGTCGAGGAAGCGGCTGCGCACGCGGCTCTCCTCGCTGAGCTCGGTGTGCAGGTTGGGCAGCGGCAGCACGGCCTTGGCCGCGATGCGCCACTCGGCGACCATGATCGACAGTTCGCCGCGGCGGCTCGAGATGACCTCGCCCGACACGAACACGTGATCACCGAGATCGACGAGCTCCTTCCACGCCTGCAGCGACTCCTCGCCGACCGCGCCCTGCGAGACCATCGCCTGGATGCGGCTGCCGTCCCCGGCCTGCAGCGAGGCGAAGCACAGCTTCCCGGTGTTGCGGCTGAACACCACGCGGCCCGCGACGCCGACGGTCTCGCCGGTCTCCGCGCCGGCTTCGAGCTCTCCGAAGCGGGCGCGCACCGCGGTGATGGTGGTGGTGACCGGCACCGACACCGGGTAGGCGCCGCCCGCGGCGTCGTCGCGCTCGGCGAGCAGTCGCTCGCGCTTGGCGAGGCGCACCGCCTTCTGCTCGAAGACCTCGTCTTCGGTGGGTTCGGCGGCGTCGTTCGCGGGCGCGTCGGTCATCGTGGAAGCTCCTCGGGGTCCTCCCCAGTGTATTCGCCCGGCCCGGGCCCCTCGGGGCACCGCGACCCCCGGCCGTCACCGGTCGGAGGCCGTCGACCTCGGCGAGCCCACGCCCGCACGGCGCTCCCGCGCCGGTGGCGTCGGGCCTGCGGCGCGTCAGCGCAGCGAGATCTCCGCGTTGTCGATGAATCGATGGCCCCCGACGGTCGCGGCGATGAGCGCGAACGCGCGGCCGCGGTGGCCCTCATCGACCGGCAGGAAGGTCGCCGGGTCGACGACGCTCAAGTACTCCAGGGAGATGCGCTGTTCGCCCATGAGCGCCGACTGGGCCGCCGCGATGCACGCGTCGACGCCCATGTCGGCGTTCGAGGCCGCGGCCTCCAGAGCACGCGGGAGCTTGGCGACCGCGCGGCGATCCGCCTCGTCCAACAGGGCGATCCGGCTCGACACCGGCAGGCCGTCGTCGGTGCGCACCGTGGGAACCGTGTCGATCCCGACGCGGAAGTCCAGGTCGCGCACCATCCGCCGCACGAGGAAGACGCGCTGCAGGTCGCGCTCCCCGTAGACGGCGACATCGGGAGCGACCAGGTGGAAGAGCTTCGCCTCGACGGTCAGCACTCCGTCGAAGTAGAAGGGGCGCACCCGCCCTTCGTAACGGAGTCCGATGTCACCCGCCGACACCCGCGTGGTGGCCGTGCCGGCCGGCAGCAGTTCCGCCGCGCTCGGCGCGAACACCACGTCGACCGCGAGGTCGTCGAGCACGCGCGCATCGGCCTCGGGAGAGCGGGGGTAGGCCGCGGTGTCGTCCGCCGTGCGGAACCGCAGCGGGTTGACGAAGGTCGAGACCACGACCACGTCGGCCCGCTCCCGAGCGCGCGTGATGAGGTCGACGTGGCCCTCGTGCAGGGCTCCGAGCGTCGACACGAGGGCGATACGCGGTCCCTGTGCGGCGCGGTCGGTCCCTCGGATCTCGTCGAGTCGGGCGCGCAGATCCTCGAGGGTGGCGATCATCCGTCGATCGTAGCGTCGCCGTCGAGGCGGCCCGCGCCACTGCCCTCGACGAGCGCCTGGTCGACGCTCGAGCGCACCAGGGCCGACAGGTACCCGCCGGGATTGTCGACCCCGACGCGGCTCAGCAGCTCCGACGATTGACGCACGATCGAGCGGGAGAACTCCGTCGCCGTCGCGATCGCCTCCGCGTACGTCGGCCGATCCGCCTCCGCCACGACCACGGGTTCGCACCCGAGCTCGACGGCGAGCGCCTGGGCGATCGGCAGCACGGGCGCCGGCGCCGTCACCGCGGCGTACGCCTGGGCGAGCTGGCGGAGGTCGATCGACGATGCGCCGGTGAAGACGATCGCGGGGTGGATGGCGAGAGGGATGGCCCCCCGCTGCGCGGCGGGATCGAGCACCCGCGCACCGTGTGCGGCGTCGGTGTGCAGCACGAGCTGTCCGGGCTGCCAGGCACCGAGCTCGGCGAGTCCCGCGACCAGTCCGGGCAGCTGGTCGTGCGGCACCGCGATCACCACGAGTTCGCTGCGGCGCACGACCTCGTCGGCCGTGAGCTGCGGCACCCCGGGGAGGATCGCCTCGACGCGATCGTCATCCGACCCCGAGGTGATCCCCGTCAGGAGATGTCCCGCGCCCGCGAGAGCCGCCGCGATGACCGGTCCGACCCGCCCGGCACCGATCACGCCGACGCCGAGGCGCCCGTCGCGACCGGCGTTCATCCGGCCCACCGGTGCGTGCGGTCACCCGCGGCCGCCGCCACGCCGCCGCGCGCGGTGGCTTCGAACACGCGCAGCGCGTCGTCTCGGTCGATCGCGGCGAGATGGGTCTGCACCGTGCCCGTGATGACGTGACCCGTGAGGGTCGCGGTGCGGGCCGCACGGGCGAGCGGACCCTGGCGCACACCGATCGACTGCAGCCGGGCGAGCGGCAGCACGGTCAGCGAGCGCCACACCCAGCCCCGGCGCAGCAGCAGCGCGTCGGCGGTGAGAAGGACGCCGTTGCGGCGCCACGACAGCGGCCGCAGCCACCGCGCGCGGCGCGGAGTCGTCACGTAGGGGTCGTCATCCACCGGACCCAGGATGCCGTCACGGAACACGAGTGTCCATTCCTCGCTCGACAAGCCGGGCGCGAGGATCCGCAGCACCCGCTCGACGTCTGCGCGTGTGCCGATGGGCAGCACCGCCGCGACCTGATCGGCGCTGGAGTCGGTGGAGGAGCGTCCCGACAGCCGGTTCACCGTCACCGCCCACCAGCCGAACGGACGCCACATGAGCGGTTGACGGACCTCGATCGCGTGCACCCGACCCGGCGGAATCACCTCGCTCACCGTGGTGAAGAGTCCGAACGTCACCCGCACTCCGTCCGAGGTCGGCGCGATCGAGTACCGCAGCCCTCGCGCGATCGAGCGCACGTAGTACGCACCGAACGCGAGGAACATCGGCACGACCGTGAAGAGCAGCCACAGCGTCGAGACGGAGGCCGCGACGGCGATGCCGATCACGAAGGCGATCAGCACGAGGGTGGAGCCACTCAGCACACGCGAGGCGACGAGTCGACCCACGGGGATGCGGACGATGCTCTCCGGCTCGGTATCGGAGAAGTCCTCACCGTCGACGATGCCCTGCAGCCCGTCGGCGACGGTGTCGGCGGCCGCCGTGACGCGGGAGCGCTTCGCGCCCGGCCCGGCACCCGCCTCGGCGAGACGCCGGCCCGACGCCAGCCGCAGGATGTCGCCGCGGACCGCCTCGGCATCCTTGCCCGAGAGGTACTCGAGCTTGACGTTGGCGTCCAGGCCCGCCCCCACGACCTCGAGCTTCGCCAGCCCGAGAAGGCGCGCGACCATCGGACGGGTCAGGTTCACGCCCTGCACGCGGTCCAGCGGGGCTCGGCGATGGGTGCGGAAGAGCACACCCGAGCGCACCTCGACGTCGTCGTCGCCGATACGCAGGGTGTGGAAGCGCCACGACAGTCGGAAGAGCCCCAGCAGCACCAGGAGGACCACCAGCGCCGCTCCCGCCGCGATGAGGATGAGGTTGTTCGCCAGCAGGAAGTCGACCGGGTCGGGCGGAACGGCCCCGGGCGGCAGGTCGGTGAAGACGGGGAAGAACAGCTCCAGCAGCCGCTCGCGGAGATTCGCGACGATGAGGCCCACGATGACGAGCAGGGACAGGCCGCCGCGCAGCAACGGCGTCAACGGGTGCAGTCGGTGCCATTCACCGTCGCTGTACGGCGAGCGCACGACCGCCCGCGCCCCCTCCCGCCCGCTCGCGCCCGGCGCGATGACGCCCCCGTCGCCGGACGGCACGCCCACACCCGGCACGAGGCCGCTCTCGTCGCCCGCTGACGCGTCCGCGGCGTCGACGGGCGCCCCCGCGGGAGGCCCCGGCGCGTCGCTCGACGGCGGCGGCGTCACCCCTGCGCCGGTCCCGACCGCCTCGCCGCGGTTGCGATCGTCGGTGTCGCTCACAGTCCGGTCCGTCGCGTCTCCGCCACGGCGACGAGCGTGTCGCGCAACTGCTCGGCCGCCTCCTGCGTGAGCCCCGGGATCGTCACACCCGTCGAGGCCGCGGCCGTGACGAGCTTGAGCTGCGCGATACCGAATCCGCGGTCGAGCGGGCCGTGCGTGATGTCGACGAGCTGCATCCGCCCGTACGGCACCGCGACGACGCGCTGCCACAGGATGCCGCGGCGGAAGACGAGATCGTCCTGACGCAGCTGGTACCCGAAGGAGCGCGCCTGCCGCGGCGTGACGAGCAGCCCGATCGCCGTCACGACGAGAACGATGCCGGCGGGGATCCAGGGCCAGGGCACTCCTGTGAAGGCCTGGACGCCGATGGCCACCGCGAGCACGAGGAGAAATACCGCTCCCTGCGAGATGAGCTGCACCCACACGTACGCGCGCGCCAGTTGGTGCCACGTGCCCTCGCCGAGCGGGAGCCGGCCGGCGGCGCGCGGCTCCAGGACGCGCGAGAAGGTCCGGGCGTCGAGCGCATCGGCGCCTACCCCATCGGCGCCCACCGCGTCGGCGCCTGCCCCATCGGCGCGCACCGCGTCGGCGCCTGCCCCATCGGCGCGCACCGCGTCGGCGCCTGCCCCATCGGCGCGCACCGCGTCGGCACCCGCCGCATCGGCGCGCACCGCGTCGGCGCCTGACGCGTCGGCGCCCACCACCTCAGATGCCGACGGGTCCGGCGGGGGTGTTCCCGGGGGTGTCGTCATCATCGTCCTTCCGGAGGGTGCACAGCTGCTCGGCCACGAGCCCCGCGACGACGAGGACGACCGCGCACACGACCGTCGCGATGATCGATCCCATCGAGCCTAGCGAGGGGGTCGCGGGCCGGCTCAGCAGGAACGCGAGGAGTCCGACGCCGAACCCGAACGCGGCAGCCCCCACCAGCGACGACGCCTTCGCGAGCATCGCGACACGCAGGGCGCGGAAAGGATCGATGCGCCGCTCGCTGCGCCCGCGCGTCGCACGGAACACCGGCACCGCCAGGATGACGATGACCGCACCGACCAGCGCGAGGATCGTGGGCAGGCTCGCCGCGGGGGTGAACGTCGCGCGCCCCATCGCGGTGAGCATCGTGTCGAGGACGAAGCCGACCACGCCGCCGATGATGGCGCCGATGAGCAGGATGCCGGCACCCGTGCGCCTCATCGCGCCCCTCCCCGCAGTTCGGCGAGCAGGGCGTCGACCCGGCCGCGCCCGGGGATCACGGCGTCCGGATCGACGTCGAGCCACGGCACCAGCACGAACTCGCGCTCGTGCGCGCGCGGGTGCGGCACCACGAGGTCGTCGCGGTCGATGATCTCCCCGCCGTAGGCGATGAGATCGAGGTCGAGCGTGCGGTCGCCCCAGCGTTCCCGGCGCACGCGCCCGTGTCGCGCCTCGATGCGGTGCAGGGCGGCGAGCAGCGCCGTCGGGGCGAGTCGCGTGCGCAGCGTCGCGACGGCGTTGAGATAGCGGGGGGCGTCGTCGTCCTCGCCGTCCAGGGTCACGGCGGTCGTCTCGATCGGGGTCGACACCGCGACGTCCGTGGTGAGGGGCAGCGCCCGCACCTCCGTGACGGCTGCGGCGAGCGTCTCGGCCCGCTCCCCGAGGTTGGCGCCCAGGGCGATCACCGCGGCGACGGGGGACATGCGCGGCGCCTCTCCGATGCCGTGGGCCAGTCGCACGCTCACGAGCGCCCGCGCGTGATCGTCACCGACACGTCGGCGAAGGGGACGGGGATGGGCGCCGCAGGCTTGTGCACGGTGATGGTCACGGACTCGACCCGCTCATCGCGGAGCACCTCGTCGGCGATGCGCGCGGCGAGCTTCTCGAGGAGGTCGACCGGCTCGCCCGACACGATCACGGCAATCCGCTCGGCGAGTTCGCCGTAGTGCACCGTGTCGGCGACGTCGTCCGTCTCGGCCGCGCGGGCCAGGGGCAGGACCACCGTCGCGTCGACGATGAACTCCTGCCCGTCGCGCTTCTCGTCGGGATAGACCCCGTGGTATCCGAAGGCGCGGACGCCCGTCAGGGTGATGTGGTCGACGGCATCCATCAGGACTCCCAAGCGCGGGCGACGGCGAGCGCGTCGCGGGTGGTCGGCACGTCGTGAACGCGCACGGCCCAGGCGCCGGCCTGGGCGGCGAGGGCGCTCGTGACGGCCGTGGCCAGGTCGCGGCGCGCGAGGTCGGCGTCGTCGCCGAGCGCGTCGGCGAGGAACCTCTTGCGGCTCGTGCCGACGAGCACGCGTCGGCCGCGGGCGACGAGCGCGGGCAGCGCACCCAGAGTCCGCCAGTTCTGCTCGCCGCGCTTGCCGAACCCGATACCGGGGTCGACGACGATGCGCGACGACGGGATCCCGACGGCCTCCGCGGCCGCGACGCGCTCGTCGAGCTCGGCGGTCACCTCCGCGGCGACGTCGACGTACTCCGCTCGCGCGTACATCTCGCTCGACGGCCCGCGCCAGTGGCCGATCGCCATCTCCGCACCGCTCTGCGCCACGGCGTCGAGCATCTCGGGGTCGGCGAGACCTCCTGAGACGTCGTTGACGAGACGGGCTCCGACCGCGACGGCGGCTGCGGCGGTCGAGGCGTTCATGGTGTCGATGCTGACGTACGCCCCCTCGGAGGCCAGGGCGGCGACGACGGGCAGGACGCGCTGCTGCTCGACCCGGGGCGAGACCCGTTCGGCGCCGGGTCGTGTGGACTCCCCGCCGATGTCGAGCAGGTCGGCCCCCTCGGCGCGAAGACGGCGCGCGTGCGCGATCGCCACGTCGGGATCGAGGTACCTCCCGCCGTCGCTGAAGGAGTCGGGGGTGACGTTGACGATCGCCATCACGAGTGTCACGCGCGTGCTCCGATCAGGGCGACGAGCTCGGCACGGGCGACCGGCTCGGCGTACGCACCGCGCGCGGCGATCGTCACGGTCGAAGCGTCGAGCTGTCGTCCGCCGCGCATGGTCACGCACTCGTGGGTGGCATCCAGGACGACGAGCACACCCCGCGCATCGAGGGCGGATGCGATGGCGTCGGCGATCTGCTCCCCGAGACGCTCCTGCACCTGCGGACGGGCGGCCAGGATGTCGATGACCTTCGGCAGCGCCCCGAGGCCCACGACCTCCTCGCCCGGCAGGTACGCCACGTGGGCGCGGCCGCGGAAGGGCAGCAGGTGATGCTCGCACATCGAGCGGAACGCGATGTCGCGCAGCATCACCGCTCCCGAGGGGAGCGTGTCGGGCGCGGGCCCGCGTGACACCGAGATCGTGTGCTTTAGCGGGGCGCCGGCATCCTGGTTCACGCCCGAGAAGAACTCGGCCCAGCTGTCGGCGACCCGGGTCGGGGTCTGCCGCAGCCCGGGGCGATCGGGATCTTCCCCGATCGCCTCCAGCAGCTCACGGACGAGGGCTGCGACCCGCTCTCGATCGACGGCCACGGCGCCTCAGGCGGTCGCCGGGCGCGTCTGTCCGCTCGGACGGGGCTGCGCCTGGGCCTGCGTCTGCGCCTCCGCCTCGGCGGACGCGGCGATGCCGGCCGGAGCCTGGCGACGCGGGACATCGACCGGCGGCTGGTTCGACACGGGACGATCGCCCGACGACAGCCACTGCGGGCGCGGGGTGAGGCGCTTGACGTCCGTGAAGATCTCGGCGAGCTCGATGTGGTCGAGCGTCTCCTTCTCGAGCAGCGCCAGGGCCAGGCGGTCGAGCACGTCGCGGTTGTCGTTGATGACCTGGTACGCCTCGTTGTGCGCCTGCTCGATGAGCGCGCGCACCTGGGCGTCGACCCGCTCGGCGATGCGCTCCGAGAAGTCGCGGCCGTGTCCCATGTCGCGGCCCATGAACACCTCGCCCGACGACGAGCCGAGCTTCACGGGGCCCACCTCGTTGGTCATGCCGTACTCGGTGACCATCTTGCGGGCGATGCTCGTGGCCTTCTCGATGTCGTTCGAGGCGCCGGTGGTGGGGTCGTGGAAGACGATCTCCTCCGCGACACGGCCGCCCATGGCGTACGTCAGCTGGTCCTGCAGCTCGTTGCGGGTGACGGAGTACTTGTCGTCGAGCGGCAGCACCATCGTGTAGCCCAGCGCCTTGCCGCGCGGGAGGATGGTGACCTTCGTCACGGGGTCCGTGTGGTTCATCGCCGCCGCGGCGAGGGCGTGACCGCCCTCGTGGTACGCCGTGATGAGCTTCTCCTTGTCCTTCATCACGCGCGTGCGACGCTGCGGTCCGGCGATCACGCGGTCGATGGCCTCGTCGAGGGCGCGGTTGTCGATGAGCTGCGCGTTCGAGCGCGCGGTCAGCAGGGCCGCCTCGTTCAGCACGTTGGCGAGGTCGGCACCGGTGAACCCGGGCGTCTTGCGCGCGACGACTTCGAGGTCGACCGAGTCCGACAGCGGCTTGCCGCGGCCGTGCACCTCGAGGATGCGCTGGCGGCCCTTGAGGTCGGGGGCATCGACGCCGATCTGACGGTCGAAGCGGCCCGGACGCAGGAGGGCGGGGTCGAGGATGTCGGGGCGGTTGGTCGCAGCGATCACGATGACGTTGACCTTGGGGTCGAAGCCGTCCATCTCGACGAGCATCTGGTTCAGCGTCTGCTCACGCTCGTCGTGACCGCCGCCCATGCCGGCGCCGCGGTGACGGCCGACGGCGTCGATCTCGTCGATGAAGATGATCGCCGGCGAGCTCTCCTTGGCCTGGTTGAACAGGTCGCGGACGCGGCTGGCGCCGACACCGACGAACATCTCGACGAAGTCCGAGCCGGAGATCGAGTAGAACGGCACGCCTGCCTCGCCGGCCACGGCGCGGGCGAGCAGGGTCTTACCGGTTCCGGGAGGGCCGTACAGCAGCACGCCCTTGGGGATGCGCGCACCGACCTCCTCGAACTTCTTGGGGTCCTTCAGGAATTCCTTGATCTCGTCCAGCTCTTCGATCGCCTCGTCGGAGCCCGCGACGTCCTGGAAGGTGACGGTGGGCGTCTCCTTCGTCACGAGCTTCGCGCGCGACTTGCCGAACTGCATGACCTTGCTGCCGCCGCCCTGAGCGCTGGACAGCAGCCACCAGAACAGCAGGCCGAGGAGGATCAGCGGGAGCAGCAAGCCGATCAGGCCGTCGAACCAGCTGGGCTTGGGCACGACGTCGTTGAAGCCGTCGGCGGGGGCCGCGGCGTCGATCGCGCTGGCGACCTCGTCCGCGCGGGCCTGGCTGAAATAGAACTGCACGTCGTTCGCGCCCTCGAAGGGCTGCGACAACGTCAGATCGACGCGCTGATCGGGATCGTTGGTGACGACCTGAGTGACGGTGCCGCCCTTGAGCAGGTCCAGACCCTCCTTGGTGGACACCTGGCGGGCACCACTGAGGTTGGAGATGAGGGAGAAACCGATGACCAGAAGCAGACCGACCAGCAGAACGTAGACGATCGGGTTGCGCGTGATCTTCTTGAAATTCATGGTGGGCGAGCCCAGCCCTTTCGTGATCCTCCGCAGAAACGCGGTCGCATCAGGCTAACGCCCGTGGACTATGCCGGGCCTGTGCGTTCGTCGAGGGCGTACGGAGACTCCGCTCCGAACGCCTCAGGAATACACGTGCGGCGCGAGCACCGCGACGTCGCGCAGGTTGCGGTACTTCTCCGCGTAGTCGAGCCCGTAACCGATCACGAAGTCGTTGGGAATGTCGAAACCGACGTACCGGCAGTCGACCTCGACCTTCATCGCGTCGGGCTTGCGCAGCAGCGCGAGCACCTCGACCGACTCCGCCCCGCGCGAGGCGAAGTTCTCGAGCAGCCAGCTCAGGGTGAGACCGGAGTCGATGATGTCCTCGACGATCAGGACGTGCTTTCCCGTGATGTCGGTGTCGAGGTCCTTCCGGATCTGCACGACGCCGCTCGAGCGGGTGGAGGCGCCGTAGGACGACACGGCCATCCAGTCCATCGACACGTGCATGGGCAGGTGACGGGCGAAATCGGCCATGACCATGACCGCGCCCTTGAGCACGCCCACGAGCACGACGTCGCGGCCCTCGTAGTCCGCGACGACCTGCGTCGCCAATTCGGCGAGCTTGTCGTGGATCTGCTCCTCGGTGAGGAGCACTTCGCTGATGTCGTCGGAGATGTCGGCCGCGCGCATTGGAGAAGTCTACGTCGCTCGATTCCGGATGCCGTTCCCCGGCGATGCGGATCGCCGTCGTGCCGCCCGGAGGGCACCGGGGGCGGTAGCGTCGCCTTCCGGCCGCCGTTGCTCACTCCGGAAGGGAATCGATGACCTCCACCACGTCATCCCCGCCACGAACGCGCGGCACCGGCGCCGTCATCCTCGCCCAACTCCTGCTGCGGATCGCCTCGGCCGCGGGTGCTCTCGCGCTCGGGTCCTACTTCGTCGACCTCTCCCGACAGGGGACCTCGGTGGGGCCGTTGCTGCTCGGCATCCTGTCGGGAACCGGCTTCCTGGCCGAGCTCGTGCTCGCCCCGCTCGCCGGGTCCGCCAGCGATCGACGCGGGCGGAAGATCTTTCTGGTCACCGCCCCCCTGCTCGCTGCGGCAGGCGTCCTGCTCACGCCCGGAGCCTCGCTGCTCGCGGCCGTGCCGTCGATCGCCCTGGTCGTCGTGATCGTCGGGACATCGCGCCTGCTCGACGGCGCGGGCGCGGCGATCGCGGCTCCGACGACGCTCGGGCTGCTCGCCGACTCCAGCGACGGCGATCCGCGACGCCGCGGGCGGGTCACGAGCCTGTACGAGCTGTCATCGTCGGGCGGGATCGCCCTGGGCGCCGTCGCGGGGCCCCTTCTCTACGGCACGCTCGGGCTCTGGACGTTCGCGGTCCTCGCCGCCGTCTACGTCGTCGCGTCCCTGCTGGTGCTGGTCTTCCTCCGGCCGGGGCCGGCATCCATGATCACTCCCGCCCGCGCCTCGCTCGGCGACCGCGTGCGCGTCCTCGTCCAACCGCGCCTGCTGGCGTTCCTCCCGGGGTGGATCGCCGTGAACGCGATCCTGGGCACGTGGGTGACCTCGCAGATCACCTTCGTGCTGGCCGGCGACGTGCGGGCGGACGGTCAGCTGTTCCCCGGGGCGTTCCGCGGCGACGAGGCGGGACTGTCGATCGTCCTCGGTGTCTACGTGCTCTTCTTCAGCCTGTGCATCGTCGCGTGGGCCTTCTTCATCGGGCGCCTTCCGACCATCCCGGTGCTCTTCGTCACGGCGGCAGGTGCGCTGATCGCCTCGGTCGGGCTGATGCTCGCCAACCGCGGGGCGCCCCTGGCGGCCGCGCTGCCGCTGGTGATGATCGGGGTGTTCCTCGAGGCGGGATTCACCCCCGCCGCACTGACCCATCTGAGCGACATCTCGGCGGAGTTCCGCGACGACCGCGGACTCATCATGGGCGCGTACTCGGTCGTGGTCGGCGCCGGATATCTTCTGGGCAACCTGCTCGGCGGTGTCTTCGCCCAATGGCTCCTGTTCGATGGTCTCGCACTGCTGACGATCGGGCTGGCGGCGATCGCCCTGGTGTCGATCACGACGATGTCGGCGGTCGAGAAGCGTCTCGCACGACAGCGTTCCGTCAGCTGAGCCGACGGCGATCAGGAGCGCTCGCGCGCGCGACGATCTCGATCCGATTACCCACCCGGCGGGCGACGCACGAGGGCAGGTCGATCGGTCCCTGCCCGCGCCAATCGACCGCGAGACGGGCGACCTCGAGGGTCTGCGACCGGGTCAGCGACACGCCGAACTCGCTCTCGACGACGTGGCGCACGATCCGGTTGCGCAGCGCCGCGGGGTTGGCGGCGAGGGCGGCGACCGAGATCGAGATCCCCGCCTCGGCGTGCTCGACGATGTCCTCGATGGTCTCGTCGATCATGTCCTGGAAGGCCGCCGCGTCTTCGCGCAACTGCTCGGCGGTCCGCGCCAGCGCCTCGGCGACGCCCGGTCCCAACTCGTCCTCGAGTGCGGGCAGCACCCGCTCGCGCACCCGCACCCGCGTGTAGGCGGGATCGAGGTTGTAGGGATCCGCCCACGGCTCGAGCCCCTCGGCCGCGCACGCCGCTACGGTCGCCGACCGGCGCACGCCCAGCAGCGGTCGCAGCCACGTCGGGCCGGTGGCATCCCGTCGCTCGGCCGGCATGCCGCCCAGGCTCGTCGCCCCGGACCCCCGCGCGAGACCCAGCAGCACGGTCTCCGCCTGGTCGTCCAGGGTGTGCCCGAGCAGCACCACGTCCGCGCCGACCTCCGCCGCTGCGCCGGTGAGGCCCGCGTACCGGGCGGTGCGGGCGTCGGCCTCGGGTCCGTCCGCGGACCCGACCTCGACCGCGACCACGCGCGCGTCGATGCCGAGCCCGCGCGCCGCCTCGGCCGCACGATGCGCCACGGCATCCGATCCCTGTTGCAGCCCGTGATCGATCACGACGGCTTCGACCCGGATGCCGAGCCGCGCCGCCTCGAACGCCGTCGCCGCCGTGAGGGCGAGCGAGTCGGCCCCGCCCGACAGCGCCACGATCACGGCACCCTGGCGACCCTCGAGGGCTGCGCGCACGGCGCGGCGCACCTCGGCGACGGCAGGGTCGAGACCGGGTCGCCGTTCGTGCATGGCGTCCACGCTATCCCTCCCGGCAGAAGGGCCGCCGCGAACACAACACGGGAAACCTCGTCAGAGCCTCCAGCACGTCCGGGGCGGGTCCGCGGGGTGCCGCACGGATCTCCATCGTTGTGTCGGGGGGCAGGGAACCGGCGGGACAAAGGACGCTCCGGCTAGGCTGGGCCGCGGAAATCCACAGATCTAAGGAGCACGAGTATGGGCGCTTTCGACGCCGTCATCGAGATCCCCCGCGGCAGCCGCGTGAAGTACGAGGTCGACCACGGCACCGGCCGCGTCTACCTCGACCGCATCCTCTACACGGTGTTCGGCTACCCGGCCAACTACGGCTTCTTCGAGAACACCCTCGGCGAAGACGGCGACCCGCTCGACGTGCTCGTGCTGCTCGACCGCGACCTGCACCCCGGCATCCTGGCCAAGGTGCGTCCCGTCGGCGTGCTGAAGATGAGCGACGAGGCCGGTGGAGACGACAAGGTCGTCGCCGTGCTCGCGAAGGACCCGCGATGGGACCACATCCAGGACGTCGACGACATCGACGAGTGGACCAAGAAGGAGATCTCGCACTTCTTCGAGCACTACAAGGACCTCGAGCCCAACAAGTGGGTCAAGGTCGACGAGTGGGCGAACGCCGCCGAGGCCGAGCGTCTCGTGGCCGAGGCCTTCACGCGCTTCGACGAGCACGACGCGCAGACCAAGACGCAGGGTGCGGGCGAGGCTCCCAACACCCTCTGAGTTCGGTGACACGAAGAAACCCCCGGTCGATGGACCGGGGGTTTTCTCGTGCCGGGCTCAGACCCAGACGCCGCGATCGCGGAGCCAGGGGGCCGGATCGGTCGTACCGCCCCAGGGCGGGTAGACCTCGAAGTGCAGGTGGCAGCCGAAGGAGTTGCCGGTCTGGCCGGTCGCCGCGATCTGCTCCCCCGCGCCGACGCGCTGGCCGTACGACACGTAGATGCCGCCGTTGACGATGTGCGCGTAGCCGGTCGCCGACCCGTCGTCGTGCTGGATGCGGATGTAGTTGCCGTAGCCGCCGTTGTACCCGGCGTAGGTCACGCGCCCGGCCGACGCCGCGTAGATCGGCGAGTAGCAGCCGGCGCCGAAGTCGAGACCGAGGTGCCACGAGCTCGCGCAGTAGCTGCCGTTGCACTGGCTCGATCGCGGGCCGTAGCCCGAGGTGGTTCCGGCCGACGACGGACGCGCCCAGCCGGAGCCGGTGGCCTGGCCGCCGCCTCCGCCACCCCCGCCGCTGTTGGAGCCGCCGCCTCCACCGCCGCCGCCACCGCCGTTGTTGTTGTTGTTCTGCCGGTCGCGCTCTTCCTGCTCGCGACGCGCGCGCTCGGCGCGGTCCCGCGCCTCGGCCTCTTCCCGAGCCTTCCGCTCGCGCTCTTCGCGGGCCTTGCGCTCGGCCTCGACACCAGCTTGGTAGTCGGCGACGGTCTTGGCCGTGGTGTCCTGGAGAGCAGCCAGCTGGGCCTCGAGGACCACCTGGTTCGCCTGCTGGGCGGCCAGCGCCTCCTGCGCGGCCTGGGCGGCCTGCTGGGCGGCCACCATCTTCTCCTCGGCGATCTTCTGCAGACGATCGCGCTCGGTGCGGGCGTCGTTGGCCTGGTTGCTCAGCTGCGTCGCGGAATCGCGCGCCGTCACGGCCGCCGCGTACACCGAGCGGTTGCGCTCGATGAGCTTGTCCATCGTGCCGAGCTTGGCCAGCAGGTCGTCGGCGCTGGCGGCCGACCCCGAGAAGAAGAGGTCGAGCGAGGTGTCGTCGCCGCCGGAGCGATAGAGCTGCGCGGCGACCTTGCCGGCTTTGGCCGCGGCGTCGGTGGCCTTGGCCGCTTCGGCGTCGGCCTGCGCCTGGATCTGCTGCGCACGGTAATCGGCGTCGAGGTAGGCCTGCTGCGCCGTGTAGTACTCGTCGGAGCGGGCGACGACCTCGGCCTGCGTGCGCGCCACCTCGGACTGCAGGCCCTGGATGAGGCCCTGGATGCGGGCGATCTCGCCGGCTTTCGCCGACTCGTTCGCCCGCGCCGCCTCGACGTCGGCCCACGAGGGGTAGTCGGCGGCGACGGCGGGAGAGGAGAACCCGGATGCCGCAGCGCCGAACGCGCCGAGGGCCGCGGCGCTCAGGGCACCGAACTTCAGCGCGCTGCGTCGATCGAACGTCGGCCACAGGCGCCGCCGCTCGCTCGCGGTGGGCGCGCAGCCGCAATCGTCTGACTCAACGGGGCGCTCGAGCGTCACGGGAATACCTCATCTCACCGGTCGCAACTCGACTCACAGTAGCAACACGAGTCACACACACAACAGGGCGAGTTCCCGTCGGCAGCGCCCATCCTGCGCCCCCGACACGCGCGAGCCGCGTACGCCACGCCCCGAATTGGCAATCTCGCGAGATGTGAAGTAGGCTCGGTCGTCGGCAAGCGAGAAGGAAATCGCAAGGTTTTCGCCTCATCCGGCCCCATCGTTTAGCGGCCTAGGACGCCGCCCTTTCACGGCGGTAGCACGGGTTCGAATCCCGTTGGGGTCACTTTCCGGTGAAGTACAATTGAAAATGCATGGCCCTGTAGCGCAGTTGGTTAGCGTGCCGCCCTGTCACGGCGGAGGTCGCGGGTTCAAGTCCCGTCAGGGTCGCTCCACAGCGACGGGCCTTCTTTCGAGGAGGCCTTTCGTTTAGGAAGCGGCAGACATGCCGCTCGGCTCTGTAGCTCAGTTGGTAGAGCGCACGACTGAAAATCGTGAGGTCACGGGATCGACGCCCGTCGGAGCCACACGGACCGTCATTACAACGGTCCCAGAAACCCTCGCCTAGCTTCTACATGGCGGGGGTTTTGCTTTTCCCCGGCGAGGGATGCCGCCCCGCATGGCTCCGACCGCTCGGTCGTCGAGCCACCGCAGCACGCTGACCTGCCGCGCCGGGCGTCTGCCTCCCCCACGCGCCACGTGTGAAAACAGGCGAGGGTTCGAGAACAGGACGACCAGCCCCGACATCGCCCTGTCCCGGTGCGATTCCCTGTTCTCGCGCGAGGCCGCCACGATCCGCGCCCGCCGCACCCCGCCGCCCGCGCCCCGCCCGCGCCCGCCGCCGGCGCCCGCCGCACCCCGCCGCGCGCGCACGGGCACGGACCGCTCGCGCTCCGGACGCCGGTCCGGGGCGCGACTCCCCCCACGGGGGTATTTCTGCGGGCCCGGGGCGATGCCGACCCGCAGGTGGTTCCCCGACCCCGGTGGACGGCGCTACTATTTGTTGACTTTTAGCAAACACCTGGCGCCCGGCCCCGCCCGATCGAGCCGCCCGCCACCCCTTCTCGATGAGGACAGATGTCAGACATCACCCGCAGCCGGCGCGCGCACACCGGCACCACCGACACGGTCATGACCCACCGCATGATCATGTTCGTGATCTTCGGCCTCATGGCCGGAATGTTCCTGTCCGCCCTCGACCAGACGATCGTCGGAACCTCGATCCGCACGATCGGCGACGACCTCCAGGGCCTGAGCCTGCAGGCCTGGGTCACGACCGCCTACCTGATCGTCTCGACGATCTCGACGCCCATCTACGGCAAGCTCTCCGACATCTTCGGCCGTCGCCCGCTGTTCCTGCTCGCGATCCTCATCTTCATCGTCGGATCCGTGCTCGCGAGCTTCTCGACCTCGATGGCCGAGCTCGCCGCCTTCCGCGCCATCCAGGGCCTCGGCGCCGGTGGCCTGATGTCGATGCCGCTGGCGATCATGGGCGACATCCTCGCCCCGCGCGAGCGCGCGAAGTACCAGGGCTACTTCCTCGCCGTCTTCGGCATCTCCAGCGTCATCGGCCCGCTCGTCGGCGGTCTGTTCGCCGGCGCCGACCAGATCCTCTTCATCACCGGCTGGCGCTGGGTGTTCCTCATCAACGTGCCGATCGGCATCGCGGCCCTCGCGATCGTGTGGCGGTTCCTGCACATCCCCAAGCAGCCGCGCCATTCGGTGCGCATCGACTGGTGGGGCGCCACGACCGTCATCGTCGCGCTGGTCCCGCTGCTGCTCGTGGCCGAACAGGGGCGCGAGTGGGGCTGGGGCTCGCCCATCGCGATCGCCTGCTACGCGGTCGGGGCCCTCGGCATCCTGGCCTTCATCATCGCCGAGACGAAGATGAAGGACGACGCGCTCATCCCGCTGAAGCTCTTCCGCTCCCCCACCTTCTCGATGGCGACGATCATCGGCGTGCTCGTGGGCTTCGGCATGTTCGGCGCGATGCTCACCCTGCCGCTCTACCTGCAGCTCGTGCTCGGCTCGACGCCGACCGAGAGCGGCTTCGAGATGCTCCCGATGATCCTGGGCCTCATGATCGCCTCGATCGCGAGCGGTCAGATCATCGCGCGCACCGGTCGCTACCGCATGTTCCCGATCCTCGGCACGGCGTTGATGTCGGTGGGCTTCTTCCTGCTGACCTTCCTCAAGTACGACAGCCCCTACTGGCACGTCGCGCTCGCGATGCTCGTGATCGGCCTGGGCCTCGGCCAGCTCATGCAGACGCTCACGATCGCCAGCCAGAACTCCGTGGGTCTGCGCGACATGGGCGTGGCGACGAGCGGGTCGACGTTCTTCCGCCAGATCGGTGGAACGCTCGGCACGGCCGTCCTGCTCTCGCTGCTGTTCACGCTCATGCCGTCGAACATCATCGGGTCCTTCTCCGACCGCGGCACCCTCACCGACGCCCTCGACGCCGCCTTCGACCCCACGGTCGCCTCGGCACCGGCCAACGAGAAGATCATGTCGGGCATCTACACGCCCATCGTGACCCAGACGACCGATGCCGTGACCCAGCAGGTGCAGCAGGGCGTGCAGCAAGCACAGGATGCCGCGACTCAGGCCGTGGCGGCGCAGGTCGCCGCGGGGCAGATCCCGGCCGCCGCGCAGGCGCAGGCCACGCAAGCGGCGATCACCCAGGCGACGTCGGCCGCCGCGACGCAGATCCAGCAGCAGATTCCGGTCGCCCGCGTGGGCAGCGACGGATCGGTGAGCCTGGACTTCTCGAACGCCGCCGACCGCGCGGCCTTCGTCGACACCGTCGCGACGACGCTCGAGGAGCGATTCGCGGACGGCGGTGAGAACACCTCGATCGGCGACTCGACCCTGGACGACACCTCCTTCCTCGTGGGCGCCGACGCGCGTCTGACCAAGCCCTTCCTGGTCGGCTTCAACTCGTCGGCGACGAGCGTCTACTGGGTGGCGATGGGCGTGGTGCTGCTCGCGTTCGTGCTGTCGCTGTTCTTCCGCACGCCCCCGCTGCGCGCGAAGTCGGCGCTGCAGGAAGCCGCAGACGAGCGTCGCGGCCGCGACGATGAGGAGAAGCGCGCGGAGGAGTCCGCCGCGCAGACCGGCGCCCTGCTCACGCCGTGACCTGAACGACGAAGGGCGGGGCCGTCGCTAGACGCCCCGCCCTTCGTCGTCTCACACCGCTTCGCGCGCGCGCAGGTCCTTCCGCAGGATCTTCCCCGACGTCGACTTGGGCACCACGTCGATGAACTCCACCCGCCGCACCTTCTTGTGGGGCGCGACCTGGCCGGCGACGAACGCCATGACGTCCTCCGCCGTCAGGCCGGCATCCGGTGCCGCCACGACGAACGCCTTGGGGATCTCCTCACCGTCGTCCCCGCGCACGCCGATGACGGCGGCATCCTGGATCTTCGGATGCGACAGCAGCAGCGCCTCGAGCTCGGCGGGGGCGATCTGGTAGCCGTGGTACTTGATGAGCTCCTTCAACCGGTCGACGATCGTGAAGTAGCCGTCGACGTGGTGGACGCCGATGTCACCGGTGTGCAGGAAGCCGTCGGCGTCGAGCGTCTCGGCGGTGGCGTCGGGCCGGTTCAAGTAGCCGAGCATGACGTTGGGGCCGCGCACCCAGATCTCGCCCGGCGCGGTCAGCCCGTCGTCACCGTGCTGCTCGAGCTCCGCGCCGGTCTCGGGGTCGACGAGCTTGGCGTCGCACCCCGGGATGAGCACGCCGACCGAACTGACCGGGAATCCCGAGCCGGCGGGGATGGCGTGCGAGACGGGACTCAGCTCGCTCATGCCGTAGCCCTGGAAGAACCGGGCACCGATGCGCCGGCCGGCTGTCTCGGCGGTCTCGCCGTCGAGCGGGGCCGCACCGGAGAAGACGCTGTGCACGCTGGAGAGGTCGAACTGGTCGACGGCGGGGTGCTTGGCGAGGGCGACCGCGATGGGCGGCGCGATGAAGAGGAACGTGCAGCGGTGCTCCTGCACGACCCGGAGGAACTCCATGAGGTCGAAGCGGGGCATGGTGACCAGCGTCGCCCGCTGACGCAGAGCGAGGTTCAGCAGCACCGTCATCCCGTAGATGTGGAAGAACGGCAGCACGGCGAGAACGCGATCGTCGGGTGAGATCTCGATGACCGATCGGCACTGGTGCACGTTCGCGACGAGGTTGCGGTGCGACAGCATGACCCCCTTCGGCACTCCGGTCGTGCCCGACGAGTACGGCAGCACGGCGACGTGCGTGGCAGGGTCGAACGACACCTCGGGCGGCGTCCGGCCCTCGGTGAGCAGCGAGCGCAGATCGGGGTGCCCGTCCGCACCGTCGAGCACGATCACGTGATCGTCGGCGATGCCCGCTGCGTCGGCCGCGGCCTTCGCCTGCGCGAGCAGCGGTGAGACGGTGACGAGCCAGGTGGCGGAGGCGTCGCGCAGCTGGTTCTCGATCTCGCGGGCCGTGTAGAGGGAGTTCACGGTGGTGATCGCAGCCCCCAGACGCAGGATGCCGTGGAACACCGTCGCGAAAGCCGGCACGTTCGGGCACAGCATCGCCACGACCGTGTCGGTGTCGACCCCGCGTGCGGCGAGCGCCCCGGCGAAGGCGTCGACCTGCGCGCGCAGGGCGCGGTAGGTGGTCTCCGCCCCGCTGGACGGGTCGACCAGGGCCACCCGGTCGAGATCGTCGTCCCCCAGCGAGGCGAACAGGTAGTCGTAGATGCTCTGATCCGGAACGTCGATGCTCGGATAGGGGCTCTGGAACACGGTTCTCTCCCTCGAAAACAGGCGCGGCGGCCGGGGCCGTCCGCTCATCCTGGCATCGGCGTGACGCGGTGTCACCCCGTGCGGAACCGGCTCTCGGCCGCCGCTCAGGTGAGCGACAGGATGACGCCGCCGGCCGCCCCCACGAGCACCACCGCCCACGCCGGCGTCTTGACCGCGACCAGCAGCACGAATCCCCCCACCGCGAGCACGAGGGGCCCCGGCCCCGTGATCGCGGTGGTGAACACGGGAGTGTAGAGAGCAGCGCCCAGGATGCCGACGACGGCGGCGTTCGCCCCGCGCATGGCCGCCCGAACACGCGGCCGCGTGCGCACGGCATCCCAGAACGGGAGGACTCCGAGCAGCACGAGGAACCCGGGGAGGAAGATCGCCACGAGCGCGATCGCGGCGCCCGCGACGCCGCCCGGTCCCACGTCGGAGACGGCGCCGAGATAGGCCGCGAACGTGAAGAGGGGGCCGGGCACGGCCTGCGCCGCGCCGTAGCCGGCGAGGAAGGCCTCTGGCGTGACCCACCCCGTCTGCACGACACCGGCCTGCAGCAGCGGCAGCACGACATGACCGCCGCCGAAGACCAGGGCGCCCGAGCGGAAGAAGGCATCGGCGAGGGCGAGCACCCCCGCCCCGGTACCCGCGGCGAGCAGCGGGAGAGCGACGAGCCCGACCGCGAAGAGCACGAGGCACGACACGGCAGCCGCGCGGGGGACGCCGAACGGGGGCAGCTCGACCCCCGGGGGTTCGTCCGCACCGCGCAGCAGGAGCAGCCCCGCGACGACGCCCATCGCCAGCGCGCCGAGCTGCCCCGGAGCGGCGGGGAGCAGCAGCGCGAGGGCCAGGGCGACCACCGCGATCCCGGCTCGGCGGGCATCGGGCGCGAGGGTGCGGGCCATCCCCCACACCGCGTGGGCCACGATCGCCACCGCGACGATCTTGAGCCCGTCCAGGATCCCGTCGCCGATCGGTCCGCCGATCACGGCCGCGCCCGCCGCGAAGGCGACGAGCAGCACCGCCGAGGGGAGGGTGAAGGCCGCGAAGGCCGCGAGCGCGCCCGCGATGCCCGCGCGCTGGAGCCCCATCGCGAACCCGACCTGGCTGGATGCGGGTCCGGGGAGGAATTGGCACAGGGCGACGAGGTCGGCGTACGCCCGATCGTCCATCCAGCGGCGCCGGGTCACGAGATCGTCGCGGAAGTACCCCAGGTGGGCGACGGGACCGCCGAAGGAGGTGAGTCCCAGCCTCAGGAACGCGAGGAAGACCTCGCCCACCGATCCCGCCCGCCGCATCCGTCGATCCTCTCGCCGTGGGGGAAACGACAGGTGAACTCGTGGACCTCCGTCTACGCCAGCGGGACGGCGAGCAGCTCGTCGACGAGGCGCAACGTCGCCGCGGTGAGGTCCTGGTCCCCGGCGATGTCGGCGCCCTCGATCGCCTGTCGCAGACGCTCGACCTCCCCCACCATCGGGTTGTCGGGGGCGTCGACCTCGATCGCGTACGGGGCCCGACCGCGCGGGGTCACGATGAGCCGTCGGGGCGCGTCGACGGCATCGATCGCGAGCGAGGCGTCCTCGCCCTGGATCTCGCTCGGCAGGGCCGTGTCGGTGATCTTCGACCAGGCGACGTCGGCGATGAATCCGTCGTAGACGGCGAGGGCGCTGCCGAGACCGTCGGTCCCGGAGGCGATGCCCACGCGCGCGCCCTGGATCGACCTCGGCTCGCCGAACAGGCGGACGAGGGCATGCAGGGGATAGACCCCGAGATCGCGCAGCGCGCTGCCCCCGAGCGCCGGGTCGAAGATGTTCGTCTGCTCTCCCGCGAGGACGTGGTCGTACCGCGCCGATCTCTTCTCGTAGCGCAGAGAGACCCGTCGCACCGCGCCGAGACGCGGAAGGAGGTCGCGCACGGCGGACAGCCCGGGGTCGTAAGCGGTGCGCATGGCCTCGAGAAGCACCACGCCCCGCGCCCGGGCACGTCCCACCGCGGTGTCCCAGTCGGCGGCCGACAGCACGGCCGGCTTCTCGACGAGGGTCGGGATGCCGGCATCCACCGCCTGAGCGATCTGCGCGGCGTGCACGGAGTTGGGGCTGGCGAGGTAGACGGCATCCACGTCGGGGGCGGCGAGGAGGTCGTCGAGCCCGACCGCGACACCGGGGGCGCCGATCACGTCGGCGAAGGCGCGCGCCCGGCCCTCGTCTCGAGAGGCCACTCGCGAGACCACCGTGTTGTCCACCGCACCCACCGCCTCGGCGAAACGCTCGGAGATGCTGCTGGTGCCGACGATGCCGATACGGATCATGCGCCCATCCTCTCGCGCCCGCGCATCGCGACGCGAAGGGTCCCGGGCGCGCGCGAAGCGCCCCGCTAGGATCGCGGCGAGCCGCCCCACCCGATCCCGAGGCATCATGACGACCACCCGAGCCGCCCGCCGTCGGCGCGCCAGCCGCCGCGTCCGCGCGCGGCGCACCCTCGTCGCGACCGTCGCCGTCGCCCTGATCGCCGGGGCGGTCGCCGTCTTCGCCCTCACCCGTGCGCCGATCGCGCCGTCCGAGACGAGCGCCGCGAGCGGAGCGCCGTCGAGCTCCCCGACGCCCACCCCGACGCCGACGCCTCTCTCCCCGGCGCAGCGGTTGCTGTCGACCACCACCGACCCGAACGCCTGCGCGGTCTCGTTCGCGGGCGACGGCATCGCCCTCGACCCGCAGGTGCAGACGCAGGGGGTCCGCTACGAGGCGCTTCCGATCCCGCGCGCGGACGGCCGGGTGTTCGCCGGCTGGTACCCGACCACCTCCGACGCCTCCGCACTGACCGCCTCCACCCGCGTCAACGGCGCCGACCTCGTGACCTGCACCGATCGCGAACGGGTGCTGCACGCCGGGTGGGTCACGCCCCAGGCGAACGCGGCGGAGGATGCCGGCATCCCGATCCTCATGTACCACCAGTTCACGCGGAAGCCCGAGGGAGAAGACGGCTGGCTACGCGGCAATTACGCGTACGTCGGCGACTTCGATGCCCAGATGACGTACATCAAGGACGCGGACTTCTACCTGCCGACGTGGGACGAGCTGAGCGCCTTCATCGACGGAGCCCTCTTCCTGCCCCGACACTCCGTGATCATCACCGACGACGACGCGGACTCCAGCTGGCTCGAACTCGCCGCTCCCATCGTCGACGGCAAGAACATGCTGACCACGTCGTTCGTCATCACGTCGTTCCGCACCGAACCGACACCGAACACCTTCGTGCTGCAGCGTTCGCACACGCACGACATGCATCGCGCCGGCGCCGACGGCAAGGGGCGCATGGTCAACGAGGATGCCGACACGATCGCCGCCGATCTGGAGCAGTCCGCACGGATCCTCGGGGCGAAGGAGGTCGTCGCGTATCCGTTCGGCCACTACAACGACACGACCAAGGAGGGCGTGCGCCGAGCCGGCTTCGAGCTCGGACGCACCATCGAGCCGGGGTATGTCCGCATCGGCACGGATAAGCTGGCCCTGCCTGTCGTCCGTATCAATTACGGAATGACGGTCGACGATCTGAAAGCGAAGATCGGCTGAGCGTCGACGCGATATCGCGCCGGTAACGGGCGGTTTCTGGCCGGACGCTGGGGTGAACACCCGCTAGCTCCCAGGTAACTCCTCCACAATCCCAATTTGGGCACGCGTCGGCCGGTCTACGCTGTGTACTTCTGTCTTACCGAGAAAACGCGAGCACACATGGATATTTCCGTCATCGTTCCGACCTTCAACGAGGGTCCGAACGTCGCCGAGCTCGTTCGTCGCACGACGGACGCCCTGCTCGGTCGTGACGTGGAGATCATCTTCGTCGACGACTCCCGCGACGACACCCCCGACATCATCCGGGCCGTCGCAGCGACCTCCGCCGTTCCGGTTCGCCTCATCCACCGCGACGAGCCCGTGGGCGGGCTCGGTGGCGCCGTCGTCGAGGGCATCAAGGCCGCGGTGTCCGACTACTGCGTCGTCATGGACGGCGATCTGCAGCACCCGCCGGAGGTCATCGCCGAACTGCTCGCGCGCGCCGAGGTGGGCGATGCCGACGTGGTCGTGGCATCCCGCTACATCGCCGGCGGAACCTCCGACGGTCTGGCCAACGCCGTACGCACCACGGTGTCGCGGGCGTCCACGCTTCTCACCAAGGCCATGTTCCCCAAGAAGCTGCACAACTGCTCCGACCCCATGACGGGGTTCTTCCTCGTCGACCGGCGCTCCCTCGAGGTCGAGACCCTGCAGCCGCGCGGCTTCAAGATCCTGCTCGAGATCCTTGCGCGCAAGCAGATGCGCGTCGCCGAGGTGCCTTTCTCGTTCGCTCCCCGCTTCGCCGGCGAGTCGAAGGCGTCGTTCAGCCAGGGCATGCGCTTCCTCACCCAGCTCACGATGCTGCGATTCGGCCGCATGTCCGCGTTCGCCCTCGTCGGCGGTCTCGGGGCCGTCGCGAACCTCGTGATCATGTGGGCGCTTCAGGCCGTCGGCGTTCAGTACCTCATCGCCGCGGTGATCGCGAGCGTCGTGACCATCGTGGCGAACTTCCTCGCCCTCGAGTACCTCGTCTTCGCCGACATGCGCGCGGAGTCCGGGCTCATGCGACACCGGTTCATCAAGTCGTTCACGTTCAACGGCGTCGAAGCCATCGTGCGCATCCCGGTCATCTGGGTCCTGGTCAGCCAGGCGCACATCCAGAGCGTCGTCGCCGCCGCGCTCACGCTCATCGCCGCCTTCATCGTGCGATTCGTCTTCCACGCGCTCGTCGTGTACGCGCCCAAGAAGAGCCGCGTCGGGAAGGTCGTCCACGCCATCGAGCCCCTCGAGGACGAAGTCACCGCCTGAGCCCGGGCCAGCGGTCATGCGCCACCCGTCAGGTGGGGTTCTCAGCGCCCGCTGAGCGCGGGCGGCGTACGCTGGAGCCATGTCTTCCGACGCATCCATCCGTATGTTCGGCGCCGACTGGTGCCGTGATTGCATCCGCACCAAGAAGCAGCTCGACGAGCTCGGCATCGACTACGAGTACGTCGATCTGGTCGCCGATCCCGCCGCCGCCGACGTCGCCAAGGAGATCTCGGGTCGCACGAGCATCCCCGTCGTCGTCTACCCCGACTCCAGCCACCACGTCGAGCCCTCCAACGCCGACGTCGAGGCCAAGCTCCGCGAACTCTCGCTGATCTGACGACCGTGCGGTCGGTCCGACGGGCGTTGACCGGCGAGAGCGGCACGATGCTGCCGGCCTTCGTCGACCACCACGTGCATCTGCACCTCGTCGACTCCTCCGACCTCTCCCGGCGCGGGATCGCCGCCGTCGTCGACCTCGGCGGTGATCCCGTCGCGCTCGCCCGGCGCCCGGACGGGCTCCCCCGCGTCGCCTACGCGGGAGCGTTCCTCACCGTCCCGGGCGGCTACCCCGCCGGGCGGCCATGGGCGCCGGAGAGCGTCGTGCGCGTCGTGACGGGCAGTTCGCGGCATCCGGGAGTCGACGGAGGAGCGCGCACCGCGGTCGACGCGCAAGCGGATGCCGGCGCGTCGGTCATCAAGGTCGCCCTCCATGCCGACGCGGGCCCCGTCCCCGACGACGACACGCTCGCCGCGATCGTCGAGAGCGCGCGCGAGCGCGGAATCGCGGTCGTCGCGCACGCGCAGGGCGACGGCCAGGTGGAGCGCGCGATCGACGCCGGCGTCTCGGCCCTCGCCCACGCCCCTTTCGACGCTCCGCTGTCGCGCCGGGTGATCTCGCGGGCCGTCGCGGCCGGGCAGGCGTGGATCTCGACCCTCGACATCCACCGCGGCGAGGCCCGGCGCCTGGCGATCGCGAACGTCCGCGCCTTCGCCGCGCGCGGAGGGCGGGTGCTGTACGGCACCGACCTCGGCAACGGTCCCCTGCCGGTGGGGCTGAACCGCCGCGAGCTGCTCGCCCTGCACGAGGCGGGCGTTCGCGGCGACGCCCTCGTCGCCACCCTGAAGGATCCCTGGCCCGGCTCCACGGCGACGGACGCCGTCTCGACCTTCATCGCCGGTCCGACCCCCACCGACCCCGACGACGTGCCCACCTGGCTGAGCCGGGGGACGGTCGTCCCGACCGAGGAGCTCACGCGTGTCGACTGACCCCTCCCCCGCCTTCGGATCCGTCGACCGCATGGAGGTGCCGCACGCCTCCCTCGAGGTCGAGGCGGCGGCCCTCGACGCCGACGATCCGCTCGCGTCGTATCGCGACGCCTTCGTCGGGGCGGAGACCCCGCTGGTGTACTTCGACGGCAACTCGCTCGGCCGACCGCCCCGGGCCACCGCCGAACGACTCTCCCGGTTCGTGACCGAGGAGTGGGGCGGCCGCCTCATCCGCGGCTGGGACGAAGCGTGGATGGAGCTCCCCTTCGCGATCGGCGACCGTATCGGATCGCTCGCGCTCGGTGCGGCCCCCGGGCAGACGGTGATCGGCGATTCCACCACCGTGCTGCTGTACAAGCTGATCCGCGCCGCGCTCGACGCGCAGAGCACGGCCGACCCCGAGCGGGTCGAGATCGTGGTGGGGCGCGACGACTTCCCCACCGACCGCTACCTCGTCGAGGGCATCGCGGCCGAGCGGGGCGCCCGCGTCGTCTGGGTGGAGGTCGACACGGAGCGGGGCGTGGATGCCGACCTGCTGCGCGACGCGGTCGGCCCGCGCACCGCGGTGGTGCTGCTCAGCCACGTCTCGTACCGCTCCGGGTACCTCGCCGACGGCCTCGCGCTCACCGCGATCGCGCACGAGGCGGGAGCGCTCGTGCTGTGGGACCTGTGCCACTCCGCCGGATCGGTGCCGATGGAGCTCGACGCGTGGGGCGCCGACCTCGCCGTCGGGTGCACCTACAAGTACCTCAACGGCGGCCCCGGCTCCCCGGCGTTCGCCTATGTCGCCGCACGCCACCAGCGCCGCCTCACCCAGCCGGTGCAGGGGTGGATGGGGGCGGCCGACGTCTTCTCGATGGGGCCGCAGTACTACCCCGCCGACGGCATGCGCCGCTTCCTGTCGGGGACGCCTCCGGTGCTCGCGATGATCGCGATGCAGGACACCCTCGACCTGCTCGCGGAGGCGGGCATCGCGGCGGTTCGACGCAAGTCGATCGCGCTGACCGAGTTCGCGGTGCGCGCGGCGGACGGCATCCTGGCTCCTCTCGGGGTGCGCCTCGCGTCTCCGCGCGATGCCGCCGAGCGCGGAGGGCATCTGACGCTGTCGCACCCCGCGATGCGTGCGGTGACCGCTCGGCTGTGGGAGGACGACGTGATCCCCGACTACCGCGACCCGCACGGTCTGCGCATCGGGCTGTCGCCCTTGTCGACGAGCTTCACCGAGACGCTGACGGGACTGCACGCCGTCGCCGACGCCCTCCGCGCGGAGGGCTGAGACCCCGCGGTCGAGAACGTAAGAGGCGGAGGGCTAGCCTCGGAGGGTGATCGATCCGCTCCTCGTCGTCGTCGCCGGCGTGGTGGTCGTCGCCCTCGCCACGGTCATCGGGCCGCGCTTCAACATCGCCGGACCCCTGGTGCTGCTCGCCATCGGCGCGGGGGTGAGCCTCCTCCCCTTCGTCCCCGCCTTCGCGGTCAACCCCGAGGTCATCCTCATCGGGGTTCTCCCGCCGCTGCTGTACTCGGCGGCGGTGCAGCTTCCCGCCATCGAGTTCCGGCGCGACTTCGCCCCCATCGCCGGGCTCTCGGTGCTGCTCGTCGTCTTCAGCTCGCTCGTGCTCGGCCTCTTCTTCTGGGCCGTCATCCCCGGCCTCGGGCTCGCTCTCGCGATCGCGCTGGGCGCCATCCTCAGCCCCACGGATGCCGTGGCCACCTCGATCGCCAAGCGCCTGGGCATCTCGCCGCGCGTGGTGACGATGCTCGAGGGAGAGAGCCTGCTCAACGACGCCACCGCGCTCGTGCTGCTGCGCACCGCGGTCGCAGCCGTGGCATCCGGATTTGCCTTCGGCGATGCCCTGGCCTCGTTCGCGTGGGCCGTGGCGATCGCCCTCGCGCTGGGCGCCGTCGTCGGCTGGGTCAACCTCCGCGTGCGCGAGCGTGTGACGAACTCCGCCGCGAACACCGCGTTGAGCTTCACCGTGCCGTTCATCGCCTACCTGCCGACCGAACACCTGGGCGGCTCGGGTCTGGTCGCCGCGGTGGTCGCGGGCATCGTGACCGGACAGGGCGCGGCACGGCGCTTCACCCCGGAGCAGCGCATCAGCGACCGACTCAACTGGCGCACGATCGAGCTGATCCTCGAGGGCGGGGTCTTCCTCGTCTTCGGACTCGAGCTCAAGGACATCGTCACGGCCAACCTCCGCGAGCACGAGGGCCTCTGGCACGGGACGTGGCTGGCGCTCTCGGCGCTCGGCATCACCCTCGCGGCCCGTGCGCTGTACGTGTCGTGGCTCATCTGGATCCAGGGGCGGCGCAGTCGCCGCGCCGACCGTCACCAGGAACGCGTCGACGACGCGCAGCGCCGCCTCGACCGGTTCGAGGAGGCCTACCGCACGGCGCCCGAGCAGTTCGGCATCCGGGCCGAGGACCCCGCTCGCGCCGCGCGGCGCATCGGGTGGATGCGCGCGCGCATCTCGCGCACCCTGGCCGATCTGAACTACTACCGCGACACCCCGTTGGGCGCGCGGCATGGGAGCGTCATCGTCTGGGCGGGAATGCGCGGCGTGGTGACCCTCGCGGCGGCGCAGACCCTCCCCGAGGACACCTCGCAACGCCCGCTGCTGATCTTCGTCGCCTTCCTGGTCGCCCTGTTCAGCCTGGTCCTGCAGGGGCTGACCCTGCCGGCCGTCGTCCGCCGGGTCGGACTCGCGGGCGACGGGGGCGAGGGACCGTCGCGCGAGGAGCAACGCGCCCTCGACGCGGAGCTCCGGGATGCCGCGATCGCGGCCGTGCAGTCGGGCTCGCTCGTCCGGCGGGACGGCGCCGCCTTCCCGGCCGACATGATCGAGCGCGCGGGCGCCCGCCTCGTGCAGCCGCCCGACGAGGAGGCTTCGATGCGCGTGCGCGACTTCCTCGAGTTGCGGCTCGCCTCGATCGAGGCGATGCGCCGCCGTCTGCACGACGTCGGCCGCGACGGCCGCTACAGCACGGCCGCGCTCAGGCATGCCCTCGCCGAACTCGATGCCGACCAGCTCAGCCTCGAGCTGCGCATCGACGACGGCGAGGACGACTGACGCGGAATACCGCGGCCGGCGTCGGGGTTTTCATTCACGCGCATGCGGTCACCGCGAGATCCGCGATGACTCGACGGCGGGAGAGAAGTGCATCCATGAGCAGGTTCGCCCAGAAGGTCGCCCTCGTCACCGGTGGCGGAAGCGGAATCGGAGCCGCGATCGCGCGGGAGCTGGCCGCGGAAGGCGCGTCGGTCGTCGTGACCGACATCAACGAGGATGCCGCCCAGGGCGTCGTGCAGCAGATCACCGACGCGGGAGGAACCGCTGCGGCCTTCGCGCAGAACACCGCGAAGTGGGAGGACTCCGAGGCGGCCGTCGCCTTCGCCCGCTCGACCTTCGGCGGACTCCACCTGGCCGTGAACAACGCCGGCATCGGCGCCCCGCCCCAGAACATCGGCGACTACGACATCGAGGCCTGGGACCGCGTGCGCGCGGTCGACCTCGACGGCGTCTTCTACGGCCTCAAGTTCCAGTTGCCGGCCATCGTCGCCTCCGGCGGCGGTGCGGTGGTGAACATGGCATCCGTCCTCGGGTCGGTCGGCATCGCGCAGAACGCGGCCTACGTCGCCAGCAAGCACGCGCTGGTCGGTCTGACGAAGGTCGCCGCCCTCGAGTACACGAAGCAGGGCGTGCGCACGAATGCCGTGGGCCCGGGCTTCATTGACACCCCGCTGGTGCGCTCGAGCCTGACCCCCGAGGCCCTGACGCACCTCGAGAACGAGCACGCGACCGGACGCCTCGGCACGGACTCCGAGGTCGCCGCGTTGACGCTGTTCCTGCTCAGCGACGCCGCGTCGTTCATCTCGGGCAGCTACCACCTCGTTGACGGCGGGTACTCGGCCCACTGAGTCCCGACTCCCGGGCCCGTCGCACGTCGCGTGCGGCGGGCCCTTCCGTGTGCGGGGGCTGAGGGCGGTGGGTCGGGCCGGGGTGGGGGTCACGTTGGCGTTGGGGGTGGCGTCGGTGTCGGCGTTCGCGGTAGCGAGCGTGTCCCACGTATGCCCGGCGCGGGACTGCGTGAAGGGCACTTCCCGGGCCACTCATCGCCCTCGGCGGGACGAGGGGCCGCGGGCGTGGCCCGGGGGGCGGTTTCGCAGGAGCGTGGGGCACAATGGTCGCGGAGGTTTCCATGAGCGATCCGATCCCGACGATGCCGTCATCCACGGATGCCGCCGGGAGCGCCGCGGTGCCCGTGATGCATACCGCGGCCGAGTGCCCGAAGTGCTTCACCGAGCTGCAGAGCGATCGGGACTGGTGGCGTGCCCGCCCCGCGGGGTCCCGCCTCGTCGGACTGGTCGTGTCGCGTCCCGACATGCCCACCGTCGTGCAGCAGCGTGACGACCTGACGCGCTTCGGGGTTCCCATCGAGGGCTTCCGACACCCGGCTCCCGAGACGCTCGAGGGATGGGCGAACCGACTCGACCGATTCTTCGGCACGTTGACGCGCGGCGATGTGCTCGTGGTGGCGAGCGTTCACGCGCTCGGTCTGACGCGCGAAGACGAAACGCGCGCGGTGGCCGACCTGCGCCGCCGCGGCGTCATGGTGAAGGTGCTGTCGCACGGCGACCGGCACCTGCACGACGCATCGCTCCCCGCGCGCGGCTGACCGGAGTCCCCCGCGGAGACGGCGGCGCACCGCGAGCTGCGGGACCGGAACCTCGTCGCGTGCCGACGCGACGTGCGCCGGGCCCCGTGCCCGGAGACCGACGACGCGCGCGACCGCCCCGGCGATCAGCCGCCGACGTAGCGTGCGAGGTGCTCTCCCGTGAGCGTCGAGCGCTCGGCGACGAGGTCCGCGGGCGTCCCCTCGAACACGACCGAGCCGCCGTCGCGACCGGCCCCGGGGCCGAGGTCGATGAGCCAGTCGGCGTGCGCCATCACCGCCTGATGGTGTTCGATCACGACGACGGTGTTGCCGGCATCCACGAGCTGATCCAGGAGCCGAAGGAGCGTGTCGACGTCGGCGAGGTGCAGTCCTGTCGTGGGCTCATCGAGGACGTAGACGGCACCGGACTTCGCCATCGAGATCGCGAGCTTGAGGCGCTGGCGTTCTCCGCCCGACAGCGTGCTGAGTGATTGTCCCAGCGTGAGGTAGCCGAGCCCCACATCGCGCAGCCGACCGAGGACGGCCACCGCCGGACCGGCGACGAGGAACTCCCCCGCCTCGGCGACCGACATCGCGAGCACTTCGGCGATGTTCTTCCCGTCGAGCGTGTACTCGAGCACGTCGTCGGAGAACCCGGTGCCCTCGCACAGTTCGCAGACGGTCTCGACCGTGGATTGGAACCCCAGCTGCGTCACGATGACGCCGAGGCCCTTGCATGCGGCGCACGCACCCTGGCTGTTGGCGCTGAACAGCGCCGGCTTGACCCCGTTCGCCTTGGCGAACGCCGCCCGCACCGCGTCGAGGATGCCGGTGTAGGTCGCGGGGCTGCTGCGCCGCGAGCCCTTGATCGCGGTCTGGTCGACCACGACGACGTCGTCGAACGAGGGGAGGTTGCCGTGGATGAGCGACGACTTGCCGGAGCCGGCGACCCCGGTCACCACCGTGAGCACTCCGCGCGGGATGTCGACGTCGACACCGCGGAGATTGTGCTGGCTCGCCCCACGGATGGGGAGCGCGCCGGTGGCCTCGCGCACACTGTCTTTGAGGTGCGCGCGGTGGTCGAGGAAGCGACCGGTCAGGGTGTCGGAAGCCCGCAGCCCCGCGACATCGCCCTCGAACTGGATCACGCCGCCCTCGCGGCCGGCGCGCGGACCGAGGTCGACCACGTGGTCGGCGATGTCGATGACCTCCGGCTTGTGCTCGACGACGAGCACCGTGTTGCCCTTGTCGCGCAACTGCAGGAGCGTCTCGTTCATGCGCTGGATGTCGTGCGGGTGCAGGCCCGCGGTGGGCTCGTCGAACACGTAGGTGATGTCGCTCAGGCTCGAGCCCAGGTGCCGGATCATCTTGGTGCGCTGCGCCTCCCCGCCCGACAGCGTGCCGCTCGAACGGTCGAGCGAGAGGTAGCCGAGGCCGATGTGGACGAAGGCGTCGAGCGTCTCGCGCAGACCCTGCACGAGCGGTGCCACCGAGGGGTCGTCGATCGTGCCCACCCAGGCGGCGAGGTCGGTGATCTGCATGGCTGCGGCATCCGCGATGTTGACGCCGCCGATACGCGACGAGCGCGCGCCGTCGTTGAGACGCGTGCCCTCGCACGCCGGGCAGGGGACGACCGTGGCCGCGCGGTCGACGAAGGCGCGGACGTGCGGCTGCAGCGCGTCGCGGTCTTTCTGCAGCATGCTCTTGGTGATCTTGGGGACGAGCCCCTCGTATGTCATGTTGGTGTTCGCGATGCGCACCTTCGTCTGCTCTTTGTAGAAGAAATCATCGCGCTCCTGAGGAGTGAAGTCGCGCACGGGCTTGTCGGGGTCGAGGAAGCCTGACTCGCTGAATACGCGCACCATCCAGCCGTCGGCCGTGTAGCCGGGCACGAGGATGGCCCCCGCGTTCAGCGAGAGCGACGCATCGACGAGCTGGTCGAGGTCGAGGTCGCCGACCTGGCCGAGGCCCTCGCACTCGGGGCACATCCCGCCGGTGATCTCGAAGGATCGGCGCTCCTTCTGCCCCTTCTTCGCACCCGTCGCGATCGTCACCGCGCCCGCTCCGGAGATCGAGGGCACGTTGAACGAGAACGCCTGCGACGACCCGACGTGCGGCTGACCGAGGCGGCTGAAGAGCACGCGCAGCATGGCGTGGACGTCGGTGGCCGTGCCGACGGTGGAGCGGGCGTTCGCGGCCATGCGCTCCTGATCGACGCGGATGGTCGCGCTGAGGTTCTCGAGGGCATCGACGTCGGGCCGCGACAGCTCGCCCATGAACTGCTGCACGAAGGTGGGATAGGTCTCGTTGATGAGCCGCTGCGACTCGGCCGCGATGGTGCCGAACACCAGCGACGACTTTCCCGACCCACTGACCCCGGTGAACACCGTGAGACGCCGCTTGGGCACGTCGAGGTCGACGTTTTTGAGGTTGTTCTCTCGCGCGCCCCGCACGCGGATGACGTCGTGGGCGTCGGGACCGGTCATGGGCGCCTCCTCGGGATCGTCCCCAGTGTGGCGCAGACCACCGACATCGGCCAGCGAGGGCGCGGGGTGCGCCGGTCCGGGCGGCATGCCGGGTGCGGCGGGCGGGGGTGCGGCGTGTGCGGCGGGCGGGGGTGCGGCGTGCGGGTGCGGCGGGCGGAAGGCGGCGGGTCGGGGCCCCGACACGCCGCGACACCGGCGACCGCCCCCGGCGTCCGCCGTTGCGCACACGGGACGGGCGGAGCCGGAAGACCCCACCGGAACACGACGGTGCCCCCGCAGACGGATCTGCGGGGGCACCGGGGACGGGGGCTCAGCCCTGCGCGCGGCGATTCGTGCGCGGCGAACGGGCGCCGACGACCATGCCGGTCGTCGGGGCACCGGATGCCGAGCGACCCGCGCCCTGGGCACGGGCGGCGCCGGCGCGCTGGGCGCCGCCGGCCGACTGTCCGCGTCCGGCACCCGAACGCTGGCCCTGGCCGCGCCCGCCCTGGGGCGCGTGACCGGCGGCCGCGGGAGCCTCGGAACCCTGACCGCCACCGCTGCCACCGCGTCCGCGACGACGGCGACCGCCACCGGCGGCCGGGGCTGCGGCATCCTGGCCCGGGGTGCGGGCGGCGCGCTTGCGCTGGGCGTTGGCGCCCTGCGAGCGGCCCCCGCCCTGCGGCTGGGCGACGACCGGCTCGGGTTTGACGTACGGCGCGACCTCGCCGACCAGCGCCACGACCTCGGGCGAGGCGGGGGTGACGGGCTGCGGGGTGGCGGAGATCTTCGCCTTGCGGAGGATGTCGAGGGTGTCGCGACGCTGCTCGGGCAGCATGATCGTCACCACATCGCCGGCGGAGCCCGCGCGGGCGGTGCGGCCGGAGCGGTGCAGGTACGCCTTGTGCTCGACGGGCGGGTCGACGTGCACGACCAGTTCGACGCCGTCGACGTGCACGCCGCGGGCGGCGACGTCGGTGGCCACGAGAACCTTCGCGCGGCCGTCGCCGAAGGCGGCGAGGTTGCGGTCGCGAGCGGGCTGGGACAGGTTGCCGTGCAGGTCGACGGCGGGGATGCCCGAGGCGGTGAGCTGCTTCGCGAGCTTCTTGGCCTGGTGCTTGGTGCGCATGAAGAGGATGCGTCGCGCCGTGCCCGAGGCGAGGGTCTGGACGAGGTCCTTCTTGGCATCCGCGTCGGCCGGGGCGAAGACGTGGTGCGTCATCGCGGCGACGTGCGAGTGCGCCTCGTCGACCGAGTGCAGGACCTCGTTGCGCAGGAAGCGCTTGACGAGCTTGTCCACGCCGTTGTCGAGCGTCGCCGAGAACAGCAGACGCTGACCGTCGGCGGGGGTGCGCGAGAGCAGGCGGGTGACTCCGGGGAGGAAGCCGAGGTCGGCCATGTGGTCGGCCTCGTCGAGGACGGTGATCTCGATGTCGCCGAGGTTCGCGAAGCCCTGGCCGATGAGATCTTCGAGGCGGCCGGGGCACGCGACGAGGATGTCGACGCCGGCGTTCAGCGCGTCGACCTGACGCTTCTGGTTCACGCCGCCGTAGACGGTCGTGGTGACGAGTCCGAAGGGCTGGGCGAGGGGCTTGATGACCTCGTCGATCTGGTTCGCGAGCTCGCGGGTCGGGGCGAGCACGAGCGCGCGGGGCTTGCGTCCGCGACGGCGATCGGTGGACGCGGCGAGACGCGCGACCAACGGCAGCGAGAAGGCGAGGGTCTTGCCTGAGCCGGTCTTGCCGCGGCCGAGCACGTCACGCCCGGCGAGGGTGTCGGGCAGGGTGTCGGCCTGGATCGGGAAGGGCTCGTTCTTGCCCTGGGCGGCGAGAACGTCGATGAGAGGGGCGGGCACGCCGAGGTCGGCGAAAGTCTGGGACGTCATGAATACTCCTGCCGCGGCGCACGCGCGCACGGCGGTTCGGGATGCCGCGATGCTGCGGCCAAGTGGGCGAAGGCGCCGGGTGGCGCATCCGTTCGCCGTGAAGGTCAAAGGCCCGAGAAGAAGGGGCCGGTGCGTTCGACGACGCGCGGAGCGAAAGCTCCTGGGTCCAGTCTACCGGTTTCGGGCCGCGCGGCCGTCAGGCCGCACGCCAGCACCCCGCAACGTGGTCGTCGACCATGCCCGACGACTGCATGAGCGCGTACATGGTGGTCGGTCCGACGAAGCGGAACCCGCGGCGGCGGAGGTCTTTGCTCAACGCGGTCGACTCGGGCGTCACAGCGGGCACCTCGGCGAAGGTCGCCGGGGGCGTGTGGGATGCCGGGGCGAACGACCACATCAGTGCATCGAGCTCGCCCGGGCCCGTGGCCGCGACGATCGCCGCGTTGCCGATCGCGGCCTCGATCTTGCCGCGGTGGCGGATGATGCCGGCATCCTGAAGCAGACGCTCGACGTCGTCGGGGCCGAACCGCGCCACGACCGACGGCTCGAAGTCGTGGAACACCTCGCGGAAGCGCGGACGCTTGCGCAGGATCGTGATCCAGGCGAGGCCCGCTTGGAAACCCTCGAGGCTCATCTTCTCGAACAGCGGGCGGTCGCCGTGCAGCGGGGTGCCCCACTCCTCGTCGTGGTAGCGCTGGTACTCCGCGTCGGAACCGGCCCATGCGCAGCGGGTGACGCCGTCGGCTCCGGTCACGAGGTCGTTCATGCTCCCAGGCTAGGCCGGACCGCCGACATCGAACGATCAGGGAGCGCGCTGCACGCACGGCTCGAGCGCGGGTCGTGCGAGGACAGGGGATCACACGAGAACAGGCCGACCCTGCACGGATCGGCCTGTTCTCGTCGCATCCCCTGTTCTGACGACAGGGATGCCGCTAGCGCGCGGGCTTCTTCTCCGGAACCGGGGCGTCGCCCGAAGCCTTCAGGGCGGCGTAGTACGACGCGGCCTCGTTCTGCCGGTCGTCCTCGACGCCGGACGCGATCGACGCGCGGATGTGCTCCGGGCCGTAGCCGAACGCGTCGACGAGGTCCTGCGCGTGCGGACGCAGCCGCGCGCAGAGGCGATCGATGTAGCTGGAGACGGCGGCAGCCCGCTGCGTCGAGAGCCGACCGTGGATCAGGTACCACGCGAGGTGCTTCTCGATCAGCTGCAGTCCGAACAGGTCGCGCAGCCAGGTCAGCACCTTCAGGGTGTCGCGGTCGTCGACGCGGTTGATGGCGTCGGTGAACGCCTCCCACTGCAGCAGCTCGCCGTGCGCGCGCGCGGCCTCGATGAGCTCGGCCTGGTTCTCGTTGAACAGTGCCGCCGCGTCGTCGCGGGAGAGCTTGGATGCCGGACGGAGGCGCCCCGCGATGTCGGCGATCATCTGCTGGACACGGCCGGCCAGGAGCTCGTGCTGCTGTTCGGCGCGCAGACCCTTCTCCACCGATCGGGCGGTCGAGCCGAAGTCGCTGACGGCCTGACCCAACTGACGCATGCCCGCTCCGTGGAAGAGCTTGCCGGCGGTCTGGCCGACGGCGAAGGCGGCGAGCTGCTTGGCATCCTTGCCCTTGAACTGCTTCGCGTAGTCGGCGAGGAGGCGCTTGCCGACGAGCTGCAGAAGGATGTTGTTGTCGCCCTCGAAGGTGACGTAGATGTCGAGGTCGGCGCGCAGACCGACCAGGCGGTTCTCGAACAGGAAGCCCTGTCCTCCGCACGCCTCGCGCGCCTCCTGCAACGTGTCGAGCGCGTGCCAGGTCGACAGGGGCTTGAGGGCGGCGGCGAGGGTCTCGAGGTCTTCGCGGTCGGCGTCGGTGTCGGCCTTTCCGCTGAAGACGCCGTCGAACTTCTGCAGGAACTCGTCGTGCGCGAAGATCTCGGCGTAGGTGGTCGCCAGGCGCGGCAGGAGGCGCCGCTGGTGCTTGCCGTAGTCGAGCAGGGTCACCTCGGGGGTGCCGCTGCCCGAGTCGAACTGGCGGCGCTGGTTGCCGTAGGTGATCGCGATCGTCAGACCGATGGCCGATGCCCAGGCAGCCGCGCCGTCGAGCGAGACGCGTCCCTGGACGAGGGTGCCGAGCATCGTGAAGAACCGGCGTCCCGGGCTCGCGATCTCGCTCGAGTACGTGCCGTCGGCCGCGACGTCGCCGTAGCGGTTGAGGAGGTTCGTGCGAGGGACGCGCACCTGGTCGAAGTGCAGACGACCGTTGTCGATGCCGTTCAGACCGCCCTTCAGACCGTCGTCTTCTCCGCCGATGCCGGGGAGGAAGCTCCCCTCCTCGTCGCGCAGCGGCACGTAGAAGCAGTGCACGCCGTGGTTGACGCCCTTCGTGATGAGCTGGGCGAACACCGTCGCGGCCTTGCCGTGCAGGGCGGCGTTGCCGAGGTAGTCCTTCCACGCACCGCGGAAGGGCGTGTGGATGACGAACTCCTCGGTCTCGGGGTCGTAGGTCGCGGTGGTCCCGATCGCCGAGACGTCGGACCCGTGTCCGGTCTCGGTCATGGCGAAGGCGCCCGGGATCTCGAGGCTCATGATGCCGGGGAGCCACTTGTCGTGGTGCTCGCGCGTGCCCAGCTGCAGCACGGCCGAGCCGAACAGGCCCCACTGCACGCCCGACTTGATCTGCAGGCTGGGGTCGGCCGCGACGAGCTCTTCGAAGCCGGCGATGTTGGCGCCGTTGTTCTCCTCACCGCCGAGGCGCTTCGGGAACGCCCGGTGCACGGCCTTGTTCTGCACGAGGAGGTGGAGCTGGCTGAGGGTGCGCTCGCGGTGCGCATCCATGCCGAGGCTGTCGTCGCGCCAGAGCGCGGGGTCTTTGATCATCTCGCGCGCCTCGCGGCGGGTCTCGGCCCACGTGCCGAGCAGCAGATCGGTGACCCGCTCGGTGTCGATGCGGGCTTCGGCGGCCTCGGCCGCGGTGTGCGCGGCGGTGGGCGCTCCGCCCACGGGCGTGCGCGTGCTCGTGGCGGGCGTGGTGGGACGGACGGCGGCGTCGGTCATTTCGGCACCTTTCGACGTTGCAAAGGGATGACTCCACGGTAGGTGTCCCACAACGACCACTCAAACCTCCTGTCGGTTCACCACAACGGACGCGCATCCGTCCGCGCGGGGTCGTTGTGGGGGGTCAACATTCCCGAACGGCGGCCCGCACGCCGGAGTGGCGGGGGTCAGTTCGCCGCGACCACCGTCAGGATGCCGTCGCCGTACGCCTCGCGCTTCTTGGCGCCGATACCGGTGATGCCGTCGAGGTCGCCGATCGCGCCGGGGCGGGCGGCGGCGATCGCGCGCAGGGTGGCATCGCCGAACACGATGTAGGCCGGAACACCCTGCTCTCGCGCCTTCTCGGCCCGCCACGCGCGCAACGCCTCGAACAGCTCGCGATCGTCAGGGGCGACGTCGTCGGCGCTCGACTTGCGCTGACGACTCCCCCCGCCGCCACCCGTGCGGCCGAGGGCGTCGCGACGCAGAGGGACGGGTGTCTCGCCGCGCAGCACTCCGGCCGACGCCTCGCTCAGCGCGAGCGTGCCGTAGTCGCCCTGGGCCACGATGATGCCGCGCGCGAGCAGCTGGCGGATCACGCTGCGCCAGTCCTGGTCGGACAGATCGGCACCCAGACCGTAGGTGCTCAGGCGATCGTGCCCCTGCTGCGCGATGCGCTCGGTCTTCGCCCCGCGCAGGATGTCGATGAGGTGACCGGCGCCGAACGCCTGCCCGCGCTCGCGCTGCAGGCGCACGATCGTCGACAGCAGCTTCTGAGAGGCGATGAGGCCGTCCCAGGTGTCGGGCGGGGTGAGGCACGTGTCGCAGTTGCCGCAGGGCTCGGAGCGTTGACCGAAGTAGTCGAGAAGGTTCTGCCGGCGGCATCCGACCGTCTCGCACAGCGCGAGCATCGCGTCGAGATGCTGACCGAGGCGCATCTTGTAGGAACGATCACCCGGCGACTGATCGATCATGCGGCGCTGCTGCACGACGTCGCCCAGTCCGTAGGCCATCCACACCACCGACGGGTCGCCGTCGCGGCCTGCACGACCGGTCTCCTGGTAGTAGCCCTCGACCGACTTCGGCAGGTCGATGTGGGCGACGAAGCGCACGTCGGGTTTGTCGATGCCCATGCCAAACGCGATCGTGGCCACCATCACCACCCCGTCGTCGCGGAGGAAACGCGACTGATGCGCCGCGCGCACCGAGGCGTCGAGACCCGCGTGATAGGGCAGGGCGTCGAGGCCCTGCGATGCCAGATAGGCGGCGGTCTGCTCGACGGTCTTGCGGCTCAGGGCGTAGACGATGCCGGCGGAGCCCTCGGGCTGCGAGCGGATGAACTGCACCAGCTGCCGACGCGGGTCGACCTTCGCGTCGATGCGGTACTGGATATTGGGACGGTCGAAGCTCGCGACGAAGCCGCGGGCGTCGCGCAGGCGCAGGCGCTCGACGATCTCCTGCGCGGTCTCGGGCGTCGCCGTGGCGGTGAGCGCCATGCGCGGCACGCCGGGGAACCGGTCGGCGAGGTCGCCGAGCGCGAGGTAGTCGGGGCGGAAGTCGTGACCCCACTGCGACACGCAGTGCGCCTCGTCGATCGCGATGACGCTGAGGCGACCGCGGGAGAGCAGCCCGAGGGTCTGCGCGCCGTTCAACCGCTCGGGCGCGACGTACAGGAGGTCGAGCTCGCCGGCCAGGTATGCCTGCTCGACGGCCTGGCGCTCGGCGGGCGCCTGCGTGGAGTTGAGGTACCCCGCCCGCACACCGTTGGCGATGAGCGCCTCGACCTGGTCGTGCATGAGGGCGATCAGGGGGCTGACGACCAGCCCCGTACCGGGACGCACGAGCGCCGGCACTTGATACGTGACGCTCTTTCCGCCGCCGGTCGGCATGAGCACGACCGCGTCGCCGCCGTCGACGACGTGCTGGACGATGTCGGCCTGGTCGCCGCGGAACGCGTCGTAGCCGTACACCTCGTGCAGAACGGCGCGCGGGTCGTGGCCGGTGAAGTCGCGCACCGCCGGCAGCTCGCGGGCCGTCCCCGTCGCGGCGGCCGCGCGGGCGAAGGCCGACGCGGGGTCGACCGGCGGCGGTGGCGCATCGAAATCGTCGGGCGGAGCGAACTGGTCGGGGTCCCACCGCGCGCCGGCGTACGGGTCGTCGGGGACGTCGTACGACTCGGGCGGAGCGTCGGCGTACGACTCGGGGGCGGCGCCGGGATATGTCACCCCACCACGGTAACCCGGGCCGCCGACACCGACACCGCCCCGTCATCCGATGGGGATGACGGGGCGGCTGGGGAGGAGGCACGCGGCACGCCGCGGCACAGGAGCACTCAGTGCGTCGGTGGCGAGAACGCGAGCTGGGATGCCACGAGCCCGTGCTCCCGGCTGACGATCTGCGCGCGGCCGGGAGCAGCGCGCTCCGGCTTGACGCGGCCGATGAGCGCCCCCTCCTCGGGGTTGCCGCCGAGCAAGATGCCGGTCACTCCGAGATCGGTGAACCGCTGGATGATCGGGTCGTAGGCCGCGCGGCTGGCGCCGCCCGAGCGCCGGGTGAGCACCACGTGCAGGCCCAGGTCGCCCGCCTGCGCCAGCAGCGGCTGCAGGACGGCGAGGGGGTTGCCCTGGCTCGTCGCGACGAGGTCGTAGTCGTCGACGAGGATGAAGCCCTCGGCCCCCTTCCACCAACTGCGTTCGCGCAGCTGCGTCGGGGTGACGTCGGGCCCGGGGACGCGCGTCGAGAAATACTGCGCGAGGTCGTTCATGCCCCCGGTCGCGAGGTCGTGCGACGTCAGGTAGGCGCCGAGGTAGTCGTCGGGGATCTCCCCGAGGAGCGCACGGCGGTAGTCGACGACGAAGATCTTCGCCTCGGCGGGGGTGTACAGGCGCTGGATCTCCTTCGCCACCGCGCGCAGGAACGACGACTTGCCCATTCCGGAGTCGCCGTACACGAACAGATGCGGCTCGACGCGGGGGTCGACGCCGAAGGGCGAGAGCTGCGCCTCCTCGATGCCGAGCAGCATGCGGCCGTCGCCGGGCTCGGTGAGCGCGCGCACCTCGTCGAGGGTGATGTTCTCCGGCAGCAGGCGCAGTTTCGGGCCGGGCTCACCGTGCCACGCCGCCGCCACGCGGCCGATCATGTCGGTGACGCCGTCGGCGATCGTGGCCGGGTCGTCGGATCCGTCGACGCGCGGCACCGCCGTGAGCATCTGCAGCTTCGACGCGCTGAGACCGCGGCCGGGCTGCCCGACGGGCACGTTCGCCGCCTGCTTGCGGTCGACGTCGGAGTCGGTCGGGTCGCCCAGGCGCAGTTCGAGCCGGGTCTGGATGAGGTCCTTGAGGTTCGCCCGGATCTCGAGCCACCGGTTCGCGGTGACGACGACGTGCACGCCGAAGCTGAGACCGCGGGCGGCGATGGTCTGCACCCGGGCTTCGAGCGGCTCGAACTCCGAGCGAAGGGTCGACCAGCCGTCGATGACGAGGAAGACGTCGCCGAAGCCGTCGTCGAGGCGCCCCTCGCGGCGACGCGAACGGTACGTCTCGATGGAGTCGACGGCGTTGCGGCGGAAGTACTGCTCGCGCGCGTCGAGCACGGCCTCCACCTCGGCGACGGCCCGACGCACCGCCTCGGGCTCGGTGCGCGTCGCGACGCCCGACACGTGCGGGTGCTGCTGCATCGCGGTGAAGCCGCCCCCGCCGAAGTCGAGCACGAAGAACTGGAACTCCCGCGGGGTCCCGGTCAACGACAGGGCCGAGACGAGGGTCCGCGCGAGCGTGGACTTTCCGCTGAGGGGCGAGCCGACGATCGCCACGTGACCCGCGGCGCCACCGAGCGACACGGTCAAGTGGTCGCGGCGCTGCTCGAGCGGGATGTCGACGAGCCCGATCGGCACCGTGAGGGCGCCGGCGCTGCGCCAGCGGTGCGACACGAGTCCGAGCTCGGGATCCTCGGCCAGATCCGGCATGAGGGCATCGAGGGGCGACGGTTCCGCGAGCGGAGGCAGCCACACCTGGTGCGCCTCGGGGCCGCGGTCCTTCATGCGGTCGACCGCGATCTGGAACGTCGAGCGCTTCTCCGCCACGGGGGCCGCGATGGCCGCGGGCGCGGCATCCATCTCCTCCGGGGACCCGTCGTCGTCGGGCTGGGCGAGGGCCGTGAACACCTCGACGCGGGCGGGACCGCCCGAGACGGACGCGGGGTCGGCGACATCGACGCCGGCCGTGCCGCGCGGGCGCCCGGAGACGTAGGCCGCGCGGAATTGCACGAGGTTCTCGGTGTCGCTCTTGAGGAAGCCGACGCCGGGCTCCTGCGGAAGCGTGTAGGCGTCGGGCGTGCCGATGATGGTGCGCGACTCGGATGCCGAGAACGTGCGCAGACCGATCCGGTACGACAGGTAGGTGTCGAGGCCGCGGAGCTTGCCCTCTTCGAGGCGCTGGGATGCCAGGAGCAGGTGCACGTGCAACGAGCGGCCGACGCGGCCGATGTTGAGGAAGCTGTCGACGAACTCGGGCTTGGCGGTCAGCAGCTCGGAGAACTCATCGACGACGATCAGCAGCGCCGGAAGGGGCGCCAGGTCGGTGCGTCCTCCGCGCCGCGCCGCCTCGTACTCGCCGACGTTGGCGAAGTTGCCCGCGGCGCGCAGGAGCTCCTGGCGGCGCACGACCTCGCCCTGCAGGGCGTCCTGGAAGCGGTCGACGAGGGCGAGCTCGCTGCCGAGGTTCGTGATGACCGCCGACACGTGCGGCATCTCGGCCATGCCCGCGAACGTCGCTCCACCCTTGAAGTCGACGAGGACGAAGTTGAGCTGCTCGGGCGAGTGGGTCATCGCGAGGGCGAGCACGAGGGTGCGCAGCACCTCGGACTTGCCCGATCCGGTCGCACCGACCATCACGCCGTGCGGGCCCATGCCCTGCGAGGCGGACTCCTTGAGGTCGAGCACGAGCGGCGCGCCCGAGGGCTCCTGACCGATGGGCACGCGCAGGCGATCGCGCTCCAGGCGCGGCGTCCACGCCTGATCGAAGTCGACCGCGCGCACGTCGGGCAGACCGAGCAGCTCGGTCAGCTCCGCCTGGCCCTGCGTCGTGGGGGCGTCGACGACGACCATCGGGGCGGGGCGCAGCGGCATGAGGCGGCGCGCGGTCGCCTCCGCTTCGGCGACGGTCATGGCATCCGGGACGAAGGACTGCGCGCGTCCGGCGCCGTCGATGAACTCCGCCGGCGCAGTGGCGGGGGCGGCCTCGCCGCGCCGCGTACGGACGGCGACCGGGGCGTCCGCGAGGGCCACGCGACCGACCGTCGGGTCGTCGAGTTCGTCCCAGCGGGTGGGGAGGTCGATGACGGTGACGCCCTGCGCGCCCTCCAGCCCGGTCAGCGGGGCGTTCGACGACGACTCGACCCCGTCGATCACCAGCACGACGTGCGGGGTGACCCCGCCGCCGGGAGTGAAGCGGGCGCGCGCGGCGAGCTGGGCCGGCAGCATGTCCATCAGCTCGTCGGGGGATGCCGCGATCATGCGCGCGGGTCCGAGTCGGTCCTGCACGCGCGACGACATCGCGTGCGGCAGCCACTTCACCCAGTCCCATGCGCCGATCTGCGCGGGTCCGGCGAGGACGGCGATGATGACGTCCTCCGGGTCGTGGAGCGTGGCCGCCGAGGCCACGAGCGAGCGGGCGAGGCTGCGGACGGCCTCTTCGTCGGGGCCGACGAGTTCGATACGCGCGTACTCGCCGAGGGGGAAGCCCAGCGGCAGATCGCGCTGGATCTCGTGCGTGAGCATGAAGCGGTGCGCCGCCGAGGCGGCCACCGGGTCGAGCTGGGCCAGGGGCGGAAGCTCGGGGGCCTCGAGGGTGAGGCTCAGGGGCTGATCGGCCACGCCGATGCGGGCGAGCAGGAACGTCTCGTCGCCGGGCTGACGCTCCCACACGCGCGAGCGCTCCTCGGCGATGAAGGGCAGGGCCGAGGGGGCGGGCATGATCCACCCGCCGTGGCGGCGCTGTTTGCGTGCGGCCACGCGCACGGTCTCGCGCAGCTCGGACAGATAGGCGAGGTACTCGCGCCGGTTGCCGAGCACCTCGGCATTGCGCTGCGCACGCTGGCGCCAGCCGTTCACCGCCACGAAGCCCAGCGACGACAGCAGGAACATGCCGCCGATGAGGAAGCCCGTCGGTCCGCTGTTGGAGATCGTCACCATCACGATCGCGCCGACACTGCCGAGCATCGGCAGGAGGGAGGTCAGGATGCCGCTGCCGCCCTCGTTCGGGACGAGCTCGGGCGGCGGCTGCAGCACGACCCGCCCGTTGGGCAGGGACGGCGGGGCGATACGCGGGCCCGTGCTCACACCGGACCTCCGATCAGTCGGCTCAGGGTGAACACGCGCTCGCTCAGACGCACCCGGGTGCCGTCTTCGAGCAGGGTGCGCGCACCGGGCTGCAGGGGGTGGACGGCTCCGTCGTCGTCGATGAGCTCCGAGCCGTTCGTGGAACCGGCGTCGATGACCCACGCGGTCTCGCCGTCGTGCTCGAGGCGCAGGTGCGTCTTGGAGATGAGACGGTCGGGGTCGTCGACGGCGATCAGCACGTCTGCGGGCTCCGTCGCGACCGGGGCGCGCCCGAAGTTGACCGCGGCGGGCAGGTCGACCTGCGCGCGCTGTCCGGTGTCGAAGACCACGAGCAGCTGCGCGCGTCCGACGGCACCCGTGACCACCGGTTCCTCGGCCGCCCGCGCGGGCGGTGCGGCCGCGGGGGTGCGCCCGCCCGCGGCGGCGGGGGCGTCGACGGCGGCCGGGGCATCGGTCGCGGCCGGAGCATCGACGGCCAGCAGCGGGGTGTCCCACGCCGGCGCGGTCGGCAGCGCCGCGGCGGCGGCGGACACGCGGAGCGGCTCGCGGCCGGCCGAGGAGCGCGCGTGGACGGTGGGTTCGGCAAGGGCGAAGGAGCCGTCGGCATCCTGATCCTGCCGATCCCGGGGAGCGGCGACCAGGACGGTACCGGCCGCGCGGTCGGCCCAGGAACGCCGCAGGCCCGAGCGGTCGAAGCCGGCCGAGGCGACGACGACCCAGGCTCCGGCGACGAGGACGAGACCCCCGAGCAGCACCAGCGACCCGCGGACGAAGGCCCTTCCCGCACCGGGCACGAGCGGCGCCTCCGCACGCGAGGTGCGCAGGCCGAACAACAACGCACCCGGACCGAAGCCGAGGCGCGCCTGGAGGATCCACAGGCCCAGCAGGGCTTCCGCGGCGACCGCGGCACCGAGGACGGGCGAGGCGAGGAGGGATGCCGCGCCGGCGGCGATGACCACGAGGGCGGCGTCGACGCTGAAGGCGCCGATGCGCACCCCCACCGTCGCGGGCACGCCGAACGGCGGCGACTGCGTCATGTCGCCATCATCGCACGCGCGACCTCGATCGCTCCGGCGGCCAGCATGCCCGCCGGAAGCGACAGGGCCGTCGCGAGCGCCTCGAACACGTCACCCGTGCGCGACCATCCCAACGACCGCAGGCCGCGTCCCACCGGGACCACCAGGAGCGCGACGGCGAGGGCCGCGAGCAGGATGACCCCAGCGACGACGACGAGCATGTCGGACGGGATCGTGGGCACGAGCGCCGTCAAGACGGCCGCCAGGACCACGGCGGCGCCGAATCGGGCCACCCACCGGAGGAAGGGCACCGTGCTCTTGCGCGAGCCGAGCAGCAGGGCGAGCACCACCGTGACGGCGAGGGCGATGCGCCCGCCGAGCACCACGGGATCGGCGACCGCGAAGGTCGGCAGGGCGGTGAACGCGCTGGCGGCTCCCGCCGCGACCAGGAGCACGACGCCGACCGTGAGCCGGGCGGTCGAGCGTTCGACGAGGGCGTCGGCGTCATCGGCCTCGATCGTGCGCACCTCGTCGGGCAGACTCTGCCGCACCGTCCATCGGGTGCTCTGGAAGCGTCCGTAGTCGATGAACGTGCCGGGTTCGACGTCGACGAGGCTCGACTGCAGGATGCGCTGGGCGACGGGGACGAGCCCGAGGGTCACGGCGGCCGGGGCCGAGGGGTCGAGGTGCAGCAGGAGCGCGAGCGCCCACACGGCCGCGAGCATGGCGGAGACGATCGTCGCGGTGCGGCTCTGCGCGCGCAGGGTCTGCGTCGCCCCCATCACTCCGCCGACTCCGGTGGTGACGGCCGCAGCGAGGAGACCCGTGAACACCGCCACCTGCGCCGACGAGGCCGGAAGGTCGGGCACGATCGCCACTCCCCCGCCGAAGGCGAGGGCCGCGACGGCCACGACGGGAGCGAGTGTCGGCGTGCGCGGCCGCGCGCGCAGCGAGAAGACCGTGGCCGCGGCGAGAGCGGCGAGCAAGGACGTGGCGGCGACGGGAGCGCGCACGTCGGCAGGAAGGGCGACGGCGTCGAGCAGACGGAGGAAGGCCAGGATGCCGCCCGCCGCAGCGAGCACCATCCATACGGCCGTCGCCCGCGCGGCGATCGGCGCCCGCGTCGAGCGGCGTTCAGCCGACTCGATCGTGGCGGCGGGATCGACCAGCACGAGGACGACTCCGTCTTCGAGCGCGGTCATCGCCGTCGAGCGGTCGATCTCGCGACCCGAGAGCCCCACCACGCGCACATCCCGCTCGGTCGCCGTGCCCGCGGCGCGCAGGACGTCTCCGACCTCGGCACGCAGAGGCACCACGAGGTCGAATCTCGACGCGCCGTCGATGAGGGCGACGCGTCGCCCCTGCATCACTTCCGCGCCCAACGGTCCCCCTCGTTCTCGCGCCACCGACCCGAGGGCCGGCTCAACCGCACCAGCGTATCCGCCCGCACGGAGGCGGGTCTCACGTTTCCACTCATCACCGGGACTAAACATGAGAGTTTTGTCATCTTTCAAAATGCGCAAGAGGGTTGTCGCGTCGCAGAGCATTACGTATGTTCGAAGGCCGGTGGGGGGCTCCGGCCACTCCATCGATCCCGCGCTCGGGGCCGAATCCCGTGCGTGCAGACATGATCCGCAACGCCCGGGCGTGCCCCGGAGGAACATCGAGGAGACAACGTGGCAGATCTCATCGCAGCCCAGGAGGGTGCGCTTCGTCGCGGGGCCGAGGCGGTCAACACCGCGAAGTCGGGCATCGACGAGCAGGTGCGCAAGGTCCGCACCGAACTCGACCAGGTGGCCGGCTTCTGGACGGGAGCTGCGGCCGGCTCGTACACGCAGCTCATGCAGCGCTGGAACGAGGAGACCACCAAGCTCAACAACGTGCTCGTCACGCTCGAAGACGCCCTTCGCGGCACCGAGCGCGACCAGGCGGCTTCGGAAGAGTCGCACCAGCAGACCATCGGCAACCTGGGCTCGCTGCTCGGCTGACCCGCTCGATACGAAAGAAGGAACTCTCATGCAGTCCATGTCCGTTCGTCCCGAGCAGGTCATCGCCCTCTCCGGTCAGATCCGCAACGGCGCCTCCGGCATCCGCACCCGTCTCGACGAGCTCGAGTCGCAGGTCAACGCCCTGCGCTCCTCCTGGGACGGTGAGGCGCAGACCGCCTACGACCAGGCGCAGGCCCAGTGGACGCAGTCCATCACCCGCCTGAACGAGCTGCTCCAGCAGATCGCCGGCAAGACCGACGAGATCGCCCAGGGCTACACCTCGACCGACAAGTCGGCCGCGGGCCGCTTCGCCTGAGCCACCCCGGACCGGCGGTCGCTGCGGCGGCCGCCGGTTCTCTGGGCTCGCGCGCTCGTCCCGCGCGGATTCCCCCTTCGCATCCCGATCACAGAGAAACGAGTGATCCCCCATGGCCGACTCGATCTTCCTCAACCTCGACCTCGCCATCCAGCGCGTTCTGCAGCTGACGCAGGTGCCGGAGGAGATCCCCTCTTCGGGCACCATCGAGATCGTCGACGGCAACGGCACGGAGCCCGCGGCGGCAGCGTTGACACAGCGCGTGCGCCAGTGCGCGCAGGAAGTGGCCGCCGAGGTCGAGAAGCTGCGTCAGACCATTGCGGGAAGTGCCGACGCCCTCTCGCAGGCCGCGCAAGCACTTCAGGAGACCGACACGTCGGGCTCGGCGATGGCGCAGAACGCGCTCTCGCTCGTCGAGTCGGCGTCGCAGCCCGAGTCGGCACCCGCTCAGCCGGCACCCACCGGCGGCGCGGCCGGCGTCCGTTCGGCTCTCGGCGGAGCACCCCAGTGACACGACGCCGCCTTCGAACCCTGCGCACGGCGGGTGGGGCGCTGGCGATCAGCGTCCTCGCCATCGCGGGGGTCGCACCGACCGCCCAGGCCGCAGCCGGCGGCGACTACGACTGGTGGTACGACACGTATCAGGTGCAGGCCGCGCACGATGCCGGCATCACGGGGTCGGGCGTCAAGATCGCCGTCATCGACGCACAGATCGATCCCGGCCAGCCGATCTTCGAGGGCCGCAACCTCACCGTCAGCGACACCCAGCTCTGCAAGTCCCGCACCGAATCGGTGTCGGAGACGGCGACCGAACCCTCCATCCACGGCACCACCATGGCCGCCCTGCTCATCGGCAACGGCACCGGTGCGAGCGGCATCCGCGGTATCGCTCCCGACGCCGACGTCACCTTCTACGGATACGGCACGCTCGACCTCAGAGATGAGGACTATTGCCGCCCGAACACGGACGACGACGTCTCGAAATTCGGTTACGCGGTGAAGAAGGCGGTGGACGAGGGCGCCAAGATCATCACCACGTCCGTCCAGATGCGGGCGTACGAGAACGACGCACCGGCCATCGCGTATGCCCTCGCGCGCGGGGCGACGATCGTCGTGGGCACACCCAATGCCGACACGCCCGTGGACAGCGGAACGGACGTGGCGAGCTTCAACGGTGTCGTCGCGGCCACCGCCATCGACCGCGAGGGCGCCGTGCAGACCGACGGGGCCGGAGAACTCTTCGTCGTCCCGAAGACCGACGTCGTCGCCGCGGGCATCAACCTGCCGACCGTCGGGATCGACGGCGACTGGAACGCGTCGCGGGCGGCGACGGGTTCGTCCTACGCCGCGCCGGTGGTGGCGGGCATGCTCGCCCTCGCCGCGCAGAAGTACCCCGACGCCACCGGCGATCAGCTCGTGCACTCTTTGATCGCGACCACGAACGCTACGCAGCACGAACCGGCCCGCACCGAAGACGGCTACGGGTACGGGGCCGCGTGGCTCCCGACCCTGCTGAGCGTCGATCCGACCACCTTCCCCGACGAGTCGCCCCTCATGAGCAAGCCCGTGGGTGCACCGACGCAGGAGCAGATCGACACGGCCAAGACCGATGGCTTCGTCCCGGTGACCGTACCCCGCAGCGCGGACCAGTACGAAGACGCCGCACCACCGTCATCCGGTTTCGATATCGCATCACTCGTCATCTGGGCCGTCATCGGCATCGGCATCCTCCTCGTGGTGGCCGCCGTCGTGATCGTGCTCATCGTCATCACCCGACGCCGCAAGGCCGGAAAGGGGAACACGCCGTGACAGGTACGTGGGAGCAGCGCCTTCAGAACCTCGCGGAGGGTGGCGTTCCGTGGGACATGCCCACCCGTTTCGAGCTCGCCAATGCCCTCGAATCTCTGAGGCAGGTCCTCGATGCGGCGTCGAAGGACACCGGCATCGACGGAGATGCCGGAAACGCGGCGCGTGAGAGGTTCGCGACGTCAGCCGCCGAGATCGGCGAGCACATCACGTATCTGCGTGAGCACGTCAACGGTCGTCTGATCGACGCGAATGAGGTGCGTCGCTGGGCGCGGGACTCGGCGGCGTCATTGCCACCGGGCGAGATGAACGGCAACCAGGAAGCGATGGTCCGCGGGGCGGCCGCCGGCGCGTCGATCGTGTTCGGGCCGGTCGCGTTCCTGGCCGGCGAAGGAGCCAGCCGCGCGATCAACGGTTACATGGCATCGCAGCGCGAGGAGGCCGCACGCACCGCGGTCGAGACGCACTCCGGTGAGATGGATGCCGTGAAGCTGGACCCGCCGCCGACCTTCTCGTCGGTGGTGATCTCGGGTACCGCCCTCCCGCCGACCAAGACAGAGGTACCGGAAGGCGGGTACGGATCGCAGCAACGGAGTTTCGAGTCGTACCCCGACTGGAACGTGTCCGGCGGTGGCCCGGGCGGCGGAAACGGCGGCGGCGAGATCGCTCTGCCTCCCGGCGGCGGCGGCGGTGGCGGTGGCGGTGGCGGCGGCATCCAGCCTCCCCCGAGCGAGTACGGGCCGTTCCCGAACCCTCCCGGCCAGACGCCGGGAGGGCAGCCGCCGATCGACATCGGCAACGTCCCGCCCGACCCCACCCCGGACGGCCCCATCAGCGGCAGCCCCACCCTCCCGGGTGGGATCCCGACGGCGCCCGGCGGCGGCGGCGGGCTCGTCGGCTCCCCCGGCGGCCCCGGGGCGGGGCTCGGATCGGGTCTCGGCGCGGGCGTGATCGCCGGTGGCGGAGGAGCGCTCGCGCTCGGACGCATCGGTGGCGGCGCGGGTGCTCCCGGCGTACCCGGCGGCCGTCTCTTCGGCGGCCCCGCGGGCGGATCGGTCGGCGCGGGTGGCGCCGGCGGTGCGCGTTCCGGCGGTCTGCTCGGACGCCCCGGCGCCGGCGGCGGTCTGGGAACACGTGGCGTCGGCGGGCTCGGCGCGGCGGGAACGGGCTCGGCGAACTCCACCGCGCGCGGCGCGGGTGCACGAGCCGGCGGCCTCGGTGCTGCGGGCACGCGCGCCGGTGGCATCGGTGGGGCGGGCGGCTCGACCACAGGCGCGTCCGGCGGGCGCGCGGGCGCGGCGAACGGTCGCCCGGGCACCGGCGCGGCCGGTGCCGGTCGGTCCGGTGCCGCCGCAGCATCCGGCCGCACCGCGGGTGCCGGTACGCGCGGGGTGGGCGGTATGGGCGGCCCCGGCTCTCGCTCAGAGCGCAAGAAGGACGAGGCACGCGGCCTCGCGGGTCCGATCGCTCCGCGCATGGAAGACGACGAGCAGATCGGTCCCCGGTCCGAGAACGCCCAGGCCGGCGGCCGCGACGAGTGACCCGCGTCGCCCGATGACCTTCACCGACAGGAAAGAAGACGATGTCTGATCGCATCTCCGCCCAAGAGGGCGCGCTCGTCCGTGGCGCCGAAGTGGTGATGGGCGCGCACGCCGACATCAGCGACAGCGCCCGCCGCGTGCTCGCCGAGCTCGACGAGCTCGCCGCCAACTGGTCGGGCGACGCCGCGAGCTCGTACAACGCGCTCGTGAACGAGTGGACGGCCGGAGCCACGCGCCTGAACGACGTGCTCGTGACCCTCAGCGCCGCCCTGCGGGCGACCGCGAGCGACCAGGAGGCGGTCGAGGAGCAGCACCGCACCACCATCCAGGGCCTCGGCTCGCTGCTCGGAGGAGAGTGACATGGGCGATCTACGCGTCACCCCCGAAGCACTGCACGCCGCCGCTGCACGGCTGCGTTCCGAGAGCGCCCGCATCGACGCCGCCCTCGGCGGACTGGATGCCGAGGTCGCCCGCCTGCGCGGGGGGTGGGAGGGCACCGCGCAGGTGGCCTACAACAACGCCCAGCAGCAGTGGAGCGCCACGCTCGAGCAGATGCGCGACGCCCTGTCGCGCATCTCGAACGCCACCGACTCGATCGCCGACGACTACGTCTCGGCCGACCGGGCCTCGGCCGCGCGGTTCCAGTGACCGCTCTGCGCTGATCCCTCACCGCCGGGCGATCGACACCGAGGGCTCGGCGGTGAGGGATCACCGCACGGCGCTCGACCGCCGCCGCGACGCGCGGCGATAGGATTTCGAGGTCTGACCGCAGGGGGCTTCGGTCCGGAAAGAGGGGGCCGCGGATGGCTGACGTCATGAACGCGACACGAGCGCTGTTGCGACTCTCCGTGCAGAGCGAGGGGCGGCGGCTCGACATCGCGATCCCAGCCCAGGTACCCGTGATCGAGTTCCTGCCCGGGTTCGCCCGATCGCTCGGAGTGCTCGATGCCTCGATGACCTCCGCGGGCTACGCCCTGCAGCGCGCCGACGGATCCACTATCGACCCCTCGCTCGGCGCCTCGGCGCAGGGCATCGTCGACGGCGAAGTGCTTACGCTCGTCCGCGGCGGTCTCGTCGCGCAGCCGCGCGTCTACGACGACATCGTCGAGGCGGTCATCGACGCCACCGCCCAGCAGAACCGTCCGTGGACCACCCGCGACAACGCCCGCACCGCGCTGGCCGTCAGCCTCGCCCTGCTCGGGGTGTGCGCGGTCCTGCTGCTCGCGGCGGGCCGCGCCCTGCCCTTCGGGGCGCTCGTGGCCGGCGGAGGCGCCCTCGTGCTGCTCGTCGTCTCGGCCGTGGTCGCCCGGCTCGGTCAGCGGGAAGCGGGCCAGGGCCTGGGCATGGCGGCATCCGTCTTCGCCGCCGTCGCGGGGTTCCTCGCGATCCCCGCCTCGTTCGACATGTGGGGGTGGCCGCTGGCCGCCGCCGGAGGCGGGGCCTTCATCGTCGCCGGCGTCGCCCTGGCGCTCACGCGCGATCGCGCCGAGCTCCAGCTCACCCCGCTCGTCGCCGGAGGCGCACTCGGCGTCACCGGCACGCTCGCCGCGTTCTTCCCGGCCCCGACGGTGTGGACGCTCATGGTCGGGATCGTCGCGACGCTCGCCGGCGCCCTCCCGTGGCTCGCGATGAGCACGACCCGCCTCCGCGTGGCCTCCCCGCAGAACGACGTCGAGATCTTCGCCGATCCGCAGCCGATCGACGCCGACGACATCGCCGCCCGTGTCGCGCAGGGCAAGCGCATCCTCATCGCGCTGCGCCTGGCTCTCGCCGTGGCGATCATCGTGGCCACGCCCCTCGTCGCGGCGCAGAACGCCACCGGCGCACTCGTGTGCGCCCTCGCCTTCGCCGGCATGATGTTCCCCTCGCGGCAGACCTACGCGCGCTCGGGTGTGCTGACGGTCATGGCCACCGGCATCCTGGGGCTCGTCGTCGCCGGCGTCGTGGCCTCGCTCGCCCAGCCGGGTCTGCGCGTCGGCATCCTCGTCGTCCTGCTCGTCGCGACGGTCAGCGTCGTGACGATCACCCTGCTCGCGCCGAAGACCCGCCTGCGCCTCATCCGCGTGGCGGACACCGCGGAGCTGCTCGTGCTCGCGGCGCTGCTGCCGCTCGCGGTGATCTCGTCCGGGTTGGCCTGACGCGATGGCCACCAAGGGCGATCTCATCGAGGCGCAGAACTTCTCGCGCCGCCGCCTTCTCACCGCCTTCGTCAGCGGCGCCCCGGGCGGCAAGGAACTGCAGCCGACCGCTCCCCTGCGTGCCGTCATCGCCGCGATCGCGCTGACGGTCATCGTCGTCCTCGTCGGGGTCTTCTACGGACTCATCCGGCCGGGCCTGCCCACCGGGTGGGAGAACGGCAAGCTCGTGCTGGTCTCCGACACCGGCGCGCGCTTCGTGACCGTCGACGGCACCCTTCACCCCGTCATCAACACCGCCAGCGCGCGTCTGCTGCTGCCGGCGAACGAGTACGGCGTGATCTCGACCGACCAGGCCACCCTCGCGGGCACCCCCGTCGGCGACACCCTCGGCATCACGGGCGCACCCGACGAGCTTCCGCCGGCATCCGGCCTCGTCAACACGGGGTGGAGCGCCTGCGTGTCCGACGACGCGGCGCTGGACGTGCGCGTCTCGACCTCCACCGGCCCCACTCCCGCGCCGGATCGGGCTGTGGTGGTCTCGGTCGACGGCATCCTCCACGTGATCCAGGGCGAGCGGAGCTTCGCCGTGTCGAGTGAGGATCCCGACGCCGTGCTGCGCGCCGCGGGGATCTCGGCGCTCGACCCCGTCACCGTTCCGGCGTCGTGGCTCGACCTGTTCACCGCGGGCACGGCGCTCACCCCGATCACCCTGAAGAACTACGGCGAGAGCGTCTCGGGAACCTCGCTGCGCGTCGGTCAGGTGGTCCGCCAGGCGGGCGCCCCCGAGGACGAGCGCTTCCTCGTGCAGACCGGAGGGGTGCTCGAGACCCTGTCTCCGCTCGCGTGGCAGCTGTACCAGCTCGGCAGTGGCAGCGCGCTGAAGGGCGAGGTCACGGAAGTGACCGGAAGCGAGATCCGCGGTCTCGCGACGGCCTCGAAGGGCATCGGCGACCAGTGGCCGTCGACGGGCTTCGAGACGGTCCCGAGCGGTCAGCGTCCCTGCGCCGTGCTCGAGGGCGCCGAGGGCGCCGAGAGCCAGGCGGTCTCGACCCTGGCCACGCAGTCGACCTCGACCGCCGTCTCGCCAGGCGTGCGGGTCGACCCGAGCCACGGCGCGCTCGTCCGCGCCGGCGGGCGCGGCGACCAGAACACCAGCGTGCTGACCCTGGTGGATGCCACGGGCACCGCCTACCCGCTCCCGAATGCGAACGACGAGACCATCGCCCGCCTGGGCTACTCGTCCGACGACATCGGTTCGATCCCCGACGGCTGGACGGCCCTGATGGCGACGGGTCCGTCGTTGAGCGAGAGCGCGGCGCAGCGCACCCCGGAGGCGAAGTGATCCGTCGCGCCGGGGCCGCGCGTCTCGGCGCGGTCGCGCTCGTCGCGGGCCTCCTGGCGGCCGCGGTGCCCATGACCGCCCACGCCGCGCCGCTTGCGCCGCGTCCGGTGCTCTCGGCCTCGGAGGACACGTGCCTCGCCTCGACGCGCGTTCCCGACACACCCCCCGCCCTGGGCGAACTGCAGAGCGCGGCCGCGTGGGAGATCACCAAGGGCGCGGGGGTGGTGGTCGCCGTCGTCGACTCCGGCGTGGCGCCCAACCCGCACCTCGACGCCTCCGTGCTCCCCGGGATCAACCTCGTGCCCGACGGCACGGACTCCACCGCCCGCACCGACGTCTACGGCCACGGCACGGTGATCGCCGGCCAGATCGCGGCACAGGTCATCTCCAAGTCGGGTGTGCAGGGTCTCGCCCCGGATGCCAAGATCCTCCCCATCCGCGTCTTCGCCGGCACGTCGGACCAGCTGAAGGACGCGGGGTTCGGTCCCAACACCGCGCGCATGGCCGACGGCATCCGGATCGCCGCGGACCTCGGCGCGCAGATCATCAATGTCTCGATGAGCACGACCGCCGAGGACGGCGGTCTCTCCTCCGCCGTCGCCTACGCGCGCGAGAAGGGAAGCCTCGTCGTGGCGAGCGCCGGCAACCGCGACTCGGAGGCCGCGGTCGAGGAGGACGACAAGGACGGCGTGCGCTACCCGGCCGGCTTCCCCGGCGCGATCGGCGTCGCCGCGACCAATACGTCGGGCGCCGTGACCAGTGCGAGCATCCGCGGATCGCACGTCAAGCTCTCGGCGCCCGGCCAGGCGATCGCTTCGTCGTGGCCGCAGGGCGGCGACTGCGTGGTGGCCGGCGACGCCCCCGCGACCAGCTACGCGGCCGCATACGTCTCGGCCGCCGCCGCGCTCGTCGCGTCCGCGCATCCCGACGAGACGCCCGACCAGTGGGCGTACCGCCTCGAGGTGACCGCCGTGCGCGGGCAGCCCGACGCGCGGTCCAACACCTCGGGATGGGGCGTGGTGCAGCCCTACGACGCCCTCGTGCTCGTCCCGGGATCGGGCCTGCGCGGACCCTCGAACCCCTTCGTGCGGTCGTCCGCCTCACCCGACCCGACGGCGACGCCCGCCCCGGTGAGCATCACGGTGGGCCCGGGTCCGGATGCCGCGGCCATCACGATGGCGACCGGCATCGGTGCGGGGGCGCTGGTGCTGCTGGGCGCGATCGGCGCGATGGCGGTCTTCGTCAGTCGTCGCCGCGATGACACGGGCGCGCGCCGTCCGGCGCCGACCGGGCGCGGACTCTACGGCGACGACACCGCCACGGACTGAGGACGACGGCGCGATCGCGCCAGCGGGTGACGGCGCGATCGCGCCAGCGGGCGACGGCGCGGTCGCGCCAGCGGGTGACGGCGCGATCGCACAGCGGCGCGCACGCGACGGCTCGGCCGCGCGCCTCCGCAAACGCGAGCATCGACCCGCGGACGTTGTCGCGCCGGGTTCAGCCCGCCGCCGGTCGCACTTCGAGACCGGCGTCGCCGAGACGGAAGCGGGTCGGCACCGGAGCCGTGGCGCCGCCCGACAGCCGCTCCACGCGTCCGTCATCGTGGACGAGCGTCACGCCGTTCGTCGAGTCGAGGTCGGTGATCGTCCAGCCGGTGACGGTCCAGTCGAGGCGGGCGTGCTCCTTTGACATCGTGCGACTGTCGTCGTGCACGGCCACGTACTGCACCGACTCGTCGGCGTTCGAGGGTTTGCGTCCCAGCACCACCGTGCGACCCGTGAGCGCCACCGCTGCACCGTCGGGGAGCGCGACGGTCCACTCCCCCCGCCGGCGCGAACGCGGACGGGCGGTCTGCGTCGACTCGTCGACGGGAGCGGCGAGGTCAGTGCGACCGGCCGAGCGTTCGGCCGTGGAATCCGTGGTCTCCGACACGCGGTCGCCGGTCGGGTCGCCGAGGTGCGCGTCGACCGCCTCCGCCTGAGCTGCGGTGGAGGCGTCCGATGGCGTCGACCCGGCATCCGGAGTCCGCGTCACGGGAGCGGCGGTGACCGGCGCGGCGGGTGCAGGCGCCGCGGTCGCCGGAGCCGCTGTCGCCGCCACCTCGCCGTCGAGGGCCGTCGACGCGGTCTGCTCGACGTCGGCCGCCGGCCCGTCCGCACCGATCTCGCGGGGCCCCGGCAGCACGGGGAGCGCGTACGGCTCATCGTGCTCCGAGGCGGCGCGTCGCGCTCCGGCTCCGGCGGCGGGAGGCATCGGAGGCGCCGTGGTCGCTGCGGCGGTCGGCATGCCCGGCACCGCCGCGATGGGCCCGTCGGCCTCGTCGGCACGGGCCGACTCGGCAACGGTGATCTGCGCGGGAGCCGACGCCTCGGCATCCGCCGTCTGCGGGGTCCGCGCGAGGAGCATGGCCCACGCGGGCGGCAGGACCACCGCGAGCGCCGTCGCTCCGGCCCCGCGACCGCTGCCCTCGCCGATCCGGTTCGCCGCGGTCGCTTTGAGCACGAGCCCGTAGACGTTCACGAACGGCACGATCAGCAGCACGGCACGCACCGGGTCGAGCCGGCCCAGACGGAAGACCTCCGCCTCGTTCACGAGCGGCACCCAGGCACGCCACGGCTCGCCGCCGTGCGCGGCGAGCACGCGCGACAGGCCGATCGCGTACCAGACGTGCAGCACGAGCGCGATCGCCAGCACCGCTCCCGCGATCGTGGCGATCAGGGTCAGGGCATCCATGCGTCCTCCGTCGACGGTCTTCATCGACGCTACCGTGCGGACGGCGCCGACGGGTGGCGCCGCACAGCGCCGCGGGACGTCCGACGCCGCGACGGCGCACGCCGGCCCCGTGCGCCTCACACGACGACACGCGAGACGGCGGCGGGCGGCGCCGCCGTCGCCACATCGGCATCCACGCGCCACCCGCCGCACCCCGCACAGCGCACGTAGCGCACGTGACCGACGCTCGTGGCGTGCACCGAGGCGGTGATCCAGCCGTGTTCGTGGACGGATGCCGCAGCGGCGGCCGATCGGGTTCGGGAGGCGGTCATGGAACCAGCGTGATGTAATGCCGTTATGCACCTCAACCCTTACGGGGAGTACGCGGTCCTGCTCGCCGCTTCGCTCGCGAACGACTGGCCGGACGACCGCGCGGGGATCGAGGAGCGGACGATCGAGAGGGGGATGACGATGCGCTTCCCCGTGGCATCCGACGACCATGCGCAGACGCGGGTGGTCATCGACGACTGGCTACGCGTCGTGGACGAGTCCGACCCGGCGGCCCGCGCCGCGATGTTGAACGCGCAGATGGCGGCCGTCGCGGCCTTCCCGCGCCTGACCGACCACGACGGCGAGGGGTGGCACCTGCACTACCGCGACAGCGACGAGGCGCTCCCGCGCGTGCTCGCGGCCGTCATCTCGGTCGGCACCTCACTGCACCTGGTCACCCGCGGAATGGACCGCCTCGGTCGGTGCGCCTCGGAGCCCTGCGATCGGGTCGTCGTCGATGTCACGCGGAACGGCCGTCAGCGCTACTGCTCGGTGCGCTGCGCGAACCGCGCCGCCGTCCGGCGCCACCGCGCCCGCGGCTGAGGAGCGCCGCGGTCCCGACCCGCGGCATCCGCCCTGGGCCTCACGCATCGGGCGTGTGCAACCGGGCGAGGTAGCGCTCCACGCGCACCGGCACGCCCCCGCGGTCGCTCAGCGACACGCCGACGATGACCGCGGTGGTGAGCGGGATCGCCCACGCCGCGGGCTGCGCGAACACCACCGCCCACCCGCCCGCGCCGCGGAGCATCCCGCCCGCCACCAGAGCCGCGCCGCACGACACGGCGCCCACGATCATGCCCGCGACCGCCCCGCGCGCGGTCAGGCGCGACCACCACACCCCGAGCAGCAGCACCGGCGACAACGTCGACGCCGCGAAGACGAACACGAGACCGACGCTCGCGACCAGGCCGGCCGGCTCGGTCAGCAGCGCGACGGCGAGCGGCACCAGGGTGCACAGCACCGCCGACAGACGGAACGACCTGACCCCGCCGCCGAAGAGATCCTGGCTCACCACCCCGGCGAGCGAGACGACGATCCCCGACGAGGTCGCCAGGAACGCCGCGAACGCGCCCGCGACGAGCAGGGCCGTGAGCAGCTCCCCGACGAGCCCCGGGAACAGGCGCGAGGGCAGGGCGAGCACGACCGTGTCCGCCAGCCCGGGGAGCGCGAGATCGGGGGCGACGACGCGAGAGATGAGCCCCATGGTCGACGACACCGCGTAGAACGCCCCGATGAGCACGATGACGACCACCGTCGTGCGCCGCGCCGACGCCCCGTCGGGGCTGGTGTAGAACCGCACGAGCACATGCGGCAGGCCGATCGTGCCCAACAGCAGGGCCAGCAGCAGCGACGCGGTGGCGTACACGTCGAGCGCCCCCGGTCCACTCTCGACGGGGAAGACCTGCACCGGGTCGATGTCGCGGCCGCCGCCCGACAGGGCAGCGAGCAGGAACACCGCGGGTACGAGCAGCGCCGTGAGTTTGAGCCAGTACTGAAACGCCTGCACCGCGGTGATCGCCCGCATCCCTCCCGCGGCGACGATCGCCGCCACCAGCACCGCGACGACGACCCCGCCGGTCCACGGGGGGACGTCGGCCACGACGCCCAGCGCGAGCGCCGCCCCGTGCAGCTGCGGCACGATGTAGAGCCACCCGATCACGAGGACGACGATGCTGGTGACCCGTCTGACGGTGCGGGACTCCAGGCGCGCCTCGACGAAGTCGGGGATCGTGTAGGCGCCGCTGCGGCGGAGGGGAGCCGCGACGAACAGCAGCACCAGCAGATAGCCGGCGGCGTAGCCGATGGGGAACCAGAAGCCCTCCGCCCCCGAGAGCAGCACGAGCCCCGCGAGTCCCAGGAACGTGCCCGCCGACAGGTACTCGCCGCTGATGGCCGACGCGTTCCACACGCTCCCGACGCTGCGCGAGGCGACGAAGAAGTCGCTGCGGGTGCGCGAGGTGCGGATTCCGGCGAACCCGAGGACCGCGGTGACCACGACGAGCAGACCGACCGCCGTCAGATCGAACACCGGGTTCATCCGGCCTCCCCGGGGTCGGCGAGCTGCCGATAACGCCGTTCGTTGCGCGCTGCGGCTCGCGCATAGATGACGGCGAACACCAGGATCAGCGGATAGAAGCCGTAGGCGTGCAGCAGCCACGACAGGGGGACCACCCACAGCACCGGGTCTCCGAGCGCGGGCAGGGCCGCGATGACCCCCGTCAGCGCCGCGGCCATCACCACGAACGACGTCGCGCACGCGAGAGCGAGGCGGAGCTGCGCGCGCACGAGACCGCGCGAGAACACCGCGTCGGCCTCGTCGGCCACGCGCCCCGGGAGCGCGAACCCGCGCGTGAGCGGCCGGGCGACACGACCGGCGGTGGATGCCGTGACCCGCACGCGCGGCAACGGACGGGGGTCCGGACTCATGGCATCCGCCGTTCCCGTCGCTCCTCCGCGACCGGTTGCGCCCTCATCGCCGCATCGCCTCCCGCACGGCCGCGACGAGGCGGCGGCTGACGGGGAGCTCGATGTCGCCCAGCAGGACCGTGGGGGCCGTTCCCGACAGACGTACCTCCCGCACCGCGTCGCGATGGACGAGGTACGACCGGTGCACGCGCACGAAACCCGCGTCGGCCCAGCGGTCGGCGAGCTCCGAGAGGGTCACGCGCACCAGGTGATCGCCGGTCGGGGTGTACAGCCGCGAGTAATCGCCGTTGGCCTGCACCCAGCGCACCTCGGCCCGTCGCACCCACCGCGTCGCGGAGCCCACCGTGACGGGGATCGTCTCGTCGTCCGCCGCATCGGCGCCCACCCCGGTCGCGAGGGCTCGCCCGAGCGCGCGGGACAGCCGTTCCACGCGGACGGGCTTGAGCACGTAATCCACCGCTTCGAGGTCGAAGGCCCGCACCGCTCCGGAGTCATCGGCTGTGACGAACACCACCGCCGGGCGCACGCGCAGCCCCGCGAGGGCTCGCGCGAGGTCGAATCCGGAGATCCCGGGCATGTGGATGTCGAGGAAGGCCACCGCCACTCCTCCCCGCTCGAGCACCTGCAGCGCCTCCGCGCCGCCGCTCGCCGTGTGCACCACGTCGACGCGGGGGTCGGCTGACAGCAGCGCCGCGAGCTCGCGCAGCGCCGGAGCCTCGTCGTCGGCGACGAGCACCTCGACGCTCACGCGTGCGCCGTCTCGTGCAGCGGCTGCGATTTGGGCACGCGCAGACGCACCGAGGTGCCCGAGCCGACGTTCGTCTCGACCACGAGGCCGCCGGCGGGCCCGTACAGCTGGCGCAGACGCGCGTCGACGTTGCGCAGCCCCACGTGCGTCGACGGCGCGTCGAGGTCGAGCAGCGCCGCCAGCTCGTGCGGATCCATCCCCACCCCGTCGTCGTCGACGATCACCTCGGTGTGCGTGCCGTCGTCGATCGAGGTCACGGTGAGCACTCCTCCGCCCTCACCGGGTTCGAGCCCGTGCCGAACGGCGTTCTCGACGAGGGGCTGCACGGAGAGGAACGGGATGACGGTCGCCAGGGTCTCGGGGGCGATGCGCAGCCGCACGGTGAGCCGCTCGCCGAAGCGCGCCCGTTCCAGTTCCAGGTAGGAGTGGATGCTGCGCAGTTCCTCCGACAGCGTCGTGAACTCCCCCTGCCGACGGAACGAGTACCGCGTGAAGTCGGCGAACTCGAGCACGAGATCGCGCGCCCGCGGCGGGTCGGTCGAGATGAACGACGCGATCGCGGTCAGGGCGTTGTAGATGAAGTGCGGGCTGATCTGCGCGCGCAGCGCCCGCAGTTCCGCCTCGGCCAACGCCGCCCGCGACGCGTCGAGGCCGGCGAGCTCGATCTGGGCCGCGCACCAGTCGGCGACGTCACCGGTCGCGCGCACGAGCGGGCCTCGCGCCTGGTCGGCGAACGCGACGACCGCTCCCCACACCCGTCCGTCGACGACGATGGGCGCGCCCACCGCCGACCCGCCCTCCTCGGAGAACACCTGCCGACGTCCCGTGTCGTACACCCGTGCGGCGATGCGGCGCGCGGAGGTCGCCAGCGCCTCGGATCCGTCGAGCGCCACCCGGTCGGCCCCCGATTCGACGATCGCCACGGCATCCGCTCCGAGCAGCGCGCGCAGGTGCGTGGCCGCACGCTCGGCGTCGGGCTCGTCGCGGCCGCCGCGCAGCGCCGCCGCGGCGGCTGCAGCGACGTGCAGGGTGCGGTGCGTGGCGCGGTCGACGTCGCTGCCGAGATCGCGTGAGCCGCGCGCGAAGCGCCGGGCCGACACGAGGGCCAGGGTCAGGACCGCGCCGACCACGACACCGACGGCGCCCGCGAGCAACGGTGCGTCGAGCATCCTGGCAGCCTACTCAGCAGCAGCGGGCGCCGGGGTTGCGGTCCTGCTCGTCGGATCGCTGACGCCAGAACTGCCGCTCCGTGATCGGCTGCGCCTGAGGGTGGTGCGCTCGGAGGTGACGCACGTAGACGTCGTAAGCGCGATCGCCCATGAGGGTCGTCACGTACCACCGGATGCCACGGCCCACCCGCGCGAAGCGGGTGCCCATGCTCTCGCGGGGGCCAGGGGCCGTGGCATCCGTGCGATCCATGATCGACGGCCTCAGTGGTGCGACGACGCGGTCGGACGGTCGGGGTGGTCGGCCGGGAGGGCCTCCCACTGCTTCTCGATGGCGCGCTCCTCCTTCGTGGCGAGGAAGCCCGCCGCGGCGAAGCGACGCGACGGAACCGGCGCGTCTTCGAGGTTCTCCCCTCCCCCGGCGCGCAGAGCCTTCGCCGTCACGATCACGGCCATGACGATCACGACGATCGCGAGCGTGACGAAGATCACCGACAGCACGCCCTGCACGAAGGTGTTGCGGACGACGGTCTCCATGGCGGCGACGCTCTTGGCGGTGCCGAACTCGGTCTTGCCCTCGGCCAGCGCCCCGCGGAACGCGAAGTGGTTGGCCCAGTACCCGACCGCCGGGACCGGCGAGAAGATCTTGTACATGGATGCCGTGATCGTCACGACCGCGGCGAACGCCAGCGGCACGGCCACGATCCACAACCAGCGGAAGTACGAGCGGCCGCGCTTGGCGACGATCGCGAGCACCACGGCGAGCGCGATCGCGGCGAGCAACTGGTTGGCGATGCCGAACAGCGGGAAGAACGTGTTGATGCCGCCGAGCGGATCGGTCACGCCGAGGATGAGGATCGAGCCCCAGCCCGCGACCATGATCGCGGTGCAGATCCAGACTCCGGGCCGCCACGAGAGGTCCTTGAACTTCGGGATGACGGTGCCGATCGAGTCCTGGAGCATGAAGCGGGCCACGCGGGTTCCGGCATCCACCGCCGTGAGGATGAACAGCGCCTCGAACATGATGGCGAAGTGGTACCAGAAGGCCATCATCGCCTGACCGCCGAGGGCCTGCTGCATGATGTGCGCGAGGCCGAGCGCGAGGGTCGGGGCGCCGCCCGTGCGCGAGACGATCGAGGTCTCACCCACCGCTGCGGCGGTGGAGGTGAGCATGTCGGGCGTGAGGTTCACCCCGGCCAGGCCCAGTCCGTTCACGAAGGCGACGGCGCCCTCGACGGTGCCGAGGGTGGCGGCGGGCGAGGAATTCATGGCGAAGTAGATGCCGCGGTCGATCGAGAGGGCGGCGACGAGCGCCATGATCGCGACGAACGACTCCATGAGCATTCCGCCGTAGCCGATGAAGCGCGTCTGGCGCTCCTTCTCGACGAGCTTCGGGGTCGTTCCCGAGGCGATGAGGGCGTGGAAACCGCTCAGCGCGCCGCAGGCGATCGTGACGAAGAGGAACGGGAAGATCGGGCCGCTGAACACCGGGCCCGTCTGGCCACCGGCGAACTCGCTGAACGCGGGGACCGAGATCTCGGGGCGCACGAGCACGATGGCGCCGGCGAGCATCACGATCACGCCGACCTTCATGAAGGTGGAGAGGTAGTCGCGGGGAGCGAGCAGCAGCCAGACCGGCAGCACCGCGGCGACGAAGCCGTAGATGATGATGCCCCACGCGATGACGGAGCGGTCGAGGTGGAAGGCCGCGTAGCCCCACTCGGTCGAGGCCACCCAGCCGCCGGCGACGATCGCCCCGATGAGGAGCACGAAGCCGATGATCGAGATCTCGGTGATGCGGCCCGGGCGGATGTAGCGCAGGTACAGGCCCATGAACAGCGCGATCGGGATCGTCATCGACACGCTGAACACGCCCCACGGGCTCTCGCCGAGGGCGTTCACGACGACGAGAGCGAGGATCGCGACGATGATCAGCATGATGAGCAGGCTCGCGAGGATCGCGGCGGTCCCGCCGATCTTCCCGAGCTCGTCGCGGGCCATCTGGCCGATCGTGCGGCCGCCCCGGCGCATCGAGAAGAACAGCACGAGGTAGTCCTGCACCGCACCGGCGAGGATCACGCCGACGATGATCCAGATCGTGCCCGGGAGGTAGCCCATCTGGGCCGCGAGCACGGGGCCGACGAGGGGACCGGCGCCCGCGATGGCGGCGAAGTGGTGGCCGTAGAGCACGCGGCGGTCGGTGGGGACGAAGTCCTTGCCGTCGGCCTTCCGCTCGGCGGGGGTCGCGCGGCGGTCGTCGGGGCGCGTGATGTAGCGCTCGATGACCTTCGAGTAGAAGCGGTAGCCGATGAGGTACGTGCAGACGGCGGCGAACACGAACCAGATCGCATTGACGGTCTCCCCGCGCACGATCGCGAGCATCGTCCAGCCGAGGCCGCCCAGCAGGGCGATCCCGATCCACAGGGCGATCTTCGCGGGGGTCCACCGGCTCTCGAGCTTGTCGGGCGGGACCGCGACGGGCGGAAGGTTCGGGTCGGTGACGACGTCGTCGTCGACGGATGCGCTCATGATGCCTCCTGTTCGCGGCGCTGCGGACTCGCCGACACTAAGCGGATGCCGTGCCCCGACGCCCGCGGCATCCGTCGATCGTGCGGTGAGCGGCGCGAACGGTGCGACGAGCGGCGCGGCGTGTCCAGGGATGGCGGAACATCCATGCCAGCGCATACGTTGCTGTGAGCACCGACGACAGGAGACCCCATGGCCGACGAACTGACCGTGACCCGCAACGACGAGGCGCACCGCTACGAGATCCACGTCGGAGACGAGCTCGGGGGGTTCCTGGAGTTCGAGCCCGCCGGTGACCGCGTCGAGCTCCCCCACACCGAGATCGACCCGGCCTTCAAGGGGAAGGGTCTCGGCTCGAAGCTCGCCGGCGAGGCACTGTCCGACCTCGCGCGCCGCGGCGACACCGTCATCCCCTCGTGCCCGTTCGTCGCGCACTACCTCGGCGAGCACGACGTCGATGGCCTCTCGGTCGAGTGGCCCGAGGGCGCCGACGAGGCGTCGTGACCCGCCTCGACGTCGCCCCGCCCGAGGCGGAGGGCCCGGTCGAGTGCGACGGGCCGCGCGCGCTCGTGGTCGAGGCGCGCGAGGTGCCGCTGGGCGGCGTGCGCGGCATGGAGGTGCATCGCACCCTCCCGCACCGCTCGCTGCCGATGGTCGGCGCGTGGTGCTTCCTCGACCGGTTCGGTCCGCAGCAGACCCTCATGCGCGTCGAACCGCACCCCCACATCGGCCTGCAGACGGTCACCTGGCCGATCGTGGGCGAGGTGCGGCACCGGGATGCCGTGGGCAGCGACGTCGTCGTGCGGCCCGGCGTCCTGAACCTCATGACCAGCGGCGCGGGCATCGCGCACTCGGAGTACTCGGTGGGCGAGGGACCGATCCCTCTCGACGCGCTGCAGCTGTGGGTGGCCCTGCCCGAGTCGCGTCGGCACGGCGCCCCCGCCTTCGAGCGCCACGAAGACCTGCCCGTGCTCGACCTGGGCGACGGATCCGACGCGGTCGTCGTGATGGGCGAACTGGGCGGAATCTCGTCGCCGGCGACCGTGCACACGCCGATCGTCGGCGCGGAGCTGCGCCTGGCCGCCGGTGCCACCGTGCGGATCCCCCTGGACCCCACGTGGGAGTACGCCGTCTCCGGCATGGTCGGCGCCGCCGAAGCGACGACGGGGGTGGATGCCGTCGACGCCGACGCCTCGAGACGACCGGCGCCCGCGATCGAGCCCGGGTCGACGGCATCCGTCGATCACACGCGGCTGGTCTACCTCGGCACCGGACGCGACCACCTGGAGCTGCGCAGCGACGAGGGCGCCCGGGTCTTCCTGCTGGGCGGGGAGCCCTTCGAGGCCGACATCGTGATGTGGTGGAACTTCGTCGGCCGCTCGCACGACGAGATCGCCGAGGCACGCGAGGCGTGGGAGGCCCGCTCTTCCCGGTTCGGCGAGGTCGTCGACCACGGGCCCGAGCGCATCCCCGCGCCGTCCCTGCCCGGGGTGCGCCTTACCGCGCGACGACGCCGGGTCTGACGGCCCGCTCGACGGAGGCCGTGCGCAGGGGGCGGGACGGCGGAGCCGCGTGCATCTTCGTAGCGTCGGGACGCCGCCTGCCCGACGCTCAGTACGTCGGCGCCGCCGGGAGCCCGAAGAACTCCTCGAGGGTGGTGTATCCGCCGTCGTGGTACGCCTGGGCGAGCTCCGGCCCGATGAAACGCAGGTGCCAGGCCTCGGGCTCGTAGCCGCTGACATCCTCGCGTCCCTCGGCATAGCGCGTGATGAAGCCGAACTCCCAGGCATGCTCCCGCACCCAGGCGCCCTGCGCCGACGCCGCCACGTCGTCGAGCGTCGCGCAAGAGCCGTTGCACGGCACGATGTCGACGGCCTTTCCGGTCTGGTGCTCGCTGAACCCCGGGCGTGCGCTCTCGCGATCGGCCTCGGCCACGCCGCCCACGGCGACGCGACCGGCATACGTGGACTGCTGCGTGGAGTAGGAGCGGAAGGCGCTCAGATAACCGATCTCACCCACCCCCGCGTCGGAGGCCGCGCGGACCATCGCGCTGAGGGCTTCGGCGGGAGCGGCGCGCAGGGCCGACTGCTCCAGAGCGCGCACGTTCGACGGCATGACGAGGTCGCCCGGGTAGTAGTCGAGCGGATCGAGCGGGCGCTGCTTGTTGACGACGAGCCACTCACGATCCGGGTCGCTGAGCGAGACGCAGGGGGCGAGTCCGGATGCCACCGCGGAGCGGAACGCCGCCCCACCGCCCGCAGCGGCTATCGCGGCGGTGTCGTCGCCCTGCGAGAGGGCAGTGGTGAAGGCCGGGTCGTCGCACGGGGTGGCGGTCGCGGCGACGGCGGCGACCTGCGGAACCGGCAGCCCGTCGTCGGGGACGGCGGGGGGACCGGCGACCGCAGCCGACACGACGGAGGCGTCCGCCGCGGCCGAGCCCTCGGCATCCGCGCTGCGCCCGAGCGTCGCGGCCCCCACCACCACGGCACCCACCAGCACCGCGACCGCCGCCCCGGCGACGAGCGCGAGGCGCCGCCGGCGCCGGAGCGGCAGGGGGGCGAAGAGGTCGGGGAGCCGACCTCTCGTCGCGCCCCGCGGCGTCGCGGCCGGTTCGTCGGGCCGCGCCGGGAGCGCGAGGGCACCGGTCGCCGCTTCCCGCAACTGGCGTCGGGTGATGGGCGCCGGGGCCACCGATACAGCCGCCGTCGCGAGTCGCTCGGCCTCCGCGCGCGCGGCGCGGCGGGGAGAGAGCTCGGGATCGGGGGACATCACTGCGTCCATTGTCTCCCGGACGCCCGCTGCGGTCGACCCGTGGCAGGCCGGAGGTTGCCCGACTCACGTCGGCCCGGCAGTCTGGGGTCACCGTGAGCCGACCGGGGGGACCATGCTCGACGACGACGACCGCGCACTCATGCGCGCCATGAGCCGCTACTTCGAGACCGTGAACCGCGTCGTCGCCGACGACAGAGCAGGTGAGCGCACCCCGCTCGGCGAGGAGCTGAGCGCTCATCTCGGCGTGGACGTCACCACACTCCCGGTCACCACCGAGACCCTGTCGGCGCACCGCTACGTCGACGCCGACATCGCCCTGGATGAGCTCACCGAACGCGGCGGCGGACGCCTCATCGGCGTGACCGGGGGCGAGCAGCGGTTGCACGTGTCGGCATCCGAGCTGTTCGCGGGCCCCTACTCGCACTTCGCTCCCGGACCGGTGTCGTACGAGTCGCGCGACGTGAGCGCCACCGCCCAGCGGCGGGTCGTCTCGTTCGGCGTGCGGCTGCTCGCCTTCGACGGTCACCCGCTCGCGATCGTGCAGCGCTCGGCGAACCCGCGGTCGATGCCGTCGCAGCCCCAGCTCGAAGTGATCGGCGCGGACCCGGATGCCACGGCGGCGGCGCTCGTGGAGATCCGACGATTGATGATCGAGCGCAGCGTGCTGCGCGGCCACGTGCTGTCGTTCGTGCCGACCGAGTACGGGCACGAGGCCGGGGCCACCTTCCTGCCCCGCCCCGAGGTCGGCGCCGACGACATCGTGCTCGGCGAGGGGGTTCTGCAGCGGATCGTCGATCACGTCGTGGGTATCGGCGACCACCGCGAGGCCCTGCGCTCCGCCGGACAGCACCTCAAGCGCGGCGTCCTGCTCTACGGTCCTCCCGGCACCGGCAAGACGCTCACGGTGCGCCACCTGCTCGCCCGCACGCCGGAGACGACGGCCGTCGTGCTCACCGGATCGAGCATCCGCTTCATCACCGCGGCGGCCGAGATCGCGCGCACCTTCGCCCCCGCCCTCGTCGTGCTCGAAGACATCGACCTGGTGGCGGCCGATCGCGGCTTCTCGCCCGAGCCCGTGCTCTTCGACGTGCTCGACGCCCTGGACGGGTTGGAACCGGATGCCGACATCGCCTTCGTCATGACCACCAATCACGTGCAGATCCTCGAGGAGGCTCTCGCCGCCCGACCGGGTCGCGTCGACCTCGGCGTCGAGATCCCGCTCCCCGACGACGCCGACCGACGCCGACTGTTCCGTCGCTACGCCCAGGGTCTGCCGCTGTCGGCGGAGGCGATCGAGGCCGCAGCCGACCGCGCGCAGGGCACGACGGGCTCGTTCGCAAAGGAGCTGCTGCGCGGCACCGTGCTCCGCGCCGCCGTCCGGGGCGAGGAGGCACCGACCGATGACGATCTGACGGCGGCCCTCGACGAGCTCCTCGACTCGGGAGCCGCTCTGACGCGCGTGCTCCTGGGGGCACGGCCCGAAACCCCTCCACCGTCCCCCTCTGCGTACATCGCCACCGAGACCCCCTTCGTTCCGCGCCCCGGCGGCCCCTCGATGCAGGTGTCGCCCTCGGGGGAGATCGGCTACCACGACAAGACCGACGGCCACTGGGTCGCCCTCGACACCGTCGGCGACGACACGGTCGGTTCGATCGCGTTCGACCAGGAGGTCGAAGACCCGCTCGTCGACACCTCGGAGCCGACCCACGAGCTGAGCTTCCCGATGCCCGTCTGGCACACCGTCTACGCCGAGCTCGGCAACGCCGGCTCCGTCGAACGCGTCGGCGGCGACCCGGTCATCGCGGCCCGCACGGAACGGCTTCAAGCTGCCGGCAGCGCGGCGGCCGCGCGGCATCCCGGCCCCCTCGCTCCCAGCGGGTGGCCGCTCGACGACGCGGAATTGCCGGTGTCGCTGGCGGATGGGGACGAGGAGTTCTTGGTGGAGATCCTCGCGGGCGGGCAGCGCGTGACGCGCGGGATCCTGGCGGAGCCCGACCTGCCCGACCATGTACGACGCGAACAAGAGGAGTCCTTCACGGCGGGCGCAGAGGCCCTGCGGTTCATCGCGGCCCGTCTGCCCGACTGAGGTGGTCGCGACCGCTCGTCCCGCCGCGACACCTGCGCGCCGCGCGTCAGGCGATGCCGCTCGATGCGACCTCGGCCGCCGCGAAGAGGGCGACCACGATGCTCAGCACTCCCGCGACCAACAGGAGCGAGGGGTGCGCGAGCCCGATGACGACGCGCCGGGTGTGCGGCAGCTCGGTGAGGAACTCGTCGGGGATCCGATGGCGCTCGGGTACGCCCGCCCACCCGCGCAGGCGCGCGATGTAACCGACGCAGCGGAAGACGAGCACGGCCCAGAGCATCGCGACGATGAACGGCACGACCGCACCGAAGATCTCGAAGGCCTCGACCCACGCTTTCTCGGGATCGGCCCCGGTGTCCTCGGCCAGCTGCACCGCGACCGCCGCGCCGAGGACGACGGAGCCGACCCACAGGATCAGCGCGCCGAGGACCGCGAAGAACCGCGCGAAGAAGTGACCGAGGATGGACTCCTCGTACGCGAGATGCGTGCGCGGCGTCTGCGCGAGCACCAGCAGCGTCGCGCCGAGCGACGGCAGGGCGCCGAGCAGCGAGAGGACGACGCCGGCGGTCTCGTCTTCCACCCAGATCTCGCAGACCACGAGCAGCACCACCGCGACGCCGAGCCAGATCCATCCCGACAGGGTGGGATGCCGCACCACGAAGGAGGGATGCAGCGACTCCACCCGGCGCGCGGACCCGTTCACGAGCGTGTGCCCCCACACGTGCCGGTCCGCATCCATGTCCGCCCCCTGTCCACCCGCGCGGGGCGGGCTTCGCAGCCACAGTAGCGGTTCGCGGTTCGTGCATGCGGACGCATCTGGAGAGGTCGGCCTTGCTTCTGGGTAGAACATGTGTTCGACTGTTCGCATGAGGTGGCAGGGTCAGCAGTTGGGCGTCGACGACACGGCGGCGCTGCCCGGCATGGAGCGCATCGACGGTCTCGTCCGGTCGGTCACGACCCCCGAGTTCGCGGGGATGACGTTCCACGAGGTGCTGTGCAAGACCGCCCTGAACCGCGTGCCCGGCGCGTCGGCCATGCCGTTCGACTGGACGGTGAATCCGTACCGCGGCTGCAGCCATGCGTGCTCGTACTGCTTCGCCCGCAAGACGCACGAGTATCTCGACCTCGACTCCGGCGCCGATTTCGACTCGCAGATCGTGGTGAAGGTCAACGTCGCGGACGTTCTGCGGACCGAGTTGCAGCGCGGATCCTGGGCGCGCGAACCGGTCATGCTCGGCACGAACACCGACCCCTATCAGCGGGCCGAGGGGCGTTACCGCCTGATGCCCGACATCGTCGGCGCCCTCACCGACACCGGAACACCCTTCTCGATCCTCACGAAGGGCACGCTTCTGCGGCGCGATCTGCCGCTGCTGGCGGACGCCGCCCAGCAGGTGAAGGTGTCGCTCGCGATGTCGATCGCCGTCTTCGACGACGCTCTTCAGCACTCGATCGAGCCGGGGACCCCCAGCGCCGAGGCGCGCCTCGAGACGGTGCGCACCGCGACGGCGGCGGGATTCCGCGTGACGGTGTTCCTCATGCCGATCCTCCCCCACCTCACCGACTCGATCCCGGCGCTCGACGACGCCCTCGCCCGCCTGCGTGCGGCCGGCGCCACGAGGGTGGTCTACGGCGCACTGCACCTGCGCCCGGGCGCCAAGCAGTGGTTCTTCGAGTGGCTCGAACGCGAGCACCCGCACCTCGTGTCGTCCTACCGCGGCCTTTATCCCGGCGTCTCGGTCACCGCACCCAAGGCGTACCGCACGTGGCTCGGCAAGCGCCTCCGCCCGCTGTTGCGCCTGCACCGACTCGACGGGTGGGACGAAGACGACCACCCACGTGGTCGCCCACAACCGGGACTCGCGGCCCGCACCCCTGCCACGAGCCGCCTGGGGCCGGTTCGCGCGACCCGGGGCCCGATATCCCCTCGCCCCCGGGTCGCGCCGGCGAGCGAGCCGAGGCTGTTCTGACGGCGAAGGCCGGGACGTCGCGGCCACCGACGGCAACGGGAAAGCCCCCGCCGCGCGAACGCGAACGGGGGCTTACCGGTGTGACGGATTACGACGTGACGTCGGAGAGCTGACGACCCGAGATCTCCTCGAGCACGTCGTCGCCCAGCTGCGTCGGCTCGAACGGCGCCTCGATCTCCGCACGGTCGAGCAGCTCGGTCATCCGGCGCTGACGCTGACGCGTGATGAGCGTCACCACCGTGCCGCTGCGACCGGCGCGGCCGGTGCGGCCCGAACGGTGCAGGTACGTCTTGTACTCGTCGGGGGCGTCGGCCTGGATGACCAGATCGATGTCGTCGACGTGGATGCCGCGAGCGGCGACGTCGGTGGCCACGAGCACGTTGACGCGACCCGAGGTGAGCTTCTCGAGGTTGCGCGTGCGCTTCTGCTGGTTCAGGTCGCCGTGCAGCGCGACGGCGGCGATACCGGCGTCGTCGAACTGCTCGGCGAGCATCTCGGCGTAGGCCCGGGTGCGGGCGAACACGAGCGTCTTGCCCTCGCGATCGACGAGCGAGTCGAGGATCTGCGCCTTGTCGCGGTGCTCGATCACGAGCACGCGGTGCTCGATCGTGCTCGAGTCCTGGTCTTCACCGGCGACCTCGTAGACGGCCGGCTCGACGAGGAACTCGTCGACCAGGGCCGCGACCTCGCGGTCGAGCGTGGCCGAGAACAGCAGCTTCTGGCTGCCCTTCGCGGTGGCGCGCAGAATGCGCTGCACGGGCTCGAGGAAGCCGAGCTCGCACATGTGATCGGCCTCGTCGAGCACGGCGACCTGCACCTGCGAGAGATCGAGCTTCCCCTGGTTGAGCAGGTCTTCGATGCGACCCGGGGTGCCGATGATGATGTCGACGCCCTTCTTCAGCGCACCGACCTGACGCGCCTGGGGGACGCCGCCGTAGATCTGCGTGGTGAAGAGCCCCACGCTGCGGGCGATGACCTGCACCGTGCGGTCGATCTGCAGGGCGAGCTCGCGGGTCGGCGCGAGGATGAGCGCCTTCGGCGCGCGACCGAACTCACGACGCTGACCGGCCTGGGCGCGCAGGATGCTCTCGACGAGCGGCGCACCGAAGGCGATGGTCTTGCCCGAGCCGGTGCGGCCACGGGCCAGAACGTCGCGTCCCTCGAGGATCGGCGCCACGGTCGCGGCCTGGATCGGGAACGGCTTGTCGGCACCGAGGCCCGCGAGAGCGCGGACGATGTTGTCGCCGAGACCCAGCTCGGCGAAGCCGGCGCCGGTCACGGTCGCGGCATCCACCGCTTCGGCCTGCAGTCGCTCGTGCACGACGTCGACGCGCTGCTCGTGCTCGGCCGAGCGCTTCGGGCTGGCGTTCCAATCCGAGCGGCTCGGGCTGTCGGCGCGACGCGGACGCTCGTCGAACGAACGGGCGGGGCGGTCGCCGAAGTCGCGACGGGGGCGCTCGTCACGGTCGAACGACCGCGCGGGACGATCGTTGCGGTCGAAGGAACGCGCTGGACGCTCACCGGCGTCACGACGGGGACGGTCGTCCCGATCGAACGAACGCGCCGGGCGATCGTTGCGGTCGAACGAACGCGCCGGACGGTCGTTCCGGTCGAAGGACCGCGCGGCACGGTCGTTCCGGTCGAACGAACGCGCGGGACGGTCGTTGCGATCGAAGGAGCGCGCCGGACGGTCGTCACGGTCGAACGAACGCGCGGGACGGTCGTTCCGGTCGAAGGAACGGGCCGGGCGCTCACCCGCGTCACGACGCGGACGCTCGTCACGATCGAACGAACGCGCCGAACGCTCGCTGCGGTCGAACGAACGCGCCGGACGGTCGTTCCGGTCGAAGGAACGGGCCGGGCGCTCACCCGCGTCACGACGCGGACGCTCGTCACCATCGAACGAACGCGCCGGGCGCTCGTTCCGGTCGAAGGACCGGGCGGGACGCTCGTTCCGATCGAAGGACCGGGCAGGGCGGTCGTTCCGGTCGAACGAACGCGCGGGACGGTCGTCGAACGAACGGGCGGGACGGTCGTCGCGAGCGGACTGGCGGATGCCACGGGCCTCGTCGCGGCCGGCACGATCCGATGCGCTCCACCGGCGCTTGTCGGGGGCGGCCTCGGTCTCGGCGCGGTAGCCGCGGTGGTTGGGGCTCTTGCTGCCGGGCTTGACGGGGCCCTCGGCACCGGGACGACGCTTGCGGTCCTGGAACGAGGTCTTGGCGCCGTAGCGCGGCTCGAAGTTCTTCGCGGCGCGACCGCCGGCGGGCTTCTTGTTCTTGGGCATGGGGGACTTCCTGGGTTCTGTTCGCGCGAAACAGCGACACCGCTCGTGGCGGTGAGATACCCGGACTGTCGTCGGCCGGGGGCCATTCACTGATGATGGTCGAGGCCGCGATCGCGTCCTGTCCATCGGCCCCTTGGACTCACAAACCCATCCGCGCATCACACGCGGTGTCCAGAGCCGACCGCCCCACGTTACAGCCCGCGCCTGGGAATGGCATCCACGCCCCGGGTCGCCGCGTGCGACGAGAACAGGGGATGCCACCGGAACAGGCCGATTCGGCGGAGAGCCCCCTGTTCTCGCGACATCGCCTGTTCTCGTCACGGCCGGTGCCGACGGAAGCGCCGACAGGACCGAAGATGGACGCATGGCAGACACCGACGCCCACCCCATCACGGTGGCGATCGAGCGGCGCATCGACCCGACGCGCACCGCCGAAGCGACCTCCTGGATGCAGGCCGGCACCGACCTCGCGACCGCGTTCCCGGGCTTCCTCGGCTCGGGCTGGGTGCGCGCGGGCGAGGACAGCGACCTCTGGTACATGCTGTACCGCTTCCGCGACATCACCACGCTCGAGCAGTGGGAGACCTCCTCGCAGCGTGAATGGTGGCTCGACTCCGGGCGCCCGTTCGCGCGCGAGGAGCGCACCGAGCGGCGCACCGGCATCGAGGGGTGGTTCGACGCCGCGTTCGGCTCGGTCCTCGCCCCGACGGATGCCACGACCTCCCCCGTGCAGCAGCCGGTGCCCCCCGCTCCCCCTCGGTGGAAGCAGGCCGTGACGATCTGGGTCGGATTCTTCCCCACGAACCTCCTCGCGTCGTGGTTGCTGGGCTTCGTCCCGGGGTTCGCCGAGATCCCCCTGCCCCTGCGCGTGCTCGCCACCACCCTCATGCTCACCCCCGTCATGACCTACGCCGTCTTGCCGTGGGTCACCCGGCTGCTCCGTCCGTGGTTGCAGCGTCCGCCCCGCTCCCGAAAGGCCTCGTCATGACCGCTGATCCCACCGGCCGGCGCTTCCACCTGCGCGGCGCGCACTCCTCCGCCGAGATCGCCCAGGTCGGCGCCGCTCTGCGCGCGCTCACCGTCGACGGCGTCGACCTCGTGCCCCGCTACCCCGATGACGTGCCGACGCCCGCGGCATCCGGGGTGGTCCTCGTCCCGTGGCCGAACCGCATCCGCGACGGCCGGTACTCCTTCGACGGCGCCGACCTGCAGCTGGCGATCAGCGAGCCGAAGTTCGGCAACGCGAGCCACGGCCTGCTGCGCTTCGGCGCGTACGAGCCGATCGAGCAGTCCGACGAACGACTCGTGCTCGGAGCCGACGTCGTCCCGCAGACCGGCTATCCGTTCCACCTGCGCACCCGTGTGACCTTCTCCCTCCGGAACGACGGACTCCACGTCGCCCACGACATCGAGAACGTCGGAGCGACGGCCGCTCCCGTCGCGCTGGGCGTGCACCCCTACCTGCAGATCGGCGGGGTTCCCACCGCCGACCTCGTGGTCCGTTCGACCGGCACGACGACGCTCGTCCTCGACGACCGCAACATCCCCGTCGACGAGGTCCCCGTGGGCGCGGGCACCGATTTGCGCGCGGGCGTGCGCCTGGGCGACGCCGCTCTCGACAACGGCTATCGAGGCCTGGACAGGGATGCCGAGGGCCTCGCGCACCACACCCTGACCGCCCCCGACGGGGCTCGCGTCGAGCTCTGGCAGGACGAGGGGTTCCGCTGGGCGCAGGTGTTCACGACCGACCGCTACCCCGGCCACTCCCTCGCCGTCGCGATCGAGCCGATGACGGCGCCCGCGAACGCTTTCGCCACGGGGGACGATCTCGAACGGCTCGAACCGGGAGACATTCTCCACCGGGAATGGGGAGTTCGCTTCTCGGCATAGGTGTCCTTGTCCCCCATTTGGGGGACATGAAATCTCGCATATGACCTGGGGAAAGCTGGGACAACCCCGTACCTATTTGGGCGACGCGAACGATACCATTCGTCGTGACGGATTTCCGTCAAGGCCGGGGGCGGCAAAGGGTCAAGGTTCGCCCCGGTTCATACCCGAATGAGCCGACGGGGGCCGAGGGTCTCGCGATGTGGGGGGATCCTCGTTCCGTCACGAGGAAAGATCCCCCATCATGAGCAGCGCGCTCCGCTCCGCCGTCCCCTTCTCCCTGTCGACGTCGCACCTGACCGGCCTCACCCGCCGTCTGCGCTCTCTCCCGTCGCTGCACATCGGGGCCGCCGCCCTGACCGTGCTCGTGACGGGCCTGCTGCTGGCGATCGCGACGACGAGCGACCCGCTGTGGTGGCAGCTGCATTTCAGCCAGCTGGGAATCTTCGGCGACCTCTCGAGCGCGTTCTTCAACACCACACTCAAGGTCAGCGGGGTCATCGTCGTGGTCTTCGCGTTCTGCGTGCGCCGCGACGTCCGTCGGCTCGGCCGGGGACCGGTGCGCCGAGGGGCTGCGACCGTGGCATTCATCTGCCTGAATGTCGTCGGCGTCAATCTCGCTCTCGTCGGCTGCATTCCGCTGAACACCGACAAAGACCTCCACGATCGCGTCGCGGGCTCGATGGTCCTCGGTTTCCTCGCCCTCCTGATCAGCGCGCCGATCATGTTCAACCGCCTCGGCAAGCGGATGGCGGTGAGCACCGTGATCGCCACCGTGTGGCTGGTCGTCTCGATCGCCCTCTTCGTCTCGGCGACGATCAATCTCGCTCTGTTCGAGACCATCTCGTGCACCGCGATGTTCGCCTGGTCGGGAATGTTCACGCATGTACTGGCCGGCGCCGCCTCACGGGCCGTGACTCCCGCGCACGCGGACTCCTCGCGCTCCGGCGCCCACCTCGCGGGTCGCCGCGCGCGCAGCCGCCGTCTGGCCGGCTCCCTCGGCGTCGTCTCCTCGACGACCGCCGCCGCGTCCGTGTCGCGCACCCGCTCCCCGCGCGTCAGCGGCCCGGGTCGTACCGCTCGTCGCATGAGCGTCCTCGCCCTCCTCGCCGGCCGCCCCGCCTCATCGCTCGCGGCCCGCGCCGAAGGACGCATCGACCGCGCCTCGTCGATGCGCTCGGTCGGCGCAGACCGGCTCCGCTCCGCTGCGGCGTCCTCGGCACGCGGCCCCCGCGCGGGAGCGACCACGACCGACCCCCACTCGACGCGGTCGCTCGCAACCGCCACTCGGGCGAACGCCCGCGACGACGCCGCGACGACCTCGGCTCCCCTCGCGGCGCGGGGCCCCGCGGCATCCGCCGCCCGCCCCGCGATCGTCGCTCAGGCGGGCGGGTGCGGACCGCGCCGCGGACGCACCGCCGTGACGAGCGGAGCGAGCCCCGCCGCGGGCCCGCGCGCCGTCAGTGCTTCTCGCGCAGCTCGCGTCGGCTCAGCGGGTGCCCGTCGTCCGCGATCGGCGCAGCGCCCATCGACGGCGACGACGCCTCGTCGCGCGCGGCACGCCGCGCCCGTCGACGTTCGCTCGCTCCTTCGATGAGGTTGTAAAGGGTCGGCAGTACGAGCAGCGTCAGGAACGTCGACGACACGAGGCCGCCGATCACGACGACCGCGAGCGGCTGCGAGATGAACCCACCGTGGCCCGTGATGCCGAGGGCCATCGGCACCAGGGCGAAGATGGCGGCGAGCGCCGTCATGAGGATCGGCCGGAGACGTCGCGCCCCACCGACGATCGTGGCGTCGTGGACGCTCAGCCCGCGCGCACGGTACTGATTGACGAGGTCGATCAGCACGATGGCATTCGTCACGACGATGCCCACGAGCATGAGCGCCCCGATCATCCCGGCGACGCCGAGCGGCACGCCCGTCACCAGCAGCAGCAGGATGGCGCCGGTGGCGGCGAACGGGACCGACACGAGCAGTTCGAGGGGCTGGCGCAGCGACTTGAACGTCGCGACCATCACGACGTACACGATGAGGATCGCCGCGAGCAGCGCGAGACCGAGCTGACCGAAGGCGTCCTGCTGGTCGGTGACGGCCCCGCCGACCTTCGCGGTGGCTCCCTCGGGCAGCTGCACGTCGGCGAGGGCCGCGTTCACGCTCGCGGAGGAGCTGCCGAGGTCGTCGGTCGTGGGGGTGACCGTCACGGATGCCGTGCGGAGTCCCCGCGCGGTGGTGATCGAGGGCGGAGTCTGGCTCTGCTCGACGGTGGCGATCTCGTCGAGGCGCACGGCGCCCCGGGCGCTGGGGATCTCGAGGGCACGCAGATCGTCGATGGTCTGCGGCGGGTTGGCCGTCGCGAGGTAGACCGTCACGCCCCGACCGTCGAGCTCGACCGTGCCCGCCTGGCGCGGCTGCTGGGCGCCCGACACGAGGGCGCCGACGGTCTGCTCCGAGAGGCCGCGCTCGGCGGCCGCGTCGCGGTCGACGCGCACCGACACGAACGGCAGCGAGGCCGACAGGCTGCTGGTGACCTGGCCGATGCCGTCGCGTCCGTCGAGACCGGCGACGACCGCGTCGTTCGCCTGCTGCAGCGTCGTCGCGTCGGGCGCGGTCACGTCGACCGTGATGTCGGTCGAGCCGAAACCGCTCCCCTGCGCGGAGACCTCGATCTCACCGGCATCCGTCAGCTTCTCGAGTTCGGTGCGCACGCGCTCGCGCAGCTCCACCTGGTCGGTGCCCGACTGCGAGGTGATCGAGTAGGTGATGCCCGAACCGCCTCCCGAGAAGGCGTCGCGCAGCGCCGAACCACTGGAGCCGATCGAGGTCTGCACCGTCTCCACGCCCTCGGTGTCGAGCAGCACCGCCTCGACCTTCTGCGCCGCCGCGTCCTCGGCATCCAGGCTCGGGGCGGATCCGATCTTCTGCGTCACGGTGAAGGTGTTCTGGCCCGAGTCGCCCAGGAAGTCCGTCTTGAGGAGCGGCACCGAGGCGAGCGTGCCACCGAGCACCAGCACGGCGAGGCCCAGGGTCACCCACGAGTGCTTCAGCGTCCAGCTGAGCACGGGAACGTAGGCCTTCTGCAGACGCGAGGGGGGCGCGTCGGCCGCTTCGGGGTCGATGGCGTTGCCCTCGGCATCCCGCACGACCTTCCCCGGCTTGAGGAACCACGACGCCAGCACGGGCACGATCGTCAGCGAGACCAGCAGCGACGCTGCCATCGCGATCGTCACCGTGAGAGAGAACGGGCGGAACAGCTCCCCCGTGACGTCGCCGACGAACGCGATCGGCAGGAACACCGCGACGGAGGTGATCGTGGATGCCGTGATGGCGGCCGCGACCTCGCGCACGGCCCGGATGATGGTGGGGATCTTCTCCGCGTCGCCGACGTAGTGCCGCTTGATGTTCTCGATGACGACGATGGAGTCGTCGACGACGCGGCCGATGGCGATCGTGAGGGCGCCGAGCGTGAGGATGTTCAGCGAATAGCCGAAGGCCTGGAGCCCGACGAAGGTGATGAGCACGCTCGTGGGGATCGAGATCGCGGTGACGAGCGTCGAGCGCACCGACATGAGGAAGATCAGGATCACGACGACCGCGAAGACGAGACCGAGGAGCCCCTCCTGCGCGAGCGCCTCGATCGACTGCGTCACGAACGGCGCCTGGTCGAAGACCACGGTGAAGGTCGCGCCCTGGCCGAGCTGCGACTCGAGACCCGGCAGGGCGGCGAGCACGCCGCGAGAGACGTCGACCGTGTTGGCCGCGGGGAGCTTGGTGACGGCGATGGTCAGCGCGGGCTGGCCGTCGACGCGCGAGAGGGTGGTCACGGGGTCCGTCTGCAGCTCGACGGACGCCACGTCGCCGATGGTCGTCTGCCCCGCCTGGAACTGCGCGGCATCCGTCGGCACGAGCGGAAGGGCGGCGATCTCGTCGACGCTGGTGAGCTTGGTGCCCGTCTGGACGGTGAGCGTCTGATCGCCCTCGGTCAGCGAGCCGCCGGGGAAGAGCACGCCGTTCGCGTCGAGGGCGTCGGTGATCGCCTGCTGGCTGAAGCCGCGGTCGCCGAGCTTCGTCGCGTCGGGGGTGATGGTGACGCGCTGGCCGGTGCCGCCGACGATCTGGGCGCCGTTGACGCCGTCGACGTCTTCGAGATCGGGGATGACGCTGCTCTGCAGGATCGACTGCGTGGCTTGCGCGTCGGTGAAGCCGGTGACCGCGAGCTGGATCACGGGGAAGTCGTCGATGCTGGCGGAGGCGACCGTGGTGTCGGCCGACTCGGGCAGCTGATCGTTGATGCGCGCGATCGCGGCCAGGATCTTCTGCTGCGCCGCGGCGAGATCGGTGCCGTAGGTGAACGACGCCGACACGATCGAGGAGTTCGTCGTGCTGGTCGCGGTGGTGGACTCGAGACCCTCGACCCCGCGGATCGCGTTCTCGACGGGCGTCGACACGTCGGCCTCGACCACCTCGGGGGAGGCGCCCGGGTACGTCGTGACGATCGCGAGCTGGGGGAACTCGATCGAGGGGATGAGCTCCTGCTTGAGGCTCGTCAGCGCGAGGCCGCCGAAGATCGCCGCGACGATCGTGACGAGGGCGATGAGGGCACGGTTCTTCAGGCTCAGAACGGCCAGGTACGACACGAAGGACCCTCCGGGATCACGATTCGATACAGGGGTGTATCGAGAGGCCAGTATCCCATGCCCCTCCGCGGCCCGGCGCGGCTCAGAGCAGCGAACCCACCGTGAGGCCGAGGGCGGCGGCGAGCACCGACCCGACGAACGACAGCAGGGCGTACGACACCGCGGCCCGCGTACGCCCCTCTTCGGCGAGCAGGGCGGTGGTCACCGCGACCGCACTGAAGGTCGTGTACCCCCCGAGCAGCCCCGTGCCGAGGATCCAGCGCCACGCCTCGTCCGCCGGGAGCGGACTCAGGATGCCGAGCGCCAGCGCCCCGGTCACATTGACGACCAGGATGCCCCACGGGAACCGCTCGCCCGTGCGGCGGCGGATCGTGACGTCGAGCAGGTATCGCAGCGCCGCGCCGACGCCGCCGGCGAAGGCGACCGCGACGAAGACCAGGGGCGTCATCGTGCGCGCCCCCCGCGCCCGAGCAGCACGCCGCCCCAGGCGGCCGCGGTGCCGACGAGCACCGTCGCCACTCCCCACCACAGCAGCGCGAGGTCGGCCGACTCCACGGCGAGCGCACTGTAGGTGGTGAACCCGCCCAGCACCCCCGTGCCGATGAAGAGCTGCACGCGCTGCGCGCGCGAGGACTCCGGCATCCGGGCCCGCCATCCGAACAGGATGCCGATCGCGAACGCCCCCACGACGTTGATGATCGGCACGAGGGCGGAACCCAGGTCGTCGCCGAGACCGAGGGTGAGTCCCGCGCGCACGGCCGTGCCGATGGCACCGCCCACCGCGACGAGGACCGCGTCACGCCACATGCTCACCGCGCCACCCTACGCCGCCGCCGCGTTCCCCCGGCGCCCGCCGGCGTTCGCTCACGTCCGGCCCGCTCACCGTCGTCGAGCGCCCACGGTACCCGGCCGATCCTCCGCGGCGTCCGGGTGTCCCGGAGACGCTCGACGACCGGTGCGGGCACGCGTGCCGCCGTCACTCCCCGAGGATCAGGCGTCTGATCGCGGCATCCTTCGATCCGCCCAACTCCATCGTGCGGCCCCTGCGGTACAGCGAGAAGACGCGCGGATCGATGTAGCTCGACCGCGCCACGGCGGGGGTGTTGCCGAGCGCCTCCGCCGTCGCGCGGACAGCGGCGACCTCGGCCTTCTTGCGTTCGTTCTTGCCGCCGACGGCTCCGACCTTCGCGAGCGATTCGGCGGCCATGATCGTGCCGCGGAGCGTGCGGAAGTCCTTCGCGCTGAACGGTCCTCCGGTGAGGGAGCGCACGTACGCGTTGACGTCGCCCGGCGTGAGGGGAACGCGTCGCCGTCCGCGCTTGTAGCTCAGCAGCGCCGCTCGCGGTCGCCCCAGCGCGAGTTCTCCGATGAGGGATGCCAGCTCGGCGTCGTGCACGCGCAGATCGGCGCGCTTGCCGCTCTTCGCCGGGAACGACAGCCGGACGAGATCACCCTCGACCGTGGCATCCCTGCGCTGGAGGGTGGTGAGCCCTCGGCTGCCGTTCGTGACGAAGTAGCGCGCGTTGCCGACGCGGGGTGCGACCAGGTCGAGCAGGCGGAACGACACCGCCAGCACGCGCTCCCGATCGATGTCGCTGCGCCGCAGCGACTGCGTCACGCGAGCGCGAGCACGCGGGAGGGCTTCGGCGAGTTGCAGGGCACGGGAGAACTTGCCCTTGTCCTGACGCTTCGACCAGTCGGCGTGATACGTGTACTGGCGCCGCCCGGCCTCGTCGGTGCCGACCGCCTGGATGTGGGCGTTGGGCTCTCGCGCGATCCACACCTCGCGCCACGCGGGCGGGATGACGAGACCGCGCGCGCGCTCGGCGTCGCGGTCGGGAACGGCCGCCCCGGTGTGATCGACGAAGCGGAACCCCGACCCCGAGCGCACCCGGCGATACCCCGGATCCTCGTAGGGCCGGACGCGGATCAGTCGCGCCATGCGCGTCAGTGCGAGCGGAGCATGTCGATCAGCTCCGCCTTCTTCTTGCCGGAGTAGCCGGTGATGCCGAGTTCCTTCGCGCGCTTCTTCAGCTCGTCGACGGTGCGGTCCTCGTAGTTCTCGGCGTGGCCGCCCTTTTCACCGATGCTGTCGCCTCCCTGCGCGGCGGCGGCGTTCGAGATGCGGGCCGCCTTCTCCTTCGAGTCGCCCTGCGCGCGCAACTCCTCGTACAGTTCGGGGTCCTTCAGGCTGTTGGATCCTCGCCCCTGGGGCATGGCCGTCTCCTTCCGTCGAGGATCCGACGCTACGGGCGCGCCCGTCGCGGCGTCCGCGGGGTTGACAACCACGCGGCTACCAGCCGGTTTCGCGCAGCGTCAACCCCACCGACAGCGCCCCTCACCGGTGGCACGGTGGATACCGATCATCCGGTGCGTGCGGCGTTCGCGCGGAGCGCAGCGGATGGACCTACTCGCCAGGTCCCGCGCCATCGCGCGGGGAAGAAGGAGCCCCCCATGAACATCTTCCTCATCATCATCATCGTCGCCGCGATCGTCATCGCCATCTTCAGCGGACTGGGCCAGGCGGCCAACTTCCTGCTGTGGATCGCCATCATCGTCGGCCTCATCGCCCTCATCGTGCTGCTGTTCCGTCTCATCAGCGGACGCAAGCCCGTCTGACCTCATCGAGGAGCGACGCGTTTCGGGTGCGCGTCGCCCTCGACTCCCGGCGGGTCTTCCCGCCCCGGATGCCACGTCCTCACCGAGGGCGTGGCATCCGTCGTTTCCGGGGGTCCCGGTCCCTTCGACAGGCTCAGGGAACTCCGGAGCGGCGCGGAGCGAAAGGCGAGGCCCAGTGCCACGCCCACACAGAGGTGGCTGAGCCCGTCGAAGCCACCGGACGTCACCATCTGCACCGAGAGGTGGCTGAGCGCGTCGAAACCACCGGACGCCGCCACCGCCCACGCGGCGGGGGTTGACTCGAACGCGATATATCGCGATACTCGACTCAACGCGATATATCGCGAGTGAGGAGACCAGACCATGGAGAAATGGATCGTCCATCCGGGCGAGACGCGCGTCATCGACGTCGCGGCCCTGCGCGAACTGAAGATCGGCCTCGTCGGCGGGCAGGTCGACGTGATCGCCCATGACGAGCCCGACGCCCGCATCGAGGTGCACGGCGTCACCGTCAAAGACCTCCGCATCGAGATGGTCGACGGCCGTCTCGAGATCGACCACCCCCAGCTGCGGTGGGACAACTTCCTCGAGGTCTTCCGTAATTTCGGTGCCGGCGGCCCCAAGGCCGAGATCAGCGTCGCCGTGCCGCGCACCGTCGCCCTCACGCTCGGCGTCGTCAGCGCGAGCGCCCTGGTCGCGGGCCTGCGCAGCGACGTGCGCCTGAACACCGTCTCGGGCGACATCATCGTCGACGGCATCGAGGGCGACGTCGACCTGAACGCCGTCTCCGGTGACCTGCAGGTGCGCGAGCTCGACGGCGCGCTCAGCGCCAACAGCGTCTCGGGCGACGTCGCCGCCACCGGCCGCATCACGAAGGCCTCGATCGACACCGTCTCGGGGGCGATGCTCGTCGACTCCAGCGGTCACACCCAGTCCATCTCGCTCAACTCCGTCAGCGGCACCGCGACCATCCGGCTCGATCGGTCGCTCCCGGCGAACTACGTCTCGCGCTCGGTGAGCGGCCGCGTGCAGATCGACGGCATCGTGCGCTCGGGCAAGGGCCCCACCACCTATTCGGGATCGACCGGCACCCTCGCGGGGAGCTTCGTCGACGTCCGGGCCAACACCGTCTCAGGCGAGATCACGGTGCTACGCCGCGGCATCTCGGGCCTGCGCCCCGAGGAGCTCGCCGGAGAGGAGGAGTGGTGATGAGCCCCGTCTTCTCCCACGGCGATCTGCGCCTGTACATCCTCAGCCTGCTCGACGAGGCCCCCCGCCACGGTTACGACCTCATGCAGGCCCTGTCCGAGCGCACGGGCGGCACCTACTCCCCCTCCGCCGGCACGATCTACCCGCGCCTGTCGAAGCTCGAGGAAGAGGGGCTGGTGACCAAGACCGTCGACGGCCGCAAGACCGTCTACGAGATCACCGATGCCGGACGCGCCGAGGTCGCCGAGCGCTCCGGCGACCTGGAGGGCATCCAGGCCGGACTCGCCGACAGCGTCCGGCTCATCGCCGACGAGGTGCGCGGAAGCGTCCGCGACGCGATGCGCAGCCTGCGCGCCGACCTCGCCGCCGCCTCCCGCGAGGAACGCGAACAGGCGCAGACGACTCCCGCCGACGACGCCCGCTCGCGCAGCCGTGAGCAGCTGTCGCGCGCCGACGCGGCGATCACGGAGTTCCGCGGACGCGTGCGCTCGGAGCTCCGCGCGCACGTCGCCCGGGGCGGCGAGCTCTCGGCATCCGGGGTCGACGGGATCGAAGAGGCGCTGCAACGGGCGTCGGACGCCGTCGCGCACGCCCTGCGGAGCTAGGGCGTCACTCCCACGGCAGCTGATCGTCGGCGCCGGCCGGCTCGCCCACGGGGACGACGAGCACCGGTCGGCGCTGACGATGCGTGAGCCGAGCCGCGACGGATCCGGTGAGGAACTCCCGCAGCGACTCGCCCAGCCCGCGCTTGCGCGTGCCGACGACGAGGAGAGAGGCCTCGAGCTGGTCGGCGAGATGGATCAGCGCGAGCGCGGGGTCACCGATCTCCTGCTGCACGCTCCAGCTCACGTCGTCGCCGGCCAGGGCCTCGGTGGCCGCGCGGCGCACCTCCTCGAGCGCCGCCTTCGACGCCGCACCCGCCACATCGACCGTGGAGGAGTGCACGTAGCCGTCGGGGTCTTCGAACGCGACGAACCGGGTCGTGTCGACGTGCACGACCACGAGGGGCGCTCCCGCGAGCGCCGCGTAGCGGGCCGCCTCCCGCACGACCCGCGGCGACTGTCCGGGAACCACTCCGGCGATCACCGCTCCCGCGGCGCCGTGCGAACGGGACTGTTCGGTCATGCCTGCTCCTCTCGCCACACCGGCGCCGAGCCGCCCGTCATCCGCGCCCTCTCGGGCCGGACGGCTGGGCCGGAATGCGCCGTGATATCCTGGCTGTTACTCTTACCGGCTCGGTCCGGAACCGCAATACGCAGGGCCCGCAATGCGGCCCTCGACGTCGATCGTGAGGGGGTCTCGCATGGGGCGTGGCCGTCAGAAGGCGAAGAACACCAAGATCGCCCGTGAGCTGAAGTACGACACCTACTCGGTGAACTACTCGGCGCTCGAGCGCGAGCTCGGCGCACCCGCGGCGGGTGAAGACGCGTACGTCGACAAGTGGGCCGACCAGTACTCCGACGAATACGAAGACGAGAAGGCCTGACGCCTTCCGCTCGTTTCGTTCACGCGCCGACGCCTCAGCGTCGGGTGAGCGACAACGCGATTCGCCGACCCTCGACGCTGAACGGCGGTGACGACATCGTCACCGCCGTTCGCACGTGCACCTCTCGGTGACCACGCCCGGTGGCGTCCGTCACCAGGTGCGCCCGGTGCGGCGCTCCCACGCGTCCTCGATGCTCTCGCGCCGCGCGACGACGATGCCCGCCGGCACGGCGCACGCGACCGCCAGCCCGAGCAGCACGAGGGCCGCGGTCCACCCGCCGGTGATCTCGTGGGTCAGGCCGATCGCGAGCGGCATCAGCGCCGCCAGGCCGTAGCCGACGCTCTGCACGAGACCGCTCAGGGCGACCGCCGTCTCGTGCGCACGCGTGCGCAGCCCGAAGAGCACGAGCACCATCGGGAAGAGCAGGGGCGGGATGCCGATCAGCACCACCCACAGCACGGTCGCCGCCGTCGGGGCGAGAAGCAGGCCGCCCGCCCCGAGCAGACCCGAGATCACGGCCGCCGCGTAGAACGGCGTCGTCCGACCGATGCGCTGAACGAGCAGGGGAACGACGAGCGACACCGGCAACCCCATGAAGGCGAACAGCGCCAGCAGACCGCCGGCCGTGGCGGCATCCACCCCCGCCACATCGATCAGCAGGGGCGGGAGCCAGGCGAACAGGCCGTAGGCGATCGAGGAGTTCACCGCGAACGTGACGACGAGCGCCCACGTCTGCGGCACGCGCACCACGCGCGACAGCACCGAGGTGCGGGGCTCTTCCACCATGTCGGCGCGGGAGGCCCGCGCCCGCAGGCTCATCGCGATCCAGGGCACCACGGCCGCGAGCGCCACGACGGCCCAGACGGCGAAGGATCCGCGCCACCCGACAGCGTCGGCCAGCGGGACCGCGACCAGCGGTGGCGTGAAGGTCGCGACCGCCATCGTGGTCGTGTACACGGTGGTCATCAGGCCGATGCGCTCGGGGAAGTACTTCTTCACGACCGCGGGGATCAGCACGTTGGCCACGCCGACCGCCGCGAACACCCCCGCCGTGGCGGCGAGGAGCGTCCACGCGTCGACCACGGCCGCCCGGAGGCCGAGCATGACCGCCGCGACGACGGCGGCGATGAGCACGCTGCGCTCGAGACCGAGGCGGCGCTCGATGGCGGGCGCGACCATGCCGGCGAGCGCGAACGCCACGGGAGGGGCCATGCCGATGAGACCGACCACCGCGGCCGGGAGCGCGAAGTCGCGGCCGATGATCAGCAGCAGTGGCGACAACGACGCGACGGCGATGCGCAGCGTCAACGCGAGCAGCACGATGGCCGAAGCGGCCAGTGCGAGCGTTCCCGCCGCTCTCGCCGGGGTCAAGACTCCTGACTGCCCTCGACCCAGGCGAGGTACTCCTCCGACACGGTGCCCGTGACGTAGCGCCCGTCGAAGCAGCTCATGTCGAGGTCGACCAGGTCGGTGCCCTCCATGATGGCGGCCTTCAGGTCCTCGACCTCCTGGTACACCAGGTAGTCGCAGCCGAGCTCCTCGGCGATCTCCGGGATCGTGCGCCCGTGCGCGACGAGCTCGTGACGCGAGGGCATGTTGATGCCGTAGACGTGGGGGTAGCGCACGGGAGGTGCGGCCGAGGCGAACGTGACGCTCTTGGCCCCAGCATCCCGAGCCATCTGGATGATCTCGCGGCTGGTGGTACCGCGCACGATCGAGTCGTCGACGAGGAGGACGTTCTTGCCCTGGAACTCCGTCGACATCGCGTTGAGCTTCTGGCGCACGCTCTTCTTGCGCACCGCCTGCCCGGGCATGATGAACGTGCGGCCGACGTAGCGGTTCTTGTAGAAGCCCTCGCGGTACTCGATCCCGAGCTTTCGGGCCACCTGCATCGCCGCCGGACGTGCCGAATCGGGGATGGGCATGACCACATCGATGGCGCCCGCGGGAGTGTACTTGGCGACCGTGTCGGCGAGCCGCTCCCCCATGCGCAGGCGGGTCTCGTACACCGAGACGCCGTTCATGACCGAGTCGGGGCGCGCGAGGTAGACGTACTCGAACGAGCACGGCGCGAGCATCGTCTTCTCGGCGCACTGCTGGGCGTGCAGGGTGCCGTCGAGGGTGATGAAGACCGCCTCACCCGGCTCGACGTCGCGGACGACCTCGAAGCCGCCGTTCTCGAGCACGAGGGACTCGGATGCCACAATCCATTCGTCGCGCGGCTCACCGCCGGGCACCTGCGCCGCGGGACGCTTGCCGAGGATGAGCGGACGGATGCCGAACGGGTCGCGGAACGCGAGCAGCCCGTAGCCGGCGATGAGCGCGATCGAGGCGTAGGAGCCCTCGACGCGCTCGTGCACGCGACCGACCGCGCGGAAGACCTGCGCGGGGTCGAGGTCGGGTCCGGTGATCTCGGACTGCAGCTCGGAGCCGAGGATGTTGACGAGCAGCTCCGTGTCGCTGCTGGTGTTGAGGTGACGACGGTCCTTGTGGAAGAGCTCGGTCGTCAGCTCGCGCGTGTTCGTCAGGTTGCCGTTGTGCACGAGCACGATGCCGTAGGGGGCGTTGACGTAGAAGGGCTGCGCCTCTTCTTCGTTGGATGCCGTGCCCTTGGTCGCGTAGCGCACGTGCCCGAGGCCGATGTCGCCGAGGAGGGCGCGCATGTCGCGCGTGCGGAACGCTTCGCGCACCTGGCCGCGGGCCTTGTGGATGTGGAACACGCCGCTGGACTCGGCCGTGGCCATGCCCGTGGAGTCCTGTCCCCGGTGCTGGAGGAGGAGGAGCGCGTCGTAGATCTCCTGGTTGACCGGGCCCTGCCCGGCCATGCCGACGATGCCGCACATGGGGTGTTACTTCGCTCCGTTCGCCGGGTGACCGGCATCCGCGTAGGTTCCGACGAGACGGACGGCGCCGCCGTCGACGCCCTTCGCGCCCTGTTCGTAGTCGCCCTCGGGGCGCTGGTCGTCGCGGACGACTCCGACCTGCCAGGTGGCGATGCCGTCGGCCGTGAGCGCCGCGGTCGCGGCATCGGCGATCTCGGGCGCCACGACGGCGAGGAAGCCGATGCCGAGGTTCCAGGTGCCCTCGGTCGCGGTGAGGTCGAGTCCGCCGATGTCGGCGAGCACGCGGAACACCGGCGACGGGCTCCACGTCGAGCGATCCACGTCGACCCACGTGTTCTGCGGCAGCACGCGCGCGAGGTTCGCGGCGATGCCGCCGCCGGTGACGTGGCTGAGCGAATGGATGCCGGAGCCGACCGCCGCGTCGTCGAGCAGACGCAGCAGCGGCGAGGTGTACAGGCGCGTGGGCTCGAGGAGCGCTTCGCCCCAGGTCGCGCCGAGTTCCGCCGAAGCCGAGCCGTAGGCGATGCCGGCGCCCGTGATGATGTGACGCACGAGCGAGTAGCCGTTGGAGTGCAGGCCGCTCGATGCGAGGGCCAGCACGACGTCGCCGCTCTTGACGCGGTCGGCGCCGAGGACGCGGTCGGCCTCGACCACGCCGGTCGCGGCTCCCGCGACGTCGTAGTCGTCGACGCCGAGCAGACCGGGGTGCTCCGCGGTCTCGCCGCCGACGAGCGCGGTGCCCGTCATGGCGCAGCCGCGCGCGATGCCCGCGACGATGTCGGCGATGCGCTGCGGCACGACCTTGCCGCACGCGATGTAGTCGGTCATGAACAGCGGACGCGCACCGACCACGACGATGTCGTCGACGACCATGCCGACGAGGTCTTCGCCGATCGTGTCGTGCTTGTCGATCGCCTGCGCGATCGCGACCTTGGTACCGACGCCGTCGGTGCTGGTCGCGAGCAGCGGCTTGGCGTAGTCGCGCAGCGCGGAGGCGTCGAAGAGACCGGCGAAGCCGCCCACGCCCCCGAGCACCTCGGGGCCGTGCGTGCGACGCACAGCGGACTTCATCAGTTCGACGGCGAGATCTCCGGCGGCGGTATCGACGCCTGCGGCGGAGTACGGGTTTTCGTGGGGAGCGGAGGCCACCGCAACAGACTACCCGGGGTGACACGCGCGGGTGTTCGGAGCTCGACGCAAGGCCCGCCCCACCCGCCTCCGCGCCTCCCTACAATGGCGCCATGACGGGCGGCCAGCCGGAATGGGTGATCCGCGAAGACGCGGCTCAGCCGGTGCTCGTCGCGCTCTATCTGCGACAGGCGCTCGGCATCCGCTCTCCGGAGGAGCTGCCCGCACTCCGACGCGTTCCCTCGCCGATGATCGACGAGCGGACGGATGCCGCCCAGCAGCAGCTCGAGCGCGAGTGGCGGAGCTACTGGGCGCTGACGGTGGAACCGCAGGCGCACCCCTCGCCGGTGCCGCTCGAACTGGTCGATGGTTTCGACACCCTCGTCGCCCTGCCGGTGGAGGGCGCCGATGTGCTGCGCAGGGCCATCGCCCGGCACGCGGACGACGCCGTCGACTTCGCCCGACTCGCCCACGATCGCTACGCACGGGAATCCGCGGCTCGCCCCGGGGTGTCGTATCGCGCGTACGCGAGCGCGATAGCGGCGCACGAGCGCGTCGTCGGCCGCCGGGCGCACTCGTTCGAGCTGAACGTGCAGGTGCTGCCGCTGGCTCAGCGGGGCGTGTGGTGGATCGGTTCGCTCACCGTCGCGGTGACCGACGGTCTGCGCAGCGACGTGGTCGCGTTCGACACCGCGATCCACCCGATCATCGCCGAACTGGCGTGAGGGTCAGACCTCGAACTGCTCGTGGTCGACGGTCACCTGGCGGGTGCGTGCGCCGAGGGCGCGCTCGAAGACGAGGGCGACGATCGCGGCGACCGCCACTCCCGCCACGACGCAGATGAGCGCCGTGAAGCCGAAGACCTGCATCTCGGAGTACACGACCTGCGTGTAAGGGCTCGCGTCGCTGCCGTCGATGGCGACCGTGAGGATGAGGGCGACGAGGATGCCGAGGAAGGCACCCGCGGCCAGGAAGACGCCGTACTTGGGGGCGCGGCGCACCGTGACGGTCTCGATGTCGTCGCGGACGTACACCGGTCGTTCGGGAGCGGGTTGGTCGGACATAGGCACATTCTCCCACCGCTGCGCCGCGAGCGGGTCGGGTTCTTCGGCGTCGAGGCACCGGCGGCGGGCCGGACGGAGAGGGCAGGGATGGAGGCCGAGGGCCTACGGCCGCAGGGGAAGCAGCGCGCTCAGGTCGGCGCGCACCCCGGATGCCACGATGCGGCCGGCGGTGACGGCATCCGTCCAGTGCTCCTCGCCGGTGGCGACGGCGATCCAGGTCGCGGCATCGGTCTCGACGACGTTGGGCGGAGTGCCGCGGGTGTGGCGCGGGCCCTCGATCACCTGCACGGCGCCGAAGGGCGGTACGCGCATCTCGACGGAGTTGCCCGGCGCCTTCTCCGCCAGCAGCTGCAGCAGGTAGCGCACCGCGGTGGCGGTCGCCGGGCGGGGAGCGTCTCCGGCGGCCACGGCGGCGAGCGCGGCGCGTCCGTCTCCGGTCTCGATACGGCGGGGAGGCATGGCATCCACGCTACTCGGGGGCGACGGGGGCGGGCCATGGGCGACGCCACGGGCGGAGCGGCGGGACGACCCAAGGGGGCGGGCAGGGGCGCTGCGATCGGGGCGCGGCGGTTCCGGCGAGGCTCCCCACATGACGTCGGCGATCTGCGCGAACTCAGCTCCCCCGCGCCCTTGCCGACCGAGGTCGCGCGCATCACGCAGTCTGCGCCCGCGAACCCTCGCCGGAGCCGACGCCCGCCGCTCGGTAGGCTGGCCGCGTGAGAATCCTGGTCCTCGGTTCGGGCGCGCGCGAGCACGCCATCATCCTCGCCCTGCGCTCCGAAGAGGCTTCGCACGCGATCTTCGCCGCGCCGGGCAACGCCGGCATCGCGCGCGAGGCGCACCTGGTCGGCCTCGACCCCCTCGACCCCACCGCGGTGCTGACCTTCGCGAAGGACGAGGCCATCGACCTCGTCGTCGTCGGACCCGAGGCCCCGCTCGTCGCGGGCGTGGCGGATCCGCTGCGCGCACACGGCATCCCGGTCTTCGGTCCGGGCAAGGCCGCAGCTCAGCTCGAGGGATCCAAGACCTACGCCAAGCGCATCATGGATGCCGCGGGCGTGCCCACCGGACGCTCGGCGCGCGCTCACGACCTCGCCTCCGTCGAGGCCGCCCTCGACGCGTACGGGGCGCCTTACGTGGTCAAGGCCGACGGCCTCGCCGCGGGCAAGGGCGTGATCGTGACGAGTGACCGCGCCGCCGCGATCGCCCACGCCGAGACGTACCTGCCCACCGGTGCCGTGCTCATCGAGGAGTTCCTCTCCGGGCCCGAGGTCTCGCTCTTCTTCCTCAGCGACGGCGATCACGTCGCCCCCCTCAGCCCCGCGCAGGACTTCAAGCGCCTGCGCGACGGCGATGAGGGCCCGAACACCGGCGGCATGGGCGCGTATTCGCCGCTGCCCTGGTTGTCGGGCCGCTTCGGAGACGAGGACTCCTTCGTCGACCACGTCACGCGCGTGATCGCCGAGCCCGTGATCCGGCAGATGGATGCCGAGGGCACCCCGTTCATCGGGCTCCTCTACGCCGGACTCATCCTCACCGAGCAGGGCGTCAAGGTCATCGAGTTCAACGCCCGCTTCGGCGACCCCGAGACGCAGGTCGTGCTGCCGCGCCTTGTCGACCCGCTGTCGCGGCTGCTGCTGGCCGCGGCATCCGGCACGCTCGAGGACGAGCCCCGCCCGGCGTTCGCGGAGGCCACCGCCGTCACCGTCGTGCTCGCGAGCGAGGGCTACCCCGAGGCGCCGATCACCGGCCGCGTGCTGACCGGGATCGACGAGGCCGAGGAAGTCGACGGCGTGCACGTCGCGCACGCGGCCACGGCCGACCGCGACGGCGAACTGATCGCGACGGGCGGACGCGTGCTCTCCGTCGTCGCGACCGGCACGACCTTCTCCGAGGCGCGCGAGGCCGCCTACGCGGGGCTCGAGCGCATCGGCCTGGAGGGCGGGCAGTTCCGCACCGACATCGCGGCGAGGGTCGCTCAGGACTGACAGCGGGCGAGGAGGCCACACCTCCGCCGCCTCGATCGCATCCCGACACGACCGCATCCCCGGCGCCCCGCACCCGCCGCGCACCGATCGGCCGCGGACCGCTCAGTGCGGCGCGACTGTCACGCTCAGCGCCGCACCGGATCCCCACCGCCGACGAGGAAGCGCTCGAGGTCGCGCCGCGTCGGGGCCGCCTCCCAGTCGCCGGGCACGAGACAGGCCATCGCCCCGCAGGCATTGCCCCGGACGAGGGCGTCCGCGCCCGACCGCTCCTCGAGCCAGGCGCTGAGATAGCCGGCCACGAAGGCGTCCCCCGCGCCGACGGTGTCGAGCGGCTCGATCACGAAGCCCGGAGCCTCGGTCACGCCGTCGGGCGTGAAGACGGCGGCCCCCTCGGGGCCGCGCTTGACGACCACCTGTGCGACCCCTTCCGCGAGGAGCGAGGCGGTGGCATCCGGCCCCAGCAGCTCGAGCTCCTCGACGCCGCCGAAGACGAGGGTCGCGTGCTCCGCGATCTCGCGCAGCAGCGGCCCCGCGATCTCGGGGGCGGCGAGCACCGAACGGTAGTTGATGTCGAAGCTCACCGGCACGCCCGCGTCGCGGGCCCGCTCGACGACCGCGAGCACGGTGGCGCGGGCGGTGTCGGACAGCAACGGCGTGATGCCCGTCACGTGCAGCAGCGCCGCCTCTTCGACCCACCCGTCGGGCACATCGGCGGCACTCACGCGGGACCCCGCCGAGCCGCGGCGGTAGTAGTGCACGGCGGTGGATGCCGCGGACGGACGCTCCTTGATCATCAGGCCCGTGGGCGCTCCGGCATCGACGAGAGCGTGGACGTCGACGCCCTCCCCGCGCAGCTCGCGCGCGATCCGCTCGCCCAGGGGGTCGTCACCGACCCGACCGAGCCACGACGCATCGACGCCGAGGCGCCGCAGCCCGACCGCGACGTTGCTCTCGGCCCCACCGATGCCGAGCGCGAGCCCCGACGCGTGCCGGAGCGAGCCGATCTCGGTCGTGCGGGCGAGCGCCATGGTCTCGCCGAGGGTGACGACGCGCGTCACGACGCGCACACCTCCACGAACCGCCTCGCCCGGTCGCGGAGCGCGCCGAGGTCGCCGCCTCGGAACGCATCGCCGAGGAGCGGGCCGCCGACGCTGACGGCCACGGCGCCCGCGGCGAGCCACGCGGCCGCGGAGTCGGCATCCACTCCCCCGGAGGGGACGACGGCGATGTCGGGGAACGGTCCGCGCAGGTCCTTCAGGTACCCCGGGCCGACCTGTCCGGCCGGGAAGACCTTCACCGCCGAGGCGCCCGCCGACCACGAGGCGAACAGCTCGGTGGGAGTGAGACCACCCGGGACGATCGGCATGCCGGCGGCGACCGCGCGCTCGACGAGGGCGGTCGAGGTGATGGGGGTGACGACGTAGTCGGCGCCGACGGCGATCGCGCGCTCGAGCTGATCGAGGTTCGTGACCGTGCCGATGCCGAGGTCGCCGTCGAACGACGAGCGCAGGTCGGCGAAGGCGTCGAAGGTGCCCGGCGTCGTGAGCGTCAGCTCGACGCTCTGCACGCCCGCCTCGGCGAGAGCGGCGAGCACCGGCGCGTAATCCGACGCGGCGGACGCCCGGGCGACGACGACGAGCTTCGAGGCGACGGTGCGGGAGGGGAGCTCACCAGTCATGGACGGTCCCGTCGAGGAGGCGGTTCACGGGCAGGTACGCCTTCGTGTACTCGAACGCGCCGGCGGCCTCTTCGTCGAGCTCGACGCCAAGACCGGGCTGGTCGCCGGGGTGCAGGAAGCCCTTGTCGAAGGTGAACGAGGTCTGGAACACCTCGAGCGTCTGCTCGTTGTGCGGCATGTACTCCTGGATGCCGAAGTTGTGGATCGCCAGATCCAGGTGCAGGGCAGCGGCCATTCCGACGGGCGAAATGTCGGTGGGGCCGTGGATGCCGGAGCGGATGCCGTAGATCGCGGCGAAGTCGAGGAGCTTCTTCATCGCGGTGATGCCGCCGGTGTGGGTCACGGCCGAGCGCACGTAGTCGATCAGGCGCTCGGTGATCAGCGTCTGGTAGTCGTACACGGTGTTGAAGACCTCGCCGATCGCGAGCGGGGTCGTCGAGTGCTGACGGATGAGGCGCAGCGCCGTCTGGTCCTCGCCGGGGGTGGCGTCCTCGAGCCAGAAGAGGTCGTAGGGCTCGACGTCCTTCGCGAAGCGGGCGGCCTCGATCGGCGACATGCGGTGGTGACCGTCGTGGAGGAGGCGCAGGTCGGTGCCGAACTCCTCGCGGATCTTCGCGAACACCCCGGGCATGTGGTTGAGGTACTGGCGGGTGTCCCAGGTCTCCTCGGCGGGGCGGTCGCCGGAGCGCTTGGCCGGCTCGTAGTCGTAGCGCACGCCCGGGCCCGCGGCCGAGACGCCGTAGATCTGGCCGAGGCCGGGGACGCCCGTCTGCACACGCACGGCGGTGAAGCCGAGTTCGCGGTAGCCGGTGATCGCGTTCGAAAGCGCGGCGAAGTCGGTGCCCGAGGCGTGGGCGTAGACGCGCACGCCGTCGCGGCTGGCGCCCCCCAGCAGCTGGTAGAGCGGCATCCCGGCCTTCTTGGCCTTGATGTCCCACAGCGCCATGTCGACCGCGGCGATCGCGGCCATGGTCACGGGTCCGCGGCGCCAGTACGCGCCGCGGTAGAGGTACTGCCAGGTGTCCTCGATGCGGTCCTCGTCGCGGCCGATGAGCATCGAGGCGAGGTGGTCGGAGAGGTACGACGCCACCGACAGCTCGCGGCCGTTGAGGGTGGCATCCCCCCATCCGACGACGCCGTCGCTGGTGGTGACCTTCAGGGTGACGAAGTTGCGGCCGGGGCTGGTGACGATGACGTCGACGGATTCGATGCTCATGCGGGGTCTTTCTCGAGGAGGGAAGAGGGATGCCGGGCGGGCTCGCCGTCACGAGCCCGCCCGGGGTGCGGGGCGTCGCGCCCCGCGGTCACATCGCGGCGCGCGGGTCGGTCAGGTCGCGACCGGTCCACTCGGGGGCGACGATCGCGGCGACCAGGGCCGAGGCGGTGAAGACCCCCATGAGCACCATGATCGGGACGATGCTGCCCGTGGCGGCGGCCACCCACGCGGCGGCGACGACGGGGCCGATACCGGTGGCGATGATGGCGGCGATCTCGCGGACGACGGCGGTGAGGGTGTAGCGGTTGCGGGCACCGAAGATCTCGGGGATCGAGATGTTCTCCATGGACGCCAGACCCAGCACCGAGATGTTGTGGATCAGCGCGTAGCCGACGAAGATCGCACCCACTTCGCGCGAGTTGATCAGCAGCAGGGTCGGGACGATCAGCAGCAGCGACAGCGCCGACATGACGATGTACATGCGGCGGCGGCCGAACCTGTCGCCGAGGAAGCCGACCACGGGGATGGTGACGAAGCCGATCAGCGACGAGACGATGACGATCTCGGGGCCGACCTCCTTCGAGATGGCGAGGGTGATCGTGATGAACGAGATCAGGTAGGTCTGCACGATGCCGGAGTTGCCGGCCTGGCCGAAGCGGAGGAAGAACGACACGAGCACGGCCTTGAGGGGCTTCTTCTGCAGCGACTCGAGCGTGCGGATGTCGTTGGTCTCGGTGGCGACCTTCTGCAGCTCGGCGCGCGAGAGCGCCTTGCCGTCGACGACATCGGTGCGCTCCTCGAAGACCGGGCTCTCCTTGAGGTTGAAGCGCACCCACAGGGCGAAGAGCATGATGATCGCGCTGCCGATGAAGGGGATGCGCCACCCCCACGCGATGACGTCGCTCTCCATCATCACGGCGAGCAGGATCGCCCAGATGCCCGAGGCGAACAGCGTGCCGCAGTTCGTGCCCAGGGCGACCAGCGAGGCCACGACGCCGCGACGGTTGTCGGGGGCGTACTCGGCGAGCATGACGCCCGCGCCCGAAATCTCGGCACCCGCGCCGAAGCCCTGGGCCAGGCGGAGGATGACGAGGAGGATCGGGGCGAGGATGCCGACCTGCTCGTACGTGGGCAGCACGCCGATCAGCGTCGTCGCGGCCCCCATGAGCAGGATCGTGTAGAACAGCACCTGCTTGCGACCGATCTTGTCGCCGATGCGGGCGAAGAAGAACGCGCCGACCGGGCGGGCCACGTAGCCCACGCCGTAGGTGGCCATCGCCAGCACGACCGCCATCGCGGCGTCGCCCCCGGCGAAGAAGATCTGGCTGAAGACGAGGGCGGCGGCCAGCGAATAGAGCTGGAAGTCCATGAACTCCAGCGCGGTGCCGAGCCAGCCCGAGACGGCCGCGCGGGCGAGATCGCCCACGGACCGCTTGGCGACGGGCGTCGACGACGACGCGTCGACGCCGGGGGCGGAAGAGCTGCTCATCGGATTACTCCTTCGTAGTGATGATGATCGTTCGGTGAAGCGGGTCAGAGGGAGAGGAGGACCTTGGCGGAGGCCGAGGAGTCGCGCGCCGTGGCGAACGCGGCCACCGCGTCGGTCGCGGGGAGGACGTGCGAGACGACCGCGTCGAGGGCGTCGGTGGATGCGAGCAGGGCGATCGCGTCGTTGATCTCGGTCGAGAAGCGGAACGCGCCGCGCAGAGTGACCTCCTTCGCGAGCATCGGGGCGAGGTTCACCCCGATCTCGGCGTCGGGGAGCATGCCGACCTGCACGACGGTGCCGGCGCGGCGGGTCGCGCGAACGGCCTGCGTGAGGGCGACACCGACTCCCGAGCACTCGAAGACGACGTCGAACGACTCGGGGGCGATCGCGTCGGTGCCCACGAGGAAGGTCTCGGTCGCGCCGAGAGCGCGCGCCCGATCCAGAGGCTCGGGCCGGACATCGCCGGCGCCCACGATCGCGGCGCCCGCGTTCACGGCCGCGGCGACGACGAGCAGGCCGATGGGCCCGGCGCCGATGACGAGAGCGCGCTTACCGGTCAGATCTCCCGCGAGGCCCACGGCGTGGATGGCGACGGCGAGGGGCTCGGCGAGCGCGGCGCGCTCGAGGGACAGCCCCGGGGGGAGGACGCGGATCATGTGCTCCTCGACGAGGAGCATCTCGGCGGCCCCGCCCTGGCGGTGCGGAAAGCCCGCGGCGCTGCCGAGGTAGTCGCCTCCGGCGCGCAGGTGCGGGCGGTCCTCGAGGCCGGTGACTTCCGGCCCGAACCGTGCAGGGTGCACGGTGACCGGGGTCCCTGGCGCGAGACGCCCGGAGGGGTCGAGGTCGACCTCTGCGGAGAGCTCGTGGCCCGGGGTGAGGGGCTCGCGCACGGCGTACTCGCCGTTCTTGCCGTGGAAGTAGTAGTGCAGGTCGGACCCGCAGATGCCGACGTAGCGCACCCGCAGGCGCACTTCGCCCTCGCCCGGCTCGGGCGTCGGGCGGTCTTCCCAGCGGATGTCTTCCGCGCCGTGGATCGCGAGGAGCTTCATCGCGTCTCTTTCCTGTCGTCTCGCGCTTCGGGAGCGCAGGGGTGGTGGGGCGCTCGGGGAGCACCGGGGGTGGGGTCAGGTCGCGGGGTGCGCCAGGCTGCCGGCCGCCGCAAGGCTGTCGGCGATCGCGCTCTCGACGCCGCGCCGCACGATGGTGTCGACGAGGTCGCCGACCCGGTCGACGAAGGCCGTCCGATGGGCGACGTCGTCGCCGAACAGCCGCAGGTCGACGATGGCGCGGTGCGCGAGGTCGCGCCCGTCGCGCGTCGGGACCGCGGTGAGCCGTTCGCGCGCGGGGTCGGTCATCGCCTCGGCGTGCGGGCCGGGGTCGAAGCCGGCCGGCGGGGCGACGCAGGCGAGGTAGGCGGCGACCGTGAGCGCGATGAGGTGCGGGAACTCCCCGCGGTCGAGGGCGTGGGCGATCGGCCCCGGGATGCGCTGCCCGAGCTTCACCGATCCGTCGGAGCCCACCTGACTCGTGCGGTGCCCCAGCGCGCTGTTCCCCCACCGGGCGAACAGGTCGCGCTCGTACTGCTCGATGTCCACCCCGGCCGGAGCGGTGACCGAGGGCTCGTATTCGCCGCGCAGGACCGCCGCGGCGGCGGCTTCGATGTCGGCCAGGGCGATGGCATCCGGGATCGTCGGAACCCCCCGCAGAGCGCCGAGGTAGGCGATGAGCGAGTGCGTGCCGTTGAGCAGGCGCACCTTGAGCTGCTCGTACGCGCCGACCTCGTCGGTGAACACGGCGCCTCCGGCCTCCCAAGCGGGTCGACCGCCGGCGAAGCGGTCCTCGATGGCCCACATGGTGAAAGGCTCGGCCGGGACGGGGACCTCGTCGCGCACGCCGAGGAGTCCGGCGACGCGGTCGGTCAGCTCGGCGGTGGTCGAGGGGACGATGCGGTCGACCATGCTCGAGGGGAACGTCACGGCACGGTCGAGGTAGGTCAGGACGTCGCTGCCCTCGGCATCCGGGAGCTCCTGGAGGAACTCGCGAACGAGCTTCTCTGTGTGCGAGCCGTTCGAGAGCAGGTTGTCGCAGCTCAGGATCGAGAGGGGCGCCCCGCCGGCGGAGGCCCGCGCCTGCAGGCCTCGGGCGAGCTGGCCGATGGTGGACATGGGTGCGCCGCCGCGGAGGTCGGCCTGCACGCGCGGATCGGTCACGTCGAGGTGCTGCGTCGAGGGCGAGAAGCTGTAGCCGTTCTCGGTCACCGTCAGCGTCACGATCCGGATGCGGGGGTCGGAGAGGTCGGCGACCACTCGGGCCGGATCGGCGGCGGCGACGTACGAATCGGTGTGGACGCCGGGGATGTCGAGTGTCGTCGCCTCGGGCGAGACCGTGGCGACGGCGTAGAGGTGGTCCTGGGCGTGCAGCGCGTCGACGACCCGGCGCGAGCGGGAGGCCACGCCGACGATGCCCCAGTCCCCGCCCTCGGCGCGGAGGGCCGCAGCGGTGTAGACCGCCTGGTGGGCCCGGTGGAAGCTGCCGAGACCGAGATGCAGGATGCCGGCGGCTCTCGGGGCGGGAGAAGAGGCGACGGACATCCGCGCGCCGCGGTGCAGGCTCGCGGTCGGTCCGGAGGGATCGTCGATGATCGGCATACAAGCAGTGTGCGTTGTTTGTACAAACTTGTCAACCGTTTTCATGGAACCATGCACGATGATGGGAGGACTGCACGAAGGAGCACGGATGACGGCGAATCTCACCGAGGTGGCGCGGCATGCGGGCGTCTCGATCGCCACGGCCTCCCGCGCCTTCGGCGAACCCGACCGCCTCGCCCCCGCGACGCTCGAGCGGGTGCGCGTCGCCGCCGCCGAGCTGGGCTACGCGGCCCCCCAGGCTCCGATGGGGACGCGCACGATCGCGGTCGTGGTCCCGGATGCCGCGAACCCGGTCTACGCGACCCTCCTGAAGGCCATCCAGGGCCAGGCGTGGCACGGGCGCCATCGCATCGTGCTCTACGACGCCGACGAAGATCTGCGCCGCGAGCGGGAGTCCATCGAGCTCGCGATGAAGGCCGACGGCCTCGTGCTGTGCTCCCCGCGCCTGCCCGAGGAGGAGGTGCTCTCCCTGATCGGCGAGACGCCCCATGTCGTGATCAACCGACTGATCCCCGGCGCCTCGTGCGTGATCATGGACGCCGACCGCGGCCCGAGCCAGGCCGTCGAGCACCTCGCCGCCCTCGGACACGCGCACATCGCCTACGCCTCGGGCCCCCACGGCTCCTGGGCCGACGACCAGCGCGCGAACACCGTCGCGCGCGCCTGCGAGCGCTTCGGCATCCGCCTCACCCGCCTGAGCAATCACGCCGCGTCGATCCAGGGTGGGCGAGCGAACGCCGCCGCGGCCATCGCGAGCGGGGCCACCGCCGTGATCGCCTACAACGATCTCGTCGCGCTCGGCCTGGAGGCCGGCATGGGCGAGCTCGGCCGGGTATGCCCCGACGACGTGAGCATCGTCGGGATCGACGACATCGATCTCGCCGGTGCCGTCACCCCCAGCCTCACCACCGTCCGCATGCCGATCGGCCGGTCCGGCGCCCTCGCCGTCGACCTGCTGCTGCAGTCGATGAGCGGCACCACCCCCGACGCTGCGGCGGTCCTGCCCTCGGAGCTGATCGTCCGCGGGTCGACCGCGCCGCCGCCCGCCTGACGGCGAGGCGTTCTGACGGGATAACAGGCCTCCCGCGTGCTCGGTGGCCGACCCGACCCCCGCCCTGCACCGTACCCTCGACGGATGAGCGCGATCGCGTACGAGGCCCGAGCCGACGAATACATCACCGCGCTCGGATCGATGGATGCCGTGCACCCGGTCGACCGCGCGATCGTCGACGCGTGGGCCGGGCGGCTCTCGGGCCCGGTCCTCGATGCGGGCTGCGGCCCCGGCCACTGGACGCGACACCTGGCCGACCGCGGCGTGGATGTGCGTGGGGTCGACCTCGCGCCGCGATTCGTGGAGCACGCACGGTCGGCGCATCCCGGTGTGCGATTCGATGTCGGTTCGATCGACGGACTCGACGCGGCGGACGGCGCCTTCGGGGGCATCCTGTCGTGGTTCTCGACCATCCACCACTAGCCCGAGGAGATCTCGACGCCGTTGCGGGAGTTCGCGCGCGTGACCCGCCCGGGTGGTGGTCTGCTCGTCGGCTTCTTCGTCGGGACGTCGCTGGAGCCCTTCGACCACGCCGTCACGCGCGCCTGGCGGTGGCCGGCCGGCGAGCTGGCTCGTCGAGTGGATGCCGTCGGCTTCGACGTGATCGAGACGCACGCGCGTGAGGCACGGGGCGAGCGCGCGGTCGGAGCGCTGCGCTGCGAGCGGCGCGCGTGAGGTCGCCGAGCCGACGAACGACGAACGCCGCCACCCGCACGGGGTGACGGCGTCCGACATCCGGGTCCTACTCCCCCGCGGAGGCGGGGGCGGCCTGCGCCGTCTGCTGCGCGGAGCCCGCGTCGCGCGGAGCACCGTGCGGGCGGATCATCGCGGGACGGCGCATGAACAGCACCGCGACGAGGCCGACGGCGATCACGACGATCGGCAGCAGGAGCGACTGACCCATCGCCTGCGAGAATCCGCCGACCACCTGCTCCGGGAGCGGTCCCGATCCGAAGCTGGCCCCGGCATCCGCTGCCCCCGGCAGGTTGGCCTCGAGGCGGGCCTGCATGAAGGCGGCGATGGATGCCGAGCCGATGACCGAGCCGACGGTACGGGTCGTGTTGTAGATGCCCGCACCGGCGCCCGCCTGCCGCGGCGGCAGGTTGCGCGTCGCGGTGGTCGCCAGCGGGCCCCACATCCCGGCGTTGCCGATGCCCATGAACGCCGCGGGGATGAGGAAGGCCCAGATCGGGGCGTCGTTCAGGATGAGCGCCGTGTACAGCCCCAGCGATCCGCCGACCAGCAGAAGACCGGGCACGAGCAGGAAGCGCGGGTCGGTGCGATCGAGCAGCTTGCCGGCGAAGGGGGCCAGCACGCCCGAGAGGATCGCGAGCGGCACCAGCAGCAGCGCCGATTCGGTGGGCGTGAGACCCCGGGCCAGCTGCAGGTAGAACATCTGCGGCAGGGCCATGCTCGTCACCGTGAAACCGACGGCGGCGATGGCTAGGTTGGCGATCGAGAAGTTGCGGTCCCGGAACAGATCGAGCGGCACGAGGGGCTCGCCCGTGCTGCGCGCCTGGGTCCAGATGAACACCGCCATGACGGCGACGCCGGCGATGACCATGCCCCAGATCCAGGCCGCCCACGCGTAGTGCTCGCCCTCCTGCAGCCCGAACACGATGAGGAAGAGCCCGACGGCGCTCAGGACGACACCGAGGATGTCGAACTTGTGCGCGGTGCGCGGGAGCTGCGGGACCAGGATCACGGCGGCGATGAAGCCGATGACGCCGACGGGGATGTTGATGAAGAAGATCCACTCCCAGCCGAGGCCGTCGACCAGCAGGCCCCCTGCGAGGGGACCGACGAGCGTCGCCACACCGGCGGTGGCTCCCCACAGACCCATGGCCGCACCGCGATTCTGGGGCGGGAAGGTGCGGGTGATGACCGCCATCGTCTGCGGCGTCATGAGGGCGGCGCCCAGGCCCTGCACGGCGCGGGCGACGATCAGCACCTCGAGAGTGGGGGCGAGACCGCACGCGAGCGAAGCGAGGGTGAAGATCGCGAGGCCCGCGAGGTAGATGTTCTTGGGGCCGAAGCGGTCGCCGAGGCGGCCGGTGATCAGCAGCGGCACCGCGTACGTGAGCAGGTAGGCGCTGGTGACCCACACGACGTTGTCGAGGTTGTTGGTGTCCGGATCGAGGGCCGCCTTGATGGCCGGGTTGGCCACCGAGACGATCGTGGTGTCGACCAGGATCATGAAGAAGCCGATGACCAGGGCCCACAGGGCGGGCCAGGGGCTGCGGGCAGGGGTGCCGTGCGACCCGGTGCGGGTCGATCCGGTGGAAGAGGTTGCCGCGGATGCGGCGCGGGAATCGGTCATGGGGTGGTCTCCTTCGAGACGCGTTCTTTCGTGAAGTGTTCCGGGATCTCGTCGGGGCCCCAGGCGAGGGAGCCGTCGGCGAGGCGCGCGCGCAGGGCGTCCTGCCACGCGAGTTCGGCGTCGAGGAGCGCGGCCTGCCGCTGGACCTCGACCATGAACTGGTCGGGGACGCCGCGATGGGCCGCCCCGTCCAGGCCCGTGCGGTGCTCGTGCGCCGAGGCGACGAGCAGGGCACGGCGTCGATCGAGCAGGGCGACCACTTCGTCGCGCTCGAGATTGTGCGCCTCGGAGAGCGCGACGCGGAAGTCGGCCGAGCGCTCGATCTGCGGCAGTTCGGTGCGCACCCACTCCTCGACCGCGCGGCGACCGGCGTCGAGCAGCGTGTAGGTGGTGCGTTCGGGACGGTTCCCCTCGCGGTCGACGCCCGCTTCGGCGAGCAGACCGTCGCGCTCGAGCCGGGCGACCGTGTGGTAGATCGTGCCCTTCTGAAGGGGCACGAGCCGGTCGTCCTTTCGCTCGCGCAACAGGCGCACGAGTTCGTAGGTGTGCATGTCCGCCTCGCGGAGGGTGGCGAGGATCATGACCGCGACGGGCGTGAGGCGAGTGCTTTCCGGCATCCGTCTACTCCTCCGCTCATGTGGTCCGTCTCGACTAGTCCACATGGACTATACGCCTCACGCGCCCGCCGCGCGAGTCCGCGCGAGTGAACGTCGAGTGTCCAGAACACGCCGACCCCGCACGCGCGGTGCGGCGTGTCGGGGACAGTCAACGCCCGGCGGTTGCCGTGGCCGGTGGGCTTGCGCACCGCCCACTCACGACGAAGACGCCGCGCCGGCGGACCGGGGCGGCGTCTTCGCGTCGAACAGTGGACTCAGCCTGACGAGGACGAACCGGACACCGTCTCGGGGGCGTCCTTGTCGGCGACGGGCGCGCCGGCGGCGCCCTCGCCCGGCGCCGCGGCGGACCGGCGGTGGCGCCAGCGGGCCGGCAGGCCGAAGATGCCCCGCTGGTTGGGCTCCTCGACCTCGAGGCCGTAGTGCTGCCCGATCGCGTCGCGCAACTGCGCACGCTCGGCCCTGTCGTACGCCTTCATCTCGCGGCGGAAGGCGACGACCGTCGCCCAGCAGATCGCGAGGAGCACGACGCTGAAGGGCAGCGCGATGCTGATCGCCGCCGTCTGCAGCGCCTGGAGTCCACCCGCGATGAGCAGGGCGAAGGCGATCACGGCGGTGGCGAGGGCGAAGAACACGCGCACCCAGTTCTTGGGCTCCTCCTCGCCGCCGGTCGCGATCATGCTCATCACCAGAGCGCCCGAGTCCGCCGAGGTCACGAAGAACACGGCGATGAGGATGAGGAAGCCGATGATCAGCACAGCCGAACCCGGGACCCCCTCGAGCATCTGGAACAGCGCCGTCGACACGTCGACCGACCCGTCCGCACCGGTGTAGGAGGCCGTGCCGGTCAGCTCGCCGTAGATCGCGGTCCCGCCGAGCACGGTGAACCACAGGATGCCGACGAGCGTGGGCACCAGGATCACACCGACCACGAACTCGCGCACCGTGCGGCCGCGCGAGATGCGCGCGATGAAGATGCCGACGAAGGGGGCCCACGAGATCCACCAGCCCCAGTAGAACGCCGTCCACGCGCCCTGCCAGGCCACACCGTCGTCGCCCGCGTAGGCGCTGACGGTGAACGACAGGCCGACGAAGCTCTGGATGTAGTTGCCGATGGACTGCACGACGTCGCGGAGCAGGAACTCGGTGGGGCCGACGAAGAGCAGGAAGAGCATCAGCAGCCCGGCGAGCACGAGGTTGATGTTCGAGAGCCACTTCATGCCCTTACCGACGCCGGACAGCAGCGAGAACAGGACGAAGCCGGTGATGATGCCGATGATCACGGCCTGGCTGATGATGCTGGGCGGTACGACCCCGAGGAAGTCGAGACCCGCACTGATCTGGATGACGCCGAGACCGAGGGAGGTCGCCACGCCGAAGAGCGTGCCGACGAGGGCGGCGACGTCGACCGCGTTGCCCCAGCCGCCCTGCACGAGGCGCGCGCCGAGGATCGGTTCGAGCGCCCACCGGATGGTGCGGGGACGCTTGCGACGGTGGAAGGCGTAGGCGAGCGCGAGGCCCAGCACGACGTAGATCGACCACGCGTGCACGCCCCAGTGCAGGAAGGTCTGCGACATGGCCTGCTGCGCGAGCTCCGCGGGGGTGCCCGTGACGCCGGGGCGGGGCGAGACGAAGTGGCTGAGCGGCTCGCTCACGCCGTAGAAGACGAGGCCGATCCCCATGCCGGCGGCGAAGAGGAGCGCGAACCACGACATCGTCGAGAACTCGGGCTCGTCGTCATCCTGGCCGAGCTTGATGTTGCCGAAGCGGCTGAAGCCCATCGCCAGGGCGAAGACGACAAAGAACGCCGCGATCAGCACGTAGTACCAGTTGAAGGTCGAGACGATGGTCGTCTGCACTGTGTCGAACGTGGCCTCGGCCGCGGCGGGGAAGAACAGCGCGAAGGCGATGAACGCGAGCGCGATGGCGGCGGCGGGCCAGAACACCCAGCCGCGGATCGTCTTGTGCCGGCTGCCCGCGTGAGGATCGATGGCTACCGCGGGTCCGGAGGTGTCATCGGTCATTCCTCCGAGGGTAGTCAGCCGCCCCCCCTCGCCCGGGGGGCAGGCGCCGCGAGCGGCGTTGTGCGAGAATCCGCGCGAGTGCGCCGCGTGGACGCGACGCGCGTACCCGCGATAATGAGCGGGTGACCTCCGCCTCCCCCCTCGAGCTCGCCGGTTGGCGCCACGTCTACTCCGGCAAGGTGCGCGACCTCTACGTGCCCGCCGAGACGGCCCCCGACGCCACTCCCGCACACCTCCTCGTCGTCGCGAGCGACCGCGTGAGCGCCTTCGACCACGTGCTGGAACCCGGCATCCCCGACAAGGGCGAGCTGTTGACGACCCTCAGCCTGTGGTGGTTCGACCAGCTCGCCGGCGGCGACGGCGGGCCGTCGATTCCGAACCACCTCGTCTCCGACCACCGCCTCGAAGGCGAGGAGACGGTGAGCCTGATCCCGGATGCCGTACAGGGGCGCGCGATGCTCGTGCGCTCCCTCGACATGCAGCCGATCGAGTGCGTCGTGCGCGGCTACCTCACCGGGTCGGGATGGGCCGAGTACCGCGCGTCGGGCACGGTGTGCGGCATCCCCCTCCCCGAGGGCCTGAACGACGGCGACCGCCTCCCTGAGCCGCTCTACACACCGGCGTGGAAGGCTCCGATGGGCGAGCACGACGAGAACATCACGTTCGAACGCTCCGTCGAGCTCGTCGGCGCCGAGACCGCGACCGCCCTGCGTGATCTGTCGCTCGAGGTCTACCACCGCGCCTCCGCGACCGCCGAGGCCCACGGGCTGATCCTCGCCGACACGAAGTTCGAATTCGGCTTCGACGCCGACGGCGTGCTGACCCTGGCCGACGAGGTTCTGACCTCCGACTCGTCCCGGTACTGGGATGCCGAGGCCTGGCGCACCGGCACCACCCCCGCCGAGCGCATGGCGAGCTTCGACAAGCAGATCGTGCGCGACTGGTTGTCGGCGAATTGGGACAAGCAGGGAGAGCCCCCCGTCCTCCCCGCCGAGATCGTCGAGCGCACGCGCGAGCGCTACGCGACCCTCCTGCGCCTGCTCACGGCGTCCTGACCCGCCCGCGGAGGCCTCGACGAGTTCAGCCACCGCCCCTGCCGCACGAGGCCCCCGAGCCCCACCCCACCCCGTCCCTGAGCACCACCCCATGAGGTCCCTGAGCCTGTCGAAGGGACCACCCCTCGCAAGGAGACACATGTTCCGCTGGAAGCTGCACGGCGACGGCCGCACCGTCGCACCCGGAGCCGTCGTCGCCCCGGGCGAACGCCTGAACTGGGGCGCGACGGTCGCGATCGGCCTCCAGCACGTCATCGCGATGTTCGGCGCGACCTTCCTCGTGCCGGTGCTCACCGGGTTCCCGGTGTCGACGACGCTGCTGTTCTCGGGCGTGGGAACCCTGCTGTTCCTGCTCGTGACGAAGAACCGCCTCCCCAGCTACCTGGGGTCGTCGTTCGCGTTCATCGCGCCGATCACCGCCGCCACGACCACCGCCGGCACGGGTTCCGCCCTCGCGGGGATCGTCGCGGTCGGCGTGCTGCTCACGGCGATCGGCTTCGTCGTGCAGTTCGCGGGCCTCGGGTGGGTCGACAAGGTCATGCCGCCGGTCGTCGCGGGCGCCATCGTCGCCCTCATCGGCTTCAACCTCGCCCCGGTGGCGTGGTCGAACTTCCAGGTGCAGCCCCTGCCCGGCACCATCACGCTCGTCGCCGTCATCCTGTTCAGCGTGCTGTTCCGCGGCTTCCTCGGCCGCATCTCGATCTTCCTCGGCGTGATCGTGGGCTACGTCGCGACCGTCATCATCCAGCTGACGACGGGTGAGGTCCTCATCGACTTCTCCGTCGTGGAGCAGGCCCCCTGGGTCGGGCTCCCGACCTTCGAGATCGCCGACTTCACGAAGCCGGCCACCTGGTCGGTCATCGCGATGTTCCTGCCGGTCGTCCTGGTGCTCGTCGCCGAGAACGTCGGACACGTGCGCGGGGTCGCGGCGATGACGGATGCCACCGCCAACCGCTCCACCGGGCGCGCCCTCATCGCCGACGGCGTCGCCACGACGCTCGCGGGAACCTTCGGCGGCTCGGGCACGACGACGTACGGCGAGAACATCGGGGTGATGGCCGCGACCCGCGTGTACTCGACCGCGGTCTACTGGGTCGCGGGTCTCGCCGCGATCGTGCTGAGCCTCTCACCCAAGGTGGGCGCGGTGTTCAACACCATCCCGCCGGGCGTCCTCGGCGGCGTGACCACGGCGCTGTACGGCCTGATCGGCATCATCGGCATCAAGATCTGGGTCGACAACCGCGTCGACTTCTCACGTCCGGTCAACCAGTACACCGGCGCGGTGGCCCTGGTGCTCGCGATCGCCGGGTTCACGATGCAGTGGGGCGACTTCCAGCTCGGCGCCATCGTGCTCGGCTCGGTCGCGGCCCTGGTGATCTACCACCTCGGCAACGCGATCGCCCGCGCCCGCAAGACCGGCGCCGACGACGGCGGCCCGATCCCCGCGGTCGGCCCGCTGGGCGGCGACCCGAGCTGAGCCGCCGGGGTCGCGGCATCCGGTGCCGAGATCATCCGATGCGCACGAGCGCACACGTTCCGAACCTGCCGGGGCGTGTGCGTTCGTCCGTGGGCTGCGATCTCGCGGATGGTCCGGCCCCAGGCGAATGCCGCCCGCACGGCCGATAGAATGGTCGAGGCGTGTCGGGAAGTCTGGTCGACGATCTGTCGATCGACCCCGGAAGGGACCTCCTCCATGACCGAAACCCACACGCGCGCGCCGAGCTGGCCGGGCTACCGCGAAGTCCACCGCGTCACCACACTGCTCCGTCAGGAGTCCGTGGGCGGAATGCTGCTCGTGGTCGCCGCGATCATCGCGATCATCTGGGCCAACTCCCCCGCCGCCGACGCGTACTTCGCGCTGCGCGACTTCCGCTTCGGCTACGAGCCCTGGCACCTCGAGCTGAGCGTCGGGTCGTGGGCGGCCGACGGCCTGCTCGCCGTCTTCTTCTTCATGGTCGGCCTCGAGCTCAAGCGCGAGATCGTCTCGGGCAGCCTCCGCCGATTCGGCACCGCGATCGTCCCCGTGACGGCGGCCTTCGCCGGTGTCGCCGTGCCCGCCCTCATCTACGTCGCGATCGTGCACACGCAGCCGAGTCTGCTGGCGGGGTGGGCCATCCCCACGGCCACCGACATCGCGTTCGCCGTCGCCGTCCTCGCCCTCGTCGGCTCGCACCTGCCCGGTCCGCTGCGCATCTTCCTGCTGACGCTCGCGGTCGTCGACGACCTGATCGCGATCGCGATCATCGCGATCTTCTACACGACCGACATCCAGCTCCTCCCCCTCGGCGTCTTCGCCGTGCTCGTCGTCGTCTACGGCGTGATCGCCCACCGCGCCCGCGCGTGGTTCTCGCGCAACGCGTGGGGTGCCTGGGTCGTGCTGCTGCCGATCGGCTTCGCCGCGTGGGCGTTCCTGCACGCCTCGGGCGTGCACGCCACGATCGCCGGTGTGGCACTGGCGTTCACCATCCCCGTTGCCGCGTCCAAGCGCCAACCGGAGCACCACGGCATGGACCTCGCCGAGCAGTTCGAGCACCGCTTCCGTCCGCTCTCCAGCGGCATCGCCGTGCCGATCTTCGCGTTCTTCGCCGCGGGTGTCGCCGTGGGCGGCGGCGAGGGGATCGTCCGCGCCCTGATGGACCCCGTGACCATCGGCGTCGTCGCCGGCCTCGTGCTCGGCAAGCCGGTCGGCATCCTGCTCGGCGTGCGCCTGCTCACGCTCGTGACGAAGGTGCGCCTCGACCCGGCCCTGAAGTGGATCGACCTCGCCGGGGTGGGGCTGCTCGCGGGCATCGGCTTCACGGTGTCGCTGCTGATCGCCGAGCTCAGCTTCCCGGCCGGCTCCCCGCACACCGACGACGCGAAGATCGCGATCATGGCGGCCTCGCTGCTCGCATCCGTCCTCGCCGCGGCCGTGCTGCTCGTGCGCAACCGGCGCTACAAGCAGCTCGCCCTCGCCGAAGAGGTGGATGCCGACGGAGACGACGTCCCCGACGTGTACCAGCAGCCGGAGCAGCCGCGACGCTGAGGCGTCACCGTCAGCCGAAGATCTGCGACGAGATCTCCGACAGCCACGCGCGCGCGTCGACGTTGACGGTCTCGAGAGAGATCCACACGCCGTCTCGAGCGACCACGACGTCTTCGGTCTGCGCCGTGCCGCCGGCCTTCACGCAGTACTGGGCGCCGAAGTCCTCCGCGGCCTGGCACTCGTACCCCTGGGCGGCGAGCCCGTCGACCCCGGTGGAGACCTCGGCGGCGGACGCGGTGCTGATGAGGAGCAGAACGCCGGCCGACTCCTCCTGGATCCAGTTGCACGACAGCTCGCTCGTCGCGTTCGCGGGTGCCGGCCGCACGAACCCGTCGGCGTGCTGGGCGGTCAGGCCCCCCACCGTCTGCTGCCGTGTCGCCGCCGCGCCGAGATCGTCGCAGGATTCCGGGATGGCGGCCGGGTCGACGGTCGGGGCGGTCGGGGCGGTCGGCGCGGCCGTCGGGGTCGGGGTCGATGCGGAGCCCGTCGGCGAGGCGCTCGGGGCGGTCGCCGACGGCGAGTCGACGGTCGCGGTCGACGCCGGCGAGGGGGGCTCGGGGACGCACCCCGTCAGAAGGGCCGCAGCGGCGATCAGCAGCGCGCCGGACACGGCGATGAATGCACGGTTCATGGCGAGACCCCCTCCGCGTGACGGCGCTGTCCCGCACCGACCGCTCTCCGCGCTCACCATGGCCCCGAGAGCAGCGCTGCTTCATCACGCTCTTGACCCTCACGCGGCGTGAGGGCCGACGCTGGGGCCATGGACGAGAATTTCGAGGCCTTCGCGGTCAGCCCCGTGCCCCCTCCCGGACCGGATGCCGTCGCGCCCCCGTTGTACCGCGGCATCTACGGCATGCCCATGTTCGTCACCCTCTCGACCGCCGACCTGCCGGCATCCGTGGACTTCTGGACGCGGGGCCTCGGTTTCTTCGAGCTGTTCGCGATCCCCGGGCAGATGGTCCATCTTCGACGATGGGCCTTCCAGGACGTGCTGCTCGTGGTCGGCGAGAAGAGCTCGAGCGCCCCGCCCGCCAGCGTGAGCTTCGCCTGCGTCCTCGACGAGATCGACACCGTCGTCTCGTCGGTGCGCGCCCTCGGCACCGTTCCCGAGGTGCGCGAGACCCCGTGGAACACCCGGGACGTCGAGGTGATCACCCCCGAGAAGGCGCGGGTCGTCTTCACCGCGGCCAAGGTGTTCGACCCGGCGACCGTCGCAGGCCGGAACCTGCAGTCGGTGGGGATCGGGCGCGACGACAATGGGTCCCATGAGTGAGCAGGGGATGCCGGTGGGCGAGACGGCCGCTCGGCTCGGTCTCACCGTGCGCACGCTCCATCACTGGGACGAGATCGGTCTCGCGCGCCCGGCCGCACGCTCGAGCGCCGGCTATCGGCTCTACACGGACGAGGACCTCGAGCGCCTCCGCCGCATCGTGGTCTACCGCGAGCTCGGTCTCGACCTGGATGCCATCCGCGCGGTGATCGACGAGCCCGGAGGAGACGTCGCCGCACAGCTCCGGGTCCAGCGGGCCCACGTCTCTCAGCGCATCGCGCAGCTGCAGATCGTCGACGATGACCTCGAGCGCATGATCGCGGCGCAAGAGCGCGGCATCCTCCTCTCCGAAGACGAGCAGCACGAGACGTTCGGGCCCGGCTGGGACACGAGCTGGCCCGCCGAGGCGCGAGACGCCTATGGCGGATCACCGCAATGGCAGCAGTACGCCGAGCGCTCGGCATCCCGTTCCGTCGACGACTGGGCGGAGGTGACGCGGGCGGTCTCCGCCGTGGAGGAGGAGCTCGCGGACGCCGTCGCCTCCGGCGTCGAGCCCGGTGACGCGCTGGCCGACGCGCTCGTCGAGCGGCACCGCACGGTGTTCTCGCAGTACTTCCCCCTCACCCGGCAGATGCAGGTGCACCTCGGCCGCATGTACGCAGCCGACCCGCGCTTCGCCGCGCACTACGACGCGATCCGCCCCGGGCTCGCCACGTGGCTGCGCGACGCGATCGAGGCGAGCGCCCGCGCACACGGCATCGACCCCGACACCGCACGCTGGGAGTGATCAGGCGGAGCCGCGCTCGATGACCTCGGTGGGCAGGATCGTCGCGTGCGCAGCCGGCCGCCCGGCGAGGATGTCGAGCAGCACGGATGCCATGTACCGCCCCTGCGTGAGCGAGGGCTGCCGCACCGTGGTCAGGGCGGGGCTGAGGGCCGTCGACACCGCGGAGTCGTCGAAACCCATCACGGCGACGTCGCGCCCGGGCTCCAGGCCCTTTTCGCGCAGCACCGTGTAGGCACCGCGCGCCATGAGATCGCTCGCCACGAAGACCGCGTCGGGGCGCTCGCCCGCGGCGAGCACGCGGGCCATCGCCAGCGCCCCGCCCACCTCGGTGAAATCGCCGTTCTCGACGGCCACGGGCTGCAGCCCCGCCTCGGCCATCGCGTCGCGGAAGCCCTGCAGACGGTCGATGCCGGCGGGCATGTCGGTCGGACCCGACACCGTGGCGATGCGGCGGTGTCCTCGGGCCAGCAGGTACGAGGTCGCGACCCGGCCGCCCTCGACGTTGTCGACGTCGACGTAGTAGTCGTCGGCGCGCACCCGGGCGGGGCGCCCGCCGTAGACGACGGGCACCACGTCGGCGACGCGGTCGAGGAAGGTGTCGCTGGTGTGGTGCGAGGCCACGATCGCCCCGTCGACGCTGCCGCCGCGCAGATAAGCGAGCGCCTTCGCGCTGGCGTCGTCGCTGGCGATCAGCATGTTCATGATGTAGTCGCTGTCGCCGATCACCTCGCCGATTCCGGCCACGATCGAGGCGAAGAACGGATCGCCGAAGAAGCGGTCGGTCTGCTCGGGGATGACCAGTGCGATCGCCCGCGTCTGCCGGCTGGCCAGGGAGCGCGCCGCGCGATTCGGAACGTATTGCAGTTCGTCGATCGCGCGGCGCACGGCCTCGAGCGCGGCAGGAGAGACGGCCGTGGAACCGTTGACCACGCGTGACACCGTCGAGCGGGAGACGCCGGCCCGCGCCGCGACCTCTTCGATCGTGGCGGTACCGCGAACGGGTGCGATCTCCATAGCCCTGCCTCCTGGCGTACCCGGCGGTCGAGCTCTAGACCGCGGGGGCCGCGGCCAGAGCACGCTCGGCGATGATGCGAGCGTACTGCCGGCCCGAGTCCTTGAGAACGCGCTCCTGGGTCCGGTAGTCGACGTACACGATGCCGAAACGCTTGGCGTAGCCCCAGGCCCACTCGAAGTTGTCCATGAGCGACCAGTAGAAGTAGCCGCGCACGTCGACGCCGCGCTCGACGGCGTCGAGGACGGCCCCGAGGTGGGCCTCGACGAACTCGACGCGGTCGATGTCGTGGACGCGCTCGTCGCCGTCGTCGGCCACCACCTCGTCGTCGTACGCCGCGCCGTTCTCGGTGACGTACAGAGCCACGTCGGCGGGAGCGGCGTACTCCTCGCTCACCCGCTCCAGCAGGCGCGTCAGGCCCTCGGGCTGCACCTCCCAGCCCATGTTGGTGCGAGGGAGGCCGCGGTCGTGCCAGTAGAGCTTCTCGTGCGCCGGGAACGGCACACCGATCGGACGCGTGGTGGGTGCGTCGCCCGCGGGCGGGTCGACCTCGGGCGGCGTGCCGCCCACGAACTCGCCGTGGTAGTAGTTCACGCCCAGCGAGTCGATGGGGGTCGAGATGACCTCGAGGTCGCCCGGGTGGACGGCCTCCTGCCAGCGCGCCACGGCCTCGGCGTCGGTGTCGCGGAAGTCCTTGATGATGTCGGCCGGGTACGAGCCGCGGAAGATCGGGTCGAGGAACCACCGGTTGAACTGCCCGTCCACGCGCCGCGCGGCGTCGAGGTCGGCGGGATCGGCCGGATTCACGGCATCCGCCACCGTGAGGTTCAGCGTGATGCCGAGGTTGAGCGAGGAGTCGCGCGCCCGCAGCTCGCGCACGGTCTGCCCGTGACCGAGGAGCAGGTGGTGGGCTGCGAGCATCCCCTCGGCCTGCGAGTAGTGCCCGGGGGCGTGGATGCCCGCGGTGTAGCTGAGGAACGACGAGCACCAGGGCTCGTTCAGCGTGGTCCACACGTCGACGCGGTCGCCGAGGGCGTCGTGCATGTCGAGCGCGTACTCGGTGAAGCGGTCGCTCGTCTCGCGCACGGTCCACCCGCCCCGCTCCTGCAGGGCCTGCGGGAGGTCCCAGTGGTACAGGGTGAGCCAGGGCAGGATGCCGGCATCGAGCAGTTCGTCGACGAGGCGCTTGTAGAAGTCGACGCCCTTCGCGTTGAGCGCGCCGCCGTCGGGGCGCACGCGCGACCACGAGGTCGAGAAGCGGTACGTCTGCAGGCCGAGCTGCTTCATCAGCTGCACGTCGTCGGCGTAGCGGTGGTAGTGATCGCACGCGACATCGCCGTTGTCGGCGTTGATGACGGCATCGGGGACGCGGCTGAAGGCGTCCCAGATCGACGCGGTGCGGCCGTCTTCGAAAGCGGCGCCCTCGATCTGGTAGGCGGCGGTCGCGGCGCCGAAGAGGAAGCCGTCGGGGAACGAACGGGTGGTGGACATGGATCGGGTTCCTTCCGTGGGCGCGAGGGTCATCCCTTGACCGCCCCTTGCATGATGCCACTGACCAGCTGCTTGCCCGCGAAGACGAACAGCAGCAGCAGCGGGATCGTCGACAGGAGCACGCCCGCGAGGACGATCGAGTAGTCGACGAAGTAGTTGGACTGCAGCAGCGACAGGGCCACCGGCAGGGTCGGGTTCTGGCGGTCGAGCACGATGAACGGCCAGAAGAAGTTGTTCCAGGCGCTCACGAACGTGAACAGGCCGAGCATCGCCGCCGCAGGGCGCGCGGCGGGCACGCCCACCGTGAGGAAGGTGCGGAACGAACTCGCGCCGTCGACACGGGCCGCCTCGATGAGCTCGTCGGGCACGGCCTGACGCAGATACTGCGTCATCCAGAACACCCCGAACGCACTCGTGAGGGCGGGGATGATGATCGCGCCGAGCTGCCCGGTCCACCCGAGCTCGCTGAAGAGGATGTAGAGCGGGACCACGCCCAGCTGCATCGGCACCGCCATCGTCCCGACGACGAAGACCAGCAGCCACGGCCCGCCGCGGAAACGCAGCTTCGCGAACGCCCATCCCGCCAGGGTGGAGAAGAAGACGACGGATGCCGCGATCAGGCCGGAGCTGATGATCGAGTTCAGCAGCGCGGGCCAGAAGTTGACCGCGGAGTCGCCGATCACGGCGGCGGCGTTGGTGAAGAAGTTCCCGCCCGGGATCCACGAGCGGTTCGCGTCGCGGATGGTGGAGGAGTCGCCCGAGCCGATCAACAGCGACCAGTAGAAGGGGAAGACACTGGCCAGCAGCACCGCACCGAGGCTCGCGTAGACGATCCAGCCGGGGCGCGATCCGCGCACCGGACGCGGGCGGCGGCGCGAAGGCGACGGGGTGTCGCGTTCCACGATCGGGACGGGTGCGGCGTTCACGGCGGTCATCGACGCGTCTCCTCTCCGCGGATGCCGACCGACGCGGCATCCGCCCTCAATCGTTCTTCGGCGGCCCGGGCCTGCGCCCGCCGCTCGCGGCGGCTGCGGGGATCGCGGCTGCCGTCGTCGCGCACGAGCGAACGCGTGACGACCATGTTGATCGCGCCGATGGCGAGGATGATCAGGAACAGGATCCACGCGAGGGCCGCGGCGCGGCCGAAGTTCCACTCCCCCCAGCCGACGTTGTAGAGCCACAGGGTCACGGTGAGCCACTGGTTGTCGGCTCCGCCCGTGCCGTACTGGTCGTACATGCGCGGCTCGTCGAAGATCTGCAGTCCGCCGATCGTCGCGGTGATGATGACGAAGATCAGGGTGGGCTTGAGGCTCGGCAACGTGATGGAGGAGAACTGGCGGATCTTGCCGGCGCCGTCGACCGTCGCGGCCTCGTAGTACTCGCGCGGGATCGCCTGCATCGCAGCGAGCAGGATGAGGGTGTTGTACCCGGTCCAGCGGAAGTTGACCATCGTCGCGATCGCGATGTGGCTGGCGAACGCGTCGGAATGCCACGGCACCGCGGGCAGGCCCAGGTTCTGCAGGGTGGTGTTCACGACGCCGTACTGGTCGCCGAACATGTTGCTGAAGATGAGGGCGACGGCCACCGGCGCCATCACGTAGGGGATCAGCACGCTCATGCGCCAGAAGGTCTTGGCGCGGATGTTCTGGTCGAGCATCGCGGCGATGAAGATGGCGACGATCAGCTGCGGGACGCTGGAGAGCAGGAAGATGCTGAAGGTGTTGCGCAGCGCGATCCAGAACTTGGGCTGCGAGAGCACCCACGCGTACTGGTCGAAGCCGATGAACTCGCCGGAGTTGCGCACCAGGTCCCAGTCCATGAACGAGATCACGGCGGTGTACGCGATGGGGAAGAGCCCCGTGATCGCGAACAGGATGAAGAACGGCGAGATGTAGAGGTAGGGCGAGAGCTTGAGGTCCCACGTGCTGCGGCGCGTGCTGAATCCCACGCGTCGGGGTTCGCGGGCGCGCGTCTGCGGCGCCGCGCCCCCCGTGGGGCGTTCGAGTGTGCTGGTCACGATCTGTGCTCCGTTTCCGTTGCGCGAGGGGCCGGAAGCCATCGCCCGCGACGATGCGGGAGCGACGGGTCTCGACCCCTCACGCGAGAAGGGGACGGGCGACGGATGCCAGGGGCGCGAGCCCGCGGCCCCTGGCATCCGATCGCGGGGTCAGGACAGGGCGTCGACCTCGGTCGCCCACTGCTTCCACGAGTCGGCGGCGCTCTGCGTTCCGTCCTCGACGCGGGTCAGGGCCTTCTGCATCGCGTCGTTGATCTGGAAGTAGAACTGGCCCTTGAAGGGAGAGACCTTCACGGCCTGCGCGCGCTCGGAGAGCATCTCGCCGACCGGAGCGTCGTTGAAGTACGCGTTGACGCTGCCGGTGAGGGCGTCGGCCTTCAGCGCGTCGGTCTGGCTCGGGAACGTGCCGGCGTTCTCGAACGCCTTCACCTGGGTCTCGGGGTCGGTCAGCCAGTCGGCGAGCTCCTGCGCGGCTTCGACGTTCTTGCCGTTGCCGGGGACGGTCAGGTACGAACCGCCCCAGTTGCCCGCGCCGCCGGGGAAGACGTTCGCGATGTCCCAGCCCTTCACCTCGGGGGCGTTGCCCTCGATCACGCCGAGCATCCAGCCAGGGCAGAGCATCGTGGCGAACGCGCCGTTCGACAGGCCCGCGAACCAGTCGTCGGACCACTGACCGAGGTGGGCGGACTGCGTGGCGCTGGCGGCGAGCACCTGGTCGTAGATCTTCTTGACCTCGGGGTTGCTCGTGGCGGTGATCGACCCGTCATCCGGGTTCTCGTACGCGGCCTCGACCTGGTTGATCGCGCCCTGGTACGTGCCGCCGGCGGAGTCGAAGAAGGCCTTGCCCGTGGCGGCGACGTACGTGTCGCCCGCCGCGAAGTAGGTCGACCAGTCGCCCTCGAGCATCGCGGCGACCTCGGCGCGGTCGGTGGGCAGCCCCGCCGCGGCGAACAGGTCGGAGCGGTAGCAGACGCCCTCGGGACCGATGTCGGTTCCGTAGCCGACGAGCTTGCCGTCCGCGCTGGTGGCGGCCTCGACCTTGTAGTCGAGCCAACGGCTCTTGAGGTCGTCGGGAACGGGCGCGAGCAGGTCGGCGTACTCCATGACCTCGGGCAGCCAGTCGACCTCGATGGCCTCGATGTCGGCGAGGCCGGTCTTGCCGAGCTTCTGGAAGTAGTTCTCGCGGGCCTCGTTGCTGGTGGCGGCCTTGTTGTGCACGATCTTCACGTTCGGATGCGCGTCCATGTACTCCTGCAGGAGCGCGTCGGTGTAGCCGAAGTCGTTGAAGGTGGCGATGGTGAGGGTCACGTCGCCGTCTCCGCCCGAGGCGGAGCCCCCGGCGCCGGAGCAACCGGCGAGGACGAGGGCGGAGGTGGACGCGACCGCGGCGACGAGCGCGGTCCGGCGCAGGGCATGGGTGTTCACAGATCACTCCTTTGTGGTGGGTGTGAAGCGGTGTGAGCAGTCGCGCTGTGGGAGCGCTCTCACCGATCGGGTCGAGAGTATGGGATCGCTCCCACGGCGTCAAGGGAGCGCTCCCATACCGTTATCGGCCCGAGACCGGCGAGTGTTCGGGTCAGGAAAAGCCCGCCGTCGGGGGAAACCCCCGGGCGCGGCGTTCATCCCTGCTGCGAGCAGTCACACCCGGGGGTGGAGCGGCGCGACGCCCCCTCCCGCCGCGCTCCACCCGACGGCGGTCCGCGGGCCCGTGGCGCGCCCCACCCGCGCCCCACCACACCCCCACCACCGCAGCGCACCCCGCACCACGAGGCGTCGGCGCGCTCGCGTAAGATGACTTCCACAACGCCACCCGACTTCTGGAGCTGCAGTGCCCACCATCGTCGTCGACGTCATGCCCAAGGCCGAGCTTCTCGACCCGCAGGGGAAGGCCGTCGCCGGCGCCCTCTCGCGGCTCGGCGAGAACCGCTTCTCCGACGTCCGCATCGGCAAGCGTTTCGAGCTCACCGTCGAGGGCGAGGTCGACGAGGCCACGCTCGCCCGGGCCCGCGAGCTCGCCGACGAGATGCTCTCGAACGCCGTCATCGAAGACGTCGTCAACATCGAGGTCATCGAGCGGTGACCGCACGCATCGGGGTCATCACCTTCCCCGGCTCCCTCGACGACCGCGACGCGCAGCGCGCGATCCGCCTCGCCGGTGGCGAGCCCGTCGCGCTCTGGCACGGTGAGCACGACCTGAAGGGCGTCGACGCCCTCGTGCTGCCCGGCGGCTTCAGCTACGGCGACTACCTGCGCGCCGGCGCCATCGCCGCGTTCGCGCCGATCATGGCCGAGGTCAAAGACGCGGCAGCCAAGGGCATGCCCGTCCTGGGCATCTGCAACGGCTTCCAGATGCTGGTCGAGGCGCACCTGCTGCCCGGTGGCCTCATCCGCAACGCCCACCAGCAGTTCATCCGTCGCGACCAGCGCCTGCGCGTCGAGAACGCCTCGACGGCGTGGACCAGCGACTTCTCCGAGGGCGACGAGATCGTCATCCCGCTGAAGAACGCCGACGGCGGATACATCGCGGATGCCGAGACCCTGGCCCGCGTGAACGGGGAGGGCCTCGTCGCCTTCCGTTACGTCGGCGTCAACCCGAACGGCTCCCTCGACGACATCGCCGGCCTCACCAACGAGCGCGGCAACGTCGTGGGACTCATGCCCCACCCCGAGCACGCGGTCGAGCCCGGCTTCGGCCCGGGCACCGCCGCAGCGATGCGCTCGGGCGTCGACGGCCTCGGCTTCTTCACGTCGGCCATCGCCGCCGCGGTGAACGCCGCCGCCTGACCCGGCCCCGCCGTGACCGACAAGCGCGCCCCCGATCAGGACGCGCTGATCGATCGCATCCTGCACCTCTGGCGAGCGGATGCCGACACCCTGCCGTCCGAGCCGCGCCTGGCCGAGCTGACCGGCGCGAGTCGCAACTCGGTGCGCGAGGCGCTGATCCGCCTCGAGGAGCGCGGATACGTCCACCGCACGCAAGGGGCGCGCACCTCGCCGAACCGGCGCCTGCCGGGCGTCGGGCGCCGCATCGACCAGCAGTTCGATCATCTCCTGTCGATCCGTTCCGCCGGTTACGACGCGGCCCTCGACCTGGTGTCGTCCGAGCGCGTCATGCTGACTCCCGGCATCGATCGATTCGACGATCTCCCCGACGGCACGAGCGTGCTGCGCACGGTGAAGATGTGGCGCGTCGATGGGGAGCCGTACGCCCTCGCCGAGGACCTCGTGCCCATCACGCGCGAGGGGGAGCTCGACCCCCACAGCCCGGTCTTCGCTCTGGCGGAAGCCGCGAACGGCGTGCGCGTGGCATGGGAGACGCTGTGGATCGAGGCGAGCGGCCTGGATGCCGAACGCGCGGCCCTGCTGTCGTCGACACCCGCGACGCCGGTCATCGAGATGACCTACTGCGGGTACGGCGCCGACGACGCCATCGGCTACTGGTCGCGCGAGGTTCAGCTCCCCGCACCCCCGGGGCTGCGCAACGCGCTGATCCGGCGCGTGCGGGCGTGAGCGTTTCGGACGCGTAACAGCACGGTGAACTTGTCCGACAAGACGTTCAGCGCCTTGTTGGACAAGCGTAACGTCAGGGTCACCCGACGAAAGCGAGCCGTCATGACCGACACCCTGACCGTCCACCCCCTGCGATCCGAGGTCGTCTCCGCCGAGGCCTTCGAGCCCTTCGGCGTCGTACTGACCCCCCTGGAGGACGGCACTCCGTTCACCGCCGAGGAGGCCGTGCTCGACGTGTCGGGCGGCATCCCGCGCTTCTACCTCATGCACCTCGATGACAAGCCCGCCGAATTCGTGCGGGTGACCCGTCACCTCGAGACGACGCAGACGCTGATGGCCGTCGGCGACGTCGAGTGGACCCTTGCCGTCGCCGCCCCCGGCATCGACGAGCCCGCGCTCGGCGACCTGCGGGCCTTCCGCATCCCACCGCGCACCGCCGTCACGATGCGCAAGGGCACCTGGCACGCGGGCCCCTTCTTCGCCGACCCGAGCATGGACTTCGTCAACCTCGAGCTCGACGACACCAACGTCTCGGACCACCACAACCACCGTCTCGACGACGCCTACGGTGTGCGCGTCGTGATCGACGGGGAGTGAGGGTGCTCACCCCCCTCCCCGACGCCGCCGCACGCCTCGCGTCCCTCGAACGAGACGCCGCGCACCAGGCGGAGCTGAGCGCCGGGGACGGACGCTCGTGGGCCGGCACCCGCGACGGCGTGCGCCCGGTGGTCATCGTCGGCGCCGGTCAAGCCGGTCTGGTCCTCGCCCGGGGCCTGCGGCGCCGCGGCATCGACGACGTCGTCGTGATCGACGCAGCCCCCGCCGACGCGGCCGGCCCGTGGACCACCTACGCGCGCATGCACACGCTGCGCACCCCGAAGGACATCGCGTGGCCGACCTGGGGCACCCCCGCGGTGAGCCCGCGGGCGTGGTTCGAGGCCGTCTACGGCGACGCGGCCTGGGAGGCCATCGAGTACTTCCCGACGGTGGCGTGGCAGGGCTTCCTGCACTGGTACCGCGACGCCTCGGCCGTGACCACGGTCGCATCCACCCGTGTGCGCTCCCTCGTCGTAGGGGGCGCCGACGACCCCCTGACCCTGCACCTCGACGGGCCTGACGGAGAGTGGATGCTGCCCGCCCGGCACGTCGTGCTGGCCACGGGCATCGAGGGCGCGGGCGGTAAGCACCTTCCCCCTCTGCTCGACGGCCTGCCGGCCGATCGCGTCCATCACACGCACGACGACATCGACTTCTCCGCCCTCGCGGGCCTGCGCATCGGCATCCTCGGGGCCGGCACCGGGGCGTTCGACAACGCCGCCACCGCCCTCGAGCACGGGGCGGCGAGCGTCGACGTGCACATGCGCCGCCCGTCGATGCCGCAGGTGAGCCCGTACCGCTGGATGGAGTTCGCCGGACTCATCGAGAACTACGGCTCCTTCACCGACGCGCAGAAATGGGCGTTCAACGTGCACCTCTCCGCGGTCGACCAGCCCGCGACGCAGAACGCGCTGTGGCGGGCGCACGCGTTCGACACGTTCCGCTTCCTCACCTCCTCGCCGTGGGAGAGCGTGTCGTGGACGGGCCGCGACATCGCGGTGGCGACGCCGCACGGCATCCATCACTACGACGTCGTGCTCGCGGCGACGGGGATCGTGGCCGAGCTGGAACGGCGCCCCGAGCTGGCGGGCGTCGCCGCGGACGCCGTGCGGTGGAGCGATCGCCTGCCGCCCGCGCAGATCGCGCAGAACCCGGGGCTGGCGGCGTTCCCATACCTCGACGACGACTTCGGGCTCGTCAGCCGAAGTGCGCCCGGCCGTTCGGCGCTGTCGCGCATCCACATGTTCAATCACGGTGCGCGGATCAGCCAGGGCATGCTGAGTCATCAGATCCCCGGCCTCGTCGGCGGCGCCACGAAACTCGCCGCCGCCCTCTCGCGTCGCCTGTTCGAGCACGACTCCGACCGCCTGCTCACGGAGTACCTCGCCTACGACGTGCCGGTGGGCGTGCACATCGGCCGCCGCGCGCAAGACTCCTCCCCGCCGCGGGATCCGCGGGTAGCGTCGATCGGGTGACGACCTCCACCCCTCTTCTCGTGTCCGTGCCCACCCCCCAGCTGCGCGACGACCTGGGCGCACTGCCCGACGGCGTCGAGGTGGTCGTGTGGGACATGCAGGATGCCGCTCCCCGAGAACGCTTCGACATGGTGGTGCCGCCGTACATGTCGATGACCGGCGTGATCGAGCGTCTGCGCGAGATCGAGGTGGGGCTCGTGCAGAGCCAGTCGATCGGGTACGACAACGTCGAGGGACGACTGCCCGAGGGACTCGTCTTCGCTAATGCGGCGAGCGTGCACGAGACGGCGACCTCGGAGCTCGCCGTGGCCCTCACCCTCGCCGCTCGACGTCGACTGCCCGAGTTCGTGCGCGCCCAGGACCGCGGTGAGTGGACCGGCGGCGGGGCGCCCGGCCTCGCCGACGCCCGCGTCACCCTGCTGGGCTTCGGCGGGGTGGGCCGCGCGATCGCCGCGCGCCTGAAGCCCTTCGAGGTGCACCTGCGCGCCGTCGCCTCACACGGCCGGTTGCAGGACGACGTCGAGGTGTTCCCCCTCGGCAAGCTGGCCGAGGTTCTCGCCGACACCGACATCGTCATCGCCTCGCTCCCCGGCGGCGACTCCACGCGCCACATCCTCGACGACGCGGCACTCTCGGCCCTGCCCGACGGCGCGCTCGTCGTGAACGTCGGACGTGGACCGCTGGTCGACACGGACGCTCTGGTCGACCACGTGCGGCGCGGTCGCATCCGTGCGGCGCTCGACGTCACCGACCCCGAGCCGCTGCCCGAGGGCCACCCGTTGTGGAGCCTTCCGGGCGTGCTCATCGCCCCGCACGTGGGAGGGGCGACGGATGCCATGCGCCCGCGCATCGCGCGCCTGGTCCGCCGTCAGATCGAACGCCTCGCCGCGGGCGAGGAGCCGCTGAACGTCGTGCTCGGCGGCTGACGCCCCCGCCCCCTCACCCGTTGAGTGTCCAGGACACGCCGCCGCCGTCCGGCGGATGCGGCGCGTCCTGGACACTCGACGGGGATTCGCCGGGGCGCGGGCGCGGGGGGGACGGGGCGCGAGGCCGCGAGGCGACGGCGGGCCGCTGGACCACGGCGGTCAGCCGCGGAAGCCCGCCGGGTTCGACAGCAGGTCGGCGAAGGCGAGTTCCGCCGGGCCGATGAGCATGAGCCGCGACCGCAGGTGCGCACGCTCGAGCCGGATGGTGCGACCCTCGGCGCCGAGGGGATGCACGCGGACGGCGTCGGCGAGACGCTCACGGCTCACCGAGAGCAGCGCCCCGAGGTATCCGGAGAGCACCACGGTCTCGGGGGCGAAGGCGTTGACGAAGTTGGTCAGGGCGAGCGAGAGCATCTCGACCTGACGCGTGACCTCGGTCATCACGCGCGGGTTGCGGGCGACGCCGAGCTCCACGTCGAGTTCGTCTTCGTCGAGCTTGCGACGGCCCAGCAGCGGTTCGAGGATGTCGAGACTGACCTCGGCCTCGAGGCACCCTCGACGTCCGCACACGCACGCGCGACCCCGCGGGTCGACGACGGTGTGCCCGAGCTCCCCGGCATAGCCGGAGGTGCCGCGCAGCAGGGTGCCGTCGATGATGAGGCCGCCGCCGATGCTGTGCATGGCGCCACCGAGGTAGAGCAGGTTGCCGACGCCCACCCCGACCCCGAAACGCGACTCGGCCAGGGCGCCGATGCTGGCGTCGTTGCCCGCGGTCACCGGCATCCCGAGCTCGTCGCTCAGCCGAGCGGACACCGGATCGCGCCGCCAGCCGAGAGTGGGCGAGACGAGCACGGAGCCGTTGGCGTTGACGAGCCCGGGCACGGCGAGACCCGCCCCCACCACGCGGTAGTGCCGGTCGATGTCGGCGCGCATCGCCTCGACCGACGACGCGACGATCTGCACGAAGCGGCGGGGCGAGGGCGCCGAGGCCGTGTCGTGTCGGAGTCGGGCGTGGACCACTCCCCCGAGACCGACGAGCGCGACGGTGACCGCGTGGGGTTCGGCCCGCACACTGAGGGCGGCGACGTGGTCCTCCGGCTCGAGGTCGAGGGTCGGGCGCCCGACCTTGCCGGTGCGCTCCCCGCTCGGCGCCTCGCGCACGAGGCCGAGCTCGGTGAGCTCCATGATGAGCCCGGTGACGGTGGAGCGGTTCAGCCCCGTCATCGCCCCCAGCTGCGCGCGTGAGAGCGCTCCCCGAGAGTGGAGCAGCGCGAGCACCGACGCGAGGTTCTGCTGCCGGATCAGGTCGTTCGTCGTACGACCGGCCGGGGGCGCGAGCGGGGTCGCGGGCTCGAACACGGCAGGGGTCATGAGGGGAGCACCTCCCCCATCATCCCATCGGAGTCACACGGACGAGAAACGCAGCGGAGCACGCGGCGGGTGAAGCGGCGACGCGGATGGGGAGCGGGCCCCGGGGCCGCGCTCCCCATCCGGTCAGACACCGCCGTTGCGGCGCTTGTTGAAGATGTCGAAGGCGACCGCCAGGAGCAGCACGATGCCCTTGATGGCCATCTGCCAGGCGGCGTCCACGCTCAGGATCGACAGGCCCATGTTCAGCACGCCCATGACGAGGCCACCGACGACCGCGCCCACGACCGTTCCGATGCCGCCCTGCACGGCGGCGCCGCCGATGAACACCGCGGCGATGGCATCCAGTTCGTAGTTCTGACCGGCGGATGCCACGGCGCCACCGGCGCGAGCAGTGCTGACCACCGCGGCGAGACCCGCGAGCACGCCCATGTTCACGAAGATGAAGAAGTTGACCCACTTCGTCTTCACGCCGCTCATCACGGCGGCGAAGAGATTGCCGCCCATCGCGTAGATGTGGCGACCGAACGTGGTGCGGTTGAGCACGAACGTGTACGCCAGCACGAGCACGGCGAGGATGATCAGCACGATCGGGGTGCCGTTGTAGGCGGCGATCGTGAAGGCGACCGCCATGATCGCGACGACCGCGATGGCGTTCTTGAGCCAGAACGACCACGCGAGCTCGCGGGGCAGTTCGAGGCGGCGCAGTGTGGCCCGGGTGCGCAGCTGCTGGACGATCAGCAGCACGCACGCGATCGCGCCCAGCACGAGGGTCAGGGAGTCCCAGTTGCCGAGGTAGCCCAGGAACGGCGGCAGCCAGCCGGCGCCGATCGCGGTGAAGCCGTCGGGGAGGCCGCTGATCGTGCCACCGGTGAGGAGCACGAGCGTGAGGCCGCGGAAGAGCAGCATGCCGGCCAGGGTGACGATGAACGCCGGGATGCCGACGAAAGCGACCCAGAAGCCCTGCCACGCACCGACCACGGCACCGACGACGAGCGAGAGCAGTACGGCGACGAACCAGGGCAGACCCCATTGATTCATCGCGATCGCGGCGATGGCGCCGACCATCGCGACGACCGAACCGACCGACAGGTCGATGTGGCCGGCGATGATCACCATCACCATGCCGATCGCGAGGATCAGCACATAGGCGTTCTGCTGGATGAGGTTGTTGACGTTGCCCGGCATGAGCAGGCGCCCGCCCGTGAGCACCTGGAACAACACGATGATGATGACGAGAGCGGCGAGGATGCCGAACTGACGGAAGTTGATGCGCGACAGGATGCCGCGGCGGCGCGGACCCGGTTGCGTCGGCGCCTCGACCGTCTGGGTGGATGCGGTGGCCATTGCTGTCAGTTCCTTCCGGCGGTCATGTGCCGCATGAGGGTCTCCTGCGTCGCGTCGTCGCGGCTGACCTCGGCCGTGATGCGTCCCTCGGAGATGGTGTAGATGCGGTCGGAGAGGCCGATGACCTCGGGCAGCTCCGACGAGATGACGATGACGGCCTTGCCCTGGGCCGCGAGCTCGTTGATGATCCCGTAGATCTCGTACTTGGCCCCGACATCGATGCCGCGGGTGGGCTCGTCGAGGATCAGCACGTCGGGTCCGGTGAACATCCACTTCGACAGGACCACCTTCTGCTGGTTCCCGCCGGAGAGGCGCCCGGTGATCGCGGCGACGCTGGGCGCCTTGATGTTCATCTTGTAGCGGTAGGAGTCGGCGACCTTGTACTCGCGATAGCGGTCGACCACGCCCAGGCGGGCGAGGCGGGCCAGAGCGGATGCCGACACGTTGACCTGGATGTCGCCGATGAGGTTGAGACCGTACTTCTTGCGGTCCTCCGTCGCGTAGGCGATGCCGTGCTTGATCGCCGCGTCGACGGTGCGCACGTCGATCTGCTGACCGTTCTTGTAGACCTCGCCCGAGATGCCGGTGCCGTACATGCGACCGAAGATGCTCATCGCGAGTTCGGTGCGACCGGCGCCCATGAGACCGGCGAAGCCGACGATCTCGCCCGCGCGCACCATGAACGACGCGTCCTGGATGACGACGCGCTCGGTGTCGACGGGGTGGTGCACGGTCCAGTTCTCGACGCGGAACAGCTCTTCGCCGATGTCGGGTTCGCGCGGCGGGAACAGGCTGTTGAGGTCGCGGCCGACCATGGCGCGGATGATGCGCCCCTCGTCGGTGTCGGGGTCGGAGCGGTGCATCGTCTCGATGGTGCGGCCGTCGCGGATGATCGTGATGCGATCCGCGATGCGCAGCACCTCTTTGAGCTTGTGGCTGATGATGATGCACGTGATGCCCTGCGTGCGCAGCTGGTCGATGAGGTCGAGCAGGTGCGCCGAGTCGTCGTCGTTGAGGGCGGCGGTCGGCTCGTCGAGGATGAGGAGCTTGACCTCCTTGGCCAGTGCCTTCGCGATCTCCACCAGCTGCTGCTTGCCGACGCCGAGCTCGTAGATCTTGGTGGCCGGGTTCTCGCGGAGCCCCACGCGCTTGAGCAGGTCGGCGGCGGCGGTGTTGGTGGCGTTCCAATCGATGACGCCGCGCTTGGACTTCTCGTTGCCGAGGAAGATGTTCTCGGCGATCGAGAGGTAGGGGCTCAGCGCCAGCTCCTGGTGGATGATGACGATGCCGGCGGCCTCGCTGTCGTTGATCGAGCGGAACTCCATCCGCTCGCCCTCAAGGGTGATGGTGCCCTCGAAGGAGCCCGCCGGGTAGACGCCGCTGAGCACCTTCATCAGGGTCGACTTGCCGGCGCCGTTCTCGCCGCAGATCGCGTGGACCTCACCGCGGTACACGTCGATCGACACGTCGGCCAGGGCCGGCACGCCGTTGAACGACTTCGAGATCCCCGCCATGCGCAGGATCGGTTCGGTCATGGTGTGTTTCCTCCGTCAGCTCCCTCGCTGCGATGGCGAGGATCGAGCGGCGGAGCGGGCGAACCCGCCCCGCCGCGAGAGGGCCGGGGCGGGCGAGCCCGCCCCGGCCGATGGGGATCAGAGCCCGACGTCGGAGGCCTTCAGGAAGCCCGAGTCGATGAGCTTGGACTGCACGTCGTCCTTGACGACGACCTCGGGGGTCAGCAGGTAGGACGGGACGACCTTCTTGCCGTTGTCGTAGGTCTTGGTGTCGTTGACCTCGACCTCCTTGCCGTCCTTGATCTCCTGGATCATCGTGAAGACGCGGTCGCCGAGGGCACGGGTGTCCTTCCAGACCGTCATCGACTGCGTGCCGTCGAGGATCGCCTTGACGTTGGCCTTGTCGGCATCCTGACCCGTGATGATCGGGTACTCGGCGCCGGCGGTGTAGCCGGCCGACTTCAGCGACGCCTCGATGCCGATGGCGAGGCTGTCGTTGGGCGAGAGCACGACGTTGACCTTCTTGCCGTCGCCGTAGAACGACGAGAGACGGTTGTCCATCTCGGCCTGCGCCTTGTCGGACGCCCAGCCCTGAATGCCGATCGACGCCCATGCGTCGTCGTTGGCGGGCGACTTGCCGCTGGGGACCACCAGCTGGCCCTTCTCGACGTAGGGCTGGAGCACGTCCCAGGCACCGGCGAAGAAGAACTTGGCGTTGTTGTCGTCGGGGCTGCCGGCGAAGGGCTCGAGGTTGAACGGGCCCTTGCCGTCCTTCAGGCCCAGCTGCTCCTCGATGTACTGGCCCTGCAGGGTGCCGACCTTGTAGTTGTCGAAGGTGGCGTAGTAGTCGACGTTCTCGCTGCCGTTGATCAGGCGGTCGTAGGCGATGACGGTGGCATTCTGCGACTTGGCCTCTTCGAGGACCGGGCCGAGCGTCGAACCGTCGATGGCGGCGATGACGAGGATCTTCGCGCCACCCGAGATCTGGTTCTGGATCTGGCTGATCTGCTGGTCGGTCTTGTTGTCGGCGTACTGCAGGTCGACCGTGCACCCGGCATCCTGCAGCTTCTTCTGCAGCTGCTCGCCGTCGTTGATCCAGCGCTCGAGGCTGCGGGTCGGCATCGCGATGCCGACGTTGCAGTCGCCGCTCGCGCCGGCGGCGTCTCCGCCGCCCTCGGCGGGGCGCGTCGAGCTGCAGGCTCCGAGGCCCACCGCGAGCGCGGCGATGGCCGCACCGGTCAGGATTTTCTTCAGCATGTGATCTGCGTTCCTCTCTGAACAGCAGGGACCGTGTGGTCCGTACCCGCGCCCTCCCCGGCGTCGGATCGGGTACGTCATCGTCCCGGCACTCTGGTCCGTCGAATTATGACGGCTCCGAAAAAATATCCACCGCGGGGGGTTTTGTCTATAGGCACGTCAAAATTGCCCACGCCGTGATCAGACCGTGACCGAACGTGCCGGATCCCCGGAAAGACGCGGCCGAGACAGTCCTCAGCGGGTGTCGCGGTCGGCGCCCGACCACAGATCGCCGCACTCGATGAGCGACGCGCCCTGCGCGACGAGGTACGGCCGCGCACCCACGTCGCCCCGGGCGGCGTCCGCGACGGCGGCCCAATGCGATCGGCCGAGCAGCACGGGGTGACCCGGGGCCCCGGCGTACGCCGCTTGCGCGAGCGCGTCCCGATCCGCGTGCCGGAGCATGCGCGCCACCGCCGCGGGCGGCATCCCCGGGGTGTCGACGGGGACGACGACAGCGGCGATCCCCGCCCCGGATCCCAGCGCGCCGAGGCCGGCCCGCAGGGAGGCCGCCATCCCCGACTCCCAGTCGGCCACGGTCACGATCGTCGCGACAGGAGGAACGAGAGCGACGGCCTCCTCAGCCCCGGCTCCCAGCGCGACCGTGACGTCGCGGCATCCGCCCTCCGTCAGCGCGCGGACGGCGAGGGCGATCCACGGCGTTCCCGCGGGGGTGCGCGCGAGAGCCTTGGGACCGCCGAAACGACGACCCGCGCCCGCGGCCAGCACGAGCCCCGAGACGGCGACGGGAGGCGCGGCGGGCATGGTCACGACAGCGTAGCGTGCGCGAAACACGCCCCGATTACCGTCGTCCCATGCTCGATCTGGCCGCCGACCTGGTGCCTCTGATGGATGCCGGGGTGCCGCTCGCGGCCGTCACGGTGACCGCCGTGGTGCGCAGCGCCCCGCGCGGCGTGGGCGCGACCCTCGTCGTCACGCGCGACGCGCGCGTCATCGGATCGATCTCCGGAGGCTGTGTCGAGAACGACGCCGTGATGCTCGGTCTCGACGCCCTGCGCACCGGACACGTGCGTCGCGCGCGCTTCGGGTTCGCCGACGACGGCACCGTCACCCCGATCGTGGCGGGCCTCGCGTGCGGGGGTGCGGTCGACGTCGTGGCCTACCCGCTCGACGACAGTGTCCGCCCGGCGCTCGAAGCAGCCCGCGCCGGACGGAAGGCGACCGTGCGCCTCGACCTCGACGGAGGACCGGTCGTGCTCGAGCGGCCCGCGGCCCCGCGCCTGATCGTCCTCGGCGCCGGCGAGCACGCCGCGGCGCTGTGCCGGCTCGGCGCGGCCGCCGGATTCCGGGTCACGGTGTGCGACGACTGGGCGCTCCTGGCCACGCGCGAGCGCTTCCCCGACGCCGCCGAGGTCGTCGTCGCCGCTCCGCACGAGTACCTCGCGACCGTCGGCGACGCCGACGAGCGCACCGCTGTGTGCGTCCTGACGCACGACGAGCGCCTCGACATCCCCGCCCTGCGCACGGCACTGCGGATGCCGGTGGGCTTCGTCGGCGCGATGGGCGCGCGGGCGACCGTCGCGCGCCGCGCGCAACTGCTGCGGAACGCGGGGGTGACGGATGCCGAGCTCTCGAGGCTCCACTCCCCTCTCGGCCTCGACCTCGGAGGCGCCTCTGCCGAAGAGACCGCCCTGTCGGTGATCGCCGAGATCGTGGCATCCCGCAACGCGGCGAGCGCACGACCCCTGCGCGAGAAGGCGGGGGCGAGGCTGCACGGACCGGGTGCCGCGGGACACGGCCCCTCCTCGGGAGCGCGCGCCCGGGTCTCGGCCGCGGACGACGCCGGCCTCGCGTGCGGCGTGAGGACCGCATGAGCGCGCTCGTGGTGCGCGGCGCCGTGGCCGTCGTCGAGGCGGCGGGCCGCGTGCGCACGGGCGACGTCGTGATCGCCGACGGGCGGGTCGTCGACGCGGCCGACCTCACCGGAGCGCGGGTCGTCGACGCGAGCGGGTGCGTCGTGACGCCGGGCCTGGTCAACGCCCACCACCACCTGCTGCAGACCGCGTTCCGTACGCTCCCCGGCACCCGCGGCATCCCGATGCGCGAGTGGCTTCCGGCGATGGCGTCGGCATACGGCGAAGCGGGCGTCGACCCCGACCTGACGCTGCTCGCCGCGCGTGCCGGCCTCGCCGAAGCGCTGCTGAGCGGGGTGACGACGGTCGCCGATCACCATCTGACCTGGCCGAGCGGTGCCGACACCGTCGGGATGGCGCGGGCCGCGGCCGACGCCGCCGCGGGGCTCGGTGCACGCCTCGCGTTCGTGCGGGGAACCGCGCGCGACGACCCGCAGGAGGCCGCCGCCTCGGCCGAGGCGATCGTCTCGGCGCTCGTGCCCGAGGGCGCCGGCGGCGTCTCGGTCGACGGGATGCTGCAGGTCGCGGTCGGGCCCGCCGGGGTGCACAGCGATCCCCGCGAGACGTTCGAGCTGCTGGGCGAGGTGGCCCGACGCCACGGGCTCCGACGACGCACGCAGGCCAACGAGGTGGTCGACGTCGCGATCGCGCTCGAGCGCTACGGACGACGACCCCTCGATCTGCTCGAGGAGTGGGGCTGGCTCGCTCCCGACGTGACGCTCGCCCACCTCTGCGACGTCGCCCCCGACGAGATCGCCCGCCTCGCGGCATCCGGGGCCACTGCCACCCATGCGCCCGGCTGCGACGTGCCGATGGGCTGGGGAGTCGCCCCGGTTCGGCGTCTCCTCGACGCGCAAATCGCGGTGGGCCTGGGAACCAGCGGCGGCGGCAGCAACGACGCGGGCCATCTTCTCGCGGACGCGCGCCTGGCGATGCAGGTCTCGGCGCTGGTGGGACCGCAGCTGCCGGCATCCGAGGTGCTGTCGATGGCCACGGAGGGCTCCGCCGACGGTCTCGGTCGCCCCGAACTCGGACGCCTGACGCCGGGCTCGGCCGGCGACCTGTGCCTGTGGGACGTCTCGGGCGTGGCCGATGCGGGCGTCGCGGATCCCGTCGCGGGGCTGCTCTGGGCCTCGCCCGGCCGGCGCCCGCGCACGGTCGTCGTGGGCGGGCGGATCGTGGTCGACGAGGGCCGCCTCGCGACGGCCGACGAGGGCGAGATCGTCGCCCGCCTCTTCGAGAGGGTGGCACGATGACGTCCATGGCTCCACCGGCGGTCCCCCTCTCCGCGCTTCCGACCCCCGACACGCACACCCCCACGAGTGACGAGCGCCTCGGCGCGCACCTGCGCAGCCTGCGGAAGGCGCGCGGGCTCACGCTCACCCAGCTCGCCGAGGCGGCCGAGCTGTCGCATCCGTTCCTCAGCCAGCTGGAGCGCGGGCTCGCCCGGCCGAGCATGGCGAGTCTCGAGCGGCTCGCACGAGCCCTGGGTACGAGCCGGGTCGAGCTGATCGCGGGCTCCGAGCCCCCGCGTGCCGACGCCGATGCGCAGCCGTCGTTCGTCGCGGCCGGAGAGGGCGTGACCGGTCCGTACGCGGAGGGCACCGCGCGCCTGCTCGCGGAGGGCCCGCGCCGCTTCGAGCCGCTGGAGTTCACGGGGTCCAACCCGCAGCCGGGCGATCACTACGTGCACGACGAGGACGAGTTCCTCACGGTGCTCGAGGGCTCGATCGTGATCTCGTTCGGCGCCTTCGGCGAGCGCACGCTGCACGTCGGCGACTCGGTGTACTGCCGCTCGGGCACGCCGCACCGCTGGCACTCGCCCGACGGCACGCCCTATCGCCTGCTGATCGTCAAGGAGGTCGTCCACGGCGACGGCGCCGACGATCCGACCGACGTCTGACCGAGGAGGAGAACGCGTGAGCGCAGGGGTGAGCTTCGATGCCGTGGTGCGGGAGCGACGGGATGCCGCCGACGGGATCGTCGTGCTGGACCTCGAGCGCGCGACGGGGACGCTGCCGCACTGGTCACCGGGGGCGCACATCGACGTGGTGCTGCCCGACGGACTCGAGCGGCAATACTCGCTGTGCGGCTCGCCGAGCGCGCGCGGCACGTGGCGCATCGGGGTGCTCCGCGAGCGCGAGGGCTCGGTGTGGTTGCACGAGAACGCGCACGTCGGGGCCACGCTGCGGGTCCGGGGCCCCGCGAACCACTTCCTCTTCGCCCCGACCGCGGGGCGCTCGTACGTGTTCGTCGCCGGCGGCATCGGGATCACGCCGATCGTGCCCATGATCGAGGCCGCGGAGGCGGCGGGGGCCGCCTGGACCCTGCTCTACGTCGGACGGTCGCGTGCGACGATGGCCTTCGTCGATGAGCTCGAGCAGCGCCACGGCGACCGCGTCGAGGTGTTCGCCGCAGACGAGGGGCGCCGACTCGACATCCCCCGACGCCTGGGCACGCCCGTCGCCCGCACGGTCGTGTACGCGTGCGGACCCGCGCGTCTGCTCGAGGCCCTCGACGCCACGATGGCGGTCTGGCCGCGCGGGAGCCTGCACGTCGAACGCTTCGAGGCGAAGGTGCTCGGTCCGCCCGTGTGGACGGAGCCCTTCGAGGTCGACCTCATGATGTCGGGCCTGACCGTGACCGTTCCGCCGGAGCGGTCGATCCTCGACGTGGTCGAGGAGAACGGCATCGTCGTGCCCTCGAGCTGCCGCGTGGGCACGTGCGGCACCTGCGAGGTCGCGGTCGTCGACGGCGACGTCGAGCACCGCGACTCCGTGCTGTCTCCGGAAGAGCAGGAGGCCAACCGCACGATGATGCCGTGCGTCTCGCGAGCCGCGTGCGATCGGATCACCCTCGAGCTCTAGGGCTTCACCCTCACGATCACCCGCTGGTCGCAGGACCCCTCGCGCACGGCGACTCAGAACTCGACGCGGCGACCCAAACGGCCGGCCCGCGCATCGGCAGCCGCCAGACGGAGCACGCGCAGCTTCCCGGGACGCCCCGTCAGCACCGTACAGCCGAGGCACAGGGCCCAGAACAGGGCGGCATTCACCGAGCGGGCGGGACTGCGCCTACGACCGGTGTGCAGCTCACGGTGGATGCGATTGCGGACCGAGTAGTACAGCAGGGCGTCGTTCGTGGACCGGAACATCGCCAGGACCTCGAACCCGGGCGGCATCCATCGCTCGCCGCGCGGATCGACCACGACGGCGTCGCGAGACAGACGGATGAGCCCGCCCGCCGCGACGATGCGCGAGGTGTACTCCAGGTCGTCGCCGTAGAGCACGAGAGCGGTGTCGGGGAAGCCGATGCGCCGGATGACGTCCGCCCCCACGAGGAGCCCCCCATACGGGGCGTAGGCCAGATCCGCCCCGCTCGCAGCCGCCGGACGCCGCAGCCCCAGGCGCTCCCCCGCGCGGCGGGCGAAGAGGGTCAGCTCGACGCCGGCGAACGACCGGTCTTCGCGCGGCTGCTCCCGCGCCTGCTCCACCCGGATCGCCTCGGCGACCTCGGCGGGCGAGGCTCCCGGGGCCCGGGTCGGGGCGACCGCGCACAGCCCGTGTCCCGCCGCGCGAAGAGCCCGCTCCTCGCGCAGGAGCGCCGCCAGCGCGTCGCCGGCGGGAAGGTTGTCGTCATCGAGCACCCACACATGGTCGGCCCCCGCCTCGACGGCCCGGGCGAGGGCGATCCCGAACGCGAGCGCCGATCCCTCGTTGCGTTCCAGGTGGTGCAGGTGCACCCGCGGCGCGTGCTCGCGCGCATACTCGACAAGCGCCTGCCGGGACGACGGGGTCGAGCCGTTGTCGACCACGACGACCTCCCTCACCCCCGCGGCGAGGAACGCGTCGACGGTCGCCAGACATGACGCCGATCGCGCGCCGTAGGTGACGGTGGCCCCGACCACGCGGGGGAGAGGAGAAGAAGAGGTCACGAGCTCAGCTTTCGTCGGAGGCGGGGGCGTAGACATCGGCCAGCGTGCGCCGGAAGCGCTCCACCGAGAACTCGGCAGCCGCCGCGGGCTGCACCGCGCGAGCCTGGCGGCGCGCGCCGGCAGGATCGTCGAGCGCAGCGCAGACGCCGTCCGCCAGACCCGCGGCGTCGTCGGCGACGGCGAAGGCCGAGAGGACGTCGTCGACGATGCCCTCGACGCCGATCGAGGTCGACACGACGGGGATGCCGCGCACCATGGCATCCACCGTCTTGAACTTCACGCCGGCACCCGATCGCAGCGGGATGAGGACCAGGGCGGCGTCGGCGTAGTACTCCTCGAGGGAGTCGACGCGACCGGTCACCGTGACGGTGTCGGGCACGAGCTCCGCCTCCCGCCGCATCTCGTCGGTGGGGTTCGCGCCCGCGAAGACGAACCGCGCGCCCGGGTGCCGCCGGTGGACGCGGGGAGCGATCTCGCGCAGGGTCCACAGGGCGGCGTCGGCGTTGACGGAGCGGTCGAACGCCCCCACGAACAGCACCGTTCCCCCACCCGTGGCCGTCGCGACGGCCGACGCGGCACCGGAGGCGGCACCCGGCACGGCCGGCTCGGCAAGGGGCGGCCGCACGACGCGGACCGGGGCCGCGGAACGCGCCGCGCGGTGCACCACCGCGGCATCCTTCGCGCTGAAGACGAGAACGGTGTCGACGTCGGTGTAGACCCGCCGCTCGTCACGGCGCACGGTGGCGAGTCGCACGCGGGCGACGAGGCCCCGGGGAGACCACCGCGATCCGGCCGCGGCGAGGAAGCGTTCCGCGCTCTGCAGCATGACGTCGTGCGCGAAGACGAGGCGTCGGGCCGGAGCCCCCACCCAGCGGGCGAACCACCCCATCTGCGTCCACTGGAACTCCACGGCATCGGCCGCGGCGAAGAGAGCGCGCACCTCGGCCGACTGGGCGAAGGCGCGGCGCACGCGCCTCACCGGGCGGACGGGGAAGAACCGCCGCTGCTGCCGTTCGTCGAGAGCGGTGAGGCGCCGCAGACCGCGTCGGGGGGCGGGGAGAGGCACGAGGACGATGGTCGCGGTCACCGTGGATCGCGCGCGGGCCGCGCGATTGTCGTCGGAGTCGGGGGCGACGAGGGTGACCTCGTGTCCGTCGTCGGCGAGCGCCCGCAGGTGGCGGAGGTAGTACTGGCCTCCGGCGTGCGGAATGCCGTCGACCGGCACCACCGGCGCGACACTGACGATCCTCACGTGCTTCCTCCCCGGCGCCGACGGCGCGGCGCTCGAGCCCACTCTGCGGATATCGCTCGCGCACTCCCCCGGCCGTGCTCCCGCACAGGGCGGGTGAAGCAGCCGGTCGCGGCGAGTTCCGCCAGCGGGTGAGAACGGGGACGGTGCGCGCTCACGATGCCGCGCGGCCACGCGAGACCGGGGGCGTCGACGCTTCCACCGACGCGTAGTGTCCGCCCGGGAAAGGAGCCGAGGTGAGGATCACGCACGTCCAGAGCAGCTTCGTCGCACCGCTGGGCGGGGCCGAGTCGTACGTGCTCGCCCTGGCCTCCGAGCAGGCCCGGCGGGGTGACGAGGTCGAGATCCTCACCGCGTGGACCGACCCCGACACCGTCGAGCGGGCGCGCCGAGCCGGCGTGGCCGTGCGCGTGCGCGCGACCTATCGCCCGTATCGCCCCGACCAGCACGGAGCGGGCACCGCCGCCAAGGTCGCGTTCCACGCGCTCGACGTGCTCGGCACCCTCGGACCGGCGACCTGGATGCCGGAGGAGGCGCGGTCCGACGCAGTGGTGCACGTCCACCGCTTCCAAGGCGTGGGCGCTCAGGTGCTCCGGGCTCGACACGGCGCGGTGGTGCACACCGCGCACGACTACTGCCTCGTCGACACGACGTCCACCTCCATCCGCGACGGACACGAGCCCGCGCGCCTCGGCGACGTGCAGCGGCTGCGCGCTCGCGCCATCTGGCTCGCGGCCCGACGCGCCAGCATCCTGGTGTTCCCGAGCGAGCGCGCACTGGCCCGTCACCATGCCCTGGGCATGCCCGCCGAGGGTGTCGAGCAGCGGGTCGTTCCGCACGGGTGGCCGGCACCCGCCGTCTCACCCGCCCGCATCGAGAACGAGGGACGCACCCGCCCGCGCTTCGTCTTCCTCGGCAAGCTCCAAGCGACCAAGGGCATCGACCTGCTGCTGCGGGCGTGGCGGCAGGCCGACATCGACGCAGAGCTGGTCGTCGCCGGCGACGGCCCCGAGCGGCCGACCATCGAACGCGCGGCGGCGACGGGGCGGATCACCTACGTCGGATGGGTCGACGCCCAGCAGAAGGCCGACCTGATCGCCTCCGCGACGGCACTGGTGTTCCCCTCGCTCTGGCCCGAGACGTTCGGGCTCGTGATCGCCGAGAGCCTGCTCATGCGGTGCCCGGTGATCGCGACCCCCCAGGCCGCCGGCGCTTTCGTGCGAGACGGCGAGAACGGACTCGTGACGACGGACGCCACACCGGAGTCGCTGGCCCGCGCCCTGCGTCGCCTCGCGCATGATGCGACGCTGCGGGAGGGACTGGCCCGGGGGGCCGCCGCGAGCGCCGCCGCGCTCGACTTCGGTCGCCACGTCGACCGTGTGCAGGCGGTTTACGCCGACGCGCGCGGGATGTTCGCTCGGGCGCGCTGAGCCGACGTCGATCACCCTCGCGAGAGGCGGGGGGCGCGCGTCGTCCGCGACGAACGCATGGACGCTGTCGGCATCCCGCGTTCGCGCACCGAACCGCAGCCTGTCGACATGTTTGTCATGAGGGTCACGCGGGAGAAATACGGCGGAAACGCACGCTTCCTAGCATCGGATCACCGCCGGATGTTGCTCACACCAACACTGACGCAGCCGCCCCGAGCGGCTCGCCCCATCGCCGTGGCGCTCGTCTCGACTCCTGCCTTCCCGACTCTCCGGAGGTCTTCGTGTCCGCCGTTCCACCCGTCTCGATCGCCGCTCTGCGGGGTGTGCGACTCGCCTCCGGCGACGTCGTCGACATCGCGCTCGACGGCGACACGGTGCTCGCGGTGGTCCCGGCCGGCACCCCGCTGCCCGAGACCGACGGCGTCGTGCTCGACCTCCCCGGCTACCTCGTCACCGCCGCCGGCGCCGAGCCGCACGCCCACCTCGACAAGTCGCAGTCGTGGGATGCCATCCGGCCCCCGTTCGGCGACCTCGAGCGCGCCATCGAGAGCTGGCACGCCTTCGCCCTGACCCTGGACGAGGACGACACGCTGCGCCGGGCCCGTTCCACGGCGCTGCGGATGCTGGCATCCGGCATCACCTCCGTCCGCACCCACGTCGACCTCCTGCGCGGAGAGGACGCCCTCACCGGTGTCCGCGCCCTGGTCCGGTTGCGGGCGGAGCTCGCGGGAGTCATGGACCTCGAGCTCGTGGCCCTCGGCGGCCCCACGGTCGCCGACGAGGTCTTCGAGGCCGCGCTCGACGCGGGCGTCGACCTGGTGGGCGGTGCGCCGCATCTCGCCGACGACCCGGTCGCCGACCTCGAACGCCTCGTCGCCCTCGCCCGGCGCCGCGACGTCGGCCTCGACCTGCACACCGACGAGAGCCTCGCGGGAGCCGACACCCTGGCCGCCTACGCCCGAGCCGTCACCGGCTGGCACCGGCCACGGACCGCGGGCCACTGCGTGCGGCTGAGCATGATGCCCGCGGCCGACCTCACCGCCCTCGCCGAGCAGGTCCGCACCGCCGACATCGGCGTCATCGCCCTGCCGATCACCAACCTGTACCTGCAGGGATGGGATGCCGAGCACGCCGTGCCCCGCGGGATCGCGCCGATCGGACGGCTCAGGACCGCCGGCGTCCGCGTCGCGGCCGGAGCCGACAACGTGCGCGACCCCTTCAACCCGGTGGGCCGCTGCGACCACCTCGAGACCGCCTCGCTGCTCGTCAGCGCCGGGCACCTCGCCCCGGAGGACGCTCTGGAGGCCGTCACCGTCGGCGCACGAGACGTGATGGGGCTGCCGTTCGCGGGACCGGTCGCCGGCGCGCGGGCGGAACTGGTGGCGATCCAGGCGGACTCCCTCGGCGAAGCCGTCGCCTTCGCCACTGCCGACCGCGTCGTCATCCATCGGGGACGTCTCGTCAGCCGCACCCGCGTCGCGACCGAGACCGCCGCCCTCTCCTCGTCCGTCCCCATCCGCACCGCCGCACCCGCGACGGCGTCGTAACCCGACCCCACGGAAAGTGAGCGCCCCCGTGACCCTGGCCTCCCCCGCCCCGGCATCCGTCGCGGATCCCACCGCGCCGATCCTGGACTTCCGCAACGTCGCCATGACGTTCCCCAACGGCACCACCGCCCTCTCGGGCGTCGACCTCACCGTCGAGCGCGGCGAGTTCGTCAGCGTCGTCGGCCCCTCGGGCTGCGGCAAATCCACGCTGCTGCGCATCGCCTCGGGTCTCGAATCCGCCAGCGAGGGCACCGCTACCGTCAACACCGACCGCATCGGCTACGTCTTCCAGGACGCGACCCTGCTGCCGTGGCGCGACGTGCAGGCCAACGTCGAGCTGCTCGCCGAGCTCAACTGGCAGCCCAAGCGCGTGCGCACCCCGAAGGCCCAGTGGGCGATCGACCTCGTCGGCCTGAAGGGGTTCGAGAAGCACCTCCCCAAGCAGATGTCGGGCGGGATGAAGATGCGCGCCTCGCTCGCCCGCTCCCTCACGCTCGACCCCGAGCTCTTCCTCTTCGACGAGCCCTTCGGTGCGCTCGACGAGATCACCCGCGAACGCCTGAACGACGAGCTCATCAAGATCTTCGTCGAGCAGAAGTTCGGCGGGCTCTTCATCACCCACTCGGTCTCGGAGGCCATCTACCTCTCCACGAAGGTCGTCGTGATGTCGGGTCGCCCCGGCCACCTCGTCGACACGTTCGAGGTCCCCTTCGACATGCCGCGCGACCCCGAGATCCGCTACACCGCCGAGTTCGCGAAGCTCGTCGGCGAGGTCTCCCACGCCCTCCGGGAAGGACACTCATGAGCACCACCTCCGCTGAGCCCGTCGTCGACGAGGCGGCCGTACCCCCGGCATCCACTCCCCCGATCGAGCCGCCCCGCACCCGCACGGCACCGCGGCGTCGGGGCTTCGGATCCCGCGCCGCCGTCATCGGTCCCCCGCTCGCGGTCCTCGTCGTGCTGCTCGGCGGCTGGTACGCCGTGTCGATCGCCCTGGCCGCGTCGGGCAAGGGCTTCCTCATGCCGATGCCGCACGAGATGTTCACGCTGGGGTTCTTCGACCCGCAGGTGGGCGCCGACATCTGGATCGCCCTGTTCCGGACGACCGGCGTCGCGCTCACCGGCCTCGCGGTGGCGATGATCCTCGGCATCGGCTGGGCGATCGCGATGTCGCTGGCGCGGTGGGTCGAGCGTTCGACCTACGCCTACGCGGTGATGCTGCAGTGCATCCCGATCCTCGCGCTCGTGCCGCTGGTCGGCTTCTGGTTCGGGTACGAGTTCACCGCCCGCGTGATCGTCTGCGTGCTGATCGCCCTGTTCCCGATGGTCTCGAACACGCTGTTCGGCCTGCAGTCGGTCGACAAGTCGCAGCGCGAGCTGTTCCGCCTGCAGAAGGCGAACAAGTGGACGGTGCTGACCAAGCTCACCCTCCCCGCCGCCCTGCCCTCGATCTTCGTCGGCATGCGCACCTCGGCGGGCCTGTCGGTCATCGGCGCGATCGTCGGTGACTACTTCTTCCGCCGCGGCGAGCCGGGCATCGGCTCACTCATCGCCAACTACCAGTCGCGCCTGCAGAGCGCCGAGCTGTTCGCCGCCATCCTCGCGGCCTGCCTGCTCGGCGTCGCGATCTTCGCGTTCTTCGGCTGGCTGTCGAAGGTGGCCGTCGGCCGCTGGTACGAAAGCGCCCTCTAGACCCCGGATGCCACCGCACCGCCCTCCCGCGCGCAGGCGCCGGAGGCGACATCCGGCGTACCCGAAATACCGCAGCTCCCCCTCCCGCACCCGAGCACCACCGACGTCACAGAAAGCGAACCAGCATGCAGCGCTCCACCCTTCTCCGCGGCACCGCCGTCACCGGCGCCGTCGCGATCGCCCTGACCCTCACCTCCTGCGCCGGCAGCGCGGCGGAGAGTGCGCCGGCCGCCTCCTCCGACATGGAGATCGGTTCGGTCGACCTCTCGACCGACTGCCCCTCGACGATCGTCGTCCAGACCGACTGGAACCCCGAGGCCGAGCACGGTCACCTCTACGAGATGATCAAGGACGACTACACGATCGACGCCAACACCAAGGCGGTCACGGGTCCCCTTATGTCGGACGGCGAATACACCGGCGTCAACCTCGAGATCCGAGCCGGCGGCCCCGCCATCGGCTTCCAGACGGTCTCGGCGCAGATGTACCAGGACGACGCGATCACCCTCGGCTACATCAGCACCGACGAGGCGATCCAGCTCTCGTCGACCACGCCCACCAAGGCCGTCTTCGCCCCTCTCGACATCAGCCCGACGATGGTCATGTGGGACCCGGAGACCTACCCCGACGTCAAGACGATCGATGACGTCAAGGCCGCCCTCACGGCGAAGGGCGGCGTCTGGCGCTACTTCGACGGCTCCGCCTACATCGAGTACCTCAAGAGCGCCGGTCTCGCCGACTCGGCGATCCTCGACGGCTCGTACGACGGCACGCCCTCGAACTTCGTCGCCGCCGGCGGCAAAGACATGCAGCAGGGCTTCGCCTCGGCCGAGCCGTACGTCTACCAGAACGAGGTGTCGGCCTGGGGCAAGCCGGTCGACTTCGCCCTGATCCACGACGCCGGGTGGCAGACCTACCAGTCGTCGGTCTCGGTCAAGTCCGACTCCTTCGACGAGCTGTCGCCGTGCCTGTCGAAGCTCGTGCCCGTGCTGCAGAAGGCCGGCGTCGCGTACTACAAGGACCCCTCCGCCGCGAACGACCTCATCCTGAAGCTCGTCGACGAGTACGCCACCGGCTGGACCTACACGCAGGGCGTGGCCGACTACTCCGTGAAGACTCAGGTCGACCTCGGCCTCGTGGGTGACGGCCCCGACTCCACCTACGGCAACTTCGACGACGACCGCTTCGCGGACTTCTTCGACAAGGCCGGCAAGGTCTACACCGACCTCGGCACCCCGCCCGCGTCGGGCTACACCCCGGCCGACCTCTACACGAACGAGTTCATCGACACCTCGATCTCGTTCTGACCCGCTCGGCCCGGTCCGCCTCGTGCGGGCCGGGCCGTTCGGCCCCCTCTCGCGCCCCGGGCCCCTGAGCTCGTCGAAGGGACCGGAGCCCCCGACACCCCCGGTGGCTTCGACAGGTTCAGCCACCTCCACCCCACCGCACCACCGGTGACGACGACGAGCTCGGCCGCACCGCGGCATCCACCCGACCCGCCCCACCCGGAGAAACACCAATGAGCGACACCGCCACCCGCGTCCTCTCCCTCGAGGACGAACTGCTCGACCTGCTCGGCCCCGCCGCCGTCAGCACCGAACCGCGCGTGCGCGAGCGCGCCAGCGTCGACGGCTCCCCGATGTCGCCGATCATCGCCGCGAAGCTCCCCCTGGGCCTCGCCGACCTCGTCGTGTTCGCCGCCGACGCCGAGCAGATCGCCACGGCCGTGGCCGCGGCATCCCGTCACGGGGTACCGATCACCGTGCGCGGCAAGGGCACCGGCAACTACGGTCAGGCCATCCCGATGCAGGGCGGCCTCGTGATCGACACCACGCGCGCCAAGGCCATCGTCGAGGTCGGCGACGGGTACATCACCGCCGAGGCCGGGACTCCGATGGTGCTGCTCGAGCAGGCCGCGTGGGCCGCCGGCCAGGCGCTGTGGATGTACCCGTCGACCGCGCAGTCCACGATCGGCGGTTTCCTCTCGGGCGGCTCCGGGGGCACCGGGTCGATCGCACACGGCTCCAACGATCGGGGCTTCGTCGCCGCCCTCGACGTCGTGCACGCCGACGGCAGCGACCAGATCATCCACGTCGAGGGCGGCGAGGCCCAGAAGTACGTGCACAACTACGGCACCGCCGGGGTCATCGTGCGCGCGACGGTCCGCCTCGAACCGCTGCGCGAGTGGCGTGGGCTGTGGGCGAGCTTCCCCGACTTCGCCGGCACCCTCGCCGTGCTGCAGACCATCGGCAATCTCGAGCCCACCCCGCGGCTCGTGTCGGGCGACGGGCCCGAGATCTCGGCATCCCTCCCCTCCGACGAGGCGATCCCCGAGGGCCGATCGAGCCTGCGCGCGATCGTCGACGCGTCGCTGATCGAGGAGATCACCGCCATCGTCGAGGGCGCGGGCGGACGTGTCGAGGCGGTGCGCGAGGGGCCGCAGGCCAGCATCCGCCTGTCGATGCTGAGCTACAACCACCCGATCGAGTGGTACCAGAAGAGCCAGCCGCACGAGGTGTTCCACCTCGAGGTCGCGGGTGCGCCGCTCGCGGACGACATCGAGGCCGTCGAGAGCGTGTTCGCCGGCGGCAAGCTGCACATCGAGTCGACCAAGGCGTTCCCGATCGGCATGCTGGCAGCCCCCTATGTCAGCGAGGACGACGTCTACCGCGGCATCGCCGCGCTCAACGCCATCGGCGTGGGCGTGCACAACCCCCACCAGTGGAACGTCGACTTCAACGTCGAGCAGACGGTCGAGACCGCGCGCCTCACCGACCCGAACGGCCTGCTGAACCCCGGCAAGCTCAACCCCGACTACACCGGCGCGCGCAAGGGAGCGATCATCTCATGACCCGTCTTCTCGCCGAGCTGAGCGGTTCCGCCGCCGCCGAGGCCCTCACCGAGGACTCGATCCTGGTGCTGCCCACCGGGGCGATCGAGCACCACGGACCGCACCTGCCCCTGGCGACGGATGCCATCGTCGCCGAGGCGTCCGCCACGGCCGCCGTCGCGCGCGCCGCCGCCCAGGGGCTCGACGTGTGGCAGCTGCCGACGCTGTCGATCACGAAGTCGGACGAGCACTCGTGGGCCCCCGGGACGCTGTGGCTCACGCCCGAGACCATGCTGCAGACCATCGTCGACATCGGCCGCTCGATCCTCACGACCCGGGCGCGCACGCTCGTGTTCCTCAACGGCCACGGCGGCAACGTCGCGCTGCTGAACGTCGCGAACCGTGAGCTGCGGCGCCGCTTCGGACTGCGCACGTTCTTCATGCCCGCCGCGCGCGTGCCCTCGTTCGACGGCACCGACGGGGGCCCCGACGAGCACGGAACCGGCATCCATGCCGGTCACGGCGAGACGAGCATGATCATGCACCTGCGCCCCGAGCTCGTGGACGCCACGAAATTCGAGGCCACGGTTCCGGCGCACATCGGCGACTTCCGGCACATCGGCTTCAACGGCAAGCCCGTGACCTTCGGGTGGCTCTCGAACGACTTCGGCCCCACCGGCGTGCTCGGCGACCCGACGGGGGCGAACGCCGCCCACGGCGCGGAGCTGTTCGAGGACAGCGTCTCGTTCGTCGTCGAGGCGCTCGAGGAGATCAGCCGATTCGACTACACGGCGTGAAGGGTTCGAAGCGCGCACAACTCCGGCACATGCGGCGTCCCACGACCGCAGCGGGCATGCCGCGCGCGTGCTGCAGGAGTTGTGCGGCTTCCGGGCGCGGCCTCGCGCCGGCCCCGGCGACCGTGGATACTCGGCCACGTCCGCACGACTCCTGCAGAACCGGGGCCACGCCCGTTCACGCGGGCCCGAGGCGTGGTATCCGCAGGAGTTGTGCAGCGACGGCCTCAGCCCGGCGGCCGACGGATATGACGGTGCCCGCATGAGCGTCACGGCCGCGCCGGCCACCGGCGTCCGCGCCTACGGACAGGTGCTCGGCCTCCCCGGGGCCCGCAGCTTCGTGGCCGCCGGCATCCTCGCGCGCTTCCCGCGCGCGACGCTGTCGCTCGGGATCATCCTGCTCGTGTCGGCCACGACCGGGAGCTTCGCCTCGGCGGGACTCGTCGTGGCGCCGCTCGTGGGCGGCATGGCCGTGGCCGCACCTCTCTGGTCGTCGCGGATGGACCGGCACGGCCAGGCCCGCGTCATCCTGATCTCGCTCGGATGCCTCGTGCTCGCGGCATCCGGTCTGCTCGCGCTCGTGCTGACGGGCGCGCCGTTCTGGACGTGGCTTGTCGCGGCGTTCGCGACGGGAGCAGCCACCCCCGACCTGACCTCCGCGGTGCGTGCGCGATGGACCGTGCTCGCGCCGGAGTCCCAGCGGACCCCGGCGCTGGCGCTCGAGACGATCGCCGATCAGATGGTGTTCATCGCGGGTCCGCCCGCGATCACGGCGGTGGCCGCCGCCCTGGATCCGGCGGTGGCGATGCTGGGCTCGCTCGGGCTCGGAGTGGTCGGCGGCGTATGGCTCGCCGCCCAGCGCGCAACGCAGCCTCCCCCGCAGCCGGGCGGGGCGCGCCGCGGGCTCGTCCTCCCGCCCGCGGGCGTCGTGCCGATCGCCCTGGCCTGCGTCGCGCTCGGCGGCGTCTTCGGGGCGTTCGACGTCAGCCTCGTCGGGTGGGCCGACGTCGGCGACCGTCCCTGGCTCGCCGGGCCCGCCTTCAGCGCCCTCGCGGTGGCCATCGCGATCGGATCGGTCGTGACCGGGGCGCGGACGTGGCGACTGTCCCCCGCCGCGCGGTACATCGGCTTCGCCGCCCTGGCCGCCGTCGTCGCCGCAGGGCTCCCGTTCGCCCAGGGCTCGGTGCCGCTGCTCTTCGGCGTCATCCTGCTGCTCGGTCTCGCGGTGTCGCCGGTGATGGTCTCCGGCATCCTCGTGGCATCCGCGCGCGCCCCCGAGGGCCGCGTGACCGAGACGCTCGCCTACCCGACCGCCGCGATGTCGCTCGGCGTGCCGATCGGCGGCGTGATCGCCGGAGCGGCTCTGGATGCCACCGGGCCCGCGACCGCTCTGATCACCATCGCGGTGTCGCTGGCGCTGGCCGCGGGCATCGCGGCTGCGGGTGAGGCGTTGTTGCGGGTGGCGCGGCGGTGACCACGGACGCAGCGGCGCTGCACGAGCGAGGTCCCCGAGTCCGTCGAGAGCCCGGGACGCACGCGCGAGACCCGGCCCTCGAGATCAGATCGCGATCTCACGGAGCGCTCGCCCCGCCACACTCCGCGGAGTCTCCTCGCCCCCGTGGAGCGCCCACCAGGCTACGGACGCATCGACCGCCGCGGCGAGCACATGCACGCGGACGACGATCGAGAAGTCGTCGGGTCGCGCGTGCGTCCGTTCCGCGGCGAAGAGCGCCGCGGCATCCGTCATCGTCCCGATCGTCGGCGCACCGAGCTGCGCGAGGGACGGGTTCGCACGGATGACGCGAAGCCGGTGGCGCGTGACTTCGATCGACTCGGCGGGGATGGCCGCGCTGGCCTCGAAGGCGCGGCGGATCACCTCCCAGACCGGGTCTTCCTCCGCGCTCTCGGTCAGAGCGGCCTGAAAGCGCTCGAGCGACTCCTCCAACCCGTCCCAGACGAGAGCGGCCTTGCTCGGGAACAGGCGGAACAGTGACCGCCTGCTCACCCCGGCCGCGGCTGCGACGTCGTCCATCGACACCGCGTCGAACCCCTGCTCATCGAAGAGACGGAGTGCGACGAGGGAGACGCGGCCGGGATCGATCGTGCGCGGACGCCCCGCGGCACGCTCGTTCGGATGTTCCATAGACACCTTTCGGCACTGAGTGCTAAAACCGGGAGTGGCGCACTCGCGCCCTCACGGAGGAGAAGATCATGACCGCGTCGACCGTCGCACGATTCGCAGACAAGACCATCATCGTCACCGGCGCCGGGTCCGGCATCGGGCGCGCCACGGCGACGCGGATCGCGCACGAAGGCGGCCGCGTCATCGCGACCGACGTCGTCGCCGAGCGGCTGGACGCCCTGCGCGAGGAGCTGAGCGGCCTCGCCGTCGAGACGGTGGTCGGAGACGTCTCGGCGCCCGACACCATCGCCGCCCTCGTCGAGGCGGCGGGGGATCACGTCGACGGACTGGCGAACGTCGCCGGGATCATGGATGCCTTCCTGCCTCCGAGCGAGGTGGACGACGCCACCTGGGACCGGGTCCTGAGCGTCAATCTGACCGGCCCGATGCGCCTGACGCGCGCCGTGCTCCCCCTCATGATCGCGGCCGGCGGGGGCGCGATCGTCAACGTCGCCTCGGAGGCGGCGCTGCGCGGATCCGCCGCCGGTGTGGCGTACACCTCGTCGAAGCACGCGATCGCCGGATTCACCAAGAGCGTCGCGTTCTTCCACGGACCGCAGGGCATCCGCGCGAACGCCGTCGCCCCGGGAGCGGTCGCGACGAACATCGAGGCTCCGATGGGGAGCGCCTACGCCGCGGGACGCATCGGCCCTCTCCTGCAGGTCGTCGTCCCGCCCGTCGCCCAGCCCGAACAGCTCGCCGCCGCCATCACCTGGCTGCTGAGCGACGACTCCGCCAACGTCAACGGCGCGCTGCTGCCGAGCGACGGGGGATGGTCGGTGATCTGACGGCCATTCACCGCCGCGCGCTCGGCCGGACGCTCCGGCGAGCTCAAGCGCCTCCGCCGCGCCCGCGAGCGAGGACTCTGAGCCTGTCGAGCGGACGGGAATCCTCTCGGCGGCGATCACGTGACGCGTAGCGTGGTTCTCATGGAGCCCGAGACCGAGGAGCAGCGATCGCGCCTGGCTCACCGGAGCTGGCAGGAACGGTCCCTGCGATCCACCCAGCCGCCGCGGCTCGAGGACGGTCGTCGGCTCATCCGCGTCTTCCCGGAGTGGGTCAGTTGCCTTCCCCTGTGGGAGAGCTGCACCGAGAACTATCCCTTCGAGCGCGACGTCCTGCCGCTCTCGCCCGAGTTGCAGGACGCGCTCGAGGCCTGGAACGAGCACTGGCAGGACCGAGACCTCGACGAGGAGATCCCCGACCGGGATCGATGGGTCGCCGAGGGCGGGGAGCTCGTCGCGCGGCTCCGGGACGAGCTCGGAGACATCGCCGAGGTGCGGGCCGAGTTCGGGGGGTGACGCGCGCGTCCCCGTGGTTGAGTGTCCGGAACACCCGGGCGCCTGCCACGGCACGTCCGGGTGTTCTGGACGCTCGGGGCGATAGGAACCGCCGCGCGCGCGAGGCGCGGGGCAGAACGGAGCGGCAGGGCTGGCGGAATCGTCGGACTAGAGGATGACGCCGAACTCCTCCGCCAGCGCGGGCAGCTGCGTGTGCAGCACCTCGGACGCCTCGACCGCGAGCGGGTTCGTCGAGACGCCGTTCTCGTTGACGAGCTTGCCGCCGACGTAGACCTGCGTCAGGTTGCGGAGGCCGCACGCGAGCACGTAGCTGCGCACCGGGTTCCACAGCGGGCCGACGTCGGGCTTCCGCGGATCAACGACCACGAAGTCGGCGAACTTGCCCACCTCGAGGCTGCCGACCCGGTCGTCGACACCCATGATCTCCGCTCCCCCGAGGGTGTGCAGGCGCAGCACGCGCTCGGGCATCATCGACAGCGGGTCGTGGGTGCGGGCGCGCTGCATGAACATGCCCATGCGCATGTTCTGCCACGGGTCCGCGACGTCGGTGCAGGCCTGGTCGTCGAGGCCCATGCCGACCTTCATGCCCTGCTCCAGCATCTCGGGCACGTGCGCGATGCCGGACGCCAGACGCCCGTTGGATGCCGGCTGCCACGACATCGATGCGCCGCCCGCGGCGGCATCCGCGATGATCTCCGGCGTCGTCTGGATGAAGTGGCCGAACATCATGCCGGGGCGGAGGGCGCCGGCGTTCTTGTACAGCTGGAACTTCGTCTGCTGGTGCTCGATCGCCTCGTACGTCTCGAGGAAGTGCGCCTGGTTGGTGACGCCGAAGCGGTCCATGACGGCGACCTCGATCTCGGCGGCGTCGGGGCGGGTCGACCACTGCACCTGGCCCATGATCGAGGCACCGAGCGCGATGTCGGGGTCCATGGCCAGGACGTGATCGAGGGAGGCCTCGAACCGGGCGAAGATCTCGTCGTCGGTGCCGACGGTCGCGTCGAGCGCGATGGAGTCGACGAAGCGGAGCCCGGCGTCATGGCATCCGTCGGCCTGTCGGGTGTGCCAGGCGTGATCGCGCAGGATGCCGCCGCCGTCGGCGCGCTTGCCCTCGACCATCGGCTCCCACGGCAGGAGCGGGTCGGTGAAGTTGTAGGCGGTCGTCACGCCGTTGGCGAGGAAGTCGAGCGAACCGTGCAGCGTCGCCCAATAGATCTGGTCGGGCGAGGCGTTGTTGAGCACGCTGAACATGGAGGTGCACCAGCCGTACAGCGTCTGGTCGACGCCGAGTCCGCGCGAACCGCTCGTGAAGAGGTGGCTGTGGCTCGAGACGAAGCCGGGGGCGACGAACTTGCCGTCGACGTCGAGGACCTCGTCGGCGGTGATTCCCGGATCGGGGTCGCCCGCACCGATCGCGGCGATACGGCCGTCCCGCACGAGCATGTACCCGCGCTCGATGTAGCCGGGGTCGTCGGTGCCCGCGGGGACCGTGATGAGACGTGCGTTCGAGACGAGGAGCGACATGTTGATGACGGTAACAATGGCGTGTTTCCGCGGTGTTCCGGGCCGGTGGCGGGGGTTTTGCAGGGAGCCTCGTCCCACTTATGTCGGTGCATGTCCCAGAAACGGCCGGTGCAGCGCCCCTCAACCCACCACAAGTGGGACAGGGGTGCGCAGCGCAGCGCGAAGGCAGCGCCCCAGCAGAACCTTGTCCCACTTCTGGCGGTGCGTGTCCCAGAAAGGGCCTGTGCAGCGCCCCTCAACCCACCACAAGTGGGACGAGGGTCGAGCGGGTCAGGCGAACGCCGCCCGCACCGCCGGTGCGATCTGCGCGAGCACCTCGTCGCGCGCGGGCGTGGACGGGAACACGAGGAAAAGGTGCGGCACGCCCTCGCGCCGCACGAATTCGACGGGGGTTCCGGATGCCGCCAACCGCGCGGCGTACTCCTCGGCTTCGTCCGAGAGCGGGTCGACGGCCGCCGCGACGATCACCGCCGGCGCGGAGCCGGCGAGCTCCGGCGCCCGCAGCGGCGCGGCCTCCACGGGAACCTCAGCCGCGCCGTTCCCCGTCGTGCCACCCGGCGCCGCACCGGCCGCATCCGGCCGCGGTAGCGACGCGGCCACGGGCGCCCCGCCGCCGTCATCCTGCAGGTACAGCCCCCAGTACCACTGCATCCCCTTCGCGGTCAGCGGCAGGTTCTCGGTGTGGGCGCGGTAGCTGGGACGGTCGGGATCGGGGGCGTCGAGAACGGGGCACAGCAGCACCTGCACCCGGATGCCGGGAGCGCGGCCGTCCCGCGCACGCAGGGCGAGGGCGGCCGCGAGGTTCCCGCCCGCGCTGTGCCCGGCGACTCCGAGCAGCGCGGGGTCGATCAGCCCATCCACTCCGGTCGCCGCGAAGCGCAGCGCGCTCTCGAGGTCGTCGAGTCCGGCCGGGAAGGGATGCTCGGGCGCCAGTCGATAGTCGACGCTGAGCACCTGCGTCCCGGCGGCGAGCGCCAGCGCGCGGCACAGCGCGTCGTTGTTGTCGAGGTCCCCGGCGACCCATCCCCCGCCGTGAGCGAACACGAGCGTGCCGCGGTGACCGGCGCGTGGCCGGTACAGGCGCAGGGCGAGGCCGTCGGCATCCAGGTCGAACGACTCGAGGTCGTGGTCGTCGGGCAGACGCACCCACGACGGGTTCGCGCGCAGCTCGGCGATCCGCGTGGCGTCGTCGCCGTCGGCATCCGTCGCCCCGGACGGGATCGTCCCTGCCTGAGCGGCGAGGCGCGCGAGGTGCGCACGCACGGGCGGATCGGTGATGGCCGGGTGCACGGCGTCGGTCACGGGGGTCCTTCCGGTGGGGTTCGGGATGCCGCTGATCGCACGACGCCCCGAGCGTAGACCGCCGGATGCCGCCGTCGCCGCCGTCATGACGAAGCTTCACGCCGCCGAAACATCGCCGCCTCCCCACCCCCCGACGCCTGTTACCGCCGCGAAACAGCGCCGTCTCCGCGGCGTACGGGGCCGGGCGTACCGTGACCGCCAGGGCGACCCGATGCCCGCGGGAGGAACCTCATGTCGCAGCGCGTCATCGTCACGGGAGGCTCGGGCGGCATCGGCGCCGCCATCGTGGCCCGGTTCACCGCCGACGGGGACCGGGTCGCGGTGCTCGATCGCCGCGCCCCGGCCGAGGATGCGGCATCCGCGTTCTTCGCCGTCGACCTGCGGGATCCCCTCGACACGCGACGAGCGGTCGGAGAAGCCGTCGAGGCGCTCGGCGGGATCGACGTGCTCGTGAACTGCGCGGGGGTGTTCCAGCACGCATCGCTGCTCGACATCACCGTCGACGACTGGGATCTCGTCCTCGACGTCAACGCCCGAGCGACGCTCGTGACGATGCAGGCCGTCGCCCCCCGGATGCTCGAGGCGCGAGGCGGCACGATCGTCAACATCGCGAGCATGGCCGCCAAACAAGGTGGCGGCGGCGAGGGGCACTACGCCGCCTCGAAGGCGGCGGTCGTCGCCCTCACGCGCGCCGGCGCACAGGAATGGGGATGCCACGGCGTCCGCGTCAACGCCGTGTGCCCCGGCTACGTGCTCACCGACATGGGCGCCGACACGCGTTCGGAGGACGACGTGAGGGCGTGGAGCGCGAAGTCACCGCTCGGCCGACTCGGCGTGCCCGAGGACGTCGCCGGGGTCACGCACTTCCTCGCCTCCCCCGCGGGCGGTTACCTCACGGGGCAGGCGATCAACGTCACCGGCGGGATGATCATGCACTGAGGCGGGGGCGCGGTGAATAGCGGCGTGTGACCGCGCGTGACGGCGGCCCCGCGGCGCGCCGGAGGGCGGTGGTTACGGTGGGGCTCTGGCATCCGTCCCGCCGTTCCCGACCTGGAGAGCACATGTCCGAGTACTTCGACCGCACCGCCGACAAGACCTACACGAAGGTCTACAAGAACGAGACGCCCGACATCCTCGCGGCATTCGCCGCGTTCGATCAGGCGGTCTTCGCTCCCGAGGGGCGCGCGATCCCGCTGAAGTACCGCGAGCTGATCGCCCTCGCCGTCGGCATCACCACGCAGTGCGTCTACTGCATCGACGGGCACTCGCAGAACGCGGTCAAGGCGGGTGCGACCGAGGCCGAGCTGGCCGAGGCCGCCTGGGTCGCCACCGCCATCCGCGCGGGCGGCGGGTACGCGCACGGCCGCCTGGCGTTCAAGCTCGGCGAGGACGCCCGTCCCCACGAGCACTGACGGCTCCTCCCCGTGGACGACGAGACCGGGGCCGGGTCGCCGCAGCCGGGCGGCCCGCAGCCCGACGCCCTCGAGGCGGAGGCGCTGGAGTTCATCCGCGCCCTGATCCGCATCGACAGCGTCAACACCGGCGACCCCGCGACGATCGGCGACGGCGAGACCCGGGCGGCGCGGTTCGTGCAGGCGCAGCTCGAAGACGCCGGGTACGACACGACGCTGGTCGAGCCCGTTCCCGGGCGGGCGAGCGTGATCGCACGCCTGGCCGGGTCGGATCCGGATGCCGGTGCCCTCGTCGCCCACGCGCACCTCGATGTGGTGCCGGTGGATGCCGCCGACTGGACGCATCCGCCGTTCGGCGCCGAGATCCACGACGGCATGCTGTACGGCCGGGGAGCCGTCGACATGAAGGACTTCGCCGGCATGCTGCTGGCGATCGCGCGGACATTCCGGCGCGAGGGGATCGTGCCGCGCCGCGACCTCATCTTCGCGTTCTTCGCCGACGAGGAGGCCGGGGGCGTGTGGGGTGCGCGATGGATCGTGCGAAACCGCCCCGAGCTGTTCGCCGGGGCGACCGAGGCGATCAGCGAGGTGGGCGGGTTCTCGCTACCGCTGCCCGGTGACCGGCGCGCGTACCTCGTCGCCACAGCCGAGAAGGGGGTCTCGACCGCGACCCTCACCGCCCGAGGCCGCGCCGCGCACGGCTCGCGTCCGACCACCGACAACGCCGTCGTGCGCCTGGCGCAGGCCGTCGCCGCGGTCGGTGCGCACACGTTCCCCGTGGTCCGCACGGCGACGCTCGAACGGTTCGTCGAGACCTGGGAGCGCGCGGGCGGGCGGATTGACGACCTCGGGTTCGCGGCATCCCTCCTCGACGCGGGGCAGCGCAACACCGCGTCGCCCACGGTGCTGACCGCGGGCGGCAAGCCCAACGTCATCCCCGGTTCGGCGAGCGCCGTCCTCGACGTGCGGATCGTCCCCGGGCAGCACGACGCGGTGCGCGCGGCGCTGGCCGCCGTCGTCGGCGACGACGTCGAGGTGACGTGGGCGCGCGACATCGCGGCGATCGAGTCGCCCGTCGACGCACCGCTGGTCGGGGTGCTGCAGCGCGCGATCAGCGCGGAGGACGCCGACGGGGTGGTCGTGCCGTACCTGCTGCCGGCGAGCACCGACAACAAGCACCTGAGCCGGCTCGGCATCCGCGGGTACGGGTTCGTGCCGTTGCGCGTGCCCGCCGATTTCGACGTGTTCGGACAATTCCACGCCGCCGACGAGCGGGTTCCCGTCGAGGCGCTCGCGTTCGGCACGCGGGTGACGGCGCGGATCCTGCGCGAGGCCTGAAACACCGCCCGGGAGCCCGGTCCGCACCGCGAGCCGCGCCGGACTCCGGCGAGGTCGGGTCCCCACCGTGGGAAGCCTTCCGGATGCCGGTGTCTCAGCGCGCCTCTCCGGACCGCGGCACCCCGGTCCGCACCGCTAGCGCGCCGCCCTTCTGCCGTCGAGCGCATTACCGCCCGTGACACCGGGTTTCGGTGCGTGGCGGAGCGTTTCGACCCGTGAACCCGCGCCTCGCGGAGCTCTCCGAGGCGGTCGTACCGTGACCCTCACCCACCGACGCCCCCGCGTCGTTCCGGAGTCTCGAGGAGCACGCCATGACCACCACCGCGCCGGCACCCGCCGACCGCACGGCACCGCCTGCCGCGTCGACCGCCGAGGTCGACCTCGGCACGATCGCCGTGGTCCCCACCCGCCACTGGTGGCGCTGGATCTTCAGCGCCCTGCTCTTGTTCGTCGTCGCCCAGTTCGCCTGGAGCCTCGTGACGAACGACCGCTACATGTGGGGCACCTTCGCGCAGTACTTCTTCGCGGAGCCGGTGCTGATCGGCATCGGGTACACGCTCGGGCTCACCGCGATCTCGGCCGTCGTCGGCTTCGCGCTCGGGACCCTGCTGGCCCTCGGCCGCCTGTCGGCCTCCCCTCTGCTGAACGCCGTCGCGTGGGGCTACATCTGGTTCTTCCGGTCGGTGCCGCTCGTGGTGCAGATCATCGTCTGGTACAACCTCGGCTACCTCTACCCGACGCTCGGCCTCGGCACCCCGTTCACGACCGACTTCTGGATCGTCGAGTTCCCCACCGTGCAGCTCGTGAGCGCCTTCGCCGCGGCGATCCTCGGCCTGGGCCTTCACCAGGCGGCGTACTCCGCCGAGATCATCCGCGGAGGGCTCGTCTCGGTCGACCCGGGCCAGCACGAAGCGGCTGCGGCCCTCGGCATCCCGGCATCCCGTCGCCTGTTCCGCATCATCCTCCCGCAGGCGATGCGCTCGATCGTGCCGAACGCCACGAACGAGGTGATCGGGCTCGTGAAGGGCGCGTCGGTGGTGTTCGTCATCGCGATCCCCGAGCTGTTCTACGCCGTGCAGGTCATCTACAACCGCAACAGTCGCGTGATCCCGCTGCTGCTGGTCGCGGTCGTCTGGTACACGCTCATCACCACGATCCTCAGCGTCGCGCAGTACTACATCGAGCGGCACTACGCCCGCGGTTCGGCCCGCGCTCTTCCGCCGACGCCGGTGCAGCGCACCCGCCGCTGGGTCAGCGCGCAATGGGCACGGCTCGGCGACGCCCCTCCCGGCGGAACGGATGCCGACGGCCCCGCCGCCGCGAAGGGGGTGCGCGCATGAGCGCCATCGCCCCCACCCGCGGACTCGTCGAGGTCCGCAACGTCCACAAGGCGTTCCACGGCACCGAGGTGCTGAAAGGCATCGACCTGACGGTGCACCCCGGCGAAGTCGTGGCGCTGCTCGGCCCGAGCGGCTCGGGCAAGTCGACGCTGCTGCGCACGATCAACCACCTCGAGACCGTGGATGCCGGCTCGGTCACCGTCGACGGGGAATTCATCGGCTACGAGCTCCGCCACGGCAGACTGCACGAACTGCGCGAGCGCGAGGTGCTGCGACGTCGCACCCAGGTGGGCATCGTCTTCCAGAACTTCCACCTCTTCCCGCACTTGACCGCGCTCGAGAACGTCACCGAAGCACCCCTGGCCCTGAGACGCCTCGGCAAGGATGGTGCCGCCGAACTCGCGCGCGGATTGCTCGACCGCGTCGGGCTCGCGCACAAGGCCGACGCCTACCCGCGGCAGCTGTCGGGCGGCCAGCAGCAGCGCGTCGCGATCGCCCGCGCCCTGGCACTGCAACCGAAGGTGCTGCTGTTCGACGAACCGACGAGCGCCCTCGACCCGGAGCTCGTGGGCGAGGTGCTCGACGTCATCCGCGACCTGGCGAAGCTCGGGACGACGCTCGTCATCGTCACGCACGAGATCGGCTTCGCCCGCGAGGTCGCCGACCGCGTGGTGTTCCTCGACCAGGGGCGCATCGTCGAGCAGGGCACGCCCGACGACGTGCTCGTGCGCCCGCAGCACCCGCGCACGCGCGAGTTCCTCGCGAAGGTGCTCGGTTGACGCGCACCCCCGACACAGGTCTTTGAGCCCGTCGAAGGGACCGGGACCGGCGAAGCGCCCGGTGCAATCCAGGTCCCTGAGCCCGTCGAAGGGACCGACACCCACGATGCGCCCGGTGGCTTCGACAGGCTCAGCCACCTCCGACCCCGCGACGCGACCCTGCGCCGCGGCACCCCACCCTCACAAGGAGACACACACCATGGCCCTCAGCAAGAAACAGGGGATCGCCCTCGGCGTGATCGCCGCCGCCCTCGTCGCCGTCGTCGGCGTGGGCGTCACGATCGGCCTCACCCGCCCCGTCGAGGCGGAGGCAGCGGCCGCCCCCACGGCCACCGCCGGCGCGAACCCCGAAACGGGCGACATCCCCCGCATCACGGGCACGGCCGTGCCCGAGGCCGTCGCCGCCCTGAAGGCGAGCGGCTTCACCCCGATCGAACCCGGCAAACTCACCGTGGCGGTCGGCGCCTTCGTCCCGCCGCTCAGCTACCAGCCCGAGGGCACGACAGCCGCGACCGATGTCGCCGGCACGGAGCCGAACATCGGTGAGCTCATCGCCGAGGGTCTCGGCCTGGAGTACAACCCGGTCGTGGTCGCGTGGGCCGACTGGCCGCTCGGCATCCAATCGGGAAAGTACGACCTGATCACCGCGAACGTCACCGTCACCGACGAGCGCAAGGAGCTGTACGACTTCGCCAGCTACCGCCAGGACCTGCTCGGCTTCTACGTGCGCTCCGACAGCGCGATCTCGAAGATCGAGGAGGCCGATGACATCTCGGGCCTGAAGATCGTCGTGGGCTCCGGCACCAACCAGGAGAAGGTGCTGCTGAAGTGGAACGAAGAGCTGACCGCCGCGGGCAAGGCCCCCGCCGAGCTGAACTACTACGACGACACCGCCGCCGCGACCCTCGCCCTGCAGTCGGGCCGCGTCGACGCCACCTTTGGCCCGAACGCGACCGCCGCCTGGGCCGCGCGCGAGACCGGCCAGACGAAGCTCGTCGGCATCATCCCCGGCGGCTGGCCGCTCGCGGCCGACATCGCCGCGGCGACGAAGAAGGGCAACGGCCTCATCGAGCCCGTCGGCATCGTGCTGAACGCCTACATCGCCGACGGCACCTACGCGAAGGTGCTCGACGCCTGGGGCCTGACGTCGGAGGGCGTCGACGAGAGCGAGATCAACCCTCCCGGACTCCCGAAGTCTTGACCCTCCGGCGGGGCCCGGTCGTCAGCGACCGGGCCCCGCCGCCTGTCCTGCGAGAAGAATGGATGCCATGCCCCCCACGCCCCCATCGACCGTGACGATCCGTCTGGTCGAACCGCACGAGTACGCCGAGGCCGGTCGCGTCACCGCCGACGCCTACCGCCACAGCTACGACGGCCTGTCCGAGGCGTATCTCGACTCGCTCGCCGACGTCGCGGGCCGCGTCTCGCAGGGCGAGGTCTGGGTCGCGGTGGACGGCGGCGAGATCGTGGGCACGCTGTGGACGCCCCGACCCGGCGAGCGCCTGTCACCCCTCGCCGAGGACGGCGAACTCGATTTCTGTCAGCTGGCCGTGGCACCGTCGGCGCGCGGTCGTGGCATCGGGGAGCTGCTCACGCGGCACGTGCTGGCGATCGCGCGCGAGCGCGGGGCGGCGCGCGTCGTCATGAACAGCGGGCCCGAGATGCTCGGCGCCCACGCGCTCTACGGCAAGCTGGGGTTCCGCCGGCTCACGGAACGCGAGAACCCCGTCGAGGTGGAACCGGGGCGTTTCCTCGACCTGAAGGCCTTCGGATACGACCTCTGAGACGTTCCGGATCCGCTCAGCGTGGCGACCACGTGACGGCGAGCACCGTGACGTCGTCGTCCTGCTCCTGGGCGCCGGCGCGGGTGATGAGGTCGTCCACGAGGGCGTCGATGTCGTGGTGCGCGGCGACCAGGGCGGCGTAGCGGTCGATCGAGTCGAGGGAGCCTCCGAACAGGTCGAGCACTCCGTCGCTCACGCTGACGAGGCTGTCGCCGGGATGCAGAGCCGCGTCGAAGCTGGACCAGCTGGTGCCGACACCGACGGGCAGGTGACCGGACCGGAGGAACTCGACAGCGCCGTCACTGCGCCGCAGCACGGTCAGACCGTGACCGGCGTCGACCCACCGGATCGTGCCGTCGGGGGCGATGCGCGCATGGAAGCACGTGCTGAACTGCGCGCCGACCATATCGGTCGGCCCTGTGCTCAGGCCGACCGCCGTCCGTTCGAAGGCCACGGCCGGATCCGCATCGTCGCGACCGCTGCGGATGACCGTGCGCACCGCGGCGGCGATCATGCCGGCGCCCGCGCCCTTGCCCATCACATCGCCGAGGGTGACGGCCGCGCCCCCGTCGGGCGTCGGATACCAGTCGAAGAAGTCGCCGCCCACCGTTCGAGCCGGAACGCACGCACCCGCGACCCGGAACGCGTCCGGCAGATCCGAACCGTCGGCGGGTTGGAGCGAGCGCTGCACGAAAGCGGCTTCCGACACCTCCGCCTCGGCGAGCCGTCGACGGTGCTGCGAAAGCGAGAGCTTGAGCAGGGACCGACGCGACAACTCGTTCACCACCCCGCCGACCGCGGCGTACACGAGCATCGCGATGGAGAGGCGGACGAGCTCGCTGGGTGTCAGGCCGCGCTCCGAAGAGAGCAGCAGCGGCAGCAGGAGCGCCGCGCAGACCCCGAGCAGCGGGACGAGGATCCGCCACCGGCCGCGTCCGGCTGCGATCCAGATGACCGGGAGCACGACGATGACGAAGAAGACCGATTGGCTGTCGCCGGTGCCGTACCGCAGCAACCCGATCGCGAGGAAGTCACCGAGCGGGACCACGATCTCGGCCCGGCGAAGGGCGGGCCATCGCGCCATGAGCAGCGTCACCACGACCAGGGCGAGTGCCACACCCACGCCCTGCCACATGCGCGCGGCATCGGTGACGAGCAGCCAGGGGATCGCCCCGCTCGCGACGCCCGCCACCACGACGAGAGCCGCCACGACGGCTTGCTTCGCGAGAGGTTCCCACGAGGTCTGCACGGCGGGCAGAAGCCTCGCCCCCGCGCTCGACGGCCGGACACGGGTGCGCGGAAGCTCCTGGGTCACCCTCCCAGTCAACAGCGGATGCCGGGATGGCGGCCGATCTGGTCCGGAACCGCACAGAATTCGGCCGCGTCGCGCAAGCGTCGGGTGCCCCGCGCTCGGTCAGCGCAGCGGCTTGGCGAAGCACCTCGACGACGGGAACCGCTGGTACGGCGGGAAGACCTCGACCGCCCGGTACCCGATGCTCTCGTAGAGCGCGATCGCCTCGGGCTGACGATCGCCGGTCTGCAGGATCAGTCTGTCGGCGCCGCGCCCGCGCGCCAGGCGCTCGAGCTCCGCCATCAGCGCGCGACTGGCGCCCCGGCCCCGCGCCCTCGGGTCGACGTACACCCGCTTGACCTCCAGCTCGTCGCCGAGGGCACGAAGCGCCGCGTGCCCGACGGGCTCCCCCGACGCGTCGATCACCAGCACCGCGTCGACGATGCTCGCGGGATCGACCGCGAAGTCCTCGGCGAGAAGCGCGGCGACCTCGGCATCGAAGGCGGCGAAGACCTCGGCATAGCGTGGGGAGACCTCGGCATCCATCGCCTCGCGCAGCGCGACCGCGCGGCGGTCGTCCCAGTCGACGCTCTCGAGGACCCATGTCGCGTGCGAAGCCGTCATCTGGTCAGTATCGCCTTCGTCCCGGAGGACGGAACGAGACGGCGAAACGACCGGTAACACGCCTCTCAGCGTCGCTCGGGACACGAAATGGCAGCCCTCCTCGCGGCTCCGGGTTGCGCGTGATGACCGACGAGTTGCACCGCGCCCGCGACCGGCGCAGAGTGTCCCGGTGACCTCCGCCTCGACCCTGCCTCTCCCCCACGCCGACGCCACCGTCCTCGACAACGCCGCGTGGCATTCGCTCGCCGGCCCGCACGCCTCGTTCGCGATCGGGGGCGACCTCGCGCGGCGCTATCCGGCCGACGTCGCACCCTTCGTCGCCGTGCGCTCGTGGGACGAGCCCGGGGTGTGGGACGCCCTGCACGAGCTCGTCGGACCCGGCGCCGAGGTCGGCCTGTCGGGCTACGAGGGCGAGCTCCCGGCGGGCTGGGAGTACCTCGGCGGCGGCGAGGGCGTGCAGCTCGTCGAGACCGACGCCCTGCACACGCGCCCTTTCGAGGAGGCGATCGAGCTCGGGGCCGATGACGCCGCCGACATGATCGCGCTCGTCGAGCGCAACCAGCCGGGCCCGTTCCGACCCCGCACGTACGAGCTCGGTCGGTACATCGGCATCCGTCGGGAGGGTCGTCTCGTCGCCATGGCGGGCGAGCGTCTGCATCCCGCCGGCTGGACCGAGATCAGTGCGGTGGCGGTGGATGCCGACCACCGGCGGCAGGGGCTCGCCTCGCGCCTCGTGCTCGACGTCGCCTTCCACATCCAGCAGCGCGGCGATCGCGCGATGATGCACGCCGCCGCGACGAACGTCAACGCGATCGCCGCGTACGAGAAGCTCGGCTTCGCGCTGCGGCGGCGCAACCGCTTCGCGGCGGTGCGTACGCCGGCATGACCCGCCGCCTGCGCTCCCTCGGCTTCCTCACCATCGGCCTGTTCGACCGCGACGATCCGCGGGCTGGACACGAGACGACGCTGTCGATCATCGAGCGGGGCGAGGACCTCGGCTTCGACAGCGCATGGCTGCGCGATCGCCACTTGCAGTACGGGATCTCCTCTCCCGTCGCGGTGCTCGCCGCGGCATCACAGCGCACGAGTCGCATCCGGCTCGGGACGGCCGTGATCCCCCTCGGGTGGGAGAACCCGCTGCGGCTGGCCGAGGACCTCGCCACCGTCGATGTCCTCTCCGGCGGTCGCCTTGAGCCGGGTTTCTCGGTGGGCCCTCCCCCGCGTCTCGATGATGTCGCCGCTGCCCTGTACCCCGACACCGTCGAGCACGAGGAGTTCGGGTACGAACGCCTCGCGCGGTTGCGCCGCTTCATCTCCGGCGAACCCGTGAGCACCCGCGCCGGCATCGAGGGGATCGAGGAGTTCTCCGAGCGCGTCGAGCCGCACTCCCCCGGCCTGGCCGAACGCCTCTGGTACGGGGCGGGAAGCGCCCGGTCGGCGGCCTGGGCGGCCGAGAACGGCTTCCACCTGCTGACCAGCAGCGTCGTGCAGGCGGGCGAGAGCACCGACTTCGACCAGGAGCAGCACGCGCAGATCCGGCTGTACCGCGAGTCGCATCCCGCGGGCGAGCACGCCCGCGTCTCGCAGGGACTCGTCGTCATCCCCACCGACTCGGCGACTCCCGAACAGCGCCGGCGCTACGAGGCCTATGCCGATGCGCGGCGTGGGCGGGTCGGCATCCCCCAGGGCCCGCGCGGGCTGCTCTTCGCCGAAGACCTCGTCGGCACCGCGGAGCAGATCGCGGAGCGCCTGCTGTCGTCGCGGGCGTTCCCGGAGGTCGACGAGGTGGCCTTCGCGCTGCCGTTCGACTTCGCGGCCGATGACTACGCGCAGATCCTGGACGACATCGCGGGGCGTCTCGGGCCGCTGCTGGGATGGGCGCCTGCCACCTGACGCCCGTCGCGGCGTGAGACCGGCGATCACTGACCGGGCGCCGCTCACCGCAACCGCGCAGAACTCGGGGTCGCGCGGCTCGCGAGAGCCGCGAACCGCCCAGCCTGCGCGAGTGCGGTCGGTCCCGCCGCGCGATTCAGAGCTGCCGCGCCACCGCCCGCTCCAACCGCGCCGCCGCCTCGCGCAGACGCTCCTCGTCGACGTCGCCGTAAGCGAGGCGCAGGTGCCGGTCGGCATCCGTCCCCGGCCCCGAGGGGAAGAACGAGCCGCGCTGGTACTCCACGCCCTCGGCGCTCGCGTCGGCGGCGAGGCGATCGGCATCCACCCGGTCGTCGACGAGTCGCGGCCAGAGGAACAGTCCGCCGTCGGGCACCGTGACGTCGAAGGAACCGGATGCCGAGAGCACCTCGGCCAGGGCGTGCGCCCGCGACCGGTACAGCTCCCGCGCGCCCGTGAGGACCCGGTCGAACAGCCCGGCGTCCCCCGTCAACAATTCGGCGACCACGGCCTGCACGAGCGTCGACGAGTGCGAGTCCTGGCGACTGCGCAGGGCCACGGCATCCCGGACCAGGCGTTCGGGAAGCACGACCCAGCCCAGGCGCAGACCCGGGCCGAGGGTCTTGGTGAAGGTGTTGACGTGGATGACGTGGTCGGAGTCGTGGAACGGGGCGAGCGACTCGGGCTCGCCGTGGAAACGCAGTTCGCGGTAGGGGTCGTCGGCGAAGACGACGAAGCCATACTTCTCGGCCAGGTCGACGAGCTCGCGGCGGCGAGCCGTGGGCAGCGACGACTGCGACGGGTTGTGGAACTCGGGCACCGTGTAGACCGCGGCGGGCCGGGCTCCGGCGCGCAGCTCCGCGGCGAGCGCATCGACGTCGAGCCCCTCGGCCCCCACGCGGATGGGCAGCACGCGCGCGTCGACGAGCTCGAGCCCGCGCAGGAACAGCGGGAACACCGGGTTGTCGACCGCGACGAGGTCGCCGCGCTCCAGCACCGTCTGCACCGTGATGGCGAGCCCGTGGAATCCGCCGTTGGTGACGAGCACCCGCTCCACGGCCACGCCCTCGTGGGCGGCGATCCACTCGCGCAGCGCCGGGATGCCCTCGGTCCGCGAGTACTGCAGCGACGGCGCGCCGGGCCGGGCGAGCACGCGGGCCGTGGCCTCGGTGAGTTCGGCGGTCGGCAGCACGGACGGATCCGGGATGCCGCCGAGCAGCTCGATCGCGTCCGGACGGCGCTCGCGCAGGGTCTGGTCGCCGAACCCCTTCGGCGCGCTGAAAGCCCGGACGAGCACGGGACGGGAGGGGGCGAGAACGGTCATCGGGAGCTCCGGAGATCGGGGGACGGGATCGCGTCGACGAGGGCGCGCGTGTACTCCTCGCGCGGGTGCGAGAGCACGTCGGCCACGCGCCCGGCCTCGACCACGCGTCCGCCCCGGAGCACGGAGACGGTGTCGGCGATCTGCCGCACGAGCGCCAGGTCGTGCGAGACGAACAGGTAGGTGAGGCCGCGCTCGCGCTGCAGGCGGCGGAGGACGTCGAACACCCCCGCCTGCACGGTGACGTCGAGGGCCGAGGTCGGCTCGTCGAGCACGATGACGTCGGGCTCGAGCACCAGGGCGCGCGCGATCGCGACGCGCTGACGTTGGCCGCCCGACAGCGCGTCGGGGCGGCGGCGAGCGAGCTGCGGCGGCAGGCCCACGGCATCCAGGGCTTCGGCGACCTTGGCGGACCTCTCGGTGCGCGTGCCGACGCGATACCGGTCGAGCGGTTCGCGGATGATCCGCCCGACGCTCCACGTGGGATCGAGGGAGGTGAAGGGGTTCTGGTACACGAGCTGGAGGTGACGACGGATGCCGCGGAGCTCCGCCTCGGTGCGCCCGGTCACCGCCGCGCCGTCGACGAGGATCTCGCCGGCGTCGGGGGTCTCGAGCCCCAGCAGCAGGCGCACGGTGGTGGTCTTCCCCGAACCCGACTCGCCCACGAGCGCGTGGGTCGTGCCCGGCGGGACGCGGAAGGAGACCCCGGCCACGGCGGCGCGAGCGGTGCCGTCGACGACGAAGCTCTTCGAGATCTCGCGCACCTCGATGCGGGCGGCGGTGGTGTCGGTGGTCCACGCGTCGACCCCGCGCCCGTCGGCGTGACGGTAGCGGTCGGGGTTGAGGGCCGGGGCGTCGGCCTGCAGCTGCCGGGTGTAATCCGACGTCGGCGCGGCGAAGACGTCTCCGGTGGCGCCCGCCTCCTGGACCCGCCCGTCCTTGAGCACCACGATCTCGTCGGTGCGCTCGGCGGCGATCGCGAGATCGTGGGTGATCAGCAGCAGACCGATTCCGAGCTCGCCGCGCAGCTCGTCGAGGAGGTCGAGGATGCGCTTCTGGATCGTGACGTCGAGGGCGCTCGTGGGCTCGTCGGCCACGAGCAGATCGGGCCGCGGCAGCACCGCGAGGCCGATCAGCACGCGTTGCAGCATGCCGCCGGATAGCTGGTGCGGGTAGGAGTCGTAGACGCGGGCCGGGTCGGGCAGACCCACCCGGGCGAAGATGTCGAGGACGGCCGCGCGGCGGCCGGGGGCGTCGGTCAGCGCCGCCGCCTCGAGCGCCTGCGCGCCGACCGTGCGCACGGGGTTGAGCGCGTGCGAGGGGTCCTGCGGGACGAAACCGATGCGGCGGCCGCGGAACGGCCGGAACCGCGTCTCGGAAAGCCCCAGCACCTCGTCGCCGGCGAACTCCACGCGCCCGCTCGCCCGACCGGTGTCGCGCGGCAGAAGCCGCAGCACCGACCGTGCGATCGTCGACTTCCCCGACCCGGATTCGCCGATGAGCGCGAGGCTGCCGCCGCGCGGGATCGAGAACGACACGTCGTGCACCACGGGGGTGCGCCCGTACGCGACCGAGAGGTTCTGCACGTGCAGCAGGGGCGCGGGCGTCGCGCCCGCCTCCTCGCGGAGGGGAAGGGTGATGGTCATGACGTCCTCCTCAGCCACCGGCTGATGCGGTTGATCGAGAGCACGGTGGCCACGGTCACCAGGGCCGGCCACACGACGAGCCACGGCGCGCGCGGGTAGTCCTTGCCCGCCGAGATGAGCAGACCCCAGTCGGATGCCGGGGGCGGATCGCCGTAGCCGAGGAAGGCGAGCCCCGCGATGACGAGGATCGACAGCCCGAACTGCAGCACGGCGAGCGGGATGAGCGAGCGCGAGGCGTTGGGGAGCACGTGCCGGAACAGCACGTGCAGGGTCGATCCGCCCTGCAGCCGCGCCGCCTCGACGAACACCGACGAGCGCACGCGCAGCACCTCGGACCGCATGACCCGCGCGAACACCGCCACGGCCGAGACGCCCGTCGCGATCGCGGCGTTGATCGTCTGGAAGCCGAGCGAGCTGACGATCACGACGGCGAGCAGGAACGCCGGGATCGCCAACAGCACGTCGACGAAGCGGGCGAGCACGGTATCGGTCCACGAGCCGAGGAACCCGGCGAGCAGGCCGATGAGGCCCCCGACGACGACCCCGATCGCCACGGCGACCAGGGCGCTCGTCACCGACGACTGCGCGCCGAAGACGATGCGGGCGAACAGGTCGCGACCGAGGTGGTCGGTGCCCAGCAGATGCGCCGCGCTCGGCGGTTGCAGCTTGTCGGCGGGCACGCCCTGCGCCGGATTCTGCGCGGTGAAGAGCCACGGCGCGAGCGAGAACGCCACGACCACGGCGACGACCCCGAACGAGACGATCACGTCGACCGGAACGGACAGACGGATGCCACGGATGCGGGCGAGCGGCCCGCCCGGGGCGGATCCCGACACCGATCCCGGCGACGGGTCGGCCGCGGACGGCACCGGGGCCGCGACCGGGGACAGGGGTGCGGCGGTCATACGATGCTCACCTCTTCACGCAGCGCCGGTGCGGGTGCATCGGCCGCGGGGGCGGCGACGGTGCTCCCGCGCGAGCCGATCGACACCCGCGGGTCGAGGAGCGGGTATGCCAGGTCGGCGACGAGGTTGACCACGACGAACACGATCGCCGCGAGAGAGACCACCGCCTGCAGCACCGGAAGGTCCTGGCTCGCGACGGCCTGCTCCACGAGGGTCCCGATGCCCACGCGACCGAAGATCGCCTCCGTGATGAGCGCGCCGCCCAGCAGCTCGCCGACGATCAGCGCGAGCACGGTCACCGTCGGCAGCGCGGAGGGCTTCACGAGGTGACGCAGGAACAGCGCGCCTTGACCGAGGCCGCGTGAGCGCGCCACCGCGACGTACTCCTGCCGCGACTCGTGGTCGAGCGAGGCGATGAGCACCTCGGCGAGCTGCGCCGAGACCGGGATGCCGAGGGCCACGGCCGCGAAGAACGTTCCCCAGGGCGTCTCGGTGTCGATCATGCTGAACAGCCCGAGCCCGAAAGCGAACACGTGGATCAGCAGCAGGCCGATCACGAAGTTCGGCACGGACAGGAAGAGCGAGGGCAGCGAGCGCAGCACTCCCTGACCGAACCGGGGCGGGAGGAACTGCGTGCCGTACGCGATCGCGACGGCCAGCACCACGGCGACCAGCAGGGCGGCCGCCGCAAGACTGAGCGTCGAGCCGAGCGCGTCGAGCACGAGGGTTCCGACGGGCAGGTTCGAGCGCAGGGAGACGCCGAGATCGCCGACGACGAAGCGCCCGAGCGACGACCCCAGCTGCACCCACCACGGCTGGTCGAGGCCGTAGTACGACACGATGCGGGCGATGTCGTCTTCGGTGAAGCCGTTGTCGGGGTTGCGCAGGGTGCTCGTGATCGGGTCGCCGGGCAGGATGCTGATCACGAAGAACGTGAACAGGTACGCCAGCAGCACGACGACGAGCGCCTGGCCCGTGCGCCGCAGCGCGAAGCGGCCGTAGGTGCCGAGCATGCTCTCTCCTTTCGTTCGCGAAGGTCGGGAGGACGTCAGCGGGTGAGCCAGGCGTCCAGGTAGTACGCGTAGGCGAGGCCGTTGTACGAGACGCCGTTCACCTCGGGCGCCTGAACGTAGACGCGCTGCACGATCTGGGTGAGCGGCACGAAGTAGCCCTGCTGAAGGATGTAGCCCTGCAGCTCGTCGGCCACCTTCGCGCGGGCGTCGCGGTCGGTGGCCGTGGCGATGCGCGTCGACAGGTCGTTCAGCGTGGCATCCGACGTGCCGACCTTGAACCAGTCCTCGTCGCCCTTCTTCTGCGAGGTCAGGACGCCGGCCACCGTCCCGACGTCGACGAAGCTGCGGGTGATCTCGTTCGCGGGGACCGCGGCGTTGCCGATGACCTTCTGCCCGTAGGTCGGAACGTCGTAGGTCTCGAGGTTCACCTCGAAGCCGAGGTTCGTCAGCTGCTGGTCGACGAGCTCATCGACGGACTGCGACGCCTGGAGGTAGGGGTTGGGGTAGAGCGTGAACGACAGCTTCTGGCCGTTCTTCGTGCGGACGCCGTCGGCGCCCTTCGTCCAGCCCGCCTCGTCGAGCAGGGCCGCGGCCTTGTCGGGGTCGTACGCGAAGTCGGCCGTGTGGTCGGTGGCCTCGGGCACCGTGCTCTGGAACAGCGACTCGGCCGCGAACCAGTCGGGGGTGTAGACCGTCGAGAGGATCTCGTCACGGTCGATGCCGTGCTGCACGGCCCGGCGCACCGTGATGTCGTCGAAGGGAGCCACCGAGGTGTTCAGGGCGTACCCGTTGACGAACCCGAGGTAGCGGGGCGTCTCGACGGTCAGTCCCTCGCCCTTGAGCGCCTCGAGATCCTGCGGGCTGGCGTTGTACGCCACCTGCGCCTGGCCCGACTCGACCGAGGCGGTGCGCAGGGTGGGCTCGGCGACCTGCTTGTAGGTGATCGTGTCGAGGTAGGCCGGGCCCTCGTGGCCGACGGCCTCGGGGCCCCAGTCGTAGTCGTCGCGCTTCTTCAGCACGACGCTGTCGCCCTCGGCGACCTTCTCGACGACGAACGGGCCGCTGCCGATGTCTTTCGTGAGGTCGGCCTGCTGCGCGGCGGGGAGGGCGAGGGTCGCCGGCGAGATCAGGATCGAGCCGTGGTAGGCCAGGGTCGGGAGGAAGCTCAGGGTCGGAGCCGAGAACGACACCGTCACCGTCGTGGCATCCACCGCTTCGGCGCCCACGTAGTTCGCCGAGGGGAACAGGCCGATGCGGTTGATGCCGTCGTCGGGGCGCCCCTTGGCCCAGATGTCGATGTTCGCGACGACCGCGGCGGCATCCAGGGGCGTGCCGTCCGAGAAGGTGACGCCGTCCTTGAGGTGCAGGGTGAACTGCGTCTTGCCGGCGTTCTCGTCCCAGCTCTCGGCGATCCACGGGCTGAGGGTGCCCTCGGCGTCGACGTAGATCAGCTTGTCGGTGAGGTTGCCCCAGATCTGGCCCTGGTAGCTCGAGATCGCGCTGTTGTTCGGGATCCAGGTCGCGCCGAGCGAGTCGATCAGGAAGACGAGGTCGCCGCCGGGCTTCGGCGTCGAACTCTCGGCCGGGCCGGCTGCGGTACCGGCGCCGCATCCGCTGAGCAGGACGGCCCCGACGGTGAGGGCGGAGGCGACGCCGAGGAGGCGTCGGAGACGAAGGTTCATGACGAGTCCTTGTGCTGTGGGGAGGTGCTGTGGGGAACGGGTTTCAGAGGGCTTTTCCGGGGTTGAAGAGCCCGGTCGGATCGAGCGCGTCCTTGATCGCGAGCTGGGCCACGCGCACGCGTTCCGCGAGCTCTTCAGCCGCGAGCTCGCGCTTGACCGTGCCGATGCCGTGCTCTCCGCTGACCGTGCCGCCGACGGCGAGGGCCGCGCGGACGAGGTCGTCGGCCGCGTCGTGCAGGACCGCGGGAAAGGCGGCGGGATCAGCGCCGGCGGGGATGGGCAGGGTGATGACGGGGTGCAGGTTGCCGTCTCCGGCGTGAGCGACGGCGCTCACGGCGACGCCATAGCGCTCCTCGAGGGCGGGGAAGCCCGCGAAGACCTCGGCGATGCGCGACTTCGGCACGGCGACATCTCCACCGACGAACCACGAGTCGTCGTCGAACCGGCGCCCGGACCGTCGCAGCTCCCACAGCGTCTCGGCATCCGCGTCGCTCTCGACGCGCACGCGAGCGCCGGCGCTCTCGAGGGCGACGGTGAGCTCGGCGGTCTGCTCGTCGATACCGAAGCCGTCGAGTTCGATGAGCAGCAGGGCCGCGCCCCGGGCACGGAGTCCCGACTCCTGCGCGGCGTCGATGCCGACGAGGGTGGGCTCGTCGAGGAACTCGATGACGCTCGGGCGCACGCGCGACGCGGTGATGGCGCCGATGCCGGCGGCCCCCGCCGCGGTGGAGTCGAAGAACGCCGTCACCGTGCGGCGGGCGACGGGGAGTGGTCGGATGCGGACGGTCGCCCCGACGACGATGCCGAGCACCCCCTCGGATCCGACGAAGAGCGAGACGAGGTCGAGGCCGGTGACGCCCTTGATCGAGCGGTGGCCGATCGAGACGAGACTCCCGTCGGCGAGGACGACGTCGAGGGCGAGCACCGACTCGCGGGTGACGCCGTACTTGGCGCAGCGCAGGCCCCCGGCGTTGGTGGCGATGTTGCCGCCGATGGTCGAGATGCGCCAGCTCGCGGGGTCGGGGGCGTAGAACAGGCCGAGGGGCGCGAGCCTCTCGTTGAGGGCGGCGTTGAGGACGCCGGGTTCGACGACCGCGACCTCGTCGGCGGGCGAGACCTCGACGATGCGATCGAGACGGTCCGTCGACACCACGAGCTGATGACGGGTCGCCGAGGCGCCTCCCGACAACCCGCTGCCGGCACCGCGCGCGACGATGCTCACCCCGTGCCGCCCGGCGAGGAGCACGAGCTGCTGCACCTCGGAGACGGTGGAGGGGAAGGCGACCGCGGGCCCGTCCTCGTCCGCCTCCCCGTGACGGGGAGCGGTTCCGGCGTCGAAGGCAAAGGGGGCCGTCGCGGCCGAGGGCGCGCGCACGTCGAGGTGCGGGGCGACCTCGCGCACGGCGTCGAGCAGGGCGGGCAGACCGGTGAGCGGGGCGACGACGACGGAAGTGCTCATGGGCGAACCTCTCTCCGGGATGCGATGGGCGACGGGACTCCGGCCGAAGGTAGGCCCCGGTGCCGCCGCCCTCACCTCGGCCGACACGGGCCGTAGCGCCCCGTCACCGTCGGAAACGCCGCGTCGCGCGGCGTCACAGACCGCTCCGAGGAGTGCGTCGTCCGGCGGGAAGCGCTAAGTTCCGCGGCCTCGTCGGCGAACGTGTCGCTGCGAGGCGTTGCGTTACGTCACCGATTGAGGCCCGCGCCACCCTCGCGCGACAGTGAAGACGATCCGCCGCCCGCTGATCCGCCGCCCGCAGAACAAGGAGCCTCGATGCCGGACCGCATCCACCTCGCCGTCGCCCTGGACGGGGCCGGCTGGCATCCCGCCGCCTGGCGCGAGCCCGGCGCCCACCCCACCGCACTGACATCAGCCGCGTACTGGCGCGATCTGATCCGCACCGCCGAAGGCGCCGGGGTGCTCTTCGCCACGATCGAGGATGCGCTCAGCCTCGGCGGCCGTTCGAGCGAACCGGATGCCGAGACGCGGCGCGACCGCGTCCGCGGGCGCCTCGACGCGGTGCTGCTGGCGTCGTTCCTGGCCCCGGTCACGGGCCGGATCGGCCTCGTGCCCACGGTGACGACGGCGCACCCGGAGCCCTTCCACGTCGCGACCGGGCTGCAGACGCTCGATCACGCGAGCCGCGGACGCGGGGGCGTGCGGCTCGTGGCCGGATCGACGGAGCAGGAGCGAGCCAACTTCGGACGCCGCACCGGCGGCCCTGCGGGCCTGCCCGCGTCGGGTCGGGTCGAGGACGACCCGGCGCTGCTCGGTGCGTTCCGCGAGGCGGGCGAGGTCGCCGAGGTGATCCGCCGGCTCGCCGACTCGTGGGAGGACGAGGCGATCGTGCGCGACCTCGAGACGGGCAGATTCCTCGACCGCGACCGCGTGCACAACATCGACTACGCGGGCGAGTTCTTCTCGATCACCGGCGCCTCGATCGTGCCGCGCTCCCCGCAGGGCCAGCCGCTGATCACCGCCCTCGCGCACCAGAGCGTGCCCTACCGCTTCGCCGCGGAGCACGCCGACCTGGTGTTCATCACCCCCTCCGACGCGGCGTCGGTGACCGGCATCCTCAATGAGCTGCGGGATGCCGCGGACGCGGTGCGCACGCTCGACGAGCCGCTGCGCGTGTTCGCCGATGTGCTCGTGCTCGTCGAGGAGACGCGCGAGGCCGCCTCCGCCGTGTGGGACCGCCTGCAGGATCGGGCGACGCTCACCACCGACGCCCGCGTGGTCGTCGGCACCGCCGACGGTGTCGTGGACGAGCTGCGGGCCCTGGCCGCGGCCGGGGTCGACGGCATCCGCCTGCGTCCGGCCCGCCTGCCCGCCGACCTCGAGGCCATCGCCGCGAGCGTCGTCCCGCGGGCGGCGGAGGCCGGCATCCTGCGGCCCGACGACGCAGCGGCGACGCTGCGCGAACGTCTCGGACTCCCCCGCCCCGCCAGTCGCTACGCCCGTCAGGAGGTCGGCGCATGACCCGTCGGCAGATCCACCTCGCCGCCCATTTCCCCGGTGTGAACAACACCACGGTGTGGACCGACCCGGCCGCGGGCAGCCAGATCGATTTCTCGTCGTTCGAGTACTTCGCCCGCACCGCCGAGCGCGGCCTGTTCGACTATCTCTTCCTCGCCGAGGGGCTCCGCCTGCGCGAGCACCGCGGGCAGCTGCACGACCTCGACGTCGCCGGGCGCCCGAACACCCTCGCGATCCTCACGGCGCTGGCCGCGGTCACCGAGCACATCGGGCTCGTCGGCACGCTCAACACCACCTTCAACGAACCGTACGAGCTCGCGCGTCAGCTCGGCACCCTCGACCTGTTGTCGAACGGCCGTGCCGGATGGAACGCCGTGACCAGCTCCGACGCCTTCCACGGCGCCAACTTCCGCCGCGGCGGCTACCTCGACCACGCCGACCGCTACGTGCGGGCCTCGGAGTTCGCCGAGCTGTCGAAGGCGCTGTGGTCTTCGTGGCGCGACGACGCGATCGAGGCGGATGCCGAGACCGGAACGTTCCTGCGGGCCGGGGCGATCGCGCGGGTGCGGCACGCGTCGCGCCTGTTCGACGTGGACGCCGTTCTCGACGTGCCCCGCTCGCCGCAGGGGCGGCCGGTCATCGTGCAGGCGGGCGACTCGGCCGACGGTCGCGACTTCGCCACCGCGCACGCGGACGTGATCTTCTCGCTGCACACGGAGTTCGCCGACGCGCAGCAGTTCTACCGAGACGTGAAGGGGCGGCTGACCGCGCACGGCCGCGACGAGGACTCCCTGAAGATCCTGCCCGCCGCGACCTTCGTGCTCGGCGACACCGCCGCGGAAGCCCGCGAGCGCTCGCGCGAGATCGCCCTCGCCCAGGTGCGCCCGCAGACGGCGGTCACGTATCTCGAGCAGATCTGGAACCGCGACCTCAGCGACTACGACGCCGACGGGCCTCTCCCCGACGTCGAGCCCGACACGGGCGTCGAGACCGCACAGGGCTTCGCGGGCCGGCACGCCGCGATCCGCGCCCGGGTCGGGCAGCTGCGCGACCAGGCCGCGGCCGAGAACCTCAGCATCCGCGAACTCGTCATCCGCCTGACGGCGAACCACACCTTCGTCGGGACGCCGGAGCACGTGGCATCCGAGATCGACCGCTACGTGCAGGAGCGGGCGACCGACGGGTTCACCGTGGTCGGGCACGTCACCCCGCACGGTCTCGACGAGTTCGCCGACCGGGTCGTGCCGCTGCTGCAGGAGCGGGGCTCGTACCGCCGCTCGTACGACGAGGGTGCGACGCTGCACGACCTGCTGGGGCTGCCGGCGGTTCGCGAACGGGTCACCGCGCCGTGAGCGACGTCGTGATCGTGGGGGCGGGACCGCGGGCGGTGATGCTCGTGGAGCGCCTGCTCGCACGGCGCACGCGCGCCACGGCCGCGCCCCTGCGCATCACGCTCGTCGACCCGTTCCCGCCCGGGGGCGGCCGCATCTGGCGGTACGAACAGTCACCGCTGCTGAAACTCAACTCCATGGCGCGCGACGTGACGGTCTTCACCGACGACAGCTGTGTGATCTCCGGTCCGGTGCGCTCGGGCCCCTCCCTCATCGAGTGGGCGGAGCGCGTGCGCGACGGGCGCCTGCCCGATGTGCGGATCGACGATCCCGCGCTGACCGACGAGGTGCACGGTCTGCGCGGCGACAGCTTTCCGACGCGCCGCCTGCAGAGCCTGTACCTCGACTGGTTCTGGCGTCGCACGGTCGCCATCGCCCCGCCCGGCGTCGAGGTGCGATGGCATCCGGGCAGCGTGCAGTGGGTCGACGACACCCCCGAAGGGTGGGAGGTCGCACTCGCCGACGGCACGCGCCTGAGCGGCGACGTCGTCGTCTACGCGGTCGGACACAACGGACGCGAGCCCGAGGGCACCGCCCTCGACGTGAGCGCCGCAGCCGCCGCCGCGGGTTTCGTCTACCTCGAGCCGGCCTTCACCGCCGACGCCGACCTGTCGCGCCTCGCACCCGGCGCCGACGTCATCGTGCGGGGGATGGGACTGGCGTCGGTGGATGCCGTCGTGCTCCTGACCCAGGGACGCGGGGGCCGCTTCTCGCGCCGCGCCGACGGGAAGCTCGCCTACACCGCCTCGGGGCGCGAGCCGCGTCTGCATCTCGGGTCGCGGCGCGGTGTGCCGTACCGGTCGAAGGTGGCGTCCCAGGTGCAGGGCGATGCACCCGAGCGCGAAGTGCTCACGCCCGCGGCCATCGCCGAGCTGCTGGATCGACCGGGCAGCATCGACTTCGTCGACGACGTGTGGCCGCTCATCGCGCGGGAGCTCGTGTGGGCGCACTATCGCGAGCTCTTCACCGGGCATCCCGAACGGGTCGGCACCACGTGGGAGGCGTTCCGCGCGACGCTGCGGGCCGTCGACGGCGACACGGCGGCGCTGCGTCGCGCCGTCGCCGAGGTGGTGCCGAATCCCCTCGACCGTTTCGACGTGCGCACCCTCGACGTCCCGCTGGGCGAGGAGACCTTCCTCGATGAGCGGGCGGTGCACGCGCGTGTCCGCCGGCACATCGCCGACGATCTGCTGCTGCGCACCTCGGCGGAGCACAGCACGACGCAGGCGCTGTTCCTCACGATCCTCGGGTCGTTCCTCGCGCTCGGCGACATCCCGGTCGATCGATGGAGCGCACGCTCGCGCGCGGTCGACCTGCCCGTCACCTGGCACACGTTCTTCAGCTACGTCGCGTCGGGCCCGCCGCCGCACCGGTTGGAGGAGCTGCTCGCGCTCGCCGACGCGGGCGTCGTGCGCTTCCTCGGTCCCGACCTGGCGGTGCACCTCGACCCGCCCCGGGGCTTCGTCGCGACCTCCCTCCGCCGCGGGGGCGAGGTCGTCGCCGCCGCTCTCGTCGACGCGTGGCTGCCCGCACCCGCCGCGGCAGCGAGCGACAACCCGGCCCTGCGCGAGCTCGCGACCCGGCACGGGCGGGAGGTGCACGTGGCCGACGAGCAGTTCGCCGGCTCCCTCGGCCGCATCGACGTCGACCCCGACGGGCGGGTGGTCTCGCGCGACGGCATCGCGCAGGAGACGCTCTTCGCGCTGGGTCCTTTCACCGCGGGGCTCGAGGCCGGGGCCTTCACCCGACCGAACTCCAACGCCCTTTCGCTCCGCCACACCGACCGCGTCGCGGGGGCGGTCATGGCCGCCGTCACGACACGTCGGGTCGCCGGCATCCGCTGATCCGATCGGGAACCCGCGCGGAGGCCCGGAGGCCACTGTGCGTCCCGACCTCCGGCAGGACCGCATCCACGGGATTCTTCGGCGCCGATCAGCCCCGGCGCGCCGCATCGACGCCGCGTGGGGGCAGGATGGAGCCCTGCGCAATCCGAACCCGGGCGCGCGGCGAAGACTTCTCGTAGTGCGACGACGCCACGAAAGGACGACATGCGACTGGCGACGACCCTCCGGCGGTTCGAACTCGACACCCGCCCCATCCACCCCGAGACGCGCCGCGCCCTCGACCGGCGGTGGGCGGAACTGCCTGAACACGCCAAGACGCCGAGTCAATTGCTCGGGCGCAGCGCCGTCGGGTGCGAGGGGACGCACGGCGTCTTCCCCAAGTGCAACCTCACGTGTTCGCCCTGCTACCACTCGGCGGACGCCAACAAGGTACGCATCGACGGCGACCACACCGTCGACAACGTCACCCGCCAGATGGACTATCTGCGCGAGGTGCGCGGACCACGCGCCCATGCCCAGCTCATCGGCGGCGAGGTGAGCCTGCTCAGCGCCGAGGACCACGCCCGCTCCCTGCTCGCCATGCGCGCCGTCGGCCGTGAGCCCATGTCGATGACGCACGGCGACTTCGACTACGACTACCTGCTCGACGTCGTCCTCGACGAGGACGGCAAGCCGCGCTTCGACAAGGTGTCGTTCGCGGCGCACTTCGACTCGCTCATGCGCGGCCGTCGCGGTGCCGTGCGCCCCCGCGGCGAGGCGGAGCTCAACCCGTTCCGCGAGAAGTTCGCCCGCATGTTCGTCGACCTCAAGCGCGACCACGGCGTGAGCAGCTACCTCGCGCACAACATGACGGTCACCCCCTCGAACGTCGCGGAGGTCGAGCAGGTCACGCGCGACGTGCTCGAGATGCCGTTCGACATGATGTCGTTCCAGCCGGCGGCGTTCATCGGCGACGACCGCCGCTGGCGCGAGGACTTCGGCGAGGTCACGATCGACGCGGTGTGGGAGAAGATCGAGGCCGGCGCGGGGCAGAAGCTGCCGTGGCAGGCGACGCAGTTCGGCGACCCGCGCTGCAACCGCTCGACCGTGGGTGTGCGCGTCGGAAAGACCTTCGCCCCCGTGCTCGACCCCGAGGACCCGAAGGACATCGCGGCCCGTGACAGGTTCCTGTCGCACTTCGGCGGCATGATCTTCGGCGGCATCCCCCGTCACGTGTTGGCCGTCAAGGTCGTGCGCGCTCTCGCGTCGCATCCGCGCGACATCCCTCCGCTGATCGGCCTGATGGCGCGCGTGCTGCGCCGCGCGGGTGGTCTGCGACAGGTCGTGTCGGCGGCCCGCCGCGGCAAGGTGTCGTTCAAGACCTTCGTGATCCACAACTTCATGGATGCCGAGCAGGTCGCGCCCGCGTGGAAGCTCATGGAAGAGGGCGTCGTCGCCGACGACCCGCTGCTGCGCGAGACGCAGGAGCGCCTGGGCGCGTGCATGTACGCGATGGCGCACCCCGAGGACGGCCGTCTGGTGCCCGCGTGCGTGCAGCACTCCGTGCTCGACCCGGGAGAGAATGGGGAGCTCCGCCGCATCCTGCCGTTGCCGACGGTGCGTCCGGGCGCCACGGTGACCGCGCGCCCCTCGGGTCTGACCGCGGTGCGCGAGACGGGCGCGCGTACGGCCTGAGCCGCGTGCGGGAAGCTGCGGGTCGGAGGATCTCGGCTCGCGGCGCATGCTGCCGGTACGGGCTGATCAGGTGCGCTCTGCGCGCCCCGTCGGCCGGGCCGCCCCGCTCGACGTCAGCCCGCGACGACGTGCGCGAGCTCGGCCGCGATCGACACGGCGACCTCATCGCCGGGCCGCAGGCCCGACACCGATGGCACCTCCGCGTGCAGCGTCAGCGCGCCCGCGCGCACCGTCACCTCGCTGCGCGCACCCACCGGCCGCCGCGCCCCGACCGTTCCGACGACGCCGAGGGAGGCGGCATCCGGTCGGTCGCCCACCCGCACGTCCTCCTGGCGGAAGACGAGCGTCGCCGCTCCGTCGGCGAGACCCGTCGCGGCGAGCTCACCGAGCGCACTGCGATGGATGCCGCGGCGCACCTCGCCGGGGACGGCGTTGCGCGTGCCCATGAGCTCGGCCGCGCGCAGACTCCCCGGGCGGCGGTAGGCCTCGACGACCGTGCCCTCGTGCAGCAGCCGGCCGTGCTCGACGAGCGCGATGCGGTCGGCGACCCGTGCGGCTTCGTCGCGGTCGTGCGTGACGAGCAGGATCGTCGGGGCGACGTCGGCGCGCACCGCTTCGAGCAGGTCGTGCATGTCGGCCCGCAGCGCCGAGTCGAGCGCGCTGAACGGTTCGTCCAGCAGCAGCACGGCGGGCTCGGCGGCGAGGGCGCGCGCGATCGCGACGCGCTGCTCCTGCCCGCCCGACAGCTCCCCGACCCGGCGTCGGCCGTAGCCGGCGAGGCGCACGGTGTCGAGGTACCGCTCTGCGCGCTCGCGGGCGCGGGCACGCGGCATCCCGGACACCCGGTCCGAGAATGCGACGTTGTCGAGCACCGACAGGTGCGGGAACAGCAGCGACCGTTGGAAGACCATGCCGACGCCGCGCTGCTCGGCGGGGATGGGGGCGACGTCCCGATCGGCGATGGCGACCGTCCCTCGATCCGGGGTCTCGAGGCCGGCGATCACGCGCAGCAGGGTCGATTTACCCGAGCCGCTGGGTCCGAGCACCGCGGTGCAGCTTCCCGCGGCGACCGTCAGCGACAGGTCGTCGAGAGCGGGGGCCGTCGAGGCGGGGAAGGTCTTGGTCAGGCCCGTCAGGACCAGGTCGGCGCTCACGTGACCACCTCTTTCCGGGTGCGGGGGTGCCGACGATGCCCCAGAGCGAGGACGCCGACGAGCAGGATCACGGGGGGCACGATCGCCGACAGCGACATCAGCGCCACGGCGGCGTCGTTACCGAGGCCCGCGGCCGCCGACGCCACGACGAGAGGCAGGGTGACCACCTCTCCCCCGCCGACGATGAGCGTGACGATGTAGTCGCTCCACGCCACGAGGAAGGCGAGGAACGCGGCGCGCGCGAGCGCCGGCGCGATCAGCGGCAGCTGCACGCGCCGCAGCACCTGCAGGCGCCCGGCACCGAGCAGACGCGCCTCCTCTTCGTACGAGCGGTCGTAGGCGCCGTAGGCGGTGCGCATCACGAACGCCGTGTAGGGGAGCGCCATGACCGTCAGCACCATCGCCACCCCGACGAGCGAGGGCACGTGCGCGCGCAGCAGCACGACGTTGACGCCGAGCACCGCGGCGAAGGGCGGGAGCGCGATCGGCGCGAGCAGCAGCACCGAGACGAACCGCGCCCCGGGCACGGCCCCGAAGGTGAGCGCGCGGGCGGCGAGCGCACCCAACAGCGTCGCCGTGATCGCGACGACGATCCCGAGCACGAGCGAGCGGCCCAGCGCCGGCACCGCGCCGAACGCGATCGCCTGGTCGACCGAGCGGATGCCGAGGGCGGTGGGGAGCACGGACGGGAAGCTCCAGCGGTCGGCGAACGACCACAGCACGAGCGGCAGCAAGGGCAGAGCGAACCACACCGCGAGGACGACGGCGAGCAGTCGCCGCAGAGCCTTGCCGGCGCCGCGCGAGCGGGTGAGGGGGCTGTCGACGGCGGTCATCGCCACGCCGCCGTCCGCCGGAGCGCGGCGAAGGTCAGGGCCACCGCGGCCAGGGCGAGCGCGCTCGTCACCAGCGCCACTGCGGCCGCCTCGGGTCGCGAGTCGAGCGACACGCCCTGGAACAGGCGCACCGCGAGCACGGGCAGCGGCTCGGGCGAGGTGCGTCCCAGCAACCACAGCACCTCGTAGGAGCCGAGAGCGTAGACGAAACTGATCGCCGCTCCGATGAGGATCGTCGGCGCCGTCAACGGCAGCAGCACGTGGCGGAAGCGCTGCGCGCGACCCGCGCCGAGCAGCGCTGCGGTCTCGTCGTAGGTCTGGATGCGGGTCGCAAGCGTGCCCGTGACGATGAGGGCGATGAACGCCGACTCCTTCCACGCCAGTTCGACGATCGCGGCGCCCCACAGCGGGCCGCCGACCCACGGCGCCCACGATTCGGGAGGGATGCCGAGCAGGCGTGGCAGCACGCCGGCGTCCGACAGCAGCAGCCCCACGGTGGCCGCGGCGATGAGGTGCGGGATGGTGACGGTGAGGGTGCCGAGGGCGGCCACCGCGCGGCTGCTGCGCGTGCGCGAGACGATCACGATCGCCGCGAGCGTGCCGATGATCACCGCCAGCACGGTGCTGACCGCGGCCACGCTGAGCGAGACGCCGACGGCGGCGAACAGCTCGCCCGGACGCGCGGTGAAGGCCGCGACCCCCGGGGTGGGCCGCCCCACCACCGGCAGCAGCCCGAACGCCTGCAGCGCCGTCGCCCCGATGCCGCCGCCCAGCACCACGAGCGAGAGCACGGCGGCCGGCAGCACCAGCAGCGCCCCGCGCAGCTTCTCGCGGGGCGAGCCGGCGCGCCGGGCGACGGGCGCCCAGGTCACCGCGACAGCACGTTCTGCCGCCAGCCGTCGTCGAGCGCGGGGACCCATTCGGCGGCGAGCTCGCCGTGCGCGTTGCGCGAGATCTCGTCGTACGGCGGCACCACGGGAGAGACCGGTAGGGCGTCGAAGAGGGCGCGGTCCTCGGCCGACAGGGCGTTCAGGTCGAGCACGGGGAACTGCCCCCACACGTCGGGCTCGGCCTTCTTCGCCTGCTGCTCGGCCGAGAGGGCCACGTTCGCGACGACCATCGCGCCCGCTGCGGCGTCGGAGTTGACGGGCAGGCCGAGGAAGCTGGCGTTGCCGACCGTTCCGTCCTCGAGCGTCAGCACCTTCGTCTGCGCGGGGTAGGTGCCGTCAGCCACGAGGCCCGTGAGCGTCGCCGGGCCGTAGGTCATGGTCATGTCGACCTGACGGTCGGCGAACAGCCGGCCGAGCTCGGTCTCGTTGGCGGGGTACGTGTCGCCGCCGCGCCAGAGGTTCGGCGCGAGCGTATCGAGCCGGCTCCACAGGGCCGGTGCGAGCTCGTCGAAGGCGTCCTCGGAGAAGGCCGTGGGCACCTCGTCGGCTCCGCCCGACACGCTCGCCAGGGCTTCGCGCACGAACACCGAGCCGGTGAAATCCGGCGGCGCGGGATACGTGAACCGGCCGGGGTGGGCGTCGGCCCAGTCGAGCACCCCGGCGAGGGTGGTCGGCGGGTCGGGGATCGCCTCGGCGTTGTACGCCAGGGTGAACTGCGCCTTGTGCCACGGCGCCTCGCAGCCGTCGACGGGGGTGCCGAAGTCGGACTGCAGCAGCGGGTCGTCGGCCGAGGTGTTCGCCATCGAGGGCAGCATCCCCGTCCAGCCGCAGCGCCACGCCCCGGCATCCTTGCCCGTGCGGAAGTTGTCGCTGTTGACCCACACCAGGTCGACGCTGCCGTCGTCGCGGCCGGCCTGCAGCTCGGTGAAGACGCGGTTCAGCGCGTCACGGGTGTCGGTGACGGGAACGCGCTCGAGCGTCACGCCGTACTCCGCGACCGCGGGCGCGAGCACGTCGTCGATGTAGGCGTTGCCCTGGTCGTCGCCGCCGTACATCCACAGCTGCACGGTCTGACCCTTCGCGGCCGACAGCACGGCATCCCAGTCGGCGAACTCCGCCGTGTCGGGGGCCGCGGGCGCGGCGCAGCCGGTGAGGGCGAACAGGGCGGATGCCGCGGCCACGGTGATCGCGGCGAGACGACGTCGGTGTCGAAGGGGGGTCATGGGGCTCCTCGGTCGGGACCGGCGACCGCAGGTCGCGTGCGGACTTAGGGTATGGGGAAGCGGAGGGTGATCGATGGAACCGAACCGAACCGACGCACCCGCGGGCGGTGCGATGCGCCGACCCCTTCTCCGCCTGGTGCTTCTCGGTGTCTTCGTCGCCGTCGTCGCAACGGTTGGTTTCGTCTTCGTCCCGCACGACGTCGAACAGATCCGCGCGTGGTCGACCCAGGTCGGCTGGACGGGCGTCGTGCTCTTCACGCTGCTGTACGCGGCGCTGACGTTGAGCCCCGCCCCCAAGAACGTGCTGGGGATCGCCGCCGGTCTGGTGTGGGGCTTTCCGGTGGCGTTCGCGATGGTCTACGTCGGCGCCCTGCTCGGGGCCGCGGCATCCTTCCTGATCGGTCGCGCCCTCGGCCGCGAGGCCGTCGAACGCTTCACGGGGGCGCGGGTGGCCCGCCTGGATGCCGCGCTCGGACGCCGCGGTCTCCTCGCGGTGCTGAGCGCCCGGCTCATCCCCGTCATCCCGTTCACGCTGATCAACTACGGCGCCGGCCTGACCTCGGTGCGGCGCCGCGACTACGCCATCGGCACCGCGGTGGGCATCCTCCCGGGGTCGGCCGCGTACGTGGCCCTCGGCGCGTTCGGGTGGGAGCTGGGCCCCGGCTTCTGGACCGCGTTGGCCGCGATCGGCGTGCTCGTGATCGGCGGACTCGTCGCCGGGGCGATCGTGCGCCGTCGCCGGGATCAGCGGGGAGCCCCCGGTGCTTGACCGCACGATGCGCGCAGCGCTCTCGGGCCCCCTGGATGCCGCGGCCGCGGCCCTCGACCGTCCCGGGATCACGCCCGACCGGCTCACCGTCGCCGGCCTCGTGCTCGCCCTGGCCTCGGCCGGTGCGGCCGCTGCGCAATGGTGGGTCGTCGCCGCCGTGCTGTGGCTGCTGTCGCGGGTGGCCGACGGGCTCGACGGCACGCTCGCGCGGCGGCGCCGGGCGGAAGGCGACGGCGGGGAGAGCGAGGCGGGCGGCTTCCTCGACATCGCGGCCGACTTCATCGCCTACGGCGCCGGCGTCTTCGGCGTCGCGTGGGGCGCGACGGCGGCGTTCGGCATCCCGTGGTGGCCCTTCCTGCTCGTGCTGCTGACCTATTACGTCAACGGCACGGCCTTCCTGGCGTTCTCGTCGATCGCCGAACGCACCGGGCGCCGCATCGACGACGGGCGATCGCTGTCGTTCCTGGGGCGCATCGCCGAGGGCACCGAGACGATCATCGTGCACGCGCTCTGGCTGCTGCTGCCGTTCTGGGCGGGGTGGATCGCGCTGGCGTGGGCGCTCTTCGTCGGGGTGAGCGCCGTGCAGCGCGTCGTGGTCGGGTACCGCCTGCTGCGGTGACCGCCGGGGAGCGGCGACCCCGGGAGGCGCCGCGCGGGTCCGGGCCGCGAGTCAGCCCCGGCGCCGCCGCACGCGCCGCAGCAGCCGGATCACCGCCGCGACCGCCCCCGTGCGCAGGGCGCCCTGGGCGTCGCGCACGGCGGCGTTCCAGCCGGCATCCGAGTACGTCGGGTAGGCGTGCAGCACGCCGGCCAGGTCGCGCACCGAGAGCCCGCGCGACACCGCCGTCGAGAGCTCCCCGAGCGACTCCCCGGCGCGCGGACCCACGATCGTCGCGCCCACCACACGTCCCTTCCGGTCGACCGCGAGCCGCGTGAACCCCGCGGTGCGACCCTCGGCGATCGCGCGGTCGAGGTCGTGGTGCGCGGTCTCGACGATGCGCACGTCCGAGTCCGCCGTATCCACCGTCGACGTCCCCACCGCCGCCACCTCGGGAGAGGTGAACGTCACGCGCGGAACGTCGTCGAGACGCACGCGACGCGACAGGCCGAGCACCGCGTTGGTGGCGGCGATGCTGCCGAACATCCCCGCGGTGTGGGTGAAGCGCGGCAGCGGCGTCGCGTCGCCGGCGGCGCGGATGCGCGGGTTGCTCGTGGCGAGGGTGCGGTCCACCGCGATCGCGCCCGCGCGGTCGAGGTCGACGCCCGCGGCCTCCACCCCCAGTCCCGTCGTGTCGACACGGCGGCCGAGGGCAGCGAGCACGCGGTCGACGACCACCGTCGTGCCGTCAGCGAGCCGCGCGGTCGTGCCCCCCACGCCGCGGGAGGCCTCGGCGAGCGTCATCCCCAGGCGCACGTCGACGCCGTCGGCGCGCAGGGCCGACAGCACCAGGGCGCTCGCGGCGGGATCCTCCTTCGGCAGCAGCCGGTCACCGCGGTGCACGAGGGTCACGCGCGAGCCGAGGCGGACGAAGGCCTGGGCCATCTCGCATCCGATCGCTCCCCCGCCCAGCACGAGCAGCGTCGCGGGCAGCTCGTCGAGGTCCCACAGCGTCTCGTTCGTGAGCACGTCGACGCCCTCCGGCACGATCGGCGTGCTGCCGGTCGCGACGAGGGCATCGCGGAAGCGGATGCCGACTCCCTCGATGACCAGCGAGCGGGGACCGTCGAACCGCGCACGGCCGCGCAGCGTGTACACGCCGGTCTCGGCGAGCGTCTCGGGCGAATCGACGGGTTCGATCGCGGCGATCGCGCCCTTCACGTGGGCCATCACGGCGGCGAAGTCCACTCGCACCCCGTCGACGTGGATGCCCATCCGCGCCGCGACGCGTGCGTCGTGCGCGGCGTCGGCCGCGGCGATGAGCGCTTTCGACGGGACGCAGCCGGTGAACAGGCACTCCCCGCCGAACCCGTTCGCCTCGACGAGCAGCACCCTCGCCCCGAGCACGGCCGCGGTGCGGGCTCCGACCAGTCCCGCGCTCCCGGCCCCGACCACGACGAGGTCCCACTCCGCCCGACCCGCTTCGACGGCGGTCAGCGGACGGGCGCGGCGACGCGAGACGGAGGTCATCCCCGAAGCCTAGGGTGGTCGGAAGAGGGGGTGGCGCGATGACGACACCGATGCGCCGCTACGGCGTCGGCGCACGCTGGTACGACGTGCTCTCGGGCGAACGCTGGGTGTACCGGGCGGGCCGAGAGGCCGGCATCCGCCTTCTCGACCCGAGACCCGGCGACACCGTGATCGACCTCGGCTGCGGCACCGGTCTGAACTTCGCCGGGCTCGTCGCGGCCGTGGGACCGACGGGGCGCGTGGTCGGTGTCGACCGCAGCTCCGACATGCTCGCCGTGGCCCGTCGTCGGGTCGCCGCGTCGGGGTGGAACGATTCGGTGACCCTGGTGTCGGCGGATGCCGCGACCCTCGACCCCTCCACGATCGTCGCAGCGAACGGGGGGCGCGCGGCGGATGCCGTGTTCTCGACCTACGCGCTGAGCGTGATCCCTGCGCGCGACGAGGCCTGGCGCCGCGCGTGCGCCGCGGTGCGCCCGGGCGGTCGCGCGGGCATCGTCGACATGCAGCGCCCGCGGGGCCGCTGGCGCGTGCTCGAGCCCCTCGCCCTGCTGGCGTGCGCGACCGGAGGCGCCGACATCGACGCGCACCCGTGGCGGCTGCTCGAGCGCGACGCCGCGGACTCCCGCGGCATCGCCCGCGCCGAGCGCAAGGGCGGCCATCTCGTCGCGGTGGCGGCCGACCTCTCCCCCGCCGTCACGCGCTGACACGGCGCTGCCCCGCGTCGCCGGACACCGCGCCCGGCGACATCGCCCCACCCGCATCGCCCGCGGCGCCGCGCCCCCGGCACCGCCCAGTCGTCGAGCGCCCCGGACACGTCGCATCCCCGCGACGCGCGCGGCACCCCCGGACACCCGCCGGGGGCCGCGGCCGCCCCCGCGCGCTCAGCGCAGGCGCCGCCCGATCTCGGCGAGAGCCTCGGCGAACGACTCCTCCGCACCCTCGCGTCCGCCCGACAGGTTGACGCCGACGACGCCGGGGAGCGCAAGCATCTCCTGCGCCATCGCCACCGCGAGGGCGATCCCCTCGGCGCGGGGGTCGCGAGCACGCCGCACGCGCGCGAGGAAGTCCTCGGGCAGCACGAGCGTCGTGATCGACTCCAGCAGATCGGCCGAGGCGTGGTCGACCACCACCGGCACGCAGGGGAGGAATCGGATGCCGTCCCCGACCTCGTCGATGAAACGGCGCACGGGTTCCGCCCCACCGGCGTGGTTGACGAAGCACACGTCGGCGCCGGCGCGGAGCTTCTCGCGCAGCCGCGCCGCGCGCCGGTCGACGGGAGGGGCGGCCGGAGAGGCGGCGACCGACACGACGTGCCCGGCGGCGCGGGCCAGGGCGGCGGCCTCGGTGGAGTCGAGGTCGAACACGGGTGCGGCGTCGGGGCGGTGCCCCGTCTGCGTGTGATCGCCCGTCACGCAGTGCACCCCGGCGACGCCCTCGACCGCGAGGGCGGCGAGCTCCCCCTCGATCGCCACCCGGTTGCGGTCGCGCATGTTGAGCCCCGTCCACACGCGCAGGCCGCGCCGCTGCAGCAGGTGCGCGCGGTACGCGGGAGGGAACTGCACCCGGGCGCTTCCCGCGTCGCCGGCCAGGACGGCATCCACTTCTCCCGTGAGGATTCCGGCGCACGCGTCGATGGATGCCACGCTCAGCGCCCGCGCCGGCAGATCGGCCACGATCCAGGGGCGCGTGCCGAGCGCGTCGAGGGTCGCGGTCGCGGCGGCGGTGCGCGGTGCGGGCCGTACCGCCGTGGTGCGGTCCAGGCCCGTCCACGGCACGGTCGGACGGTGGACGAACGCGCACCGGTGCGCCGCGTCGACCTCGCAGGAGCCGTCGAAGCCGACCCCGCCGCACGGGCCGTACTCCATGCGCTTGGGACACGAGTCGATGAGGGGCAGCACGCTCATGCGGGGAGTGTACGAACGCCGTGTTTCGACGAATGTTCATGGCGGCAACATCGCCGAAACGCGCGCTGCCTACGCTCGTCGATACCCGCAGCATCCTCGGAGGTCGCCATGATCACGGCCGGCACCACGTTCGGTTCCGACGTCGACGACGTCGACACACTCGTCGACGATCCGCTGACGCTGCTCGTGCGCTGGCTGCCGCCGCACGACAGCGAGCTCCGCCCCCTCGCCGCGCTGGCGACGATGGGCCGCGACGGCCTGCCCTCGCTGCGGCACGTGCTGGTCAGCGATCGCGACCTCACCGGGCTGTACTTCCACACCGATGCCGCGAGCGCGAAGGTGGCGCAGATCGCGGCGAACCCGGTCGCGGCCATGTCGGTCGTCTGGCCTGACGTGGGCCGCCAGCTCGTCGTGCGGGGGATCGTCGAGCGGGTCGGCCCCGCCGACGCCGCCGAGGTGTACCGCCGGCGCTCGCGCTACCTGCAGCTGCTCGCGTGGCTGAACACCGACGAGAACGCCCACCTGCACGTGCTCGAACGCAGGCACCTGTGGGCGGAGTTCGACGCCGCGCATCCCGAGCTCGACCCACCGGAGCGATGGGTGGGCTTCCGCGTGCGCCCCGTGACGCTCACGTTCTGGAGGGGCGACGCCCTCGGGCAGAGCACGCGCCAGCACTACGCGCTCGCCGACGGGCGCTGGACCGGCCGGATCCTGGCGGGCTGAGCATGGACATCACCAGCGTCACCTCGCACCGCGTCGCCCGGACGCGCGCCGACCTCGCGCTGCGCGACGGCGAGGTCGTCATCGCCGGCGGAACCTGGCTCATGAGCGAGCCGCAGCCGGGCACGACCGGCTTCGTCGACCTGACCGGCCTCGACTGGCCCGACCTCGAAGTGACCGACGAGGGCCTGCGGATCGGTGCGACCTGCACCATCGCGCGCCTGCTGGCGTGGGTCGAGCACGAGGCCCCGCTCGCGTGGACCTCCCTCGCTCTCGCCCGCCCCGCCGCCGACGCCCTGCTGGCGTCGTTCAAGATCTGGAACACCGCGACCGTCGGCGGCAACGTCTGCCAGGCGTTCGCGGCCGGCGCGATGATCGCGCTGCTGTCGACCCTGGATGCCACGGCACTGGTGTGGACGCCCGACGGCGGCGAGCGCCGCATCGCGGTGGCCGACCTCGTCGTCGACAACGCCGCGACCTCGCTCGCGCCGGGAGAGGTCGTGCGCGCGCTCGACATCCCGCTGCGTGCCCTCACCGCCCAGGTCGGCCTGCGCAAGATCGCCCTCGCCGAGCTCGGCCGCTCCGGTGCGGTGGTCACCGCGCGCGTCGACCCCGACGGATCGAGCGTGTTCGTCGTGACGGCGGCGGTGCGCCGCCCGCGCGTGCTGCGCTTCGCACGGGTGCCGGGAGCCGGGGAACTGCGGGATGCCGTGGCCGGCGCCACCGACTTCTACAGCGACCCGCTCGGCAGCGCCGACTGGCGCCGCGGAGTGAGCATCGTGCTCGCCGAGCGCCTGCGCGCGGAGTTCCAGCGCGAGCCGCAGCGGGGTGCGGCATGACGGCGGCATCCCTCCCGGGCCGAGGGGGAGCGCACCCGTCCGCCGCGCCGAGGGGCCGGGCGACGACCGCCGGGGAGGCAGCCGGATGAGGTTCCACGTCAACGGCTCCCCCGTCGAGGTGGAGCCGCGGGCCGGTCAGTGCGCCCGTACGCTGCTGCGCGAGACGGGGCACGTCGAGGTGAAGAAGGGGTGCGACGCCGGAGACTGCGGCGCCTGTTCCGTGCTGCTCGACGGCACGCCCACCCACTCGTGCATCGTGCCCGCCGTGCGCCTCGAGGGGCGTGCGGTCACCACGGCCGCGGGCCTCGCCCCCGGCGACGACCTGCACCCCGTGCAAGAGGCGCTCGCGAGCGGCTTCGGGTTCCAGTGCGGCTTCTGCTCCCCCGGCATGAGCGTCACGGCATCCACCCTCACCGCCGACGACCTCGACGACCTCGACCGCCGCATGAAGGGCAACCTGTGCCGGTGCACCGGGTACCGACCGATCCGCGAAGCGATCCGGGCCTCGGTGCTCGGTCCGGTGCGCGAGACCGGAAGCGGGGCGGACGCGGGCGGCGCGGACACCGACACTGCCGCGTGCGGCGCCGGCTGCGGCGGCCATCACCGCACTCCGGGCGACGCAGGGCCCGCCCTGATCGCGCGCACTCCTCCTGCGGAGCGGTTCGACCGACCTTCGTCCGCCCTCGCAGGAACCGATCTGCAGGAGTCGTCCGCGCCCGCCGCCTCCCCCACCGCGGGCGTCGGCACCTCGGTCATCCCCGAGGCGGCGCGCCGCATCGTGCAGGGACGCGAACCGTTCACCCTCGACGAGCCCGTGCCCGGCGGCCCCGCCCTCGTGCTGCGGGTCGTGACCTCCCCGCACGCCCACGCCCGCGTGCGCGCGATCGACACGTCCGAGGCGCTTGCCGTACCGGGGGTCGTCGCCGTGTTCACCCACGCCGACGTGCCCGACGTGCGCTACTCCACGGGCCGGCACGAGCACCGCACCGACGACCCCGACGACACCCGCATGCTCGACGACGTCGTGCGACACGTCGGCCAGCGCGTGGTCGCTGTCGTCGCCGAGACGGCGGAGGCGGCGGATGCCGGCTGCCGCGCGGTGCGCATCGACTACGACGTTCTGCCCGCCGTCTTCGATCCCGAGCAGGCCCGGCGCCCCGGGGCGCCCCTCCTGCACCCCGACCGCACCCCCGCGGACCGCGTGATGGATGCCGGACGCAACGTCGTGGCCGGGTTCCACACCGGGCACGGCGGCGACATCGACGCCGCCCTCGCGACCAGTCACGCGACGGTGACCGGCGAATGGCGCTCCTCGCGCGTCACGCACGCGGCGCTCGAGACGCATGCGGCCGTGGGATGGCTCGACGACGACGGGCGCCTCGTCATCCGCTCATCGACGCAGGTGCCGTTCCTCGCCCGCAACGAGCTCGCGCACGTCTTCGGCCTCGAGCGCGACCGCGTGCGCGTCTACGCCACGCGAGTCGGCGGTGGCTTCGGCGGCAAGCAGGAGCTCTTCACCGAAGACCTCACGGCCCTGGCCGTGCTGAAGCTCGGGCGCCCGGTGGCGTACGAGTTCTCGCGCACCGACCAGTTCGTGCGGGCGTCGCTGCGGCATCCGATGCGCGTGCGCGCGACGCTGGGGGCGGATGCCGCGGGGCGGCTGACCGCGATGAAGATCGACGTGCTGAGCGACACCGGCGCCTACGGCAACCACGCGATCGGTGTGCTGTTCCACTCGTGCGCGGAGTCGACGACCCTCTACCGGGTTCCGGCGAAGTGGATCGACGCCGAAGCGGTCTATACCAACAACCCGCCGTCGGGGGCGTTCCGCGGATACGGCCTCGGACAGGTGGTGTTCGCCGTCGAATCGGCGATGGACGCCCTCGCCCAGGAACTCGACATCGACCCCTTCGACCTGCGCCGCATCAACGCCGTGCGCGAGGGCGATCCGCTGCACCCCGACGACGGCGAGACGCACGAGGAAGACCTGATCTGGGGCAGTTACGGCCTCGACCAGTGCCTCGACCTGGCGCAGGACGCGCTGCGCCGCGGCAACGGCGTCGAGGCCCCCGAGGGATGGCTCGTCGGCGAGGGCATGGCGACAGCGATGATCGCCACGATGGCACCGCGCGGCCACATCGCCCACACCACCGCCACCCTGCGCGGCGACGGCACGTACCTGCTGCGCGTGGGCACGGCCGAGTTCGGCAACGGCACCTCGACCGTGCACCGGCAGATCGCCGCGACCGTGCTCGACGCCGCTCCCGAGCGCCTCGAGCTGTGGGCCGCCGACACCGACGCCGTCCGCCACGACACCGGGGCCTTCGCCTCGGCCGGCACGGTGGTCGCGGGCAAGGCCCTCTTCGGCGCCTGCACGGCGCTGCGGCGGCGGATGGTCGACATCGCCCGGGAACTCGCGACCGGAGATGCCGCTGAACTCGCGGTCGCGGCATCCGCCGTCGGGTCGAGGACGCCGATCGGACGCCCCGCGGCGGCATACGGGGATGAGGCGCCCCTCGCGGACTCGGCATCCGGGAGGGACGACATGGAGTTCACGGCATCCGGGATCCGGGTGGGCCGAGAGGTCGTCTCGTGGGGACGGATCGTCGCGGCCGGGGGCGGGAACGAGCTCACCGCGGACGGCGCGGAGTTCGGCGACCTGCGCTCTCTCGCCTTCAACGTGCACGCGGCCCGGGTCGCGGTGGACCCCGAGACGGGGACCGTGAAGGTGCTGCAGTCGATCCAGTCGGCCGACGCCGGGGTCGTCATCAACCCTGCGCAGTGCCGCGGGCAGATCGAGGGCGGGGCCGCGCAGGCGCTCGGCGGAGCACTGTACGAGGAGGTGCTCCTCGAGGACGGCGTGGTGCAGAACCCGGTGTTCCGCACCTACCGGGTTCCGCAGTTCGCCGACGTGCCCGACACCGAGGTGTACTTCGCTGAGACCGACGACAGCCTCGGCCCCTTCGGCGCGAAGTCGATGAGCGAATCGCCGTACAACCCGGTGGGCGCGGCGATCGGCAACGCCGTCTCGCGCGCACTCGGTCGTCGCGGCTACGAGCTGCCGTTCTCGCGCGATCGGGTGTGGCGGCTGGCGGGCGGGAAATGAGCGGGGTCCGGCTCGGCTCCCGTTGCGTCGTCGGCTGAGGCCGAGCGGAGGGGCTGGGCGCGCGTTTCGTCGCTCGGGGCGGAAGATTCACGCCCCGAACGCAAGAACCCGCCCCGAACGAGATGACGGTGAAGCCGGCGAGGCCCTCGCCGGGCTGGGGGCGCACCGTGTCGTTCGGGGCGGACGACTCGCGCCCCGAACGACGGAATGCGCCCCGAACCCCGCGTCACAGGGGCGTCGCGGTTCCCCGCACGAGAATGCCTCCGGATGCCGGGACCTCGACCTCGAGCACGCTCGGTCGCCCGATATGCCGACCTTGGAGCACCGTGAAGGCGAACGGCGCGGCGAGGCCGCCCCGCTCGCGCAGGTACGCACCCAGAGAGGCGGCGGCGGAACCCGTCGCGGGATCCTCGGTGATCTCACCGACGGGGAAGAGATTGCGCGCCTCGGCGACGAGGCCGTCGACGAGGTCGCCCCCGATGTGGACCGTGATGACGGTGCCCTTCCATCCGCGCTCGTCCATGAGCGTGCGAAGGACCGCGGGATCGAAGGTGAACGCGTCGAACGTCTCACGAGAGGCGATCGCGACCACCGGGTGCAGGTTGCCGGCGAAGGCCTGGGCGAGCGGCATCCGCTCATCGAGGTCGTCGGAGCGCAGACCCAGGATGCCCAGCAGGCGGTCGGCGACCTCCGGATCGAGGGCCTCGAGGTGCGGCTCGACGCTGCGGAAGCCGGCGGTCACGCGGCCCTCGGCGTCACGCTCGGTCGACGTCTCGACGACGCCGGCCGCGGTCTCGAACATGAACGGGCCGACACCCTCGGCCTCGGCGAGCGCGACGGCGGTCGCGATCGTGGCGTGCCCGCAGAAGGGCACCTCGGCTCCCGGCGAGAAGTACCGCACGGCGACCCGGCGGCCGTCGCGCTGCCCCACGAACGCCGTCTCGGGGTGGCCGAGGTCGGTCGCGATCCGCTGCATCTGCGCGGTATCGAGGCCCACGGCATCCGGAACCACTCCCGCCGGATTGCCTCCGCCCGGCTCCGCGGCGAAGGCGAGCAGTTCGAGGATCTCGGGAGCGGAGGTCATGCGTCCATTCTCGCGGTGCGACTGCGGGTTCTCGATGGGCTCACCCTGCAAGCCCGTCAGGAGCGTTGTCCCCAGGTGGCCCCGGGGCCACCGCGGCCGCCCCGGGGCCACTTCCGTCGCCCCTCCGGCTACCGCACCGCACGCACCGCGCTCCCGGGCCCATGGCCGGCGCCCCTGCGGCTGCCGCACCCGCGCACACCGCGCCCCGGAGCCATGGCCGGCGCCTGGGAGCACCCCTCAGCGCACCTCCGCCCCGAGGTGCAGCACCGCCTCGGCGAGCGCCCGGAGTCCGGCCGCGACGTCGGCCCCGGTGACCGCCTCATCGGGGTGGTGGCTGATGCCGTCGGGGTTGCGCAGGAACAGCATTCCGACCCCGGTGATCGCGCCGATCGACATGGCGTCGTGACCGGCGCGACTGAAGAGGGTCGGGGCGTCGGCCCCGATACCCGCGCGGACGACGTCTTGCAGCAGCGGTGCGCAGAACACCGCGGGAGCGCTGTGCACCTCTCGGGCGCGCCACCGCAGGCCCCGACGTCCCATGATCGCGTCGAGCTCGCTCGAGATCTCCGCCCACGTGTGATCGCGCGTGTCGTCGAACTCCCCGCGCAGGTCGAGTGAGAAGTGCGCCTCCCCCGGCACGACGTTCACGGCGCCCGGGAAGGCCTCGAGCTGCCCGACCGTCCCGATGATGTGATGCTCGCCCCGGCAGATGCGTTCGACCGCGAGGGCGGCCTCGCTCGCCCCGAGCAGAGCGTCGCGCCGCATGTCGTAGGGCGTGCCGCCGGCGTGTCGGGCCTCGCCCTCGACGACCAGCTGGAACCTCCGGGCCGAGGCGATCGACGACACCGCGGCGAGCGCCTGCCCGCTGCGGTGCAGCTCGGGTCCCTGTTCGATGTGCGCCTCGAGGTAGGCGACGAGCTCGTCGGGTCGCCGCGCGGCCTCGCCCACGCGGCCCGGGTCGAGCCCGAAGTCGCGGAACGCTTCGCGCAGCGTGATGCCGTCGGCATCGGCGAGGTCCCACCACGCGGCATCCCATTGCCCGGCGACCGCTGACGAGCCCAGCAGGGCCTTGCCGAAGCGCGTCCCCTCTTCGTCGCTGAAAGCGATGACCTCGAGCGCGAAGGGGAAGGGACTGGATGCCGCACCGTCATCGTCGACACGGCGCAGAAGCCGCACGACCTCGAGCGCCAGCAGCACCCCGACGATGCCGTCGAAGCGTCCGGCGTCCGGGACGGTGTCCAGGTGCGACCCGAGCAGGAGAGCGGGGGCGTCGGGGGATCCCGCGGGGGCGAGGCGCCCCACCTGATTGCCGGCGGCGTCCTGGCGAGTCGTCATGCCGAGCTCGCGCATCCACTCCGCCGCGAGGCGGTTGACGCGTGCATGCTCGGGCGAGAGGTAGACGCGCGTGATGCTCCCGGGCGTCGCCGTGACCCGCGCGAGCTCCTCGCAGCGACCCATGACACGGCGCGATGCCGCCGCGATGCGTTCGGGGGCGACCTGCAGGCGTCTGGCGGCGGTCATGCGCGGCGTCCCGTCGACGTCTCTCGGTGGGCGACGCTGCGCATCACGCGCCCGCCCCCGCGTACACGCCCTGCGCTGCCTCGACACCTCCACCTGCTGACACCGTCGCCCCGTGACGGCGCAGCACCGCCTCGAGGGCGGCGAGCGTCGTCAGCACGGCGTCCTTCCGAGCGTTGTACCCCATCGTCCCGATACGCCAGACGCGTCCGTGCAACGGACCGAACGAGGTGCCGATCTCGATGCCGAAGTCGCTCAGCAGCTCGCTCCGCACCGCGTCTCCGACCACGGCATCCGGGATCTCGACCGCGACGACGTTCGTCATCTTGTGCGCGACGTCGCCGAAGACGGTGAGCCCGAGCCCCTCGACACCTGCGAGCATGGCGTCGCCGTGCAGCCGGTGTCGCGCGATGACCTCGTCGCGGCCCTCGAGCAGCAGCACGCGCGCGCACTCCCGCGCGCCGTAGAGCATGGTGGTCGCCTCGGTGTGGTGGTTGAGGCGGCGCGGTCCCCAGTAGTCGAGGATCATCGCGAGGTCGAAGTAGTTCGAGCGGATGAAGTCGGATGCCACGGCATCGCCCTCCTCGCGGATGCCGGCCTCGACGCGGGCACGCGAGCGGACGACCTCGACCGCGCGCGCGGACAGGCTGATCGGCGCCGATCCGGAGGGGCCGCCGAGGCATTTCTGCAGTCCCGCGGTCGCGGCATCCAGGCCCCAGGCATCCATCTCGAAGGGGTTGCCGCCGAGCGAGGCCGTGGCGTCGGTGTAGAACAGCGCGCCGTGCGCACGGCAGATCTCGCCGATCTCGTCGAGCGGCTGGAGCATCGTGGTGGAGGTGTCGCCCTGCACGCACGCCACGAGGTGCGGCTGCACCCGCTCGATCGCCTCGCGGATCGTCGACACCGGGAACACCTGCCCCCACGGCACCTCGATCGTGTGCACCTCGGCGAGGGCCCGCTCGGCGATCTCGGCGAGCAGGTGGCCGAACCGCCCGAAGACGGGCACCAGCACGCGGTCCCCGGGGCGGATGAGCGAGACCATGGCCGCCTCGATACCGGCACGGCTCGTGCCGTCGATGAGCAGCGTGGCGTCGTTGTCGGTGCCCCAGACCCGCCGATAGAGCTCCTGCGTCTCGGTCATCGTCGCCGTCATGAACGGGTCGTACTGGCCGACGAGCGGGGCGCCCATCGCGCGCAGCACGCTCGGGTACGCCGAGATGGGGCCAGGGCCCATGAGCAGGCGGGCGGGCGGGTCGATCGGGCCGGGGAGGTGGGTCATCGGGACTCCGTGGTGCGGGTGGGGCGGGAGGCGGGGTGGAGCGACGCGGGGCGGGCTGCGACGCGGATCGGCACGGGGCGAGCGGTGCCGCGGGTCGGCACGACTTCGGCAATCCGGGCGATCGAGGCGTCGGATGCCGCCGAACGGGGCAACTGCAGGGGTTGTGTCGGCGCAGAGCGAGGCGCCGCCGGAACGGAGCGGGCCGCGGACCGAGTCGGGGCCGGCCGGCGGCTCATCGCCCGTCCCCCGCCCCGACCAGCGCGGCCAGCCGACGGGCGAGACGGACGAGCGCGATGTCGGTGCCGGCGCGCGACACCAGGCACACGCCCACCGGCGCACCCCCGACCGTCAGGAGCGGTACTGAGATCGCGGGCAGGCCCGCCGCCGCCGCGGGCGCGGTCATGCGCAGGGTCGCCGCGCGGACGGCATCCACGTCGGCGGTGCGCAACGGCGCGGGGCCGGGGACGGTCGGGAAGATCAGCACGGCGCCGTCGACGAGCTCCGCCAGGTGCGCGGCGATCGGTTCGAGGTCGGCGCGGGCGCGGGACTCCTCGGCGGCGGTGATCTGCGACGCGGCGCGGAAGCGCTCGGCCACCGCCTCCCCCACGGCCCCGGGGTGCGCGCGCAGCCACTCGCCGTCGTTGCGCCAGGCCTCGGCGCCTTGCACGGTGCGGAACGCGGTGAAGGCGGCATCCACCTCGCCCGTGTGCACGGCGCGGAACGACGGCGGATCGTCGGATGCCGCGCGCGACGCCAGCAACCGCGAGAAGGCCTCGCGCGTGTCGGGGTCGGCGCAGTCGAGGATCTCTTCCGGCACGAGGAAGCGCCACGGCAGGTCATCGCCCGAGGCTCCGTAGACGCTCTCGGTCGAGGCCGAGCCGTCGTAGCTGAGGCACCAGTCGGCCACGCGCTGCAGCGTGTCGCCGTCGCGGGTGAGCCAGCCGATCGTGTCGAACGACTGCGCGAGGGGCAGCATGCCCTGGCGCGGAACGAGGTCGTGGGTCGTTCTCAGCCCCCACAGACCCTGGTACGACGCGGGCACGCGGATGGAACCGGCCGTGTCGGTCGCGAGGCCGATGTCGGCGTGGCCCAGGGCGACGGCCGACGCCGGTCCACTCGAGGACCCGCCGGGGAGGGCTCCGACGACGGCACCGTTGGGCGGGGTGCCGTAGTGCACGTTGTCGCCCGCGATCGAGTAGGCGAACTCGTCGGTGCGCGCGATGCCGCGCAGTGAGGCACCCCCTCTCAGCAGATCCGCGACGGCGGGGGCCGTGGCCTTCTCGGGGCGTGCCTCTTCGAGATAGGCGGGATTGCCGGCCCCGATGCGGAAGCCCGCGATCGCGAACAGGTCTTTCACCGCGACCGTGAGGCCCGCGAGCGGTCCCTCCCACGCGCCCTGCAGGAACGGGTCGCCGACGCTGCGCCAGATCGTGCGGTCGAGCGCGGGAGTCCGCGGGGTGACGTGGGCGGCCGTGATGAGCCATCGCCCGTCGATGCGCTGCCAGATCTGCGTCTGCAGACCGCGCCCACCGCCTCGGAACGCCGAGACCGAGACGAGAAGGGCCACATCGCCGTCGCCGCCGCCTGCCGGGGTGCCCGGGGCGCCGGCATCGTCACGGACGTCGTCCGAGGCGACGGGTGCGGCCCGGCGTCCCGAGGAGAGAGGGCGGTAGAGGATTTCGGCGATCTCGCGCGGCGGAACGCCGCCGCGCAGAGCCCGGAAACCGCTGATCGCGTCGTGCCCGACCAGCAGACCCGCGGTATCGCCTCGGAGGGTCTGCGTCCCGGGCGCGAAGAAGGCGTCGAGAGCGTCGAGGTCGTTCGCGACGATCGCGCTCTCGTAGGCGTCGAAGGCTGCGCGCAGGTCGTCCGGCATCGCCGCGTCGTCTGCGGGAACGGCCACGGCCTGTCCCTGTTCGGCATCCGTCACGAGCGTCGCCCGCCTTTCTGCTGCGTCGGGTGTCCGCGGAAGACCGACAGCCGAGGGATTCGTTCGGGACTTCCGGACACGCGATTCGCGGGCGGCAGCGGCGCGGCGACGTCGGTCGCCGACTCGACGCACACGTCAGCCGCTTCGGCGCGGGCCAGGGCTGCGGCCAGGATCGGGCTCACGCGATGCCTCCCTCGTGAGCAGATGCGAGCGGCACGGGCTCCACGGACGGGATCTCGGCGAAATCCGCCTCACGGATCCGCGCGTGCACGCCCGAGACGATGTCGACCACCTGCGAGATGTCGAAGTCGGTGGCGGCGCTCAGATAGGCGTAGGCGAGGTGCTCGTCCATGCCCCACCGTCCCCCGATGAGCGCCAGCGATGCACGGACGCACGCGCGCATCGCGGCGTCGAGGTCCGGGTCCATGCCGGTCGGCACGAGATGTTCGGGCGTTCGCACGAGCGGGCCGGTCACCTCGCCGAACGCCGCGCGGGCGGCATCTGCGGGGATCACCTCGAAGCGCAGCGTCGCGCGCAACGAGGCCTCGAGCGCGGTGAGCGCGACCTCGCCGTCGCCCTGGGCGAAGTGGGGATCGCCGACATACGCGAGGGCCCCGTCGACCTGCACCGGCAGGAACAGCGTGGTGCCTTCGACGAGAAGGTTGATGTCGATGTTGCCGCCGTGCGTGCCCGGCGGCACCGAGTGCGGTCGCTCGTCGGCCGCGACGGCCACGCCCATCGTGCCGAGGAACGGGGCGAGCGGGAAAGCGACGATCGGGTCGCCGCCCTCGACGATCGGCAGGGTTCCGTGCAGCACGCCCTCGCGCTCGGCGACGGCGGCGAAGACGCTGACGTTGTGCTCGCCGCGCGGCAGCTCGCCCACCAGCGCCCCCTTGCCGTGGCGGTTCGAGATCACGCCGTACGGGACGCGCGGGGTCAGGGTCTCGACGGTGATCTTCAACAGATCGCCGGGGCGGGCCCCGCGCACGTGCACGGGCCCCACCACGACGTGCGGTCCGTCGGCGAAGGGATCCCGTGCGACGGATGCCGCGATCTCGATCGCGTCGTCGAGCACGTGATCGGCGGGCACGCCGTGGGCCGCGAAGAAGGCGAGGGGGTCTTTGCCCTGGTCGTCGAGGATGCCCTCGTGACTGACGGTGTCGAACGTCACGCTCTCGCCCGAGCCGATCTCGAGCGCGGGCGCATCGGCCGCGCACGGAAGGCGCCCCCACATCACGGTGGCTTGTGTGGCGGGAAGGTAGTGGTCGCCGGGGACGAACCCGACGCCCGGCTGGAGGATGGGGACGGGTGTCGACGTGCGGGCGTGAGAGCCGGTCCCTTCGACGGGCTCAGGGACCTTCGTTCCGGCGGAGGCGACGGGCTCGTGGGCCTCGGGCGCGGGAGTCACGCCTGCACCGCCGCGGCCTCGCGCAGGAGCTCGCGCCCCTCCCGCTCGCTGACGGGCGCCCCTCGGCGATAGACCGACGAACCGCGCACCCAGGTCTCGCGTACGACGCCGGTCAGCGTCTTGCCGTGCCACGGCGACACCGGATTGCGGTACTCGAGACTCGCCGCGTCGACCACGACCTGCTCGTCGGGGGCGAAGGCCACGAGGTGCGCCGGAGCGCCGGGCTCGATCACTCCGAGGCCTGCGAGACCGGCGATGCGCGCGGGCCCCGTGGTCATGAGCGGCAGGAGGGTCTCGAACGCGAGCCCCCGCTCGCGCGCGGTCGTGTGGATGGCCGAGAGACCGGTCTGCAGGCCCGCGATGCCGCCCCAGGCGAGGCCGAAGTCGGGGTTGCTCTTCAGCTCGACCGTCGCGGGCGAGTGATCGCTCACGATGGCGTCGATCGTCCCGTCGACGACTCCGGCCCACAGGAGATCGCGGTTGCCCGCGCCGCGGATGGGCGGGCAGCACTTGAACGCCCCCGCGCCGTCGGGCACCTCCTCGGCATCGAGCGTGAGGTAGTGCGGGCACGTCTCGACCGTGAGGCGCACGCCCTCGGCCTTGGCCGCCCGCACCGCGTCGAGCGCGCCGCCGTCGGAGACGTGGACGATGTGCGCGCGGGCGCCCGTTCGGCGGGCGGCACCGATCACGCGCTCGATCGCCGCGCGCTCGCTCAGAGGCGGGCGGCTGACCTCGAAGTCGCGGTACCGGGGTCCGAGCGCGCCGTGCGCGGGCAGATGAGCGGGGTCTTCGGCGTGCACGATGAGGAGGCCGTCGAAGACCGCGAGCTCCGCGAGGCACTGCTCGAGCTGAACAGCGTCGAGGTGGCCGAACTCGTCGATGCCGCTGGGCGAGAGGAAGCACTTGAAACCGACGACGCCGGCGTCGGAGAGGGCGCGCAACGACCCGAGGTTCTCGGGCACCGCGCCGCCCCAGTACGCCACGTCGACGGCGAGCTTGCCGCGCGCGGCCGCTCGCTTGGCATCCAACGCCTCCACCGAGGTCGTCACGGGGACGCTGTTCAGCGGCATGTCGACCACCGTCGTGACGCCGCCCGCTGCCGCGGCCGCCGTTCCCGTCGCGAAGCCCTCCCACTCGGTGCGGCCGGGCTCGTCGAAGTGCACGTGCGAGTCGACCAGGCCCGGCAGCAGCGTCGCGTCCTGCGGAAGGACCGTGTCGGCGGTGGCGTCGAAGGACTCGAGCGCCGCGATGTGACCGTCGTCGATCACGAGGGTGGCGGGCGCGAAGGCGCCGTCGAGGAAGACCCGACGCGCGGCGATCCGTGTGCTCATGCCGTTCACGCTAAGCGCCCTGCGTTTCACGAATGTAACCGTCATCAACATCTGTGGGAACACCCGGAATTGCGCCACCTGGGGAGGAGTCGCGCCGGTGTCCGGAGCCCCCGCGCGGGATCTCGCAGCCGGATGCCGCCGGTGGCCCCGGGGCGTGCGCAGTGGCCCCGGGGCCACCCGCGAACGCCGCACCCCCGACACCGGGCACGACCGACGCCCCGGGGCCACCCGCGAACGCCGCCTCCCGACGCTCCGGCCCCACCGTCGCCGCGAAGCCGCTCCCCGCGCGCACCGGCTCGCGAACCGGCGGCGCCGCATACTCGTCGCGCTTGCTCGTCCCCAAGCCCATCCGCACCATCCCGGATGCCATCCCCACCGCCGCCGCCACCCCGTCGACGACCGGTACCCCGACGCGGGCCGTGAGCTCGGCGCACAGATCCGCCATTCCCGCGCAGCCGAGCACGATCACGTCGGCGCCGGAGGCCGCGGCATCCGCGCTGTAGCGGGCGATGGTCTCCACCGCCACGGAGCCCGTGTCCTCGAGATCGAGCACCGGGATGCCGGTGGCCGCGAGCGAGGCGCAGGCACGATCCATGCCGTACCGCGCGACGAGGTCGCGAGCCCGGCCGAGGGTGCGGCTCAGCGTCGTCACGACGCCGAAGTGCCGCCCCGACACCGCAGCCAGATGCATGGCTGCTTCGGCGATCCCGATCACGGGTACCTCGACCAGCTCGCGCGCCGCGTCGAGCCCCGGGTCGCCGAAGCACGCGATCACATAGGCGTCCGCCGGGTCGACGCCGTCGCGATCGGCCACGATCAGCTCCACGACCGCCGCCGCCGCCGCGATCTCGTCGACGTGGCTCTCGATGGCCGGCGCTCCGGTCGCCGGGCATACGGCGTCGATGACCACGTCGGGCCCCGCCACCCCCCGAGCGGCATCCGCGATCTTCGCGGTCATCGCCCGGGAGGTGTTGGGGTTCAGGAGCAGGATCCTCACGCGAGCGCCTCACGCCCACCGGCGACGCCCGGCGCCCGCTGCGGCGACGGCGCGCCCGAGGGGGCGTCGGTGGCGTCCGCAGCCGTCCGCGCGAGCACGAGGGCATCGGCCTCGGCGGGGGCCTCGACGGCATCCGTCGTCCCGTCGGAGATCCCCTCGGTCTCGCCGTCGAAGGTCGGGACGCGGGGATCGAGCCGCTCGAAGAGGAGGAAGAGCACCAGGCCCAACGCGCAACCGATGAACCAGCTGTAGTCGCTGACCGCCGAGACGTCGAACATCCCCAGGTCGGCGAAGAGCTTCGGGAAGATCGCGATCGCCACCGTCGGCACGCCCGCGGCGATGACGGCCTTCACCGCGTTCGGGTTGAATCCGTTGCGGTACCAGTAGGGGCCCGCGGCATCCATCGTGAACATCGCGTCGACGTTCACGCGCTGACGCGCCGCGAAGTAGTAGCCGGCGATCAGGATGCCGAAGAGCGGGCCGATCAGCGCACCCAGCACGCCGAGCGAGTAGTGGATGGCGTCGCTGTTGGAGTACCAGTTCCAGGGCATGAGGAACGTGGAGCCGACCGCCGCGATCATGCCGCCCGCGCGCCACGAGATCTTCTTCGGGGCGACGTTGGAGAAATCGAACGCGGGGGAGATGAAGTTGGCGACGATGTTGATGCCGACCGTGGCGGTCACGAAGGTGAGTCCGCCCAGCAGGATCGCGAACGGGGTGTCGATGCGCTCGACGGTCGCGATCGGGTCGGTGATGAGGTCACCGAACACGGGCACCGTGGCCGAGGCGGTGATGACAGTGAGGAGCGAGAAGAAGAGGAAGTTGATCGGCAGGCCCCAGAAGTTGCCCTTCTTCACCGCGGCGAAGCTCTTGCCGTAGCGGGCGAAGTCACCGAAGTTGAGCATCGGGCCCGAGAAGTACGACACGACCAGCGCGATCGCGGCGAACATCACCGGGATCGAGGCCCAGAAGTCGAGCTGGGTGGTCGAGAGGGTGAACGAGATGTTCTCGATGCCGGCCTGCGACACGAGGTAGACGGCGAGCACGATCATCACCAGGTAGACCGCCGGACCCGCCCAGTCGATGAAGCGGCGGATGACCTCCATGCCGTTCCAGAACAGCAGGAACTGCGCGGTCCACAGGATCGCGTACGAGATCCAGCCGAGCGCCGACAGGCCCGCGAACGACACGTCGAGCAGGGCCGCCGAACCCGGGATGAACTTCAGGAACACGATGTTCAGCGACTCGGCCGCAAGGAACGTCTGCACCCCGTACCAGGCGATCGCGATGAGACCGCGGATGATCGCGGGGATGTTCGCACCCCGGATGCCGAACACGACGCGGTTGATCACCGGGTAGGGGACGCCGGTCTTCTGGCTCGGCTTGGCGACGAGGTTCGCGAACACCTGCACGATGACGATTCCGGCGATCAGCGCCACGAGCACCTGCCACGACTGCAGGCCGAGGGCGAAGAGCGAGCCGGCGGTGACGTAGCCGCCGACGGAGTGCACGTCGCTCATCCAGAACGCGAAGATGTTGTAGCTCGACCACTTCTGCTTCCGCAGCGGAGCGAGGTCTTCGTTGGCGAGCCGGTCGTCGTAGTGCGGCTTCATGTTGCCGCCCCCGTGGGGGTGGCCGGCGGCCTCCACGAGATCGTGGGGGCCGGTGAGCGGGGTGGATGTCATGTCATTCCTCTCAGGACGGATGGATGCCACGACGTGGAGTCCGCGGCCGGAGTGGAGCTCTGATGTGAAGTTATGGGTTCACACGACCGTGACGGTTTCGCTCATGTAACGAGCATGTGAAGTCGCTCCTTCACACTCGGCGGCTGCCTAGACTCGGGGCATGACGCAGCCGCCCCTCGCCGACGCCGTCGAACACGACGCGGCCGTGGCGGCCGAGCCGTCGGCATCCGTCGGGGCGCGCATCCGCGACCTCCGTCAGGCCCGCGGCATCTCCGCACGCGCGCTGGCCGCGACCCTCGGCATCTCCCCCAGCGCCGTCTCGCAGATCGAGCGCGGCGTGATGCAGCCGAGCGTCTCGCGGCTCATCGCCATCACCGACGCCCTCGGCGTGCCGCTCGTCGCGGCGTTCGATCCGGCATCCGATCGTCCCGTCGATCCCGTCGGGCCCTCGGGCTTCACCCTGCAGCGCGCGGGGCAATCGCCCGACATCGTGCTCGACAGCGGCGTCTCGTTCCGTCGCCTGACCCCGGGCTCCTCCCCCGGCGTCGACTACTTCGAGTCGATCTACCCGCCCGGGGCCTCCGCGCACGGCGCCGACGGCCTCTTCCACCACGAGGGATACGAGGTCGGCACCGTCGTCGCAGGCGAGCTCACCATCGACTTCGAGGCCGAGCGCGTCATCCTGCGCGCCGGCGACGCGATCAGCTATCCCTGTTCGGTCCCCCACCGTCTGCACAACACCGGCGGGACGGATGCCGTGGCGCACTGGCTGATCGTGCACGCCTGACGCGCGCGATCGTCACCGGCGGTTCCCGCCGCGCACCCGCCACGTCATGAGAACAGGCGCCGGCACGAGAACAGGCCGGAATCCGCCGAATTGGCCTGTTCCGGTGGCATCCCCTGTTCTCGTGACGCCGCACACGCCCGAAATGTTCCCCACAGCAACATCGCCGACACATCGCGCCACAGCCCCGTAACGCGGCCCGCCTAGCCTGGCCCGCATGCTCCTGCGCCACTTCCACGCCCTCGACGACGCGGAGGCCTCGGCCGTGGTCCGCGTGTGGGCCGACGTCCCCGGATGGGTCGACGCCATCGTCGACGGCCGGCCGTACGCCGACGTCGACGCCCTCGCGGCCTACGCCGCGGACCTCGCGTCGGCGTGGTCGCCCGACGACCTCGCCACCGCCCTGCACGCGCACCCCCGCATCGGCGCGAAGGTGTCGGGCGAGGGGGCCGAGGCCGCGGCATCCCGTCGCGAGCAGGGATCCATGGCATCCGCCGCCGACGACGACGTGGCGGCCATCGCCGCAGGGAACGCCGCGTACGAGGGGCGTTTCGGCCGTGTCTTCCTCATCCGCGCCGCCGGACGCACGCCGGGCGAGATGCGGGCCGAGCTCGAGCGTCGGCTGACGAACGACCCGGCGGCCGAGACGATCGAGGCGACGCGACAGCTCGCCGAGATCGCCCTGCTGCGCCTGCGAACCACGTTCGCCGACGACGCGCCCGCCGAACCGGAGGACGCGGAGTGACCCGCAGCGCCCTCACCCCCGCACGAGCCGCCCGAGGAGTCTTGCGATGACGCACCTGACCACCCACATCCTGGATGCCACGGCCGGCACCCCCGCGGCCGGCGTCACCGTCACGCTGGCCCACCTCGACGGCGCGACGATCGACTCCGCGACCACCGACACCGACGGTCGCCTCGCCCTCGGCCCCGACCGGCTCGACGACGGCGACTACGCGTTGACGTTCGGTACGGGGGCCTACTTCCGCGGGCGCGGCGTCGCGTCGTTCCACCCCGTGGCGGTGGTCGCGTTCACCGTCGCCGGTGAGGCTCATCTGCACGTGCCGTTACTGCTGAGCCCGTTCGCCTACTCGACCTACCGCGGCAGCTGAGGAGAGTCATGAAGGTCATCGTCATCGGCGCGGGTGTCGGCGGAACCTCGGCCGCCCTCGCCCTGCAGAAGCTCGGCCACGAGGTCGTGGTCTACGACCGCATGCGCGAGAACCGCCCGGTGGGAGCCGCCCTGTCGCTGTGGTCGAACGGCGTGAAGGTGCTCAACTGGCTCGGCCTCGGTCCGCAGGTCGCCGCCCTCGGCGGGCGGATGGACGACATGGCCTACTACGACGGCCACACCGGCGACGAGCTCTGCCGCTTCAGCCTCGCCCCCGTGACCGCGCAGACGGGCCAGCGCCCCTATCCCGTCGCCCGCGCCGACCTGCAGGCCCTGATGATGGATGCCGTCGGCCCGGCGAACATCCGCCTCGGTATGCAGCTGGTCGCCGTGGCCGACGACGGCGAGACCGTCACCGCGACCTTCGCCGACGGGTCGACCGACACCGCCGACCTGCTCATCGGCGCCGACGGGGCGCGCTCGATCGTGCGGGACTACGTGACGGAGCCCACCGGCATCCGTCCCGAGCGGTCCTACTCCGGATACGTCAACTACAACGGTCTGGTCGCCGCGGACGAGCGCATCGGACCGCTCGACCAGTGGACGACGTACGTGGGCGACGGAAAACGGTGCGCGGTGATGCCCGTCGCGGGCGACCGCTTCTACTTCTTCGTCGACGTGCCGGGGCCCTCGGGGGTGCTCGAGGACCGCATGGCCGCGCTCGAGGAGGCGTTCGGCGCGTGGGGCGCCCCCGGTGTGCGGGCCCTGCTCGACGGCATCGACCCCGACGAGTCGCTCAACCGCGTGGAGATCTGGGACATCGACCCCTTCGACACCTGGGTGCGCGGGAGGGTCGCGATTCTCGGCGACGCCGCGCACAACACCGCGCCCGACATCGGCCAGGGCGCCTGCTCGGCCCTGGAGGACAGCTTCGCCCTCGGCATCGTCTTCGCCACCTCGACCCTGGGCGTCGAGGACTCGCTGAAGCGCTATGAGCGCATCCGCACCGAGCGCGCGGGCGACCTCGTGCTGCGCGCCCGGAAGCGGGCGTTCGAGACGCACGCCTTCGACGTCGATGCGACGCAGGCCTGGTACGAGGGCCTGCGCCGCGAGGACGGGACGGGTGTCATCCGGGGGATCGTCGGCAACATCGAGGGCAGCCCGGTGGAGCTGGGCGCGAGCGTCCTGGGCTGAGGGCGCCGATACCGGACGACCGTCGCGGCCGCGCCTGCCCGCGTTCAGTACGCCCGAAGGCGCTGCGGCGGGATCCAATCGACGGTCGCGCCGAGTTCACGCGCCCAGCGCAGAGGCGTGCTCGGGTCGCGCAGGGCCGCGCGCCCGATACGCACCGCGGCGACGCCGCGCTGCACGACCTCCTCCGCCTGCTGCGCCGTCTCGATCAGACCGACGGCCGAGGCGACGACACCCTCCCGGGCGATGCGCTCGGCGAGGTGCGCCTGATAGCCCGGCCCGACGGGGATGTCGGCGAGCACGAGCCCTCCGGATGAGGCGTCCACGGCATCCGCTCCCGCCTCGACCGCCCACCCCGCGACGGTGGCGGCATCGTCGGGGGTGAGACCCCCCTCGACCCAGTCGGTCGCCGACAACCGCACGATGATCGGCACCGTCGGCAGCTCCGCCCGGATGCGACGGACGATGTCGAGCAACAGGGTCGCCCGGCCGGCGAGGTCGCCTCCGTAGCGATCGTCGCGACGGTTCGACAGCGGCGACAGCAGCTGGTGAAGCAGATAGCCGTGGGCCGCGTGCACCTCGACCACGTCGAAGCCCGCGTCGTCCGCACGGCGCGCGGCGGCCACGAATGCCTCGGCGACGGCTTCGAGCTCGGCGGTCGTGGCCGGGCGCGGCGCCGCCAGACCCATGACCGGCGCGTCCGAGGCCGACACCGTCTGCCAGCCACCCTGCTCGACGGGGACGGAGCCCCGCTCGTCGCCGTCGCGGCCGAAGCCTGCGAAGGTGCTCGCCTTGGCGCCGGCGTGGTTCAGCTGCACGCCGATCGCCGCGCCCTGCGCGTGGGCGAACGCGACGATGCCGCGCCACGCCTCGACCTGCGCCTCGTTCCACAGCCCGGTGTCCTGGCGGGTGATGCGCCCCTCGGGGACGACCGCCGTCGCTTCGACCACGAGCAGACCGGTGCCGCCCGCGGCGAGCGCGCCGTAGTGCACCCGGTGCCACTCGGTGGGGATGCCGTCGTACGCATCGACCGAGTACTGGCACATCGGGGCGATCCAGATGCGGTTGCGCAGCGTCAGCTCGCGCAGCCTCATCGGCTCGACGATGCCGGTCACGCGGCATCCCCTCCGCCCAGGCGCACGAGGATGCCGGCCGCGAGCGCCGTGCGCTGCACCATGCCGTCGATGGAGATCCACTCGTGACGCGCGTGCGCGCCGTCGCCGACGGCGCCGAGGCCGTCGAGCACCGGCAGCCCCAGAGCGGCGGCGAAGTTGCCGTCGCTGGCGCCGCCGACCGAGATCTCCTCGACCGCCCATCCCTGCTCCGCCGACACCGCCTCCGCGATGCGGAACAGCGCCACCGTCGATGCGCTCCGCGGCATGACCGGTCGGTTCCACCCGCCGGCGATGTCCAGCGTCGCCTCCGCGCGGTGGGGCTCGAGGGCGGCGAGCGCGGCATCGATCCGCTCGCTCTCGGCCACGTCGGTCACGCGCACATCGACGAGGGCGTCGGCGCGACCGGCGGTGACGTTGGAGCGGGACCCACCCGCGACGGTGCCGACATTGACGCTCGTCCCGGCACCGAGGTCCGCGAGCGCGTGCAAGGCGAGCACGACGCGGGCCATCTCGTCGATGGCGCTGACCCCCCGCTCCGGGTCGAGCCCCGCGTGGCCCTCGACGCCGTGCGTCGTGACGCGGAAGATCCCCACGCCCTTGCGCGCCGTCTTGAGCGCGCCGCGGGCGCTCGCCTCGAAGACCAGCACGGCGTCGCGGCCCGTGACGGCCTCCTCGATGTGCGGGCGGGAGCCGAGCGAACCGATCTCCTCGTCGCCGTTGAGCACGAGACGGATGGCGGGCAGCGGCAGTCCCTGAGCGCGGGCGATCGCGATCGCGTGCGTCGCCTGGACGAGACCCGCCTTCATGTCGAAGACGCCGGGGCCGGTGAGCCGGTCGCCGTCGACCGTGACGGGCCACTCGGCGAGGGTGCCGAGGGGCCACACGGTGTCGTAGTGGCAGAGGATCGCGACGGACCCCGCGCCGCCGCCCGTCGCCGCCCAGTCGAGCACGGCGACATCGCCGTGGGGAGCGGCGTCGATCACGCGCTCCGCGTCGGGGGCGCCGAGGTGACGCGTCACGAAGGCGCGCACCCACGCGAGTCCCTCCGCGAGGGCGTCGAGGTCGTCCGAGGGGGTCTCCTGCTGCGTGTACGCCGTCAGGTCGGCGATGAGCGCCTCGCGCGCGGCCTCGGCGGCCGTGACCAGCGCGCTCATGCCGTCACCATCCGGTCGAGCTCGTCGAGGTGCGCCTCGTCCATCGCGATGGCGTGCGTCTCGAGCTGCTCGATGCGCGACACCAGCCACCGCGTGAGCGGGGCCGGGATCCCCCGGCGTTCGGCCGCTTCCAGCACCGGCGCGTACTGCGTCGGAACCTCGGTGCGTCGACCGCGCACGGCGATGTCGCGCCAGATCCCCGAGCGCTTCTTCGTCTGGCGGGCGAGCCAGGCCACGAGCCCGTCGGTCGCGGCGTCGGCGGCGCTCGCCTCGCCGAGGTAGTCGTAGGGGACGAAGGCGTCGAACCCCTCGAGGTGGATCCCCTCGGCGACCGCGACCTCCAGCACTTCCCGCACGAGGGCGTGCAGGCCCGCGCGGTGGCGGTCGATCAGGTCGCCCATGTCGTCGTCGGCGAGGGCGGATGCCACGAGCATCGCGCCGAATCCCAGCTTCGACCACAGGAATCCGGGCACGTTGTCGGAGACGATCGGCGTGCCCCACTCGCGCAGATCGTGGGCGAGTGCGCGGACGCGGTCACTGGACCCGCCGGCGTGCTCGCCCAGCGCGATGTCGCCGATGCCGCCGTCGCGCACCACACCGGGCTCGACGACGTCGGCGAACAGGTCGACGAAGGCGGCGACCGTGCGGTCGACGCCGATGTGCCGGGCGATGGTGGCCTCGTTCAAACCGTTCTGCATCGACGCGACCCACCCGTCGGGGGCGAGACGCGGCGCGATCCACTCGGCGACGGCGTCGGTGGCCTGCGCCTTGACGGCGAGGAGCACCGCGCCGAGCTCGTCGGGAGCCTCCTCGGGGGTCGAGATCGGCAGGCGCGCCGTGAACGCCCCACCGGGGTGCTCGATGCGCAGGCCGCGCTCGCGCACGGCGGCGATGTGCTCGGCATCCGTGTCGATCAGGCGTACCTCCGCCCCGGCCCGATGCAGGTGCACCGCGAGGGTGCCGCCGATGGCTCCCGCGCCGATGATCGTGTAATTCGAGGTCATTCGTGCTCTCCCTGGCCGGTGGCGGCCCAGTGTTGCGGGAGGTGCCACGCGCCGGTCGACGATCCGCCGTCGACGCGCAGCACCTCCCCGGTGATCCATTCGGCTTCTCCACCCGCGAGCCAGACGACGGCGCGGGCGATGTCGGCGGGCGTCCCCCGGCGACCGAGAGGCGTGTCGCCGACAGCGGCGGCGTACTCGTCTGTGACGGGATTCACGCGCGAATCGACGGTGACGAACCCCGGCGAGACGGCGTTGACCCGGATGCCATGGGGCCCGAGTTCGAGGGCCGAGGCCCGGGTCGCGGCCTCCAGCGCCGCCTTCGACGTCGAGTACGGCGCCGCTCCCGGTCGAGCGCGCAGCGCCGCTCCGGAAGAGATGTTGACGACGGATGCCGGACGCCCGGCCTCGATGGCGCGGCGCGCGAGAGCCACGGTGAGCAGCACGGGCGCCCGCGTGTTCACGTCGAGCACGCGGTCCCAGGTGTGCGCGTCGAGGTCGAGGAAGGGCGTCGCGGGGTACACGCCCGCGCTGGAGACGAGCACGTCGACGGGCGCGGTCGACCACGCCGTGCGCATCAGGTCGGCGGGGGCGTCGGCCTGGCGGAGGTCGACCGTCGTCGTGGCGCAGCTCGGCGCGCCCGCGTCGAGGGCCAGGGCGGCCGTTTCGGCGAGGGGCTCGGCGTGCAGGTCGGCGACGGTGAGCGCCTCGCCGCGTCGTGCGAAGGCGAGGGCGATCTCGCGGCCGATCCCCGACCCCGCCCCGGTCACGAGGACGTGACGCATCAGTCCAGCTCCTTGCCCTTGGTCTCGGGCATGGTGAGGTACACCGCGAGGCCGATCGCCGCGGCGATGGACGCGTAGAGCCAGACCCATCCGCCGTAGCCGTTCGTATTCATCCACGTGGTGATGTACGGCGCGGTGCCGCCGAAGCAGGCGACCGCGAGGGCGTACGGGAGGCCGATGCCCGTCGCGCGCACCTCGGGCGGGAACTGCTCCGCCATGATCACCGCGCAGTTCGCCGAGTAGCCGACCAGCAGCACGATGCCGATGATCTCCACGGCCAGCAGCGCCCAGAATCCCCCGCCGATCAGCTGGAAGGCGGGCCACGCGAAGATGAGGAAGCCGCCCGCGAAGGCCGCCATGGTGGGCTTGCGACCGATCTTGTCGGAGAGCAGACCCCCGAAGGGCAGCAGCACGATGAAGATGATCATCGCGATGACGTTCGCCAGCAGTGCCTGGTTCAGCGGGATGCCCGTGGTGACCGCCGCGTAGGTGGGCATGAAGTTGACCCACATGTAGTAGAGCAGGGTGCCGGCGATGGTGATGCCGAAGACGCGCAGAGTGGCCTTGGGGTGGTCGCGGAACATGCGCACGAAGGCGTTGTGGCGGGCGGGCTTCGCGGAGCCGTCGACGCGCTCCCGGCCGGTCGCGAACGACTGCGTCTCCTCGATGCCCCGCCGCAGCCACAGCCCGACGAATCCGAGCGAGGCGGCGAAGATGAAGGCGGCGCGCCAGCCCCAGCTGTCGACCGCTTCCGGCGGCAGCGCGGTCGTGATCGTGAAACCGAGCGCCGACGCGATGAGTACTCCCGCGGCGACCGAGACCTGCTGCCACGATCCGGCGAATCCACGCCGTTGGGGAGCAGCGGATTCGACGAGGAACGCCGACGCCGAGCCGAACTCCCCGCCCGCGGCGAAGCCCTGGGCGAGGCGGGCGAGCACGAGCAGCAGCGGCGCGAAGATGCCGACCTGTTCGTAGGTCGGAGCGAGGCCGATCACGAGGGTGGCGACCGCCATCAGGGTGATGGTGAAGAGCAGGCCCTTCTTGCGGCCGAAACGGTCGGCGTACGTCCCCATGACCGCGGCGCCGATGGGACGCATGATGAAGCCGACGGCGAAGATGGCGAGCGTCGACAGCAGGGCCGCGACGTCGTTGCCCGCGGGGAAGAAGTGGTGGGCGAAGATCGACGAGAACGTCGAGTAGACGGCCCAGTCGACGAACTCGACGGCGTTGCCGATCGAGCCGGCGACGATCGCCTTCTTGCCCTTCTTGCTGAGCTTCGTCGCGTGGACGGTCTCGGGTGCGGTGGAGGTCATCTGCATTCTCTCTCGAGGCGGTGCGGGTCAGAGGAGGGGGCGCACGTGGGCGGCCAGGTCGGCGTGGGTGCCGATCCACACGTCGTCGAACGAGCGGATGTGACGGAGCAGCTCATCGAGGATCCGCAGGCGCGAGCGGTGCCCGATGATGTGCGGGTGCATGGTCAGCTGGAAGACCCCGCCCTCCTCGCGCGCCGCGTCGAACTCGTCGATCCAGATCTGCAGGAGGCTGCGGGGCGGCATGTGGGGACGGAGGCCGCCGAATCGGTCCATCATCAAGTACGGGGCGTCGTCACGGATCCACTCGACCGGGATCTCGACGACCCCGGTGCGCTCGCCGTGCTCCAGCAGCTCGTAGGGGTCGGCATCCGCCATCAGCGAGGAGTCGTACACGAACCCGAGCTCGCGGATGACGGCGAGCGTCGACCCCGAGAAGTCCCACGACGGGGTCCGGATGCCGGTCGGGCGATGTCCGATCTGCCGCTCGAAGACATCGAGGCACCGGCTGACGAGCTCGAGCTCGTCGTCGTGGCCGAGTGCGGTGTTGCGCTCGTGGATCCAGCCGTGCACGGCGACTTCGTGACCGCCCGCGACGTAGGACGGCGCCTCGTCCGGCCGCAGCAGAGCGCAGACCGCGGGCATGTAGAACGACGAGGGCGCCTCGTACCGGGCGAGCAGGTCGAGGATCCGGGGCACCGCGAACCGTGCGCCGAACTCGCCCTGCGCCATCCGACCCGGTGACGTCTCCCCGTCGCGGAGGGGGATCGACTCGTGGTCGGAGTCGAACGACAGCAGCACGGCGACCCGCGCGCCCGACGGCCATCGCTGTGCGGGGTCGTCGTGCACGAGCCGGCGCCCCGCCCGGACGTGCTCCACGTGGCCGCGCCACACGCTCTCGTCCCACTGCCACGGTTGCTGCTCGTCCATGCGATCCTCCTGGCCCTCGACGACACCTGCGTCATCGATGCAGGCAACTGTAGGAATAAACAAACTTGGAGGCAAGCATGATGGGCAAATGTGTCGTCGATGTTTCCTCGAATGGGATATTCGCGTTCCGGCCAGCGAGAAGCGGCTGAGATAGGTTGAGACCGTGCACCGATCAGACGCGCGCGCGGTCCGACCCCAGCTCGACGAGACCGATCTCGACATCGTCGCGGCCCTGCACATCGCCCCCCGCGTCCCCACGGCCGCACTGGCCGACATCCTCGGCATCCCCACCAGTACCGCGTCCCGGCGCCTCGCGCGCCTGCAGGACGAACGCCTTCTCCGGGTCGTCGGTCGGTTCGCCTGGGAGCTGATCACCTCGAGCAACCCGTTCGAGCTGTGGGTCACCTCCACCCCCGGGCACTCCGAGGCCGTCGTGAGCGAGCTCTTGCGCATTCCGGACGTGCAGTTCGTGCTGCGCACCAGCGGCGCGGCCGACATCTACGCCAACCTGTTCCCGCTGCGCGGGTCGGACCCCCACGATCTGCTGACCTCGACGATCCCCTCCATCCCCGGGGTGCGCGCCATCGACAGCCGGATGATCCTGGAGCCCGCGAAGGTCGGACAATCGTGGCGGTACCGCCGACTCGACGCTGCGCGCACCGCGGAGCTCGAGAAGCACTCCTCCGTGGCCGACGGCGAACCGCTCCGCGACCTCGAGCAGCTGTCGGACCTCGAGTTCGAGACCATGCGGATGCTCGGCGCGAACGGCCGCGTCACCGCCGCCGAGGTGGGGCGCACGCTCGGCGTCTCGCCCACGACCGCCGCCCGCGCGATGCGGCTCCTCATCCACTCCGGGGCCATCTCCCCCCGCATCGAGATCCAGCCCGACCTCATGGGCTTCCCCCTCAACGCGGTCGTCACCATCGATGTCCGGCCGCGCGACATCCGCGGCGCGCTCGACACCCTCGCCGCGCACCCCAGCGTGCGCCTGCTGTCGACCGTCACCGGCTCGGCGCCGGTCAGCCTCGCGGGCGTCTTCGCCGGGCCCGTCGATCTCGCCCGCTTCGTGCGCGACGACCTCGGCACCCTCGCCGGCGTCAGATCGGTGCAGTCGGTCGCGGGCCTGCGGCTCGAACGCCGGTACTGGGTCGATCGCGACGGCCTGCGCCTCGGCGACTCCGTCGAGGGTGTGCTGCGCCGCTGAGCGGAACCACCTCCGGAGCCTCGCGGGTCGGCGCAGCAGAGACGGCCGCGCTCAGCCCGCGCGCAATCGTGTGTTCGCGGCCCCCGACGCCGAGGTCATGCGGTCCAGGAACGCGCGCACCACACGCAGTTCCTCGGCAGGGGTGTCGCGCACGGCGGCGGCGATCTCCGTTCCGGCCGCGTCCAGGAAATCCGCCGTCCCCGCCCTCGCCGCCGACGTCGGACGCAGGTTCACGCGCCGACGGTCGGCGTCCCCACGGTGCCTCTCGACGTGCCCGGCCCGTTCGAGGCGGTCGATCAGCACCGACACGGCCCCGGAGGTCATCCCGATCTGCCGCGCCAGCTCAGCGGGCGACAGCGGGTGCCCCGACTGCTCAGCCCACACGATGCGGCCGAGTGCGTCGGCATCCGTCACAGGGAGCGCCATCCACGCCGAGAGGTGGCGGTGCAGCTCCTCGGAGGCCAGCGACCAGTCACGCAGGCCGTGCATGACGGCGACCTCGTCTGTCGACCACGAGGTGGAGAGCGCATCGGATCCGGTCACGCAATGACTTTACAGTCAAGTGACTTTGCCGTAAAGCTTTCTCTACCGACCTCGAGGAGTTCCCATGACCGCCCCGCATGCCCTTGTCTCCGGCGCGAGCATCGCCGGCCTGTCCGCAACCTGGTGGCTGCGCCGCATCGGGTGGAAGGTGACGCTGATCGAGAAGTCGACGTCGTTCCGCGACGGAGGCCAGAACGTCGACGTCCGCGGGGTCGCGAGAGACGTGCTGGAGCGCATGGGACTCACCGACGCCATCCGCGCGAAGAACACGACCGAGACGGGGACGGTGATCGTCGACGCGAGAGGCGAGGTCATCGGTGAGCTCCCCTCGGACGGAGCCGACGGGGCGACGGCCGAACTCGAGGTGCTGCGCGGCGACTTCGCGCGCACGATCCTCGACGCCCTCCCCGTCGGCACGCCCGTCGTCTATGGAGCGTCGATCGCCGAGGTCGATGAGACCGACGAGCATCGGGTGGTCGTGACCATCGACGACGGGCGGCGGCTCGAGGCCGACCTCCTCGTGGTCGCCGAGGGGGTGCGCTCGAGCACTCGCGACCTCCTCTTCGCGTCGACCGAGATCGACGCCCGCCCCCTCGGGGTGACGATGGCGTTCGGCACGATCCCCCGCACGCCCGACGACGACGACCGCTGGCGCTGGTACAACGCCGTCGAGGGCCGGCAGGTGCACCTGCGTCCCGACCCCCACGGCACCACCCGGGCGATCCTCGCCTACGCCGGCGACGATCACCTCGCCTCCCGCGATCGCGAGGAGGCCCTGCGCGTACTGCGCGAGCGGTACGCCGACGCGGGCTGGCAGGCTCCGCGCGTGCTCGACGGCTTCGACGACTCCGACGACGTCTACATCGACGAGCTGACGCAGATCCGCATGCCCGGATGGCACCGCGGGCGTGTGTGCGTCATCGGCGACGCGGCGTGGTGCGTCACACCGATGGGCGGCGGGGGCGCGTCGCTCGCGCTGACCGGCGGTTACGTGCTCGCGGCATTCCTCTCGCAGATCGAGGGGCGACCGGGCCGCGACGCTCTCGACGACGCACTGGAGCAGATGGACGCCTGGATGCGACCGCTCGTCGACCGCATCCAGGGCATCCCCCGCGGGATGCTGCGCTTCGCCTACCCGCGCACCCGGTTCGGTCTGGCCGCGCGCGCCGTGATCACCAAGGTCATGACCGCTCCGCCCCTGTCGCACGTGACCGCGACGTTCACGGAGGTCGCCGATGCCGAGCAGCCGCTCCCCGACCTTCTCACGCGGAGTGCCGCGCACGAATGACGGTGGCGCCGCGAGCAGGCGCGCCAGGAGTCGACCCGTGGTGACCTCGCAACGTCGGCGGGCACCGTCGGACGCCGCGGTGAGCCGGATCTCCGTGCCGCGTCTCAGACGCGCAAAACGCAGCCGTTCAGACGCGGAAGACCGCGTGCACGTCGTCGCCGAGCACGTCGCGGCCACCGAGGCCGTCGATCTCGAGCAGCGTCGCGATCCCGACGACCTCGCTGCCCACCGCCTCGAGCAGGTCGCGCCCGGCGCGCAGGGTTCCGCCGGTCGCGAGCACGTCGTCGAGAAGCAGGACGCGCGCGCCCGCGGCGTTGTCGTCGTGCATCTCGATCTGCGCCGAGCCGTACTCGAGGTCGTACGACATCGTCGCCGCGGGGCGCGGCAGCTTGCCCGCCTTGCGGATCGGCATGAGACCCACGTTCGCGGCGATCGCGGCGGCGCCGGCGAGCAGGAACCCGCGCGCCTCGACCCCCGCGACAGCGTCGAAGCGGCCCGCGAAGGGCTCGATGAGCGCCTCGACGACGGTCCGCAGGGCTGCGGCATCCGTCAGCAGCGGGGTGATGTCGCGGAAGACGATGCCCGGCTTCGGGTAGTCGGGGATGCTGGTGATCAGCGATTCAGCGCGGGAGAGGGCGGAGGCGTCGGGCACCGCCTCAGCCTAATCGCGGCTCTCCCCTGCCGCCCCCGCACTCTCCCCCGTCGAGTGTCCAGAACACGCCGCAGCAGCCCGCGCGATCACGGCGTGTTCTGGACACTCGACGCGGCGGAGGGGGGCGGGCGTACGCGGCGATGAGGGAGCGGTTGACGTGACTGTAAGCGCTTGCAGTAACGTGGGGCGCATGACTTTCACGCAGGAGGGCGCGCGCGCCGATCTCGTCTCGGCCCCGGGCTCCGAGTGGTGGCGCACCGCCGTCATCTACCAGATCTACCCCCGCTCCTTCGCCGACGCCTCGGGCGACGGCCTGGGCGACCTGCCCGGTGTCACCGCGCACCTCGACGACCTGCGCGATCTGGGAGTGGATGCCATCTGGCTCAGCCCCTTCCAGACCTCACCGCAGAAGGACGCGGGCTACGACGTCGCCGATTACCGCGATGTCGACCCGATCTTCGGCACCCTGGCCGACTTCGACGCGATGCTCGCCGGGGCCCACGAGCGTGGCATCCGGGTCATCGTCGACCTCGTCCCCAACCACTCCAGCGATCAGCACGTGTGGTTCCAGCAGGCGCTCGAGGCTGCGCCCGGCAGCCCGGAGCGCGCGCGGTACATCTTCCGCGACGGCAAGGGTGAGAACGGTGAGCTGCCCCCCAACAACTGGGAGAGCGTGTTCGGCGGCGGCATGTGGAAGCGCGTGACCGAGGCCGACGGCACGCCCGGCCAGTGGTACCTGCACATCTTCGACGAGAGCCAGCCCGACTTCGACTGGACCAACGAGGAGGTGCGCGCGGAGTTCCGCGACGTGCTGCGGTTCTGGCTCGACCGCGGGGTCGACGGCTTCCGCGTCGACGTGGCGCACGGCCTCATCAAGGCCGAGGGCCTGCCCGACTACAGCCCCGACCCCGAGGCGGGTTCCATGGGCGGCGACGCCGAGGAGGTCCCCTACTGGGGCCAGCCCGGTGTGCACGACGTCTGGCGGGAGTGGCACGAGGTGCTCGACGAGTACGACGGCGACCGTGCCCTCTGCGCCGAAGCCTGGTTGCCGACGGTGAAGCAGACCGCCCTGTGGGTGCGCCCCGACGAGATGCACCAGGCGTTCAACTTCCACTACCTCGAGACGAAGTGGGATGCCGCCGCCCTCCGCGACGTCATCACGGAGTCGCTCGACGAGTACGGCGCCGTCGGCGCCCCGAGCACGTGGGTGCTGTCGAACCACGACGTCGTGCGTCACGCCTCGCGCCTGGCACTGACGGCCGAGAACCCGCAGGGCGCCGGCATCGGCCCGGCCTCCCCCGGCCAGCCCGACCCGGTGAAGGGCCTGCGTCGCGCCCGCGCCGCCACGTCGCTCATGCTCGCACTGCCCGGCTCGTCGTACCTCTACCAGGGCGAGGAGCTCGGCCTGCCCGAGGTCATCGATCTGCCCGACGACGCCCGCCAGGACCCCACCTGGTTCCGCACGAACGGCGAGCGCTACGGCCGCGACGGATGCCGCGTGCCGCTGCCCTGGACGGCCGATGCGCCGGCATACGGGTTCAACGACACCGGTGCGTCGTGGCTGCCCCAGCCGGCCGAGTGGGCGGACCTCGCGTTCGACCAGCAGGTCGACGACCCCTCGTCGACGCTCACGCTCTACCGCTCGCTTCTCGCCGAGCGCCGCGCCCGCAACCTCGGCGCCGGCGACCTCGAGTGGGTCGACGGTCTCGGGGACGACGTCGTGGCGTTCCGCAACGGGTCGCTGCTCGTCGTCGCGAACCTGGGCGATGCCGCCGTCGAGCTGCCCGCCGGAGAGGTGCTGATCGCGAGCGGCCCCCTCGACGGCGACCGCCTGCCCGCCGACACGACCGTCTGGATCGCGGCGGCCTGAGCCGCGGCATCCACCGTTTCGGACGACGCACGAGACCGTGGTCGGCATCGACGACGTCGCCCGCGCGGCGGGAGTGTCGACGGCCACGGTCTCGCGCGCGTTGAGCGGGCGCGGCCCCGTTTCGGCCGCGGCGCGCGGTCGCGTGGTCGCCGCGGCCGAGAGGCTCGGGTACGTGGCGTCAGCCGCCGCATCGAGCCTCGCCTCGGGGCGCACGCGAGCGGTCGGAGTGGTCGTGCCCTTCCTCGACCGGTGGTTCTTCAGCACCGTGCTGGCGGGCATCTCCGATGCCCTCGTGCGCCAGGGCTACGACATCACGCTCTACAGCGTCAGCGCCGACCCCGCCGAACGCCGCCGCGTCTTCGACGACCACCTGCGCCGCCGCCGGATCGACGCGGTCATCACGATCGCCCTCGAGCTGGATGCCGAGGAGTCGGCGTCGCTGCGCGGCCTCGGCGTCCCGATCGTCGCGATCGCCGGACCCAACCCCCTGCTGACCACCCTGACCGTCGACGACCTGGCCGTCGGTCGCCTCGCGACCACGCACCTGCTCGAGTTGGGGCACCGCCGCCTCGCGCACATCGGCGCGGATGCCGTCATCGACGCCGGATCCACCGTGCCGTCGTTGCGTCGACGCGGCTTCGAGGAGGTGCTCGCCGATGCCGGGATCACCGACGCCCGCGTCGAGCCGGCCGACTTCACCATCGAGGGCGGGTCGGCGGCAGCAGCGCGCGCCCTCGAGGCCGCCGATGCACCGACAGCGGTGTTCGCGGCATCCGACGAGATGGCCATCGGCGCGATCCTCGCCGCGCGCGAACGCGGGCTGCGCGTGCCCGAGGACGTCTCGATCATCGGCGTCGACGGACATGAGCTCGGCCGCTGGTTCGGGTTGACCACGGTCGACCAGTTCGCGCGGGGCCAGGGCGAACGCGCCGCGGACGCCGTGCTCGCCGAGCTCGAGGGCGCCGAGCCGGCCCGCGGTCGCGGAACGCTGCCGTTCGAGCTGGTCGACCGCGGCTCGACCGCCGCTCCGTCTCGGTGACGCGGCGGCCGGGCCGCGGACGACGCGTTCAGCGAGCGGAGCCCCGCAGCGATCCGGTGGTCTGATCCACCTCGGGGTCGTAGAGCATGCAGGAGATCTCGCGGTCGCCCTCGGCCCAGGTCTCCGCGGTCGGCGAGACGTACGTGTACGCGAGCGTCGACTGCTCCCACGGAACACCGACGTAGTCGGGGTAGACGGCGTCGCAGCCCTCGTAAGCCGACGACTCGATCGCGTCGTCACCGGGGAAGGCGCCGTCGGCGAGGAAGAAGCCGCCGAAGACTTCGTAGGTGTGCGGCTGGGCGCAGTCGACCAGGTTGGAGGGCGAGATGAAGCCGCTGGGGATGTCGTCGAGGCACGCCCCCACGGGCAGCGTGTACGCACCACCGGGCGCCTGCTCGCTCGGGCCGATCGTCACCCCTCCATCTCCCGGTTCGGCGGGCAGCTCGAAGGGATCGCTCGAGGAGGACGCGACGCCGGCACCGAAGATCGCGAGGAGCACGAGCGCGAAGATCGCGACGATCGAGAGCACCGTGATGACGCCGCCCGCGATGATCCCGCCGATCGCGAGGCCACGGCCCTTCTCGCCGGTGCGCTTGATCTGGGCGAGGGCGACGGCCCCGGCGATGATCCCGCCGATCGGCAGCACGAAGCCCATGATGATCGCGGCGATCGCCACGCCGTTCGTGCGTTCGGAGGTCCCGGATGCCGCGTCGGGGGCGTATGGCGACGTTCCGGCCCCGGAGGGCGAGGCTCCGGGCGCGTACGGCGTATCCGACGGCGCGGCCGCTCCCGGATAGCCGGGGTACCCGGAGGAACCGGGATATCCGCTCGGCGGTACCGGGGGCGCTCCGACGTACAGCGGGGCGGGGGCCGCGGGCTCTCCCTCGGCGGCCGGCGGCGCCGGAGCGACCGGCGCGGGCCACGCGGCCGGGGCATCACCGGGCGAAGGAGCCGCGGCATCCCCCGATCCGGTGGGGGCAGCCTCCGCAGCATCGACGAGAAGCCCCTGAGACGCGAGGCGCTGGCCCGCGAGATGCGCGGCTTCGCGAACGACGTCGCCCGCCTTGGCGGCGCCGATCGCCCCACCCTTAAGGAACCCGCCGGCGGTCGAGTGCTCGAACGACGCGAGCGCACCCTCGGCTATCTCGGCGAGGTGCACGTCGAACCGGACGTGCATGTCCTGCCCGGCGAACGCGCCCGCGACGAGCGTCGTGCCCAGGCTGCCGCGCGAGACGTCGAGCGATCCGCCCGGGGTCGGCTGCACCGTGAAGCCCTGCTCGGTGAGAGCCGCCGCGACGGCGTCGCGGGCACGGTCGACGGGCAGGGTGAGACGAAGCTCGGCGGTGGCCATGGGTGCTCCCGGGTGTCGCGCGCCGCGAGACTCACAGCGCGCGTCCAGGTTAGACCCGTCGTGCGGTGTGACACCCCTGCCGGGCCGCGCGAGTGCGGGAGGCACCGCTCACGGACCATCGCGCCGCACGCGTCGCCCCTCCGTGCGACCGCGGCCCGCTCGCCGGTCAACGCCGCGTCTCCGCATCGCTCGCGAGGATCACCCGCGCGCGCCGCTCGCGGGGCGCGTCGCGGGGCGACGCGGATCGTCCGCCCCGTGATGGCCGGCCTCCGTGGATCGGGACGCGAGCGGGTTGCGCGGATATCGCGGCTTGTCCTCGAGGATCGCCACGGAGGCGTCGAGCGCTCCGGTCCGCGTTGAAGCGCATCAAATCGATCGCGCCGATCGGTTAGCATCCATCTCAGAGTCACGGCGGTCGAAGGGGGCGTGGTGCAGCACACGAGGCGAACGCCGAGCATGTCGGATGTCGCGCGCGCTGCCGGGGTGGCGCTGGGCACCGTGTCGAACGTCTTGAACCACCCCGACAAGGTCGCCCCCGCCACATTGGAGAGGGTGCAGGGGGCGATCGAGCAACTGGGTTTCGTGCGCAACACGAACGCCCAGCAACTCGCCGCGGGGCGATCGCGCAGCATCGGACTGGTCGTGATCGACATCAGCAACTCGCTCTTCGTCGATATCGCGCGCGGCGCACAGCGGTACGCGTCGGAGCTCGGCATGAACGTCCTGATGGCCAACAGCGACAACAGGGCAGACCAGCAGCGAGCGGATCTCGACTTCTTCGACGGAGCTCGAGTGGGGGGGATCCTGCTCGCCCCGATGGAGGACGCCGGAGAGGACGTCGCGCGCATCCGCACCCACGGTCGGCCGACCGTGGTCCTGAACTTCGATACGGGGCGCAACGACTGCTGCCAGGTCCTCGTCGACAACGAGGAGGTCGGCTACCTCGCGGCGCGACATCTCATCGACAACGGACGCACCCGCTTGGCGTTCGTCGGCGGTCGGGACTATCTGCAGCCCGTCGCGCTTCGGCGCCGCGGCGTGAGGCGCGCCGTCGCCGAGGAGGGCGGGCGCGTCACCCTGCAGGAGGTCCCGACGGAGAACCTCGATCCGCCGGGAGGGTTGCGGGCGGCCGAGGGACTCGTGGAGGACGTCCGTCGCGGCAGTCTCGACGGCGTCATCGCCGTCACGGACCTGTTGGCGATGGCGATCATCCAGGTCTTCGGCGCCCGGGGCGTCGAGGTGCCGAGAGACGTGGCGGTGATGGGGTGCGACCACAACTCCGCCGCCTGGGGCGGCATGATCCCGCTCACATCCGTTCAGATGAAGGGTCTCGACATGGGGCGCGAGGGACTGCGCCTGCTCCTCGCCGAGATCGATGAGGACCCTGCTGAGCACCGACATGTCACCACGATGCTGCGCCCCGAGTTGGTCGTGCGCGAAAGCACCGTCGGGCGCGAGCGGGCCACGCCACTCCGAGACTGAAGCGTTTCAAAAATGAGTTGACGCGTCTTCTGCACCCATGCATAATCCTCTTGAAGCGCTTCAATGATCGAGGCGCATTTTCAAGGAGGAAAAGTGTCCACAGCATTCCCGCGCTCGCGCCGCATGGTCGCGATCACCTCGCTCGGTGCCGCCGGGCTCCTCGCCCTCACCGCGTGCGCCGGCGGCGGGTCGGCGGGTGCGACATCGTTCTCGTTCCTGGTCAACCAGGAGAACACGACCATTCCCGAGCTGCTCACCAGCTTGAGCACCGACCAGTGCAAGGCCGAGAACGACGCCCAGCCGCTTCAGGTCGAGACGGTGCCGCAGACGCAGCTGGACCAGAAGCTGCAGCTCCTCGCCGGCCAGAACGCCCTTCCGGCGCAGTACGCGGCGGGCAACGCCCCCGCCTTGACCAAGGAGCTCGCCCAGGGCGGTCAGGTCCTCGATCTCGACAAGACCTTGACCGACCTCGGGGTCATCGACCAGATCGAGCCGGCCGCCATCTCGACCATCGAGCAGCTCTACGGCGGATTCAACGTGCTGCCGTACCAGTACAACATCGAGGGCGTCTGGTACAACAAGCAGCTGCTCGCCGATAACGGCATCGATGTGCCGAGCACCTGGGACGAGCTCTCCGCCGGCGCAGCGAAGCTGCAATCCGCAGGCGTCCAGCCTTTCTCCGCCTCCGGCGAGCAGGGGTGGCCCATCACCCGCCTGATCAGCGGCTACATCTTCCGCGACCTCGGCCCGGACGCCCTGCAGAAGGTCGCTGACGGTGACGCCAAGCTCACCGATCCCGAGTACGTCGCGGCCGCTCAGGCCGTCGCCGACCTCGGCGCCAACGGGTACTTCGGTCAGGGCGTGGGGTCGATCGACTACGACACGGCCTTCAACACCTTCCTGACCGGGAAGGCCGCCTTCTTCTACATGGGCAGCTGGGCATTGGCGAACTTCGCCGACGAGTCCGCGAACCAGATCGGCTCCGACAACATCGGCTTCATGCCGTTCCCCGACGTCGCAGGCGGTGCGGGCGACTCGAGCCAGACCCCGGCGAACGTCGGACTCCCGATGGCCCTGTCGGCGAAGGCGTACACCGACGACACCGGCAAGTGGCTGACGTGCATCGCGAACAACTACGGTGCGCAGTCGCTCTCCGAGGCCGATACGATCTCCGGCTTCAAGGTCAATGGCGACGTGCAGGTCGACGACCTCACCGCGCTCGTCCAGGACCGCATCGCATCGACGCAGGAGTCGGTTCTGTGGTTCGAGGCCCTCTTCAACGCCAAGGCCACGGAGACGAGCCAGAAGAACGCCGCTCAGCTGGTCACGGGCGCCATCTCGCCGCAGGACTTCATGAGCCTGGTCCAGGCAGACCTGGGCTGACCCTCGGGGAGGCGAGGGCCGTTGCGAACGGTCCTCGCCTCCGCCATCGATGCGAAGGAACATCCGCTATGCACAAGGTCCTCGGCGATAAGAGGGCGATCGCGCTGCTGCTCGGCCCGGCGCTGGTCGTCTACTCCCTCGTCATGCTCATCCCCGTGGTGTGGTCGTTGGGCTACACCCTCTTCGAGGGGAATGCGATCTCGGGCTTCGAGTACGTGGGCGTGGAGAACCTCGCACGCCTGTTCAGCGACCCGCGCGTGGGCGAGGCGCTCCGCTTCACGCTTCTGTACGCCGTGATCATCACCGCCGGCCAGGTGCTGCTCGGCTATCTCCTGGCGCTGTTCTACGTGTTCGTCCTGCGCAACCGCGGCAGTGTCGTGCGTACGCTCGTCTTCTTCCCCGTGATCATCCCGACCGTGGCCGTCGCGCTGATGTTCCAGAAGCTGTTCGAGGTCGCACCGCAGACCGGTCCCGTCAACGGCATCCTGAACATGTTCGGAGTCGAGTCGATCGACTGGTTCGGAAGCCCGGTCAGCGCGATCGTCGTGCTCGTGATCATGGACCTCTGGCGCTCGATGGGCTTCTATGCGGTGCTGCTGTACACCGGCCTTCTCGACATCCCCGACGACATCATGGAGTCCGCCCGTCTGGACGGGGCCACCGGATTCCGTCTCGTCCGCAGCATCGTCTTGCCCCTGTCGCTGCCCGTGCTGCTGTCGTCGATCATCTTCTCCATCAACGGCACGCTCAAGGTGTTCGATTCGATCGTCGCGCTGACCAACGGCGGGCCGGGCACGGCCACCACGCCGCTGACCCTCTACATGTTCCAGACGTCGTTCAGCTACGGCGAGTACGGCTACGGCGCGTCCATCGCGCTTCTGCTGACGATGCTCTGCCTGATCGTGACCGTCTTCATCTTCCGGTCGTCGCGACGCGACGTCACGAAGGGCTGATCTCCATGTCCACCGCCACCTTGCCCCAGACCCCGACTTCCGTCGAGCGCGACCGTCGCCGCCCGCCGGTGCGCCGCGCGTCACTGCGACGTCTTCCCGGAACGCTCCTCATCGCGCTTCTCGTCGCGATCGAGGTGCTGCCCCTGCTCTGGCTGCTCATGAACTCCTTCAAGAGCCAGGACGAGTTCCTCAATGCGCCCACCTGGGCCCTTCCTCGGGCACTGAACTTCCAGAATTACGCCGACGCCTGGGTGACCGGCAACATCGGCCATTACCTCCTCAACAGCGTGCTCGCGGTCTTCCCCGCGTTGTTCCTCATGCTCGTGCTGGGCGTCGCCGCCGGATTCGTGCTGGAGGTCATGGTGTTCCGAGGGCGAGGCGGCATCCTGCTCCTCTTCCTCGCAGGGATCATGGTCCCGGGTCAGATGATCCTCCTCCCGCTGTTCTCCGTGTACTTCCAGGCAGGCCTCACGGGCTCGCTGTGGCCGCTCATCATCACCTACACCGCCACCGGGCTCCCCCTGACGGTGTTCATGATGGCGACGTACTTCCGAGCCATCCCGCGCGAGGTCTTCGAGGCATCGACGCTGGACGGCGCATCGATCTTCCGCTCGTTCCGCGCGGTCGCCCTGCCGATGGCGCGTAACTCGATCGTGACCGTCGGCTTGGTGCAGTTCTTCTTCTTCTGGAACGACCTGCTCATCGCCCTGACGTTCACCAACTCCTCGCAGCTCCGAACGGTGCAGGTGGGCCTGCTCAACTTCACGGGGCAGTTCGGCGCCACCCAGTACGGTCCGCTCTTCGCCGCCATCTGCATCAACGTCTTCGGCATCCTGGCGATCTATCTCGTTCTCAACCAGCGCATCATGGCGGGCCTCGCGAGCGGGGCGGTCAAGGGGTGAGCGCGGCGCAGCCCGTGCACGCCGCCGTCATGACGGCGGTCGAGAAGACCGTCGTGGAGACGCGCGCGATCGCACCGCTCGGGGCGAGCGAGGTGCTCGTCGAAGTCCGATCGGTCGGCGTCTGCGGGTCGGATGTGCACTGGTACCGCGACGGCCGCATCGGCAGCACCGTCGTATCGGCGCCCCTGGTCCTCGGCCACGAGGCGTCGGGCGTCATCGTGGAGGTGGGAGAGGGCGTTCCACGGAATCGGATCGGTAGCCGCGTGGCACTCGAACCGGGCGTTCCCTGCGGGCGGTGCGCCCTGTGCAGAGCGGGACGCTACAACCTGTGTCCCGACGTGCGGTTCTTCGCGACGCCACCGGTGGATGGCGCCTTCGCCACCCATGTGGTGACCCACTCGGACTTCGCCCACGATGTCCCCGACAGCCTGGACGACGACGAGGCGGCCCTGATCGAGCCACTCGCCGTGGCGATGTGGGCGGTCGGCAAGGCGTCGGTCACCGTGGGGGACCGCGTTCTGGTCAGCGGCGCGGGCCCGATCGGACTCCTCGTCCTCCAGGTCGCCCGGGCGGCGGGTGCCGACGTGAGCGTCAGCGACGTGGCCGGCGATCGCCTCGTCGCCGCGATGCAGGCGGGCGCGACCGACACCATCGACGTGAGTGCCGACGAGCTCCCCCCGGGCTTCACGGTGCTCATCGAGTGCTCAGGCGTCGGTGCGGCGATCAGCACGGGGCTGGCCGCCCTCGGTCCCGCCGGTCGCGCCGTTCTCGTGGGCATGTCGCCCGACGGGCAGACGTCCGTTCCCCTCGACGTCATCCAGTCCCGCGAGATCACCCTCACCGGGACGTTCCGCTACGCGCACCAATATCCGGACGCCATCGCACTGGCGGCGAGCGGACGCATCGATCTGCGCCGGCTCGTCACCAGCGTCCATCCGCTCAGCGATGTGCACAACGCGCTCATGCTGCCGGGCCGCGATCCGTCCGCCCTCAAACCCATGGTCCACCCCCAGCAGGATGAGAATCCCCCCGCATGATCCAGGTATCCCCCGTCACGTTCGAGCACCTGCCGCGCGCCCTCGGCATCGGTGTCGCCGCACCCCGCCTGTCGTGGAAGACCACGGCTCCCGCCGGATGGCGCCAGCGCGCGTACGAGGTCGCTCTGTCCGCGGACGGGCGAGTCGAGACCACCGCTCTCATCGCCGACACCGACTCCGTGCTGGTCACCTGGCCGTTCTCCCCACTGACGTCGCGGGAGCGGGCCGAGGTGAGCGTGCGCGTGCACGGTGAGGACGGTTCGACGTCGGAGTGGTCGACACCCGCCCCCGTCGAGGCGGGGCTCCTGCGCGAAGGCGATTGGATCGCGTCGGTCGTGGGTCCCGACTGGGCGGAGGACGCGGAGGCCCTGCGGCGCCCGCCTCGCGTCCGCCGCGCCTTCGACCTCGTCGGTCCGATCGCACGCGCGCGGTTGTACGCGAGCGCGCACGGCCTGTACGAGGTCGAGATTAACGGCGTCCGCGTCGGCGACGACGCGTTGTCCCCCGGGTGGACCGTGTACGGCGAGCGGCTGAGGTACTACACCTACGACGTGACCGAGCACCTCGTCTCCGGGCGCAACACCGTGGGGTCGTGGCTGGCCGACGGGTGGTACCGCGGCCGGCTGGGCTTCCATGGCGGATACCCGAACCTCTACGGCAGCGACATCGGTCTCATCGCCCAGCTGGAGATCGAATACGCCGACGGCGGCCGCGTCGTCGTCGCGACGGATGACGCCTGGGAGGTCGCGGCGAGCCCGATCGTCACCACCGGTCTCTACGAGGGCGAGCGGTACGACGCCCGTCTGCAGCAGGACGAATGGGCGGGCGCCGCCGACCCGTCGTGGAGGCCCGCGAGGGCGCTCCCGGTCGATCATCGAACGCTCGTCGCGCCCGAGGGCGCACCCGTGCGGTGCACCGAGGAGCTCGCTCCCGTCTCCGTCGTCCGGGGCGCGTCCGGAGGCTGGATCCTCGACTTCGGGCAGAACATCTCCGGTCGGCTGCGCCTGCGCGTGCACGCCGAGTCCGGGCGGGAGATCACACTCCGCCATGCCGAGGTCCTCCAGGACGGCGAGTTGTACACGCGACCCCTTCGGGGCGCGGCGGCGACGGATGTGCTGATCACGGACGGCTCGCCGCTCGAGTGGGAACCTCGTTTCACCATTCACGGGTTCCGTTACGCCGAGATCGACGGGTGGCCGGGCGAGATCGCGCCCGGCGCGGTCGTCGCGCGGGTCTACCACACCGACATGGAGCGCACGGGCTGGTTCGAGTCGTCGGACCCGCTCCTCAACCGCCTGCACGAGAACGTCCGATGGTCGATGCGCGATAACTTCGTCGACATCCCCACGGATTGTCCGCAGCGCGACGAACGGCTGGGGTGGACCGGCGACCTGCAGGTGTTCGCCCCCGCGGCGTCATACCTCTACGACTGCTCGGGAATGCTCCGGTCGTGGCTGCGCGACGTCGCGGTCGAGCAGCTCCCCGACGGGACGGTGCCCTGGTACGTCCCCGTCATCCCCGGAGGAGACGAGTGGACGCCGATCCGCCCGGGTGCAGCATGGGGCGACGTCGCGGTGCTGACGCCGTGGACCCTTTATCGCCAGTTCGGCGACGCACAGATCCTTCGGGAGCAGTACGACTCGGCCCGCAGGTGGGTGGATCTGGTGGCTCGGCTCGCCGGGCCGGATCGGTTGTGGAACACCGGTTTCCAGCTGGGCGACTGGCTCGACCCGGCGGCACCGCCGCACGACCCCGCAGACGCCACCACGGATCGCTACCTCGTGGCGACCGCTTACTTCGCGTGGTCGAGCCGTCATCTCGCGAAGATGGCGGAGGTGCTCGACAAGGTCGATGACGCGCGCACGTACGCGCGCCTGGCGGCCGAGGTGAAGGCAGCGTTCCGTCGCGAGTACGTGGCCGCCTCGGGCCTCCTGACCAGCGACGCCCAAACCGCCTATGCGCTCGCGATCGAGTTCGACCTGGCCGAGGGCGAAGAGGAGGTCGCCCGTTGGGGAGAGCGGTTGGCGACGTTGGTGCGCCGGGGAGGGAACCGGATCGCCACCGGCTTCGCCGGAACACCGCTGATCACCGACGCGCTGACGCACTCGGGGCATCTCGACGCCGCGTACGACCTCCTGTTCGAGCGCGAATGCCCCTCGTGGATGTACACGGTCCTCTCTGGAGGGACGACGACGTGGGAGCGCTGGGACAGCCTTCTCCCCGACGGGACGGTGAACCCGGGCGGGATGACGTCGTTCAATCACTTCGCCCTGGGCGCGGTGGCCGACTGGATCCACCGCACCGTCGGAGGTCTGGCTCCGATCGACCCCGGCTACCGCCGGATCGCCTTCCGGCCCCAGCCGGGCGGCGGTCTCACCTTCGCGCGCGCAGCCCACGAGACGCCCTACGGGCGGGCCTCGATCGCGTGGCACGTCGACGAGGGCGAGCTCCACGTGGACGTCGCGGTCCCGACCGGAACGACGGGAGTCGTCGCACTGCCGGGGGGCGAGACGTTCGAGGTCGGATCCGGAGTGCACACGTACACCGTGGCCGCGCACGTGCCGGCACCGGTGTGACGCTGCCTGTCGGCGCCGCCGCGGCTCAGACGGGTCAGCGGATGCGGCCCACCAGGTCGTCGCGCGTCAGGGTGTCGGCCTCCGCCAGCACCGCGCGGGCGGCATCCCGGGCCTCTTCGACGTTCCAGAGGAGCACGCCCACGACACGGTCGTCGTCGAGGTAGTAGACGACCCCGTGGTCGGTGTCGATCCAGTCCTCCACCGTCTCGAGCGACGAGTCCAGGGTTCCGACCGCCTCGTACCGGATGCCGAACACCGCCGAGTAGTAGTAGGGGGTGTGCGTGTACGGCTCGGCGGCGCCCGCCAGGTTGCGGCCTGCGGCCTTGCCCTGCTCGTTGGCGTTGTCGACGTGCTCGACCCGGCGACGCCCGAGCAGGCGGTCGGGGTAGCTCGCCACGTCGCCGGCGGCGTAGACGTCGTCGACCGAGGCGCGCAGTTGCGCATCCACGTGCACGCCGTCGTCGACCGCGAGGCCGGCCTTCTCGGCGAGGTCGGTGGCCACCTCGATGCCCAGACCGCTCACGACGGCGTCGGCGCGCACCTCGTCGCCGTTCTCGAGCCCGAGCGTGACGCCGTCGGCATCCGCCGATCCGCCCTCGACCTTGGATCCCGCCACGATCTCGACGCCCGCATCGCGGAACAGCGTCTCGAAACGCTCGGCGAGCGCCGCGGGGAAGACCGCGTCGCCCAGCACCGCACCGGTGTGGATGAGGACGGTGTCGACACCGTTCTGCACGAGGGCCGCCGCGAGCTCGGACCCGATGTACCCGCCGCCGACGACCGCGATGCGGTCGACGTCCTCGGCCAGGGCGCGAAGGCGCCGGTAGTCCTCCGCGGTGCGGAACGACAGCACCCGCTCGCCGCTCGATGCGTCGTCGACGGGGAGGGCGACGGGCTTCCCTCCCGTCGCGAGAAGGAGCTTGCCGTACGAGAAGGTCTCGCCGTCGGCATCCACCTCGTGCTCCTCGGGGCGGACCGCCGTGGCGCGCGTGCGCAGCCGGATGTCGGCGCCGGTGTCGGCGGCGGTGCCCAGCGGCACCTTGTCCCACGTGAACTCGTCGTCGGTCCACAGCTTCTTGCTGAGGGCGGGGCGCGTGTACGGCTCGTCGATGTCGTCGCTCAGGATGCCGATCGATCCGTCGGCGTCGATCTCGCGGATGCCGCGCGCGGCGGTGTCGGCGACCATCCCGCCGCCGACGATGAGGTAGTCGAAGTGTGTCGTGGTCATGCGCTCAGCGTCCCCGCCCGACCTGACCGCACCGGACGGCTTGCGGGCGCGCGCGGCATCCGGTAGCGCCCGCCCCGGTCCGGCAGGAAGCAGGTCGAGTGTCCAGGACACGCCGCGTCTCGGACGCGCCTCGCGGCATGTCTCGGACACTCGACAGAAAGGGCGGCCGGGCGGGCGCGGGCGAGGGGTCGCGAACTAGGCTCGATCCATGAGCGTCGACCTCGAAAGCCTCTACACCGATCTGCACGCCCACCCGGAGCTGTCGTTCCAGGAGACGCGGACGGCGGGCGTCATCGCCCGCCACCTCGCCGACCTCGGCCTCGAGGTCGAAGAAGGCGTCGGGCGCACCGGTGTGGTCACCCGGATCGACAACGGCCCGGGCCCCGTCGTCTGGCTGCGCGCCGACATGGACGGTCTCCCCGTCGAGGAGCAGACCGGTCTCGCCTACGCCAGCACCGCCCGCGGCACCGATCCGGCGGGCAACGCCGTTCCGGTCATGCACGCGTGCGGTCACGACATGCACGTGACCGCCCTCATCGGGGCGCTCGAGCGGCTCGTCGCGACGACCGACGAGTGGTCGGGCACCGTCGTGGCGGTGTTCCAGCCCGCCGAGGAGTACGGCGCGGGCTCGCAGGCGATGATCGCCGACGGCGTGCTCGAGCGCTACCCGAAGCCCGACATCGTGCTCGGCCAGCACGTCACGCCGCTGCCCGCGGGCGTCATCGGCGTGCGCGCGGGCACCCAGATGGCGGCATCCGACGGTCTCACCGTGGTACTCCACGGCCGCGGTGGTCACGGCTCGCGCCCGCACTCCACGATCGACCCGGTCGTCATGGCCGCCGCCACCGTGATGCGCCTGCAGACCGTGGTCTCGCGCGAAGTCGACCCGCGCGACGTCGCCGTCGTGACGGTCGGTTCGATCCACGCGGGCCTGAAGAACAACATCATCCCGGCGGAGGCGAAGCTCGAGCTGAGCCTGCGCTACCCCGACGACGCGGCGCGCGAGCGCGTGATGGGCAAGGTCGAGCGGATCGTCCGCGCCGAGGCGGCGGCATCCGGAGCCGAGAAGGAACCCACCATCACCACCGACCACTCCCTGCCGCCCACCATCAACGACCCGGATGCCACCTCCCGCCTGACGGCCGCGTTCCGTCGGGCGTTCGGCGAGGCCGGCGTCGTCGACCCGGGTATGTTCACCGGGAGCGAGGACGTGTCATGGTTCGCCCGCGACTCGGGCGCGCCGCTGGTGTTCTGGTTCTGGGGCGGGGTGGACCCGCAGAAATTCGCGGATGCCGTGGCCGGCGGCACGATCGAGCGCGACATCCCGACGAACCACTCGCCCTTCTTCGCTCCGGTCATGCAGCCGACGATCGATCGCGGTGTCGAGAACCTCGTCGTCGCGGCGCGGGAGTTCCTGGACTGACGCGGGGCGCCGTGCGCGGGAGGGACCGACCCCGCGAGCGGCTCAGCCCCGGACGGCCGCGTCCCGACCCGGCGTGCGGATACGCGACGGGTCGGGGAGCGGCCGTCCGCCCCGTCCTCACTCCGCGTAGGTCGCCAGACGCATGGTCGCCGTCGCGCTGTGCGCGGCCATGCCCTCGGAATCGGAGATCGTCTGCACCGCTTCCGCGAGGGCCGGCGTGGCGTCCCGGCTGATGCGCTGGTAGGTGAGCGGCTTGACGAAGCGCGACACCGACAGGCCGGCGCTGTGCTTGGCGCCGCCCGCGGTGGGCAGGACGTGGTTGGTCCCCGCCATGCCCTTGTCGGAGTAGGCGACCGTGCTCCAGGGCCCGAGGAAGATCGACCCGTAGTTGCGAAGGTGGTCGTGGTACCAGTCGTCGTCGGCCGTGATCACCTCGAGGTGCTCGGGCGCCAGGTCGTCCATGAGGGCGACCGCCGTCTCGCGGTCGGCCGCGACCGTCACGGTGCCGTAGTCGCGCCACGCGGGACCCGCGATCGGCTCCGTGGCGAGCGTCTCGAGCTGACGTTCGACGGCGGCGATCACGGCCTGCCCGTGCTCGTGCGACGTGGTCACCAGCGCCGCGGGAGAGTTGGGGCCGTGCTCGGCCTGCCCGAGAAGGTCGGCCGCGACGATCTCGGGGTCGGCACTGTCGTCGGAGAGCACGGCCACTTCGGAGGGCCCCGCGAGGAGGTCGATCGCGACGGTTCCGAACAGCTGACGCTTCGCCTCGGCGACGTAGGCGTTGCCGGCGCCCACCAGCATGTCGACGGGGAGGTCGCCGAGCAGGCCGTAGGCCATCGCGGCGAGCGCCTGGACTCCGCCCAGCACGAACACGCGATCGACCCCCGAGAGGTGGGCGGCGTAGACGACGGCGTCGTTCGCGCCGCCATCGGGCTGCGGGGGCGTGCAGGCGATCACCGTCGGCACACCGGCCGCCTTCGCGACCCCGACCGTCATGAACGCGCTCGCGGTGAGAGGGAAGCGCCCCGCGGGCAGGTAGGCGCCGACACGCGACACGGGGACATAGCGCACGCCCGTGGCGAGTCCCGGGACCAGCTCGGTCTCGAAGTCGGTCAGACGACCGCGCTGCTCGGCGGCGAACGCCTTCGTCCGCTCGGACCCCAGCTCGATCGCCGCGCGGAGATCGGGCGCGAGGCGGTCGCCGCTCGAGGCGATCTGCGCGGTGGTGAGCTCGATGTCGCCGCCCTCGTAGCGGTCGAGTCGACGCGCGTAATCGAGCACGGCATCCATCCCCCGACGACCGATATCGCTGAGCATGGCCGAGACGGTCTCGATGACCGCCGGGTCGCGCTGAGCAGCGGGGGCGTCGATGAGCGGCGTCTTGAGGTGGTGGAAGGAGCCGTCGAGGCGCTCGAGGAGCGCGGGAGTGAATCGCATGAGTCGACGCTAGATCTCCCGGTCCACCCCCACAAGAACGATGGATACGATGCAAACCATCGGGTTTACCATTGGCTCGTGACCATCACCCAGCTGCGCGCCTTCCTGACCGCTCTGGAACGGGGGTCGTTCACCGCCGCCGCGGTCGAACTCGACTCGACGCAGGCCTCGGTCTCAGAGCTCGTGGCCCGCCTCGAACGCGAGCTCGGCGTGCGGCTGTTCCAACGCGGAGGGCGGCGCCTCGTACCGACCGAGTCGGCCCTCGCGTTGCGGGCGCATGCGGAGCGCGCGGTGGGCGCGATCCATCACGGGGTCGAGGCGATGCGTGCACTCACCGCGCTCGAGTCCGGCACCTGCACCTTCGGCGTGCTGCGCAACGCCGCCTATTACGAGCTGTCGGATCTGCTGCAACGGTTCCACGAGCAGTATCCCGGGGTGCGGGTGCGGCTGGTGGGCATCAATTCCGCCCTGGTCGCGCGATCCATCGCCGCGGGCGAGATCGAGGCGGGACTCCTCGTGCTCCCCGTCGACGACGCGGGCCTGACGATCACCCCGCTCATGCGCGACGAAGTCGTCTACGCCTCGGCTCGCGCCGACGCACCGGCGCACCCCGTGACCCTGGCCGAGGTCGCCGCCGCGAAACTCGTGCTGTACGACGCCTACGCGGGCTGGGACGATCCCACCCGGCGCCAGTTGCGTGAGCGCGCGAGCGCCCAGGGGCTCCTCCTCGAGCCCGCGATCGAAGTCGAGAACGTCGAGACGGCGTTGGGCCTGGTGGGCTCCGGGACCGCCGACACGATCGTCTCGCGCTCGATCGCCGAATCGCCGGCGTTCCCCGCCGGCATCCGGATCGCTCCCTTCACCGAACCCCTCTACGACACGATCGCGCTCGCGCGGCGAGAGGGGACGGAACTGTCACCGGCGGCCCGCCGCCTGGCCGACATGGCGCAGGACATGCTGCGCGCGCGTGCGGGACGCAGCGCGGTCGCCTGACGCACCCGCGGGTCCGCGGCTGACGCGCGCCGGCGCGTCCCGCTCCGCACGGCGGCCTCAGCCGTACAGCTCGGGGCGCCGGTCGGCGAACAGGTCGTTGAACGGCGGGAGCGACTTGTCGGACGGATGCCGCACACGCAGCGTCGCCACGGCCGAGCCGCCGCTGCCCTCCGGCGCCGCCGCGATCCACCCGTCGTCGTCGATGATCGCCGTGCCCCCTGTCCACACGACGCCGCGCTCGACCCCGTGGCGGTCGGCGATCACGGTCGCCAGGCGCGAGGAGCGGGCGGCGGCCATCGCCTGGATCGTCTCGGGGGCGCGCTCCCCCGCGGGCCGGTCGACCAGGGGCCAGTTCACCGGGAGCGCGAGCACCTCCGCCCCGGCGAGGGCGAGGCGCCGCGGAACCTCGGGGAACTCGTTGTCGTAGCAGATGGCCACCCCGATCCGACCGACGGGCGTCTCCACGACGGCGCCGGCGGTGTCCCCCGGCGCGAAGAACATCGACTCCTCGCCCCAGAGGTGCGATTTGCGATAGTCGCCCAGCCGGGCGACGCGCGAGAGCAGCGCCGCGGTGTTGAACAGCCGGGGTCCGGCATCCTCGGCGTAGCCGATGACCGCGACCGCCCCCTCGGGCAGCTCCCGCGCGATCGCCTCCCAGCGGGGATCGTCGCGGGCGACGGCCGCGGACCGGGCCTCCGCGACGTCGGCGAAGACGTACCCGCTGAGGGCGAGCTCGGGCACGACGATCAGTCGCGCACCGGCATGAGCGGCGTCGGCGACGGCGGCGCGCACCGCCTCGAGGTTGGCCGCGACCTCCCCCACGACGATGCGGGGGGAGGTCGCGGCGACGACGAGCTCCCGAGGGGAGATCAGTCGTCCTCGGTCGCGGTCACCATCACGCCGACGGGCGCGAGGTAGCCGTTGGGGTCGAGCATCCAGTCGGCGTCGCGGGCTGCGTCCACGACCTCGGGGGCCCATTCGAGGTACACCCGGTCGTCTCCCGAGTTGACCACGAGCAGCTCTCCGGCGCCGCTGTCGCCGGCTTCGATGCACCGGAAGGCGCGCCAGGCGCCCGCGGGCACCGAGAACGAGTCCGAGGGGTCCAGCTCGACCGTCGTGGAGGGGTCGCCGTTCAGCGTGACCGCCCAGCGTCCGCTCTTGACCAGCATCGCCTGGTTCTTGTCGTGACGGTGGCGCAGGATGCCTTCGTCCTCGGCGGCACGGACCCAGGCCATGTTGAAGGAGTGGGGTTCGTGGATGCGGGGGACCTGACGGCGGTCCTCGGTCATGCCGTAGCCGATGGCGAGGCTCAGTTCTGCGGCACCGCCCGGCAGGCTCGCGCACAAGAGGGCGTTGGCGCTGTAGACGCGGTCGCCGGGCTGGACGACCCGCTCACGCATCTGCTCGACCGAGAACGGGGTCAGCTCGTCGATGTACCGCTGCTGAATGGGCTTGATGAGCGCCACGTCCTGGGGCAGTTCGTCACCGGCGACGGTGTCGATGAGCTGGTTGTCGGCGGTGAGATAGAGACCGTACGACTCCGCCTCCTTCAGTACGGACGGCCCCCAGATGATGCCCCCCGTCACGTCGCGCCCGAGGACGGTCCACAGGATGCCGTCGTCCGGCCCCTCGTTCGTGAAACCGCGGAAGATCCAGGTCGGGATCGAGATGATGTCACCGTCGGTGCTGACGTACTCGCCCTGCTTGCCGTCGATCCCCCAGCGCAGGCGGAATTCGCCGCCGAGGTTGACGAACACCTCCGCCGTGAAGTGAAGGTGCAGGTTGTTCGAGATGCCGTTCGGCATCCCCGCGGCTCCGGTGTTGAAGCCGTGCTCCTCGGTGAGGTTGATGACCTGCCCCGCGTTCTGCGAGACGCCGCCGCCGATGAAGGCGTAGTTCGACTTGCGGTCGGACCCGGGGGTGCGACAGTCGATGAAGGCCGCGTTGTGCGGGGCCCAGTCGCTCTTGCGGATCGTTCGCCGCTGGATCTCGGCCCCGTCGACGTCTGTGGAGGGGCTCGCGTGGTCGGTGCTCATGATGTGTTCCTTCGTTGGATCAGTAGATGTTGCCGAGGACGACGGGCTCGTCGCCTCGCATTCCGGCGATCTGCGCGCGCAGCGCGATGTCGTCCCACAGCCGCACTTCCTTCACCAGCGCCCCCTGGTGGAAGGTGAACTGCGAGATCCCCAGTACGTCGACGGGGCGACCGGTGAGGGGGCCGTAGTTCGCGACGCCGTTGTAGTCGCCGACGAACTTCCACGTGACCGCGACGCGCAGACCCGCGTATCGCACGTCGTAGTTGGTCTGGATGTCGCGGATCTCGAACCGCCCGGCCGGGAACGACTCGAGGAACCGCAGCAGCGCGCGGCGGTACCCCTCGGGACGGATGACGAGGCGGTTGCCGACGGTCAGCAGCACCAGGTCACGATGGAAGAACTTCTCGACCTTCTGCAGGTCGCGGTCGTTCCACACCGTCTGGATCATCTCGACGACGCGCTCGACCTCGGGGCGGTAGTCGTCGGGACGGGGCCCCGAGTCGCCCACCGCGATGGGGTCGGCCGGAGCCGGCTCGGTCCAGGTGCCGGTGTAGCCGCGGAACGCCTGCGCACGGGCGAGCTCGTCGAGATCGCTCTGCAGCACGAGGGCGCCGGCGAGGGTGTCGCGAACGACCCACTCCTCGACCATGCGGCCGCGGCGGTACAGGCAGTTGGCGATCGTGCGGCTGTAGTCGGACGACTGCAGGTGCCCCGACAGCACCAGGTGCGAGCTGAGGAACGCATCGTCTCCGCGCGCCTCCCAGATGACGTCCTCCGCCTGTCCGGTGCGGTCGGGGGTCGCCGAGATGCGCATGAGGGTGCCCTCGATGACCTCGTCGCGGGTGGTCGAGGTGCCGTACGCCCCGTGGACGATCGAGTCGGGTTCGTAGTTGTCTCGGATGAAGCTGATGGAACGGTCCACCCAGATCAGATCGGTGACCTCGCGGATGAAGTCATCGGGATCCGCGTACGGCTGGTAGGCGACCGGGTCGAGAGGCACTCGGGGCTCCTTCGTGTGTGGCGCCAGGTCGGCGCGGGCGATGTCGGCAGTGTATGCGTATGCACAACCGCCACGCAAGAGTCCTGCGCACGCCGGACATCTCCCGCTCGAGTCCGCGCCGAAGGGTCAGCGCGTGACGGCGGCGGCGAGCGTGCGGCGCTCGATGAAGGTCGTCGCGAACTCCACGTGGGCGTACTCCTGCGGGCGCTCCTCGATGCGGCGCACCATGAGGCGTCCCGCCTCGCGCGCCATCTGCACGTAGTCGTAGGCGATGGTTGAGAGCTCGATGATGGGCCAGGATGCCGGGGGCAGGTCGTCGAAACCGATGATCGAGACGCCGTCGGGCACCGGCACACCCGCCCGCCGGGCGGCGTTGAGCGCCCCGTAGGCCATGACGTCGTTGCCGCAGAAGATGAGGGTGGGAGCACCCTCGAGCGCCAGCAGCTCCGCGGTCGCGGCGTCGCCCGCGTCGGTGTCGAACGGTCCGTGGCGCACGAGATCGGCGTCCAGTGAGACTCCGCGGTCGGCGAGGGCTGCGCGCAAGGCGCGCTCGCGGGAACGGCCCGTGCTGGTGTTCTGCGGCCCCAGCACCGCCCCGATGCGCCGATGCCCGAGGGCGAGGCCGCGATCGACGGCATCCTGCAATCCGACGGAGGGGGCGACGACCGTGGCATCCGCGTCGACGAGCGCCGCCGTGCGGTTGAAGTACACGAAGGGCAGACCCCTGTCGCGCAGGCGCAGCGGCACGACCGATTCCACCGTGGTCGTGGCGAGGATGACGCCGTCCAGGCCGTTGGCGATGAGACGCTCCGCCACCGACTCGTCGGTGGTCTCGGTGTGCAGCACCAGTTGATAGCCGTGGGTCTCGAGCTCGCGGTGGAGGGGGGCGATGATGTGCGAATAGAACTGGTTGTCGAGGTCGGTCACGAGCAGGCCGATGCGGCGCGTCCGCCCCGACGACAGCGCGCGCCCCGCCTCGCTGGGCACGTATCCCAGGAGCGCGGCGGCGTCGCGGACGCGCTTCTTGGTGTCTTCCGACACGCGGGGGTCGTCGCGCAGAGCGCGGGAGACGGTGGGCTGCGAGACGCCGGCCAGTCGAGCGACGTCTCTGCTCGTGATGGCCATGGATCCCCCCTGGCGGCTCAGTGCTGAGGGTCGAAGTCTAGCGAAAGGTTGACCCCGCGTGCATACGCAGTCATGATGTGAGCATACGTATGCAACGAGAGGATGCGAAGATGCCCCTTTACCTGAAGAAGGCGCCCACGAAGTCGTTCACCGACACCGCGCAGAGCGACGTCGCCGCCCGGGTGGGAACGATCATCGACGACATCCGCACGCAGGGAGACGACGCGGTGCGCCGGTACGCAGCGCAGTTCGATCGGTGGGAGCAGCCCTTCCGCCTCGACGACGCGCGCGTCGCGGAGATCATGGCCACCCTCGACCCCCAGGTGATCGAGGACATCCGCTTCGTCCAGGAGCAGGTGCGCACGTTCGCGCAGGCACAGCGCGACTCGCTCGTCGACATCGAGGTCGAGACCCTGCCCGGCGTGCACCTCGGACAGAAGCACGTTCCCGTGCGGGCCGCCGGCGCCTACATCCCGGGCGGCAAATACCCCCTCACGGCATCCGCGCACATGACGATCATCACGGCCAAGGTGGCCGGCGTCCCGCGCGTCGTCGCGTGCACCCCGCCGATCCGCGGCGAGATCCCCGCGGCGACGGTCGCGGCGATGAAGCTCGCCGGAGCCGACGAGATCTACATCCTCGGCGGGGTCCAGGCCGTCACGGCCATGGCGGTGGGCACCGAGACGATCGCCCCCGTCAACCTGATCGCCGGACCCGGCAACGCCTACGTCGCCGAGGCGAAGCGGCAGCTGTTCGGCGAGGTGGGCATCGACCTCTTCGCGGGCCCGACCGAGATCCTCATCGTCGCCGACGACGACGCCGATCCGTTCCTGACCGCCGTCGACCTGCTCTCGCAAGCGGAGCACGGGCCCGAATCGCCGGCCGTGCTCATCACGACCTCGCGGGCCCTCGGCGAACGCGTGATGGAGCTGGTGGAGGAGATCCTGCCCGGCATGTCCACGCGCGACTACGCCGAGCCCGCGTGGCGCGACTGGGGCCAGGTGATCGTGGTCGACGATCTCGAGGAGGCATACGCCCTCGCCGACTCGTTCGCCTTCGAGCACGTGCAGATTTTCACGCGCGAGCCCCGCGCCGCGCTCGAGAAGATGCACGACTACGGGGCGCTGTTCCTCGGCGAGAACACCTGCGTCTCGTACGGCGACAAGGTCATCGGCACCAATCACGTGCTTCCGACGCTCGGCGCCGCCCGCTACACCGGCGGCCTCTGGGTGGGCAAGTACCTCCGCACGATCACGTACCAGGAGATCACCGACCCCGCGTCCTCCGCGATGCTCGGCGAGGTCTGCGGCCGCGCTGCGCGCGTCGAGCTCTTCGAGGGCCACGCCCGCTCCGGCGACGCGCGCGCATGGCGCCACGGCGACGCGACCTTCCCCTGGATCGAGCAGAGCACGGCGGGAGCGCGATGACCGATCTGACCGGACGCACCGCGCTGGTCACGGGAGGAGGCAGCGGTCTCGGAGCGGCGATCGCCCACGCCCTGTCGACCGCCGGGGCCGACCTCGTCGTCGTGGGGCGCCGGCGCGACGCGCTCGACGCCGTCGCGGATCGGCTGCCGGGATCGGCGCGCGCGCTCGTCTGCGACGTCGCCGACGAGCACTCCGTGGCTCTTCTGAGCGAGGCGCTCGCCGGCACCGAGGTCTCGATCCTCGTCAACAACGCCGGCATCGCGGGCCCGGTGGCCGCCCTCACCGACATCGGCGTCGACGAATGGGACGAGGTCTTCGCGGTCAACGTGCGCGGGACCTTTCTCATGTGCCGCGAGTTCCTGCCCGCGATGGTCGCGCGAGGAGCCGGCGACGTCGTCAATCTCGCCTCCGTCTCGGGCAAGAGGCCCCTCGCGCACCGCACGCCCTACACCGCGTCGAAGATGGCGGTCCTCGGCCTCACGGCCACGCTGGCCTTCGAGGTCGGCCCCGCGGGGGTCAGCGTCAACACGCTGTCGCCGGGGCCGGTCGAGGGGGAGCGCATGGCCCGCAACTTCCGACGCGAAGCCGAGCGCTCGGGCGGCACCGCCGCCGAAGCCGAGGCCGCGTTCGTCTCGCGCGCAGCACTCGGGCGCATGGTGACGGAGGCCGAGGTCGGAGCGGCGGTCGTGGCCATGCTGGCGATGCCGGGCATGTGCGGCGCCGACGTCGATCTCTCCGCGGGGATGATCGCGTGAACCCGCCGGGCCGACCGGTCTCGCTCCGCGCGCGTGCCGAGTCCGGGGAACGGCTCATCGGTGCACTGCTGCGCATGCCCGCCGAAGAGTTGACCGAGATGCTCGCCGTCGCCGGGTTCGACTTCGTTCTGATCGACGCGGAGCACGGCCCCGCCGACGTCATCGCGCTGCGTCAGCACATCGCGGTCGCGACGATGCACGGCGTGCCCGTGATCGTCCGCGTCGGCGAGGACGACCCCGGCGCGATCCTGCGCGTGCTCGACCAGGGCGCACAGGGCGTGCTGGTGCCGCACATCGACGACGCGGCCGCGGCGGCAGCCGTGGTCGCGGCCGCTCACTACCCGCCCGTCGGCACGCGCGGCTTCGCGACCTACAGCCGGGCCGGACGCTTCGGCGAAACGGCGCCCGAAGACCACCGCGACTGGTACCTGCGCAACACCCTCGTGCTCGGGATGATCGAGTCGCCCGCAGGGGTCTCCGCGGCCGCCGCCATCGCCGCCGCGCCCGGCCTCGACGGGATCATGATCGGGCCGGCCGACCTCGGGGCATCCACGGGCCCGGACGACCTCCCCCTCCCCGAGGCGACCGCAGTCGTGAACCGCGCGGTGGCGGCGGCGGGCAAGATGCGCATGGACATCGTCGGCACCCCCGCCGCCGCGGCGGCGGCCTTCGACGACGGAGCGAGGCTCGTGGTCTACAACCTCGCGTCATCGCTCATGACGCACCTCCGCGGCCTTCGGGCGGCTGTCGATTGAGTTCGCCTGAGCCCCCGGCCCGCCCCTCTCACCCCTGACCATCTGCGGCGAACGCGCCTCCCGCGGCCAGTTGCCCCGGGTTGTCGCCCCGCACGCCGGGAGGACCATCTGCGGCGAACGCGCCTCCCGCGCCCGGCGTCAGTTGCCCCGCGTGGTCGCCCCGCGCGCCGGGGAGAGACCATCCGCGGCAAAGGAACCCTCCCCCAGGGCGGGGCTCATCGACGAGACGCGCCCGGGTCGGATCGATGATGGCGAGGACCCGAGCGCCATCCGAGACGGTACCTGAGCGCCCGGCCGCGCGCAGCCGGCTGCCGGCGTCAGAGCGGACCGTGGCTCGCTCCGGTGCGACCCGAGCGTGCCGATGCACCGCGCGGCACGGCATCCGTCCCGGCCCGCCACGCGCGCACGAGGGCGCCGAATTCGGACGGTCGCTCGAGCGGCACGAGGTGCCCCGCCTCGAGCCGCTCCTGACGCGCACCCGTCAGCGCCGCGGCGATCTCGTCGTGGAAATCCGGTGGGCACAGCGCGTCGTCCGCCCCCGCGACGACGAGCGTCGGCACGGCGGTGGAACGCAGGTGCGGCAGGAGGTCGATGCGGCTCCCCTGCAGGCGCAGCTGCGCTTCGAGCACCCGGGACGGAGTCTCCTCCGCCATGCGTATCGTCCGCTCGACGAGGTCGGGGCGGGTCTCGCGCGCACTCGCCGACAGCAGGACGGGCAGGATGCCGGCTTGCAGTGCGGCGGGCGACTCCCCCGCGGACAGCCGTTCGAGCCACACCGCCCACCCCCCGCGCTGCCGCGGGGTGGGCGCCTTCGCGTTGGCCGCCGTGACGCACAGGCCGACGACGCGCTCGGGCGCGCGCACCGCCAGCGCCATCGCGACGATCGCGCCGAGCGAGAGGCCGCCGATCACGAACCGTCCGGGCAGCGTCCGCAGAAGCCGGTCGACCTGGGCGTCGAGGTCGTCGGCATCCACCGCCGGGGTGAGGGCGTCGTCAAGACCGCACCCCGTCCACAGGTCGGTCGTGCAGTTCATCCCCGCCAGCAGGACGAGGGGCGCAGCCGACACCCTCAGCCCTTGACGGCGCCGTCGCTCAGACCCGCCACGAGGTACTTCTGCGCGATGAAGGCGATGACGACGACGGGGATCGTCAGCAGCATCGACGCCGCGCCCGCCTGCTGGAGCATCGGCAGCGTCTGACCGAGCTGCGTGGCGATGAAGACGGGGACCGTCTTCGATGAGGTGTCGGTGAGCACCAGCGCCGTCAGATACTCCTGGAACGCGAAGAGGAAGACGAAGATGCCGGCAGTCAGGATGCCGGGTCCCATCAGCGGGATCATGACCCGGCGCAGCATGCCGATGCGGGTGCAGCCGTCGATCATGGCCGCCTCGTCCAGCTCACGGGGGATCTCGGCGAAGAAGTTGCGCAGTAGCCAGATCGTGAACGGTTGATTGATCGCGACGAGGGCGATGGCCAGCGCGAAGGTGGTGTCGTAGATCCCGAGCGCGCGGCTGATGTCGTACATCGGCAGCACCACGGCGAAGCGCGGCAGGGCCCGGAAGATCAGGGCCAGCACGAGCAGGAGGGCCGAGATGTAGCTGGGGAACCGCGAGAGCGCATATGCGGCGGGGATGCCGATGACGAGGGCGATCAACGTGGAGATCACCGCCACCGAGAGGGTGTTGACGAGATAGTCGGCGAAGTAGGTGGTCTCCCAGAGGTCGACGAACGCCTTCAGCGTCGGCTCGTAGCCCGACAGGACGGGCGGGTTGGCGAAGGCGACGTCGGTCGGCTTCGTCACCGACAGCGTCATCCAGATGAACGGGCTGAGCATGAGGAAGCACAGGATGCCGAGCAGCAACCCCGTGACACCTCGGATGCGGCGCCGCGGCCGCGGCCGTCGGTTCTTGCCCTCGATGTCGCCGGTGGTGATCGCGCGCGTGGAGAGCGCTTCGGTGCGGAGGGTCATCGGGCCGCCTTCGCTTCCTTGAAGATGCCCCGGATGAAGGGGATGAGCATGACCAGGATCAGCAGGATGGTCAGGACGTTGATGGCGCTGCCGAGACCGAGCTCCTGTGCGCCGTTGGCGAAGGCCACGGAATAGACGTAGAGCATGATCGACTCGTTGCCGATCGTCTCCGCCTGCGGCGACAACGGGATCAGGGCGTCGAAGATGCGCAGCACATCCATGATCGTGATGAGGCAGACGAAGCCCAGCACCCCGCGGATGGTGGGGATGATGACCTGCAGGTGCGTCTGGAACGCGTTCGCCCCGTCGATACGAGCGGCCTCCCGCAACTCGACCGGCACTCCCTGCAGACCGGCGAGGATGATGAGCATCGCGAACGGCAGCATCTGCCACACGGTGTTCAGCATGACGAGCAGGGCGTTGGGCACCTGATCGGTGAACCAGAGCACCTGCGTTCCGCCGAAGAAGCCGATCAATCGATTGACCACCCCTCCGAAGTTGTCGTCGAACAGCCACGAGAAGGCGACGGCGCCGACGAGGTTGGGCAGCACGTACGACACGAGCATGATGCCGAGGACCAGCGGTCGCGACAGGCGGAGGGTGTTGACCGCGATGGCGATCAGATACCCGAAGACGAGCAGGATGGCGGTGGTGACCACCGTCACGGCGATGGTGAAGACGACGGCCCGATGGAATCGCGGATCGCTCAGGGCGTCGGTGAAGTTCGCGAGACCGACGAAGGTCCCCGGGACGCCGTACCGGACGTTCTCGAAGCTCCACTGCACGGTACGCAGAAGGGGGAACACGAGCAGAGCGCTCATGATGGCCAGGCTGGGGGCGAACAACACCCAGAACTCGCGTGCTTTCACGGGACGACTCCTCTCAGTGGGGCGCCGGCCCGGTCGTCGTCGACCGGGCCGGGCCCTCCTGTTCACCGGTGGATGCGGGCGATGGCGGGCGTCAGCCCGCGATCTTCTCCCCCGCTGCCTGCATCTGCGCCGTCGCCTCGTCGACCGACAGGCCGCCGGCGAGGAACTGCGCCACGATCGGCGTGATCTCGTTGCTGATCGGGGCCAGCACCGGCGAGACCACGGGCGGCATGGCACCCGCGATGGAGTCGTTGGCAGCCTGCCCGTAGGGCGAGTTGTCGGCGGTGACCATGCCCTCGCGAGCGGGGTAGGCCGCCGGGACCGAGGCCTTCGACGCGTCCTCGCTGACGGCGGAAGCCATCATCTCGAACAGCATCTTGTGGTCGAGCTTGGTGTTGAACGGGATCGACCATCCGTCGATCGAGAGGCGGTCGTACAGGTACGGCGCCGACGTCGAGACCTTCGGCGGTGCCGCGAAGCCGAAGTTCTCGGACAGCTTGCTGTTCTCCGACTTGGTCAGATCGCTCATGCGCCCCGAGAACATGATCGACATCGCCGCGGTGTCGTTGTACATCTGCTGCTGCACCTTCGGCTGGTCGAAGGTGGTCACCTGCGGGTCCATGTAGGGCTGCAGGCTCTGCATGGCCTGGAGCGCCTCCTTGGCCTCCGGGGTGTCGAGGGTGACCGTGCCGTTCGCGTCGACGAAGTCGCCGCCGAGCGAGTTCATGACGGCTTGGAAGCTCGTCGTCACGTCGGCGGTGGCGAGCCACGGCAGCGCGATCGGGTACTGCATCTTGCCCGAGGCCTTGATGGCCTCGGCAGCGCTGATCATGTCATCGAAGGTCTGGGGGACCTCGAGGCCGAGCTCGTCGAAGACGTCGGTGCGGTAGGCCATGACGAACATCTGCGCCTGCATGGGCAGGGCGTAGAGCTTGCCGTCGTACGACATGCCCTGACGCATCGACTCGCTGATCGCGTTCAGGTCGTACTTGTCGGCGAATTCGGCGAACAGATCGTCGAGGGGGACGAGCTTGTCGTCGACGGCGAGGCTCGGGATGACGAAGCCGTAGGTCTCGACGATGTCGTAGCTGCCGGTGTCCCCCGACAGGGTGGCCGTGGTCTTCGTGACCTGGCCGCCGAAGTCGATCGGGTCGTGCTTGACCGTGACATCATCTTTGGTGCAGCTGGAGACCATCGTGTCGGTGAACGGATCGATGGCGGAGGAGTTGTAGGCGAGCACGTTGACCGTGGTCGCGGATTCGGGGGCGGTGTAGTCGCAGGTGACCTCGGTGGCATTCGCGTTCCCCGTGCGGCTACCCGCGCCGCATCCGGAGAGGGCGAGTGCACCCACGGCCGCGACGGCGGCGAGGGCGATAGCGCGCTTCTTGGTGGATGACATGGCCAAACCGTATACGTATGCATAGCGCTTAGGGAAGCCTAAGCGTTCACATCGGACGGTAACGATCGTGTTTCGTGAATACGTATGAGCATGGGCGGCGGCGCGGCCCGGGGCGCAAGACAAGAAGATGGGGCATCCGGTCTCATCGACACGTTGGGCACGCCAGGTCGGCGCCCGGCGCCGGGTCGCTCACGGAGGTGTGCTCCCACTCGGCGGTGAGAAGTCCAGCCCCGTGTTCGCGGCTGTCGGCGCGCGTACCGTGAACGCCGTGACGTTCAACGACAATGCCCGCGTCGGCGGGAACTCGGCCAAGCGGCGCGGCGGAACGGTCGCCGCCGTCGGCGGCGGCGCGGTGGGACTCGGTGCGATCGTGGTGTTCCTGATCTCGGCGTTCACCGGCACCGACCTGTCGGGGCTCCTCGGCGGCGGCGCCCCCGCCGCGCCCCAGGGCGGCGGTGAGGCGATCGCCAACTGTTCGACGGGACAGGATGCCAACAACGACGACACGTGCCGCCTCGCGGCGGCGACCCTCAGCATCGATCAGTTCTGGCAGGAGCGCCTCGACGGGTACCGGGAGCCGCAGCTGATCATCGTCGACCGGGCGACGTCGAGCTCGTGCGGGACGGCGTCGAACGCGACGGGACCGTTCTACTGCCCGCCGGATGAGACCGTGTACGTCGATCCGACGTTCTTCTCCATCCTGCGGGAGCAGTACGACACCACCGCCGGTCCCCTCGCCCAGCTCTACGTGCTCGCCCACGAATACGGCCACCACGTGCAGAACCTCACCGGGGTGATGCAGGAGTACCCGAACAACGGCACGGGCCCCGACAGCAACGGCGTGCGCACCGAGCTGCAGGCCGACTGCTACGCCGGCGCCTGGGTCGCCGCGGCCGGCGAGCAGGTCGATGAGAACGGCACGCCGTATCTGCAGCCCCCGACCGAGCAGCAGATCACCGATGCGCTCTCGGCGGCGGCCGCGGTGGGCGACGATCACATCCAGGCCGAGGCGGGCCAGGTCACCAACCCCGAGAGCTTCACGCACGGCTCCAGCGAGCAGCGGACGCGGTGGTTCGACGCGGGCCGCCAGGGCGGTGTGAACGCCTGCGACACCTTCTCGGTGGCGGGCTCGAGCCTGTAGTCCGGGCCCCGGCGTCCGGCGTCGGGCGCCCCGGAGCCGCCGTCCCGGCATCCGGATGCCGTCGTCCGCAGGACTTCACCCCGGCACGAGCCGCCCGCCGCGGACGTGGACGTCCGACGGCGGGCGGTCCGAGGACTCAGTCCTCGCGGCTGCGGGTGCGGAGGATGATGACGATGAGGATGCCGACGACCACCACGGCACCGCCGCCCGCGAGCAGTCCGATGGTGAGGCCGGACATCCCTGCCGGCGACACCGCATCCGTCTCCGGTGCGGCCTCCCCCGCGCCGACGGCGGCGGCGCAGGGCGACTGCTCCGAGCCGTCGGACGCGCTCTCGCCCGTCCAGGTGAACGGGATGACGCCCGACACCGGATGACCGTCGGACGACACCGCGCGCCACTCGACCTGATAGTCGCCGGGTGCCCCGAGCGCGACGGCGGTCGTCAGTGTGGGACCGGCGAGAGCAGCGCACTCGCTCTCGTAGTGCCGGCCGTCGGGCCCCACCACGATGACGAGGTTCCCCCCGTCGGCGCCGAGCAGGTTGGCACTGAAGTCGAGGGTGACCTCCGACAGGCTCGAGACGCTGTCGCCCTCCGCGGGAGACGACGAGACGAGGCTGTCGTGCGCGGATGCGGCCGTGGCCCCGCCGAAGGCGGCGGTCATCGCCGCAGCGATCACCGCCGCCCCGGCGAGTGCGCGGCGAAGCGCGGTGCGGGAGCGCATGCTCACGCGCGCTTCGGACGACGCGCGAAGGCGAGGGCGCCGAGAACGGCACCGGCCGCGGCGACCACGAGGGCCGCGATGCTGAGCCCCAGCGCGACGCCCGACGAGGAGTCGCTCGTCGTGGCGCTCGCCTCGCTGGAGTGGTCGTCCGTGGCGGAGGCCGCCGTCGTCGACGTCCCGTGGCTGTGCTCCCCGGCCGGCGGAGCGTCGTTGATGTAGAGCACCGGCGCGGGCTCGAGCGTGTCGTCGGCTGCGACCTGGTCGGGCGTCGCCGCCCACTCCACGACCTCCCCGTCGGAGTAGGTCTGCGTCGCCGGCAGCAGCAGGTGCCCGGTGTCGGGCACCGGCCCGAGCACGGCCGAGAAGATCTGGAACTGGTCCTGGCCGATGCCGATGCCCGGGTCGGCCTGCCAGACGATCTTCAGTGCGGCATCCGAGATGGTGTTGCCGTCGACCTCGACGGGGGCGGGGAGGGCGCCCTTCTCGACCGTGGCGGTCCACCCGGTCACCGGCTCGACGAGCACGGAACTGAGCGGGGTGTCGGTGGGCAGGGCGACCTCGACCTTGACGGTGGATGCCGTCTCGGACTCGGTCGGGACGCGGAAGTTCACCGTGGCGTAGCTGCCCGGCGTCGCGGTGTTCGGGTTGACGGTGACGTGCGCGGACGCCGCGAGCGGCGCGCCGATGGCGAGGACGGCGCCGGCGGCGAGGCCCGCGAGGGTACGACGAAGGATGGTCTTGCGAGACATGGGTGCTGCTTTCTGCGAATGGGCGCGCCGATCAGACGGACGCGCCGCGAAGGAGGGTGTCGGAGGTCACGCCGCGCGCGGCGGACCCCGATGCCTCATCGGCGACAGCACCGTCATCGCCGTCGTCAGCAGCAGTGGTTCGGGTGCCGTGCGGACGGCATCCGTGCGCGCCGCCGGTCCGCGGAACGGGCGCAGCCGCAGAAGCACCGCGACGAAGAAGCGCGCGATCGCCCGCACCGCCCGCTCGCCGCGACCGAGGGCCAGGATCGTGACCGCCGCCGCGAACGCGTGCGCGACCCACATCCAGGGCGAATGCGCGGCGTGCGCCGGCCCCGTGGCGGCAGCATCCAGCAGAAGCGGCGCGGCACCGTGGTGCGACATCGGCCCCGCGCCGCTCCCGCTCAGATCGAGCGCCAGGATGCCGTGGAACAGCGCCTGGCTCAGCACGACCGCGAGCGAGAGGCGCCACCACGACGCCGTGCGCCCCGCCAGCAGCACGCAGACGGGGGCGGCGAGGCACAGCGCGAGGACGGCGTTGAGCGTGGGAGGGAGCTCCGCCCCGACGGAGGCGTGCGAGACGGTCGCGATGAAGGTCGCGACGGCCGCCGCGGCGACACCGCGGCCCACGCGTTGCGCGCGCCCTGCTCTCGACGACATCCGACCCTCCGCGTCCAGCCTAGGCGGCGCGGCCGGTGCCGGTGCGTGCGGTGTCACGGCATCGAAACGGGTGCCGTCCCGGCATCGAGCGGGGCCGGGACGCGACACGTGAACGCCGGATGCCGGGGCGGGTCGCGACCGCGACCGATTCACTCGGTCCCGGCGCGCAGCGCCTCCCACGCGTCGTGCGCGGCGTCCGCGAGCTCGTCGACGTCGGGCACCGCGGCGGGGTCGACGCAGAAGCCGACGCCCAGCCAGCGGTCGTTGGAGATCGCCGCGACGCGCAGCGCGTGGCGGGGGCCCGGCTCCGACGACGTGTAGACGTGTCCGACGCGGCGCCCGGCGACGGCCACCGCGACGCGGGGACCGGGCACGTTCGAGATGGCGAGCGCGAATTCGCGCGGGTCGTCGGCGAGGCCGCGCACGTACGTTCCGAGGGGCCCCGCCGACGCGAGCGCGTGGAACAGTTCGTCGAGCGCCCGGGCATCGCGTCCGTTCTTGCGTGCGCGCATCTGCGCGCTCAGCAGGTCGAGTCGGCGCAGGTCGTCGGGCTCGTGCAGGTGCAGGCCCACGTCGACGAAGGAGTCGCGATTGCCGGATGCCGCGGCATCCTCCCCCTTCTCGTGCAGGCTCACGGGCACCTGGGCGTTCACCCGCGGCGTGTGGCCGTGGTGGAGGAGCCGTCGGCGCAGCGCCCCCGCGATCACGGCGAGGAGCACGTCGTTGACGGTCGCGTGCGCGGCGCGAGACGCACCGACCGCCCGCGCCTCGGCGAGGGGCACGTCGACGAACGCCAGGGCACGGCGTGCGGTGAGAGGGCGGTCGAACGGCGAATGCGATCCCGGGTGGCCGAGCTCGCGGGCCACGGTCAGCGGCATCCGCTCCCATTCGCTCCAGCGCGTCGGGCGCGCCGCGGGATCGCGGATGCCGACCTCGTGAGCCGGGGCGTCGTGCGGCTCGAAGACCACCGCCTCGAGGAAGCGCACGGCCGTCAGTCCGTCGGCGAGCGCGTGATGCAGGCGCACGGCCACGGCCTCGCGCCCGTCGGCGAGCGGCCCGATGAGGTCGATCGTCCACAACGGCCGCGACCGGTCGAGGGGTTCCGACATGAGCCGCCCGACGACCGCGCGCAGGTCCGCCGGGTCGCCCGCGGCAAAGCGGCGGACGTGGTGCGCGACCTCGACCTCGGCCGCGTCGACCCACGCGGGTCCTTCGCCGTCGTCGACCACGACCTGACGGCCGCGCGGGAAGGCACCCAGGCGTTCGGCGACGCTCGCGCGCACGGCCTCGAGGTCGAGGGACGGGCCCGGCTCGAGCACGAGCAGCTTCAGGGCGTGCCCGCGCACCACGTCGGACTCCAGCGCCAGGATGCGCGCGTCCGCCGGCGACAGCGGCTCTCTCATGGGGTCACGGTAGCGCGGCGGGTGGCGCAGCACGGTCCTTCTCCCGACCGAGACGCCTCGGGGGTGGCGACACGCATCCCTCCGGTCATCGCCAGGCAGGGGACACCGCCTCTGCGAGGGTGCGGCCCGCGTCCGCAGAATCGCCGGCATCCGCGAAGGCACCCCCGTAGGGTGAGCGCATGAAGAAGGCAGCAGCGATCGCGAGCGGGGTGTCGATCGTCGTCGTCGGCGGGCTCTTCGCGCTCGCCGCTCCCGCCGTGTCGGCCGCTTTCACGCACGTGACGTCGATCGGTGCGGCCGTGCCCGCTCCCTCCCCGACCGAGACCGCGGCATCCGGCGCGGGAGAGACGGACGCGACCGGGCTCGGCGAGGGCTACGTGGACGTCGGCAACGGCCTCATGATCCGGCGGAACGACCCCGAAGGGTGCGATATCCCGCGGTGGATCCATTTCGGCAGGATGAGCGCGAGCCTGAACGACGACCTGATCGACCGAGGCCCGCGCGAGCTCGCCGCCGGTCCGGTGGGAGTGGACGACGACGGTGTCGTCATGACCTACACCGTCGAACCGGGCGACTCGCTCTACGCGATCGGCGATCGTTTCTGCATCGCCAACCCGCTGAGCATCGCCGACCTCAACCACACGCGCGTGATCCAGCCCGGAGACGTGCTGCTCCTGCATCCCGATGGATCGCTTCCGTGGATCCCGTACTTCAGTCCCCCCGATGCCCCCGGGGGCTATCAGCAGATCCCCTATCAGCGCGCCATCGAGGCGATGCGTGTCGCCGCCCATGCCGATGATCTCGACGAAATGCGCTCGATCTTCCGGGACGATTTGGCGGGCCTGTTCCCCTCGGCCGACGACGCGGACGTGATCGCCCGCGCTCTCGACGCCGGAGATCTCGCCGCGCTGCGGCAGATGTTCGCCTGAGGCCCTTTCCTCTGGGTCTGTTGGCGACGCCCCGTTACGGTCGATGGATGGACGACCTTCGCGACACCTCCTCCGCGCTCGCCTACGGTGCCGACCTGCTCCGTGGCGAATGCGTCCGCCTGCGGGCGACCACCGACGCCGATCTCGACGCCCTCGTGGACTGGTGGCGCCGCGACGACGCGGCGGTCCTGCAGCAGGGCGGCGTGCAGCATCGGCCCGTCGCATCCGTGCGGGAGATGTTCCAGGCGTGGAGCCGCAACGACTCCCCCGGCGGCGCGGGTTACAGCATCGACGACGAGGAGGGGCGCCTCATCGGCCACGCGACGCTGTGGGGAGGAAACCTGCCCGCGCGTGTCGCGACGTTCGCGATCATGATCGGCCCCGACGCGGTCGGCCGCGGCTACGGCACGGATGCCACCCGCACGATGCTCCGCTACGGCTTCGACGAGCTGGGCCTGCACAAGGTTGAACTGCGGGTCTGGGCCTTCAACACGCGAGCCCTTCGCGCCTACGAGAAGGCCGGATTCGTGCGTGAGGGCGTGCGCCGCGCCGTGGCGTTCCACGGAGGTCGCTTCCACGACGAGGTGCTCATGGGCGTGCTGGCCGAGGAGTTCGCCGCGAACCGGTGACGTCCACCCGGGCCGTCAGATCCAGGGCTGGAACGCGCTGTGACGGATGGCGATCTTCGCCGTCACTCGAGGGTGCCGCGGGCCGACGACGACGCGTCGACCGACGGACTCACCACTCCCGCCCGGTCGTCGACCAGGCGGCGGCGCCCGATCCACCCGGTGAGACCCCGCCCGTCACGCCAGACGACGAGGAGCGCCCCGGTCGCGAGCGCGAGCACGAAGGCCGTCAACGACCACGGCGCGGGCAGCCCCGCGAGCACGGCGTACGCTCCAGCCCCGGTGAGGAAGCGCAGCGGCCGCGCCACCCACGCCGGCAGCACACCGTTCGTGAACCGCACGCGCGTGGCGAGGTCGCCGATCGACCTCCCCGTCGTCAGGATCACGACCAGCCACAGGCCGGCCGAGGCCAGCGTCCCCGCGAGCGAGGCCACCTCGTCGGTCGAGAAGGTCGCGGCATCCCCCAGGGTGAGGGCGATCGCCGCCTGCACGGCCACCGAGACGGCGAAGCCCACGAGCCACACGCCCACCACGTCGCACACGATGCCGAGCAACCGACGGCGACGTGTGACCGGGCGGGGCTGCTCGGCATCCGGGCTCTTCTGCACTCCCCGGTGCTGCGCGGGCACCGCGAACGCGAGTACCGACCCGAGGAGCGCTCCCGAGGTGTTGGCGATCAGGTCGTCGACGTCGAAGACGCGATAGGCGCACGGGAAGATCCCCCAGACGCCGGTGAGCTGCGTGGTCTCGATGACCCCCGAGACGACCAGGCCCGCGACTCCGGCGATCAGGATGCCGCGTCCGCCGAGGACGCGGAGGAAGAACCCGAGCGGGAGGAAAAGCAGCACGTTCAACGCCACCTGCAGCACGACGGGGTCGGTGAGGTAGCGGCCCGAGACGGCGACCGCCGCGCGGATCTCGTCGACGAATTCGAAGGGGCGGAGGTTCACCCCCGCGCAGCGGTAGGCGTCGCCGTCGGGCAGGGGGATGAGCGTGTACGTCCAGATCGCCCAGAAGTACACGGCGGCGCCCGCCCACAGCAGGGTGCGCCACAGCGTCAATCCCCCGCGACGGCGATAGCTGACCGCGACGAACGGCACGAACGCCAGCACCGCGACCACCGCACCCGCGAAGACGGCGAGCAGCCCCGATCCGACGATGTTGTGCACCCCGCGAGCTTAGGGGGAGGTCGGTCGGGCCTCCGTAGCCTTGTGCACATGTGCCGCGCCACCCGCCTCCGCGACGAGCTCGTCGCCCGCATCGACGACACGGGCTTCCGCGCCCACGGACTGCACGTGCGGGTCGGCGACGCCGTCGCGGAACACCGCTGGGCGCCCGACGAGCGCGAGGAGATCCACTCGGTCGCCAAGGCCGTCGCGGTGCTCGCTGCGGGGATCGCGGCCGACGAGGGTCTCGCGGCGCTGGACGCCCCGGTGGGCGAGCTGCTGCCCGCCGCCACCGACGTGACCCTCCGCCACCTCCTGTCGATGTCGAGCGGCATCGACTTCCCCTACTCCGAGACGATGATGACCGACTGGCCCGACGTCGCCGCCGAGTTCCTCTCCCGCCCCACGCGGGGGCGCGTCTTCCAGTACTCCAACGCGAGCACGTACACCGCGATGCACGCGCTGTCGCAGCGCACGGGCGACGTCGAGGAGTTCCTGCGACCGCGGTTGTTCACCCCGCTGGGTCTCGACGACGTCGCATGGCGACGCTGCCCGCTCGGGCGGGTGCTCGGTGGCGAGGGACTCTCCCTCCGCACGGAGGAGATGGCCCGTCTCGGAAAGCTCATCCGTGACCGCGGCATGTGGGACGGGCGCCGCCTCGTCTCGGCGCAGACGGTGGATGCGCTGCACACGGCGTGGATCGGAACGGGGAGCGCGGGAGAGGGCTATCGCCGCTACGCGCTCGCGGGATGGGACGGCCCCGGTGCCGCGTGGCGGCTGCATGGCGCGCACGGCCAACTGCTCGTCTTCGTCGCCGACACCGTCGTCACGATCACCGCGCACGACCACGTCGGCGCCGACGCGATCGCCGCATACATCGCCGAGCGCTGCGCCGCCTGACCCCGTCGAGACCGCTCCCGCGTCGAGGCCCATCCTTCGACGGGGCCGCATCTCGTGCCCGGCGTCGTGGCGCCGCGACACCCGGCACAGCAGGCCGACCGCCGACGGTCAACCCTCCGGTGACGACCGAGGTGGCGGCATACCGTCGCTCGCGACCAGCACGGTCGATTCAGGCACCGGTGGCGTGCAGAAAAGGTGAGATCCCATGACTCGTGAGCAGAACATCGCATCCCAGCAGGCATTCGGCGAGGCGGTGAACGCGGGCGACTTCGCCGCGTTCGACGACCTCGTCGCTCCCGATTCGGTCGACCACGACCCGGCGCCCGGTCAGGAGCAAGGTCCGCGCGGGTACGCCGCGTTCTTCGGCGAGCTGCGGACGGCGTTCCCCGACATGGCACTCGCGGTGGAGAAGCTCGTCGCGGATGACGACAGCGTCGCGTTCGCGTACACGCTGACCGGGACGCAGACCGGCGAGTTCCGCGGCCACGCTCCGACAGGCCGGCCGGTGAAGATCCGCGGCGTACAGATCAGCACCTTCGTCGACGGCAAGCTCGCCGAGCGCTGGGGAAGCAGCGACGAGCTGGGCATCCTCACCCAGCTGGGCCTCGCGCCCGACGCGTGACGGACAGATCGCACCCGCGAGAACACCCTTCGGCACTCCCGGACGACGTCCTTCACCCGATGGAGGTCGTCCGGGAGGATCCGTGGAGGTCGACCATCCGGTGAACGCCGTGCGCGTCAGATTGCGCAGAGCCTGGAGTGCGCGTAATGTCGCGCGCCGTGACTGACGAAAGTCGCGTTGACGGCGAAGAGACGCCGATCGCGAAACGCATTCTGATCGGCGAGCCTCTCACGTCCGAGAAACTCGACGAGCAGCTCCTCCCTAAGAAGATGGCGCTGCCCATCTTCGCCTCCGACGCCCTCTCCTCCGTGGCCTATGCCCCGCAGGAGCTGCTGATGATCCTGCTCATCGGCGGAACGGCTCTGCTGACCCTCAGCCCGTGGGTCGCGGTGGCCGTCGTGGTGCTGCTGGTCGTGGTGGTGCTCAGCTACCGTCAGCTCATCAAGGCCTACCCCTCGGGCGGCGGCGACTACGAAGTCGCCAGCAAGAACCTGGGCGAAGTGCCGGGGGTCGTCGTCGCAGCGGCCCTGCTCGTGGACTACGTGCTCACGGTGGCCGTGTCGGTGGCATCCGGTGTCGACAACATCATCTCGGCGCTCCCGGAACTCAACCCGTTCCGCGTCGAGATCGCGGTCGGGTTCGTCATCCTCATCGTCATCGTCAACCTCCGCGGCGTGCGCGAGGCCTCGAGCGTCTTCGCGATCCCCACCTACCTGTTCATCGGGTCGGTCGGCGTGATGATCGTCGTCGGCCTGGGTCGCACCCTCTTCGGTTTCGCCCCCGTCGCCTCGAGCGCGCAGTACGCGGTGCAGGCGGAGTCGCTGACGCAGGCGGCGCTGATCCTGCTCGTCCTGCGCGCGTTCTCGAGCGGCTGTTCCGCTCTCACGGGCGTCGAGGCCGTGTCGAACGGCGTGCCCGCGTTCCGGATGCCGAAGATCCGCAACGCCCAGACGACGCTGACGATGATGGGCGGCATCGCGATCATCCTGTTCGTGGGCCTCACCGCGCTCGCGCTGATCTCGGGCGTGCACTACGCCGAGAACCCCTGCCACCTCATCGGGTTCGACTGCGCGAACAACCCGCAGCCGAGCCTCATGGCCCAGGTCGCCGCGGCGACCTTCGGCATGGGCAGCATCCCGTTCTTCATCATCCAGGCCGCGACCGCGTGCGTGCTGCTGCTCGCGGCCAACACCGCGTTCAACGGCTTCCCGCTGCTCGGGTCGGTGCTCGCGCGCGACGGCTACGCCCCGAAGGCGCTCAACACCCGCGGCGACCGGCTCGTGTACTCGAACGGCATGATCATCCTCGGCATCGTCGCCATCGGTGTGCTGATCGTCTACCAGGCCAACCTCACCACGCTGATCCAGCTCTACATCATCGGCGTCTTCGTGTCGTTCTCGCTCGGCCAGATCGGCATGGTCAAGCACTGGCGCCGCACGCTGCGCGGATTGAAGGACCTGCCCCCCGAGGCGGCGAAGCAGCAGTCGGCGGCGATCGAACGCCGCTCGGCCATCGCAGGCCTGTGGATCAACTCCGTCGGCGCGGCCATGACCGTGCTCGTGCTGCTCATCGTGACCATCACGAAGTTCACGCACGGCGCGTGGCTGGTGTTCATCGCCATCCCGATCCTGGCGGTGCTCATGATCGGCGTGAACCGGTACTACCGCGACGTCGAGCATGAGATCCGCATGGACGACGACGTGCACTTCGGCTCGTCGGGCGACGTCGCCATCGTCCTCGTCAACCGCCTGCAGAAGCCCGTGATGAAGGCGATCGACTACGCCCTCGCCGCCAACCACGACAAGACCCTCGCCGTGCACGTCGCCATCACCGACGAAGACGCGGCGAAGCTGCAGAGGGAGTGGGCGGAGCACAACATGCCCCTGCCCCTCGTCATCATCGACTCGCCGTACCGCACCTACAGCTCGCCCGTGTCGACGTTCATCAAGAAGTACCGCGCGAACAACGGCTCCGCCGTCGTCACCGTGTACCTGCCGCAGTTCATCGTGGGGCACTGGTGGGAGTCGATCCTCCACAACCGCCGCTCGCGCCGCCTGGCCCAGCAGCTCATGCTCGTGCACGGCGTCTCGATCACGCTCGTGCCGTGGCTGCTCGACTCGTCGGAGCTCATCTACGGACGCCGGTCGCGCCCCCTGCCCGGCCAATCGCGCAGCGGCCGCCCGATCGCCGAGGTCCCGGCGCAGCGCGTGAAGAAGACGCCGTCGGATCCGGCATCCTGAACCGATCCGGACGCCCTCGCCACGCGGCGGGGGCGTTCGGCGTTTCGCAACGCGGCCAGAAGGTGGACGCCGCGCGGAGTGCTCCGCCAGGGTGGGGGCCATGCCGATCCTCGCCCTGCTGACCCTCGTCGTGATGGTGATCGCGCTGATCGATGCCATCACGCGCCGCGACGACCAGGTCAAGCACATGCCGAAGTTCGTGTGGGTGTTCTTCATCGTGCTGCTGCCGCTGATCGGGTCGATCCTGTGGTTCACGATCGGGCGCGAGTACGAGCAGCGCACGGCTCCCCTGACTTTCGGTGACCCGCGGCGGTGGCAGAGGCAGCCCGACCCGTCGCCCGCCCCGGCCCCGCGCGACGCACGCACGACGGAGCAGCAGATCGCCGACCTCGAGCGCGAGATGCACCTCGCCGACCTCGAGGAGCAGGTGCGTCGCCGCCGCGCCGAGGGCGGCGCCTGACGCGCCCGACCAGGGTCGAGTGTCCACAACACCCGGGCGGATCTCCGGAGCGTCCGGGTGTCCTGGACACTCGGCGGGGATGGCTGGGCCGACGCGGGCGCGCGCCCGTCAGTCCGTCGGGCGCTGCCGCATCCGCTTGACGTCGGTGCGACGCTGCTTGGCCTGCAGGCGGCGCTCCTTCGACCCGCGGGTCGGCTTCGTCGCCCGGCGCGGCGGAGCCGGGGGCCGCACCGCCTCGGCCACGAGGGCGGCGAGCCGGGCGCGGGCCGCGTCGCGGTTGCGCAGCTGCGCCCGATGCTCGGAAGCCGCGATCGTCAGCACCCCGTCGACCAGCCGGTCGCCGAGCCGCTCGAGCACGCGCTCGCGCTGCACGGTCGAGAGAACGGCGGATGCCGTGGCATCCCACATCAGCTCCGCGCGCGAATCGGCGGTGTTCACCCCCTGACCGCCCGGGCCCGACGAGCGCGAGAACCGCCACGACAGCTCGGACGCGGGGATCACCAGCCCCGCGCTCACGCGCACGTCGTTCTCGGCCATGTCTCCATCATGCGCGGTCGGCGCACATCTCCTGCAGGATCCGCGGCTGCGGTGGTCTCGATGCCCCCGGCGGGACACGGCGCAGGAGTCGTGCACTGCCGGCCGCGGAACCCGGGGGCTCGCCGGCGGTGCGCTCCGCGGAGGCGGCTCGACCGGCCCGCTGCACAGCTCCTGCGCATCCGACCTCATCAAGCGGTTCAGAGTCGGGCGGCCCCCTTTCCGCAGGAGCTGTGCGCACAGCCGCCCCGTAAGCACTCCGTATGGGTCCGTGAGCGACCCGTAGGGAAAGCGTTAGGGCCCGAGGATGCCGCGGCCCGGCGGAGTTGTATCGACAGACGTGCCGCCCCGCGGCGCCCGCGGCTCGCCCGCGGTTCCGTCCCGAACCTGGAGTCGTCGTGCTCGATGTCGTCTTCCTCGCCGTGACCGCCGCGCTGTTCGCGCTGGTCGCGCTCGTCGCCAAGGGGGTCGAGAAGTTGGGCCCCGAGGCTCGTTCCTCGTCCGCCCGCCCCGTAGGACGCGGAGGCGACCGGTCATGACCTTCTTCTCGATCCTCGCCGCGGTGCTCGCGGTCGCCGCCGTCGTCTACCTCGTGGTCGCCCTCGTCCGACCGGAGAAGTTCTGACCATGGACGGTGGAAGCATCTGGTCGATCGTCCTGACCGGCCTCACCCTCGTCGTCGCGCTGGGCTTGGCCTACCGCCCGCTCGGCGACCACATCGCCCGCATCTACACCGGCGAGCGCGACCTCGCCGTCGAGCGCGGCACCTACCGTCTGATCGGCGTCGACGCCCGCAGCGCACAGACGTGGCAGGCCTACCTGCGGTCGGTGCTGCTGTTCTCGTTCGTGAGCGTCGTCTTCGTCTACGCCCTCATGCGCCTGCAGCCGCTGCTGCCGTTCGCCCTGGGTCTCGAGGCGCCGAGCGAGGCCCTCTCGTTCAACACCGCGGTCTCGTTCGTGACCAACACGAACTGGCAGTCGTACTCCGGCGAGACCACGCTCGGGTACACCGTGCAGTTCGCCGCCCTCACCGTGCAGAACTTCGTCTCGGCCGCCGTGGGCATCGCGATCGCGATGGCCCTGGTGCGCGGCTTCGCGTACCGCCGCAGCGGCGTGATCGGAAACTTCTGGGTCGACCTCGTGCGCGGCACCTACCGGCTGCTGCTGCCCTTCTCGATCGTGGCCGCGCTCGTGCTGCTCGCCGGCGGTGTCATCCAGAACCTCAACGGCTTCACGGATGCCACGACCCTGGCCGGGGCGGCGCAGGCGATCCCGGGTGGGCCGGTGGCATCCCAGGAGGCCATCAAGCTGCTCGGGACCAACGGCGGCGGCTTCTTCAACGTCAACTCCGCCCATCCGTTCGAGAACCCGACGCCGTGGACCAACCTCTTCGAGATCTTCCTGATGCTGGTCATCCCGTTCTCGCTGCCCCGCGCCTTCGGCCGCATCGTGGGCGATGACCGCCAGGGCTACACGATCCTCGGGGTGATGGCCGCGATCTTCGTGGCATCCACGGCTCTGCTCACGTGGGCCGAGACGGTGGGGGCGGGTACCGCCCCGGGCCTCGCCGGCGGCGCGATGGAGGGCAAGGAGGTGCGGTTCGGCATCTTCGGCTCGACGCTGTTCGGCTCGACGAGCACCCTCACCTCGACCGGTGCGGTGAACTCGATGCACGACAGCTACACGGCGCTGGGCGGCATGATGCCGATGATCAACATGATGCTCGGTGAGGTCGCCCCCGGCGGTGTCGGCTCGGGCCTGTACGGCATGCTGATCCTCGCCGTGATCGCGGTGTTCGTCGGCGGCCTGCTGATCGGCCGCACGCCCGAGTACCTCGGGAAGAAGATCGGGCCGCGCGAGATCAAGCTCGCGAGCCTCTACATCCTCGTCACCCCCACCCTCGTGCTCGCCGGGACCGCCCTGAGCTTCGGGGTTCCGGCCATCCGCTCCGACGTCGAGACCACGTCGATCTGGAACCCGGGCGTACACGGCCTCAGCGAGGTGCTCTACGCGTTCACGTCGGCGGCGAACAACAACGGCTCGGCTTTCGCGGGCCTCACCGCCAACACCCCGTGGTTCAACACCGCGCTCGGTGTGACGATGCTGCTCGGCCGCTTCCTGCCGATCGTGTTCGTGCTGGCCCTCGCCGGCGCCCTCGCGGCCCAGGATGCCGTGCCGGCGACGGTCGGAACCCTGCCCACGCACCGCCCGCAGTTCGCGGGCCTGCTGGCCGGTGTCGCCGTGATCGTCACCGCCCTCACCTATTTCCCCGTCCTCACCCTCGGACCCCTCGCTGAAGGACTGACCCGCTGATGTCCACCCTCACCCACGCCCCGGCGCCCGAAGCGTCGGCCCCCACCTCCGATGCCCCGCGCCGAGCCTTCAGCACCGCGCAGATCGTCGCCGCCCTCCCCGGCGCGGCAAAGAAACTGAACCCGGCCGCGCAGTGGCGCAACCCGGTGATGTTCCTCGTCTGGGTCGGCGCCGCGCTGACCACCCTCATCGCGGTCGCCGAGCCGTTCCTCGGGGCTGCCGACGGCTCCCTGCCCTTCGGCTTCACCTGGGGCATCGCGATCTGGCTGTGGCTCACGGTGTTCTTCGCGAACATCGCCGAGTCGGTCGCCGAGGGCCGCGGCAAGGCGCAGGCGGCGACTCTGCGCAAGACGCGCACGACGACCTCGGCGCGGCGGGTCGTCGCGTACTCCCCCACGGACCCCGGGGCGGTGAACGCGGCCACCGAAGACGTCCCCTCGGGCGACCTGCGCGTCGGCGACATCGTGCTGGTGGAGACCGGGGAGCTGATCCCCGGCGACGGCGACATCGTGCACGGCATCGCGACCGTCGACGAATCGGCCATCACGGGCGAATCGGCACCGGTGGTGCGCGAGTCGGGCGGCGACCGCAGCGCCGTCACCGGCGGTACGCGCGTGCTCAGCGACCGCATCGTCGTGACGATCACGTCGAAGCCCGGGGAGACGTTCGTCGACCGCATGATCGCGCTCGTCGAGGGCGCGTCGCGCCAGCGCACGCCCAACGAGATCGCGCTCAACATCCTGCTGGCGAGCCTGTCGATCGTGTTCGTCGTCGTCGTGCTCGTGCTGAACCCGATCGCCTCGTACGCGGCATCCCCCGTGTCGATCCCCGTGCTCGTGGCCCTGCTCGTCTGCCTGATCCCGACGACCATCGGGGCGCTGCTCAGCGCCATCGGCATCGCGGGCATGGACCGCCTGGTGCAGCGAAACGTCCTGGCCATGTCGGGACGCGCGGTCGAGGCCGCGGGCGACGTCACCACCCTGCTGCTCGATAAGACCGGCACGATCACCTACGGGAACCGTCGCGCGTCGGCCTTCGTGCCTCTCGACGGCGTCGGCGGGCCGATGCTCGCCGAGTTCGCCTCGCTGTCGTCGCAGGCCGACCCCACGCCCGAGGGCGTCTCGGTGGTCGAGCTCGCAGCGGCCCAGGGGATCGTCGCCGAGATGCCCCGCGGCGCGGAGCCCGTTCCCTTCACGGCCCAGACCCGCATGAGCGGCCTCGACCTCGCCGACGGCACGCAGGTGCGCAAGGGCGCCGCGTCGGCCGTGGTGGCCTGGCTGGCGGCATCCGGCTCCCCCGTTCCCGAGGCGCTGCGCGCGCAGCTGCAGAACGCGACGGATGCCATCTCGCAGTCGGGCGGCACGCCGCTGGTCGTCGCGACGTGGACGCCGGCGCGGGGCCCGGTGGCTTCGACGGGCTCAGCCACCTCTGAAACCGAGGTCGCGGAGCACGCGACCGAGGTCCCTGAGCCTGTTGAAGGGACCGGAACCGGCGTCGGCCGCGTGCTCGGCGTCATCCACCTCAAGGACGTCGTCAAGGACGGCCTGCGCGAGCGCTTCGGCGAGCTGCGCGCGATGGGCATCCGCACCGTGATGATCACGGGCGACAACCCCCTCACGGCCAAGGCGATCGCCGCCGAGGCGGGCGTCGACGACTTCCTCGCCGAGGCCACCCCCGAAGACAAGCTCGCCCTCATCCAGCGCGAGCAGGAGGGCGGCAACCTCGTCGCGATGACCGGCGACGGCACGAACGACGCGCCCGCCCTGGCCCAGGCCGACGTGGGTGTCGCGATGAACACGGGCACCTCGGCCGCGAAAGAGGCCGGCAACATGGTCGACCTCGATTCGGACCCGACCAAGCTCATCGACATCGTCCGGATCGGCAAGCAGCTGCTCATCACCCGCGGCGCCCTGACTACGTTCTCGCTCGCCAACGACATCGCGAAGTACTTCGCGATCATCCCGGCGATGTTCATGGGGGTGTTCCCCGGGCTCGCGGTGCTCAACATCATGCAGCTGTCCTCGCCGGCATCCGCGGTGCTCAGCGCGATCATCTTCAACGCGATCGTCATCATCGTGCTCATCCCGCTGGCCCTGCGCGGTGTGAAGTACCGCGCGGCGAGCGCCTCGAGCATCCTCAGCCGCAACCTGCTCGTGTACGGGCTCGGCGGCGTCCTCGTCCCCTTCATCGGTATCAAGCTCATCGACCTCGTCGTGAGCCTGCTCCCCGGCTTCTGAAAGGCCCCCCTGATGCGCACCACCCTGCGTACCGCCGGCGTCGCCGTCCGCGCGATGCTCGTCTTCACCCTGCTCCTCGGCGTCGGCTACATGCTGCTGATCACCGCCGTCGGCCAGATCGCCCTGCCGTTCGCGGCGAACGGTTCGCTCATCAGAACGGCCGACGGGCAGGTCGCGGGTTCGCAGCTGATCGGGCAGTCCTTCACGGATGCCGACGGCAACGCCCTCCCGCGGTACTTCCAGTCCCGTCCCTCGGCCGCGGGCGACGGCTACGACTCCGCGGCGTCGAGCGGGTCGAACCTCGGCCCCGAGAATGACGACCTGATCTCCTCGATCGAGGAGCGCACGGCCGCCGCGGTCGAGCTCGACGGATCGGGTCGGATCCCCGCTGATGCCCTGACCGCCTCGGCATCCGGGCTCGACCCCGACATCTCGGTCGCCAACGCCGAACGACAGGTCGCCCGCGTCGCCGAGGCCCGTGGCCTCTCGGCATCCGAGGTCGAATCCCTCGTCGACGCGCACACGATCCCGCGCGACCTGGGGTACCTCGGCGACCCCCGCGTGAACGTCGTCGCGCTCAATCGCGCGCTCGACGCGCTCTGAGAGACGAGAATCAGGGACATGCGTCTGTCACCCGCCGCCGTCGCGCCTCCCGCGCGGCGGCGGCGCCGTGCGCTCGGAGCACCCCTGCCGAGTGTCCAGGACACGCCGCGCGCCCGCCGCGGAACCGGCGTGTCCTGGACACTCGACGGGCTTCCGGCGCAGCCGAAGCCGGGGAGCCTCGCGTGAAGCGCGGGCGGCTGCGCGTGCTGCTCGGTATGGCGCCGGGCGTCGGCAAGACGTACGAAATGCTCGAAGAGGGGCGCCGCCTGCGCGACGAGGGGCGCGACGTCGTCATCGCGATCGTCGAGACCCACGGTCGTCTCGCGACGGCCGCCCAGGCCGAGGGCCTCGAGGTCGTTCCGCGCCGCAGCGTCGCGCATCGCGGCGTCGCGCTCGACGAGATGGACCTGGATGCCGTGCTCGAGCGGCACCCGCACATCGCGCTGGTCGACGAGCTCGCGCACACCAACGCGCCCGGCTCGCGTCACGATAAACGCTGGAACGACGTCGAGAAGCTGCTCGACGCGGGCATCGACGTCATCACGACCGTGAACGTGCAGCACATCGACTCCCTCAACGCCGTCGTCGAGAAGATCACCGGCGTGACCCAGCGCGAGACGGTCCCGGATGCCGTGGTGCGCGCCGCCGACCAGATCGAGGTCGTCGACCTCGCGCCGCAGTCCTTGCGCGACCGCCTCGCGGCCGGCTCGGTGTATCCGGCCGAGCGCATCGACGCGGCCCTGTCGAACTACTTCCGCCTCGGCAACCTGACGGCGCTGCGGGAGCTCGCGCTGCTGTGGCTCGCCGACGAGGTCGACTCGGCGCTCCAGCGCTACCGCTCCGAGCACGGCATCGAGGGGTCGTGGCAGGCGCGCGAGCGCGTGGTCGTGGCCCTCACCGGCGGCCCCGAGGGCGAGACCCTGCTGCGCCGCGGCGCGCGCATCGCCGCCCGATCGGCGGGCGGCGAGCTTCTCGCCGTGCACGTGTCGACGCAGGACGGCCTGCGCGCCAGCGCCCCCGGTGCCCTCGCCGAGCAGCGCGCGCTCGTCGAGACCCTCGGCGGCAGCTACCACCAGGTGGTGGGCGACGACCCCGCCACCGCGCTCGTCGACTTCGCGCGATCGGTGAACGCCTCGCAGCTCGTCATCGGCGTGAGCCGCCGCGGACGCCTGGCCACCGCCCTCACCGGTCCCGGCATCGGCGCGACCGTCATCCGCCTCTCGGGCGACATCGACGTGCACATCGTCAACCACGCGCGCGCGGGCGGGCGCTTCGCCCTCCCCCGCCTGACCGGCCCCGCGCTCAGCGCGAAGCGTCGCATCCTGGGCTTCGTGGCCGCCCTCGCGGGCGGACCGCTCATCTCGCTGCTGCTGCTGTCGACGGGGTCCGACGACTCCATCACGACCGACGTGCTGGCCTACCAGCTGCTCGTGGTGATCGTCGCGCTCATCGGCGGCATCTGGCCGGCGGTCTTCGCGGCGGTGCTGTCGGGGGTGACGCTGGACTTCCTCTTCATCCAGCCGCTGTACACGGTCACGATCTCCGACCCCGTGCACGCGATCGCGCTGGGGCTGTACGTGATCATCGCGATGCTCGTGAGCATCGTCGTCGATCAGGCCGCCCGACGCGCCCGCGCGGCCCGCCGCGCCGCGGCGGAGGCCGAGCTGCTGGCGACCGTCGCCGGCAGCGTGCTGCGCGGCGAGAGCGCCGTTCCCGCGCTGGTCAGCCGTGCCCGCGAGGCGTTCGGACTCGCCGGCGTGCGACTCGTGGCATCCGACGGATCGACCCTGGCCACCGACGGCGAGCCCGTTCGCGACGGACGCTCGACCACCGTGCCCGTGGGCGACGACCGCGCGCGCCTCGAGCTGCACGGGCGCGACCTGGATGCCGGAGAGCGGCGCCTGCTCGACGTCGTCGTCGCGCAGCTCGCCGCCGCCCTCGAACGCACCGACCTGGCCGAGACCGCGGCCGAGGCGGGGGCGCTGGCCGAGACCGACCAGGTGCGCAGCGCCCTGCTGTCGGCCGTGAGCCACGATCTGCGTCGCCCGCTCGCCGCCGCCGTCGCCTCCCTCGGGGGCCTGCGGGCGGCCGGCGACAACCTCTCCGACGACGATCGCCGCGAACTGCTCGAGACCGCCGACGAGAGCCTCGCGACGCTGTCGGTGCTGGTCACCGACCTGCTCGACGTGAGTCGCGTGCAGGCCGGGGTGCTCGCCGTGTCGCTCACCGAGGTGGATGCCGCCGGCGTCGTGCTCGCGGCCCTCGACGAGCTCGATCTGGGCCCGGATGCCGTCGAGCTGGCCCTCGACGCCGATCTGCCGCCCCTGCGGGCCGACCCCGTGCTGCTGCAGCGCGTGATCGTGAACGTGCTCGCCAACGCCGACCGCTACACGCCCGCGGGCCGGCGCGTGCGTATCGCGACGAGCCGCTTGGGCGGCACGGCCGAGATCCGCGTGATCGATCACGGTCCCGGCATCGCCGCCGACCGCCGCGAAGACATGTTCTCGCCGTTCCAGCGCCTCGGCGACACCGACAACACCGCGGGCCTCGGCCTCGGACTCGCGCTCTCGCGCGGCTTCGCCGAGGGCATGGGCGGAACCTTGACCCCCGAGGACACCCCCGGCGGGGGCCTGACGATGGTCGTGGCGCTGCCGGTGGCCCCGGACCGGCCGGTCGACGACCCGTACACGAGCCGTGCCGCAGCGGGTCTCGGCGCCCAGGCCGCGGCATCCGGATCCCGAGAGGACGCAGCGTGAAGGTACTGATCGCCGACGACGATCCCCAGCTCGTCCGAGCCCTGCGCATCACCCTCGCCGCGCACGGCTACGACGTCGTCGCCGCGGCCGACGGCGCCGCGGCCATCACGCTCGCCGCGCAGGCGCATCCCGACATCGTGCTGCTCGACCTCGGGATGCCGCACCTCGACGGCGTGCAGGTGATCCAGGCGCTGCGCGGGTGGACGACGGCCCCGATCATCGTCGTGTCGGGCCGCACGGGCTCGGCCGACAAGGTCGAGGCGCTCGACGCCGGCGCCGACGACTACGTGACCAAGCCGTTCCAGATCGACGAGCTCCTCGCACGACTGCGCGTGCACGCGCGGCGCACGGCGCCCTCGACCGGGGAGTCGATCGTGCGCTTCGGCGACGTCGAGGTCGACCTCGCGGCGAAGGCGGTGCTGCGGGCGCAAACCCGCGTGCACCTCACCCCGACGGAGTGGCGGATGCTGGAGTTCCTGGCCCGCAACCCCGGCTCCCTCGTCACGCGACAGACCCTGCTGAAGGAGATCTGGGCCAGCGAGCAGGTTGCCGACAGCGGCTATCTGCGGCTGTACATGTCGCAGCTGCGCAAGAAGCTCGAAGCCGACCCCTCGAACCCGGTTCACCTGCTGACGGAGCAGGGGATGGGGTACCGGCTGGTGGTGTGACACCGGCGGAAGCCGTCCCGTCCCGCCACCGCCGGTGTCGCGTCCGCACCGCGAGGCCGGTCCTCAGGAGCGCGGCTCGACCTCGACCGCATCCGGGGCCTGCGCAGCCTCGAACTCCGCCTGCACGCGTGCGCAGCGGCAGGCGAAGACGATCGAGTGCAGCAGCATCAGCGCACCTCGCCGACCGTGTGGCATCCGGGGCAGGGGAAGGCGATGCGGTCGCCCACGCGCACGTCGCCGGGCAGGACGACGGTGCCGCACGAGTCCTCCCCGTGCGCATCGAGCACGGTGAAGGGCTCGTCGTACGCGTACGACACCCGCCCGAGCAGCCGGGCCTCGCGCCAGACCGCCTCGAGGCCCGCGACGCATGCGTCCAGGCGCAGCGTCGCGGGCGTGGCATCCACCACCGTCGCGACCACGACGGTCGTCGACAGCACGGCGGATGCCACCCCGCCCGACGCCGCGATCACCGCCGGGCCCGTGCACACGCACGGCGTGCCGCAGATCTCGGCGTATCGGGCTACCGACATCGCCCGCACGGTCACGTCGTCGAGCGTGGGGGCGGAGCCGGCGGGCCAGGCCGCCGCGTCGAAGGGCGCCGGGATGCTGGCGCGGAGGGTGGGGAGCAGGGCCGTGAGGGTCATGGCATCCGGTCTACGCCGCGAACGGGCGCCGATCCGCCGCCCTCATGGTTTCCGAACGACCGCCGCGGCGGTTCTCACTGTTCGCCTACGGCAGGCTCAGTTCAAGACGGACGGTACCTCGGCCCAGACCGCGCGATCCGCGACCGAGGGAGCCGCCGGGATGCGCCCCTCACCGTCCGGCTCGGGGATCGCCGACAGCAGGGCGCGCGTGTAGGGATGCCGCGGCTGCGCCCACAGGTCGGAGGTCGGCCCCGATTCCAGGACGCGCCCGCCGAACATGACGTGCGTGCGATCGGCGATGCGCCGGACGACCGCGAGGTCGTGCGAGATGAACAGCATCCCGGCGCCCGCCTCGGCGACCAGGTCGCGCATGAGCGCGGCCACGCTCGTCTGCGTCGACGCGTCGAGGGCCGAGATCGGCTCGTCGGCGACGAGCAGCGACGGACGCGCGGCAAGGGCGCGTGCGATCGCGAGGCGCTGCTTCTGACCGCCCGAGAACTGATGCGGAAAACGAGTGGCGACGGCGGCCGGCAGCCCCACGCGCTCGAGCCATTCCTCGACGCTCGATCCGGCCGCCCCGCGCGCGCGAGCGGTCGCGATGCCGTCGGCGATCTGATCGCCGACCCGTCGGCGCGGGTTCAGCGAGGTCGACGGGTCTTGGAACACCATCTGGATGCGGGTGAGCGCCCTCGCGCGTCGGCGCAGCCCGAGCGGGGCGACGGGCTCACCCTGGAACAGCACGGTGCCACCGGCGGTCTTCTCGATGCCGACCACGGCACGCGCGAAGCTCGACTTGCCGCTGCCCGACTCCCCCACCAGCGCCACGGTCTCGCCCGGGGCGACCCGCAGCGACACCTGGTCGACGGCGACCACGGGAGGAGTCCCCGGGTAGCGCACCGTGACGCTCTGCGCGTCGAGGACGGCGGTGTCAGTCATCGATCTCGCCCTTCGTCGCGGCATCCGGAATCTCGATCTTCGACCCCGGCAGCGCCGCCAGCAGTGCACGCGTGTAGGCATGCCGCGGGTCGCGGAAGAGGGTCTCACGGTCGGCGCGCTCGACGATGAGCCCGTCCTTCATCACGGCCACCTCGTCGGCGATCGCGCTCATCACGCCGAGGTCGTGCGTGACGAGCAGGACCGCGAGGCGGCGCTCGGTCGCCAGATCGCGCAGCAGCTGCAGGATGCCGGCCTGCACGGTCACATCGAGGGCGGTGGTCGGCTCGTCGGCCAGCAGCACCTCCGGGTCGCACGCGAGGGCGCACGCGATCGCGATGCGCTGGCGCTGACCGCCGGAGAACTGGTGCGGATAGCGTCCGAGGGCTTCCGCGGGGCGCGGCACCTGCACGGTCTGCAGCAGCTCCTCGGCCCGCGCGCGAGCGGCCTTGCCCGTCAGCCCGAGGTGCACGCGCAGGTGGTCGGTGAGCTGGCGACCGACCGTCAGCTGCGGGTGCAGCGACGACGACGGGTCCTGGAAGACCATCGCGATGCGTTTCCCGCGGATGCGGTTGAGCGCGCGCCGACCGAGCCCGAGGATCTCGTCGCCGGCGAGCAGGATCGAGCCCCCGGTACGCGCCTGCCGCGGCAGCAGCCCGAGCACGGCGAGGGAGGTGAGCGTCTTGCCCGACCCCGACTCTCCGGCGAGGCCGTGGATGCGACCCGCCTCGAGCTCGAGGGAGACGCCGCGCACCAGCGGGCGGCCGATGTCGATCGTCAGGTCGCGGATGGAGAGGGCGCTCACGCGGCCACCCCCGTCGCCGAGGCCTGGTGGTCGGCCTGGCGCTCGTGCGTGATCTCCGCCGTCGGGTCGAGTACGTCGCGCATCGCATCGCCGAGGAAGTTGAAGGCCAGCACGACCGTGAGGATGGCCAGGCCCGGGAACACTCCCAGCCACCAGGCGTCGAAGTTCTGCATCGCACCCGAGATCATCGACCCCCATTCGGCCGTCGGCGGCTGCGCGCCCAGGCCCAGGAAGGACAGGCCCGACAGCAGGAGGATCGCCGCGCCGATGTCGAGGGTCGCGAGCACGAGCACGGGGCCGGCGATGTTCGGGAGGATGTCGACGAAGAGCGTCCGCAGCGGCGAGTGGCCGAGCAGGCGCCCCGCGATGACGTAGTTCTGTCCGCGGAGTCCGAGCACGATGCTGCGGGTCACGCGCGAGTACTGCGGCCACGACACCACGATCGCCGCGATCACGGCGTTGAAGAGCGAAGGCCCCAGCGAGGCGGTGACGACCATGGCCAGGATGACGGTGGGGAAGGCCATGAAGAGGTCGGTGATGCGCATGAGGGTCTCATCGACCCACCCGCCGAAGTAGCCGGCGACCGAGCCGACGACCGTGCCGATGATCATGGCCGCGATCACGAGCATGAGAGCCAGCGGGAGGCTGACGGTGGCGCCGGTCATCAGTCGCGAGAAGATGTCGCGTCCGTTGCCGTCGGTGCCCAGCAGCGTGTCGACGCCGGGCTCCTGCAGGCGCGGCAGCACCTGCGCGTTCGGACCGAACGGCACCCACCACTGCGCGGTGAAGGCCACCACGATCCAGGCGCCGGCGATGATCGAGCCGATGATCCCGAGAGGCGTGCGCCAGGCGCGGGGCCAGCGGAAGCGGAGTCGTCCGCGCCTCGACGCGGCGGCGAGGTGGCTCATGCGATCCTCACTCTCGGGTCGAGCACGCCGTAGAGCAGGTCGACCACGAAGTTGATGAGCAGGTAGATCAGGCCCACGACGAGACCGACGCCCATGATCCCGGGCAGATCGAGATTGGCGGCGGAGTTGTAGGCGTAGGTGCCCAGCCCCGGCCAGGCGAAGACCGATTCGACCAGGACGGTGCCCGACAGCAGCGCGCCGAACGCGACGCCGACGACGGTGAGGATGGGCAGCGACGCCCCGCGCAGCACGTAGTCGAGGATGATCCGCATCGCGGGGAGCCCCTTCGCGCGGGCGGCGCGGACGTAGTCGCTGCCGAGCACCTCCAGCACCGAGGTGCGGATGAAGCGGGTGAGCAGACCGATCGTCACGAGGGAGAGCACCATGACCGGCAGGGCGAGGTGCGCGAGGGCATCGAAGAAGCCGACACCGTCGCCGTTGAGGAGGTAGTCGACCGTGTACAGCCCGGTGACCCGCGGGGGCGGGGTGATGGCGGGCGAGATGCGGCCCGAGCCGGGCGCGATGCGCAGCTCGAGGAAGAACACGTAGAAGCTGACCAGTGCCAGCCAGAACGTGGGCACGCTGAGGCCGATGAGAGTGACGACGCGGATCACCTGATCGGACACGAGCCCGCGGCGGTAGGCCGCGAGGGTGCCGAGCACGATGCTGACGACGAGGCTCAGGACGATCGCGCCGATGGCGATCTCGATCGTGGCGGGGACCGCCGTGGCGAGATCGCTGGTGACCGGGCGACCGGTCACCAGCGAGGTGCCGAGATCTCCGCGCAGCAGGTTCCCCATGTAGATGACGTACTGCACGACCGCGGGCTGATCGAGCCCCTGCGCGCGGATGAAGGCCTCGCGGGTCGCCGGGTTCTGCGAGGCGCCCTCGCCGAGGGCGGCCGAGACCGGGTCGCCGGGGACCAGGTTGGTGAGCGCGAACGTCACCACGGTCACGCCCACCAGCAGGATGAGGGAGGTCCCCGCGCGGCGCAGCAGGTAGCCGATCAGGGGCGATCGGCGACGCGCCCGCCGCTGCGCCGGCTGTGTCGTCATGAGGGTCCCGCTCAGCCGGCCGGCGTGATCTCGGCGATGTCCATCTCCCAGACCGAGTTGTACACGGCACCCGTGACGGTGTTCGCGGTCGCGATGTTGCGGCCGGGGATGATGAGCGGCACGAACGGCCCCTCGGCCTGCATGGCCTCGGCGAAGTCGGTGAAGGCCGCGGTGCGCGCGGACGCATCGGTGGCCGAGGCGGCGTCTGCGGCGATCTTCGCGATGGACGGGTTCGCCTCCGCGGTCCAGCCGGAGCGCAGGCCCACCTTCAGGCCGGGGCCGAAGGGGAGGAAGTTCGCGGAGTCGGCGTAGTCCGGACCCCAGAACCACAGGCCGAAGCCCTCGGTGCCGCCGACGTAGGCGTCGAGCTCGGTCGCGAAGGGAGCGGGAGCGAGCTCCACCGCGATGCCGGCATCCTTCAGCTGCGACTGCACCCGCTCGGCGAGAGGGGTGAACTCGACGCCGCCGACCGGGTAGTCGTTCGGGAACTGCAGGCGCAGCGTCTGTCCCGCGTAGCCGGCCTCGGCCAGCGCCGCCTTGCTCTTGGCGAGGTCCTGGGTGACGCCGGAGTCCAGCGCCCCCTCGAAGCCCAGCGGAATCACTCCGGTGGCCTGCGCGGCGCCCGCGCCGGCCAGCTCCAGTAGTGCGTCGTAGTCGAGGGCGTAGCGGATGGCCTCGGCCATCTTGACGTTCGCGAGGTCGCCGGCGACCGCGGGCGACTGGTTGAGCAGCAGGAAGATCGTCTGACCCGAGGGCACCGAGTCGACCGTCAGCGAGTCGCCGAGGCCCGAGACCTGGTCGCCGTTGAGGTCCATGGCGACCATGGAGTCGCCGCCCTTGAGGTTCGCCAGCTGCGTGGCGCTCTCGGTCACGTTGCGCACGACGACACGGGAGAAGTCCGACTTCTCGTCACCGTTGTAGGCGTCGTTGCGCGTCAGCACGACCTGCGACGAGAGGTCGAGGGTGTCGAGCACGAACGGGCCCGAGCCTGCCGAGGCACCGTCGAGGTACTTCTGCGCCGAGTCGGAGCCGTCGGTGCTGCCGCCGTTCTCCTTCACGACGTCGGAATTGACGATGCCGAGCGCGGGGTTGGCGAGGATCGCGGGGAGCTGCAGCAGCGGCGTCTGCGACGTGAACGTGATCGTCTTGTCGTCGACCTCGGCGATGGTGATGCCGCCGAGCAGGAAGTTCGGCTTGGCGTCGGCCATGCCCTGGATGCGCTGCAGGCTGAACACGACGTCCTTCGCCTCGATCGGCGAGCCGTCGGAGAAGACGCGGTCGCCCTCGAGCGTGAAGGTGAACTCCGTCGCGGCATCGTTCTGCGTCCAGGAGGCGAGTCCCGGGACGGGCGTGGAGACATCGGACCCGTCGAAGTCGACGAGGGTCTCGTAGATCGCCTTGGCGATCATGTTGCCGGTCGGGTCGTACGTGTGGCCCGGGTCGGCAGTCTCGATCGAGAATGCGGTGTCGATGACGAGCGACTGGTTGCCTTGGCCGCCGCCGCCGTTGGTGTTCGCCGAGTTGCCCCCGGTGCACCCGGCGAGCGCGAACAGCGCGACCGCTCCGATCGCGAGAACCGACGTGGTGCGACGTGACGACATGGGGGCCTCCGGAGCCGAGGAGTACATTCGGAAAAGTCGTCGGACAAGTGGACGACCGGGTTTAGATTCGCACCTTATGCGACGATGTGTCCAGCGATGTTACACAGAGGCGTCGGTCCGTCCAGATAATGACCATCTTGGAGCAGAATGTCCAGCAATGATGCGGAACCCTCGAGGGATTCTGGACGAAGTGGCACGCCATTGGACGATACGGCATACAAAATCCTCGCCGTCCTCCGAGATAACGGTCGCATTTCGATAGCCGCTCTCGCCGAGAAGGTCGGGATCTCGCGCGCCAACGCCTACACGAGGGTCGAGGCGCTGGTTCAGGACGGGGTCATCACGGGCTTCAGCGCCCAGGTCGACCACGCCCGGGCGGGACTGTCGATCGGCGCCCTGGTGTTCGTCACGGTCATGCCGCAGGCCTGGGCCTCGTTCCGCGACCGGGTCGTGGAGATGCCCGACGTCGAATGGTGCGCGATCACGACGGGAGAGCACGACGCGATGCTGTTGATCCGCGCCGTCGACGTCAGCGGCGTGCACGAGTTCTCGACCGGCGTCATCGCCCAACTGCCCGAGGTGCGCACCGTCGTGAGCGTCGTGGTGCTGGACGAGGTCATCCGCCGCCCGTACCTTCTGCCGGGCGATCTGCCCGACCGCACGGCGACCAACACCCTGCTCGGGATGACGCGCTGGACCCCCGCGACCCCGGGCCGAGACACCCTGCCGCCGCGCTAGGTCAGGCCGGGATCTCCTCGCAGACGCTCAGCTGCGGGGCGCCGTGCATCTCGTAGTGCTCGACGAGCCGGATGCCGCCGCCTTCGGTGAGCTCGAGGTCGCTCTCGCCGTCTCCGGTCACCACGGTGCCGTCGGCCACGAGCACGTGCACGAACGAGACCCAGATCTTGTCAGCCGTGCGGGTTCCGACGAACTTGCCGAAGGTCACGGTGTCGCCCTCGTAGCCGCCCCAGATCGCTCCGTCCCGTTCGAAGTACTCGAAGACGCTGGGAGCATCGGGGTCGACGACCGAAGTGGTGGAGGACACCATGCGGAATCGGCGGCCGTCGAGAGAGGGGAGCGTCGCAGTCATCTGTCGATTATGGGGGGCGCCGCCGACGTCGTCCGCTCGTCCGCGGGCTCCATCCCATCCGGCTCCCACTCACCCCGCGCCGCGTAGCCTGGAAGCGTGACCCTCCCCTTCGACGTCGACGCCGTTCGCGCCGACTTCCCGATCCTCGAGACCGAGGTCGACGGCCACCCGCTCGTCTACCTCGACTCCGCAGCGACGAGCCAGAAGCCGCGCGCGGTGCTCGACGCCGAGCGCGACTTCCTCGAGCGCGCGAACTCCGCCGTGCACCGCGGAGCGCACACGCTGGCCGCCGAGGCGACGGAGCTGTTCGAAGACGCCCGCGTGACGGTCGCCGAGTTCGTCGGCGCCGAGCCCGAGCAGCTGGTCTGGACGAGCGGCGCGACCGCGGGTCTCAACCTCGTCGCCGGCTCCCTCGGCTACGCCGGGCGCCTGCGCGAGGGCGACGAGATCGTCGTCACCGAGGCCGAGCACCACGCCAACCTCATCCCCTGGCAGGAACTCGCCGCCCGCACGGGCGCGCGCCTGCGCCACATCCCGGTCCTCCACGACGGCACGCTCGACATGCGCGCCGCCGCCGACCTGATCGGCGCGCGCACGAAGGTCGTCGCGTTCCCGCACGTGTCCAACGTGCTCGGCATCGTGAATCCGGTCGCGAAGCTCGTCACGCTCGCGCGCGGTGTCGGCGCACTGACGGTGCTCGACGCCTGCCAGTCGGCACCGCACCTCGCGCTCGACCTGCCGGCATCCGGGGTCGACCTCGCCGTGTTCTCGGGGCACAAGATCCACGGACCGTACGGCATCGGCGCCCTGTGGGGCCGCGACGAGGTGCTCGAGTCCCTGCCCCCTTTCACCACGGGCGGTTCGATGATCACCACCGTCACCCTCGACGCGGCCGAATACCTCCCGCCGCCGCAGCGCTTCGAGGCGGGCACGCAGCCCGTGTCGCAGGCCGTGGCCCTCGCCGCCGCGGTGCGATGGCTCGGCGAGCACGACCTCGACGCCGCGCGCGCGCACGAGGCGGAGCTCGAGAAGCGCATGCGCGACGGGCTGCGCTCGATCGCCGGCATCCGCCTGCTCGGAGACACGGATGCCGCCGAGCGCGTCGCCCTGCAGGCCTTCGAGGTCGAGGGGGTGCACGCGCACGACGTGGGCCAGTTCCTCGATGCGCGCGGCGTCGCCGTGCGCGTCGGGCACCACTGCGCGCAGCCGCTGCACCGCCGCTTCGGGATGACCGCCTCGGTGCGCGCGAGCGCGGCGATCCACACGACCGAGGCCGAGGTCGACACCTTCCTCGACGCCGTCGCGGGCGTCCGTGGCTTCTTCGGAGTCGACGCATGAGCGGTCTCGAGTCGCTGTACCAGGAGCTCATCCTCGACCACGCCAAGAACCGCCGCGGGTTCGGCCTCGCCGAACCCGGCGCCCACAGCGCGACCGTGCATCAGCGCAACCCCGTCTGCGGCGACGAGATCACGCTGCGCGTCGACGTCGAGGGCGACCGCGTGGCATCCGTCACCTGGGAGGGGGCGGGCTGCTCGATCTCGCAGGCCTCGGCGTCGATGCTCGTCGCCCTGCTACGGGAGGACGGCGGAGACGAGGGGATGCCGCGCGCCGACGCCGAGACCCTGATCGCGTCGTTCCGCGAGGCGCTGCGCTCGCGCGGCAAGATCCCCCTCGACGAGGAGACGTTCGCGGATGCCGCCGCGCTGTCGGGGGTGTCGAAGTACACCGCGCGCGTGAAGTGCGCGATGCTCGCGTGGGTCGCGCTGGAAGAGGGGCTGCGGCAGGCCTGACGCCGCGGCATCCGGACGTCCGCTCGCTCACGCCCCCGCCGCCGCTCATGCCCCCGCTGCTCGCTCACGGCCCCGCCGCCGCTCATGCCCACTGAGTGTCCAAAACACCCGGACGCCGCAGAACACCGTCCGAGTGTTTTGGACACTCACGAGGTGATTCCGTCGGCGTCTCCAACGAGGCGGGCAGCGGATGGTGGAGCCGCCGGGGCGGCGATATCCTGCGACCACGACGGAGAGAGGGCGGATGCCATGGCCACCGGATTCAGTGCGGAAGAACGCGCGGCGATGAAGCAGCGGGCCGAGGAACTCCAGGCCATGAAGGGCGTGAAGGGCCTCGCGAAGCTGCAGAAGGAGAACGAGGCCTGCCTCGAGGCGATCGACAAGCTCGAGGGCGTCGACCGCGCGGTCGCCGAGCGCCTGCACGTCATCGTGCTCGAGGAGGCCGCACACCTGAGCCCCAAGACGTACTACGGCTTCCCGGCCTACGCCGAGGACGGCAAGGTCGTGGTGTTCTACCAGCCGGCGTCGAAGTTCAAGACCCGCTACGGCACGGTGAGCTTCGACGACAGCGCCCAGCTCGACGACGGCCCGATGTGGCCGGTGTCGTTCGCGGTGGTCGAGGTGACGACCGAGGTGGAGCAGGAGATCCGCCGGCTCGTGCGCCGCGCAGCACCGGCACCGGCCTGACGAGAAGAGTTCTCAACTGCACGCTCACAGGTGACACGCATTGACGTCACCAGGGCCTGCGAGTTTGGCTGAAGGCATCCGCTCGCGACGAACGTGATCCGAGATCACCCGTCGCGATCGGACGGGTCTGCGGGCCCCGCCCCGCAGGACACGACCAGGCTGGGCGGGCGCCCGGCCGGAGAGGACGATGATGTCCGGCAACAAGGCAGTGGCGTACAAAGAACCCGGCGTGGTGGAGGTCATCGACACCCCGTATCCGGAGTTCGAGCTCAAGGACGGTCCGGGCGTCAACCCCGCGAACGTCGGCCGAAAGGTCCCCCACGGCGCGATCCTGCGCACCGTCTCCACCAACATCTGCGGCTCCGACCAGCACATGGTGCGCGGTCGCACCACCGCTCCGGCCGGTCTGGTGCTCGGGCACGAGATCACCGGCGAGGTGATCGAGGTCGGTCCCGACGTCGAGTTCGTCAAGGTCGGCGACATCGTCTCGGTGCCGTTCAACATCGCCTGCGGGCGGTGTCGCAACTGCAAGGAGGGCAAGACCGGCATCTGCCTCAACGTGAACCCCGACCGCCCCGGCAGCGCCTACGGCTACGTCGACATGGGCGGCTGGGTGGGCGGGCAGGCGGAGTACGTGCTCGTGCCGTACGCCGACTGGAACCTGCTCGTCTTCCCCGACCGCGAGCAGGCGCTCGAGAAGATCCTCGACCTGACGATGCTGTCCGACATCTTCCCCACCGGCTTCCACGGCGCGTACACCGCGGGCGTGCGTCCGGGTTCGACGGTCTACATCGCCGGCGCGGGTCCGGTCGGCATCGCGGCGGCCGTGGGCGCGCAGCTGCTGGGCGCGGCTGCCGTGCTCGTCGGCGACCTCAACGCCGAGCGCCTCGAACAGGTCCGCTCCCTCGGCTTCGAGAGCGTCGATGTGTCGAAGGGCGATCCGCGCGACCAGATCGAGCAGATCCTCGGCACCCCCGAAGTGGATGCCGCGGTCGACGCGGTCGGCTTCGAAGCCCGCGGCCACGGCTCCGATTCGTCGCACGAGGCCCCGGCGACGGTGCTCAACTCGCTGTTCGACATCACCGCGGCCGGTGGGGCCCTCGGCATCCCGGGTCTGTACGTGACCGGCGACCCGGGCGGCGTCGACGAAGCGGCGAAGGTCGGCTCGCTGTCGCTGCGCCTGGGCCTCGGTTGGGCGAAGTCGCTGTCGTTCACCACGGGTCAGTGCCCGGTGATGAAGTACAACCGGCAACTGATGATGGCGATCCTGCACGACAAGGTGCAGATCGCGAAGGCCGTCAACGCCACGCCCATCAGCCTCGACGACGCCCCGCAGGGTTACGCCGACTTCGACAAGGGCGCCCCGCGCAAGTACGTGCTCAACCCGAACGGGTACATCACGAGCTGATCGCGCGCGCCGGAGTGCAGGATGCCGCGGCCCCGACGCCGCGGCATCCGTGCGCTCACCCCACGACCACGCGCTCCATCCGCTGGAAGCTCTGCTCCATCCCATCGACCATGCCCGTGGCGAGCACGGCGTCGCGAGTGGCGGCATCCGGGTACTCGATCAGCAGGGTGACGAGGGTGGCGCCGTCCTCTTCGTAGAGTGAGAGGTCGTTGGTCGTGGTCGGCAGGTCGGTGCCGGTCATGTGCTCGGTCTGCACCATGCGCCGCGGCTCGTCGAGCAGCAGGATCTCGCCGTCGAAGCCGAACGCCTCGCCTTCCGTACCGGGCTCGGGCTCCCAGGCGATGCGGTAGCGGCCGCCCTCGACGCGGTCGATCTCGCTGACCGACATGCGCCAGCCGTCGGGGCCGAGCATCCAGCGCCGCATGAGGTCGGGATCGAGGTGCGCGCGCCACACGAGTGCGCGCGGTCCCTCGATGAGCCGGATGATGCGCACGTGCTGGTCGTCGAGGATCTCGAGTCGCGTGCCCTTGCCCTGGGCGAACTCCCGCAGCCCCTGCAGCACCGCGTCGAGCTGGTTCATCGCGAGGGTCGCGCCCTCGACGGCGCCCATGTCGATGAGCTGCTCGAGGGCCTCGAGCGAGTCGAAGTACGTGACGTTCGTGAGGCGGGCGCCGGCCTCGGTGGCCTCGAACGCGAAGGTCATGCGCATCGACGGCATCCCGGGGATGGCCTCGCCCTCCTCGTCGACGAAGGAGTCCACGACCTCGAACCCGCGCGGAGCCTCGATGTCGACGAACCGCCAGCTGCCGCGGGCCACCTCTCCGCCGGCGCTGCGCATCTCGTACCGGGCGCGACCACCCGCCTCGAACGCGAACGAGGTGAACGTCGCCGGCCACCCCGGAGGACCCCAGAAGCGCTCGAGCTGGCGCGGGTCGGTGAACGCGGCCCACACCCGCTCGGGGCCGACCGGGAAGTCGGCGACCAGGGTCATGGTGAGCGCTTCGGTGTCGCTCTCGACGGACGTGACGGGCATGGACGTACTCCTTCGTCGGTTCAGGGCGTGGGGGTGTCGGGCGGGGGGCTGGATGCCGCGGGCGCGGACGTCCCGCGATGCGCGGCTGCGTCGCCCGCTCGAGGCGCCCCGACAGCGGACGAGTCGACGGGGGATGCCGTGGCACCCGGGTCCGCGTCGAGCAACGCGTCGAGCCGGTCGATGCGCCCGCGCCACAGGTCTTCGTACGAGCGGAGCAGCCGCTGGGCCCGGGCGATCATGGCGGGGTCGGCACGCACGAGTCGCACCCTCCCCTCCGCGCGCTTGGTGATGAGCCGCGCCTCGGCGAGCACGGCGATGTGCTTCGACACCGCCGCGAACGACATCGCGTACGCCGCGGCAAGCTGCGTCACCGACTGCTCGGCGACGAGCGTGCGCCGCACGATGTCGCGCCGCGTGGCATCGGCGAGGGCGTGGAACACCCGGTCGATGTCGGCGTCGGTCTGTTGTTCAACCATTTGGTTGCACGTTAGCGCGTGCCTGCCCTATAGACAAGAGCCGTCTCGAGGAAAAGGGTCGGGCGGCGCGGTGGGATCATTCACAGCACCGCGTCGCACCGAGGCGGCGGCCGCGCGTCAGCGCGTCGGGGGCACCGCCGCGAACTGCCGCGACAGCACCCCCGCGACGGTGTCGAGCGCGCCGGGGACGAGCCGGTAGTAGGCCCAGGTTCCGCGCTTCGAGCGCGAGAGGAACCCCGCTTCCGTCAGGACCTTCAGATGGTGCGAGACCGTGGGCTGCGAGAGGCCGACCGGATCCGTGAGGTCGCACACGCACGCCTCCTGCTCGGTGGCGCCCGCGACGATCGACAGCAGGCGCAGCCGCGTCGGGTCGCTGAGGGCCTTCAACCGCCTGGCGAGCCCCTCGGCGTCGTCGACCGACATCGGCGCGCCCCCCGAGGACACGCAGCAGGCGGTGGACTCCACGAGCGGCAGCGAGGTCATGCATCGACAGTAGTCGATATTGACATCCGTCGATAGTTAGGGGCACGATAAGGCATCGACAGCCATCGATGCACGAGGAGCCCCATGTCGACGCTCACCCTCACGCCGCGACCGCGCGTGACCGACCGCCTCGCGACCCTCCCTGTCGTCATCATCGGGGCGGGTCCGGTGGGCCTGGCCGCCGCCGCCCACCTCGCCGACCGCGGCATCGCCTTCACCGTGCTGGAGGCGGCATCCGGTCCCGCCGCCGCGGTGCAGCGGTGGGGCCACACCCGCCTGTTCTCGGCCTGGCGCGAGGTCGTCGACCCGGTCGCCCGCCGCCTGCTCGAGGCCACGGGCTGGACGATGCCGGCCGCGGGGCGCGCGCCCTCGGGCCGCGAGCTCATCGACGACTACCTCCGGCCCCTCGCCGCGCTGCCCCGGATCGCGGCCCACGTGCGCTACGGCGCCCGCGTGACCGGTGTCGCCCGCCAGGGGATGGATCGCACCCGTTCCGCCGACCGCGAGAACACGCCGTTCCTCGTGCGCACCACCGAGGGGGAGATCCTCGGCCGGGCCGTGCTCGACGCCTCGGGCACGTACGACATGCCCAACTCGCTCCTGTCGACGGGTCTGCCCGCCATCGACGACGCGCGCATCTCGCACGCCCTGCCCGACGTGCTCGGCCGCGAGCGCGAACGCTTCGCCGGTCAGCACACCGTCGTCGTCGGCGCCGGTCACTCCGCCGCGAACACGCTCATCTCGCTCGTCCGCCTCCAGCGCGACGCCCCCCGCACCCGTGTCACCTGGCTCATCCGCAACGCGGGCGCCGTGCGCGTGTCCTCCTCCGTGGACGACGAGCTGATCGGTCGCGCGCAGCTCGGCGCACGCGTCGACCGGTACGTCGAGACCGGCGCCGTCGAGAAGGTCGACTCCTTCGAGATCGGCCGCGTCGAGGCGCTACCGCACGGCATCCGCCTCTTCGGATCGCGCAGCGGCGATCCCGCCGAGGTCACCGCCGACATCGTCGTGAACGCGACGGGGTTCCGCCCCGACCTCGCGCCCCTGCGCGAGATCCGTACCGACCTGGATGCCGTCGTCGAGGCGCCGCGGCTGCTCGCCCCGCTCATCGACCCCAACGTGCACTCGTGCGGCACGGTCGAACCGCACGGCTTCCGCGAGCTGACGCACCCCGAGCACGGCTTCTTCCTCGTCGGAATGAAGTCGTACGGTCGGGCGCCCACGTTCCTCCTCGCCACGGGATACGAACAGGTGCGCTCGATCACGGCCTGGCTCGCCGGCGACCTCGCCTCGGCCTCCCGCGTCGAGCTGACGCTGCCGGCCACGGGCGTGTGCTCGACGGATGCCGGCGGGTGCTGCTGACATGACACTCGTGCGGGCGCTGGAACGCGCGGACTGGGCGGCGGTGGAGGACATCTACCGCGAGGGCATCGCGGGCGGCAACGCGACCTTCGAGAGCGAGACGCCGACGTGGGACGCGTTCGATCAGGCCAAGACGCGGTTCGGACGACTGGTCGCCGTCGACGACACGCACGCCGTCGTCGGATGGGTGGCGGCGTCGCCCGTGTCGACGCGCGCCGCCTATCGGGGTGTCGTCGAGCATTCCGTCTACGTCGCCGGACGCGCACACGGTCGCGGACTCGGCGCCGCTCTGCTGCGCGCGTTCATCGCCACGGCCGAGATGAACGGGGTGTGGACGATCCAGTCGAGCGTGTTCCCCGAGAACGTGGCATCCCTCCGCCTGCACGAGAGCCTCGGTTTCCGCGAGATCGGACGACGCGAGCGCATCGCACGATCGTCGGTGGGCCCGTGGGCCGGGCAGTGGCGCGACACCGTGCTGATCGAACGCCGCAGTGCGATGAACGGGCGCGAGTGACCCTTCCGCCCGTACGACACCAACCGTTCACCTCGACCGAGAAGGATGACGAGATCATGACCCGCCCCACCGTCCTCTTCGTCTGCGTCCACAACGCCGGACGCTCGCAGATGGCCGCCGGCTATCTGCAAGAGCTCGCCGGCGACCGCATCGATGTGCTCTCGGCCGGATCCGCGCCGAAGGACTCGATCAACCCGATGGCGATCGCCGCGATGGCCGAAGAGGGCATCGACATCTCGGCCAACGAGCCGAAGATCCTCACCGTCGACGCGGTCAAGACCTCCGACGCCGTCATCACGATGGGCTGCGGCGACGCGTGCCCCATCTTCCCCGGCAAGCGCTACGAGGACTGGGAACTCGACGACCCCGCCGGTCAGGACCTCGATGCCGTGCGCCGCATCCGCGACGAGATCAAGACGCGGGTCGAGGGGCTGATCACGAGCCTGTCCGGGGCCTGACGTTCGGGGACTTCGCCCTCGTAAGCAAAGGCTAGATGTCTAGCCTTTGCTTGAGAGACCGTCGATCAAACCCTCCGGCGGCCCGTCGGGCAGCACGACCCATCCCTCCCGCCGCGCCACGGCGAGCATGTCGGATGCCGGGGGCGAGAACCGCCCGAGCGCCCCGGCGCGGGTCGCGAGGGCGGCGATGACGGCGTCGAAGGCGTCTGCCTTGCGGATCGCCAGCGCGGCGAAATCGCCGATATCGAACCACGGCGCTCGCTCGCGCAGCGCGTCGAGGAGGATCGCCCGGCGGGCGGCATCCACCCGGTATCCCGCGGTGTCGAAGCCCCACAGCCGCAGCGAGCCGCCGGGGTAGACCTCGAAGAGGCGCCCCTCGGCGGCGCGGTCGACGGGGAATCCCACGGCGGCGAGTCGGCGGAGCAGACCCGCGCCGCGCAGGGCGGTGACGCCGAGCCGGTCGGTCGAGACGCTCAGGGGCCAGCGCCCGATGCGCTCGCGCACGACGTGGTCGGTGTGGCGGTAGACGAGCGGCCGACGCCAGTCTGCGTGGCCCTCGACCGGTCCGAGCAGCGGATCGGTGGCGGCATGGTGCGCACCGATGAAGTCGACGAACGCGTCGGGCCAGCCGAGCGGGCAGTCGACGCCGAGCCACGCCACGCCGGAGCGGACGGATGCCACGATGTCGGCATCCGTCATCCCGATGTCGAGGCGCTCGAGCACGGCACGATCCCGCGTCCAGGTGATCTCGGCGAGCGCGGTGCCGGGCGCTCCCGCGGCGAGGTCGACTCCGACGGTTCTCATCGGGAGGAGCCTAGGTCACGCCGGGGGCGACGGCACGGCGTCGAGGCCCCGAGCTCGCCGACCCGCCGAGGTCTCGCAGAACCTCCGCCCGGTGTGAGAGCACCGCCGATGTGCGAGATCACGGCCGCACGCACCTGACAAGACATCGCCGATCCGCGCGATGACCTGGGAGGATCGACGCATGGCAGACGACGATCTCCCCGATTCGCTCGAACCGGCGACCGGCGTCCCGCCACGCGACGAGCCACCCGCTCCCCCGACCCCGAAGGGCGACCTGAGGGCCGTCTCGATCATCGCGATCGTCACGGGGGTGATCGTCATCGCCTGGTACCTGTTCATCGCGACAGCGCGCACGGTCGCCGAGATCGACCAGCTGCCGTGGATCCAGATCGGCATGTGGGTTCTCGCCGGGGTGTCGTTCGTGTGCGGCATCCTGAGCCTCAACGCGCGCATGGCGCGCGAACTCGCCGCCGCCGGCTTCATCGCCGGGGTCGCGGCGGGCCTGCTCTCGATCTCGATCGGGTTCTTCAGCGAACTGCTGACCTGACGCGTCAGCCGGCGCACTCCCGGCTGAGCTCGGTCAGCATCCACGCTCCGCTCGAGCGATCCAGGTGCACCGTCCCGCAGTCGCCGCTGTCGTAGGCCACGTCGAGGACCGCCTCGGTCGCCGTCTGGGAGACGACCTGCACCTCGACGTCGGCCGACATTCCGGTCGCGGCATACATCGCCGAGGTCTGGGTGACCAACGTGGTGCAGTCGGTGATGCCGGCGCCGAGCGCGTCGTTGTACTCCTGGATCATGCGCTGCTGCAGGGGGTCGGTCAGTGCGCCGCACGCCGCGACGGTGTCGGCCGCACGCACAGCGCTCCACCACAACCGGAAGGCCTCGACCGGCCCGGTATCGGGCGATGCCGACGCCGTGGCGACGGGGCTCGCGGCGGCCGAGGCGGTCGGAGCGCCGTCGTCGGGAGCGGGCTCGGATGCCGTCGGGCCGGTGCAGGCGGAGAGGACGAGGCCGGCTCCGACGAGCGCGGCGAGAAGCAGCGGGCGGGGGGATCGCATGCCTCCATCCTCGGCCAGGCGGCTCCGTGGTGCCAGTCGGGTGAGGTGGGCGTCACCGTGGAATACCCCGGCCTCGGGGCGGGTTCGACCGTGACATGACACCGTCGCACGCCCTCGAGCGCGCCTTCTCGCGCATCGACGTGTCGCCCGGCCACGCCCGGCGGCAACGTCTGGCGGCCGGTGATCGGCTCACCCTCGCACGCGGTGACGCGGCGCTGGTCTACCTGCTCGCCGGAGAGCTCACCGGCCGCGCCTCGCAGCGATCGGCGTGCGCGGTCGACGCCCCGTCCGGCGCCGCGGCGGCGATCGCCGGCGACCGCACGCTCCTCGCGGGTGACGCCGTCGTCTCGCTCGGATGCCACGCCCTCACCCTGACGTCGCAGTCCGGCGCCGAGGTCACCGTCGTGCCGCTCGCCCTCACCCCCACGAGCGACACCCGCGCACTGCCGCCGGTCGTGTTCGTCAGCGACTTCGCGCGTGCCGAGCCCGCCGCCGCCGGACTGGCCGCGCACCTCGGCATCCCGGCACCCGAGGTCAAGAGCCCGCGCGGCGGCGACGGCACGATCTGCAAGCTCATGGTCACGACGGTGCTGCTGTCAGCGCTGCGCGCGTGGGCGGCGACCGCGCACGAGCAGACCTGGCCGCCCCGCACCGACGACCCCTTCCTCGCGCGGGTGGTCTCGGCGGTGATCGACGAGCCCGGTCGCGAGTGGAGCATCGATCAGCTCGCGGCCCTGGGCGCCATGTCGCGGTCGGTGTTCGCGGCGCGGTTCCGGCAGGTGTTCGGCACCTCGCCCGCGTCGTACGTGACCGAGGTGCGCATGCGGCGGGCGAAAGACCTGCTGGATGCCGGAACCGGCGTCTCCGAGACCTCCCGGGCCCTGGGCTACGCCTCCGACGAAGGCTTCCGACGGGCGTTCCGTCGCCACGTCGGCGTCGCGCCGTCGGCATGGCGGGCGGGTCGGCGCGAGCTCGCGGTCTGACCCGGCGGGGTTGCGGGTCGCGGGCCCGGTTCGGGACGCGGTCCCGATGCCCGGCGTTCGGGCCGCGATCCGGCGTTCGGGGCGAAAGAATGCCGCCCCGAACGGAGGGATGCGCCCCGAACCCCGAGCGTCCCGCCCCGTACCCGCAGGAATGCGCCCCGACCCCCGAGCACCCCGCCTCGCGGTCCCGGCTCCACCGCGACTCAGGGCCGAGCGGACCGCCGCTCGCGCACCGACACTCCGAACAGCACGGCGCCGATGGCGAGGAGCGCGATGCCGATGGCATCTACCGTCTGCACGCTCGTCGCGTCGACGAGGATGCCACCCACACCTGCAGCGATGGTGATCGCGAGCTGGAACCCCGTGACGACGAGGCTCCCGCCGGCCTCGAGACGGTCGGGCATGCGGTGGCCGACCCACGTGTTGACGATGATCAGCCACGACGAGAAGAAGAAGCCCCAGACCGCGACGGCGATCGCGACGACCGCGAGCGACCCGGGCATCAGCATGACGGCCGCGATCGCGAGGGCGATGGCGAGGGGTCCGACGACGGCGAGACGCGCGAAGGCGCGGTCGACGACGAGGCCGACGAGGATGTTGCCGACGAATCCGCCCACGCCGAAGAGGGCGAGCAGCAGCACGATCGTGCCCGCGTCGACGTCGGGGATGCGCTCGAGCGAGAGACGCACGTAGGTGTACGCGACGAAGTGCCCCAGCACGACGAGCACGTGCCCGGCCATGCCACCCGTGTTGCCCGGGCGCCGGAGGGTGTCGAACAGGATGCCGAGACTCGACGCCGCGGCCGGCGGCACCGGGGGCAGCGCCACGCGCACCGCGACGCCCACGGCCGCGGTCGCGACGGCGACGAGGAGGAAGGCGAGGCGCCAGTCGAGCGCCTCGCTCAGGGCCACCCCGATCGGGACGCCCGCGACCGTGGCCAGGGAGAGGCCGGCGGAGCCGAACATCATGGCCCGTCCGATGCGGTCGGGGCTCGACAGGCGCGCGGCGACCGTGATCGACATCGACCAGAACGCGCTGATCGCGGCTCCCAGCAGGAAACGGGCGACGAGGATCGCGGGCAGGCTCGGCGCGATCGCCACGACCAGGCTCGAGACGGTGGCCGAGGCGGCCGCGCCGACCAGCAGCGTGCGCCGGTCGAGACGCGGCAGCAGCAGCCCCACGGTGGGGGCGAACAGGAGCCCGGCGAGCGCGGTGACGGTGACCGTCTGACCGGCCTGACCCGCGGTGACGCCGAGCGAGGCGGCCATCTCGGTGAGCACGCCGTTGGGGAGGAACTCGGCGGTGACGAGCAGGAAGCTCAGCAGCATGACGACGATCAGTCCGCCGTAACGCATCGTGGACGGCCCGGCGACGGGCGTGGGAACGGGAGCGGTGGTGGTCATCCTCCGATGCTCGCGGGCGATCGTGGTTCGCGCCGGGCCGTTCGTCCGCGGCATCCGACCGATCGTCCGGGGGACCGTGAGCCCCTCCTCAGCGCATCAGCGCCGGCCCCACGTACCGCGCCGAGGGCCGGATGATCTTCGGGTCGCGCGCCTGTTCGAGCACGTGCGCCGTCCAGCCGATCGTCCGGGCGAGGGCGAAGGTCGGCGTGAACATCTCACGGGGGATGCCGCATTGCTCCATCACGACGGCGGCGAAGAACTCGACGTTCGCCCGGAGGGGCCGCTCCGGATGCCGCGCGGCGAGCTGCCGCTCCGCCTCCGCCTGGAACGCCAGCGCCTGCTGCACCCGGTCGCCGCCGAGACCGCGCGCGACCTCGCGCAGGAGCTCCGACCGCGGATCCGCCGTGCGATACACCGCGTGCCCGAAGCCCATGAGTCGTCGTCCGGCCGACAACTCCCCCGCGATCCACGCGCCGGGGTCGGCGCCCGCGGCGTCGAGGCTGTCGAGGGCGCGCGCCGGAGCTCCCCCGTGAAGCGGTCCCGACAGCGCCCCGAGCGCAGCGGTCAGGCACGCCGCCATGTCGGCCCCGGTCGACGCGACGACCCGAGCCGTGAACGTCGAGGCGTTGAAGCCGTGGTCCATCGCCGCGACGAGGTAGGCCGACAGGGCGCGCACGTGCACGTCATCGGGGACGACGCCGGACACACGCTCGAGGTAGTCGGACACGAGGCCGCGGCCCGCCGGCATCCGTTCCGCAGCCGGAGCGAGTGCGAGCGGCGCCATCGCGGCGAAGGCGATCGCCTCGTCGAGCCTCCCGGACTCGTCGAGGTCGTAGAGCGCCGGGGAGCGGCGGAGGGATGCCGCCAGCGTCCACACCGCGCGGAGCACCGCGAGCGGGTGATCGCTGTGCTCCCGCACGGCGGCGATCAGAGGCGGCATCCGGTCGTCCGCCTGCGCCGCGGCGATCCGCTCGGCGAAGGCGCCCGGGTCATCGGGCAGCCCGCCGACGACGAGCAGGTGCCAGACGTCCTCGAAGGTGCGGGTGCGGGCCAGGTCGACCGCGGAGTGGCCGCGGTACTGGTAGAAGCCGGCCGTGCCGTCGACGTCGCTGATGGCCGTCTCGGCGGCCACGACGCCGTTGAGTCCGCGGGGCACCTCGATCAGATCGCTCATGCGCTCAGTGTGCGAACATGACGTCGACAGCGTCAACGTTGATCGGATCAAGATGCCAGCGCCCCTCCCCCGCCTCAACGCCGCCCAAGCCGCCGCCCGACTCGGCGTCAAGCCCGAGACGGTGTACGCCTACGTCTCCCGCGGGCTGCTCGGCCGCGAGCGCGACGCGCGCGGATCGACCTTCGACGCCCTCGAGGTCGAGGCCTTCGCGACCGGGAGGCGACGCGCCGCCGCACAGGCGCCCTCGCACCCCACCACCGGCATGCCGCTGGGGGTCGTGCACACCGACATCGCCGACATCGAGGACGACGAGCTGCTCTACCGCGGTCGCCGCGCCCGCGATCTCGTCGACCGCCCGTTCGCCGAGGTCGTCGCGTGGCTCTGGGATGCCGAGCGCGTCGATGCCCCCGACCCCGCCATCGGGAGCGCGCGCGAGATGGTGGCGGCGCTGCCGCCGCACGCCGGTGCCATGGACCGCCTGCGCGCCGCCCTCACCGGCTTCGCCGCCGACGATCCCCTGCGGCACGACGCCTCCCCGGCCACGCTGCACCGCATCGGGTGGACGCTGCTCACCGGTCTCCCGGTCGCCCTCGGCGGTGACCCCGACCATGACATCGCGCTGTCGCTGGCCCGGGCGTGGAACGCCCCGGCATCCGTCGGCCCCGCCGTCAACGCGGCTCTCGTGCTGCTCATCGATCACGACCTCGCAGTCTCGACATTCGCCGCCCGTGTGGCCGCGTCGGCGCGCGCCGACGGATACGCCGCCGTCAGCGCCGCCCTCGGGGCGGCGGATTCCCCCCTGCACATCTCCGCCGCCACGCGCACGGCACGGCTGCTCACGCGTGTGCGCCGGGGCCTCGACCCCGAGCGGGCCTTGGCCGAGGCGCTGCAGGACGGCAACGGCATCCCGGGCTTCGGCCACCCGCTCTATCGCGACGTCGACGACCGCGCCGACGCCCTCTTCCCGTTCATCGCCGCTCTCCCCGACGGGGCCGCGACGATGGATGCCGTGCACCGGCTCTCGGAGGTCGTCGCCGCGCGGGCGCGCCTGCGGCCCAACGTGGATCTGGCGCTGGCCGCGTTGGCATCCGCCGCCCGTCTGCCCGAGGACGCCGCGAGCACGATCTTCGTCGTCGGCCGACTCGCGGGGTGGATCGCGCACATCGCCGCGGAATACGCCGAGCCCGCGATGCGGCTTCGCCCGAGGGGCGAATACGTGGGGCGGTAGAGTCGGTCTAGCCAGGTACATGGCTAGGATGCGGCCATGATGTACAACGTCCTGGAGGCGCGCAACAATCTGTCGCGGCTGATCGCCGACGTCGAATCGGGAGCAGAAGTCACCATCGCGAGACGCGGCGTTCCGGTGGCACGGATCGTTCCGTTCGACGCGGCGGAACCACCTGGGACCGCCGTCGCGACGTGGCTGCGAGAGAATCCGTTGACGCCGGAGCTGGCGCGACCCGTCGAGCAGATCGAGGAGATCATCGCCGAGAACCGGGTCGCCGGAGCGTGATCTACGTCGACAGTTGCCTGGTGATCTACGCGGTCGAGCGCGACGACGAGCTCGGCGACCGGGCCCGCCAGGCGCTGGCCGAGACGGACTCCGCCCTGGCCGCGAGTCCGCTCGTCATGCTCGAAGCCATGGTCGGTCCGATGCGCGACGGGTACGCCGAGCCGCAGCTGCGGATGTGGAGCATCTTCGAGCGCTTCGAGATGTTGTCGGCCGGGCCCGACGCCTATCTGAGCGCGGCGCGCCTGCGGGCGAGGAACCCGGGTCTGCGGACGGCGGACGCTCTGCACCTCGCCATCGCCCAGCACGCGGGGTGTTCGCGCCTGTGGACGAACGGCTCGCGTCTCGCCGCGATCGCGCACGACTTCGCCGTCGACGTCCTGACGGCGGCCTGACCCTCACCGCGCGGCGCCGACCAGCGTCAGCACGCTTCGCAGCCCCTCCGGCGTCCCCGGCCAGTGCCGCTCGATCGCCGGCATCCCCGCGTGCCGGATCGCGAAGCGCAGAGCGATCACGACCACGATCGCGTCGTCGGCATAGCCGATCACCGGCAGGAAGTCGGGGATGAGGTCGATCGGGAGCAGCAGATACACCAGCAGTCCGCCCAGCCACCACCGCGTCGCCCGCGGCACCGTCGGGTCAGCCGCCACCCGGCGGATCAGTCGCACCACGTCGGGCGCCAGACGCAGCACGGCACGCCAATCGACCGCCCCGCCCGAGCGCTTCTGCTGCACCCACAGCACCGCCACGAGGGCCAGCCACAGGATGACGAGACCGGCGAGCACACCGAGGACGACGGCGAGCCACTCCGGCATCGCGGATCAGCGACTCTCCCACTCGCGCGCCATTTCGACGACGGCGGCGACGGCGGCCGCGGTGTCGGCGGGCGTCCCGCCGGCGCGGCCCGCGACGAGTCCGGCCACGAAGGCGCTGAGCGGAGCGGCGGGGCGGGCGACGCCGTTCGCGACGTCGCGAGCGAGGTCGAGGATGAGCGAGATGGGGATGTCGCCGTCGGCCAGGCCGAAGCGTTCGGCGAGCGCGGCGCTCCAGTCGTTCAGCGCCTCGGGCGGCAGGGTGCGGTTCTCGGTCATGGCTCCTCCTCGGGCTCTGCGGAGATCGTCCCACGTGTCGATGTCGTGCGTCTCGCTCGCGGGGGCCGGGATCGATGCGATCACCAGCCCCCCGAGCAACGCGCGCATCGAGGCATCGCGCCCCGCATCGGTAAGAGCGGATGCCGCTGCCCGCAGCGCCGCGGTGCGATAGCGGCCGAGGAGCCACTGGCGTCGGCCGTCGTCGAGACACGCCCCGTCGGCTCCGGGCGGCAGCGGGGCGGCGAGCCGCTCGACGGGCGCAGCCGGTGCGGCGAGGTCGCAGGCGATGACGTAGACCTCGTCGGCATCCACCGTGTCCAGCGCCGCGACGGCGGCGGCGACCGGACCACCGAAGGGCGGGTCCTCGCGCACCCACTCCACGTCGAGGGAGGCGTCGAGCACCGGTGCGACGACGACGATGCGCCGCGCGCCGCCGGCTCGCACCGCGGCGACCGCGGCGGCGAGCAGCGTCGAGCCCCCGACCTCGAAGAGCGGCTTCACCGCACCTCCGACCCGTGAGCCGCGACCACCGGCGAGCAGGATCGCGTCGACGCTCACCACAGGGCCACCGAGACCGTGTCGCCCGCGACGAGATCGGCCACGGTCGGCGGGATCACCGCGAGCCCCTCGGCGGTGCCGAATCCCCGGGTGCCGCGGGCCGTGGGCGTCGCCCACCACCGCGCGGGATCGCTGCGGTCGATCGTCACGGGGACGTATTGCGTCTTGTCGGCCCTCGCCCGCCACCCGGCGGCCAGCGCGATCCGCACACGCGCACGGCTCGGCTCGACGTCGCCCTCGAGTGCGCGCAGCGCCGGGCGCACGAACAGCTCGAACGACACCGCCGCGCTCACGGGATTACCCGGGAGCCCGAAGAGCAGCAGACCGCCCGGGGCGCGCCCGAAGCCCTGGGGCTTGCCCGGCTGCATGCGCACGCGGTCGAACCGCATGAGGTCGCCGAGGGTGTTCTTCACGACCTCGTACGCGCCCGCGCTCACGCCGCCCGAGAAGACGACGACGTCGGCGCCGGCGGCCTCGGCGGCGGCGATCGCGCGGCGCGGGCCGTCGCCGGAGTCGTCGACGCTCGTGCGCAGCACGACCTCGGCCCCGGCCTCTTCGGCAAGGCCGGCGAGCAGCACGCTGTTCGACTCCGGGATCCGCCCACGACGCAGCTCGGCGCCGGGCGCGACGAGCTCCGACCCGGTCGACACCACGGCCACGCGGGCGGCGCGCGAGACCTCGACGACGCCGACACCGGATGCCGCGATCGCGCCGATCCGCGCTGCGGTCAGGCGCACGCCGGCCTCGACGACGAGTTCGCCCGCCCGCACGTCCGAGCCGCGGCGGCGGATGTGCGCGCCCGGCGCCCGCGGGGCGACGACGACGTCGACGGGCTCGAGGCCCCCGTCGAGACCGCGCGCGGTGTCTTCGAACGGGACGACGGCGGTGGCGTCGGTGGGCACGGGCGCCCCGGTCATGATGCGAGCGGCGTCGCCGGCATCCATCCGCGGGTCGAGGTCGGTGCCGGCGGGGAGGTCGGCGACCACGCGCAGGGTCCCCGGGGCGTCGAGGTCGCGCACGGCGAAGCCGTCCATCGCGGAGGAGTCGAAGCCCGGCACGTCGACGGCGGCCGTGACCGGATGCCGGAGCACCCGGCCGCGCGCGGCGGCGACGTCGCGCGGCTCGGGGTCGAGGGGCCGCACCGCCTCGAGGATCGTCGCGAGGTGCTCGGCGACGTCGATCACGCGGCGGATCCGGGGAGGAGGAGGGGCATGTGCTCAGCGTAGGCTTCGCCGCCCGGCGCCGGCGCGGGAGGCCGGCGCCGACCGCAACCCGGGTCGTCCGGCCGCCGCACCCCGCTACCGTGTGCGCATGGACGGCCTGACCTACACGGAGGTCGGCGCGACCGCCGGCGAGATGCCCGCGGGCTCCCACCACGTACGCGCCCACCGGGTGATCGGCCGCGGGTCGGACGTCTTCGCGCGCGCCGCCGATGCCCTCCTCGCGGGTGAGGCGCAGCGCCGGGCGGGAGCGCGCGTCGTGCTGAGCGAGACGCCGATGCGCGAGGGCACCCGCGTGACGATGCGCCTGGGGGTCGGCATCCTGAGCTTCCGTATCCCGTGCCTCGTGGTGTGGGCCGAACGCTCCGACACCGTCGCGGGATTCGCCTACGGCACGCTGCCGGGGCACCCCGAGCGCGGGGAGGAACGGTTCACGCTCACGCTGCGACCGTCGGGCGAGGTGGTGTTCGACATCGCCGCGTTCTCGCGCCCGGGGCGCTGGTTCACGCGGGTCGGCGCGCCGGTCGGTCGGCTCGTGCAGGCGTGGATGACCCGGCGCTACCTCCGCGCGCTCTGACGGCGCCGCGGTCCGCCCCGCGCGACGCCCCCGCGAGTCGCACGATCCGCGCGGGATCACGCCCGCCGGTGGCGTCGGTCGGCGTGCGACGGCGTGCCGATCGTGCGATCTCGCGGAGGGATGACGCGCCGTCGGCCCGGCCGAGCGCTTATCGCACGTCGCCGACGTCTTGGCAACGCCCTGGACCTTCTCGGAGCACTTCCCGACCCTGGCGAAGCGCTTCTCGATGCCGAGACGGCGCGCGAAAGGAGAAGACAATGCGCGACATCATCCCCGGGTCCTCCGCCGCCGACCGGTCCTGCCGGTGACCGTCTCCTCCACCCCTGCCACCGAGAGCGACACCGCCGGAAAGCACCGCCGACCTCCTCGACAGAGGGTCAAATACAACCGCCGCGAAGCGATCGCGGGCTACCTGTTCATCTCACCGTGGATCATCGGCTTCCTCGTCTTCACGGCGGGGGCGATGATCTACAGCCTCGTCATCTCGTTCTCGAGCTACAACCTCGCCACCGGCGCCGCCCGGCCGGTCGGGGCCGCCAACTACGCCCAGCTCTTCGAAGACCCGCGGGTGGCCGTGTCACTCGGCAACACCCTGTTCTACGCCGTCATGGCGGTGCCGCTCGAGATCGCCTTCGCTCTCTTCCTGGCGCTGCTGCTGAGCCGCGTCGGTCGCGGCGCCGGCATCTTCCGCACGCTCTACTACCTGCCCAAGATGACGCCGGCGGTGGCGACGGCAGCGGTGTTCTTCCTGCTGCTCAACGGCAACTCCGGCGCGATCAACCAGGCACTCGGGGCCATCGGCATCCAGGGTCCGCAGTGGCTCGTCGACCCCGCGTGGGTCAAGCCGAGCATCGTCATCATGGCGCTGTGGACCGTCAGCGGCACCATGGTGATCTTCCTCGCGGCGATCAAGAACGTGCCCGTCGATCTCCACGAGGTCGCGCAGATCGACGGCGCGGGGCCGATCCGCCGGTTCTTCTCGATCACCCTGCCGATGATCTCGGGCGCGATGTTCTTCAACGTCATCGTGCTGACGATCGCTGCGTTCCAGGTGTTCGACCAGGCGTACCTGCTGTTCTGGCGCGATCAGAGCAACGCCTCGCCCGAAGCATCCCTGTTCTATGCGATCTACCTCTTCCAGCAGGCGTTCCGGCAGTTCAACTTCGGGTTCGCCGCCGCCATGGCGTGGCTGCTGTTCGTGATCATCCTGCTCATCACGCTCGTGCAGGTGCGCCTGGGCAACCGCTTCGTCTACTACGAGGGGGACCGCTGATGGCCACGACCCTGCAGACGCCCGGGGTCGCGCAGGCGCGTCCCGAACTCGTCGTCCCGCCCCGCAGACGCTGGCGCCGGGCGCTCAGCCAGCCGAAGACCCTCGCCGGCCGCGTCGCGCTCGCGGCGGTGCTGGTGCTGTTCGCGCTGCTGTTCCTCTATCCCTTCGCATGGTTGCTCGCGGCGAGCCTCAAGCCGCGCGGTGAGGTGTTCGACAACGCCCTCATCCCGAAGACGTTCCTGCCGGGCAACTACGCCGAGGTGTGGAACCAGCTGCCGCTGCTGAATTGGATGTTCAACAGCGTCGCGATCGCCCTGCTCGCCGCCACCACCGTGGCGGTGATGAGCTCGATCGTCGCCTTCGGCTTCGCCTACTTCCGCTTCCCCGGCCGCGGACTGCTGTTCGGCCTTGTGCTGGCCACGATGATGCTGCCGGGCGCGGTGACGATGATCCCGATCTACCTGATCTGGAAGGAGACGGGCCTGCTCGGCACGTGGGTGCCGCTGTGGGGCATGAACCTGTTCGGCAGCGCCTTCTACATCTTCCTGCAGCGGCAGTTCTTCCTCGGCGTCCCCCGCGAGCTGTTCGAGGCGGCGCGGCTCGACGGCTGCAGCGCCTGGGGACTGTTCTGGCGCATAGCGATGCCGCTGTCGATCCCGTCGTTCATCATCGTGTTCCTCTTCGAGTTCCAGGCCAGTTGGAACAACCTGCAGGCGGCGCTCATCTACCTCAACGCCGGCAGCGTCGAGGACTTCACCGCCCCGCTCGGCATCGCCTACGCGATGACGAAGTACAGCCCGAGTGCGGGCGGTCAGGGCGATTACCAGTACGTGATGGTCGCCTCCCTCCTGGTGACCCTCCCGATGCTCATCATCTTCGCCTTCGGCCAGCGGTACTTCGTCGAGGGCGTCGCCACCCAAGGCCGTAAGGGCTGAGATCCCCCCGTCCCGAAAGGACCCATCATGCGCAAACGCTCCCTCGCCGGTGTCGCCGCGGTCGCGGCATCCGCCCTCCTCCTGACTTCCTGCAGCGGTGGCGGCGCCGAGGAGCAGGCGGCCGACGTCGACTTCTCCGCCACGCCGAGCGGCGCCCTCGCGGCGTGGGGCTTCGAGAACGCCGACGACGTGGGCCAGTCGCGCCTCGACTACGCCGCGGAGCAGCTCCCCGACGTGCAGGTGACCCTGGATGCCACGGCCTTCGACGCGCAGAAGTTCACGACCCGCATCGCCGGCGGCAACGTGCCCGACGTCGTGCAGATGGACCGCCGGTACGTGACGACCTACGCCGCTCAAGGACTGCTGATGCCGCTCGATGCGTGCTTCGAGGCGAAGGGCGTGACCCCCACCGACCGGTGGTACCAGAACGTCGTGGACGACGTCACGTACGAGGACGCCGTCTACGCGGTGTCGCAGTTCTATCAGCCGCCCGCGATCCTGCTGAACATGAACGTGCTGAACGAGGCGGGCGTGAGCCCCGACGCCTTCGACACCTCCGACATGGACGGCCTCCTCGCCGCGATCGGCAAGATCTATCAGGGCTCGGGCAGCACCCCGACCCGCCTCGGATTCGATCCCGTCGCCACCGGACAGGGCGGCCTGTGGGTGCTGGGCATGGGCGGGCAGCTCACCGACGACACCGGCAAGCCCACCCTCGACGACCCCTCGAACGCCGCGGGCATCGACGCACTGAAGAGGATCACCGACGCGCAAGGCGGGTACGCCGCGGTGAAGAGCTTCACCGACTCGTTCGACACCTTCGGCGACGCGAACCAGTTCGTGTCGAACCAGGTCGGCGCGCAGGTCGCCAACCAGTGGTACCCGAACGTGCTGAGCGCCTACCGCGATCAGATCTCCCTGCAGGCGGTCCCCTTCCGGGATGCCGAGGGCCAGCCGTTCTCCCTCGCCTCCGGCACCGCGTTCGTGATCCCCGCGGGGGCGAAGAATCCCGCCGCGGCGTGCGCGTGGATGACCGATCTGACCTCGACCGAGGCGTGGATGGCGGCCGGCGCCGCGCGCGCCGCGACCATCGAGGGCAAGGGCGGACTCAACACGGGCCTGTTCACCGGGTCGCCCGAGGCCGACGAGAAGATCCGGTCGCAGTACGTCACGCCCACCGGCGACAGCGGGTTCGATCAGGTCATCTCCACCTACTACGACGTCGTCGGCTCCGGCCGGTCGTTCGGTTCGTCTCCCGCCGGCCAGGACATCCAGAACGAGCTGAACAACGCCATCACCGCGGCTCTGCTGGGCGACAAGACGACCGAGCAGGCCCTGGCCGACGCGCAGCAGGCCGCGCAGCGCGCGTACGACAACGCGACGGCGCAGTAGGCCTCGCCTCACGATGAGAGGGCGCCCCCGCCGAAGCCGGGGCGCCCTCTCACGTCTGTGATCTCAGCTCCGCGGTCGCTCGTCCTCCACGACCGACTGCACGCCGTCGACGGCCGGCGTCTCGTCGTCGGCGCGCACCTCGTCGGCCGCGATCGCGATGTCGACCGCGGCGTCTTCGAGCGCTTCGGCGACGACGTCGCGCACGTCGGCGCGCTCCTCGACACCGCGCACGTCGGCGCGCTCGCTCTCGGCGACGGGGTCGGTGCTGTCCAGGGCCGAGCCCTCGTCGGTCGGCTCGAGACCCTCGGTCACGCGGTCGGCGGCGTCGATGTCGGCCTCCGCCTGCTCACGGCGCGTGGCCTCGGCGTTCTGACGGGCGAACTCCCCGGCCGCAGCGGCCGCTCCGGCGGCGAGGTCGGAGGCGGCGTCCTTCGCGTCGCCGAGCGCCTTCGCGGCGTCATCGGCCTTCTCGCGCACGACGGCAGCAGCGTCGGCCGTCTGCTCGCGCACCGCCGCCGACGCGGCATCCGCCCTCTCCTTCGCCTCACCGGCGATCTCGCGGGCGCGGTCGCCCGCCGCCTCAGCCTTCTCGCGCACGACGGCCGTCGCGGCGTCCGCCTTCTCCTCCGCCTCGGCGACGACGTCGCGGTCGAACGGGCCGAAGACGCCGGTCACGACCACGTCGACGTCGATGCGCCCGCGTCCGAGCGGCTCGAGGGCCGTGCGGACGGCGGTACGCACCGCGTCCGACACCTCGTGGAGCTTGTGCGGATAGTCGACGACCAGCGAGATCGTCGCCGTGACCGAATCGGCGCGGTCGGTGTCGATCTTCACGCCGGGAGCGGTGCTGGCCAGGCCCACGCGCTCACGGACGGCATCCGACGCGCGGCCGAGCAGGCTGCCCAGGGCGTGGACGCCCGGCACGGAGCCGGCAGCCGTGGCGGCGAGGCTCGCCGCGGCATCCAGGTCGGGCGGGTCGATGGTGGCATCGATGGTGGTCATGACGTCTCCTCGTGGGGGGTCAGTGCACGCGGGTGTTGTCGCGAGCGAGCTTCGCACGCAGACCCGAGTGGATGGAGATGTACGCGCGCAGGTTCTGGCCCGTGAGGGTGGCGAGGTTGGTGACGAGCGTGTCGACGTGCTCCGCCACCTGGCGCGGCGAGGTGTTCTGTCGCGGGGTGACCGCGACATGCAGGACCGACTCGTTCTTGATCTCGCCGGCGGTGATGCGCGAGAAGAGGATCTCGTCACGCTCGGCGAGCGCGTTCTTCAGCGCCTCCGAGGCGAAACCGTCGGTGACGGTGATGCGACCGGCGTCGTTCGCGCTGCCGGTGGACTGCAGCGCAGCGTGGCGGCGCCCGCGCACGGCGGCCGACGCGACGACGATGAGGATGATCGCGAGCACCACGAAGGCGGCGACGGCACCCCAGCCCGCCGAGTCACGGCCCAGCGACTCGAGCCAGCCCTGGAATCCGCCCATGACGGAGGTCCAGGTGTCGGCGCCACCGGGCAGCAGTCCGACGACGAGCGCCAGAGCGCCCAGGCCGAGCAGCACGAGGGCGACCAGGAAGAGGATGAAGCGGTTCAGACCGCGACGCGTGGCGTTCATCAGGACTCCTTGGTGTCGGGACGCTCGATGCGCAGGTGAGTGCGCACGGCGGGGGTGAGCTTGTAGGCGGCGACCTCGGCGTCGACGATCCGGCGCAGCTGCGCCTCGTCGACCGGGATGCCGACCGGGGGGCGCACCGTCACGTCGACGGCGCGGTGGGCGACGCCCACGACGATGTCGTCACGGGCGATCCCGGACTCGTTGCTGAGGTGCTGAGCCAGGGCGGATGCCACGACGCCGTTGTCGACGACGACGGCACGCTGGCCCCACTCCATCTCGTGACGCGACAGGCGCCCGGGCTTGAGGGCGATCACGAGGACGATGAGTCCGAGGATCGCGAGCACGACGCCGCCGACGATGAAGGCGACCGGCATGAGAGCGGTCGGGGCTGCGACGACGGCGCTGAGAGCCTCGCCGGGCGAGACCAGCAGCGGCTGGGCACCGGTGAGGGCGAGGATGATCTCGACCGCGGCGTACGCCAGGACGAGCAGGAGCAGCACGACCACGACGAGCATGGCCACGGTGCGCGGGGAGTGCGTCTCGCGACGCACGACGGTGCGGAGCACGGCGTCAGTCATCACAGCACTCGCTTTCGCTGGGGGGCGGTGGCGCCCGAGATGGTCAGGTCGACGCGCGAGATCTCGCGGCCGAACAGCCGCGACAGGCGCGTGCGCAGTTCGCTCTGGGCGGCAGCGGCCGCGTCGAGCACGGGGGTGGCGGCCTGGACGGCCGCGGTGTCGTCGAGACGCGGCACCGGGAACGGCGACGTCACGCGCACGGCGGCGGTGTCGCGGGCCGAGACGATCTCGACGTGGACGCCCTTGGCATCCACCCCGATGATGTCGGCGGCGGCGCGCTCGGCCGTCTTCTGCAGCACGCGGTCGGCGATGTTCACCCGGCCGGCCGGGAGGCCGGGGCCGGCAACCGCGCTGCGGCTGCCGACCCCGGGGGAAGCGGTGACGGTGGTCACGATGTGCTCCGACCCTTGAAGGCGTTGACGACGTTGCGGAAGTCGATCTCACCCGCGGTGATGCGGGCGACGACCACACCGATCGCCATGAAGAGGGCGACGAGGATGAATCCCCAGAAGCCGAAGATCAGAGCGCTGAGGGCCAGCACGAGGCCGGCGAGAGCGCCCTTCGTCGTGGCGCTCACTGGACGCGCTTCTCGGACTCGGCGTCGTTGTTGTCGTCGCCCGGGATGTGGACGTCGTTCACATCGACGTTGACCTCGACGACCTCGAGACCGACGAGACGGCTGATCGCACCCGCGACGCGACCGCGGACCTGGTCGGCGACCTCCTGGATCGGGGCGCCGTACTCGACGACGATGGTGACGTCGGCGGCGGCCTGGGTCTCGCCCACCTCGACCTTGACGCCCTGCGTCAGGTCGGTGGCGTTGATGGCGTCGCGGATGGCGCCGAGCGCGCGGGCTCCGCCGCCGCCGAGCGCGAACACGCCGTTGACCTCACGGGCGGCGATGCCGGCGACCTTGGCGACGACGCCCTCGGCGATCGTGGTCTTGCCCTCGGTGTGGGTCTCCTGACCGCGCGCGGCGAGGGGACGGTTCACGCGCGACGCCGACTGGGGGACGTTCTGCGCAGCGGGGGTGGTGGGGGCGTTCTCAGCCATGTCCGTGCCTTTCGATGTCGTGACCCGATGATTCGGGGTGGGCGCTTCGGCCTACATCACTAAGACGTACCGGCTTTCGGAATCGTCACGCCGGGATTGAAATTCCTTTCGCGATGTGTATGTCAGCGAATGCGCTTACGGCGTATATCGCTGTCGTGGCGGGAGGGTCAAGCGCCACCTCCCGTTCGTTTCGTGTCGCCATCATTCGGGGGTTGCGGCGGCATCCGAGGAATTCGGGTGTGACACTCGCCCTGCTCGCAACGTCATCCCCCCGACACACCCGTGGGAACGGACAGAACGGAGCATCATGGGCAAGAAGGACAAGAAGCGCAACGAGCCGGTCGACATCGCGGATTCCACCTCGGAGCAGCAGCGGCAGAAGGCGGGCAGCTGGTCGTCGCCCGCGCGGTACGCCGCGGAGCTGTTCGGCACCTTCCTGCTGGTGCTGGGCGGGGTGGGCACGGCGCTGTTCGCGGCGAACTTCCCCAGCGCCGACGACAACCAGGCCGGCGTGGGCTTCCTCGGCGTGGCCCTGGCCTTCGGCCTGACCCTGGTCGCGGGCATCGCGGCGGTCGGCCACATCAGCGGTGGCCACTTCAACCCCGCCGTGACCCTCGGTCTGCTGGCGGCCGGCCGTACGGACGCCCGCCACGTGCCGGGGTACATCCTCGCGCAGCTGATCGGCGGCATCCTGGCCTCCAGCGTCATCGCGCTCGTGCTCGCGGGGCGCCCCGACGGATTCGCCGCTGCGCAGGAGGCGGGCTTCGCCTCGAACGGCTTCGGCGAGGGCAGCCCGGGCGGCTACGGCCTCGCGGCGGTGTTCGTCGCCGAGGCCGTGCTCACCGGCATCTTCCTCGCGGTGATCCTCTCGGTCACCGCCAAGGCCGAGTACCAGGCGTTCGCCCCGATCGGCATCGGCCTCACGCTGACGCTCATCCACCTCATCAGCATCCCGATCAGCAACACGAGCGTGAACCCCGCACGGTCGATCGCCACCGCCGTCTACGGCGGAACCCTGCCGCTGAGCCAGCTGTGGGTCTTCATCGTCGCCCCGATCGCGGGAGCCCTCGTCGCCGGCGCCGTGGTGCGCGTGCGGGGTCGTCGCACCGTCACGGCCTGATCGAGGACGCCGTACCACCGGCCCGGGAACGTGGGGTTCCCGGGCCGATCCCGCGTCGGCCGGGCGTACGCTCGACCCATGTCCCCCCAGCTCCCGTCGGTGCGGTCCTGACATGGGCCGTCTCACCACCTCGCGCCGGGTGACGCGCATCACCCTCGAGGGGGCGAACCGACAGCGACCGGATGCCATCGCGGTCGAGGAGCCGCTCGAGATCCGCGTCGCCGGATCGCCGCTCGCCGTGACGATGCGCACGCCCGGCCACGACGTCGAGCTCGCCGCCGGCTTCCTCGTGTCGGAGGGCGTGATCAGCCGCGGCGACCAGTTCGCCCGCGCGATCCACTGCGGCGGTCCGGGCACGGGAGGCGCCGACGGCAACACCTACAACGTGCTCGACCTCACGCTCGCGCCGGGCGTGGCCCTGCCCTCCCCCGACATCGCCCGCTCCTTCTACACGACGAGCTCGTGCGGGGTGTGCGGCACCGCGTCGATCGAGGCGGTCGAGAAGGTCTCGACCTACGACGTCTCCCGTGACGCGCTGTCGGTGCCGGCACACGATGTCGCGGCCTTCCCCGACCGGCTGCGCGAGCAGCAGAAGACGTTCGACAAGACCGGCGGCCTCCACGGGGCCGCACTCTTCGACGGCACGACGGGCGAGCTCCTCGTCGCCCGCGAAGACGTGGGTCGACACAACGCCGTCGACAAGGTCGTCGGGTGGGCTCTGCTGAACGACCGCCTTCCCCTGCGTGAGACGGTGCTGCAGGTGTCGGGCCGCGTGAGCTTCGAACTCGTGCAGAAGGCCGTGATGGCCGGCATCCCGATGCTCTCGGCCGTGTCGGCGCCGTCGTCGCTCGCCGTCGAACTCGCCGAGCGCGCGGGCCTCACGCTCGCCGCCTTCGTCCGCGGGTCGAGCATGAACCTGTACACCCGCGCGGATCGCATCGTCGTCCCATCCACAACCCCCGTGGCGGAAGAGGTCGCGGGCGTACGCTGACGTTCGTGCGCGCGGTGTGTGGATGCCACCGGCTCGGCGCCGGAAACCACGGAGGGTGAACATGGGTGAGTCGTTCGGGCTGATGACCGAGGAACCGCGCCAGGGAGGCCTCGGGCCGCAGGTCGACGGCGAGTGGTCGAGCACCGGCCCCTACGAGCATCCCGCCGCCGGATGGGGCGCCGCCCTCACCGTGGGCAAGGTGCTCTACGAACAGCGTCAGCCCCTGGCGGGCACCAAGGCGATGTTCACGATGAACCACCCGAAGAGCGGCTTCGACTGCCCGGGATGCGCGTGGCCCGACGACAAGGGCGTCACCCTCGACATCTGCGAGAACGGCATCAAGCACGTCACGTGGGAGATGACCCACAAGCGCGTGGGCAAGGAGTTCTTCGCCGAGCACTCCGTGAGCGAGCTGTCGCAGTGGAGCGACTTCGAACTCGAGGACGCCGGGCGGCTGGTGGGGCCGATGGCGTACGACGCCGCGACCGACCACTACGTGCCGATCTCGTGGAACGACGCGTTCCGCCTGATCGCGCAGCACCTCACGGCCCTGGACTCCCCCGATCAGGCGGCGTTCTACACCTCCGGCCGCCTGAGCAACGAGGCGTCGTTCCTCTACCAGCTGTTCGCGCGCGAGCTCGGGACGAACAACCTCCCCGACTGCTCGAACATGTGCCACGAGGGCTCGGGCCGCGGGCTCACGGCATCCCTCGCCACCGGCAAGGGCACGGCCGACCTCGAGGACTGGGAGGCGTGCGACGCCCTCTTCGTGCTCGGCGTCAACGCCGCCTCGAACGCCCCCCGCATGCTCACGAGCCTCGCCGAGGCCATCGATCGCGGCGCCCAGGTCGTGCACGTCAACCCGCTGCGCGAGGTCGCGGGCACCCGCACGATCGTGCCGCACGAGATCGTCGACATGGCGACGTTCAACAGCACCCCCACGAGCACGATGAACCTGCAGGTGCGCCCGGGCGGCGACCTGGCCCTCGTCCGCGGTATGGCGAAAGTGGTGTTCGAGGCGTCGAAGACCGACCCCACGGCGCTCGACCAGGCCTTCCTCGACCAGTACACGAGCGGCCTCGACGCCTACCGCGCCCTCGTCGAGGCGACGCCGTGGTCGGAGCTCGTCGAGCAGGCGGGACTCACCGAGGCCGAGATCCGCGCGGCCGCCGACATCTATCTCGCCTCGAAGGCGTGCGTGATCAGCTGGTGCCTCGGAGTCAGCCAGCACCAGCACGGCGTCGACACGGTGCGCGAGATCGTCAATCTGCTGCTGCTCCGCGGCAACGTCGGCCGCAAGGGCACCGGTCCCTCCCCCGTGCGCGGCCACAGCAACGTGCAGGGCAACCGCACCTGCGGCATCAACCACAAGCCCACCGAGGAATGGCTGGCGAAGCTCGACGAGGTGTGCGGCATCACCTCGCCGCGCGAGCCCGGCCTCGACACCGTGCACACGGTCGCGGCCCTGCACCGTGGTGACCTCAAGGTGTTCCTCGGCATGGGCGGCAACTTCGTGCGGGCCGCTCCCGACACCAAGCTGACCGCCGAGGGCATGGGCCGCTGCGAGCTGACCGTGCACGTGAGCACCAAGCTCAACCGCAGTCACCTCACCCACGGCAAGGAGGCGCTCATCCTCCCGTGCCTCGGCCGCACCGAGCGCGACATGCAGGAGGCGGGCCCGCAGTCGATCTCGACCGAGGATGCCATGAGCTCCGTCATGCTCTCGCTCGGCTCCCGCAAGCCCGCGTCGCCGCACCTGCTCAGCGAACCCGAGATCATCGCGCGCATCGCGCGGGCGACCATGCCCGGCTCGGCGACCCCGTGGGAGTGGTACGTGGGCGACTACGACCGCATCCGCGACACGATGGCGAAGGCGCTGCCCGGCTTCGAGGGCTTCAACGAGCTGGTGCGCCAGCAGTACGGATTCCGCATCCCTCAGCCCGCGCGCGAGCGCGAGTTCCAGACGCCCTCCGGCAAGGCGGAGTTCTCGGATGCCGACCTGCCGAACGTCATCCCCGAGGAAGCCGACGTGCTGGTGCTACAGACCATGCGCTCGCACGACCAGTGGAACACGACCATCTACTCGGCCGACGACCGCTACCGCGGCGTCCGCAACATCCGCGAGCTGGTGTTCATGAACCGGCGCGACATGAAGGAACGCGGTCTCGCCGAGGGCGACCTCGTCGACATCGTGGCGACCTCGCGAGACGGGTCGGTGCGCCGTGTGACCGCGTTCCGCGCCCTGGAGTACGACACCCCGCGCGGCAGCGCCGCCGGCTACTTCCCGGAGCTGAACGTGCTGCTCGGCCCCGATGACTACAGCCGCCAGAGCGATCAGCCGCTGATGAAGGACATCCGGGTCAGGATCGCGAAGACGGCGTGACGCCGGGTCACGGCCCGGGCCGTCGTGGCTCGGCTCCGGCCGGTGCCACGCCGGGACCGGGCTGAAGTCCCGTCCATGTGCACATCGGCGGGTCGATTGCCCGACCCGTCGATGCGTACCTGCCCGCGGCGGCGTGTCGACCGCGTCTTCCGCCGTTGCGCACGGCGGGACCGGGACAGGGGGAAACACGCGCGTAATGCAGACGCTCTATGTTCAGTGAACCAACAGTCCACTGAATGAACCGAGTGACATGGACACCTTCATTTTGCACGGCGGCACCGTCGTGAGCAGCGAAGGCCGCGTTCGCGCCGACGTGCTCGTCAAAGGGACGCGCATCGCCGCGATCCTGGCCCCGGACGCCACCCCGCCCGCCGACGCTCGGCGGATTGACGTCACGGGTACGTATCTGCTGCCCGGCGGCGTCGACACGCACACCCATCTCGAGCATCGCGTGGCCAGCGGCGCGACCCGCACCGCCGACGACTTCTTCTCCGGCACCGTCGCCGCGGCGTGCGGGGGGACGACGACGATCGTCGACTTCGTCCGCGCTCCCGCCGGCATGGCGATCGATGACGCCTTCCACGCTCGGCGCGCGGCCGCCGAGGCATCCTGCGTGATCGACTTCGGCTTCCACCCGATCGTGCCGGCGACCGCGGGCGAAGACGACACCTTCGAGCGCCTCACCCGGTTGACCCGGGAGCACGGAGCCGCGAGCTGGAAGTTCTTCATGGCGTACCCCGGCTCGATGGTGTCCGATGACGTGCTGATCCGCGGCTTCCGCGCGGCACGGGAGTGCGGCGCGCTCCCGATGGTGCACGCCGAGAACGGCCACATGATCGCCGACGCCGTCGAGCGGCTGACGGATGCCGGCCGCACGGCCGAGCACGAGCACCTGCACGCGCATCCCGCCGACGCCGAGGTCGAGGCCGTACATCGGGCGATCACCCTCGCCGAGCACGTCGACACCCCCCTCTTCATCGTTCACGTTTCCGCCGCGGATGCGGCGCGCGTCGTCCGCACCCGGCGCGACGCGGGAGCGGATGTACGCGCCGAGACGTGCCCGCAGTACCTCGTCACCGCGTACGAGGACTACGCCGATGCGGGCTCACGGGCCGCGGGGTACATCTGCTCTCCGCCCATCCGCGAACAGGCCAATCGCGAGGAACTCTGGGCCGCCGTGTCCAACGGCACGATCGACACGATTGGCACCGATCACGCCGCGTTCGCCCTGCAGACCACCGACCCCGAGATGCCCCAGAAGGACGTCGGCAAGGGCATCTTCTCGGCCACCCCGAACGGCGTCCCCGGTGTGGAGGAACGCCTGATGGTGATGTATTCCGCGGGCGTCGGCACCGGTCGCATCTCGCTCGAACGCTTCGTGGAGCTCACCGCCACGGCGCCGGCGCGGACCTTCGGACTCGCGCCGCGCAAGGGCGCGATCGTCGCGGGCGCCGACGCCGACATCGTCGTCTGGGATCCCGAGGCCGAGCGCACCCTCAGCGCCGAGACCCACCACAGCCTCGCCGACTACAGCGTCTACGAGGGGATGACCGTCCGCGGCGCTCCCGCCGCCGTGTACGCCCGCGGCGAGCTCGTCGCGCGCGACGGCGAACCCACCGAGGCGGCCATCCGCGGGCGCGGTTCGTACCTCGCGCGCACCCTCCCCACCTACTGACCTCCGACGACAGGACCCTCATCATGCGCATTCCCCTCGGCATCCACCTGGGCGAGCGATTCACCCTCGACGAGACCTGGGCGGCCGCCGAGATGGCCGAGGATTTCGGCTTCGACTCGCTCTGGGTCGCCGAAGGTCGCCTGACCCGCGACGCCGTCTCGCTCATGGCTCTTCTCGCCGCGCGGACGCGCACGGTCCGCATCGGATCCGGCGTGGTCAACAACAAGACGCGCAACGCCGCCCTGATGGCGGTGACCTTCAAGACCCTCGACGAGCTGGCACCTGGGCGCATCATCTGCGGCCTCGGCGCGTGGTGGGAGCCGCTCGCCACGCGCGTCGGGACGCCGCTTCGCAAGCCGGTCACCGCGATGCGCGAGTACGTCGGCGTCCTGCAGTCCTTCTTCCGCAACGAGGAAGTGACGTTCTCGGGGGAGTTCGTGCAGATGGACGGCGTGCGGTTCGACCGGATGTACGCCGAGAACGTCGCCGTCGACATCCCCATCTATGCCGGAGCGGTCGGGCCCCGCATGCTGGAGCTCGCCGGACAGACGATGGACGGCGTCTATCTCGACTTCCTGCTGCCGGTGTCCTACCTCGACTTCGCCGCGACGCACATCGGCGCGGGGCTGGCCAAGCGGACCGACGGCGTCACCGCCCTCGACATGACGCAGGCCATCGCCGTCGCGGTCGACGACGACGACCCCGCGGCCGCCCTCGACGAGTGCCGCGCGTTCCTTACGCTGTACCTCATGCAGCAGCCCCACATCGCCGAGCACTGCGGCGTCGAGCCCGAGCTCGTCACCCGCATCCAGGAGGTCGCGGGGTGGCCCGCGCGCCCCGAGGACATCCGCCGCGCCATGCGGCTGGTGCCGGACGAAGCCGTACGACGGGTGTGTGCCGCAGGGTCCACGGCCCAGGCCGCCGACAAGCTGGAGGAGTACGTCGCGGCGGGTGTGCGGGTGCCGGTGCTGAACCCGCTCGGACCGACCAAGATGCAGACCATCGCCGCGCTCGGCAAGGCCTTCTCGTGACCGAGACCACCGAGCCCGCTGTGCGCAGCGGCTCGGATGCCGGCCAGATCCAGAAGACCGTCGCGATCGTGCGGACGGTCGCGGCCCATCCCGAGGGACTCGGACTCTCGGAGCTCGCGCGGGCGTGCGGAGTGGCCAAGGCCACCTGCTATCGCATCCTGACGACCCTCGAACGCGAAGGGTGGATCGTCTCCGACCCGGTGACCAAGCGTTCCCGCCTGTCGCTCGATCTGATCCTGATGACCGAGAGCGTCGTCACCGGGGGGTCTCTCACCCGGTACGTCCGTGACGTGCTGGCCGACATCGCGGCGACCACGGGCGAGACGGCGGGCATCGACACCCTGACGGGGTCGCAGGTCACGGTGCTTATGGAGGCCAGCGGCCCGCACCTCATCGGTCACGCACCCCGGCCGGTGCCGCGCCTGCTGTCGAGCTGGCGGACATCGACGGGACGCGTCCTGCTCGCCTGGAACGATCCGGAGCTGGGTCGCGCCGATTTCGAGAAGGATGCCGCTGCGGGCCGACTGCCCGCGGGTTTCACCACCTACGACGATTTCCTGGCCGAGATCGCCACCGTTCGCGAGCAGGGCTACGCGGTGACCCGCAGCCAGCTCGAAGAGGGGCTGACCGCCATTGCCGCCCCTGTGCTGATCGACGGCGCGGCGAGATACGCCGTGTGGACGAGCGGACCGAACTACCGACTCGACGAGCGGATCGACGGCGCGGTCACCGCCGTGACGGAGCGTGCCGCGAGCTTGGCCCGTCTGTTGCAGCGAGCGGGGACCGATCTGGACGGGCGCACGACGCGTTCTTCGTGACGCGCATCTCCTCGACTGCCCCCGGCGCCTTCGGCGCACCGGGGGCAGTTGCCTTTGCGGGACAACTCGAAACACAGCAGTAACCTCCCCCGCCTCTCGCGGAAATGCCGCTCCTCCATGATGGTCACAAGAGCGAACCGTCGGTTCGCTGGATGAACCACTGGAGAGAGATGACCGCTCACCTCGTGACCCGCCCCCGCGATGCCTCGCCATCGCGTACCGCGGCCACGCCGCCGTCTCGGCGTCGAGCGGCCAGCGTGTTCGCCCCCCTGCGCAGTCTCGCCATCGCGGCGGCCCTGATCGTCTCGGCCGGCCTGGTGTGGGAGGGCTACAAAGCGCTCGGCCGCGCCTTCGGCGACGTCATCCCCGGCCTGAACTTCCCCTTCCCGATCGCGACCACGGACGCGGCGATGCCCCACATCGCCCAGATCGTCGGCGCTCTCGCCTCGCCCGCCAGCGTCGCGGGCGGCGGGACACTGCTGTCGTACTACCTCGTCGAGACCAGCGTGACGCTGCGGGAGTCCCTGTACGGCATGCTCATCGGCGCCGTGATCGGCGCCCTCCTCGCGATGCTCCTGCGCGAGATCCCGCTCCTCGGGAAGGCCACGCTCCCGTGGCTGATCGTCAGCCAGACCATCCCCCTCGTCGCCCTCGCCCCGATCATCGTCGTGTGGATCGGCAGCGCCGGTCTTCCCAGTTGGATCGCCGTCACCGCCATCGCGGCCTACCTCTCCTTCTTCCCGGTCACGCTGAACACCTTGACCGGGCTCAACGCGGCCGACCCCCTGCACGTGGAGTTCCTGCGGTCGATCTCGGCATCACGCTGGCGCGTGCTGGTGCACGTGCGCATCCCGACCGCCCTCCCCAGCTTCTTCACCGGCCTGCGACTCGCCGCGACCGCGGCCGTCATCGGCGCGATCGTCGGCGAACTGTCGGCCGGCACCGGCGCCGGCATCGGGCGCGCCATCCTCACCGCCGCCTACTACTACTCCCTCGCCCCGGCGAACCTCTACGCCGCCATCCTGGTCGCCTCACTCGCCGGCATCGTCTTCGTCCAATTCATCGTCCTCGTCGAGTGGCTCACCCTCAGGAAGAGGTCCTCATGACCGCCCCCGCCATCCAGCTGTCCGGCGTCTCGAAGGAGTTCGTCACCTCCTCCGGAAGCACGCTCGCGCTCGACCACATCGACCTGGAGATCCCCTCCGGCGCGTTCGTCTCGCTGCTCGGCCCCTCGGGCTGCGGCAAGAGCACACTGCTTCGCGTGATCGGAGATCTCATCCCGCCCACCTCGGGAACGGTCACCGTCGCCGGGATGACGGCCCGCGAGGCGCGACGTACACGTCAGTACGGCATGGCGTTCCAGGCGCCGGGCCTGATGGACTGGCGCACCGTCCGGCGCAACATCGAGCTTCCGCTGCAGGTGCAGGGCGTGCCGCGCGCCGAACGCCGCGCGCGGGCCGACGAGATGCTCGAGCTCGTCCGCCTCACGGCGTTCGCCGACCACCGACCCCGGCAGCTGTCGGGCGGGATGCAGCAGCGCGTCGCGATCGCCCGCGCCCTGGCCATGCAGCCCCGCGTCCTCCTCATGGACGAGCCGCTCGGCGCGCTCGACGAGATGAACCGCGAGCACATGCAACGCGAACTGCTGCGGATCTGGCGGGCCACCGGCACGACGATCGTCTTCGTCACCCACAGCGTCCCCGAGGCGACCTTCCTTTCGACCGAGGTCGTCGTGATGTCGCCCCGCCCCGGGCGCATCGCCGAGCGTATCGCGATCGACCTGCCCTTCCCCCGCACCGACGACACGCGCGTGGCCCCGGAGTTCTACGCCGCCGAGAGCCGCGTGCGTACGGCCCTGCACGCCGTCCTCGACCCGTACGAGAGCGTGACCCCGTGAGCGCCTTCTCTCCGGCCCGTCCCGTCCGGTTCTCCACCGGCACGGGCGTGATCCGCACACTTGCCCCCGCGGCCGTCCTCGGCGCTGTGGTCCTGGCGCTCTGGCAGGTCGTCGTGAGCCTCGGCGGCATCCAGGCCTACCTTCTTCCGGCCCCCACCACGATCGCCGCCGCCCTCGTGTCCGATGCTCCCCAGTTGCTCGCCGCGGCGGTTCCGACGACGACGGCGATCGTCTCGGCCGTCGTGCTGGGCGGCATCCTGGGCGTCGTCGGCGCCATCGTCATCACCCTGTTCGAGGGCGTCGCGAAGGTGGTGCTCTCGCTCGTCGCCATCGCGAGCTGCGCGCCGATCGTCGCGCTCGCACCGATCTTCAACGCGTGGTTCGGAAGCACCTCGCTCATGTCGAAGATCGCCGTGGCGACGGTCGCGGTGGCCTTCCCCGTCGTCGTCAACACCACGCGCGGCCTGTTGCGCGTCGACCCGCTGCACCGCGAGCTGCTCGACTCGCTGTCGGGAACCCGCGGCCAGCTGCTGTGGTTCGTACGTCTACCGGGCGCCCTTCCGTCGCTCTTCGACGGGCTGCGGATCGGCTCGACGATGTCGGTCATCGCCGTCATCGTCGCCGAGTACTTCGGCGGGACAGCCCAGGCGCTGGGCGTCGTCATCGCGAACAGCGCGGCCGTGTCGCGCTTCGACCTCACCTGGGCCGCCGTCGCCCTCGCCAGCGCCATCGGCCTGGCGCTGTACGCCCTCGTCGCCCTCGTCGAGGCGCTCGTCGTTCCGTGGCGACGCGCCGTGGCATCCTGACCCACCCCCTCACCCGAACGCCCCACCCTCCGTACCACCGCACGCGCACCCGAACGCACCACCCGTACCCGAGAGGACCCGTCATGACCCCCACCCTCCGCAGCGCCGGCGCCGTCACCGCTGCCGCCGGTCTGTTGCTCTCCCTCGCCGGCTGCGCCGGCATGGGCGGCTCCGCCGAAGCCGCCGCCCCGTCCGCGAACGCCGATTGCGCCTCCGTCGACAAGGTGACCGTCGTCCTCCAGTGGGTCACCCAGGCCCAGTTCGCGGGGTACTACGCCGCCAAGGACAAGGGCTTCTACGCCGACCAGTGCCTCGACGTCACCATCCAGGAGGGCGGCACGAACGTCGTCCCCCAGCAGGTGCTCGCCAGCGGCAACGCCGAGTTCGCCGTGAGCCACGTCATCAAGAGCATGGCGTCGCGCGAGCAGGGCGCCGATGTGGTCAACATCTCGCAGACCTTCGAGCGCGGCGCCTACCTCCAGGTGTCGTGGGCCGACAGCGGCATCTCGTCCCTGACCGACCTCAAGGGCACCAAGATGGGCAGCTGGGGCGGCGGAAACGAGCTCACGCTGTACGCGGCGCTCAAGGCGGAGGGCATCGACCCGACGACCGACATCACGGTGCTCCAGCAGCCCTTCGACATGTCGATGCTGCTGAACCACGAGGCCGACTCGGTCCAGGCCAAGACCTACAACGAGTACGCCCAGCTGCTCGAGACCGTCAACCCCGCGACCGGAAAGCTGTACCAGCCGTCCGACTTCTCGGTGCTGGACTTCCAGAAGCTCGGCTACGGCACGCTCGAAGACGGTGTCTACGCCCGCGGCGACTGGCTCGCCGAGGGCGACAACGCCGACATCGCGACGCGCTTCCTCGCCGGGACGAACGAGGGCTGGGCCTTCTGCCGCGACGACGCCGACGCGTGCGTCGACATGGTCGTCGCCCAGGGCAGCGCGCTCGGCCGCACGCACCAGGCCTGGATGATGAACGAGATCAACAAGCTCATGTGGCCGTCGACGGCCGGCATCGGCGCGCTGTCCGAAGAGGACTGGAAGCGCACCGTCCAGGTCGGCATCGAGGGCGGTGTCCTCACGAAGGATCCCGGCACGGACGCCTACCGGACCGACCTCAACGCCGCGGCGCTGAAGCTGCTCGAGGCCAAGGGGGTCGACGTCACGGGCGCCGATTGGACCCCCGCCACCGTAACCCTCACCGAGGGCGGCAAGTAACCCGACCCCGAGCGAGGGCGGGCACGCGCCCGCCCTCGCGAGAGCGAGACACCATGAGCACCGACTTCCTCATCGCCTGCGCGCAGTTCGATCCGCAGATCGGCGACATCCCCGCGAACATCGCGTCGAGCGAGACAGCGATCCGGGATGCCGCCGCCCTCGGCGCCCGCGTCATCGTGCTTCCCGAGTGCGCGAGCGCGGGATGGGCCTTCACCGACTACGCCGAGTCGTACGCCGCTTCGCAGCCGATCCCTGACGGACCGACGATCGTCGCGTGGCACGAGCTCGCTCGGGAGCTGGACGTATGGATCTGCGGCGGGGTCGGCGAACGAGACGGCGACCGGGTCTACAACAGCGCGGTGCTCATCTCGCCCTCCGGTGTGGAGGCGGTGTATCGCAAGGTGCACCTGTGGAACACCGAGAAGGACGTGTTCGACGCCGGAGACGGCTTCCCCGTCGTCGAGACCCCCTTCGGCCGCGTGGGGATGCTCATCTGCTACGACGCGTGGTTCCCCGAGAGCGCGCGCAGCCTCGCCCTGCAGGGCGCCGACCTCGTCCTCGCCCCGAGCGACTGGGTCCCCAATCCGGGGCAGCAGCCGGGCCCGTCGCTGGCGAACATGATGGCGATGGCCAACGCCCACTCGAACCAGGTCTTCGTCGCGGCCTGCAGTCGCGTCGGCATCGAACGCGGCCAGCGCTTCATCGGCGACAGCGTCATCGTCGGACCCGACGGGTGGCTCCTCGCCGGCCCGGCGCCCGACACCCCCGCCATCGTCACCGCGCGCATCGACCCCATCGGGTCGCGCCCCGCCCGCCGGAACGATCCCTTCAACCGCCCCCTCGGAGACCGTCGTCCCGAGGCCTATCACCTCACCCCGAGTTCAGAGAATCGAGCGCCGCAATGACCCTCTCCGTCCGCAAGATCGTCCGTCACCGCGAGGAGACCCTCCGCGAGAACGGGCAGGACCTGCCCTCGACGCACGTCGTCGCCTGGGTGGCCGCCGTCATCGCCAACCCGTACGGCACCGGCGCCTATGTGCAGGACCTGGTCAGCACGGCCGACGAGATCGGCGCCGAGATCGGACGCCTGCTCGGCCCCGCGTGCGTCGACCTGCTCGACGCGGAGGTCGAGGCCTTCGGCAAGGCCGCATTGGTGGGACTCGGCGGAGAGGTCGAGCACGGCTCGGCGCTCATCCACAACCTGCGCTTCGGCAACGAGTTCCGCACGGCCGCGGGAGGCACCGAACTCCTGCCCGCCGCCGAGAAGGTCGGGCTCACCGGTGCCGCGATCGACGTGCCGCTGAAGCACAAGCTGGATGCCAAGACCCGCTCGCACCATCAGACGATCACCCTCGTGATCCCCGACGCCCCGCGCCCCGACGAGATCGTGATCGCGTGCGTCGCCGCGAACACCGGCCGCCCCCTCGCCCGTCTCGCCACCTTCGGAGCGGAGGTGGCCCCGTGAGCCTGGACACCGCGAGCGACACCTGGACGACCTCGCGCATCCAGGAGGCCGAGCAGCGCTACGTCATCCGCTCCTGGTCCGTGCAGGGAAAGCCCGCACAGGCCGCGATCTCGCACGGCGAGGGCAGCTGGTTCTGGGACACGGAGGGCAACCGCTACCTCGACTTCCAGTCGCAGCTGGTCAACCTGAACCTGGGCCACCAGCACCCGAAGCTCGTCGAGGCCATCGTCGACCAGGTGCGCACCATGGCGTACATGGGCCCGAACTTCGCCGTCCGCGCGCGCGCCGAGCTCGGCGAGCGCATCGCCGAGATCGCCCCGGGCGACCTGGAGATGAGCTTCTTCACCACCGGCGGCGCCGAGGCGAACGAGAACGCCGTGCGTCTGGCGCAGCACATCACCGGGCGCCCGAAGGTGATGGCGCGCTATCGCTCGTACCACGGCGCGACGGCGGGAGCGCTGTCGTTGACCGGCGACCCGCGCCACCACCATGCGGGCGGCCCGGGCGTCCCGGGCGTCGTCCGGTTCCACGACCCGTACGTGTACCGCACCCCGAGCGGCCGTCCTCCCGAGGAGGATCCGGTGTGCCTGGGCGCGCCTCACGTCGAGGAGATCCTGCAGTACGAGGATCCGTCGACCATCGCCGCGATCGTCATCGAGACCGTCACGGGCACCAACGGCATCCTGGTCCCGCCGGACGGCTACCTCGCCTCGCTCCGCGAGGTGTGCGATCGCCACGGCATCTTCCTCATCTGCGATGAGGTCATGGCCGGCTACGGCCGCACGGGCGAGTACTTCGCGGTGCAGAACTGGGACGTCGTGCCCGACATCGTCACGAGCGCCAAAGGTTTGAACTCCGGCTACGTGCCGCTCGGCGCCATGACGGTGGGCGAGCGTTCGCGCGCGTGGCTGAACGAGAACAAGTTCTGGGGCGGACAGACCTACGCGGGCCACCCGCTCGCGGCGGCCAGCGCGCTGGCATCCCTGCGGATCATGGAAGAGGAGAACATCCTCGACAACGTGCGCGCCCGTGGGGCGCAGTTGGATGCCGGCCTCCGCGCGCTGCAGAGCCGGTACCCGGTGATGGGCGACGTCCGCGGCATCGGCCTTTTCTACGGCGTCGAGTTCGTCACCGACCCGGCCACCCGCGAACCGCTCGTTCCGTTCGGTGCGGTCGGGGCGGCCGCCGCCCCGATGCAGAAGCTGGTCGCCTCGGCCTGGCGCCAGGGCCTGTACCTCAGCGCGAACAACAACGTGCTGCGTCTGACACCGCCGCTCATCATCAACGAGGACGAGATCTCGTTCGCCCTCTCGGTGCTCGACGACGTCATCGGCGAGCTGTCGACCGAGATGGGCCTCGCGTGAGCGCCGTCTCGCGGGTCGCCGCCCTGCAGCTGGCCACCGGGCGGGATCGCGACGACGTGCTGGAGGCGACCGATCGCCTGATCGCCGAGGCCGTCGGCGAGGGGGCCGGGCTGATCGTCCTGCCCGAGCTGTTCGCGGCCCCCTTCGTGCAGCCTGAGCCCGACCCCGACTTCTTCGTGCACGCCGAGTCCCTCGACGGCCCCTCGAACGCGATGGTCCGCGACGCGTCGCGCCGTCACGGGGTGAGCATCGTCTCGTCGATCTTCGAGAGCCGCGAGGTACCGGGCGTCTACGCGAACACCGCGTGCACGTTCGTCGACGGCGAGCTGGTGCAGGTATATCGCAAGTCGCACCTGCCGTTCTCGAACGGCTTCCCCGAGAAGTTTTACTTCCGTCCCGGGCAGGAACCGCCGGCGGCGGTCGACACGACGGTCGGTCCGGTCGGCACGATCATCTGCTACGAGCGGCACTTCCCCGAGCTCGGCCGCCTGGTCGCGCTGGACGGCGGGGTGGTCCTGTCGATCCCGGTCGCTTGTGCCAGCGCCCCCATGAAAGAGGTCTTCCAGCTCGAGCTGCGCGCCCAAGCCGTCGCGAACGGCATGTACGTCGTGTGCGCCAACCGGTCCGGCGTCGAGGGCGTGAAGGACTACTTCGGCACGAGCGCGGTCTACGGCCCGAGCGGCGAGATCCTCGCGGTCGTCGACGAGGGCGACGGGGTGGCGGTGGCCGACATGGATGCTGCCCGCGTGGCATCCATCCGCGCGACCCGCCCGTTCCTGCGCGACCGGCGCACCGATCTGTACGGCGGCCTCGCCGTCGCCGAGTGAGGACGACCATGGGCGTACCCCTGCGTTTGGGATACAAGGCCTCGAGCGAGCAGTTCGGGCCCAACGAGCTCCTTGACTTTGGCGTCCTGGCCGAGGAGATGGCCTTCGACTCCGTCTTCCTCTCCGACCACCTGCAGCCGTGGCGACACGACGGCGGACACGCCCCGAACGCCCTCCCGTGGCTCGGCGCGCTGGGCGCGCGCACCGAACGCGTGATCATCGGCACGAGCGTGCTCACCCCGACCTTCCGCTACCACCCGGGTGTCATCGCCCAGGTGTTCGCGACCTTGGGCGTGATGTTCCCCGGCCGGGTGGCGCTCGGCGTCGGCACGGGCGAGGCGCTCAACGAGGTGACCCTCGGTCTCGACTGGCCCGAGGGTCCTGAGCGCTTCCAGCGGCTGAAAGAGGCGATCACCCTCATCGACAGGCTGTGGAGCGAGGACCGCGTCACCTTCGACGGCACGTACTACTCGGTGAAGGATGCCACGATCTACGACCGCCCCGAGCAGAAGGTCCCGATCTACATCGGCGCCTCCGGTCCGGCGGCGACGCGTCTGGCGGGCCGGATCGCCCAGGGCTACATCACCACGAGCGGCAAAGACCCCTCCCTCTACGCGGAGACGCTCCTGCCCGCGCTCGACGACGGCCTGTCGAAGGCGGGCCGCACGCGTGACGACATCGACACCCTGATGGAGGTGAAGGTGTCGTTTCACCCCGACCACGACACCGCACTGGAGAAGACCCGCTTCTGGGCGCCGCTGGCCCTGTCGGCGGAAGAGAAGATGAGCGTTCACGATCCGCTCGAGATGCAGCGCCTGGCCGACGAGCTGCCGATCGAGCGGGCGGCATCCCGCTTCATTGTCTCCACCGACCCCGACGAGCACGTCGACCGCATCGCGCGCTATGTCGACCTCGGCTTCCGCCACCTCGTGTTCCACGACCCCGGACACGACCAGGAGGAGTTCCTGCGCATGTACGGCGAGGAGATCATCCCCCGCCTGCGCGAGCGCTTCGGCTGAGGAGATGCCTCAGGCCGGCAGCACCCCCGTGCGCGCGAGCTCGGCGTACCAGCGCCCGCTGTCCTTCACGGTGCGCTCGAGGGTGTCGAAGTCGACGCGGACGATGCCGAAGCGCTTCGCGTAGCCGTAGCCCCATTCGAAGTTGTCCATCAGCGACCACACGAAGTAGCCGCGCAGATCGACGCCCTGCTCGAGGGCGCGGTGGGCGGCGGTGAAGTGACGGCGCAGGTAGTCGAGCCGTTCCGGGTCGGGGACGGACCCGTCGTCGCCCACGACGTCGTCGAACGCGGCGCCGTTCTCGGTCACCATGAGCGGCTGCTGCGGGAACTGCTCGCGCAGCGACAGCAGGAGCTCCTCGAGTCCCTCGGGCGCGATGTTCCAGCCCATGGCGGTCGACGGGCCCGGCTGCGGCAGGAACTCGAGCACGTCGTCGCTCCCGGGCCACGCCGTGCCGCCGGCGGCAGCCTTGTGTCCGTCGTTGCTCTGCTTCGGCGACACCCCGTCCCAGATCTGCGCGGTGACGGTGGAGTAGTAGTTCACGCCCAGCACGTCGAGGGGCTGATGGATGGCCTCCAGGTCGCCCTCGTGCACGAACGACCAGTCGGTGACGGATGCCGTGTCGGCCAGCAGGTCGTCGGGATAGGCCCCGCGCAGTATCGGGCCGGTGAAGGCCCGGTTCGCGAGGGCGTCCACGCGTCGCACCGCCTCCGCCGCCTGCTCACCGCGGCCCCGCGGCACGTGGAAGTTCAGCGTCACCGAGTACTCCGGGTCGCCGGTCGAGGTGGCCCGCAGCGCCTGCACCGCGCGGCCGTGCGCGAGGTTCAGGTGGTGCACCGCGGCGAGCGCGGCGGCCGGTTCGTGTCGCCCCGGCGCGTGTCCGCCCTGCCCGTAGCCGAGGTAGGCCGAGCACCAGGGTTCGTTCAGCGTCGTCCAGGTGTGGATGCGATCGCCCAGAGCCGCGCCCATGATCTCGGCGTAGCGCTCGAAGGCGTCGGCCGTCGCGCGCATCGGCCAACCGCCGGCATCCTCCAGGGTCTGCGGCAGATCCCAGTGGTACAGCGTCGCCACCGGCCGGATGCCCCGCTCGAGCAGGCCGTCGACGAGACGCGAGTAGAAGTCGACGCCCGCCTGGTTGACCGCGCCGGTGCCCTCGGGGACGATGCGCGGCCACGCGATCGAGAACCGGTAGGCGCCGAGGCCCAGCTCCGCCATGAGATCGAGGTCGGCCTCCCAGCGGTGGTAGTGGTCGCAGGCCACGTCGCCGGTGTCGCCGTTCCAGACGCGACCCGGGGTCTTGCTGAAGGTGTCCCAGATCGAGGGGAGCCGGCCGTCCTGCGCCGCCGCCCCCTCCACCTGGTAGGACGCCGTGGCCGAGCCGAACGTGAAGCCCTCGGGGAAGACGAGCCCGCTGTCGCGGTAGTCGGTCGAGCCGACCGTCGGGGGAAGGGTCATCGGGAAGGCTCCTCGAGGTCGACGGTGAGGACGGACGATCGCCCGTCGGGGGTCGTGACGATGATCTCGCGCGTTCCGCTGCCGCCGGGGAAGACGCGCACCTCGAGTCCGTCGAGGTAGTCGTAGTCGGGCCGGTCCCCCCGCGCCCCCCACGGGATGACGGCGCCCGGGCGGGCGTACAGCGGCAGGCTGTCGAAGCCGTGGCGTTCGCGCAGCCACCGCCCGCCCTCGACCGTCTCGCCGCTCAGCAGGTGGGTCCAGCGCCCCTCGGGGAGGTAGAACTCCACATCGCCCTCGGCCGAGAACACCGGCGCGACGAGGAGGTCGGAGCCGAGCATGTACTGCCGATCGAGGTGGGCGACGGCCGGGTCGTCGGGGAACTCCAACGCCATCGGCCGCATGACCGGCACGCCGGTGTCGGCGGCGGTCAGACCGAGCTGGAAGAGGTACGGCATCAGCCGCATCTTGAGGTTCGTGAACAGGCGCGTGATCTCCACCGCCTCGTCGTCGAACTGCCACGGCACGCGGTACGACTCGGATCCGTGGAAGCGACTGTGGGTTCCGAGCAGGCCGAATGCGGTCCAGCGCTTGAACACTGCGGCATCCGGAAGCCCTTCGAAGCCGCCGATGTCGTGACTCCAGTGCGCGAAGCCGCTCATCGCGAGCGACAGGCCTCCGCGCAGGGTCTCGGCCATCGACGCGAACGTCGAGGTGGAGTCCCCTCCCCAGTGCACGGGCATGCTCTGCCCGCCGGCCGTGGCCGACCGCGCGAACAGCACCGCGTCGCCCTCGCCGCGCTCCTGGACGAGCACGTCGTAGACCGCGCGGTTGTACAGCTCGGTGTAGAGGTTGTGCATGCGGTCGGGCGCGGTGCCGTCGGCGTAGACGACGTCGAGGGGGATGCGCTCTCCGAAGTCGGTCTTGAAGCAGTCCACGCCCTGTCGCACGAGGCGTCGGAGGTGCTCCTGGAACCAGCGGGTGGCATCCGAGTCGGTGAAATCGACCAGGCCCATTCCGGCCTGCCACAGGTCCCACTGCCACACCGATCCGTCGGCTCGGCGCACGAGGTAGCCCGCTTCGGCCGCCTCGGCGAACAGCGGCGAGGCCTGGCCGATGTACGGGTTGATCCACACGCACACGCGCAGGTCGCGCTCGTGCAGGCGCCGGAGCATGCCGTCGGGGTCGGGGAAGACGCGGGGATCCCACTCGAAGTCGCACCACTGGAACTCGCGCATCCAGAAGCAGTCGAAGTGGAACACCGACACGGGCAGCTCGCGGCGGGCCATCTCGTCGATGAACGAGGTGACGGTCGCCTCGTCGTAGTCGGTGGTGAAGCTCGTGGACAGCCACAGGCCGTACGACCATGCCGGCACGACCGGGGGCCGGCCGGTGAGAGCCGTGTAGCGCGAGAGGACGTCCTTCGGGGTCGGGCCGTCGAAGACGAAGTACTCCAGAGCCTCGCCCGCGACGGAGAACTGCACGCGCTCGACCGCCTCGGAGCCCACCTCGAAGGACACGTGGCCCGGGTCGTTGACGAGTACGCCGTACCCGCGGTTCGAGACGTACAGGGGCACGTTCTTGTACGCCTGCTCACTGGAGGTGCCGCCGTCGGCGTTCCAGATGTCGACGGACTGGCCGTTCTTCACCAGCGGCCCGAACCTCTCGCCGAGGCCGTAGACGAGCTCGCCGACGCCGAGGTCGAGCTGCTCGTGGACGAACGTGCGCGGCGGGCTCGATCCCGCCGGGTCGACGATCGCCCGGTCGACCTGCGCCCCCTCGTCGAGGGTGACGTAGGCCTGGGCCTTGGCCGCGCTGGCGGTGAGCAGACGGCCGTCCGATCGGAACGACAGCGCCCACGGCGCACCGGCAGTCACCCGCGCCTCGAGGGCCCCACTGCGCAGCACCCCCGCCTCCGCATCGACCGCTCCGGCCCCGCGACCGGCGCCCGGCAGCGGGAAGGAGCAGCCGCGGCCCCGACCGGTGTGGTGCTCGATGCGCACGCGCACGACCCCCTCGGCCGGCGACGACAGGGTGGTGGTGAGCACGGGCCGGTTCAGCGTGTCGCCGCGGCGCTCGATCACCTTCGTCGGGGCCAGCACGCGCAGGCCCGGACCGTCGATCGTCTCGACCTCGCGGATGTCGACCGCCTCCTGCGCGTACAGCGCGCGCACGCCCGGCCGCAGCTGCCAGAACCCGTCGGTGAACTTCATCGCTCCTCCTCCACGACGACGACGGCTCCGGATGCCACCCGCACGGTGCCGTCGTACCGTTCACCGGTCACGAGGTCGCGCCCCGACGCCGCCGCCGAGCGCTCGGCATCCGTGTGGTTGAGGAGGAAGAGGTACGACGAGCCGTCGCCCACCCGTCGGATCACGTCGAGCCCGGGCTCGGACGCGACCACCGGGCCCACCCCGGCGGCGGCAAGCAGATCGGACAGCACCGCGTCGAGACCTTCGGTGTCGGGGCGGGTCGCGAGGTACGACGCGCTGCCACGTCCGAGCGAACGCCGCGTCCAGGTCGCCGTGCCGGAGCGTTCGCCGCTGGTCACGCGCGCGCGCACCTCGCTGTCGCGGGCATCGACGTCCTCGAGCCACACCGATGCCGTATGGCCGCTGTCGAGCGTCACGCTCTCGCCCGCCATGAGCGGGAAGAACTCGTCGACGCGGATGCCGAGCAGATCGCGGAAGGCGCCCGGATATCCGCCGGCGCGCACGCGGTTCTCGGGGTCGACGATGCCGGAGAGGTACGTCACGAGCACATGGGCGCCGTCGTTCGCGAGCCGCTCGAGGCGCGCGGGCAGCGCGTCATCGGCCAGGTAGAGCGTGGGAACGACGACCGCCGCGTATCCGTCGAGGTCGGCCGAGGACGGCAGCACGTCGACGGCGACGCCGCGCAGCGTGAGGGCGCGGTGGATCGCGATCGGCATGTCCATCGGGTCGACGAGGTCGCTGGGCATGCGGCCGCTGCGCAGGGCCGCGACCGTGTCGTGGTCGAAGAGCAGGGCGACCCGCGCCTTCTCGACCCGCGTCCCCCGCACGGGGGCGAGGGCCTTCAGCGTCGCGCCGAGCCGTTCGACGTCGCGGAAGATCGCGGAGTCCGCCCCGGCATGCGGCAGCATCGCCGAGTGGTACTGCTCGGCTCCCGCCGTCGACGCCCGCCACTGGAAGAACAGGATGCCGTCGGAGCCCCGAGCCACGTGCGCGAGGGAGTCGCGCGCCATCTCGCCGACGGACTTCGCGCGGTTCACGCCCTGCCAGTTCACCGCGGCCGTCGAGTGCTCCATGAGCATCCAGGGGCGCCCGCCGACCAGGCCGCGCACGCGGTCGGCGCTGAAGGCCAGCTCGCTGTGCCGGAACGGGTCGGCCCCGATCGTGTAGTGGTCGTTCGCGACGATGTCGACCTCGCGGGCCCACACCTCATGATCGGTGGCGCCCGGGGTGTTCATCACCATGAAGTTCGTCGTGATCGGGATTCCGGGGGTGATCCGTCGCAGTTCGTCGCGCTCGGCGCGGTAGTGGCCGATCAACGCGTCGGAGGTGAAGCGCTCGAAATCGAGCAGCAGACCGGGGTTGTGCCCCGTGCGTGCGCCGCGCGGCGGCTCGATCTGGTCGAACGAGGTGTAGTGGTGGCCCCAGAACGCGGTGCCCCACGCAGCGTTCAGACGCGAGACCTCGCCGAAGCGCTCGGCGAGCCAGAGGCGGAAGGCCGCGGCCGTCTCCTCGCTGTAGCAGCGCCCGTTCTCATTGCCGATCTCATTGCTGACGTGCCACATGCGCAGCGCCGGATGCGAGCCGTACCGCTCGGCGATCGCGCGCACGACGCGCAGCGCGTAGCGGCGGAACACCGCAGAACTCGGCGACCAGGCGAGGCGCCCTCCCTGCGCGGTGCGGTGGCCGTCGGCATCCACCGTCGCGATCTCGGGGTGCGCCCGCAGGAGCCAGATCGGCGGCGCCGCGGTCGGGGTGGCCAGGTTCACCCCGATTCCGCCGGCGTGCAGCAGGTCCATGATGCGGTCCAGCCACCCCCAGTCCCAGACCCCGTCGGCGGTCTCGAGCAGGCCCCACGAGAAGATGCCGAGCGACACCGAGGTCACTCCCGCGCGCTGCATCAGCGCGATGTCCTCGGGCCACAGCTCCTCGGGCCATTGCTCGGGGTTGTAGTCGGCTCCGAAGGCGATGCCGTCGGCGATCCAGTCGAAGCGGGTGGGGGCGGGCAGGTCGGCGGCGTGCGAGGAGAAGTCGTTCATGGTTCTTTCGTGGGGAGGAGGCGCGAGCGGAGGACGTCAGCCCTTGAGGCTGCCGCTGACGAGGTCGAGTCGCCAGAAGCGCTGCAGGAAGATCATCAGGAGCAGGAGCGGCACGATGGCGAGCAGCGCACCGACGATTGCGAGCGAGTAGAGCGCGGGCGTCCCCGTGCCGCGATTGAGCAGCAGGTAGAGACCCGTGGTGAGGGGATAGAGCTGCTCGTTGCTGAGCATGATGAACGGCAGCAGGAAGTTGTTCCAGATGCCGACGAACTGCAGCATGAACACGGTGATCAGGCCGGGGACCATCACGGGCATCGCGATCGACAGGAAGATGCGGAACTCGCTCGCCCCGTCGAGGCGAGCGGCCTCGACGGTCTCCTCCGGCACCGACGACTGCGCGTAGATGGTGGCGAGATAGATCCCGAACGGGTTGATGATGCTCGGCAGCAGCACGGCCCAGTACGTGTTCGCGAGGCCCAGCTCGGCCATGAGGAAGTACTGCGGGATCGCGAGGGTGATCTGCGGCAGCATGACGCCCGCGAGCAGCACGTTGAACACCACGGCGCGCCCCCGGAACCGGTAGCGGGCGAGCGCGTACCCGGCCGCCGCCGACACGAGGGTCGACAGGACGGCTCCGCCCCCGGCGTAGAGCAGGCTGTTGCCCGCCCACTTCCAGTACACGCCGCCGCCGTAGGTGGAGAGGTCGACGAGGTTCTGCCAGAACCCGGTCCCGGGCAGGAACGAGAAGGTGCTGAACAGCTCCCCGCGCGACTTCGTCGAGGCGGTGATCACCCAGACGATCGGGATGAGCGTGTAGATCGCGCCCATCAACAGCACGAGGGTGGGGATGACGCGGCCCCGGGTCACGGGGCGTGGGCGGCGCGCGGGCGGCCGCGGGGCGCGCGTCGTGGGGGCGTCGGCGGTGAGGGTGGCCATCAGTTCTCTCCGAAGGTGCGGCGCTGCAGGAGGCGGAGGAGCCCGAGCGAGACGACGAGGGTTCCCAGGGCCAGCACGACCGAGGCGGCTGCCGCTCCCGAGGTGTTGTCCAGGTTGAACGCGTCGCGGTAGATCTTCATCAGCGGGAAGAAGTTGAACGAGATCGAGTTCGACATCGACCGCAGCGTCGTGGGTTCGCCGTACGCCTGGAGCGTGGCGATGATCGAGAACAGGAACGTCAGCACGAGCGCGGGGGTGAGCAGGGGCACCTTGATCCGCCAGGCGATCTGCCATTCCGAGGCGCCGTCGATCTTGGCCGCCTCGTAGAGCTCGCTGGGGATGGACCGCAACGCGGTGTACATCACGATCATGTTGAAGCCGACGCCCGCCCACACGGCGATGTTCGACAGCGACAGGTAGAGCCACGAGCCGTTCAGGAAGTCGACCGACGGCAGCCCCACCGCCTGCAGCACGTAGGTCGCAGGGCTCGTGCGCGGAAGATAGAGGAAGCCCCACAGCAGAGCGCCGATCACCCCGGGCACGGCATACGGCAGGAAGATCGCGAGGCGCGAGAAGCGGGCCAGGCGCACCCCGGGCAGATCCAGCAGCAGCGCGAACGTCAGCGCGAGACCGAGGGTCAGCGGCACCGAGATGAGGGCGAAGATCCCGAGCCGACCCAGGGATGCCACGAGTTCGGGATCGGTGAGCGAGGCGACGTAGTTGTCGAGACCGACGAAGGTCTGCTGACGGATGCCGAAGGCGCCGCCGCTGGAGCGCAGCTGCATGACGCTGAGGTAGATGGCGTACCCGATGGGCACGATGAGGAACATCGTGAACAGCGCGAGCGCGGGCGCGAGGAACGCCCACGGGGCCACGCGGGGCCGGAGGGAGGTGCGCCGGGATGCCGCGCGCGAGACGGTGGTGGTCACAGGTCGTTCTCCTGGGTCGGCGGTGGGAGGGCGCGGGCCCTCCCACCGCGGGGCGATCACTGGACCGTGAATCCGGACTTCTCGAGGTCGGCGACCACGGCATCCTGAGCCGACTTCAAGACGGCGGTGTACGAGCCGCCGTTCTGCGTCGCGGCCTTCACCCCGTCGGACCACGAGTCGAAGGCCACCTGCACGTTCGGACCCCAGGTGAAGGGGGCACTGTTCTCGGCGATGTCGACGGCGAGGTCCCAGAAGTCCGCCTGGTCGCTCACCAGGTCGGGCACGGGCTGACCCGCGAGCTGCGACTGGCCCGCCGAGGAGGCCGGGAACAGACCGATGTCGATGAGCCCCTTGGTGCCCTCGTCGCTCGCATTGAGCCACTGGAGGAACTCGACGGCCTCCTTCGGGTGCTCGGTGTTCTTGGTCACCATGACGGAGGAGCCGCCCATGAAGCCGGTGCCGGTCTCGCCGTCCCACGTGGGCATCTTCGCGGCGGCCCAGAGGCCCGCGGTGTCGGGCGCCACCGAGAACGCGGCGGCGGGTGCCCAGGCCCCCGCGGTCCAGCTGAGGATGCTGCCGTCGTTCATCTTCGTGCCCCACTCCGGGGTGAAGAAGTGCGTGGTGTCGACGAGACCCTGCTCGACCAGCGGCTGCCAGAAGTCCACGACGCGCTGCGTGGGGGCCTCGTCGATGCCGACCTTCCAGGCGTCGCCCTCGGTGGCCCACCACTCGGCGCCGAGGGGCTGCGCGTAGGCGGCCATCGTCGACGCATCGTCGGGGTAGCCCCCGAGCAGGGTGCCGGGGAGGGTGGTCTTCACCGTCTGCGCCAGTGCCGCGTACTCGTCCCAGGTGGACGGCGCGGTCCATCCGTTCTGGTCGAAGACGTCCTTGCGGTACATGAAGATCATGGGGCCGGTGTCCTGGGGCACGGCGTACACGCCGTCTCCGACGGTGACCAGGCTCAGCGCCCCCTCGGAGAAACCGTCGGTGAACGTGTCGGCGTACTCGCTGATGTCGAGAGCCACGTCGCTGACGACCATGTTGGGCAGCTTCTGGTACTCGGCCTGGGCGAGGTCGGGACCCTCGCCCGCGCGCTGTGCCGCGAGCAGCTTGGCGATCATGTCGTCGGCGCCCGCGGCCTCGACCACCTTCACCTGGATGTCGGGATTCTGCTCGTTCCAGACATCGATGACGTCGCCGATGCCGGGTGCCCACGCCCAGTACTCGAGGGTCACCGGACCCGAGGACTGCCCCGCATCGCCGGCGCAGCCGGCGGTGGTCAGGACGGCGGCACTCGCGACGGCGAGGGCCCCGACGCGGAAAAGACTGCTGCGCTTCACGAACTACTCCTTTGTAGGTGCGACCGGCTCCGGGCGAGGGTGCGGCCGATGCTCCCCGGGGCCGACCCCCGGGTGCTCGCGTCCTACCCTCGCCGCCCCGCTCGATTTTGTCAACCTATGAAACAAAAACGATCCGCGCGCACGCGAAGGAGGTCCCCGCGTCGGGGGCGGTGTGCGCCGGGTCAGACCGAGAGCAGCTCGCGGATCGCCGTCGCGGCGGCGCCGCGGGCGTACAGACCGAAGGCGAAAGGCGGTCGGTCGATGCGGACGCTCGTGCGCGGAACCTGCTCCAGGTGCGCGCTGAGGCCGTCGTCGAACGCGGCGGGGTCCAGGTCGAGCATGTCGAGGCCCTCGCCCATGAGCGAGATCAGCTCCGGGTCGAGGAGGTTCACCGTCTCGGCCACCGCCGCCCCCAGGGCGTAGGCCGCCGACGCGAACGCCGCGCGCTCGCGCCCGTCGGCGGCGCGCGCACGCTCGAGGGCGACGGCATAGTCGCCGGGCGCCACGCCGGCGTTCGCTTCGATGGCCGGCATGCTCACGAAGCTGTGCACGCAGTCGGGGTGCCCGTTCGTGCACGGACGCCCCGTCCGGGCGATCCGGGTGTGACCCACCCGGCCGCTGCGCCCGTGAGACCCCTGCACCAACTCGTCGTCGATCACGACGCCGCACCCGATGCCGGCGCCGACCCCGTAGACGACGACGGAGCGGTGGTCGACGCCGCTGCCGAACCAGTGGTGAGCGGCTGTCAACGCGTGCACGTCGTTCGCGATGGTGACGGGCATCCCGACCCGCTCGGCCAGCAGCCGCGCCAGCGGCACCGGGGCGCTCCACCCGAGCAGGGGCGAGCTCGCCACGAGGGGCTCCCCCTCCCGTCGCAGGACGTCGGCCGCGAGCCCGACGCCGAGCGCCGACATCGTCCCGTGCCGGGCTCCCAGCGCCCGGGTCGCGTCGACGATCGCGTCGACGACCTCACCCTCGGCCGGCGAGACGAGGGCGATCTCGAGTTCGTCGACGACGGTCGCAGCGAGGTCGGTGACCACCGCGTACACCCGCTCCGCGGTCACCTTCACCCCGACGAAGTGCGCCGCCTGCGGCCGCAGGTGCAGCTCTTCGGCGGGACGCCCGCGCGAGGCGCTGGCCAGCATGTCGCCCGGCAGGATCAGACCCGCATCGACCAACTCGCGCGCCACTCGCGTGAGGCTCGCACGCGAGAGCCCCAGGCGCTCCGCGATGCGGATGCGAGAGCGCGGCCCGTGCACCAGCAGGTCCAGCAGCACCCGCCGACCCGTCGCGCTCAGCGCCGACCACCGCAGGGGCGGGCCCGAGGCGATCTCGGCGGGGTGCGACGTCACGAGATGAGGCTACGCCCCACCGGCACTCGCAGACCCTCCTCCCGCCGTGCCGGCGGCGCGGCAACCGGCGAACGAGACCGTGGATGCCATCGCCCCGGCGCTCGCGCGGGCGCAGCCCCCACCGCACGGCGCCGTCGAGGTCGAGGCACAGGCACACAGCCTCCCGCCCCTGATCAGGAGGGGATGACGGCGCTCCACCGCTCCAGCGCCGTCGCGGTCGCGATCCGGACGGCGGTGGCGGGTTCCTGACGGGCCCGCTGCTCGCCCACGGTCTCGACGAGCGAGATCGCGTGCAGGTCCGCCGCCCCCGCGTCGACGACCCCCGCGACCACGAGGGCGCGCACCCCGTACGCCGCGGCGAGCGCGAGCACGTGCCCGGGGCCTTTCCCGGCCAGGGAGGTCTCATCGAAGGCCCCCTCGCCGGTGAGCACGAGGTCGGCGCCCGCGATCAGCGTGTCCAGCCCCAGCGCGTCGGAGACGTAGGCGGCCCCGTCGACCAGCTCCGCACCCGCCGCCGACAGCGCGCCCGAGAGCCCACCCGCGGCGCCCGTGCGGGGAACGCGACGCACGTCGCATCCGAAGCGAAGCGCCCACTCCGCGGCATCCGTCTCGAGCCGCTGCGTGAGGCGCCGCACCATGGCGGCATCCGCCCCCTTCTGCGGCGCGAAGACCCGCGCAGCGTCGTCGAACGCGACGGTCGTGTCGGTCAGCACGACGACCCGCCCGGAAGCGAAGGGGACGCGATCACCGAGAGCCTCGAGCGCTCCGCGTCCGCCGTCGGTCATCGCCGAGCCGCCCATGCCGACGACGATGCGCGACGCGCCGCCGTCGAGTGCGAGGGCGACGAGCTCGCCCACGCCCCGGCTCGTGGCGGCCCAGGGATCGTTGCCGCTCGCTCCCCCGGCGAGCACGAGCCCGGATGCCACGGCCGACTCGATGACGGCCCGATCGCCGTCGAGGCGCCACGGCGCACGCACCGGCGCTCCCCGGGGTCCGGTCACCACGTCCTCGCGGTTCGCGCCGCCGAGAGCGTCGAGCGTGCCGTCACCGCCGTCGGCGATGGGCACGCCCACCACCTCCGCGCTGCGTCGCCACGCGTGCACGGCCTCGGCCATGGCATCCGCCGCCGCCCGGGCACTCAGGGTGCCCTTGAACTTGTCGGGGGCGACGATCACGCGCATGCGGCCGCGTCAGACGTCGGCGCTGACGAGCACGCCCTGCCGCTGCAGGTCGGCTTGCACGCGGGAGACGACGTCCTGATACGCCGTGTGCAGCTTCCGCTGCTCCAGACCGTCGTCGCTGCCGCCGGCCGGCTGGAAGATCGGGCGGTGCAGGTCGACGCGGACGGTGCCGTCCAGGTCGGTGAAGCGCACGTCGAGCACCTCGCGCACGTCGGCGTCGTTCGCGCGCAGACCGAGGAACATGGTCGTGGCGACGCTGCCGTGGGTCGCCTTCCAGTGGTCGCGCCCCTCGGTCACGGTGAAGCCGGCCGCCTCGAGCGCGGTCCGCGTGGCCTGTTGGGCGGCGGCGAGGTCGCCCGAGACGACGAGGTGGAAGTTCAGGATGGCCATGGGCGTGCGCCTTTCGCTCGGGTGCGGCCCAGCCTGTCGGTTCCGCCCTCCTCTGCACAACCTCGCTTCGCGCCGCTCGGTGCGGACCGGGGGTGTGCGAATCGTCGCGCGGCGAGGGCGGCGGAACGGATGCCGTCCTCGACCCCTCCTCCCCACAGCCTCCCCACCCGGGGAGGGGAGATGACCGCCCGGGCATGTCGGCCCGCCCAACTAGACTGGCTCCCGTCCGGCCCCTGCGATTCTTGGAGCTCAGCCGCGTGACCACCCCGAACCCCGCCGCCCGTACCGCCCTCGCCGATACGGTCGAGAACGCGATCGCCACGCCCGAGAAGGACCAGCCCTACGGCGCTCTGGGCCTGAAGAGCGATGAGTACGCGAAGATCCGCGAAATCCTGGGCCGCCGCCCCACCAGCGGCGAGCTGGCGATGTACTCGGTCATGTGGAGCGAGCACTGCTCCTACAAGTCGAGCAAGATCTACCTCCGTCAGTTCGGCCAGAAGGTCAGCGACGAGATGAAGACCCGCCTCATGGTGGGCATGGGCCAGAACGCCGGCGTCGTCGATGTCGGCGAAGGCTGGGCGGTGACCTTCAAGGTCGAGTCGCACAACCACCCGAGCTACATCGAGCCCTTCCAGGGCGCCGCGACCGGCGTCGGCGGCATCGTCCGCGACATCATCTCGATGGGCGCCCGTCCCGTCGCGGTCATGGACCAGCTGCGCTTCGGCGCGATCGACCACCCCGACACCCCCCGCGTCATGCACGGCGTCACCAGCGGCATCTCGTTCTACGGCAACTGCCTGGGCCTGCCCAACATCGGCGGCGAGACGGTGTTCGACGCCGTCTACCAGGGCAACCCGCTCGTCAACGCCCTCGCGGTCGGCGTCATGCGCCACGAAGACATCAAGCTCGCCAACGCCACGGGCGTGGGCAACAAGGTCGTGCTGTTCGGCGCGCGCACGGGCGGCGACGGCATCGGCGGCGCGAGCATCCTGGCATCCGACACCTTCGCCGACGGCGGACCCACGAAGCGCCCCGCGGTCCAGGTCGGCGACCCGTTCGCCGAGAAGGTGCTCATCGAGTGCTGCCTCGAGCTCTACAAGGACGATCTGGTCGAGGCCATTCAGGACCTCGGGGCCGCGGGCATCTCGTGCGCCACGAGCGAGCTGGCCGCCAACGGCGACAGCGGTATGAAGGTCGAGCTGTCGAAGGTGCTGCTGCGCGACCCGTCGCTCACGCCCGAAGAGATCCTCATGTCGGAGTCGCAGGAGCGCATGATGGCGATCGTCGCGCCCGAGAAGCTCGACGCGTTCCTCGCCGTCGTCGGCAAGTGGGACGTCGAGACGAGCGTGCTCGGCGAGGTCACCGGCGACGGCCGCCTCGTCATCGACTGGTACGGCGAGCGCATCGTCGACGTCGACCCCTCGACCGTCGCGGTCGACGGCCCCGTCTACGAGCGTCCCGTCGCCTACCCGACGTGGATCGACGCGCTGCAGGCCGACTCCGCCGCATCCCTCCCCCGGGCGACGGATGCCGACGCCCTCCGCGAGCAGTTCACCACGCTGGTGGCGAGCCCCAACCTCGCCGACACCTCGTGGATCACGAACCAGTACGACTACTACGTGCTGGGCAACACCGCGCTGAGCTTCCCCGACGACGCCGGCATGATCCGCGTCGACGAGGAGACCGGCCTCGGCTTCGCCATCGCGACCGACTGCAACGGCCGCTACAACCAGCTCGACCCCTACAACGGCGCGAAGCTCGCCCTCGCCGAGGCGTACCGCAACGTCGCCGTCACCGGTGCCGTGCCCACCGCGGTCACCGACTGCCTCAACTTCGGCAGCCCCGAGAACCCCGAGGTCATGTGGCAGTTCAGCCAGGCCGTCGAGGGTCTGAGCGACGGCTGCCTCGAGCTCGGCATCCCGGTCACGGGCGGCAACGTATCGTTCTACAACCAGACCGGCGACCAGCCGATCCACCCGACCCCGGTGGTCGGCGTGCTCGGCATCATCGACGACGTCGCAGCCCGCATCCCGAGCGGATGGCAGGATGCCGGCGAGAACCTCTACCTGCTCGGTGTCACCGCCGACGAGCTCGACGGTTCGCAGTGGGCCGGCACCATCCACGACCACCTCGGCGGTCGCCCGCCGAAGGTCGACCTCGCGCAGGAGCGCAAGCTCGCCGAACTGCTGCAGGCCGCGGGTTCGCAGTCGCTCGTCTCGAGCGCTCACGACCTGTCGTCGGGCGGCCTCGCACAGGCCCTCGCCGAGGGCGTCATGCGCTTCGGCGTCGGCGCGCGCGTCTGGCTCACCGAGCTCATGGAGCGCGACGGACTGGATGCCACCGCCGCCCTGTTCAGCGAGTCGACCGGTCGCGTGCTGGTGAGCGTGCCGCGCGAGGAGGACGTGAAGTTCCGTGGGCTGTGCGACGGTCGCGGCTATCCGGTGCTGCGCATCGGCGTCACCGACATCGAGCCGGGCACCGAGGCATCCCTCGAGATCCAGGACGTGTTCACCGTCCCCCTCGCGGAACTGCGTCGCCTGTCGACCGAGACCCTTCCCGCGGTCTTCGGACCCACCGTCGCGGAGCCGGTGGCGTGAGCCGATCGCCGCGCGGGATTCGCACCCGCGCGGCATCGGCCGCCCCGCTCGACGCCGCCGACACACGGAACGGACCCCAGCCGAGAGGAGATGCGCGATGACCGACGACGACGACATGACCGTCTTCAGTGACAAGCGTCAGAAGCGCGTGAAGATCACCGCCTGGATCGTGATCGGTGCGCTCATCCTCACCGGCGGGGGCGCGACGGTGATCTCGCTCATTCTGGGCTGACGACGCGAGGCCGTTCCGCATGTCCCTGATCGACCCGACTCCTGAGACCGTCGCCACGCTCGACGCCCTCTCCGATGCGGCGCGTGCCCAGCCCACCAGCTTCGCAGCGATGGATGCCCTCTGGCGCGCCGTCTACGCGCTGCCGCACTGGTCGTTCATCGCGCGCGGACCCGACGACGCCCCGTCGCCGTTCATCGGTCAGCTCGCGAACGGGCCGATGGTCTTCGCCTTCACCACGCGACAGCGCGCGCACGACGGAGCCCTCGCGAACGGACTCGACGAAGAGGCCGCCTCACGCGTGCTGAGCGTTCCGCTCCCCGGGGCGGTCGAGTGGCTCGCCGGGTTCGCGCAGCAGGGCGTCGTAGGCGTCGTGTTCGACATGCCCGCGCAGGGCTACACGGCCCCGCTGCAGAACCTCCTGCCGATGCAGGCGCACATCGCGAGCGCTCCTCCGGCCTGACGCGGGTCACGCCAGGGAGGCGAATCGCTCCGTCTTGTCTACCGGACCGATCACGATCAGCAGATCGCCCTCTCCGACGATGGATGCCGCGCCCGCAGCGTGCCACTGCCCGTCGGCCTGCCGGATCTTGACGATCGTCACACCGTGGCGCCGGCGCACGGCCGCCTGCTCGAGGGTCTGACCGACGAGCTCGCGCGGGGCCACGGTCTTCGCGACGACGAGGTCGCGGTCGAATTCGACGTAATCGAGCATCGACCCCCGCACGAGGTGCGCGACGCGGCGGCCCATGTCGGCCTCGGGGTAGACGACGTGCTCGATTCCGAGCTGCTCGAGGATGAGCCCGTGCTGCTCGTTGATCGCCTTCGCCCAGATCGAGCGGGTGCCCATGCGCTTCAACAGCGACGTCGTCAGGATGCTCGCTTGGATGTCCGATCCGATCCCGACGACGACGCGGTCGAACTCGGCGATCCCGAGCTGCTCCAGGGCCGCCTGCTTCGTCGAGTCGGCCCGCACGACGTGCGTGAGCACGCCGTTGAGCGACTGGACGATGTCTTCGTCGGTGTCGACGCCGAGCACCTCGCTGCCGCTGCGCGCGAGTTCGGTGGCGAGCGCCCCGCCGAAGCGCCCGAGACCGATCACCGCGATCGACGTCGCCGCGTTCCCGCGCATCCGGCGCCGGCTGAAGAACGTGTTGCTATCCAATGATCGGACGCTCCTTCGGGAGTTCGTACATGCGCTTCTCCCGCGTCAGCGCCAGGGCGGCGCCGAGCAGGACGGGACCGAGTCGCCCGATGAACATCAGCACGATGAGGATCAGCTGGGCCAGCGTCGGCAGATCCGCCGTGATGCCGGTCGAGAGGCCGACGGTGGCGAACGCCGAGATGACCTCGAAGAAGACCCGGTCGAAGCCGAACGGGCTCAGCACCATGATCGCCAGGGTCGATCCGACCACGAGAGCGACCGAGAGCAGTGCGACCGTGAGCGCCTCGCGGTGAGTCGATCGGGGAAGACGTTTGCCGAACATGTTGACCGCGGTGTCGCCACGCAGTTCAGCCAGCACGATGAACAGCAGCACCGCGAATGTCGTGATCTTCACGCCTCCGGCCGTACCGGCGGGGCCGCCGCCGATGAACATGAGGATGTCGGTGACGAACCAGCTCTCGGGGAACATCTGCGACACGTCGATCGAGTTGAAGCCGGCGGTGCGCGGCATCACCGACATCGTGAACCCGGCGAGCAGACGGCCGGCAGGATCCATCGCCCCCAGGGTCGCCGGATTCGACCATTCCAACGCCGTGAGGACGACCGTCCCCGCGACCAGCAGCACGGCGCTTCCGACGAGCACGGTGACGGTGTTGAGCGTCCATCGCCGGGGGAAGCGGTACTGACGCCAGAGCTCCATGATGACCGGGAAACCAAGGCCGCCGAGGATGATGGCCGCGCAGATCGGCAGGCAGATCAACGGGTCGGTCGCGAACGACATGAGACTGTCGCTGAAGAGCGCGAAGCCCGCGTTGTTGAACGACGACACCGCGTGGAACACGCCCAGCCAGAGGGAGTGCCCGAAGGACTCGCCGTAGCCGAGCCAGAAGCGTCCGGTGAGTACCAGCGCCACCACGGCCTCGGTGATCAGGGCGATCAGGGCCACCCCGAGGAGCACGCGGCGCACATCGCCGACCGCGACGGTGTGCGTCTCGCTCACGGCCGTGAGGCGGGTGCGCAGCCCGAGTCGTCGCGCGACGAGCAGACCGAGCAGCGTCGCGAGCGACATGACGCCGAATCCGCCGATCTGGATGAGCACCATGATCACGACCTGGCCGAACGGCGACCAGAAGGTCGGGGTGTCGACGATGATGTGCCCCGTCACGCACACGGCACTCGTCGCGGTGAAGAGTGCCTCCATGAAGGTGGCCGGCCGCCCCTGAGTCGCGATGGGCAGCGAGAGCAGCGCCGTGCCGATGGCGAGGACTCCCCCGAACGCGAGGGCGATGGCCCGGCCGGGTGTGAGGGAGACGCGCCTCCGGGCTGACCCTGCGAAGAGGGCCGCGCGCGTTCGCCGAGTCACCGGCCTACGATCTCACATCCCGCGGCTCACCCCGTGCGCATTCCGGCCCACCGCCCAGCCCGCTGTCGGGAGCCCGGCATAGCATGGGCGTGTGGAACCGCTGTTGGTCTTTCTGGCCGAGTGGTGGTGGATCGGCCCCGCGGCGGCCGGTGCGGGCACCGTCGGCTGGATCGGCGTGCGTCGATCCCGACACCGCGCGCTGCCGGCCGGAGCGACGACCACCGGCGATCGCGCCGCTCGCGCGTGGGCGTCACGCCCCCTGGGCAAGGCGGCGGCGCGGCGCCTCGAACTCGACGCGGCTCTGCTCGATCTGCAGACCGCGCGGCACGCCGTCACCCGCGGACGCGCCGACGTCAAGGTCGCCGACGCCGAGGTGGTGCGCGCTCAGGCCGAGCGGGCGGCATCCCGTGTCTCGTCCGACGTCGTCTCCGCCGCACGCGGACGCCTCACCGACGCGCAACGCGACCTGCGCGCCGCGCTGGCCGAGGTGCGCGCCCGCCGCGCCGGGGTGAGGGCCGCGAAAGCGATGCTCCCCGCGATCCGCGCGGGCAGCGCCCCTCTGCCGGTGGCGCGCCTGCTCTCGGAGCACGACGCGATCCTGGCGCGCTGGATGGCCTACGAGACGGACCCCGGTCTCGCGATTGACTACCCGCAGATGAGCGACTCGCGCTCCCCGCTCCTCGCGGACTTCCTGCGCGCGCACGAGAGGGCGCAGTGGCTGCGGCCCGCCTCGGTGCAGACGCGCCTGGAGCCCGCCGACTACCTCGCCTACCGCGATGCCGTGCGCCGCACCGCGCACGCGTTCGACCGCGCCGAGCGCGCAGCCCGCCAGGGTGCGGACCAGCACGGCGTCGAGGGCCCCGAGGCGTGGAGCCGCGTGGCATCCGATCTGGCCGAGACCGCCCAGCGCGCCCTCGCCCGGTCCATGGAGTCGATGGGCCGCGCCGCCGCCCGCAGCTGGGAGGAGCGCGGCGCCCGACGCGCTCAGAAGCGGACCCCGGATGCCGCGGGCCCCCGGCCGCAGAACGGTCCGGTCTGGCCGCCTCCCGCACGCGATCGGCCGCGACCTCCGGCATCCTGATGACGGCGAAGCCGGGCGGCGTAGCATGGCGCAGGTGCAGGACTTCTGGAACTTCGCCGGCCACTACTGGTGGCTCGTCTTCCCCCTCTTCGGAATGACGATGGGGGCGGTCAACGCGAGGGTGAAGCACCGCGAGGTCACCGCCCGCCGCCGCCACAAAGAGCAGCTGGAGCTGCTGCGGGCGAAGGGTCTGGCCGCGGGGGGCGAGCCTCCTGCCGCGCTCGCCCCGGCGACCGACGACGCCCGCGCCCGTCTCACGTCCGCGCACGACGCGGTCACCCATCGCTGGCTCGAATACGAGCTCGATGCCACCAAACTCATCTCCTACCCCGCGATGAGCGATGGCCGACAGCCGCTGACGGCGGCGTTCCTGCGCGCGAAGAAGGTCGCCGACAATCTGCGACCGGCCGCCGACGAGACGCTCTCGCCCGAGCGCCTGCGCGAATACCGCGAGGCCGTCACCGACTACGAGGTCGCGTTCGACGTCGCCGAGCGCGAGGCGCGCCGCGTCAAGGATGCGGCATTCACCGCCGACGAACGCAAGCGCCTCGACACGGCCAAGCAGCTGCTCACCGTCGCGACCGATCAGGCGGCGACGTCGAACGAGCGTCAGCTCGCGTACAAGCGCGTGCGCGAGGAGCTCGACGGCCTCATCTGGCTGAGCGACGAGGCGGTCGACGAGCTCGAGAAGAAGGTCGCGCTCGAGCTCCCCCGCGGCTCCACGCAGCCGCGTCCCTCGACGACCCCTCCCGAGCCCGCGGTCTGAGGCGCGCTCCGCCGCATCGCGCGGCCCGCGCCGAACCCCGCGGATTCCGCGGCGCCTTCTCGTCAGTCTGTGCGACGAATGCGCACGGGACCCCGCGCGGTGGTCACATCGACGACCTCGCCCTTCTGCGTGACCTCGACCTCGCCCAGGTCGACCAACTCTCGCGCGGCGTCGCGCGCCGGCTGCATGAGGTCGCGCCACTTCTCGCCGCCGACCGCGCGGGCGGCCTCAGACGGACAGATCGTCTTGCCGGCATCCCTCGCCGCGAGGAGTTCGCGAATGGATGCCACGAGCCGAGGATCCGCACCAGACGACGGGGTCATCTGTCCAGTCTCCCTCCGCTGCGGGGAGTCGGGGCCAGAATGACCCGGTGATCACCGAGCGCCACGCCCCCGACCTCCCCGGTCGCGCCGTCATCGCCCAGCGGTGGAACCGCGCGGTCTTCGTGCACTGGCGGATCGACCCGGGGGAGGTCGCGCCGCTCCTGCCGCCCGGAACCCGTCCCGACATGCACGACGGGTCGGCCTGGGTGGGGCTCGTGCCGTTCGTGCTGAGCGAGTTCCGCTTCCTGCCCCTGCCCCCGGTGCCCTTCGTGGGCACCTTCACCGAGATCAACGTCCGCACCTACGCCGTCGACGACGCCGGGCGTCGCGGCGTGGTCTTCCGCACGCTCGAGGCGGAGCATCTCGCGCCGGTCCTCGCGGCTCGGGCCCTCTTCGGCCTGCCCTACCGCTGGGCGCGCGCCGGCGTGCGCACCGAGGGCGAGCGCATCGAGTACCGCTCGCGACGCCACGGGGGCCGGCAGCCGGGCACGCGGATCCGGGCCCGGCTGGGCACGGAGACGGTCGACGACGACCTCTCGCGCTTCCTGACCGCGCGCTGGGGCTTCCACGAGCGCCACCTGGGCCGCACGATCTGGGCCGCGAACAGCCACGAGCCGTGGCCCCTCGTCACCGCCGAGCTCGAGGCGGTCGACGACGAGCTCGTGGCGGATGCCGGTTTCCCGCAGCTGGCGGGACGCGCCCCCGACTCGGTGCTCGCGATGCCCGCCGGCCACCCCGGCTTCATCACGCGCTTCACCGCGGCCCGCGCCATCGCCTGACGGCGCCACGGCCCGGAACGCCGGACGGCCCCCTTCACCCGAGAGCGAAGGGGGCCGTCACTGCGCGCGGGGTCAGTCGCGCTGCGTCGAGAACGCGTCGGGGTTCTGCTCGAGCCACGCGTCGATCGCGTCGGCTTCCTTGCCCTCGCCGTACTCGTTGACGACGAGGTCTTCCAGCGAGCCGTACTGCGCGTCGTCGAGCTGGATGCCGGCGATGAGCTCAGCGGCATCCGGGTAGGTCGAGGCGAAGCCGCTGGTGCCGAGGAAGTGCAGCGCCTCGGGGTCGCCCATCAGGCCCTGGGGGTCTTCGAGGTCCTTCACGTCGTAGGCGTCGTTCGCCCAGAAGGGGCGCCACAGCGTGACGGCGATGTCCTTCTGCGCGGCGATGGCGTTGTCGAGCTCGGTGAGCATCGCCGCGGTCGACGAGGTCACGAGCTCGAGGCCGTCGAGGCCGTACCCGGGCATGGCGACTTCCTGCGTCTGCTTGGTCAGACCCGCGCCGGGCTCGATGCCGTAGATCTTGCCGTCGAAACGCGCGGCGTTCGCCTGGAGCTGGTCGATCGAGTCGATGTCGACGTAGCTCGGCACCGCGATCGTGAGCTTGGCGTCGTCGTAGTAGGCGCCCAGGTCTTCGATCGAGTCGCCGTACGTCTTCATGTAGTCGGCGTGCGTGAGCTCGGGCCAGGCCGAGGGGTAGATGTCGACGTCGCCCTGGGCGAGGCCGGCGTAGAGCGGTCCCGCCTCGGTGAGCGTCTGCATCTCGACGGTGTAGCCGAGCTTGCCGAGCTGGTCCTCGAGCAGGTACGCCGTGCTCAGGCCGTCGGTCCACGAGGGGAGGAAGCCGAGCGTGATGGTGCCCTTGTCGCCACCGTCGCCCGACCCGCCTTCGGCCTGGTTGCCGCTCGCGCAGCCGGCGAGCGCGAGCGCCGCCACGCTGCTGAGGGCGAGGGTTGCGGTGAGGTGTCGTGTCTTCATTGCTGTGTTCTCTTCCTTTTCGTATGTGATTTCCGTGGGCCCCCCCGCGCGAGTTGCCAGGATTCGCAGCTTCAGCGCGTGCCGAGGCGACAGATGTTGGCGACTCACGCGAAGGGGAGGGAGGGTCAGCGGCCCGTCGAGATCGGCGCGCGGCGCGGAGACGCTTCCGCGCGCTCGGCCTCGCGTGCGGCTTCCGCCGAGGTGTCGACGGGCCCGGCCGCGGGGGCGCCGGCCGTGGCCGCCGCCGTGGAGCGGGCGGCACGACGACGCGCGAGCACTCCGAGCAGCGAGCCGGTGTTGTCGGCGCGATTGCCGAGAGCCGCGGTGAGGCGGTCGAGGTAGACCGCGAGGATGACGACGCTGAGGCCCGCCTCGACACCCTTGGGCAGATTGACGGTCGAGATCGACTGCACGACCTCCTTGCCGAGGCCGTCGGCGCCGACGATGCCGGCCACCACCGCCATCGACAGCGCGAGCATGATGACCTGGTTGACGCCGGCCATGATCGTGGGCGTCGCCAACGGCAGCTGGATGCCGCGCAGGATCTGCCACGGGGTGGCACCGAACGCCTGACCCGCCTCAACCGTCTCCGAGTCCACCCCGCGGATGCCGAGCTCGGTCAGTCGCACGCCCGGGGGCAGCGCGAAGATGACGGTCGAGACGACACCGGGCACGACGCCGATGCTGAAGAACGTGATCGCGGGGATGAGGTAGACGAAGGCGGGCATCGTCTGCATGAAGTCGAGGATCGGCTTCAGCACGGCACGCACGGTGCTGTTGCGCGCCGACCAGATGCCGAGCGGCACCGAGATCGCGACGGCGACGATCGTCGCGATGAGCACGAGCGCGAGGGTCTGCATCGCGGTGACCCACTGCCCCATCGCGAGGATGAGGGCGAAGCCCACCACGGTGCCGAGCGCGAGCTTCCACGAGCGCAGCAGCCAGGCCAGGAGCGCAGCGACCACGATGACGACCACGATGGGCGCCGACAGCAGCACGTCGCTGAGCCCGCCGACGAGGAATCGCACCGTCACGGCGATGACGTCGAACAGGCCCGAGAGGTTGTCGCGCAGCCAGTCCACGGCGGAGTCGACCCACGAGCCGACGGGGATGCGGAACCCGTCCATCAGCGCACCCCCTCGGTCTCGGAGGCGACGACCGGCGCGTCGAGCACCGCGTCGATCTCAGCGGAGGGCAGGGGCTGGGGCAGCACGGTGATCTCCTCGGTGGAGCTGGGCCCGGGTCCGAGCGCGGCCAGCAGGGTCACGCGCGGGATGACACCGGTCAGGCGACCGTCGGCATCGAGCACGGCGAGCGGCAGGGGCGACTCGACCGACGGCACGAAGAGGTTCATGAGCACGTCATCCTCGCGCACCGCCTGGGGCAGGGGCTTGAGCCGGCTGAGCAGGGAATTCTCCCCGGCCCGCACGAGCTTCATGGCATCCCGATCGGTGATGATGCCGAGCGGCTTGCGGTCGCGGTCGGTGACGTAGACGGCCGACATGTAGGCGTCGCGCATCTGGCGCAGGGCCGTCCGGGGACCGGCCGAGGCGTCGACGCGCGGACGCGGACGTTCCATCACGTTGCCGGCGGTGAGCACGCGAGCGCGGTCGACATCCTGCACGAACTGCTCGACGTAGTCGTTCGCCGGGTCGGTGAGGATGTCCTCCGGGGTGCCGATCTGCACGATGCGCCCGTCGCGCATCACGGCGATGCGGTCGCCCAGGAACATCGCCTCGTTGAGGTCGTGGGTGATGAAGACGATGGTCTTCTTCAGCGTCCGCTGCAACTCGATGAGCTGCTCCTGCATCTCGCGGCGGATGAGCGGGTCGAGCGCGCTGAACGCCTCGTCCATCAGCAGGATGTCGGTGTCGGCGGCGAGCGCCCGGGCGATGCCGACGCGCTGCTGCATCCCGCCCGACAGCGCCGAGGGGAGCTTCTCGCCCCAGCCCTCGAGGCCGACGAGGCCGAGGATCTCGTTCGCCTTCGCGAGGCGCTCGGCCTTGCCGACGCCGCGGAGTTCCAGGGGGTAGGCGACGTTGGCCGCGACCGTGCGGTGCGGAAGGAGCGCGAAGTGCTGGAAGACCATCGCGAGGCGATCGCGCCGCAGAGAGCGCAAGCGGGCGGGACCGACACCGGTGAGGGCGTCGCCCTTCACCTCGACGGTGCCGGCGGTCGCCTCGTGCAGGCCGTTCAGCATGCGGATGATCGTCGACTTGCCCGAGCCCGAGAGGCCCATGATGACGAAGATCTCGCCGGGGCGGACGTCGAAGCTCGCGTCGATGACGGCGGCCGTTCCGTGGTCGGCGATCTCGTCGCGCGTCGAACCCGCGCGGAGTTTGTCGACGGCGGCCTGCGGGGCACGGCCGAAGACCTTGAAGAGATTCTTGGCGGCGAGGGCGGGTGTCTCGCTCGCGGGTGCGGACGGAGCGGGCTCCGTCGAAGCAGGCGGATGTGTCACTGGTGCACCTCAGCGGCCTTCGGGTGGCCGCATAGGTCACGCCCGGGTGGCAGCCGTCGGCGCTCTCCGGGGGTGGAGCACGTCGACACCGGACATCGGGTCCGGAGTCCTGGCCGCCGACCGTACGCTCGCGGCATCCCCTCCCCCGAGAAGACACCGACGACCGCGGACTGGTCGGGTGAACGGCCCCTCAAGGGCCTCACCCAACGTTTCACGGTGATGGATCGGCTGGCAAATCGCCCCGCGCCTTGCGGAACCGGGTTCCGTGTGGCACGCGCGCGCGCCTGACCCGACCTCCCGCACGGGGGAGGGATCCATGCACGCGCATGTCACCCCGGGCGTGTCGCAGCGCCCTTGCACCAGGGGGCGGGATGTGCCGAGGTCAGTCGTCCTGCGGCTCGGCCGCGGCCGTGCGGTGGTGGCGGATGACCTCCGCCACGACGAAGTTGAACCACTTCTCCGCGAAGGCCGGATCGAGGTCGGCGTCCTCGGCCAGACGCATCAGCCGCGCGATCTGCTGCTCCTCGCGGGTGGGATCGGATGCCGGCATCCCGTGCTTCGCCTTGAGCACCCCGACCTGCTTGGTGCAGCGGAAGCGCTCGGCCAGCAGGAAGATCAGCGCGGCGTCGATGTTGTCGATGCTGCCGCGCAGCCCTTGAAGGATCGTCGAGGGATCGGCGTCGGTCATGAGTCCTCCCACATCGCTCCGACCCTACCGCGCCGAGCCGTGGGCCGCCGTCGGCGGGAGCCGAGTCCTACAGTGTGACCATGAGCCGATCGACGCGCCCCGACCCGACCGCCGTAGGCGCCGACGCCGGGGCCGCCACGTCGCGCGACAAGCCCGTGTGGTCGGCGATCTCCCGCCCCTACGCGGCGGGCTTCTTCCTCACCCTCGGCGGGCTCACCGCCTTCCTGCTGGCGCTCGCGCTCGGCAAGCTCTCGACGGTGCTCATCTACATCGCGATCGCGCTCTTCGTCGCCCTCGCCCTCGACCCCCTCGTGCGCATGCTCGTGCGCCGCGGACTGTCGCGGGCCTGGGGCATCGTGATCGTCTTCGGCGGCCTCGCCCTCGTGCTCGCCGGGGCGTTATGGCTGCTCATCCCGCCGGTCGTGCGTCAGGTCGAGCAATTCGTCGGGGACATCCCCTCGTTCGTCAACGACGTCATCGACAGCGACGCGGTGCGGTGGGTGGAGCAGAACTTCGGCGACAGCCTCGGCGACGTGCTGAAAGAGGTGCAGGGCTTCGTCACCAACCCCGCCAACATCGCCGCCATCGGCGGGGGGCTGCTGCAGGTGGGCATCAGCATCGGCGAGTTCATCTCGGGCGCGATCATCGTGCTCGTGCTGAGCCTGTATTTCCTGGCATCCCTGCCGAAGATGAAGAACAGCCTCGTGCGCCTCACCCCCGCGCGCAGCCGCGAGACGGTCTCCGACATGACCGGCCAGATCACCGACTCCGTCGGCGGCTACCTCGCCGGCATGGTCGTGCTCGCGCTGTGCAACGCGGTGTTCGCGTTCATCGTGCTGACGATCCTGCAGCAGCCGTTCGCCGCACTGCTCGCGGCCCTCGCATTCGGCATCACGCTGATCCCCCTCGTCGGGTCGGTGCTGTTCTGGGCCACCGCGACGCTGTTCACGTTGATCGTCAGCCCGACCGCGGGACTCATCTTCGCCATCGTGTACCTCGTCTACATGCAGATCGAGGCATACATCCTCACGCCGCGCGTCATGAACCGCACGATCTCGGTCCCCGGCGCGCTGGTGGTCATCGGCGCGCTCGTCGGCGGCACGCTCCTCGGTCTGCTCGGGGCGCTGGTGGCGATCCCCGTCACGGCGTCGGTGCTGCTGATCATCAAGCAGATCGTCATCCCGCGACAGGATGCCAAGAAGTAGCGTCGGCTGCTTCGCCGCGGCGTGCGGACGGCTCGTCGTCGCCGCGGGCCGACGTGCCCGTGCCGCTCAGCGCATCGCGAGTAGACGCGTCGGGGACGCCGACATGGTGCGATGCCGCACCCGGCCGGGCACGCCCGTGCGCGCGTCGAGCGGGAGCGACACGATCTCGTCGGCGAGCTGACCGGCGACGAGCAGCGTGTCGTCGACCACGAGATGGTGCCGCGGCCAGTGCGTGCCCGTCTCGGCGAGCGCGGTGAGCTGCAGGGCCTCCCCCGCGCCGCGGACCGCGAGGACGCCGACCGTGTCGCTTCCGCGAACGCCGGCGTAGAGCGTCGCCCCGTCGCGACTCATACTCAGCTCCGCAGCAGTGTCGGTGTCGAGGGTGCCGAGCAGCGGTTCGCCGGAGCGTACGTGCCAGCGGCCCTCGCGGTCGGCGGCGAGCGCGAACACCTCCCGGCTGAGCTCGGTGACGACGTAGAGGTGCCCCGACGGATGCCACACGCCGTGCCTCGGCCCGCTGCCCTTCGGCAGGAGGACCTCCTGCACGAGACGGAGTCCGGAGGGCGCGTTGCGCCACAGGCGCACGAGGTCGAGTCCCATGTCGGTCGTCGCGACCAGGCCGCCGGGGAGGAACGTGGCCTGGTGGGCGCGCGAGACGCGCGCGCCCGCCGCCGCCTCCTCCGACTCGGCGTCGGTCTCGGGAACGTCGTCGTACGCGGGCACGAGGTGCGCGTACTCGTCGCCGGCGGCATCTCGCAGAGCGCGGGCCGCGGCGGCGAGGTCGGGGACGACGGCGCCCGACACCCGCGCGCCGGTGGACACCGTGCCCTCCTCCGGTGACGAGCCGTACGGGTCGGCCGCCTCCGCGGCGATCACCGGCCGGGAGGGGCGGCCGGCGGCATCCAGGTCCATGCGCACCACGCGTCCGTCGCCCCAGCAGCTCGCGACGAGGGACGTCGCGTCGGGCGCCACGGCCACGTGACACACGGCCTCACCCGCCTCGATCGGCACGCCGATGGGGGCCAGCCGCGTGTCGGACACGCGGCGGTAGGCCTGCACGACGCCGTCGGACTCCAGGGCGGCGTACAGCAGGTCGCCCGAGGGGTGCGGCGCGATCCACGAGGGCGATCCCGGCGCGGCGACGGCCGTGCCGACCATGCCGAGAGGACCACTCGCCCCGGGAGCATCGGACTCTCCGGCCTGCAGGATGCCGATCCCCTCGGCTGAGCCGGCATCCGCGGCGTAGGCACCGACCCAGAGGCGCATCAGTCGATGAGGTCGTGGCGCACGATCACCTGGTCGCGGGCGGGACCCACGCCGATGACCGAGATGCGGGTGCCGCTCATCTTCTCGAGGGCGAGCACGTAGTCCTGGGCGGTCTGCGGCAGGTCGTCGAACGTGCGCGCCGACGAGATGTCCTCGCTCCAGCCGGGGTAGTACTCGAGGATCGGCTTCGCGTGGTGGAAGTCGGTCTGGTTGACCGGAAGGTCGTCGAACCGCTCTCCGTCGACGTCGTACGCGACGCACACGGGGATCTGGTCGAGCCCCCCGAGGATGTCGAGCTTGGTCAGCACGAGGTCGGTGATGCCGTTGATGCGCGTGGCGTAGCGCGTGATGGGCGCGTCGTACCAGCCCACGCGGCGCGGGCGGCCGGTCGTCGTGCCGAACTCGAAGCCGCGCGAGCGCAGCCAGTCACCGCTCTCGTCGAACAGCTCGGTCGGGAACGGACCCGACCCGACGCGCGTCGTGTACGCCTTCACGATGCCGACGATGCGGTCGAGGCGGTTCGGACCGACCCCCGAGCCGGTCGCGGCGCCGCCGGCGGTCGCCGACGACGAGGTCACGAACGGGTAGGTGCCGTGGTCGACGTCGAGCATGGTGGCCTGGCCGCCCTCGAAGACGACGACGTCGCCGGCCTCGAGCGCGTCGTTGAGCAGCAGCGAGGTGTCGGCGACCATGGGACGCACGCGGTCGGCGTAGGCCAGCAGGTCGTCGACGATCTCGTCGGCCGTGATCGACCGGCGGTTGAAGATCTTCACCAGCAGGTGGTTCTTCTGATCGAGCGCGCCCTCGACCTTCTGGCGCAGGATGTTCTCGTCGAAGAGGTCTTGCACGCGGATGCCGACGCGGTTGATCTTGTCGGCGTAAGCCGGGCCGATCCCGCGCCCGGTGGTGCCGATCATGCGCTTGCCGAGGAAGCGCTCGGTGACCTTGTCGAGCGTGCGGTGGTACTGCGTGATGATGTGCGCGTTGGCGCTGATCTTGAGCCGGCTGGTGTCGAGACCGCGCGCGTTGAGCGCCTCGAGTTCGTTGAAGAGCACCTCGAGGTCGACCACGACGCCGTTGCCGATCACCGGGGTCACCCCGGGAGACAGGATGCCGCTGGGCAGGAGGTGCAGCGCGTACTTCTCGTCGCCGATGACGACGGTGTGGCCGGCGTTGTTGCCGCCGTTGAACTTCACCACCCAGTCGGTGCGCTCACCGAGCAGATCGGTGGCCTTGCCCTTGCCCTCGTCGCCCCACTGGACGCCGACGATCACGATTCCGGGCATGAGTGCTCCTCGCATGTTGTCCGGCGGTACACCCCATCCTACCGAGAGGGTGCGGCACGCCCGCAGCCTGTCGTCGTGAGCGCCGTCTCACTAGCCTGAGCCCATGACGAGAACGAATGGGTGGGCCACCGGCTGGAACATCGCCCGGGCCGTCGCGGCCGCGGCCATCATCACCGCGGTCGTGGCGCAGTTCGTCTCGACCGTCGCGGGGGCCGTCGACAACGGACGCGACGTCGTCACCACCGTGGCGAACTTCTTCAGCTTCTTCACGATCCTCTCGAACGTGTCGGCGGCGATCGTGCTGCTTCTGCTCGCCGCACGGTTCCTCCGACGGCGGAGCCTCGAGGCCGATCCGCCCGCCCTCGCGACCGCGCTGGCGTGGGTGTCGACCTACATGATCGTCACCGGCATCGTCTACAACCTGCTGCTGCGCGGTCTCCCCCTCCAGCCCGAGACCGTCGGCTGGTCGAACGAGATCCTGCACGTGTGGGGTCCGCTGTTCCTGCTCCTCGACGTGCTCCTCGGGGCGGGTCGCCGACGCCTCGGATGGGGCGCGGCCCTCGGCGCCGCGATCTTCCCGATCGCCTGGATCGTCTACACGCTGGTGCGCGCGCCCCTCATCACCAACCCCACGACGGGGGCGCCCTTCTGGTACCCCTACCCGTTCCTCAACCCGAACGAGGGCGGCGGCTGGGGCAGCGTGGTCGTCTACATCGTCATCATCGCGGTCGTGATCGTCGGGCTCGCCTTCGGCGTCGTGGCGATCGGCCGTGCGCGGGGTCGGCGCGCAATCTGACCCGAACGGGGCGCTTTCCCGGCGCAACCGGGCATAATGACTCGTCCCGCCCCTCGACGAAAGCCCGCCGGATGCCGCCGCGTCGCACGTTCCGCACGATCGCCCTGCTCGCGGGCACCCTCGTGGCCCTGATCGCGCCGTTCGCGGTCGCCGGTCCGGCAGCGGGCGAGAGCCCCCGTGCGACGCCTCGCGTGGCGACCGCCAACCCGTTGGCATCCGGGCCCGCCCTTCCGACGTACTCGGCGGCCGCCGAAGCGCAGAAGGCGGCCGCCGCGGCCGGTCGCACGGAGGTCGCGAAGCAGATCGGCATCATCGCGCGTCAGCCCACGGCGGTCTGGCTGGGCGAGTGGTACGACCGCTCGGCCCTCGTGCGGGTGCTGCAGGCCGAGACCCGCGCCGCCGCGCAGCAGAAGAAGACGGCCGTCTTCGTGCTCTACGCCATCCCGGCCCGCGACTGCGGCCTGCACTCCGGCGGCGGCCTCGACCCCGCTGCGTATCGCGAGTGGGTCGCCCTCATCGCGCAGACGCTGCGCGGGACCCGCGCGGTCACGATCGTCGAGCCCGACGCCCTCGCGATGCTCGGCGACTGCGCCGGGCAGGGCGATCGCACCGGCCTCATCCGCGACGCCGTCCGTACGCTCGCCTCGGCGGGGGTGGCCTCGTACATCGACGCGGGCAACTCCGGATGGATCCCGGCCGAGACGATGGCCGCACGATTGCGCGACGCCGGCGTCGCCGACGCCCGCGGGTTCGCCACCAACGTCTCGAACTTCTACACGACGGCATCCGAGCAGAAATACGCGGAGCGCGTGCGCGCCCTCCTCGGCGGCAAGACGCGGTACGTCATCGACACCTCGCGCAACGGCCGTGGGTGGACCGGCGACTGGTGCAACCCCTCCGGTGTCGGTCTCGGCGGCACGCCCCGCGCCGTCAGCGGCAGCGGCGGGCTCGACGCCCTGCTGTGGATCAAGCGCCCGGGCGAGAGCGACGGCACCTGCAACGGGGGTCCTTCGGCGGGGAGCTGGTTCGAGAAGGCCGCGCTCGACCTGGTAACCCTGCGCAAGAGCTGAGCGCCCTACCCTTGGACGCGTGCGTACGCGACTGATGTCCGCGGCCCTGGCCGCCTCCGCCCTGCTCCTGCTCGCCGGCTGCTCCGGCGGCACCTCGGACGAGGCCGATCCCGCTTCGAGCGCCTCCGCGGCGAGCGCCGGCAGCGCCGAGTGCTCCTACCCCGCCTCCGGGCAGCCCGCCGTCGACGTGACCCCGCCCGCCGCGGGCACCGACCGACCCGCTGGTGACGTCGAGGCGGTGCTGAAGACCTCGGCGGGAGACATCCCCCTCACCCTCGCCGGCGAGCGCACCCCGTGCACCGTCGAGAGCTTCGTCTCGCTCGCGCAGCAGCAGTACTTCTCGAACACCGAATGCCACCGCCTCACGACCTCGGGCATCTTCGTGCTGCAGTGCGGCGACCCCACCGGCACCGGTCGCGGTGGTCCCGGCTACCGATTCGCCGACGAGCTCGACGGCGCCGAGAAGTACCCGGCGGGCACGGTCGCGATGGCCAACGCCGGCCCCGGGACCAACGGCTCCCAGTTCTTCCTCGTCTACGAGGACACGACGCTGGATCCGAACTTCACCGTGTTCGGCACGATGTCGCCCGAGGGTCTCGCGGTCGTCCAGGGCATCGCGGCAGCCGGCGCGGAGGGCGGCGCCCGCGATGGGCGTCCGGCCACCCCCGTCACGATCACCGACGTCGTGGTCGGCTGAGGCTCCTCCCCAGGCAGCTCGCCGGCCGCACTCCTCCACCGGAGTCGGGCTGCGGCATCCCTCCGCCCTAGAATCGAGGGCATGTCCAAGGTCCTGCAGTCCCTTCCCGTCGGCGAGCGCGTCGGCATCGCCTTCTCGGGTGGTCTCGACACCTCCGTGGCCGTCGCGTGGATGCGCGACAAGGGCGCGGTTCCCTGCACCTACACGGGCGACCTCGGGCAGTACGACGAAGACGACATCGCCTCGATCCCCGGCCGCGCGACGCAGTACGGCGCCGAGGTCTCGCGCCTGGTCGACTGCAAGACGGCGCTGGTCGAAGAGGGCTTCGTCGCGCTCGCCTGCGGCGCGTTCCACATCCGCTCGGGCGGCCGCACCTACTTCAACACCACACCCCTGGGTCGTGCCGTCACCGGCACGCTGCTCGTGCGCGCCATGAAAGAAGACGGCGTCGACATCTGGGGCGACGGCTCCACCTACAAGGGCAACGACATCGAGCGGTTCTACCGCTACGGCCTGCTCGCCAACCCCGCCCTGCGCATCTACAAGCCCTGGCTCGACGCGGACTTCGTCACCGAGCTGGGCGGCCGCAAAGAGATGAGCGAGTGGCTCGTCGCGCATGACTTCCCCTACCGCGACAGCGCCGAGAAGGCCTACTCGACGGATGCCAACATCTGGGGCGCCACGCACGAGGCCAAGACCCTCGAGCACCTCGACGTCTCGCTCGAGATCGTCGAGCCGATCATGGGCGTGCGCTTCTGGGACCCCGCGGTCGAGATCGAGACCGAGGACGTCACCGTCGCCTTCGAGGCAGGTCGTCCGGTCGCGATCAACGGCACGCGCTTCGACGACCCGGTCGCCCTGGTGCGCGAGGCGAACACGATCGGCGGACGCCACGGCCTCGGCATGAGCGACCAGATCGAGAACCGCATCATCGAGGCCAAGTCGCGCGGCATCTACGAGGCCCCGGGCATGGCGCTGCTGTTCCTGACCTACGAGCGCCTCGTCAACAGCATCCTGAACGAAGACACCCTGGCCACCTACCACGAGCAGGGTCGTCGCCTCGGTCGCCTCATGTACGAGGGCCGCTGGCTCGAGCCGCAGTCGCTCATGCTCCGCGAGTCGATCCAGAAGTGGGTCGGATCGACCATCACCGGCTCGGTCACGGTGCGCCTGCGCCGCGGCGAGGACTACACGATCCTCGACACCGTGGCATCCGGCATGTCGTACTCGCCCGAGAAGCTGTCGATGGAGCGCGTCGGCGACGCCGCGTTCGGTCCGGTCGACCGCATCGGTCAGCTCACCATGCGCAACCTCGACATCGCCGACTCGCGCGCCCGTCTCGAGCAGTACGCCTCGCTCGGCCTCATCGGCGGCCCGACCGGCGAGCTCGTCGGCGATGTCGCCGCGGGCGGCGCGCAGGAGATCATCGAGCCCGCGGCTCCCCTCTCTGCCGCCGGCGAGCGCCTGGCCGAGGCGACGGATGCCGCGGGCGAGTCCGCCGCGTTTGACGCCGGCACCGACTGAGGCAGTCACGCACGAGAGCCCGCGGCGCCTGGCGTCGCGGGCTCTCGTGCGTTCTCGACGGCCTGCTCTTCTAGAGGACGCCGCAGGCGGTGAAGACAGTGATCGAGACGTTTCCCTCGGGGCCCTCCGGGGCTTGGAGGAGATCTGACCCGGCGTCATCGCGGATGAGTGTCCACGGCATCTGTGCGATCACGCTCCTGCCCGGCGTCATTTCCACGTCTCCGGGCGCGCCCGTCGTCACCGAGGCATCTGTGGCGTACGCATCCCGGAGTCCCGCGATCGTCGAGGCGGGGGCGGTGGCTTCGAAGACGCGATTCCCGTGCCAGCGACCGATTCCCGCTTCTTCCCCCGCGCAGTCCTCGACGTCGACGTCGACGGGTTGATCGAAGCGGATCTCGCCGAACGCGGCAACCAGATCATCGCTGGTCTCGCGAGCGTCGATACGCAGCTCACTCATCGATTTCGTGAACGTCGGCGTCGCGGCGTCGGTCGGGGCATCCGCCGTGCACCCGGCGAGACTCGTCGCGACGAGGGGAACGGTCAGCAGACAGAGGAGGCGGGATCGGCGCACCGCTCGATCCTTCAGAGGGCGGCGAAACTAAGTTGCACACCACTGTGCACTTTAGGCGTACACTCGACGCGTGAGCATCCCCACCCGCCGCGACGCCGTCGAGAACCGCGCCGGCATCCTCGATGCGGCCACCGCCGCCATCGGGCACGACCCCCGCGCCTCGATCGACACGATCGCCCGCCGCGCCGGCCTGTCGCGCCGCGCCCTCTACGGCCACTTCGACGACCGCAACGCCATCGTGCGCGAGGTCATCGCCGCCGGTGCCGCGCGCTTCAACGCCATCGCCGACGACGTCGACGACGCGGATTCCCGCGTCGCGCTCGCCCGCCTGGCATCCGAGCTCTGGCGCGAAGCCGCCCACGTGCAGGCCGCCGCGGCCCTCGCGCTCGACGACGCGCACCTGCCCGAGACCTCGGCGGCCCTGGCTCCGCTGCGCCGCCGCATCGACGCGATCGTGCGCCGGGGTCAGGAGGCGGAAGAGCTGCGCACCGATCTCCCCGCGCCCACCCTGGCGCGCCTGCTCGAAGAGACCGGCCGCATGGTGGTCTCCCGGGTGGATGCCGAGTCCTCGACCGCCCGCTCCATCGCGGTGTGCGCCGTGCTGGGCATGGCCGGCCTGTCGTGGACCGAGGCGCGCGGCATCCTCGCGCAGCACCCCGAGCTGGAGGCGCAGGCCTGATGAGAATCGTCGTCGACGCCGTCGCCAAAGGACGCAGTGCCCTGCCCGAGACCTCGACGGCCTACGAGACCGGCGCGGCCTCCCTCGTCGTCGCCGAGACCGAGCAGCGGCCCACGGTGCTGGGCCTCGTGGCATCCGGTCGCATGAAGGTCGACGCCGGCACCGTCTTGATCGACGGTCGCGCCGACCGCGGGGCGATCCGCCGTCGCGTCGCGCTCGTCGACGCACCGGTCGTGTCGGAGCCCGAGCCGAACGTCACCGTCACCGGTGTCGTCGCCGAGGAGCTGATGTTCGCCGGGCGCGCGCCGACGCCGTTCGCCGCGGCGCGCTGGCTCGAGCAGATCGGGCTCGAGGCGATAGCCGGACTGCCCATCGGCAACATCGATCCCGCCGCACGCGTGCGGCTGCTGCTCGAGCTCGCCGCCCTGCGTGCGGACGTCGAGGGTCTGGTGCTCGTCGCACCCGACCGCCACGGTGGCGAGCCTCTCGGGTGGTGGCGCATCGCGCGGGAATTCGCCGAACGCGGCTACGCCGTGCTCGTGATCGCGGGCAGCGCTTCGCGCACCGCGATCGATTCGTTCGACGAGGCCGAGGAGGCCACGCGGTGAAGATCCCCCAGATGATCGCGGCCGAGCTGCGCCGCCTCACGTCCACGCGCATGTCGGTGCTGGCGCTGGTCGCGCTGCTGGCGGTCCCGATCCTCTACGGCGGCCTCTACCTGTGGGCGAATCAGGACCCCTACGGCAACCTGTCCGAGGTCCCCGTGGCCCTCGTGGTCGATGACCAGGGCGCCGACGTCAACGGCGAGCAGCGTAACCTCGGCGACGAGGCGGCCGAGCAGCTGCTCGACGACGGCACGTTCGAGTGGCACCGGGTCTCGTCGGATCAGGCCGACGCCGGCCTGCAGGCCGGCGACTTCGACTTCGTCGTGACCCTGCCGACCGACTTCACCGATGCCGTGGCCTCGCTCTCGACGAACACCCCGCGCCAGGCCGACATCGAGCTGCGCACGAACGACGCGAACAACTACCTCGCCTCCACCATCGGCACGCAAGCGGTCGCCAAGATCCAGACCTCCGTCGCGCAGAAGGTGATCGACGAGGCCGGGGGGACCCTGCTCGACGCCCTGCACACCATCCGCGTGAAGCTCGTGGATGCCACCAACGGGGCGACCCAGCTCGTCGACGGTCTCGGCACGGCGAAAGACGGTTCGTCGCAGCTCGCGGGCGGGTCGACGACCCTCGCCGACGGATCGGCGCAGCTGGCCGATGGCACGGCCCAGCTCTCAGCGGGAGCGGGTCAGCTTCGCGACGGCACCGCGCAGCTGCGTGACGGATCGGTGCGCGTCGCCGACGGGGCGGCGCAGGTCGCCGACGGCGTGGACCGCATCGACGCGGCTGCGCGGCAGGTCGGCTCGATCGCCGGCGACGCCGCGGCGCAACTCCCCCAGGCACGCGCCGACATCGCCACAGCCCTCGCGAACGCCGGTCTCGACCAGGCGCGCATCGACGAGATCCTGTCGCGCCTCGACCCCGTGGGCGAACGTCTCACATCGGCGAACGATCGCGTGCAGAGCACGGTCGACCAGATCAATCAGCTCGACGACGGCGCCCGCCAGGTCGCCGACGGCAGCGCCTCGGTGGCGTCCGGCGCGGCGAACGCGGCCGACGGGGCGTCGGCCCTCGCCGACGGCGCCGCCTCGGCGGCATCCGGTGCCGTGCGGCTGCGCGACGGATCCGCCCAGCTGCGCGATGGCGCGGCCCAGCTCGACAGCGGCATCGGCCAGCTCTCCGACGGCGCGACCCAGCTGCGCGACGGTCTCTCGGCGGGCGTCGATCAGATCCCCGACTCCGACGACGCCACGCGGGCGGCCCAGGCCGCGGCCATCAGTGATCCCGTCGCCGTCGGCACGAGCTCGGTCACGAAAGCGCAGAACTACGGTGCGGGCCTCGCGCCCTTCTTCGCCGCCTTGGCCGGCTGGATCGGCATCTACGCGCTGTTCCTCATCGTCAAGCCCGTCTCCAAGCGCGCCATCACGGCCCTGCGCTCCCCCGTGCGGGTGACCCTCGCGGGATGGCTCACGCCGGCGGGCCTCGGTGCCCTGCAGATGGTGGGGCTGTTCACGGTGCTCGCGATCGCCCTGCAGTTCTCGTTCGCGAATCCGTGGGCCGCCCTCGGCATCCTGCTCTTCGCCTCGGCGACGTATGCGGCGATCGTGCTGGCGCTGAACGTGTGGCTCGGCTCGGTGGGGCAGTTCCTCGGCCTCGTGCTGATGGTCCTGCAGCTCGTCACCGCGGGCGGGACGTTCCCGTGGCAGACGCTCCCCGCTCCCCTGGCGGCGCTGCACCACGTGCTGCCGATGGGGTACGTCGTGGATGCGATGCGCCAGGTCATGTACGGCGGAGACGTCTCGCGGGTCGGCCCCGACCTGCTCGTGCTCGGGGCGTGGATGGTCGGCGGCGTGCTGCTCGCGGCGATCGGCGTGACCCGCATGACGCACCACCGCACCTTGCGCGACCTGCAGCCGAGCCTGATCGGCTGACGCGCCCTCCGCACCCCGCGCGAGTCGCCAGAATCTGTCGCTTCCGGTCGTTCCCCGGCGACGATTTCTGGCGACTCACGCGTGAGCGCCGGGTCACACCGGCAGCCGCACCTCGAACACCGTCCGCCCCGGAACGCTCTCGACCGCGATGCTCCCGCCGTGGGCCTCGGTGATCGCCTGGGCGATCGAGAGCCCGAGGCCCGTGCTGCCGGCATCCCGGTTGCGGGAGTCATCGGCACGGGCGAATCGGTCGAACAGCCGCCCGGCGACCCCCGGGTCGATCCCCGGTCCGTCGTCGGCGACGCGCAGCACCACCCCCGCCCCGTCGCGAGCGAGCGACAGGGTCACCGTCGTCCCCGGAGGGGTGTGCACCTGCGCGTTGCGCAGCAGGTTGGCCACGACCTGGCGCAGGCGGTTCTCATCGCCCGTCACCGAGATGAGGTCGTCGGTGACGTCGAGGCGCCAGGCGTGCGCGGCATCCGCCGCCTGCGCGTCGCTCACGGCGTCGACGGCGAGGAGCGTGAGCTCCACGTCGTCGCGGCGCAGGGGCTGACCGGCATCCAGGCGGGCCAGCAGCAGCAGGTCGTCGACCAGGGATGCCATGCGCGTGGCCTCCGACTCGATCCGGTCGAACGAGCGGGCCTGCGTCGGCGTCATCGGTGCGTCTTCGCCCAGCGACAGCTGCGCGTAGCCGCGGATGCTCGACAGGGGCGTGCGCAGCTCGTGGCTGGCGTCGGCGATGAAACGGCGGAGCTGGTCCTCGCTGTGCTGACGGGCCGCGAGCGAGGACTGCACGTGGCCGAGCAGCCCGTTGAGCGATGCGCCGACCCGGCCCACCTCCGTGACCGGATCGGTGTCGGCGGGGGCGACCCGGTCGGGGATCTCGACGCTGCCGGCCGCGAGGGACAGCGTCGACACCCGCTGAGCGACCGCGGCCACGCGGTCGAGGGGCCGCAGACTCCGGCGCACGAAGAGCGAGAGGCCGACCACGGCGATCAGCAGGGTCGCCGCGCTCACCGCGAGGAGGATCACCGTCAGGGCCGTCGTGGTCGCCGTGACGTCGGCATCCGAGTTGCCGGCGAACACCGTCGTGCCGTCGACCTCGGCCGCGGCGACCCGGAACGAGCCCAGGTCACCGCCGAGGTCGATCGTGGTCGGGATGCGGTCGGTCGGCACGCCCGCCCGCAGCGACGCCACCTGGTCCGCGGTGAGCTGCGCTTGCGTGCCGTCGCTGCGGGTGTACTCCGACGCGCGAACGGTGCCGTCGGAGGCGACCGTCACCTGCAGCGAGCCGATCCGCGGCGCCGGGCGGTCGGCATCCTGACCCTGCGTCTGGCTCGGCGGCGGCTGCGATCCGCTCCGGTTCTCGAACGACCCGCGGCCCGCCGCGAACGACAGCCCCTCGGTCACCTGCTGATCGAGCCGGTCGAGGGTGAAGGAACGCAGCGAGACGATCGTCGCGAGACTCATCACCACGAAGGCCAGCGCGACGAGCAGGCTGGTCCCGACGACGAGGGTGCGGCGCAGCGTCCACCGCCGCCGCGACGACGGATGCCGCGACACGGCGGACGCGGTCATGACGCCTTGATCGTGTAGCCGACGCCGCGCACCGTGTGGATGAGGGGTTCGCCGAGGGTGTCGATCTTCTTGCGCAGGTACGAGATGTAGATCTCGACGACGCTGCCGTCGCCGCCGAAGTCGTAGCTCCACACCTGGTCGAGGATCTGCGCCTTGCTCAGCACCCGGCGGGGGTTCTGCATGAGGTAGCGCAGCAGCTCGAACTCGCGCGCGGTGAGCTTGATCGGGATGCCGCCGCGCTCGACCTCGTAGGCCTCCTCGTCGAGGGTCAGATCGCCCACGCGCAGTCGCGGATCGGCGTCGGCGACGGCGGCGACGTGGCGTCGGGCCATGCCGCGCAGTCGGACGACGACCTCCTCGAGGTTGAACGGCTTGGTGACGTAGTCGTCGGCGCCGGCCGAGATGCCGGCGATGCGGTCTTCCACGGCATCCTTCGCCGTCAAGAAGAGCACGGGGGCGTCGTTCCCGGCCGCGCGGACCCGGGCGAGCAGCCCCATGCCGTCGAGCCCCGGCATCATGATGTCGAGCACCAGCAGGTCGGGGTCGAAGTCGCGGATGACGCCGAGCGCCTCCTGGCCGTCGGCGGCGGTGCGGGCGTCCCACCCCTCGTTCTGCAGTGCCATACGCAGCAGCTCGCTCAGATTGGCCTCGTCGTCGACGACGAGAGCGCGGATCGGCGTGCCGTCGGGACGCAGCAGGGGGGCGGGGCGGGAGGTCATGGATGCCAGCATGCCCGCCCACAGCGGCCGTGTCACCGCGACATACGCGCTTCATAGAAAGCGTGAGGCGGCGGTGAGGGTGCCGTTCCTACGTTCACTGCGACGGCCGCACCCCGCGTCCGGAAGGAGAAGCATGTACGGCACCTACCTGCGGCGCGAACTCGCCGGCCGCACCAAACAGACCGTGATCGTCGCGGTCGGACTCGCGATCGCCATCGCGCTCGTCATCGTGGTCAACGCGCTCTCGGCGGGGGTACGCGACGCGCAGTCGCAGGCGCTGTCGTCGGTCTACGGAGTCGGCACCGACCTCACCGTCACCGGGGCGCAGACCGAGCCGGGCGAAGGCGGCGGCGGTCCGCGCTTCGACTTCGGCGCCGACGACGGCGCCACCAGCGACGGGACGACCACCCTCAGCCAGTCGCGCCTGATGACCGACATGATGCGCGGCACGCTCGACGCGTCGACCGTGACCACGGTGATGGGTCTCGACGGGGTGACGGCCGCGACCGGCGCCCTCGCCCTCACCAACACGACGTTCTCGGGCGAGATCCCCGACCGCAGCGCCGACACCGGCACCGGCACCGAGCAGGGACAGGGCATGGGCCAACCGCCGGCGGGCGGCCCGGGCGGCGACGGCGACAGCGCCTTCGGCGTGGACTCCTTCAGTGTGCTGGGCGTCGACCCGGCGGCATCCGTCGGCCCCCTCTCCTCCGTCACGGTCAGCGAGGGTCGTGCCCTGGAGGCAGCGGATGCCGGAACGAACGTCGCGGTCATCGACGCGACGTACGCGGCGAGCGCCGGACTGAGCCTCGGCGGCACCGTCGACGTGGGCGGCACCGCGATGCAGATCGTCGGCATCGTCGCCTCGGCTTCGGCCGACGCCGACACCGCCGCGAACGTCTACCTCCCCCTCGACGTGGCCCAGACGCTGGCCGGGGTCGGCGACGTGGTCTCGACCGTGTACGTGCAGGCCGATTCGGCGGATGCCATCGACCAGGTGCAGAGCGAGCTCACCGCCGCGCTGCCCGACGCGACGGTGAGCTCGCAGTCGGAGCTCGCCTCCACCGTCTCGGGGTCGCTCTCGAGCGCCTCGACGATGATCTCGAACCTCGGCACCTGGCTCAGCCTCGTCGTGCTGCTGGTCGCCCTGGCCCTCGCGGTGCTCTTCACGATCTCGGGCGTCGCCCGCCGCACGCGCGAATTCGGCACGCTCAAGGCCATCGGGTGGTCGAACGCGCGCATCGTGCGGCAGGTCGCGGGCGAGTCGCTCGTCCAGGGCCTGCTCGGCGGTGTCGCGGGTCTGATCCTCGGGCTCGGCGGCATCCTGCTGGTCAACGTCATCTCGCCGACCGTGTCGGTCGCCGCGAACACCTCCGGTAGTGCACAGGGCGGGCCGGGAGCCGGCGGCCCCGGCGGCGGATTCGGTCAGGCGGCCGCGCAGGCCACCGACATCGTCCTCAGCGCCCCCGTCACCCCGGTCGTCGTGGTGGCCGCGGTCGGCATCGCCGTCCTCGGCGGCGTGCTCGCCGGAGCGTTCGGCGGATGGCGTGCTGCACGCCTCAGCCCCGCCGCCGCCCTCCGTTCGGTCGCGTGAGCGGCATCCCCCGTCCTTCGAAGGAGACATCATGACCCTCACCGTTCCCACCGCCACCGCCACCGCGTACCGCCTCTCGCAGGTGACGCGCACGTACCGTCAGCGGGAGCGCACCGTGCAGGCTCTCGCGGGCATCGACCTCGACATCGCCGCGGGCGACTTCGTGACCATCCAGGGCCCGACCGGCGGCGGCAAGTCGACGCTGCTGCAGATGCTCGGCGCCCTCGACCGGCCCTCGAGCGGGTCGGTGACCCTCGGCGAGGTCGACATCGCACGGGCGTCGAACGCGCAGCTGAGTCGTCTGCGTGCCGAGGAGATCGGCTTCGTGTTCCAGGGCTTCAACCTCATCCCGACCCTGACGGCGGCGGAGAACGTCGACATGGGCCTCGAGCCGCTGCGCCTCGATCGCGGCGAGCGCGACCGACGCGTGACCGAGGCGCTCACGCGCGTGGGTCTCGCCGACCGCGCCGATCACCGCCCGGGAGAGCTCTCGGGCGGGCAGCAGCAGCGCGTCGCCATCGCGCGGGCCGTCGCCAAGCAACCGCGGGTGCTGCTCGCCGACGAACCGACGGGCAACCTCGACGAGAGCATGCGCGACGAGATCCTCGACGTGCTCGAGACGCTCAACGCCGAGGGGCTGACGCTGGTGGTCGTGACGCACGACTCGGCGGTGGCCCGCCGCGCCCGCCGCCGGCTGCGCCTGGCGAAGGGCGTGGTGACCGACATCACGCGCGGCTGAGGCGGGCGCGGAGGTGCCCGGGGCGCGGAGGTGGTCCTTCGCGCCCCGGGGCCACTCTCCACCCCGGGCCCCGGCGCAGCGCCGGCCCTGCGCAACGCCGGAGGCCCCTTCGCGACGCCGAGGCCTCGCGCAGCGCCGAGGCCCCGGCGCGACGCGAGGCCCCTTCGCGACGCGAGGCCCCTGAGCCTGTCGAAGGGGCCGGGCCCGCACCAACCCCGGTGGCTTCGACGAGCTCAGCCACCTCGACGCCCCCTCCCGACCGAACCGTCAAGTCCCGCCGCGGACGCGGCATCCACCCCCTACAGTCGAATCACGTCGACCGGAGGGATGCAGTGCCATGGCCGCCCGCAACACCCGCCTCATGCGGTGCACACCCGACGACCTCTTCGCGGTGCTGTCCGACGGGTGGCTCTACCCCGTGTGGGTCGTCGGCGCCGCCCGCATGCGCGACGTCGACGCGGAGTGGCCCCGCGAGGGCAGCCGCATCCATCACTCCCTCGGCGTCTGGCCCGTGATGATCCACGACGAGACCGAGATCGTCGAGTGGGACCCGCCGCGACGACTCCGGCTGCGGCCGGAAGCCGGTCTCCTCGGTCGAGGCGTGATCCGCATCGATGTGCGCCCGCACGGCGACGGGATCGCCGTGACGATCCTCGAGGAGCCGGTCTCGGGTGCCGCCGCCCTGCTGCCCTCGCTGCTGTGGAAACCGATGCTCGTGGCGCGCAACCACGAGTGCCTGAACCGCCTGGCATTCCTCGCCGAGGGCCGCCGGGAGGAGCGGGAGGCACGCGAACTCGACCACCGCACCGAGACGCCCGACCCCGCGGAGGGGACCCCGTCACCGCAAGCGGCGGAAGACGTCCGCGAAGCCGGCGTGTGACCCTCACGGCCCTTCTCGAACAGCACTGAGTCGCCGCGCGGTCCTCGCGCCTCTCGGTCGTTCCGAGAGATGATGCGAACACGCACGTCACCGCCGACGCGTCGAGGGAGGAACCGATGGATGCCGATGTCATCATCGTGGGCGCGGGGCTGGCCGGCCTCGTCGCGAGCAACGAGCTCGTGCGCGCCGGCAAGCGGGTGCTGCTCGTCGACCAGGAGAACGCGTCGAACCTCGGCGGGCAGGCGTTCTGGTCGTTCGGAGGGATCTTCCTCGTCGACTCCCCCATGCAGCGCCGGCTCGGTGTCCGCGACTCGTTCGACCTCGCGTGGCAGGACTGGCAGGGCTCGGCCGGGTGGGACCGGCTCGACGGGCCGCACGCCGAGGACGAGTGGGCGAAGAAGTGGGGACGCGCCTACGTCGAGTTCGCCGCCGACGAGAAGCGCGCCTGGCTGCACGAGCACGGCGTGCGCTTCACGCCCGTCGTGGGATGGGCGGAGCGCGGGTCGCTCTCGGCCGCGGGTCACGGCAACTCGGTCCCTCGCTTCCACGTGCCCTGGGGCACCGGCACCGGGATCTCCGAGCCGTTCGCCGACCGTGCCCGCGCCGCCGCGGCGGAGGGCGCCCTCGATCTCCGTTTCCGCCACCGGGTCGATGCCCTGGTGTTCACGGACGGCCGGGTGACCGGCATCCGTGGGGCGATCCTCGCCCCCGACGACTCCGCGCGCGGGGTGTCGTCGTCGCGCGACGAGGTGTCGACCTTCGAGCTGTCCGCGCACGCCGTGGTGATCGCCACGGGCGGGATCGGCGGAGATCACGACCGCGTCCGTGCCTGGTGGCCGAAACGGCTGGGGACCCCGCCGAAGAAGATGGTCACGGGCGTCCCCGCGCACGTCGACGGGCGCATGCTCGACATCGCGGAATCGCAGGGCGTGCGCCTGGTCAACCGCGACCGCATGTGGCACTACACCGAGGGCGTGCAGAACTTCGCGCCGGTGTGGCCGGGCCACGCGATCCGCATCCTCCCCGGTCCCTCGTCCCTGTGGCTCGACGCGCGCGGCCGCCGTCTGCCCACACCCGGCCTCCCCGGATACGACACGCTCGGCACCCTGCGCCTGCTGCGCACCACCCCCGACCTCGCCGACTACGACTACTCGTGGTTCGTGCTCGACCAGACGATCATCAAGAAGGAGTTCGCCCTGTCGGGGTCGGAGCAGAATCCCGACATCACCGACCGTGACCTGGGGCTGCTCCTGCGCAGTCGGCTCGGTCGCACCGCGCCCGGGCCGGTCGAGGCATTCAAGACCCGGGGCGTCGACTTCGTCGTCGCCGACACCCTCGGCGACCTCGTGGGCAAGATGAACGCGCTCACGGGCGACGGTCTGCTCGACGAGGACGCGATCCGCCGACAGATCGTCGACCGCGACCGCGAGATGGTGAACCCCTACGCGAAGGACGCGCAGGCGATGGGCATCCGCAACAGCCGAAGGTTCCTCGGCGACCGCATCTTCCGCACCGTGAAGCCCCACGCACTGCTCGACCCGCGCCACGGACCCCTCATCGCGGTGCGCCTCTGGATCGTGACGCGCAAGTCGCTCGGCGGCATCCAGACCGACCTGAGCGGACGGGCGATGGATGCCACGGGCCGCCCGATCGAGGGTCTGTACGCCGCGGGAGAGGCGGCGGGATTCGGCGGCGGCGGCGCCCACGGCTACAACGCGCTCGAGGGCACCTTCCTCGGCGGCTGCCTGTTCACCGGCCGCACCGTCGGTCGGGCCCTCGCCGCGGCGCTGTGAACCCCGGCATCCGACCGAATCGCCACGGCCGCGAGGGCCGCCCGACTCGTCAGCTCTCCGGCCGCGTCTCCGCCCCGGTCGACCCGGGCTGCTCGGTCCTGTGCTGCAGCTCGTCGACGAAGAGGTTCGCCTCGTCGGTCGTGCGGTTGCGGTAGGCCGCCCGACCCACCATGTGCGCCGCGAGCGGAGCCGTGGCGAACTGGATGAGCACGATCGGGATGCCCAAGGCCACCACCTCCCACGTGCGCAGCGACAGCGCGACCGCGATGACGATGAGCAGTACGCCCAGCACCTGGGGCTTGGTCGCCGCGTGCAGACGCGTCGGGACGTCACGCCAGCGCAGCAGCCCCAGCGTCGCCGTGAGGCAGAGCACGGCGCCGATCAGCACGAGGACGAGGGCGACGGTGTCGAGCACCGATTCGAGGGTCACCGCGGGTTCTCCTTCCGCGCGACGAAGCGGGCGACGGCGATCGAACCGAACACGCCGACCGCCGCGATGATGAGCATCGCGGGCAGAGAGCGCGTGTGGTGGTTGATCACCATGTCGGCACCGAGGATGCAGATCACCTCGGTGAGCAGCACGTCGGCGGCGACCGCACGGTCGAGGATCGACGGGCCGATCACCAACCGGATGAGGGCCAGCACCGCAGCGACGGCGAAGACGACGAGGATGACGACGACGAGGGCGGTCACAGCAGGGTCCTCCCCTCTCGCGGCGATTCGATCGAACTGTGGTGATGGGTCGAGCTGTCGGCGATGCGGGCGCGCAGCTCTTGCAGCTCCTCGCGCGAGCCGACGGCGCGCGTGATGCGCGCCTCCCAGCCGAGCACGATGCGGCGCTGGTGCTCGGCATCCTCTTCGCTGCGCACCCCGATCGTGTGCAGATACAGGGTGCGGTTCTCGCGGTCGACGTCGACGATGAGCGACCCCGGGATGAGGGATGCCGTCACCGCGGTGTGGGCCATGATCACGTCGTCGTCGACCCGCAACGGCACCGCGATGATCGCGGCGCCGGGCTGGCGACGGAAGTCCAGCACCTGCCAGGCCACGATCAGCGACCCCTTGACGACGGCACCGAGGAACGTGACGACGAAGATCACGCCGTACCAGAGGTTGATGCGACCCGACAGCTCCACCGGCGGCAGACGGAACACACGCGTGACGAAGACCGCCATGACGAGACCCGTCACGAAGGCGAGCCACGTGAATTGGCCCCACAGCAGCATCCACAGAGCGATCAGCCACAGCAGGAGCGGTAGCTGGTGCAGGAAAAGCGACACCTGCGCGCGGCGGGTGGGGCTCATCGCGGGTCCTCCGCATCCTGCAGCTGCACGAGGGTGACCCCGCCGTAGATGCGCTCCCCGGCCCGCAGACACGCGTCGAGAAGGGGACCGGCGAACACCGTCAGCGAGATCGTAACGATGACCATGCCGGCGGTCGCGACGGTCATGATGCGCGGGATCGTGCGTCGCTCGGTCGAGATCGTCGCCGCGGGGGCGTTGCCGAGGTAGGCGATGCGCTCGCTCGTCTCGGCCGAGTCGTCGTCCTCGCGCCAGAACGAGAGGTTCCACGCGCGCATGAGCGCGTACAGCGTGAGGATCGAGGTGACGATACCGCCCACGATGAGCACGATCATGACGGGCGTGCCCACCTGGGCCGCGGCGTCGAACAGCGCGTACTTGCCAATGAAGCCCGAGAACGGCGGGAGCCCGCCCAGGTTGATCGCCGGGATGAAGTACAGCACCGCGAGCAGCGGAGCCGCGCGCATGAGTCCCTTGACCTTGAGGATCGAGGTGCTGCCGGCCCGGCGCTCGATCAGCCCGACGGCGAGGAACAGGGTCGTCTGCACGATGATGTGGTGGACGATGTAGTAGATCGTCGCGCCCACCGCGAGCGGTGTGTTGATCGCGAGGCCGAAGATCATGTAGCCGATGTGGCTCACGAGCGTGAACGACAGGATGCGCTTGAGTTCGGCCTGGGCCACGGCGCCCAGCACGCCGACGATCATCGTCGCGAGGGCCACCATGAGCAGCAGGAAGTTGATGTCGTTGTCGACGAACAGCTGCGTCTCGGTGCGGATGATCGCGTAGACGCCGACCTTCGTCAGCAGCCCCGCGAACACGGCCGTGACCGGGGCCGGTGCCGTCGGGTACGAGTCGGGCAGCCAGAACGACAGCGGGAACACCGCGGCTTTGATGGCGAAGGCCAGCAGCAGCATGAGGTGCAGGATCGTCTGCGTGTCCTGCGGCAGCATCGCCATGCGCTCGCTGATCTGCACCATGTTGACGGTGCCCAGCGCCCCGTAGACCATCGCGATGGCCGCGAGGAACAGGATCGACGACACCAGCGACACGACGATGTAGACGACGCCGGTGCGGATGCGGGACTCGGTGCCGCCGAGGGTGATGAGCACGTACGACGCGACGAGCAGGATCTCGAAGCCGACGTAGAGGTTGAAGAGGTCGCCGGCGATGAAGGCGTTGAAGATGCCCGCGCCCAGGATGAGGTACGCCGGGTAGAAGATCGAGACAGGGGTGTCCTCGTCGTTGTCGGCCGCCCCCTGACCGATCGAGAACAGCAGGACCGCGAGCAGGACGATGCTCGTGACGACCACGAGCAGAGCGGCCAGCACGTCGACGTAGAGCACGATGCCGAGGGGGATCTGCCACGCGGCGATCGCCACGGCGATGGGGCCGTTGGTGTCGACCGCGACGAGCAGGATCGCGCCGAGCACGAGCACCGCCGCGAGGGACGCGACCGACACGACGATCTGCGTCTTCTTGCGACGACCGAAGATGAGGTTGATCGCGGCGCCGATGAGCGGGATGCCGACGAGCAGGGGCACGAGGGCGCTCACGAGCGATCACCGTCCTGGGGGTCGCGGGGGGCCTCGGGGTCGTCGTCGGATGTGCGGCGCCGGACGGCCACGCGGTCGACCGGCGCGTCGTCGACGAGGTGCGACAGATCGCCCTGGTGCAGCACGCGGATCGGGTTCGCGACGTCGCCCACGAAGTCGGTGGTGACGTCGTCGTCGTCGGAGCGCGATTCCTCGTCCATCGCGTCCTCGACCTCCTCCGCCGTACGGGTGCGCAGGGCGACGTCGTCCGCATCGTCGACGACCGTGTCGGCCTGACCGAGCTGCCACGAGCGGTAGATGAGGGCGAGCAGGAAGGCCGAGATCGCGAACGTGATGACGATCGCGGTGAGCATGAGGGCCTGCGGGAGCGCATCCGACATCTCTGCGGCATCCGTCTCGCCGTCGTAGAACGGGGCGATGGCCGGTCGCCCCATGACGATGAGCAGCAGCAGGTTGGCGGCGTTTCCGAGCAGCAGGAAGCCGATGAGCACGCGCGTGAGGCTGCGCTCGAGCATCGCGTAGACGCCGCACGCGAAGAGCACGGCCATCACGATCACCAGCACGAGGGAGATGTTCACGGGTTCACCACCTCCGCGTCCTCGGGCAGTTGCGACTGCCGGTCGACCTCGGCGCCGAGGCTGCGCAGCACGTCGAGCACGAGGCCGATCACGACGAGGTAGACGCCGATGTCGAAGATCGTGCTCGTGACGAACTCCCAGTGACCGATGAGGGGCAGCTCCCCCTCGAAGGTGAAGCTCTGCAGGGGGGCGAACCCGAAGAACATCGGCACCAGGGCGCACAGCACGGCGATCGCCATTCCGGCGCCGAGGAGGCGACCGGCGTCGGTGGGGGCGGCGGCGCCGAGCTCCCAGCGCCCACCGGCGATGTAGCGCATGACGAGGCCCAGACCGGCGACGAGCCCACCGGCGAAGCCGCCGCCGGGGAGGTTGTGCCCCGCGAAGAGGAGGTAGAGCGAGATGACCATCACCGTGTGGAAGAGCACGCGGATGATGATCTCGAGCAGGATCGACCGGTTCTCGGGCTGCACCTTCGCGCCCGACACGAGCCAGGCCCGCGGCGCCCCGGTCTCGCCGACGCGCTGCGCGCGGACGCCGCTGTCGGTCTCGACGAGCGGACGGCGACGTCCGAGACCCGTCCGACTGCGCGCGGTGCCGGAGCGGCGCGAGAGGTTGTCGCTGCGATCGGTGATGAAGACGAGGGATGCCACACCTGTCGCCGCGAGCACCAGCACCGACAGCTCGCCCATCGTGTCCCATCCGCGCAGGTCGACGAGCGCGACGTTGACGACGTTGCGGCCGTGGCCGATCTCGTACGCCAGCGGGGGCCACTCGAGCGAGATGGGGAGGTCTTGACGGGCTCCCGTCGCGACGATGGCGACCAGGGCCATCGTGAGACCGACGCCCGCGCCAAGCACGGCCCGGGCCAGCGGCGCCACGGAGGCGTTCTGCTCCCCCATGCGCGCGGGCAGACGCCGCAGCACGAGGGCGAAGACGACGAGGGTGACGGTCTCGACCAGCACCTGCGTGAGGGCGAGGTCGGGGGCGCCGCTCGTCGCGAACAGCACGACCAGACCGAGTCCGGTGACCGAGACGAGCGCAACGCCCGTGTAGCGCTTGCGAGCGCGCACGGCGAGGATGCCGGCGGCGATCATCAGCGGGGCGGCGATGAGCTGCGTCGGGGAGTGCCAGGCGTCCAACTGCGCCCGCCACTCGGCCGAGGCGAACAGGGCCGTGCCCTCGGCGATGACGAGCACGATGAAGATCGTGCCGACGTAGAAGGGCAGCGAACCCCGCTGGAAGCGTGCGGTCACCCACTCCGAGGAGTGATCGATACCGCGGAGCGCGACGTTGTACACATCGTTCGCCGTGAAGGGGAGTGCGCGGCGCCGCTTGTGCAGCTGCGTCTTGCGCACGAGCCAGAAGATCCCCGCGCCGAGCGCGAGCGTGCCGAGCGAGATGAACAGCGCCGGCTCGAGACCGTGCCAGAGGGCCAGATGGTACGGGTACTCGGGCGCGGCGACGCCCGGCGTCGCCTCGGGAAGACCGTCGGCGTAGGGCGCCAGCCAATGGTCGACGACCGGGGCCAGCACACCGAGCGCGAGCGAAGCCGCCGCCAGCAGCACGGGCGCCGAGAGGAAGCCGATGGGCGGGTCGGGCCACTCGGTGGTCTCGACGTCGCGCTTGGTCCAGTACGCGCCCCACAGGAACCGGATGCCGTACGCCGCCGTGAGCGCCGAGCCGAGCACGATTCCGATCAGGGCGACGGTCCCCCACCCCGCGCCCGCCTCGGCCTCGTGCAGGAGGGCGGTGAGCGCGGTCTCCTTCGCCACGAAGCCCAGCGTCGGGATGACGCCCGCCATCGATGCGATCGCGACGAACGACGCCGTCGCCATGACGGGAGCCTGCCGACCAAGGCCCGACAGCTGCCCGATGTCACGGGTGTTGAGCTGGCGGTCGATGACGCCCACGACGAGGAAGAGGCACGACTTGAACAGCGCGTGGCTCAGCAGCAGAGCCGCGCCGGCGAGGGCGGCATCCCGCGTTCCGTAGCCCAGCATGACGGTCAGGAAGCCCAGCTGACTGACCGTGCCGAACGCCAGGATCCGCTTGAGGTCGCGCTCGCGCAGGGCTTGGAAACCACCGAGCAGCATGGTGAAGACCCCGAGCGCGATCAGCGTCGGTCGCCAGAACGGCGTCTCGGCGAAGCCCGGCGCGAGGCGCGCGATGAGGTAGATGCCCGCCTTCACCATGGCGGCGGCGTGCAGGTACGCGCTGACCGGGGTCGGGGCCGCCATGGCGCCGGGGAGCCAGAAGTGGAAGGGGAAGATGGCCGATTTGCTCAACGCCCCGACGATCAGCAGCAGCACGGCGATGTCGACGACCGTGCCGGTGGGCGGGTCGGCGAGGATGGCCGACAGGCTCGAGGTACCGGCCTGCACGACGAGCAGCACCACGCCGATCAGCATGACCAGGCCGCCGAGCGTGGTGACCAACAGGGCCTGCAGAGCCGCCCGTCGGCTGGCGGCACGCGCGTGGTAGTAGCCGATGAGCAGGTACGAGAGCACGCTCGTGACTTCCCACAGCATGACCAGCACGACGACGTCGTCGGTCAGGACGAGGCCGTACATCGCGCCGGCGAAGGCGAGCAGCACCGCGGAGAACTGCCCGACGCCCTTCGTCTTGCCGCGGAAGTACCAGCGGCAGTACAGCATCACCAAGGCGCCGACGCCGGTGACGACGAGGGTGAGGATCCAGCCGAGCACGTCCATTCGCATGGAGAGCGAGACGTCGATCGCAGGGATCCAGCGGTATTCCTCGAAGGGAATGTTTCCGGCGAACACGGCGGGAGCGAGCACCAGGGCGTGGGCGAACGCCAGGGCCGGGAGAACGGCCGCGACGTAGAACGCGCGCGCACCGATCCTCGAGACGAGCCACGGGAGGAGCAGAGGGAGAGCCGCGAAGGCGCCCAGGAACATCAGCATGTGCGGGCCTCCTCGGGGTCGACGGGCGAATGCCCGGGCTCTCGGGGTGTCGAACCTATTCTATGCGGAGCATGAGAGTCCGTGGACCACGGGTTCTCATGTGGTAGGCGGTGGGGCCGTCGTCGTCCCCACGCGGAACGTACAGGTCAGGTCGAGGCCGGAGGGTTCGTCGTCCTCCAGCATCGCGGCCACCGCCTCGCCCGCCGCCCGCCCCTTCGCGGTCGCGGGTTGCACGAGGGTCGTGAGCACGTGAGGCGCGAGGCCGTCGACCACCACGCCGTCGAAGCCGGTGACGCTGACGTCGTGCGGAACACGCAGCCCGGCCTCTTCCGCCGCGCGGATGACTCCGGCGGCGAGCAGATCGCTCTGCGCGATCACGGCCGTGGGTCGGCGCGACGGGTCGCCGAAGATGGTGCGTCCCGCGATCGCCCCCTCGTCGATCGAGCTCGTCGCCGCGGCGAGCACCGGCGCCCGGGGGAACACCTCGCGCGCACCCGCAAGGCGGTCGGCGGTGACGTCGACGCGGACGGGCTCGTCGGCCGTCACCCATCCGCGGCGTCGCGAGGTGTCGATGGGGAGGGTCACGATGACCACGTCGCGGTGGCCGAGGTCGGCGACGTGCTGGGCTGCGGCACGCTGCGCCTCGGCGTTGTCGAGCAGCACCTGCGGGACACCCTCGCCCGCGTCGCCCTCGACGACCACCACCGGGATGCCACGCCCTCGGACGATCTCGAGGGAGTCGCGCATGCGGGGGCTGCACCCGATCAAAACCGCCGCGTCGATGGGTGCGGTGTGCAGAGAGGGCTCGCTGACGGTCTCGCCGTCGTCGCGCAGGAGCAGCAGCGCAGCGCCGAGGCGCGAGACGCCGTCGGCCAGGCCGTCCATCATGTGCGTCGTGACGGGGTCGAGGAACGCCGTGCCCAGGTGCGTGTCGAACACCACGCCGACGATCCCGCTGCGACCGCGCCGCAGCGAGGCCGCGCGCGGATCGGGCCCCGTGTAACCGAGCGCATCGGCGGCGGCGAGCACGCGTGCGCGGGTCGCCTCAGAGGTGGGCGTCTTCCCGCTGAAGACCACCGAGGCGGTCGACGGGGAGACGCCGGCCTCACGGGCGACGTCGCTGATGGTGGCGCGGCGGGTGCTCACGGCCCGATCGTACCCGCGACGCACGGTGCCGCCGAATCGATTCGATCGATGTCGAATCGATTCGGTACAGTGTCGGCATGCTCACCTCTCTCACCCGCTCCCAGCTCGTGCGCTGGCACATCGCGATCTGCGCCATCTTCTTGGCGAGCGGACTGAGCATCTCGACCTGGGCGTCCCGGGTCCCCGCCATCCGCGAGTCGCTCGGCATCGAGAACTCCGGGGTCGGCCTGCTGCTGCTCGGTATGGGCGTGGCATCCATCATCGGCCTCTCCATCGCGCCCGCGGTGATCGCACGCCTCGGTGCGCGCACCGGAATGCTCGTCGCGCTCGTACTCGTCGGCGTCGGACTCGGCGTCATCGGGTTCGGCGCCGACACACTGCAGGTCTTCGGCGTCGCCCTCGTCGGCCTCGCCCTCTTCGGCTTCGGCAACGGCGCGGTCGACGTGATGATGAACGTCGAGGGGGCCGCCCTCGAGAAGGCGACCGGCCGCACCATCATGCCGTTGCTGCACGCGTTCTTCAGCTTCGGCACGGTCATCGGCGCAGGCCTGGGATTCGTCGCCGTCAGCGCGGGGATCCCCGTGCTCGCGCACTGCGTCGCGATGGGTGTCGTCATCCTCGTGGTCGCCTTCGTCTCCGTGGCGAACGTGCCGCGGGCCGAGGTCGCGATGGACGCCCCCGCCGCCGAGGAGCGCGCGCACTGGCGTGATCGCCTCGCCACCTCGCTCCAGGCGTGGCGCGAACCGCGCACCTACACGCTCGGCGTGATCATGCTCGGCATGGCCTTCGCCGAGGGCAGCGCGAACGACTGGCTGCCCTCCGCCGTCGTCTACGGCCACGGCGCCCCCGAAGAGGCGGGTCCCGCCGTGCTCGCGGTGTTCTCGGTCGCGATGACCGTCGGTCGCATCGCGGGCGGCCCGGTCGTCGATCGCCTCGGCCGCGTGATCGTGCTGCGCGTGCTCGCGGCGACCGCCGCCGTGGGTCTGCTGCTGTTCATCCTCGCGCCGTACGGACCGCTCGTGTTCGTCGGCGCGGCACTGTGGGGCCTCGGCGCGTCGCTGGGATTCCCGATCGGCATGTCGGCCGCCGCGGACGACCCCGCCAAGGCCGCTTCCCGCGTCGCGGCCGCAGCGACCATCGGGTACGTCGCATTCCTGTGCGGCCCGCCCATCCTCGGCTGGATCGGCGACCACATCGGCCTGCTGAACACCCTGTTGATCGTGGTCGGGCTGATCGTGGCATCCGGGCTCTTCTCCGGCGCGGCGAAGCCGCTCGTGGTCGACGAGGCGAAGGTCGACGAGGCCGCACGCCGCTGACGCCCGACGGGGCGGACACCGGCGAGCGCGATTAGGCTCGTCGGGTGCGTCTCGTCATCGCCCGTTGCTCCGTCGATTACACCGGCCGTCTCAACGCGCATCTCCCCCTCGCCACCCGCCTGCTCGTGCACAAGAACGACGGCAGCCTGCTGGTGCACTCCGACGGCGGCTCCTACAAGCCGCTGAACTGGATGAGCCCGCCGTGCAGCCTCACGCGCGAAGACCCCGACGAGGTCGACGTGGAGGACGGCGTGATCGAGCGGTGGCGCGTGACGCACGCGAAGACCGGTGACGCCCTCCTCGTCCGCATCCACGAGATCGTGCACGACACGGCACACGACCTCGGGGTCGACCCCGGGCTCATCAAAGACGGCGTCGAGGCCGACCTGCAGCGCCTCCTGGCCGAACAGGTGTCGGTCGTGGGCGAGAACCTCACCCTCGTCCGTCGCGAATATCCCACCGCGATCGGCCCGGTCGACCTGCTGCTGCGCAACGACGACGGTCCCGGCACGGTCGCCATCGAGGTCAAGCGCCGCGGCGACATCGACGGGGTCGAGCAGCTCACGCGCTATCTCGAGCTGCTCAACCGCGACCCGCTCCTGGCGCCGGTGACGGGCGTGTTCGCGGCGCAGGAGATCAAGCCCCAGGCTCGCGTGCTCGCCACCGACCGCGGCATCCGGTGCCTCACCCTCGACTACGACGAGATGAAGGGCGTGCAGTCGGGGGCTCCGCGGCTGTTCTGAGGTCGCCCGGTCGTCCTTCTCGACGCCCGGGGCCGGCTTTCTGCGGACCGCTCTGCTCCGTCCCCGCGACGGCCCCGACGCTGAGACCCACCCCGCACGGCTCCGCCGGTAGCGTGGTCGTATGCGCGTTCGCTCTCCTTTCTCCTGCATCCTGTGGGACGTCGACGGCACTCTCGTCGACGCATCGGAGGGGATCCTCCGCCGTCTGGCCATCACGCTCGAGCACTTCGGCCACCGGGCGCCCACGCGCGGCGAGCTGTCGCACTGGATCGGCCCGCCGATGTTCGAGTCGTTCCAGGCCAACGTCGGCATGACCCCCGAGGAGGCAACCGCGGCGGTCGTGTTCTACCGCGAGCTCAACAAGAGCGAGGGCTACACCGTCAGCGCGCAGCTCTACCCCGGAGTGGCCGACCTCCTGCACGATGTGCACGCGGCCGGAGTGCCGCAGTCGACCGCGAGCTCCAAGCCCGAGGTGCAGGTCGTGGCGCTCATGAACCACTTCGGCGTAGCCCCCGACCTCGAGGCCGTCGTGGGGGCGACCCTCGACGAACGAACCCTGAGTTCCAAGGCCGACATCGTCCGCGAGGCCCTGCGTCGTCTCGCCGCCACGGGGGCCGACGTCTCGCGCCCCGTGCTGATCGGCGATCGGCATCACGACGTCGAAGGCGGGGCGGATGCCGGTGTGCCGGTGATCTTCGTCCGCTGGGGCTTCAGCTGGCCCCACGAGGCCGATGGTGCTCAGGCCGCCGTCGACGACGTCTCGCAGCTGCGCGCTCTGCTGCTGGTGGAGGACCCCGCCGGTGCCTGACCTCGGCGCGGCACTGCCGTTCGTCGTCGCCCTGGTCGCGGTGTTCGTCGTCGCCGGGGTGGTCGCTCTCGTCGTGCGGGCGACGCGCCGATCGCCGCGCGCGCGGGCGGCCGCCGACGAGGCCGTCGCGGAGGCGGCGGAGGCGCTACGGCGCCTCGACGACGCCGTCGACGACCTCGACGTGGCCTTCGAGGCGGTCGACGCCCTCGACGCACCCGACGCCCCCACCGACCTGCGACGGGGGCGCACCGCCGCGCACCGCGCCCGCGACCGCGGCTTCACCGACCTGTGGGCGCTGGACGACCGCTCCGCCGTCCCCGCTCGTCGGCGGGACCAGGCCCGACGGGTCGGCCGAGACCTCGACACGAGCCGCGCGCGGATCGACGCCCTGCAGAGCCGCCTCGACGAATGGGCGGCCGACAGCCGACTCCCCGCCGCCTTGCGCGACGCCGCCCGGGTGCGCCGCGACGGTCTCCTCGAGGCGACGGGCGATCCGGATCCTCTGCTCGGGGCGCTGCGCCGACGCTTCGATGCGTCCGACTGGATCGACGCACAGCGCGCCGCTGACGCCGCGGCCTCGGCGATCTCCGACGCCGACGCGGCACTGCGCGACGCCGAGACCGACCCGACACCCTCCGTCCTTCGTCGCGCGACCGCGGCGCTGCGTCGTGCCGAGCGGAACGGGCGCGCCGTCGAAGACGTGCACCGCATGGCCCTGCAGGCGGCCGAGAACGCCGACGCCGAGCTCGCGGCCGCCCGCGACGAGCTCGATGAAGCGATCGCGATCGCGAGCGCCCGACCCGCGGAGTGCACTCCGTCCGCCGACGAGATGCTGCGGGCGGCCGCCCGCGAGCTCGAGACCGCCGCCACAGCTGCCGTGCACCGCCCGCGCGAGGCGATCGCTACCGTGGCGCGCGTGCGCGAGACGCGCGATCGCGCTCTCGGCGCTGCCGTCAACGCACGTCAGCGGCTCGAGGCCGCTCGCGCGGCTCTTCCCGGCACGCTCGCGTGCGCGCGAGCCGCCCTCGCCGCCGCGGACGCGCGCGACGACCTCCCCCCCATCGCCGACCGCCTGCAGCTCGCGCGAGCCCGGCGCGAGCTCGCCGCGGCCCGCGCCGCCACCGACGCCGCCGAGGCCTTGGCCAACGCGCGCGCGGCGTGGCACGCCGTTCCGGGCGCTCTCGACTGAGGCAGCGTCGCCGCACCGTGCAATATGGTGAGCGCTATGGCGGACTCCTCCCCCATCCGACGCCTCTCGGTCGTCGCCCGGCGCGTACCGGTCACGCTCGGGCTGATCACCGTCCTCATCCTCTGCGGGATCATCGGAGGCGGCCTGTGGTCGCCGTTCTCGGCATCCTCGATGTACGCCGATGTCGCCTACGGGCTCCCCGCGTTCGCCGAGGGCCGGTGGTGGACCCTGGTCACGGGGACGTTCTTCGTCTCGGCGCCCTGGGTCTACCTCGCGGGCGTGCCCGCCGTGGCGATCATGGCGTTCTTCGAGTACCGGCGGGGTAGCCGCGTCACGGCGGTCTTCTTCGCCGGAGGCCAGCTCTTCTCCGTCCTGGCGTCCGCGGGATTCCTCGCCCTCGCGTCGCTGCTGCCGTGGGCGTGGGCGCAGCAGCAGGCCGTCGCCCTCGACGTCGGCCCCTCCGGCGGCGTCTTCGCGTGCATCGCCGGGGCGCTCGCCCTTCTGCCGTCACCGTGGCGGTTGCGTGCGTGGACCGTGTTCATCGCGATCCTGGCCGTGACCTTCGTCTACTACGGCTCCCTCCCCGACCTCGAGCACGTGCTCGCCGTGGGCCTCGTGCTCGCCGTCGACCGCTCGCTCCGGCCGCAGCGGGTGAGCGTGCGCGAACAGCGGCTCATCGCCTTCGTGGTGGTGTGCGGCCTGGGCGCCTTCGAGATCCTCGGCTACGTCGCGCCGATGACAGGTCCCTTCGGCAGCTCGGCGGCGACCTCCGGATCGTGGATCGACGTCGCGATCAACACCGCGGTCGTGCTCGTCGTCGCGACGTCACTGCGCCGCGGTCGCCGGTGGGCCTGGGTCGTGGTCCTGGTTTACTGCCTCCTCAACGTCCTGCTCGTCCTCGCGGTCATCGGCCTCCTGATCGCCGTCGGTCTGTCCGGTATCGAGGCCGAGATCGACACCGACGTCACGAGCGTGCTGGCGTCGTCGGTGCTGTGGGTCGTGGCATCCGTATACGTCGTGCTGGTGCGCGGGGCGTTCCGCGCCCGCCCGCGCGCCGCCCTCGGCGACGCACCGGCGCCGACGCTCGACGACGTGAAGACCGAGCTGCGTGCCAGCGGTGGCGGAACGCTGTCGTGGATGACGACGTGGGACGGCATGTCGTACGCCCGGTTCGGCCGTGGCATCGTCGCCTACCAACGCCGGTCGGGGGTCGCCCTGGCGCTGGGCGACCCTCTCGGTCCCGACGCCGATCGCGCCGCCACCGTCCGACGGTTCATCGAGCGATCCGAGGCCGCCGGCCTGGCGCCCTGCTTCTTCAGTGCCGGCGGGGCGACGAGCGCCGCCGTTCCCCCCGACTGGCGCCGCATCGTGGTCGCCGACGACACCGTGGTCGATCTGCCCGGTCTGCAGTTCACCGGCAAGGCCTGGGGCGCGGTGCGCACGTCGCTGAACCGCGCGCAGCGCGAGGGCATGACCTTCCGGCTCACGCGCCTCGCCGACGAACCGTGGGGCGTGCGTCAGCAGCTGCGGGCCATCTCCGAGAGCTGGGTGGGCGACAAGGGACTGCCCGAGATGGGCTTCACCCTCGGCACCCTGCACGAGGCCTCCGACCCCGAGGTGCGCCTGGCCCTCGCCGTCTCCCCCGACGGCGACGTCGACGGCTTCCTCTCGTGGCTACCGGTCTACGGCGAGGGAGAGGTGCGGGGATGGACCCTCGACCTCATGCGACGGCGCGACGGCGGCTTCGGCCCCGTCATGGAATACCTGATCGGATCGTCGGCGCAGCAGTTCTCGGCCGAGGGCGCGCAGGTCATGTCGCTGTCGGGCGCTCCTCTGGCCCACGAGTATCCCCCGGATGCCGGGGCCATCGCCGATCTGCAGACGCGCATGGCCGACATGCTCGAGCCCGTTTACGGGTTCGCGTCGCTCCACCGCTTCAAGCAGAAGTTCCACCCGCGGTACGAGACGATGTATCTCCTCTACCGCGACGAGGCGGACCTCACGAGGATCGGGGCGGCGCTCACGCGGGCGTTCCTGCCCCACGCCACGATCCGGCAGTTCGCGGCCGCCGGGGTCGAGCTCGTCCGCCAGGAACGCTGATCGCCCCGACCGCGAAGCAGCGTGCGGGCGGGGCGGCATCGGCCGCAGCCGACGGCGTCAGAGCGGGCGGATGTCCTCCGCCTGCAGGCCCTTGGGGCCCTGGGCGATCTCGAACTCCACGCGCTGGTTCTCCTCGAGCGAGCGGTAGCCGCCCGACTGGATCGCGCTGTAGTGCGCGAAGACGTCCTGTCCGCCGTCATCGGGGGCGATGAAGCCGAAGCCCTTCTCCGAGTTGAACCACTTGACCGTGCCCTGCGTGCTCATCGTGATGCCGTTTTCCCCTTTGAGCCGACGCCGAGCGCGCCGGTCTGTGCCCCCACGGTAACGGCCGGAATCCTCCGGCGCACGGCACCGTGACACAAACGTTGCGGTCGGAGGAATGCGCCGGAATGACGGGGGAATTGTCCTGAGCCCATACGACGCCCGGGCTGAGCAGAGCTCGAAGCCCGGGCGTCGACGGATCCCCCCGGATATGCCACGCGATGCGTGACGGCGATCACTTTACCGGCGCGCGAGCGTGCGCGCGACACGAAAACGAAGAATCAGTCAGTTATGTCGATGTTCTGTGCTAGCGATGAGTCGTAAAATCCGGCTGATGGATGGTCGGCGGCGTGCTTCGGCCCTCGTCGACGCGGCGTACCGCTCTCTCGGCGAGGCCATCGTCGACGGTCGCCTGCAGCCCGGCGACCGTCTGCGCGACGTCGAACTCGCCGCACTCATGGGCATCTCGCGCACTCCCGTCCGCGAGGCCCTCCAGCGCCTCGAACGCATCGGTCTCGTCGAGGTCGCCGCCAACAGATACACGCGTGTGGCCTCCCTCACCGACCGTGCCCGCACGGACATGCGCGAATACGCCGCCCACACGATCGCCGGCGTGCTGCACGTCGCCCTCGATCGCGCGACCGACGAGGAGATCGCCGAGACGATCGCTCTCCTGGACGCCCTCCGCGATGCCCCGTCATCGCGTACGTATGTCGGGGCGATGATGGCCCTGTACTCGCAGCTGGTGGCCGAATCGCGCAATATCGTCTTCCGGAAGGCCTTCGAGCAGACCGATCTCGTGCTCCGCCGCAATCTGGACGGATGGGAGAGCATCGACGACGACACCCGCGAACCGCTGTTCCGGCATCTCCGCGAACAGACCGCGAGGCGCGACGCGAACGGCGCCAGCTGGACGTTCCTCGCGCTGCACGGTTTCGCCTGACGGCACAAGGTCTCACCCCGCACCGCGCCACGGCACTACCGTGACGGCATGCCCCACATCGAGCTGCGCGCCCTGACCGACGACCACCGGGATGCCGCCTTCGACGCCGTGTCGGCCAGCAGGTCCTCCTGGCCGCGCGGTGTCTTCGAGGGGCGGGCCTCCTTCGACGAGTGGGTCGACCGCACCGACGTCGAGGTGTACACGGTCTCGGAGGACGGCCGGCTCTCCGGCGTCGCCGCCGCGATGGACGTCGACGGCGACCGCGAGATCCTGCTCGCCGTGACACCGGATGCCGGGGACGAGGCGCCGACGGAGGCCCTGCGCCAGCTGACCGTACGGGAGGCCGAGAGGCCGCTCTACGCCTGCGTGTCGGTCGACGACGAGCCCGCTCACGACATGCTCGCGCGCATCGGTTTCGTCGAGCACGAACGCGATGGGGCGGACGTGGTTTACGTCCTCCCGCCGACGCTAGAGTGACGCGGTGCCGACGAACGACGACCTCACCCGCGTCCTGACGCGTCCCCGCTCGCTGGCGGTCTTCGTCGCGATCGTCTTCCTCGTCACCACCGTGCAGGTGCTGACCAACCCGCTCGCGGGGCTGCTGGAGGGCGAGTTCCCCTGGGACGGACCCGTTCCCTTGGCCGCCGTCGTCGCCCTCGTCGTCCTGGGCTGCGCGGCCCAGAGCGCGTTCCTCTTCCTCAGCGCCCGCGCGCCGGTGGTCGCCGTCATCGGCACCGCGGCCTGCTACGTCGCTCTCGTCGTCTGCCTGTCCATCCCCCGCTGGCTCACCGCTCTCCCGCTCGTGGTGGCGGTCGCCGTCTTCCTCCTCGCCGTGAGCAGGCGACCGCTCGTCGCCGTCGGGTGGTCCGTCACGGTGGTCGCCGCGGTGAGCCTCTCCCTCTTCGGGTGGGCCCTTTCGACGGGCGTCCCCCTCGGCATCGTGGGCAGCTTCGTCCTCGAGGCCGTCCTCGCCTTCGGCACCCCGATCGCGGGCGCGGCAGCCCTGGGCATCTGGTGGGCGCGGCGCATGCGCGTCCTCCGACGCACGCGCGACGAACTCGCCGCCGCCGCCGAGCGCCATGCCGCCGAGATCGAGCGCGTCACCACCCTCGAACGCGCGCGCATCGCTCAAGAGCTCCACGACGTGGCCGGTCAGCACCTCGCCGGATTGCTCTCCCTCGCCGATGCGGCAGTCGACATCGACGTCCTCGACACCGCGCAGGCGACCGAGCTCATCGCCGAGATGCGGGCCGAGGGGCGCTTCGCGTCGGCCAGCCTGTACGCCGCCCTGCGAGACCTCCGCATCCAGAACGGCTCGCGCGTCGGACCGACCCTCGACCTGCGTTCCCTCGACGGCCTGCGCGACTTCTGGGCGGCGCGGGGCATGAGCATCGAGATCGAGGTGCGCGGATCCATGGCCGACCTCCCCGCGATGGTCTCCACGACGGCGTACCGCGTCGTGCAGGAGGCGCTCACGAACGCGAGCAAGCACGCCCCGGGAGCCGCGACGCGAGTCGATGTCGAGGCGTCCCCCGCCACCCTGCATGTCGCCGTGCGGAACGCCCCCGCCCTCGTCCCCCGCACGGCGCCGGATGCCGAGGGTCTCGGATGGGGACTGACCGGCATGGCCGAGCGGGTGGACCTGATCCATGGCACCCTCACCGCCGGTCCCCGCGACGACGGCGGATGGTCGGTCACCCTGCGCGCTCCCGTCGGCGCCTTCGACGCGGTTTCGCCGTGACAGCCGCCGAGCCCGAGGTGAGCGTCCTCATCGTCGACGACAACCGCACCGTCCGCCGCGGCATCCGCCTGCGGCTCGAGAACGCCCGGGGGATCCGCGTCGCCGGAGAGGCGTCGAACGGACAGGATGCCGTGGTCCTGGCGCGAGCCGAGCGCGTCGACGTCGTGCTCATGGATCTGCACATGCCCGGCATGGACGGCATCGAGGCGACCCGTCGGATCACGGCCGAGCGCGCCGATCGCTGCCGAGTGGTCCTGCTGACCAGCGAGGTGTCCGACTCCTTCCTCGTCGATGCCCTCGAGGCCGGTGCCAGCGGGTATCTGCTGAAGGGCCACGACAGCGACCAGCTGCTGCCTGTCATCCGCGGCACCGCGGCCGGCATGGCGACGATCTCGCCACTCGTCGCCCCCCGGCTGCTGCGCGAGCTCCGCGAGGCGCGGCCGACGCCGGCCGATCCCGCACAGCTCGAGTTGCTCACCGCCGCCGAACGGCGCGTGGTGGGGCTGTTGAGCAGCGGCGTGACCTCCAACGACGACATCGCGCGCCATCTCTCCGTCTCGGTCAACACCGTACGGAGTCAGACGGCGGCCGCCCTGCGCAAGCTCCACCTCGATGACCGGACGCAGCTCGCGCTCTGGGGCGCCCGGAACGGCCTCGATCGTCGCGACGCGTAGTCCGAACGGATGAAATCGCGACCGGTCCCCCTGCCGGATTCCGCACCTCGCGAGGAATCGCGCGCCGCGTTCGCGACGAATGGTGCGCGCGGGCGGCGGGAACGCGCCAGAATGCTGCTCACAGCGGCGTGGCTTCGCCGCTCATCCGCGCGGGGCCGGGAGTTTGGGGGCGGCCCCGCGCGGCCACACCGGTCCCGTGCGGACGCCGCTGCGTCAGCGCCGGGACAGCGTCGCGACGATCGGGCGGTGGTCGCTTCCGGCGTCATCGAACCCCGCGATGACGGAGAACCCGTCGACCGTCCATTCCGAGCCGACGAGCACGTGGTCGATGGGGGCGCCGAGCATCGCCGGGAGCCGGACGGGCCACGTTCCCACAGCGGCCGAGCCGGCGGCGGCGGCGGCATCGCGGCATCCGCCCAGATCGCCTCCGGCGGCGCCGTAGCCGTCGAAGTGGTCGACGGTCGCGTTGAGGTCGCCCGCGACGATCACATCGGCGGCGGCGCAGGCATCGGCGATCCAGGCCAGCCCGGCGTCCCACTCATCCAGGACTGCGGGCAGGGGAGGCATCGGATGCGCGGCGACGAGCGTCGGTCCCCCGCCGTCGACCGGGCGCCACAGGCCGCTCGGCAGTCCGGGCGTCGATCCCGCGGGGACGTCTCGCGTGTAGACGCCGAGCGTGTCGGAGATGAGGATCGAGGTGGGGATCGTCTCGCCGCCCTCCGCCGCCCACACCGTGTCGTGGCGCATCGAGACTCCACTCGCCTGCAGGATAACGACCACCTCCGCCGCGGCGAAGGCATCCGTCTCGGGCAGGCTCACGACGTCCGCGCCCGTCTCCCGTACGGCGCGCGCGATCCACTCCGGCGAGACGGATCCTCCGTAGGTGTTCCAGGCCATGACGGTGAGCTCCCCGTCGGGCACGGCCGCGCCCGGGCCGCGCACCGCGAGCACGACGCCGTTACCCACCGCCGCCGCGACGAGCGAGAGGGCGAGGGCCGCCGAGACACCCCAGCGCCGACGTCGCACCGCGATCGCCGCGCACGCGAGGGCCGCCACGGCGAGGCCGATGGCCAGTGGAGCCCGGAGGGAGATGGCGTTGGCGACGAGCGGGAGACGATGGATGCCGATCCCCTGGGGCCAGATGGCGGCGGCAGCCGCGACCGCACCGAGCAGCAGCGCGATGACGAACGAGGGGCGGGGTCTGGTCGGCATCCTGATCAGTAAAGCGCGCCCGTCACGCGGTTCGCACGTCCGCTGAGACGGCGGCGTGCTCGGACGCCGGATCGACGTCGCCGTCACGACGCGCGAGGGCCCGGGACGCGGTTCCCCGCCCCGGGCCCTCGGGTCACGTGATCAGCGCGCGGCGCGACGCCCCACGATGAGGCCGTAGATCAGCAGCACGATGATCGATCCGCCGATGGCCAGCAGCCACGTCTGGATCGAGAAGAAGTCCTGAAGCGGGGCGTTGAACAGCAGTCCTCCGAGGAAGCCGCCGAGCAGGGCGCCCACGACGCCGAGCACCAGCGTGATCAGCCAGCCGCCACCCTGCTTCCCGGGGAGGATCAGCTTGGCGATGGCGCCGGCCAGGAGGCCGAGGAGGAGAAATCCGAAGAATCCCATGTTGTCGTTCCTTTCGCGAGTGAGAACCGAAGCCCGCGCACGGCGGGACTCATTGCATACAGCCTCCTCCCAGGAAAGCGTTTCGCGGGGTGGGTTGCATCGGCGCTGATTGTCTGGTTCGCGCGAGGCGCGATCGGCTGTTCGCATAGCGTGGGCGGATGGCCGACCATCTTGCCGACCGCCGTCCCCCTCTCCGCCCCGCGCTCGACCTCGGGCGAGGCCTCCTCATCGGGGCTGTCGAAGTCGTCCCGGGGGTGAGCGGGGGCACGGTCGCCCTCATCGTCGGCGTCTACACCACCCTGATCGAGGCCGCGAGCCACGTGGTGCGCGCCGTCGTCGCCCTCGGCGACCTCCCTCGGGGGCGGGGCATCAGCCGCGCGCGGGCGCATCTCGCGGCGGTGCGCTGGAGCGTCGTCGCTCCCGTCCTCGTCGGCATGGTGCTCGCCGTCGTCCTGGGCGCGCGCGTTCTCGCTCCCCTCGTCGAGGAGCACCCGACGGCGACACGGGCCGTGTTCGGCGGGATGATCGCGGCATCCCTCCTCATACCGGTGCGCCTGCTCGGCCGGTCGTGGACGTGGCGGCTGTCCCTGCTCGCCGGCTTCGCCGCAGCGGGAGCCTTCCTCGTGACGGGCCTGCCGTCATCGCGGGTGATCGATCCGCCCCTCCTGCTCGTGGCCCTCGCCGCGGCGGTCGCTGTCTGCGCCCTCGTGATGCCGGGGTTGTCGGGCGCGTTCCTGCTGCTGGTCTTCGGGCTGTACGAGACGACACTCGTCGCCGTCAATGAACGCGATGTCCCGTACATCCTCGCCTTCGCCATCGGGGCGGTGGTGGGCCTCAGCCTGTTCGTGAACCTGCTGCGGGTGCTCCTCGCCCGGTTCCGCGAGATCATGCTCGCGCTGATGACGGGCCTCATGCTCGGCTCCCTCCGCGCCCTCTGGCCGTGGCAGGACGCGTTCGGGCAGGCGACGCCGGCGGGACCGGATGCCGTCCCGATGGCGTTGCTCGCGCTGGGGGGCGCTGCGGTGGTGCTCCTCGTCGTCGCGATGCAGGCGCGACTCGACCGTCCGCGCCGTTGAGCTCTTCGTCCCCAATCTGTGGACAACTCTGTGCACAGTCGAAAAACTCATGTGGATAACCCTGTGGGAAGTCCGCGCGGACAGCTCGCCGACGTCACGTCGACGCGGTTCACGCGCCCGTCATTCCGGGCGTCGAGGGGAATTACATCCGCGTAATTCCGCGAGACCGCCCCCGTGATCGCGGCGGAGAACGTCCTGGGGAGAACTTCGCTCACAGGGGGTGGAAACTGTGGATAACTTTCCGACGCGGACGACTTCTCGTGCGGCAAACGACGAAGACCCCGGGGATGAACCCCGGGGTCTTCGTCGTTCTGTGCGCGAGGGGGGACTTGAACCCCCACGCCCTTGCGGGCACTGGCACCTGAAGCCAGCGCGTCTACCTATTCCGCCACTCGCGCGAGTCACGGCACGGATGCCACGAACTCAACTTCCCGAGAATATCACGGCGGGGTCCACGTGACGAAACGCGGCCGCGGGAGGCCGCTTCCATGACCTGCCCAGCCGCCCTGGCTACGATGTGCCTACTGGTCTGCCTGCCCGAAGGAGTCTCGTGGGACTACTCGACAGTTTCGAGAAAGGTCTCGAACGCGCCGTCAACGGTGCGTTCGCGAAGACCTTCCGTAGCGGCATCCAGCCGGTGGAGATCGCCTCCGCGCTGCGCAGCGAGCTCGACAAGAAGGCCGTGGTGGTCACGCGCGAGCGCATCCTGGCGCCGAACGCCTTCTCGGTGCGCCTCTCCCCCGCCGACGACGAGAAGATGGGCGCCCTGGGCTCCACACTGCTCACCGAGCTCGACACGCTCGTGAAGAAGCACGCCCGCACGCAGGGCTACTCGTTCGCGGGGCCCGTCGCCATCACGATCGAACGCGACTCCTCCCTGTCGACGGGCACGCTCCGCGTGGACTCGCAGACCACCGAGGGCCGTGTCGCCTGGCGCGGTGTCGTCGACATCGACGGCACACGTCATCCGCTCACGAGCTCGCGCACCGTGATCGGACGCGGCAGCGACGCCGACATCACCATCCCCGACGCCGGCACCAGCCGCAAGCACGTCGAGATCCTGTGGGACGGCGAGCGCGCGATGGTCCGCGACCTGGGCTCGACCAACGGCACCACCCTGAACGGCCGCAAGGTCTCGGAGGCGGCACTGCCCCCCGATTCGACGATCTCGATCGGCCGCACCAATATCGTGTTCCGTGTGGTCGCGCAGGCGCAGCCGCCGCGGCGCCCGCAGGCGTCCGACGCCACGAGCATCTTCGACGTCCGGGAACGGGGACCCCTGTCATGAGTCAGCTGACTCTTCTTCTTCTGCAGGGCGGGTTCCTCGTGCTGCTGTGGTTCTTCGTGTTCGGCGTCGTCTACTCGCTGCGTGCCGACCTCTTCGGCGTGAAGGTGCGCAAGCTCCCCGAGCCGGCGGCAGCGTCGTCCGCTCCCGCGGCCGCGGCGCCGACCGCGTCTCCCGACGCCGTGACCACGCAGGTCAAGCGTCCGGCCGCACCGCCCGCTCCCGCCCCGGTCGGGGCTCTCGCGACGACCGCGGCGGTCTCGCGCATCGTCATCACGAGCGGCCCCAAGGCGGGTCTCGAACTCCCGCTGGGCACCGAGCCGCTCACGATCGGCCGGTCGAGCGAGTCGGGGCTCGTCATCCGCGACGACTACACCTCCAGCCACCACGCCCGACTCGTGCTGTGGGGCGATCAGTGGATGCTGCAGGACCTCGACTCCACCAACGGAACGACGCACGACGGCGTCCGCGTCGCGTCGCCCGTGCAGGTCAAGGTGGGTGCGCCCATCAAGGTCGGCGCGACCACGTTCGAGTTGAGGACGTAAGCCACCCCCATGGTCTTCCAGGGCTCGAGCGCCGCCATCTCTCACACGGGCAAGGTGCGCTCCAACAATCAGGACTCCGGCTATGCCGGGTCCAACCTCTTCGTCGTCGCCGACGGGATGGGCGGTCATGCCGGGGGCGACGTCGCCTCGAGTCTGGCGATCCACCGACTGACCGAGCTCGACCAGCCCTTCGGCACCCCCGCGCAGGCGGAGCACGCGATCCGCGACGCCCTCGCCGACACCGCGGCCGAGCTGATCGACACGGTCGCCCGCCGCCCCGAGCTCGCCGGTATGGGCACCACGGTGAGCGCCCTGGTGATGGTCGACGACTACGCCGTCATCGGCCACATCGGCGACTCGCGCATCTACCTCTACCGCGACGACACGCTCACGCAGATCACGGCCGACCACACCTTCGTGCAGCGCCTCGTCGACTCGGGCCGCATCACGCCCGAAGAGGCGCGATACCACCCGCGGCGCTCCGTCCTCATGCGCGTGCTCGGCGACATGGACCCCGATCCCGAGGTCGACAGCTTCATCATGCCGACGCAGGACGGCGATCGCTGGCTGCTGTGCTCCGACGGGCTGTCGGGGGTCGTCGACGACCCGCACACCGCGAAGACGCTCGCCCTCGGCATGCCCCCGGCGCGCACGGCCGACGCGCTGCTCAAGCAGGCGCTCGACGGCGGCGCGCCCGACAACGTCACCGTGGTGCTCGTCGACGTGGGCGGCCAGCATCCGGTGTTCATCGGCACCCCGGCGATCGTCGGCTCCGCCTCCAACCCGAGCGGCGTGGTCGTCCCGGCGGCCCGGCCCAGCCGTCCGAACTGGCTGCACCACGCCCGCCAGGTCGCCAACGAACCGACCCACTTCGAGCCCGCCGCGGAGTTCCTCGAGGAGCTCATCGAAGAAGACCGCCGTCGCGCGCGCCGTCGCCGTTTCGGCTGGCTCGCCGCGCTGCTCGTCGTGCTGGCCGGCATCGGGCTCGCCCTGTTCGCGGGGTACAACTGGACCCAGACGCGGTACTACGTCGGCGCCGACGAGAACTCGGTCGTCATCTACCGCGGCATCCAGCAGTCCATCGGGCCGATCTCGCTCTCGACCGTCTACGAGGACACCAACATCGTGCTCGCCGATCTGTCGGACTTCGACCGTCAGACCGTCGAGGCCACGATCTCGGCGCGCTCGCTCTCCGATGCGGAGCTGATCGTCGACCGCCTGCGCCCGGCGGCGGAGGGAAGCGGATGACCGACCAGAAGCAGACGCGCTCCCCCGACGCCGTGTCGACCGACACGGCTGTGATGCGCGCCCTGAAGAAGATCCGCGTCCCGGCGACGCAGCGCAACCGCGAGCTGGGTCTGCTCTTCTTCGCGATCGCCGTCTACGGCTCCGCCGTGGCCCTCGTCCAGCTCGGGGCGACCGGCGCCATCGACACCGGCTTCCTCTCGCTGGCCGCCGTGCCCGCCGTGCTCGGCCTCGTGATGCACGTCGTGCTGCGCCTGCGCGTGCGCGACGCCGATCCGTTCGTCCTCCCCATCGCCACCGTGCTGACGGGACTCGGCATCGCGATGATCTACCGCATCGACCTCGCCGATCAGAGCACCGGATGGGATGCCACGGGTCACCGCCAGATCGCGTGGGCCGCCATTGCGATGATCTGCGCACTGGCCGTGCTGATCTTCGTCCGCAACTACCGCGTCCTCTTCCGGTACACCTACCTCTCGGGACTGGTCGGCATCCTGCTGCTGCTCCTGCCGTTCGTGCCCGGTCTGGGCACCGACCAGAACGCCGATGTGTGGGTCTCGCTCGGCTTCGTGTCGTTCCAGCCCGGTGAGCTGGCGAAGATCTGCCTCGCGATCTTCTTCGCCGGCTACCTCGTGCGCACCCGAGAGAGCCTCACCTCCACGGGCACCCGGTTCCTCTTCATGACCTGGCCGCGGGCGCGCGAGCTCGGCCCGGTGCTCATCATCTGGCTCGTCTCGCTCGGCATCATCGTGCTGCAGCGCGACCTCGGAACCGGCCTGCTCATCTTCGGCATGTTCGTCGCCATGCTCTACGCCGCGACCGGCAAGACGAGCTGGGTCGTCATCGGCCTCATCCTCGTCGCCAGCGGTGCGTTCCTGGCATCCCGGGTTCTGCCCTACGTGCAGGGCCGCTTTGCCAACTGGCTGAACGCCTTCGACCCCGAGGTCATCGACCGCGACGGCGGCAGCTACCAGCTGGTGCAGGGCATCTTCGGGCTGTCCCACGGTGGACTGTTCGGCACCGGGCTCGGCCAGGGGCGTCCGTACATCACGCCGCTGTCGCAGAGCGACTACATCGTCCCGAGCCTCGGCGAGGAGCTCGGCCTCGTCGGGATCTTCGCGATCCTCGCGTTGTACATGGTGTTCACCAGCCGTGGCATCCGCGTCGGTCTCGCCGGTCAGGACGACTTCGGCAAGCTCCTCGCGACGGGCTTCTCGTTCACGATCGCCCTGCAGGTGTTCATCATGGTCGGCGGCGTCACGCGCGTCATCCCGCTGACGGGTCTGACCACGCCCTTCCTCGCCGCCGGCGGATCGTCGCTCATCGCGAACTGGATCATCGTGGCGTTCCTGCTGCGCATCTCCGACGCCGTCCGCTCCCGCCCCCGGGTGGTGATCGGCTGATGCGCCGCACCCCCGCCGCCCCCCGACCCGAGGAGGCACCGTGACCAAAGAACTCCGACGCCTCAGCATCGTCATGCTCGCCATGTTCCTGGCGCTGTTCGCCTCGACGAGCGTCATCCAGGTCGTCCAGGCGAACGCCCTGACCAACACCCAGGGCAACACCCGCGCCCTCTACGACTCCTTCGAGATCCAGCGCGGATCGATCATCGTCAGCGGCACGCCGATCGCCCAGTCGGTCCCGTCCGACGACGTGTACAGCTGGCAGCGCCAATACGCGGATGCCGCCATGTGGGCGCCCGTGACCGGCTACATGAACCCCGTGCTCGACGCGAAGACCAACATCGAGTCCGCCGAGAACAGCGTGCTCAGCGGCTCCGACTCGAACCAGTTCTTCTCGCGCATCGACCGCGCCATCACCGGTCAGGCCCCGCGCGGATCGAACGTCGAACTCTCGCTCGACGCGAACGTGCAGAAGGCCGCGTGGGACGCCCTCGGCGACCAGCAGGGCGCCGTCGTGGCGATCGAACCCTCGACCGGTCGCATCCTCGCCATGGTCTCGAAGCCGAGCTTCGACACGAACACGCTCGCCTCCCACGACACGGATGCCGTGAACGCGGCGTACGACCAGCTGGTCGCCGACAGCGCGAAGCCGCTCGACAACCGCGCGATCTCGGGGAACCTCAACCCCCCGGGGTCGACGTTCAAGCTCGTCGTGGCCTCGGCCGCCCTGGCATCCGGCAAGTACACCCCCGACTCGGCCTTCCCCAATCTCGCCGCCTACACGCTGCCGCAGTCGACCAACGTCGTCAGCAACGCCGGCGGCGGAACGTGCGGCGGCGGCGACACCGTGACCATCGCCACGGCCCTGCGGTTGAGCTGCAACATCCCGTTCGCCGAGCTCGCCGTCGAGTTGGGCGACGACGCGATCCGCGCGGAGGCGGAGAAGTACGGTTTCAACACGTCCTTCACGATGCCGCTGACGTCGACCGCGTCCACCTACCCGGCTAGCCCCAACGCGCCGCAGACCGCGCTGAGCGGCTTCGGCCAGGGCGACGTCCGCGCCACGCCGCTGCAGATGGCCATGGTCTCGGCAGGCATCGCGAACGACGGTGTGGTGATGAACCCGCGGATGGTCGATCGGGTGATCGAGCCGAACCTGTCGGTCACCGACGAGGGCACCAGCAGTGAGTTCGGTCGCGCGATCGAGTCCGACGTCGCCGCCCAGATGGTGTCGATGATGACGGCGAACGTCCAGGACGGCGCGGCATCGAATGCAAGAATAGACGGGGTCCAGGTGGCGGGTAAGACCGGCACCGCGGAGAACGATTCCCGCCCCTACACTCTCTGGTTCACCGGCTTCGCACCGGCGGACGACCCTCAGGTCGCCGTCGCCGTGGTCGTCGAAGACGGTGGAGGCCAGGGGCAGAGCGGGAGCGGCAACGAGATCGCCGCCCCGATAGCGAAGAAGGTCATGGAGGCGGTGCTGGGTAAATGAGACCGACACAGGGTGTGACCTTCGGCGGGCGGTACGAGCTCGATTCACGGATCGCGATCGGCGGTATGGGCGAGGTCTGGGAGGCGACCGACCACGTCATCGGCCGGACCGTCGCCATCAAGATCCTCAAAGACGAGTACATGGGCGACCCGGGCTTCTTAGAGCGCTTCCGCGCCGAAGCCCGCCACGCCGCGCTCGTGAACCACGAGGGCATCGCGAGCGTCTTCGACTACGGCGAGGAAGACGGCAGCGCCTTCCTCGTGATGGAGCTCGTCCCCGGCGAGGCCCTGTCCACGATCCTCGAGCGCGAGGGGTCGCTGTCGAGCGACAAGACCCTCGACATCGTCGCGCAGACCGCAGCCGCCCTCCAGGCGGCGCACGCCGCGGGCCTCGTGCACCGCGACATCAAGCCCGGCAACCTGCTGATCACCCCCGACGGCCGCGTGAAGATCACCGACTTCGGCATCGCACGCATCGCCGATCAGGTCCCGCTCACCGCGACCGGCCAGGTCATGGGCACGGTGCAGTACCTCTCCCCCGAGCAGGCCTCGGGACACCCGGCGTCACCGGCCACCGACACCTACTCGCTGGGCATCGTCGCGTACGAATGCCTGGCGGGCAAGCGTCCCTTCACGGGCGAGTCGCAGGTGGCCATCGCCATGGCGCAGATCAACGAGCAGCCCGCTCCGCTGCCGCCCACGGTCGCCGTCCCGGTGCAGAACCTCGTGATGGCGATGATCGCGAAGAAGCCGGAGGACCGCCCGGCATCCTCCGCCGCCGTCTCGCGCGCCGCAGCCGCGCTCCGCCGCGGCGACCTCGCCGCTGCCGCGGCGGCCGTCCCGGCGATCGCCGCCGGTGCCGCCGCTGTCGACGACGCCACGCAACTCCTCACCTCGGGGCAGACCTCGGCCACCACGCGCCTGCTGCCCGCGGCCGGCGCCGCAGCGGCGGGTGTCGCTCCCATCCTCACGGAGGAGCACACCGAAGAGGACGCCGCCCCGCAGAAGAAGAAGCGGAGCCCCTGGACGTGGCCGCTGGTCGCGCTCATCGTGCTGCTGGCCCTGGTCCTCGGTGGAACGCTCTTCACGCTCCTGGCGAACCAGAACGAGCCGGACGCCGCCCCCACCAGTGCCGCTCCCAGTTCCGCCACTCCCAGCACCCCCGCCTCTCCGTCGACCTCGCCGACGCCCACGCAGTCGGCACAGCTCGTCGACGTCGACGCCCTCGACCTCATCGGCAAGACCTGCGACGAAGCGCGCAGCATCCTGGGTGACGCGAACCTCGGCGCGACGTGCGCCACCGGCACGGCCGCCGAGAACGCCGACCAGATCGGTCTCGTGTACATCGTCGACCCCACGGGACGCAACCTCGAGGGCACGAACATCACGGTGACCGTGTACGGCGAAGAGACGCCGCTGCAGCAGCCGGGTACGCCCACTCTCCCGGGCACGTCCGTCACGGCCGGCAGCGACATCCAGGTGTCGTGGCAGCAGTACTCCTGCCCCGCCGGTACCGGCAGCGTGACGTCGTACGACTTCACCGCGACGAACGGCACGTTCGACACGAACGGTCAGTCCACGGCGTCGTTCTCGCCCGACGAGCGCAACGCGCAGCTGAAGGTGAGCAACTCGGTCGGGCAGTCGCTGCGCGTCACGTACACCGTCAGCTGCTCGGGCACCGACCGCACGGCAGGACCCTCGGGCGAGGCATCCGCCTCGATCACGGGAGGCAACTCGCCGAGCCCCTCCACCACGGGCAACGGCGCCGGCGCCACCACCAAGCCCTGAGCTTCGACCCACCCCCTCCGGGAGTTTTCGTGACCATTGAGACGCGCGTCCTGTCCGGGCGCTACCGCGTCGACGACCTCATCGGTCGCGGCGGCATGGCGAGCGTCTATCGTGGCTACGACCAGACGCTCGGGCGCACGGTGGCCATCAAGATCCTCAAGGCGGATCTGGCGGGCGACGCCGCGTTCCGCACGCGCTTCCGTCTCGAGGCTCAGGCCGCGTCGCGCATGGCTCATCCGACCATCGTCCGTGTCTTCGACGCGGGCGAGGACGTCGAGGTCGGCGTCGACGGCCAGGAGCGCCCCGTTCCGTACATCGTCATGGAGCTCGTGCACGGGCGCCTGCTGAAGGAGATCATCGCCGAGGGCTCGGTGCCGGTCGACGATGCGCTGCGCTACGTCGACGGCATCCTCGAGGCCCTCGAGTACTCCCACCGCGCCGGAGTGGTGCACCGCGACATCAAGCCCGGCAACGTCATGATCACGGATGCCGGGCGCGTCAAGGTCATGGACTTCGGTATCGCGCGAGCCGTGTCCGACTCGTCGTCCACCGTCGCCGAGACGACCGCGATCGTGGGCACGGCGGCGTACTTCTCGCCGGAGCAGGCGAAGGGCGAGTCCGTCGACGCCCGAGCCGATCTGTACTCCACCGGTGTCGTGCTCTACGAACTGCTCACGGGCCGCCCTCCCTTCCGCGGCGAGACCCCCGTCGCCGTCGCGTACCAGCACGTGAGCGAGGCCCCGCTGCCTCCGAGCGAGGTCAACGAGAGCATCCCCCGCGCCCTCGACGCGATCGTGCTGCGCGCACTCGCGAAAGACCCGTTCCAGCGTCCGCAGGATGCCGCGGGCTTCCGCGAGGCACTCGACGAGACCGCCGACGGCAAGTCGCCGACGAAACGCCAGATGTCGGCCCTCTCTAACGAGCTCTACGGACCGAACCCCCGCCAGGCTGCCGAGACCGCCCGTTCGCTCCGGCAGCTCAGTACCGACACGACCATGCGTCGCACCCAGCCCGGACCGCCCGTCGCGTGGATCTGGGCCGGCGTCACGGTGCTCGCCGTCCTGCTCGTCGCCGTCCTCATCTGGGTGATGCAGATCCAGCCGAACGAGGACGTGCCCACCAACTCCTTCACCGTCCCCAACGTCGTAGACATGTCGTACGAGCGGGCCGTCGAGACACTCGAGGCGCAGGAGCTCACCGCGAGCCGTGTCAACGAACCCGACGCGGACATCGCCGCAGGCAACGTCACGCGCACCACCCCCGACGCGGGGACCACCGTGGCGTCCGGTCAGCAGGTCACCGTCTACGTCTCGACCGGGCCTGACACCGCGTCGGTGCCGTCGCTGGAGGGCCTGTCCGAGTCCGAGGCGCGCACCGCCTTGCAGAACGCGGGTCTGTCGGTCGGATCGATCCGCCGCACCACCGATCCCGCTCTCTCCGCAGGCACCGTGATGTCCGCGAGCGCCGAGGCCGACACGCAGCTGGCCAAGGGCACCGCGGTCAACCTGGTCGTCGCCAGCGGCCAGGTCGTCATCGTCAACTACACGGGGTACCTCCTCGAAGCCGCCATCCGCGACCTCGAGTCCGACAGCAAGCAGCTGACGGTCATCACGCAGGAAGACCCCGGATGCCGCGCCACGACGCCCCAGACGGTGAGCGGCCAGTCGCTCGCCCCGGGTGAGGTGCCGGTGCACAGCGAGATCACGCTGTCGGTCTGCTCGGGCTCCTGAGGCCACGCGGGCTGAGGCGGGCGGCGCGTTCGGCCGCGCCGGGCATGCCGGCGTTCTCCAACCACCGACCCAGGAGGGCGTGACCCCCCTCGGTGAGGACGCTCTCGGGGTGGAACTGCACCCCCTCGATCGGCGCGGTTCGGTGGCGGATCCCCATGACGACACCGCCATCCGTGAGCGCCGTCACCTCCAGCAAATCCGGCACCGACGTCGGGTCCACCGCGAGGGAGTGGTACCTCGTCGCCGAGAATCCATCCGGCAGGTCGGCGAAGACGCCCGCGCCGTCGTGTCGCACGACACTCGTGATCCCGTGCAGCAGCTCGGGGGCGTGCCCCACGCGCCCTCCGAACGCCGTCGCGATGGCCTGGTGCCCGAGGCACACCCCGAGAAGAGGGATGCCGAGCTCCGCCGCCTCGAGGATCACCCGCTCGGACTGGCCGGCTTCGGCGGGATGCCCCGGTCCCGGGGAGACCAGGACGGCGTCGGCGGATCCCCGGACGACGGTCGACAGCCGGGTGTCGTCGGCGGACAGGAGGTCCGTCTGCGCACCCAGGTCGCGCAGGTAGCCGGCAAGGGTGTGGACGAAACTGTCGCGGTTGTCGACGATGACGACGCGCCAGGGGCTCACTCGACCGTGACCTCCTGCGGGTAGACGATGTCGCTGACCCAGGGGAAGACGTAGAAGAAGAGGCCGTAGAGCACGGCCGCCAGCAGGACGATCACGATCAGCAGGCGCACCCACCACGGACCGGGGAGGACGCGCCAGAGGGCTCCGTACATCAGGCTGCTCCAGAGGTCAGGGCGAGAGGCGGGCCCGCGTCGGTGCGGGGGGTGTACGACTCGAAGACACCGTAGGCGATCGCTCGTTCGGAGAAGCCGTAGCGCGGGCTGCAGGTCGTCATCGTGATGATGCGGTCGGTCGCCTCGATCTCGGGGCGCTGCGGGAGGGGCAGCAGCACGTCGACCGCGTCCGGACGCACGTACTCGAGGTTGCGATAGCGATAGGTGTACCACCCGGTCTCGGTCTCGACCACGATGGCGTCACCGATGTGCAGCGACGGCAGATCCGCGAAGGGGGCCCCGTGGCTGCCGCGATGACCGGCGATGGCGAAGTTGCCGAGCTGACCGGGCATGGCGCTGTCGGGGTAGTGTCCGAGGCCGATCGGGTCGAGCGTCCGCGACGCACTCACCCCACCGGCCAGGCGGAACTGATAGTCGGAACCCAGCCGTGGGATGCGCACGACGCCGAAGATCTGGGCATCGTCGGGCTGCGCCATCGCCGGCGGATCGGCAGTGGGCGGGATGCCCGGGGTCGAGGTGTCGCTCGGAGCCGGAGCAGGCGGATCGGCCGCCCACGACTCGGTGATGTCGCGCGCCTCGTTCTTGAACTGCGACCCGATGATGACGTCGCCGATCCACAGCTGCCAGACCACGAAGAGGAGCACCAGCACACCGGCGGTCACGAGGAGATCGCCGATCACGCCGATGACCGAGAGACCACGGCGGGGAGCCGTCGTGCGCCGCCGTGCCCGTCGGGTCTGAGGCTGCGGGACGGTGTGCACGAGGCGAGTCTAGTTCCGTGGGTTCGCGCACACCTGAGCATTAGACTGTGCCGCATGGCTCGAACTGGCAAAGGCGAAGACCCGATCGCCGAACGCAACGACGGTGGATCCGCCCCGAACCCGGTGTGGTTCCTGCCCATCATGATCGGCCTGATGCTGATCGGACTCGTCTGGGTGCTGGTGTTCTACCTCAGCAACTCGCAGTTCCCCATCCCGGGGATCGGCCCCTGGAACCTCGTCATCGGGTTCGGCATCGCCTTCGTGGGCTTCCTCATGACCACCCGCTGGCGCTGACTTACACCCGTGTAATTCATCCCCACCTGTGGATGGAGCTGTGGATAAGTCTCAGAGGTAGGCCACCGCGGGTATCGCCAGCAGCGCGACGAGCACCACGGTGACGGCCACGAGCAGACCGGTCTGCAGACCCCGCTGACGCTGCGCTCGTGTGCGCGAGTAGATGACGCCGACCACGGCGCCGGTGACGAGGCCACCGAGGTGCGCCTGCCACGAGATGCCGATGGCTGCGAGCGACGACGCGAAGTCTCCGGACCCGATCGCGTTGATCCCGGCGAGGACGAACGGCCAGGCGAAGTTGATGGTGATGAGGATCGCGATCACCCGGATGTCGGCGCCGAGGTGCCGACCGATCACGAGCAATGCGCCGAACAGCGCGAAGATGGCTCCCGAGGCGCCGACCGTCCACACGCCCGGTGCCAGGAGGGCGACAGCGACCGAGCCGCCGAGCGCCCCGAGCAGGTAGAGGATCAGGAACCGCGCCCTGCCGAGCAACGGCTCGAGGCTGCGCCCGATGAACCACAGCGCGAGCATGTTCAGCGCCATGTGGAGGAAGCTGCCGTGCACGAGTGCCACCGTGAGCAGACGCCACGGCTGCAGGATTCCCGCCTGCGGCAGCACGAAGAAGCTGTTGAACGCCAGGAGATCGGACAGCACGCTTCCGACACCCGGGATCAGCCCGATGATGTAGACCAATCCGGTCACGGCGATGATGCCGAGCGTCATGGTCGGGCGACCTGACGAGACCACCGACATGGGACGGGACGCCCAGCGGCGCTCAGCCTTCTTCTGCGCCGGTGTCTGCGTGGCGCGCTGCTGCGCCATGCATTCGGGACAGATCACTCCGACGGCGGCGGGGGTCCGGCACTCCGAGCACACGGTGCGCATGCACCGCTGGCACAGCACGAAGCTCTGCCGGTCGGGATGCCGGTAGCAGAAGTTGTCGCTGTTGCGACGGAACTCCTCGGTGGTGGACACCCGCCGCCGTCCGGGATCAGACCGCGGCGATGTCGACCGAGTGCAGCACGACGTCCGCCTTCGGCCGATCCTGAGCGCCGGTGGGAACGGCGGCGATGGCGTCGACCACGGCCTTCGAGGCGTCATCCGCCACCTCGCCGAAGATCGTGTGCTTGCCCTGGAGCCACGGAGTGGGGTCGGTGGTGATGAAGAACTGCGAGCCGTTCGTTCCCTCCGGCTGACCCGTGATCGCGTTGCGACGCAGGCCGGCGTTGGCCATGGCGAGCTTGTAGGGCGCGGTGAAGTCGAGCTCGGGGTGGATCTCGTCGTTGAAGTTGTATCCGGGGCCGCCGATGCCCTGACCGAGCGGGTCGCCGCCCTGGATCATGAAGTTGGGGATGATGCGGTGGAAGATGACGTCCTTGTACAGGGGACCCTCGCCCTTGGCGCCGGTGGCCGGGTTGGTCCATTCCTGCGTCCCATCGGAGAGACCGATGAAGTTGCGGACGGTGCGCGGAGCGTGGTCACCGAAGAGGTTGACGACGATGTCGCCGTGGTTGGTGTGCAGGGTCGCGACGGCGGTGTGGTTGGCCATGGGTACATTCTCTCAGAGTTATCTGCAAGGGTCGGCGGCGCGGACGGCCCGTTCTGGCAAGATGAGGGCAACGTACATCCCATCGACAGGGAGGATGAGCCGTGGGCCTCAGCCGCAAGAGCAAGAAGGAACTGCGCAAGCTCCAGAAGCACGCCGCCAAGGTGTGGGAGTCGCAGCAGGTGCTGCTGGGCGAGAGCGGGAAGGTCGCTCGCGAAGCCGGCCACCAGCTCGGTCGCTTCAGCCGCGAAGACCTCGTCCCCGCCGTGCAGGACGGCTACAACAAGTACGCCGCGCCGTACGTCGACAAGAGCGTGAAGTACAGCAACCGCTTCCTCAGCAACAAGGTCGTTCCGGCCGCTGGTGCTGTCGTCGGCGGTGCACTCTCGGTGTGGGACGCCGCAGGCGACACCCGCGACCGTCTCGCCAAGGGCAAGGGCTTCGAGCTCGACACCCACAAGTATGCGAAGCGGGCCGAGAAGTACGGCAAGCAGGCCTCGAAGCGCCTCTCCAAGAAGCTTCCGTCGCAGCACGACGGCATCGGCGCCGGTGGCGTCATCGCCATCATCCTCGGCGTCGTCGCCGCGGCGGGCGTCGCGTACGCCGCCTGGCAGACGCTGCGGGCCGACGACGAGCTCTGGGTGGCTGACGACCCGCTGCGGGCGCCGGACGCGTGAGCGATCCCACCATCAGAGTCAGAGAGGCCGCGCGCGAGCGCGGCCTCTCTGTCGATGTGCGCGAGCGACCCGCCGCATCGAGCCTCGACGAGGCGGCGGCTCTGCTCGGCATCCCCTCGGCATCCATCGTCAAGACGCTGGTCGTCAAGCGGTCTGACGACACCTACCTCTTCGCGCTCGTTCCCGGCGATCGGGCCATCTCCTGGCCGAAGCTGCGAGCCGTCGTCGGGGTGAACAAACTCCGCCTGCCCGAGCCCGAGCTGGCCCTCGCGGCGACGGGCTATGAGCGCGGCACGATAGTGCCGATCGGCAGTTCCACCGCATGGCCCGTCTTCGCCGATGAACGCATCGTGGGCACTCGTATCGCGATGGGGGCCGGAGCACACGGATACAGCCTGTTCGTCGAAGCCGACGACCTGATCGCCGCGTACAGCGCCGTTGTCGCCGACATCACCACCGCGCGATCCTGACCGCGATCAGGGCCGCGGCAGGTCGGCCATGCGCAATGCGATGTCGACGAGTTGCACCCGCCGCACCTTCCTGGCGGCCGCGAGCGTGAACCACGCGGCCCGGTCGGTCGAGCCGTCGGTCTCGAAGCGGAGCCGACCGCCCACGATGCGCGCGCGGTAGACGATCCGCAACGCGTGCAGAGGCTCCGAAGGCCCCTCCGCGAGCCTCGACTCGGCGGGGATGACACGGGAATGGATGCCGAGGAGGTCGCCGACGACGACCCGGAACCCGGTCTCCTCCTGGACCTCTCGGCGCACCGCGTGCACCGGATCCTCTCCGGGCTCGAGTCCGCCACCGGGGAGCGTCCAGGCGGCCCGTCGACCTTCGATCCAGTGGGCGAGCAGCACGCGGTCGTCGGCGTCGGTGATGACGGCGTACGCGGCGACCCGCATGTCCATGACCGAACTCTACCGACCGGCGACGGCGGCCCCTCATCGCCGAGCGGAGAGCCGGAGCCGCGCACCGAACGCATCCTCGGAGCAGAAACGCCGAAAGCCGGCCCGAAGGCCGGCTTTCATATCGCGGATGTGGAGCCTAGGAGATTCGAACTCCTGACATCCTGCTTGCAAAGCAGGCGCTCTACCAGCTGAGCTAAGGCCCCGCGAGGGAAGGGGTGGGGCTACCAGGACTTGAACCTGGGACCTCTTCATTATCAGTGAAGCGCTCTAACCGCCTGAGCTATAGCCCCGTCTCGCTGACGTGATGTCAACCTCGAAGACTTTACCGGACTTGCGAGGTTTTGACGAATCGGCGTCAGTTCGAGGTGAAACCGACGAGCAGGCCGCCGGTCACCTTGACGGCGAGGTTGTAGATCCCGGCCATCACGGCTCCGAGGACGGTGACCACGACGAGGTTCAGGATGGCGACGATCGCCGCGAACGCCATCACCTGCGGCAGACCGATGTACTGCGAGAGCGTCGCTCCCCCGTCGGTGAAGCTGGTGAAGAACTCATCGAGCTTCGTGAGCAGCGTCGCCGAGACCACCAGGTAGATCAGGAAGTATGACACGACGGTCACGATCGCGAGAGCGACCGCCACCAGGAACGACAGCTTCACCGCCGACCAGAAGTCGATGTACACCAGGCGCAGCCGCACCTGCTTGGCAGGGGTCTTGTGAGTCGACTTCTTGGCGAGCTTGTCGGCTACCGTGCTCATGCGTCAGTACTTTCCTCGGGGGTCTCGGGAGTGGAGGCGGTGACCTCGTCCGCAGAATCTGCGGCGGGCTCCGTGGCCGTCTCCGTCGTCTCGGTCAGGTTGCGCTCGGCGTTGCGGGCGATCGCGATGATCTTGTCGTCGCCTCCTGCGCGGGCAAAAACGACACCCATCGTGTCGCGTCCCTTGGCGGGCACCTCGGCCACGGAGGAGCGTACCACCTTGCCGCTGGCAAGAACCACAAGGACCTCGTCGGTCTCGGACACCATCATCCCGCCCGCGAGCACCCCGCGATCATCGGTCAGACGGGCCACCTTGATGCCCAGACCGCCGCGGTTCTGCATGCGGTATTCGGTCACCGCGGTGCGCTTGGCATAGCCGCCCTCGGTCACCACGAACACGAACTCGTCGTCCTTGGCGACGGATGCCGAGAGCAGGCTGTCGCCCTCGCGGAAGTCCATGCCCTTCACACCCGACGTCGACCGGCCCATCGGGCGCAGAGCACTGTCGGTGGCGGAGAAGCGCAGCGACATTCCCAGGCGGCTGATGAGGAGGATGTCCTCTCCCTCGTCGACCAGGAGCGCACTGACGAGCTCATCGGCGCCGGCCTGCTCGTCGTCGCCCTCGTCGGACGTCTGACCACGCAGCTTGATGGCGATCACGCCACCCTGACGGTTGGTGTCGTACTCGTCGAGACGCGTCTTCTTCACGAGACCGCCCCGGGTCGCGAGCACCAGATAGGTCGCCACCTGGTAGTCGCGGATGTCGAGGATCTGCGCGATCTCCTCGTCGGGCTGCAGGGCGAGCAGGTTCGCGACGTGCTGGCCCTTGGCATCCCGCCCGGCCTCGGGGACTTCGTACGCCTTCGAACGGTAGACCCGGCCCTTGTTCGTGAAGAACAGCAGCCAGTGGTGCGTCGTCGTGACGAAGAAGTGCTCCACCACGTCGTCTGCACGCAGCTGCGCGCCCTTCACGCCCTTGCCGCCGCGGTGCTGGGAGCGGTAGTTGTCGCTCCGTGTGCGCTTGATGTAGCCGTCGCGGGTGACCGTGACGACCATCTCCTCCTCCGCGATGAGGTCTTCGATCGAGACGTCGCCGTCGAAGCCGTGGAGGATCTCGGTGCGACGGTCGTCGCCGAAACGATCGGTGATCGCGGTGAGCTCGTCGCGGATGATGGTGCGCTGACGACCGGGGGTGGCGAGGATGTCGTTGTAGTCGGCGATGCGCGCTTCGAGCTCGGTGGCCTCGTCGACGATCTTCTGACGCTCGAGGGCGGCGAGACGACGCAGCTGCATGTCGAGGATCGCCTGCGCCTGCACCTCGTCGATGTCGAGGAGCTTCTGCAGCCCGTCGTTGGCATCCTGAGCCGTGGGCGAGCGGCGGATCAGCGCGATGACCTCGTCGAGCGCGTCGAGCGCCTTGAGGTAGCCGCGCAGGATGTGCATGCGCTCCTCCGCCTTGCGCAGGCGGTAGCGCGTGCGACGGACGATGACCTCGATCTGGTGGTCGATCCACAGGCTGATGAAACCGTCGAGCGACAGCGTGCGCGGCACGCCGTCGACGATGGCCAGCATGTTGGCGCCGAAGTTCTCCTGGAGCTGGGTGTGCTTGTACAGGTTGTTGAGCACGACCTTCGCGACCGCATCGCGCTTGAGCACCACGACCAGGCGCTGCCCGGTGCGTCCCGAGCTCTCGTCGCGGATGTCGGCAACGCCGGTGATCTTGCCCTCACGGGCCAGGTCGCCGATCTTCACGGCGACGTTGTCGGGGTTCACCTGATAGGGCAGCTCGGTGATCACGAGGCACGTCCGGCCCTGGATCTCCTCGATGTTCACGACGGCGCGCATCGTGATCGAGCCGCGCCCCGTGCGGTACGCGTCCTTGATGCCACGGGTGCCGAGGATCTGCGCACGGGTGGGGAAGTCGGGCCCGGGGATGCGCTGCATGAGCGCTTCGAGCAGCTCCTCGCGGGTGGCATCCGGGTTCTCGAGAGCCCACAGGGCTCCGGCGGAGACCTCGCGCAGGTTGTGCGGCGGGATGTTCGTGGCCATACCGACCGCGATGCCGACGGAGCCGTTGACCAGCAGGTTCGGGAAGCGCGCCGGCAGGACCGTGGGCTCCTGGGTCTGACCGTCGTAGTTGTCCTGGAAGTCGACGGTCTCTTCCTCGATGTCGCGCACCATCTCGAGCGCGAGGGGAGCCATCTTCGTCTCGGTGTACCGCGGCGCGGCCGCGCCCTGGTTGCCGGGCGAACCGAAGTTGCCCTGTCCGAGGGCCAGCGGGTAGCGCAGCGACCACGGCTGAACGAGGCGCACGAGGGCGTCGTAGATGGGCGCGTCACCGTGCGGGTGATAGTGGCCCATGACCTCGCCGACGACACGGGCGCACTTCGAGAACGACTTGTCGGGCCGGAAGCCGCCGTCGTACATGCCGTAGATCACGCGGCGGTGCACGGGCTTGAGCCCGTCGCGCACATCGGGCAGCGCGCGACCGACGATGACGCTCATCGCGTAGTCGAGGTAGCTCCGCTGCATCTCGAGCTGCAGGTCGACCTGGTCGATCTTGCCGTGGTCGTGCACCGGCTCACCCCGGACGTCGTCGGGCTCGGGGGTGGTGTCGTCAGCCATGTCTTCTCAGTTCCGTAAGTGCGTTCGTCGTCTGGATGCCGTGTCTCGCGTCGGCGAGATCAGATGTCGAGGAAGCGGACGTCTTTGGCGTTGCGCTGGATGAAGCTGCGGCGCGACTCGACGTCTTCGCCCATGAGGACCGAGAAGATCTCGTCGGCTGCCGCGGCGTCGTCGATCGTGACCTGCTTGAGCGTGCGGGTCTGGGGGTCCATGGTGGTCTCCCAGAGCTCGTGGTCGTTCATCTCGCCGAGACCCTTGTAGCGCTGGATGCCGTTGTCCTTCGGGATGCGGCGGCCCGAGGCCTGTCCGTCGACCAGCATCACGTCGCGCTCGCGGTCGCTGTAGGCGTATTCGTGCGGGTGGTTCGACCACTTCAGGCGGTACAGCGGGGGCTGCGCAAGGTAGACGAACCCGGCCTCGATCAGACCGCGCATGTAGCGGAACAGCAGCGTCAGCAGAAGCGTCGTGATGTGCTGGCCGTCGACGTCGGCATCGGCCATGAGCACGATCTTGTGATAGCGAGCCTTCGCCATGTCGAAGTCCTCGCCGATGCCCGTGCCGAAGGCCTGGATCATCGCCTGGACTTCCTTGTTACCCAAAGCGCGGTCGAGGCGCGCGCGCTCGACGTTCAGGATCTTGCCGCGCAGGGCGAGGATCGCCTGCGTGTGGGGGTCGCGCCCCTGCACGGCCGAGCCGCCGGCGGAGTCACCCTCGACGAGGAAGATCTCGCTGATCGAGGGGTCCTTCGACGTGCAGTCCTTGAGCTTGTCGGGCATCGCGGCCGACTCGAACACGCTCTTACGGCGAGCGGTCTCGCGCGCTTTGCGTGCGGCCAGACGCGCCGTGGCCGCGTCGATGGCCTTGCGGATGATGTTCTTGGCCTGGCCCGGGTTGCGGTCGAACCAGTCGCCCAGCTTGTCTCCGACGACCTTCTGCACGAACGCGCGCGCCTCGGTGTTACCCAGCTTCGTCTTGGTCTGACCCTCGAACTGCGGCTCCGACAGCTTGACCGAGATGACGGCGGTCAAACCCTCGCGGATGTCGTCGCCGGTGAGGTTGTCGTCCTTCTCCTTGAGGAGGTTGTTCGCGCGCGCGTACCGGTTGACCAGTGTGGTCAGAGCGGCACGGAAGCCCTCTTCGTGGGTGCCGCCCTCGTGCGTGTTGATGGTGTTGGCGTACGTGAAGACGTTCTCGGTGTACGCCGTCGTCCACTGCATCGCCAGTTCGAGGGCGATCTTGCGCTCGGTGTCCTCGGACTCGACCTCGATGATCTCGTCGTTCACCACGTCGGCCTTGCGCACGCGGTTGAGGTGCTCGACGTAGTCGACCAGACCGCGCTCGTAGAGGAAGGAGTCGTGACGGGCCTCGGTCACCTCTTCGCCCGGCTCACCCTCGGTGACGACCGACTGCGGACGCTCGTCGCGCAGGCTGATGCGCAGGCCCTTGTTGAGGAACGCCATCTGCTGGAACCGAGTGCGCAGTGTGTCGTAGTCGAAGTCGATCGTGTCGAAGATCGTGGCATCCGGCCAGAAGGTGATCGAGGTACCGGTCGCCTCGCTCTCCTCCCCCTGCTCGAGGGGGGCGAGTGGCACACCGCCGTTGCGGAACGACTGACGCCACACGTGTCCCTGACGCTGCACCTCGACCTCGAGGCGGGTCGACAGAGCGTTCACCACCGAGGAGCCCACGCCGTGCAGACCTCCCGAGACGGCGTAGCCGCCGCCGCCGAACTTGCCACCGGCGTGGAGCACGGTGAGCACGACCTCCACGGTCGACTTGCCCTCGGTGCGGTGCATGTCGACCGGGATACCACGGCCGTTGTCGATCACGCGCACGGCGCCGTCGCTCAGGATCGTCACGTCGATCGTGTCGCAGTAGCCGGCGAGGGCTTCGTCGACGGAGTTGTCGACGATCTCCTGAACGAGGTGGTGCAGTCCCCGCTCTCCGGTGGAACCGATGTACATGCCGGGGCGCTTGCGGACGGCCTCGAGACCTTCGAGCACCTGGATGGCGTCTGCCCCGTACTCGTTGGGAACCTTTGCGGCAGTGGTCGCTTCGGGTTCCTCGGAAACGTTGTCGGGGTTCTCGGACGTCATGAGTACACGCGCTCCAGATCGAATCGTCGGAACCTCCATCTTACCGCGCGGGACTCGCCGAAATGGCGTGTACGCCCCTACGCGGGCAGAAATCGCGTCGAGCCGGGACCGACCATGGCCTAACCGTAGGTATCGCGCGGACCGCGGCCTGGAACGGCTCTGGGGCCCCATTTCCAAGAGGGGACGTCGGGGCCGACAAAGCGGATCGCCTCCACCCCCGCCTCGGGGAAGCGTCGGATGATCTCCGACAGGATGTGCGCGCGCATGAGCTGCAGCTGCTTCGCCCACGCGGTGGAGTCGGCCTGGACCGTCAACGTGCCCGCGTCCAACGCGACCGGACGGGTGTGCGCGGCCGTGTCGCCACCCGCCACTTCATCCCACGTGCGCACGAGATCCTCACGCGAGAGCTGGGGCTCCCACCCGGCGGAACGGGTGAGCGACGACAGGACGTCGCCGAGGCCCCGGGGATCACGACCAGGCGTGAACGGGGCGTTCTCGCCGTCATCGGCGCGACGCCGCCGCTTCTTCCGGCGGTAGGGCGACGGCTCGAGCCCGCGCAGGCGCAGATAGGTCGCCATGGTCTCCGGGAGCTCCGGCTCGTCAGCCATCGAGGGACTCCTGGATGCGACCAGCCTCGACCCGTACGACGTGGGCGCGCAGCCCCTCAGGCACGTCCTCCTCCACCGCGGAGGTGACGATGACCTGCTCGTACCCGCCCGCCATCTCGGCCAGACGGGTGCGCCGCCCGGAATCGAGCTCGGCGAACACGTCGTCGAGGATGAGGACCGGATCGCCGAGGCGGGATTCGGCCCGCAGCAATTCCGCCGACGCGAGCCGCAGGGCGAGGGCGACCGACCAGGACTCCCCGTGGGACGCGTACCCCTTGACGGGCAGGCCGTTCACCTCGAGGACGAGGTCGTCGCGATGAGGTCCGACGAGAGTGAGACCGCGCTCGAGCTCGGCGCTGCGACGAGCGGCGAGCGCAGCGCGGAACTGATCGGCGAGCGGGCCCGACGGACCGGATGCATCCCCGGACTCCCCCTCTTCGGGATCGCCCCCGCCGACGGACAGGGCCCACGACAACCGCGGGTCGTGGTCGGCTCCCGCGATCGCGGCGTACGACCGCGCCATCGGTGCGGAGAGATCGGATGCCAGGGCGAGCCGGGATTCGATGACCTCGGTGCCGAGCGAGACGAGCTTCTCGTCCCACACATCGAGCGTGCTGAGGGCGTCGCCCCGCACACCGCGTGCCCGCGCCGACTTCAAGAGGGCACTGCGCTGGCGCAGCACCCGGTCGTAATCCGCCAGGACGGCGGCCATCCGCGGTGTGCGCTGCACGATGAGCTGATCGGCGAATCGACGCCGGGACGAGGGGTCGCCGCGGACGATCTGGAGATCCTCCGGGGCGAACAGTACGACCTGCGCGTAACGCGGGAGCTCCGACGTGCGGACGTTGACGCCGTTCACGCGCGCCTTGTTCGCTCCCTGCCGGTTCAGCTGCAGCTCGAGCAGGACGCTGCGTTCGCCGTGGGCCAGCCTGGCGCGGATGATCGCGGCATCCGTGCCGTCCCGCACCATCGGTGCGTCGTTCGAGACGCGGTGGGAACCGAGCGTGGCGAGGTACGCGACGGCCTCGACGAGATTCGTCTTGCCCTGCCCGTTGCGCCCGACGAACACATTGGCTCCCGCGGAGAGCGAGACGTCGGCGCCCGCGTAATTGCGGAAGTCCTTCAGTCCGAGCTGCTCCACGATCACCGAGTCAGACTACCCGTCGCCTCCGACACCACCACGGCGCCGCAGGCGTCCGGCCGACGTCAGCGCAGCAGCAGGTTCGGCTGCAGGAGGTACTTGAACGACCCCTCGCCGCCCTTCTCGACCGAGGTCTGGGGGGTGACGAGCACAGGACTGAGCTTGTTGGCGTTGTCGCTCGAGGTGAACGTGATGCGAGTGAATTCGCTGCGCACCGCGCCGAGGGACTCGAGCAGGTACTGCGGGTTCAGGCCGAGGGTCACCTCGTCGCCCACCAGCGTGGCGTCGACGGACTCCGTCGCGCGCGCCTGCTCGGTCCCCGACGCATCCATCGACACGCCCTCGGAACCGAAGGTGAAGCGCAGCGGCGCCGACCGGTCGAGCACGAGCGCGACACGACGGACCGCCTCGGCCAGCTCGGCGGTGTTCACGACGCTGTGGTGCTCGGTCTGCGCCGGGAAGAGCCGGCGCACGGGCGGGAAGTTGCCCTTGATGAGCAACGACGTCACGGTCTTGTTGCCCGACGAGAACGCGATGATCTCGCGGTCTCCCGAGCCCGAGAATGCGATCGAGATGTCGCCGCCGTGCGCGAAGGTCTTGCCGACCTCCTGCAGGGTGCGGGCAGGAACGAGAGCCGACGTCGGCTCGTCGGAGGCCGCAGCCCCGCCATCCCACGGGATCTCGCGGAGGGCGACGCGGTAGCGATCGGTCGCGACCAGACTGAGCTGCGTTCCGGTGACCTCGAGCTGGACGCCGGTGAGCACGGGGGTGACGTCGTCACGGGAGGCGGCGAAGGCGACCTGTGCGATCGCGGTGGCGAACTCGTCTGCGGGCACGAGACCCGACTCGCCCGTCACCTCGGGAATGGCGGGGTATTCCTGCACCGGCATGGATGCCAGGGTGAACCGGGCCGATCCGCAGGTGAGCAGGATGCCGCCGTCGTCGTCGACGGCGATCTGGATCGGGGCGTTCGGGAGACGGCTGGCGATGTCGCTGAGGAGGCGGCCGTGGACGAGGATCGTGCCCGGCTCGTCGACGGTGGCCTCGATGGTGGTGCGCGCCGAAGCCTCGTAGTCGAAGGCGGCAAGGGTGAGCCCCTGCTCGCCCGCCTCGATCAGCACGCCGGCCAGGATCGGCTGCGGATTGCGCTGAGGCAGGAGCTTGACCACGAACGAGACGGCTTCGCTGAACACATCGCGATTGACGTGGAACTTCACGGGCGCTCCCTTGACGGCGGGTATGGCTTACCCATGCTAGTGCCCTGCTCCGGCTGCGCCCGTCGTGCGCCGCTTGCACGGCAAGGTCATCGAATCTCTCTTAACTCGGATAAAGGATCTTCATCTTGTTAACCGCTGTGGAGACTGTGGATAACTTCCGACACGCGTGTTAACACAAGGGATCGCGCGGTCTGTTAACTGTGGACGCGTTGCGGAGACCCTGGGCACTTAACAGAGGCCGAGGATGCCGGCATCCCCTCGTCATCCACAGTGTTAACGCGTTCGTGCACATCTCATCCGCAGCAAATCGGAGTTATCCACAGGTTTTCCACACTGTGTAGAACCGGCTGAAAGATATCGGTCGACGGCGTTTCGCGGCTCGCTGACGCCCGAAAACGACCGAGGGGCCCGTCCGAAAACCTCGGACGGGCCCCTCTCGCAAACGGGCGCTCAGCGCATGCGCCCGAGTTGGCTGGTGATCTCGGAGACCTGGTTGAAGATCGAACGACGTTCCTTCATCAGGTCGCTGATCTTCTTGTAGGCGTACATCACCGTGGTGTGGTCCCGGTTGCCGAAAAGCTGCCCGATCTTCGGCAACGACAGGCTGGTCCGCTCCCGGCAGAGATACATCGCGATCTGTCGCGCGGTCGCGACGGCCTGCGATCTGCTCGAGCCGTACAGATCGTCGACCGACAGCTTGAAGTACTGCGCGGTCGCCGTGATGATGTCGGTCGGCGAGATCACGTTGGCGTCGTCCTGGTCGATGATGTCGCGCAGCACCGTCTGCGCCAGCGACATGTCGAGGGTCGATCGGTTCAGACTCGCGAACGCCGAGACGCGGATGAGGGCGCCCTCGAGTTCGCGGATGTTCGACGAGACGACCGTGGCGATGTACTCGAGGACGTCGTCGGGGATCAGCAGTCGTTCGCTCTGGGCCTTCTTACGGAGGATCGCGATGCGCGTCTCGAGGTCGGGTGCCTGGACGTCGGTGATGAGGCCCCACTCGAAGCGGCTTCGCATGCGGTCTTCGAAGCCGGTCAGTTGCTTCGGGGGGAGGTCGCTGGTGATGACGACCTGCTTGTCGTGATCGTGCAGCGTGTTGAACGTGTGGAAGAACGCTTCCTGCGTCTCGGCGCGACCCTGCAGGAACTGGATGTCGTCGATCAGCAGGATGTCGACGTCGCGATATCGCGCTTGGAAGGCCGATCCCCGGTTATTGGCGATCGAGTTGATGAAGTCGTTCGTGAACTCCTCGCTCGAGACGTAACGCACGCGGATGCCCGCGTACATGCTCGCGGCGTAGTCGCCGATGGCGTGGAGGAGGTGCGTCTTCCCGAGGCCGGAATCTCCGTAGATGAAGAGGGGGTTGTAGGCCTTGGCCGGAGCCTCGGCGACCGCGACGGCGGCGGCGTGCGCGAATCGGTTGGACTGACCGATCACGAAGTTGTCGAAGGTGTACTTCGGATTCAGCCGCGTGTCGTTGCGCGAGGCCGGGACGATGGGTTCCGGAGTCTGCTCGACCGACGATGAGTGGGTCGCCGTCGCTGCCGAGGAGCGATCCGACGCGGCGGGCGTTGGCGCGGTGGACGGCCGCGGATTCTCGACGAGATCGGGGTTCACGACCACCCGGAAGGTGCCGACCGCGGGGTCTTCTCCCTGGACCTGCGCGAGGGCCTCCATGATCGGTGCCCGCATGCGCTTGTTGAACTGAGCCGCGGTCAGGTCGTTGGGGACATCGAGGTACAGCGTCCCGCCCATCACTCCCTGGGGCACCGCGAGGTTGAGGAAGCCGTGGAGCTGCGGGGTGACGCGGTCGTCGGTGAGAAGATGGTCCAGCACGGCCGACCAGACGGGAACATCCGGTACTTCGTGCAGAGACATATCCCCTCCGGGATCTAGACGCGACGGGCGATCGACGTGTCGCGCCGAACCTGTGGATAACTTCCGGGGCCACGCTAGTTCGCGGCTCTCGCGGAGCAAAATCCACTGTAGGACCCGGCCGCGTGTCTTTGCCATGCTTGTGGACAACGCCTGGGGATAATAGGCGGTCGGCCGCCCGGTTTGAGTTAACGGCGCGCGCGACGTAGCCTTAGTCGGTTGACTTATGCCTATACGGCAGTCCCGACCCCGTCCCCGGCAGAAGAGCATCGGGCGACACCACCTCCGGAGTGACCCATGAGCAAGCGCACCTTCCAGCCCAACAACCGCCGCCGCGCCAAGAAGCACGGCTTCCGCGCCCGCATGCGTACGCGTGCCGGCCGCAGCATCCTTTCGGCGCGTCGCGCCAAGGGCCGTACCGAGCTCTCGGCCTGACAGACCCGGTGCTCGCGAAGCCGAACCGACTCACCCGCGGATCGGACTACAAAGCCACAGTCCGACGGGGTTCTCGTTGTGCCGGAGCGCACACGATCACCTACGTCGGCTCGTCGGCCGAGACCGAATCGCCTCGCTTCGGCTTCATCGTGAGCCGACAGGTCGGCTCCGCTGTCACCCGCAACACCATCCGCCGCCGTCTCAAGGCGGTGTGCGCCGAGGCGCTCCCGTCCATCCGCGGGGGCGCCTCGATCGTCATCCGTGCACTTCCCTCCGCCGCCACGATCGACTACGCGACTCTTCGCGCCGACGTGGTGAGGTGCCTCGAACGAAAAGCGTCAGCATGAGCGCTTCGACACTCCCGACGTCCTCTACGGGGTCCGGTCGTTTCCGAGTGGATGCCGTCCTGGCATCCGTTCCGCTCCTTCCGCGTAACGCGGGGCTCGCGCTTCTGCACGCCTATCGCTCGACGATCTCGCACGTCTACGGCGACGTGTGCAAGTACTACCCGTCCTGCTCCGCCTATTCGGTGGGCGCCGTGCAGCAGCACGGACTCGTGAAGGGCATCGCGTTCACCGCGGCCCGTCTCGCACGGTGTCATCCCTGGGCTCAGGGTGGCATCGACGACGTCCGTCCTCACCGGGCCTTCCGCCACGAACTCACTCGGCACGGATTCGTCGTGCCCGCCCGAAAGGACTGATCGTGCAATTCGATCTCATTGGGACCATCCTCTGGCCGCTGAAATGGGCGGTCGAGCTCGTGCTGGTGGGCTGGCACGCGCTGTTCACGGCCCTCGGCATGCCGCCGGCGGCCGGTCTGACATGGGTGCTGTCGATCATCGGCCTGGTGCTGATCGTCCGCGCGGCGCTCATCCCGCTCTTCGTCAAGCAGATCAAGAGCCAGCGCAAGATGATGGAGATCGCTCCCGAGCTCCGCAAGGTGCAGGAGAAGTACCGGGGCAAGCGCGACCAGCTCTCGCGTGAGGCGATGAGCCGCGAGACGATGGCGCTCTACAAGAAGCACGGCACGACCCCCGTGTCCAGCTGCCTGCCGCTGCTGGTGCAGATGCCGATCTTCTTCGCCCTGTTCAGCGTGCTCAACGACGTGTCGAAGCACGCAGCGAGCGGTGTCGGCGGTGTGGGGCTGCTCACCCCCGAACTCACGACCGAGTTCTACGACGCGCGTCTGTTCGATGTGGCATCCATGCACGTGAACCTGGTCACCGCGTGGAGCCAGCCCGATGGACAGGTCACCGTCGCGATCCTTCTGACGTTGGTCGTGCTCATGATCGGCTCGCAGTTCTTCACCCAGCTGCAGATCATCTCGAAGAACCTGTCGCCCGAGGCCAAGACCGGTCAGGCGTACCAGATGCAGAAGATCATGCTCTACATCCTGCCGCTGGCCTTCATCTTCTCGGGTGTCTTCTTCCCGCTCGGCGTCGTCATCTACTGGTTCGTCAGCAACCTGTGGACGATGGTGCAGCAGTTCGTCGTCATCCGCGAGATGCCCACGCCGGGCTCGGACGCCGCCAAGGCCCGCGAAGAGCGCCTGGCCCGCAAGGGCAAGGCGATCGATTCCTCCGGCAAGGTCGTCCCGATCGAGAAGTACGAGGCGGAACAGCAGCGTCTCCTCGAGGAGGCCGAGCGCGCCCGCGCCGCAGCTCCGAAGCGCCAGCAGCCCGTGGGCAAGCAGCGTGCGAAGAAGCAGCAGTCCGCCAAGAACACCGGTGCCGCGGGTGGACCCGCCGGCAGCCCCGGCTCCTCCCCCGCTTCCTGACATCCGGAGATCACGATGACGACGTCCGATCAGATCGCCCCCGACCAGACCGCCGCCACCGAGGAGCAGCTCGAGCAGGAAGGCGATATCGCCGCCGACTACCTCGAGGGTCTTCTCGACATCGCCGACATCGACGGCGATCTGGCCATGGATGTCCGGGCCGGTCGCGCCTACGTCTCCGTTGAGGCGGAGGACACCGCCGCGCTCGCGAGCCTGTCCCACCCCGACACGGTCCAGGCGCTGCAGGAGCTGACCCGACTGGCCGTGCAGAACTCGACGGGTCGCTTCTCGCGGCTCATCCTCGACATCGGAGGATCTCGTGACGCGCGGCAGCGCCAGCTCGAGACCCTGGTGGACCGTGCGATCGCGCGGTTGGACGAGGGTGCGTCGCAGGCGTCGCTGCCGGCGATGTCGAGCTATGAGCGCAAGCTCGTGCACGACATCGCCGCGGACCGCGGGTATTCGTCGGAGTCGTTCGGCGAGGGAGCCGATCGTCACACCGTGCTGCGCCGCGGCTGAGGCCGGACATGCCGGATCAGCTCGAGAACGAGCCGGCCGTCGCCGCGTCGATCTTCGGCGAGAACATCGAGCGTGCTCGGCGGTTCACTCAGAACCTCGCGCGGCACGGCGAAGAGCGCGGGTTGATCGGTCCACTCGAGGTCCCTCGCCTGTGGACACGTCATATCCTGAACAGCGCGATCGCGGCGCCCTACTTCCACGGTCGGGCCGTCGACGTGGGTTCGGGGGCGGGTCTTCCCGGGCTGGTGCTGGCGATCGCCCGACCGGACGTCGCGTGGACCCTGATCGAGCCCATGGAACGCCGTACGGCATGGCTGTCCGAGCAGGTCGATGAGCTGTCCCTCTCAAACGTCACCGTGGAACGGATGCGCGGCGAGGAGTGGACCGGCGGTCGTGTCTTCGATGTCGCCACCGCTCGCGCGGTGAGCGCTCTTCGTACCCTGCTCCCCTTCACCGCGCCGCTCGTTCGACCTCAGGGACGTCTGGTATTTCTCAAGGGCGCCAACGTCAGTGCGGAGCTGGAAGCGGCGTCGAAGCAGGTGCGGAAGTTCGGGCTGGAGGACGTGTCGATTGAGGTGGTCGGGGAGGGCGTGCTCGACGAGCCGACGCGGGTATTCGTGGCGACCGTGTCGCACTGAGAAGCTCATAATTCAAAAAAACGCTTCTGATCAGGAATTTAGTGGGTCAGTTATATTGCCTTTCGTCTGACGTAGGGTTTGTCGCTCCCTCTTGTTGGGCCTGAGTGGTGTCGTGTCTCATACGGACTTCGACCAGTTGAACCTCAATCTGTCGACGTTCCGATGATCGTCACATCGGTCCAGACGCCGGCCGTGAGGGGTGCAGGCGGAGTACGGGTTCTGCGAGTGTGCCGGCTTGTCTGTTGTGGGCGGTCGCGTTAAAAGCCGCACGTGTCCGAACGTGGACCGGTGGCGCTTGTCGAGGGATCGCGCGCCCACACGCTGGCCGGGCGTCGGGTCCCTGACCGCGTGACCCACTCCGAGCGGGTTGTTCGATCGTCTGCGTCGAGCGAGGAAGGTCTGACCGGTCGGGCGTTTGCTCGCCGGAGCCGCGGCCTACCGCAGGTGCTTCGCCCTAGGCGGCCGAGAGGGATCTTGATCAAGTGTGGGCACATGGCTACTCCCCCGCCGCGGATCGTCCGGCTTCGCCTGCGTAGCCGGAACGAGGACCTCGGTGGCTATCGGTCGAGGCACTGCGCCGGGCACCATCGAGGAGTGAACAAGAGGGGGCCAGCTTCAAGCTCTTGTTCACTGCCGTGAAGACTTCGGTTCCGTCATGACAGCGGACTGTGCTCGGCGCGCGGTGAGGAAGAGAAGTGCTGGCATTCACACTCAGGGTGCTTTGATTCGAGGTCAGCTCGGCACCCGAGAACTGAACGTTGGGCCGGCGGCGCGCAGGAACTGGGCCTGGGCGTGACTCCCGATCTCCCCCGGTATGGCGCGTCAATCAATTTCTGTCCGTCTTCGAGAGACGGGCCGTTTCACGTGAAACAGAAGCTGTGGTGGGCCGGAGCGTGGGGCCGATGTCGACCGTGCGTTGAGTCGTGCCGGTTCTCGGGCTTTCACTCACCTCGTGAGGCCGGATGTCACGCGGCGACGGGTTTGGTTCGGCAGCCGAGCGAGGTCGCGACGATCTCCATCGAACGGTCTGCAACCGGGGGTTGCCCCCTGCACGTTGCCGGTGGTGAGGCGTGATGACGGAGCGGCGGGGCGCTTTGTGCTTTGCGGTCCGCGGCATGCGGGGCAGGTTCCGGTGGGATTCCGCCCGCCTTACGCCACGCTTTCCCCGGATGCCCTCGAGCTGTGTGACACGTGACACCCCTGAATGAGGAGACCCAGTCCCTGCTTTGCTGGGGGGTTTCCCCTCACCTCCACGCAGTGCAGTGCTTCGCGCCGGGACGAAAGAGAGAAGATTCGGCATCGGCCTGCGGTGTGTGGTGGCGAGCTCCGACGTGGAGCTCTCACGCGACATACGGGCGAGAACGAACGCGCCGCCGCACGTCCGCCAGATCATCGCTTTGGAGTTCCGCCGGCAACGGAGCGCGGGAGGGGTCGCCGAGACGCCGTGCCGAGACTCGGTGCCGAGACCCGTTCCCGGGACGTCGGCGGGGATCGTGGCTCGCTCCGTCGATTGGCCGTTAGATCGTGCTGGCGGCCGACCGCTCCTCCCCCGCGTGTGTTGGTTCCCCAACGGGCCGTGGGTGGCCTCCCAGGATGATTGCGGGTGGTGATTTCCGGGCTTTCCAGCGGCATCGGATGTCGTGGCTTGTCGGTGGGATTCCGTGGGGGCCTCGTGACGCGATCATGAGCGAAGCGCCCGTGCGGCTGGATCGGCGCAACCCCGGATAGACGCGACTGTTCAGAGGTGCGGCGCGACGTACGAGGTTGACGAGGTGCTAGCCATCTCCGGGCTATCTGCTGGCCCGCTGTGCCGCTTCAAGGCTAGGGCGCAGGGCGGGCGATCGGGCCGCCCGCTGGACGCCTCGACGACGGAATCGCTGCGCCCAGCGCTGCGGTCGAATCGGTCGGGATGGGCCTGAGGTCGATGGGAGTTCGCGGACGGGGTGCGCCCGTTCCGCCTCAACAGTTTTGTCTTCCCTCCGCCCCACGCCTGACGATGGCGCAAGACGCAGGAGGGAGAGCTGACACACTGCTGCGTCGAAGGTGCCAGAGATTCGGTGGTCGCAGATGCGATGAGGTGGTGGTCCGAGACGTTCGACGTCCGAAATTCTCGATATGCTCCGTCCCCATAGCCGGACAGCGGGTGACTATCTGGTCAGCTCACGGTAGTCACCTTGAGGCCGATGACGTGGCAATTCGGATTTCTAGAGTCACCTCCGGAATGTTTCACGTGAAACAGCGTGCGTTTCCCCACCCGAGCTGGCCATACGTCCCGTGTCGATGGACTGGAAAATACAAGTCGGGCGAGGCCGCGCTACAACCTCGTTGTTCGGCGTGCGTGGGAGCGAGTCTGTCGCGTGAAGGCTCCCCACCGGCGCGTGCGCGGGATTCCTTCGGTGTCGATCCGGAGCTGTTGCGAGGTGGAGCACCAGAGATCGACCCTTCACTCAGGCTCGTTGAACCGACCCCTCCGCGACTCCCCTCGATCCGCTTCAAACGTTCATGCGCCGCCGGCTCGACCACGAGCATGCGACCAGGGCGGGGCGAGTGCTGGTTGCCGGTCGTCCCCACGAGGGCCCATGGAGAGTCGTATCGCCCGGACCGACCCTCGGATCGCGCCTAAGTCCCGCCGGATGACGTGACCGTGCGCCGTGGCTGTCGCGCAGCGTTCCATGTGAAACATGGTCGCTCTCCCCCGACCTTGACACTCGTCACTCAACGAGTATCGGTGCAAGGGTTGTCCGGCTGGAGACCGCACGCGGACGGACGTGGATGCGCCAGTGTGAGGGGTGCGTGCCGGTGAGGGTAGGCCGCTGAATCTGTGCTGCCGGAGGGTCGGACGATTCCGTGAGTGCGAAGTTCGCGGCGGGTGCGCCAACCTCGGGGACATGGAGACAGTGAGCTGGTCCAATGGGTACACGATGCCGCCCGCGGTACGGCGGCGCTCAGGCTGCGGCAGCATCGACGAGATAGGACGAGCCTGAAAGCCGCCCTCACGGGATCGTCGAGAGTCTCGGAGGGGTGAGACCCGCATCACACGACAGACCCGATATGGGTCGGAGTGGGACGTCAGTAGGCCCCACCCGGGTAGTCTCCCGTCTCGCCGCTTCGTCGAGGTGAGACGCGCGACCGTGGCGCGCGCGGGAGGACGGAACCCGGACACGAGCGGTTTGGAGGTGCGTCGGTGACCTGCGTGGTCTCCCTCAGGGCGGCGTTTCGAGGCACAAGGCGAAGTCGTGGCCGCGGGTTCGCCACGATGGCGGCCGGTGTGGCGTTTCTGCCGCGGTGAGAGGTCAGGGATGACGGATGAATGAGAGGCCACGGACACAGTGGACGCCGTTCGCGCAGATGTCTCATCGTCATCTCTGTGTCGACGCGCGAGCTTGGCTGACGGAATGTCGGAACCGCGAGGCCAGCGCGTCAACGGTCACGTTCCGCGCTGTGACGGTAGGTGGGGCCATGTCCGGCGGCTGCTAAAGTGCCGCCGTCGAGCCGGGTGAGCAATTCGTTCGCTCCCCTTAAGTGTTGGCTGAATCCTGCATCTCTGGACCCGGGGGGCGGGCGGCGCGCGCTGGGCCGCCAGCTTCATGTGGGCGGGTTACGCGCGCGCGAGGTGTCACTCATGTGGCGTCGGCTGCCTTGCTCACCGTCCACCGATGGGGGGAACCCCCCCTTCCTATGGACTCCACCAGCTTTGCGGCTTGGTGGCATTGGGCAATGGTTAGCCGCTGCGACAGTCGCAGCTCGCGGAACAGGATGAGGGCGAAGAGACCCCACCAGGGTAAGGACCCGGACAATTTCATCGGCATGCTTCACACCGGCGTGCTGCGCTCAGTCAGTGCAGTGGTGTGAGACAAGAATCCTCGATCGGTCGATAGCACACCAATACACCTGGCGTGCACGGACGGGCGAAAACGTAGTGGCGGCGGATCGCGTCGAGCAAGACCCTTGAGAGGCCTACCACGTGCGCCAGCCGATGACTCTCTCCAGAAGACGACCAGACGCGCGGGCGCCCGCTACCCCAGCGCGTTTCACGTGAAACATCGCACCGGAGTGCACCGGGTGGTGACGCACAAATCCAGCTCGGTTCGTGACCTGCTCGTCGATCCTGAAGTGGGAGTGGCGAGGTGAGATGTCGACAAGCCATGCCGCGCGGTTAGCGGCGACTTCGTCGCTCGTGCCAACGTTTCACGTGAAACATCTCTGCATCACACCGTCTCCGATCAAGGGAGCTTGCGCCGCCTTCTCAACCTCGTCGTCGGCTACGTAGAGGGCGGGTCGTATCCCCAGAGATGCTCACACAGATCTTCCACGTGCTCGGGCGCCGTGGCGGACCAGACGCGATCACAGGTATGCCGGATCATTTAGGCGTAGTGATGATCCGTCCGGGTTTGACGAGTGATCGCATCCAGACTCCCCTACCGTGAACCGTCGCCTCTCGGTGAAAACTACAGCTCCGCGGAAAGACATGCTCGGAGCGTGGGTGGGTGCATCGATCACGGCGTAAACCTCCGGTGAATTGGTGCTCCACCCACCGACTTTCTGTCTGTGGCGCAGTTAGGCGTGCAGGCTGTACCAACAAACCGCCGTTCTGAAGGGGAGGTACTCGAGCCCACGCCCGCAATAGTGGCACGAGCCGGATTGATCGTCGACGTGCAGGAGTGGTCTTGCAGTGTCGCCGACTGAGGCGGAGCGCCCCGTGTGCGGCCCCTCCAGCGTGTAGCGCCTGAGTCTCGTGTCGACCGTTCACGCCACGCGTTTCAGCGCAGTGGGCAACCTCCCTTCCGGCAACCGGTGAGAGAGGTGCGGTCGAAGTCGTCCGGCAAGCAAACGCGCGTCGGTCTCACGAGACGCCACCAGACCGTCCGTTTCCGCTGAGCCCGATAACGGCTCATCGCGATCACCGCGCCGTGGGGTGCTTATCGGTACTGGAGTCGATGCTCGTCGAATGACGACGGGCGTCGATTGACGACGGGCGTCGATTGACGACGGGGCCGCGCCGGAGTCATCGCGCCTTACCGTGTCGGTCCATCGTCTGTGTGGTCCTTGTCAGGTACGTGGACGCGGCGGTGTCGGGAGGCTGAACGACGCACCCAGTAGGCACGTCGCGCCTGGCGTCCACACGGAGACAAGCAGTCGGCGCCGCTCATGCACCGTGGGGCTGAGCGGACGTTCTCGCCGCCACCTCAACTCCCGAACCGCCGAGCCTCGCCACGTCCATAAGTCATCGTGCAGCGCATATCGCGCGGGTAGACTGGGCAAGTTCGTGACGGAGAGGTGTGTTTCACGTGAAACAGTCCGATGAGGCGCCCGCGTCGTCCTTCTCACTCGACGACTCCCCCATCGCTCGCGAGATCGCCGATCTGTCTGCTCGTCGTCGCGCGCTAGAGGCCGCGAAGGTGGAGCTCTCGGGCCGCACGCGCGTGTTCACCGTGTCGAATCAGAAGGGCGGCGTCGGTAAGACGACCACCGCCGTCAATGTCGCCGCGGCTTTGGCATCCGTCGGAGCCCGCGTTCTCGTCATCGACCTGGATCCTCAAGGAAATGCGTCGACAGCGCTGGGTGTCGCACACACCGCCGACACCCCCAGCATCTACGACGTCCTGATCGACGAGTTCCCCCTCGCTGACATCATTCAGACGAGTCCGGAGTCGCCGAACCTACTTTGTGCTCCGAGCACCATTCATCTTGCCGGAGCGGAGATCGAGCTCGTTTCTCAGGTAGCGCGCGAGCACAGGTTGCGCGGCGCCCTGCGGGACTACTTGGCGATCGAGGACAACCATCTCGACTTCGTCATCATCGACTGCCCGCCCTCCCTCGGCCTGCTGACGATCAACGCCTTCACTGCAGCGGACGAGGTGATGATCCCCATTCAATGCGAGTACTACGCGCTGGAGGGTCTGAGCCAGCTTCTGGGTAGTGTGCAGATGATTCAGAAACACCTGAATCCGACGCTCCACGTTTCGACGATCCTGTTGACCATGTACGACGGGCGCACTCGCCTGGCCCAGCAGGTGGCCGAGGAAGTCCGCTCGCACTTCACCAGCGAGGTGCTCGACACGGTCATCCCACGTTCTGTCCGTGTCTCTGAGGCACCGAGCTTCGGGCAGACGGTCATCGCGTACGATGGCCAGTCAGCGGGCGCCATCGCCTACCGCGAAGCAGCGGTGGAGATCGTCGCACGAGACACCACGAAGAAGGGTTCCTGATGGCGAAGAGGACCGGACTGGGTCGCGGCATCGGCGCCCTCATCCCCACGGCGGAACCCTCGGAGGCGCGCCCTGTCGATGTGTTCTTCCCCGAGGGGAACGCGACCACGCAGAACGACTCCTCCGCGAACAATGGTGCTGCTGAGGACACCCTCGTCTCCGTCCCCGGCGCGCGGCTCGTGCACATCGATCCGAAGTCGATCGTCCCGAATCCTCGTCAGCCACGAACGCACTTCGATCCCGATGATCTCGCCGAGCTCATCCACTCCGTTCGTGAGTTCGGGGTTCTCCAGCCCGTCGTAGTCCGTGACAAGGGTGACGGTACCTACGAACTCATCATGGGCGAGCGACGCACGCGAGCCTCGCGCGAAGCCGGCTTGGAGACGATCCCCGCTGTCGTGCGTGAGACGGACGACGAATACCTGTTGCGCGACGCGCTTCTCGAGAACCTGCACCGTTCGCAGCTCAATCCCCTCGAAGAAGCCTCCGCGTATCAGCAGCTCCTCGAGGACTTCGGGATCACTCAGGAGGAGCTCGCGACGCGTATCGGGCGCTCCCGCCCACAGATCAGCAACACCATCCGACTTCTGAAGCTGCCGGTCCCGGTGCAGCAGCGAGTTGCGGCGGGAGTTCTGAGCGCGGGCCATGCTCGCGCGATCCTCTCCCTCGACGACGCCAAAGAGATGCAGAAGCTCGCCGACAAGATCGTGAACGAGGATCTGTCGGTGCGTGCCGCCGAGGCGGCCGCCAAGATGCCCGGTGTCGCCCCGGTCCGCCAGAAGCCGACCGCCGGATCGCGCCGTTCAGGACTCGACGACGTCGCCGATCGTCTCGGTGACCGACTCGACACGAAAGTGCGTGTCTCGCTGAGCGCTAAAAAAGGCCAGATCAGCATTGATTTCGCGAGCATTCAAGACCTCAACCGAATTCTTGCGGCACTCGGCGAGGAAAGCTACACCGGCTGATCCTCGCCGTGCATCCGCGGGGAGCGAACGGCCCCGGGCCCTGATGTCGGCGGTGCAACGTACGCTGGAATGGTGACCGCGAACGATGAGAACCTGCGCCGTCGCGCCAGCCTCGAGCTTCTGCGCGCCGAGGCGTCCGACGAACTGGCGGTGCTGATTCACGAGCGCCTGCGCGGTGGCGAAGACCCGTGGGACTTCATGGAAGACCTGCCCAGCGTCGATGAACTCGTCGTCTTGACTCTGCGAGCCGAGAACATCGCCGAGAACGGGGGCGTCCGCCCCAACAAGGCGCGCAACTACCGTGTGCTGCGCCAGATCGCTCTCGACTACCCCGCCCTCACGCGCGCTGTGTGGCGCATTCTGGGCGACGAAGAGCCGCACCGACGCTGGGACGCGTCGGTGCGTCTCGACGCGTCCTGAACGCCGCACACGCCGTTGCGAACGGCGACGGACGGGACGCCCTCGGCACGTCCGTCGTCTGATGGGTGGGGCCGAGGCCGCGGAGATGACGCCGGGCTCGACACGCCTCTGATGACTCCGACGGGCCCCCCGGATCGTTGAGCCTCGTGGTCACGCGCATCGCATGTGACCGAGCCGAGGGAGCTACGGTCCCGGCGCCGACAACGGCCTCCCCGCACGTCCTGATTCGACCGGCCGCGCTCCCGACGGTCCAGTCGCGATCGAGAAGACGTGCGGAGCACGGCATCCGGACGTCACGGCGTCCGACTCCCCCTGATCGATCATGCCGCGCGAGCACTCGCGAGCGGCTCGGGCGCGAGCGGCGTCTCGCCGGTCATCGTGTGGTCCATATGCCCACACGCGCCGACAGGCGGCATCCGGGCCTCACGAAAAGCACCACAGGAGTGCGGAGACGACGAGAGCCCTGACACCCAAGTGCCGGGGCTCTCGTCGTGCGAAGAGGGACTCAGCCGATGAACGGGGCCAGGTCCTGCTCGAGCGCGTACTTCGGCTTCGCGCCGATGATGGTCGTCTTGACCTCACCGCCGTGGAAGACCTTCATCGCGGGGATCGAGGTGATCTGGTACTTCATCGCGAGGTCGGGGTTCTCGTCGACGTTGAGCTTGAGGACGGTGATCTTGTCAGCGTTCTCGCTCTGGATTTCGTCGAGCACGGGCGCGACCATGCGACACGGTCCGCACCACTCAGCCCAGAAGTCCACGAGAACGGGTCCGTCGGCCTGCAGGACGTCCTGCTCGAAGGTCGCGGAGGTCGTCGCCTTGGCGGTCATGTGATTTCTCCTTAGATGAGATCGTCAGTGTGTGAAAACGCAGGTGAGTGCGTTTTTGTTCCTCAGACCACGGCGGCGTCGGGGAGGCCCTCGATCGGGCTCTCGGCGACGGCGGGCTCGCCGGCCTCCCCGCGAGCGGCGAGGAAGTGCTCCACGTCGAGAGCAGCCACCGTGCCGCTTCCGGCAGCCGTGATGGCCTGGCGGTACGTCGGGTCGATGACGTCACCGGCGGCGAAAACGCCCTCGACCGACGTGCGCGACGAGCGACCGTCGACCCAGATGGTGCCCTGGTCGGTGAGCTGCAGCTTGTCGTGCACGAGGTGAGTACGCGGGTCGTTGCCGATCGCGACGAACAGTCCGTCGAGGGGCAACTCGCGCGTGGTGTCGTCGATGGTGGAGCGCAGGCGAACGCCGTTCACAGCTTCGTCGCCGAGGATCTCGTCGACCGCGCTGTTCCAGATGAACTCGATCTTGGGGTTCGCGAAGGCGCGCTCCTGCATGATCTTCGACGCCCGCAGCGAGTCCTTGCGGTGGATGACGTAGACCTTCGACGCGAACTTCGTGAGGAAGTTCGCCTCTTCCATCGCGGAGTCGCCACCGCCGACCACGGCGATCGTGCGGTCGCGGAAGAAGAACCCGTCGCAGGTGGCGCACCAGGACACGCCACGGCCGGACAGGCGGTCTTCGCCCTCGAGGCCGAGCTTGCGGTAGGCCGACCCCGTGGCGTAGATGACCGAGACGGCCTCCTCCACCTTCCCGCTGCCGAGCGTGACCTTCTTGACCGGTCCGTCGAGCTCGAGCGAGACGACGTCGTCGTAGAGCACCTGCGCACCGAAGCGCTCTGCCTGCGCCTGCATCTTGGCCATGAGGTCAGGACCCTGGATGCCGTCGGGGAAGCCGGGGAAGTTCTCGACCTCGGTGGTGTTCATGAGGTCGCCGCCGGCTTCGACCGAGCTTGCGACGACGAGGGGCTCGAGGTTGGCGCGGGCCGCGTAGATCGCAGCCGTGTAGCCGGCCGGGCCGGATCCGATGATGATGACGTGACGCACGGTAGCGCGTTCCCTTCGTTGATTCCGCCGGATGAAACCCATGCTAGCCCTGGGGTATTCCGGGGGCGGGGGCTAGCGCTCGGGGAGGAACCGCCGACCGAGCGCGAGCGCCGGGGCGAGTTCGGGAGTGCGGAAGAGGGCCAGGATGCCGAGGTACACGACGAGGACGACTCCCCCGACGAGCGCCGAGCCGAGGGCACCCGTCAGACGATCCGCGGAGAGCCAGCCCTCGGGACCGCCGCAGAGCAGGACGACTCCCCACCCCGCCGCACCGGCCGGGATGCCGACCAGGATGAAGCGGAAGAGGGGCAGAAGCCATTCACGGATGCCGATGCCCCCGAGCCGACGGTTGAGGATCGCGGTCGCGATGATCACCTGGACGAGGCTCGACAGCGACTGGCCGAGAGCGACCGCGGCCGCGAGTTCGGCGACCGGGAGGAGGCCGGCATCCAGAGCCCAGCCCGCGCCGAGGGCGGTCACCGCGACCAGGACGCCCTGCACGAGCGTGAAGAAGAACGGCGTCCGCGTGTCGTTGTAGGCGTAGAAGGTGCGCTGGATCACGAACAGCACGGCGAGGGGCAGAAGACACACCAGGAAGCACAGGAGGACCGGAGCCGCGGCGACGGCCTCGCGCGAGTCGTTGGTGAAGATGCGCGAGGCGGGAACGGATGCCGCGACCAGTGCCGCCGTGGCGGCGACGATGAAGAGCCCGAGCACCCGGATGCTGCGGATGATGTCGTCGCGCACGCGGTCGTCACGACCGGCCGCGGCGTGCTCGCTCAGCTGCGTGAAGTAGGGGGTACCGATCGACAGCACGATGAGCGAGTACGGGAGCATGAACACCAGCCACGCGTTCTGCGAGGCGAGGACGGCGGGACCGTTCCCGGATGCCTCGAAGAGGACGCGGCTCTGCACGATCCCCGCGAGCTGGCCGATGATGACCATGAGGAACGTCCACCCGGCCAGCCGGCCGATGTGTCGCAGGCCCACACCGCGCCACTGGAAGTCGGGCCGCAACTGCAGACCCGCGCGTCTCCAGAACACGAGCAGGACGATCGTCTGCAGCACGATGCCGCCGGTCGCGACCCCGCCGAGGAGCGCGATCATGGCGGGCGTCCACTGATCGACGGCCGTGTTCGGTCCCCCGAAGATCAGCAGAAAGACGCCGAAACCGACGAGCGAGACGACGTTGTTGACGATGGGCGCCCACGTGTACGGCCCGAAGACCTTGCGCGCGTTGAGAACCTCACCGAGCAGCGAATACAGACCGTAGAAGAAGATCTGCGGAAGGCACCAGTACGCGAAGGCCGTGGCGAGGGCGATCTGATCGGGAGCCGCGCTCGCGGGCGTGTACAGCGCGACGATCCACGGAGCGGCGATCATCGCCAGGGCCGTGGCGATCAGGAGGATGACGGTGCCGAGGGTGAACAGCTTCGAGATGAACGCGCGTCCGCCGTCGGAGTGGGACGCGGCTTTGACGATCTGCGGCACGATGACCGCGGTCAAGACGCCCGTCGAGATGATCGCGTAGATCGCGTTCGGCAGGGAGTTGGCCAGACCGAACGCGTCGCCGGCATAGCTCTGGACCGAACCGACGATCGCGACGAGCACGACCTGGCGCAACAGACCACTCAGCCGGGACACGATGGTGCCCGCCCCGATGAGCACGCTCGCCCGTCCGATACTGCTCACGGGCGTGTCTCCTGCTCGATGTCGGTGTCGTCGGTGTCACCGGCGGGGGCGTCCGGATCGGCGCCCTCGGGGTCGCCGTCGTGGGGGTCGATGTCGGAGGGATCCGCGTCGTCGGGATCGGCGTCGCCGCGCCCGTCGGCATCCGGATCCTTGTTCCCCACCCCGTCGACGGCGTCGTGGTCTTCTTCGGGTGGCGCAGCTGCGGCGCGACGACGGCGCGCGACGGTGCGGACCACGCCGAGACTCAAGAACGCCACCACCAGCACGATGATGGCGATGAGGCCGATGCTCTCCCACTCGGCGCGCACCTCGACGTCGACGGCCTGCGGCTGTCCGATCGGCTCGCCGGTGGGGCTGAACAGCTGCAGGTCGACGCCGACCTCGCCGTTGGCGATGCGCGCCTCGACCGGTACCTCGACACGGGTGTTCGCCGAGGCCTGTGCGTCGACGGTGGTGTGGTCCTGCACGCGCAGGCGCGCGTCGTCGGGGCGTACCGACAGGACCACCGTGACCGGCCAGGGGAGGTCGTTGCGCACCCAGGGGCGCAGCGGCGCACTCGAGCTGACGAGGCGGAAGTCGGAGGACAGGATGCCGACCGAGTCGAGCGTCGTGGACGTCGCGGCGCGATGGTCGGAGACGGCCTTGCGGGCGGCATCCCCCGTCCAGGAGATGTTCGTGACCTGCAGGACCTCGGCGCGCTCGCGGCCGGTGAGCAGTTCGGGCTGATCGAGGATCGTGGCGAAGCGGTCGACGACCTGCTCGTCGTCGAGCAGGGCGCTCACCTCGCTCACCCGCGCGTCATCGACCGCGGGCTCGGTGAGGGCGATCTCGGATGCCGGCAGCTCCGCGAGGGTCGCCAGGCGCGAGCCGGCGAACCCCGGCGCGGTGGCGATGAGCCCGAGGGTGGCGCGCAGACTCACGCGCGAGCGATCCGTCCCGCGGTCCAGGACGGCGAGGACGGGCTGTTCGCCGGTCGCGGCGCGGGCCATGGCCAGGTATCCCTGGGCGGCTGCGAGCGAGGAGCCGCGCAGCGTGGCGTCATTCTGTCCCGCGGCGTCGGCGAGGGCGCGCGACACCTCGGCGTCGTACACGGGCGTCGATACTCCCCCGACGGATGCGGCGGCCTGACGCGCGCCCCCGGCCACGCTCGTCGACGGCACGAGCACGTGAGCGGGGTCGTCGGCGGTGCCGAGGGCTCCGAGCGCCGCGACGGTGTCCGAGCCGGCGGAACCGGTGGACGGCCAGTACACGTTCGCCGTCGCGGTGCCGATGTCGAGCAGTGTCGCGATCGAGGGGTACGTCGGCTGCCCCGGCGTCGACGCCGGTGAGGGGTCGGGGGTGGAGACGGCCGAGACGGCCGGGGCCGGCTGGGTGAAGTCGGCGGCGGCCATGTACGTCTGCAGCGATGTCGGACTGAGCGGAGCGGACAGGCCGGCGCGCAGCTGCGCGGCGACATCGGAGTCGCCGAACTGCAGGGCGAAGCGGTCGTTCGGCAGGCCGAGCAGCCGCTGCAGCCAGGCCACCGCGGTGGGTGGGGCGGATGAGCCCAGCACGCGGATCGCGGCCGGGATCGCGGGGTCGATCGCCAGGGTCGCCCCCGTGCCGTCGACCGCGTCGAGCTGCGCTGAGAGTGCGCCGTCGACGGCGGTGAGCTCGGCGAGCTCATTCGCCGTCAGCAGGCCCCGGGTGAGGGGGGCGGCGGTGATGGGGACGACGAGGGCGATGGGCGTCTGGGCGCCGGTGTCGGCGGGGACGACGATCACGCTCGCGGCCGAGAGGCCGACGCTCGCGGCGGTCACCTGCACGGGGTAGACGCCCGCGGCACGACCCGCCAGAGCCGCATCGGTCGCCGCCACCGCGAGGGTGGTGGTGCTCTGCGCGCCGGCGGGAGCGGCATCCACCGACCCGGTCGCGACCTGCTGGACGCTCACTCCGGTCGCATCGCCGCTGAGCCAGCGCTCGAGGGCCGCGTCGTCGGCGAGCGGGTCGCGACCGATCCCCAGGGCGACAGGCGTGGAGACGGCGCTCGAGGAACCCGCGGTGAGGGTCGTGACGACCGACAGAGCGTCGCCGGATCGGAGGATGCCGTTCGCGGCGGGCGCTGCGGACAGGGTCGCCGGGGTGGCCGATGAGGAGGGAGACGGGGTGGTGTCGGCGACGGCGGTCGAGGCCGGGAGCGCGACGCCCAGGACCACGGCGAACGCCGCGAGGGTCGCCAGCAGCCGGCGCGTGCGAGGGCGCCGTGGCACGGGTGAGCCCGAAGGCGGGGAAGTCACGGTCATACGAGCGTCGGTGCAGGAGGGGGCCTCCTACCGCGTCGAGTCTAGGACGCGTCCCTTCACGCCCGCCGATAGCCTCGCGCAGACGGTTGAATGGACCGGTGCTCCCTGAACCCGATTCCCAGCTCTGCGACGCGCTCGCCTCCGACCTTCGCGCGGCGGGTTACTCCAGCGCCGCCCTGCGGGAAGCATGGGGCGAGCAGGCGGATGACGCCGTGGCCCGGGGGCTGCGCGGGCCGGCGGAGCGCGCACTCGGCGCTCGCGACGACGCTCTCGCAGTTCTGGGGCGCCTGTGGGGTCTGGGCCTCGCGGTTGCGCGGAGGAAGGTCGCCGCGGCGCTGCCCGCACTCGGTGTCGAGGGAGCCGAGGCGTTGGGCCTGCTGACCCTGACCGGCGATGACGCGCGACCCGCGGTGCTCGTGCGACCGCAGGCTTTCGCCGACGACGCGGGCGAGGTGGAGTGGTGGATCGCGAGCGATCTCGACGAGGCGGCCCTCGGCGGTCCCCTCCCCGAGGACCATGTGCTGGGGGTCGGCGGGGCGTCGCAGACCCTCGCCCGGCTGCAGATCACGCGCCGCGGCGGCACCGCGCTCGACCTGGGCACGGGCTGCGGCATCCAGGCCCTGCGTCTGCGGCGGCTGGTGGACCGCGTCGTCGCGACCGACATCTCCGTGCGCGCGCTGCGTTTCACCCGACTCAACGCCCTGCTGAACGGCGTGGACGGCATCGAGACGCGGCTCGGCTCGCTCTTCGAGCCGGTGGCTGACGAGACGTTCGACCGGGTGGCATCCAATCCTCCCTTCGTCATCACCCCGCGCGTCGAGGGGGTTCCCGCGTACGAATACCGCGACGGAGGCATGGAGGGCGACGCTCTCGTGGCCACCGTGGTCCGCGAGGTCGGGGCGCATCTGTCGCCGGGCGGTGTGGCGCAGTCGCTCGGCAACTGGGAGTACCACGAGGGCGAGTCGGGGCTCGACCGCGTGCGCGGATGGGTCGGCGACGGGCTCGATGCCTGGGTGATCGAGCGCGAGGTGCTGGATCCGCTGGCGTATGCGGAGCTGTGGGTTCGCGACGGGGGGACCGTGCCCGGAACCCCCGCCTACGCCCGCCTCATCGAGGCCTGGCTCGACGACTTCGCGCGACGTGGAGTGACCGGGGTCGGGTTCGGGTACGTGCTGGTGCGCCGGCCGCTCGCCGGTGGCCCGACGCTCGCGCGCTACGAACGCGTGGCGGGCGGCGGCGAGGCGGGATTCGGACCGCATCTCGCGGACTGCCTCGCCGCGCACGATCGTGCCGCGCTGCTCGACGACGACGACCTCGCCGACAGCCTGCTGCGCGTCGCGCCCGACGTCACCGAGGCCCGCCACCATCGGCCCGGTGAGGGCGATCCCTCGGTCATCGAGCTGCGGCAGGGCGGCGGCTTCGCTCGGACGATCGAGGTCGATCCGGCTCTGGCCGCGCTCGTCGGCGCGTGCGACGGCGACCTGCCCGTGGGGACCCTCGTCGACGCGATCGCCCAGCTGATGGAGGTGGATGCCGCGCACCTCCGCGCGGATCTCCTCCCCCGCGTGCGCGAGCTGCTGGTGACCGGCTTCCTGTCGTTCGAGGACTGATCCGCGGCGGTTCTCCGAGCGCCGTCCCCGCCGCGGGCGCACGGATGTCGTCGTCATGCTCAGCCCGCTGAGAGCCGTCGGAGCCCCCGGTTAGGCTCGAAGGCATGCTGAACATGGCCGAGGGTCTCGCGCGCCTCGAGGAGCTCGCCGCGCATCCCGTCGTCTCCGCGGTCGCCGACGCCTTCGCCGGCGCGGGCCGTGACCTGGCGATCGTGGGCGGCCCGGTCCGCGACGCTCTCCTGGGGCGCCTCACCCATGACTTCGACTTCACGACCGACGCTCGCCCCGACGAGATCCTCGCGCTGATCAAGCCCATCTCCTCGGTGCAATGGGACGTCGGTCGTGCCTTCGGAACGATCGGCGCACGCGTCAAGGGCGAGCAGGTCGAGATCACGACGTTCCGCGCCGACAGCTACGACGGCGTCACCCGCAAGCCCACGGTGGAGTTCGGCGACACCCTCGAGGCCGACCTCAGCCGCCGCGACTTCACGGTCAACGCCATGGCGCTGCGCGTACCCGCCCGCACCCTCGTCGACCCGACGGGCGGGGTCGAAGACCTCCTCGCCGGCCGCCTCCGCACGCCGATCGATCCGGCCGTGAGCTTCGGCGACGACCCGCTGCGCATGCTGCGCGCGGCCCGCTTCTCGTCTCAGCTCGAGTTCGCGGTCGATCCCGCGACGCTCGACGCCGTCCATGAGCTGCGCGCGTCTCTGTCGATCGTCAGCCCGGAACGGGTGCAGGCCGAGCTCGTGCGGCTGCTGCAGACCGACGATCCCGTGCGGGGGATCCGCGTGCTCGTCGAGACCGGGCTCATCGAGGAGTTCCTGCCCGAGGTCCCGGCCCTCCGCCTCGAGGTCGACGAGCACCACCACCACAAAGACGTCTACGAGCACTCCCTCACGGTGCTGCGCCAGGCCATCGCGCTCGAGAAGAAGCGTCACCCGGATGCCGCTCCCGACGTGCCGCTGCGCCTGGCGGCCCTGCTGCACGACATCGGCAAGCCCGCCACCCGGCGTCTCGAGGCCGGAGGTGGTGTCACCTTCCACCACCACGACCTCAAGGGCGCGCGCATGGCCCGTAAACGCCTCCAGGCGCTGCGTTTCGACGCCGCGACCACGACGGTCGTCTCGCGCCTGGTCGAGCTGCACCTGCGGTTCTTCGGCTACGCCGAGGGCGCGTGGACGGATGCCGCGGTCCGGCGGTACGTGCGCGACGCCGGCGACGAGCTGGAACGTCTGCACATCCTCACGCGGGCCGACGTGACCACGCGCAACAAGCGCAAGGCCCAGCGCCTGGCATCCGCCTACGACGACATCGAGGCTCGCATCGCCGCGCTGCGCGAGCAGGAGCAGATCGATGCGATCCGCCCCGAGCTCGACGGCAACCAGATCCAGCAGATTCTCGGGCTCGGACCCGGTCGCGAGGTGGGTGAGGCGTACCGCTTCCTGCTCGACCTGCGTCTCGACGAGGGAGTGCTCGGCGAGGACGAGGCCGAGAAGCGCCTGCGGGAGTGGTGGGCGGTGCGGGGCTGAGACCCGCGAACGTCGAGGGGGTGGCATCCCTGGACCGGATGCCACCCCCTCGACGTTTCTGTCAGGGAACCACGACCGCCCGGCCGCGCACCTGTCCCTTGTGCAGCTTCGCGTACGCCTCGACGGCGCCGTCGAAGCCGTAGCGCTCCACGTGCACACCCACCGCGCCGCTGCGCGCGAGATCGAGCACCTCGATGAGCTCGCTGCGGGTGCCCCAGTACGGCGCACGCACGGCCGCGCCCATCGGCGTGGAGAAGAAGCCGGCGGGGAGGATGCCGCCTCCGATGCCGACGATGTGGATGAAGCTGTCGAGACCGGCGACGGCACGGGCGAGATCGATGGTCGGCTGCACGCCCACGAAGTCGAAGACCGCGGTGGCGCCGAGGCCGTTCGTCAGCTCGCGGATACGGTCGGCGGCGTGCTCGTCGGAGGTGACCGCGTGGTGCGCGCCCACCTCGCGCGCGAGGGCGAGCTTGTCGTCGCCGAGGTCGACCGCGATCACCGTCGCCTGCGTGATGGCGCGGAGGATCTGCACCCCCACGTGACCGAGGCCGCCGACGCCGATCACGACGGCGGTCGCCCCGGGATACAGCTTCTCCTTGGCCGCGACGATCGCGTGATACGGCGTCAGCCCCGCGTCGGTCAGTGAGACGGTCTCGACGGGATCGAGGTCGCCGAGCGGCGCGAGGTGTCGCGGGTCGTCGACGATGACGTACTCGGCCATGGCACCCGGGCTGCCGAGTCCCGGAGGGGTGATCCCCATCTCGGCCGCGTACGGGCAGTAGTTCTCGGCGCCCTGGGCGCACGCGTGACAGCGACCGCACCCCCACGGCCCGTAGATCGCGTAGGCCTCGCCGATGTTCACGCCGTCGACGCCTTCGCCGAGCTCGTCGACGATGCCGGCCCCCTCGTGGCCGAGCGTGAGCGGCAGGCCGTAGGTGTACTGGTCCTCCGGAAGGTCCATCACGAACCAGTCCGAGTGGCACAGCCCCGCGGCCGTGACCTTCAGTCGCACCTGGCCCGGACCCGCGTGGGGCTCCTCGATGTCGACCACCTCGGGGCCCTTGCCGATCTCGCGATACTGCACTGCCTTCATGGCATCCCTTTCTCTCGGTCCATTCACGCTGCCTCGACCCTCCCGCGTCGACGGCGGGGTTGACGGCGTTTTCCGCTGATCGGGAACCGTTCTCACCGGCAGAGTGGGGCGATGGATGCCGTTTTCCACGCCCGTGTCCGCCTGGCTCCCGGCACCTCGTCCCTGCTGCCCGCAAGCGATCTGGCGGTGGTGGATGCCGAGGCCCATCGCGCCGCGATGGAGAAGTACGAGGACACCCCCGAGCGTCGCCGGCTGCGTGACACGGCGGTTCCGGGCATGGATCGGACGTGGACGGAAGTGGTGTTCCTCTCCCCCGTGCATCCGCACGCGATCTGGCGTGCGTGGCGCGAGATCACCGGTCGGGACCGGGCCGCGATGGAGTTCTGGGCGATCCCGGCCGCGGACCTGCCCGAGGGCACGGTGCTCCTGGATCGCACCCGCACGGCGACCGGCGACCCGATCGACCCCCGCGAGGTGCGGCCCTTCGATCGTCGGACTCACCGCACCGCCCTCGAGACGACCGCCTCGAACCGGAGGTGGCTCGAGGAGTGCGCGCGTCGGCGGGTAAGCGGAGCGTGGTTCCACGGCGTGCCGCATGTGCTGGCGCCCGGTGCGGTGTCGCTCGATCGGGCGCGCATCGTCTCGTGGTGCGATGCACCGTGACCGCCCACCTGCGAGACCGCAGCGAACCCTCCCTCACGGGCTGCCGCCCGACCTACACTTGTCGCACTTGCCGTCACCGTCGATGGGAGTTCCGTGCCTTCACCGTGGTCGCGTCCCGCGATCTCCCCCGAGACGTCGGGGCTGCTGATCGCGCGCGCCCACGATGAACTCCTCGCCGGCAATGAGGACCGTCGGCTCGCCGACGTGCGTCCTCTCGTGCAGGAATCGTGGCGGCGGTCGCTGGCATCCCTCGTCGGTCCGGAGGGACTCCCCTCGCTCGACCTCGCCAGCGAAGAACTCGACACCTACCGACGGGCCCACCCTCTCGCCGGGGTCATGGACATGGTCCGCGCCCTGCTCCTGCCCGGAACGGCTGAGGAGTCCGGAGTCGTGGTGGCCGTCGGCGATGCGGCGGGTCGCCTGCTGTGGGTGGAGGGCGACCGTCACATCCGATCGCTCACGGGTGACATGGGCTTCGTCGCGGGAGCGAACTGGGCGGAGGATGCCGTGGGCACCTCGGCCCCGGGAACCGCGTTGACCCTCGACAGGTCGGTGCAGATCCGCGGAGCCGAGCACTTCAACCGTCTCGTCCAGCCGTGGTCGTGCACCGCGGCGCCCGTCCACGATCCGGAGACGCGGCGGCTCCTCGGCGTCATCGACGTCACGGGAGGACCCGAGGCCGTCACCCCGCAGGCGCAGTTGCTCGTGGATGCCACGGCCCGGGCCATCGAGAGCGAACTTCTCGTCGCCCGATTGCGCGCGCAGCAGGCTCCTCCCCCCAAGCGCTCGACGCCGTCGCGGGCGCTGCTGCGCATCCTCGGCCGCGACCGTGCGCTGCTCGAGGCCGGCGGGTCGACACTGGAGCTCAGCGCGCGCCACGCCGAGATCCTGCTGCTGCTCGCGGTGCACCGGGAGGGACTGTCGGCTGAGGCGCTGAGTGAGGCCGTCTACGGCCACGCGGCCGTCGAGACGCTCCGCCCCGAGATGGTGCGCCTGCGCCGCGCGCTGGTCCCGGTCGCGCCGCGTCTGGTGCCGGCATCCCGGCCCTACCGCCTCCCCGATGGTCTCGAGACGGACGCGCAGCACATGCTGTCGCTGCTCGACCGGGGGGCGCATCGCGTCGCCCTCGCCGCTTATGCCGGTCCGGTGCTGCCGGACTCGGAGGCGCCGGGAGTCGTCGAGGTGCGCGAGTCGGTGCGGTCGGCTCTGCGCGAAGCGCTGATGGCCGAGGCGGGCGTCGACGTGCTGCTGGCCTATGCCGAGACCCTGGAGGGCCGCGACGACGACGGGGTGCTCCGGTTGTGCCTGTCGATGCTGCCACCGCGGTCGCCGAAGCGGGCCGGTCTGGTCGCGCGGATCGAGCGGCTCGAACGCGCCTGAGGCGGGGGCGCCGGCTTTCCACAGGCGACGCGCCGTGCGCGGGTCCGATGTCGGACCCCGTGGTTACAGTGAACATATGGACGAAAAAGCGCTCGACATCTTCTCGGCAGCCCGTGCCCGTCGCGACGTGGCGCGCATCCGCGAGGCGCTCGCCGAGGTCAAGGCCGGCGATGTCGCCCGGGTCATCGTCCGATCGCCGCGATACGGGCTCTACGCCCTCGAGGGCACGGTGCGCATCGGGGTCGGAGGTCAGCCGCTCGTGGGCGACGTGATCCTCGCGACGAGCTCCGAGATCCAGCGCATCGACCTGGGTCTCGAGGCGCCGCAGCCGGCCCTCGAGGCCGACGTCGTCGACCCGTCCACGCTCCCCCACGGCACACCCGTGCGCGTCACCTTCCTCACGCCCACCCACCAGACGTTCGCCCTCACCGGGCCGATCACCGCGGGCAACGACCGCTTCCTGCTCGTCGGCAGCTGGATCGTCGCCGACGACCGCACGATCGCTCCGCGCGTTCAGAGCATCGAGCGCCTCGACGACGTCGACCTGCACGAGGTCAACGTGCCGCCGCTGCGCTCGGTGCTGGCCGACGCCGACGCGTAAACCGCGCTCGCGCGAACGGATGCCGTCGCCCGAGGGTCGCGGCATCGTCGTTCTCGGGTGCGAGGTGAGGCTGGTCGCGTCCGGGGGCCTGTGCGGCGTCTCGGGTGGGCCCCGCTCCTCGACGGGCGGGTACGGCGCGCGCCTGCGCCGGTCTCGGTGAGACGTCAGCTGAGGCATCGCCACGCCGGTGCGGTGCCCCGTCGCCCGGCCCTGCCGTGTCGCCGCAGCGCCGGAGCGGCGAGATCACACGTTCTCTTCGAGATCACACGCCGTTCGCGCGAATAGCTCGTGATCTCGCGCGGATCATGTGATCTCGGCGCGCCCCGCCCGCGCCCCGCGACAGGTGCAACCCGATGCAACCTCCCCCGGCGTACCGTCGGCGCATCGCCGCCCGAAGCCGTTGCGGCGACTCATGACCGTCGAAGGAGACACGCATGACCATCGTCGAAGAAGGCGTCTCGAGCGTCTACGCCGCACCCGGAACCCGCGGGGCCGTCGCCGAGTACCGCTCGCGGTACGGGCACTACATCGGCGGCGAATGGGTCGAACCGCACAGCGGCGAGTACTTCGAGAACGTCACCCCCGTCACCGGCAAGCCGTTCTGCGAGGTCGGCCGCGGCGACGCGCACGACATCGACAGAGCAGTGGATGCCGCGTGGAAGGCGTTCGCATCGTGGAGGAAGACCACGCCGGCCGAGCGCAGCGTCATCCTGAACAAGATCGCCGACCGGATCGAGGAGAACCTCGAGAAGATCGCCGTCGCTGAGACGTGGGAGAACGGCAAGCCGGTGCGCGAGACCCTCGCTGCCGACATTCCGCTGACCGTCGACCACTTCCGCTACTTCGCCGGCGTGCTGCGGGCGCAGGAGGGCTCGCTGAGCCAGCTCGACGAGAACACCGTGGCGTACCACTTCAACGAGCCGCTCGGCGTGGTCGGGCAGATCATCCCATGGAACTTCCCCATTCTCATGGCGGCGTGGAAGCTCGCTCCGGCCCTCGCCGCGGGCAACTGCGTCGTGATCAAGCCGGCGGAGCAGACCCCGGCATCCCTCCTGTTCCTCTTCGACATCATCGGCGACCTGCTCCCGGCGGGCGTGGTCAACATCGTCAACGGGTTCGGCATCGAGGCGGGGGCACCGCTCGCGCAGCACAAGCGGATCCGCAAGATCGCGTTCACGGGTGAGACAACGACCGGGCGCTTGATCATGCAGTACGCGTCGCAGAACCTCATTCCGGTGACGCTCGAGCTCGGCGGCAAGAGCCCGAACGTCTTCTTCGAGGACGTGGCGCTGCGCAGCGACGACGCCTATTACGACAAGGCTCTCGAGGGCTTCACGATGTTCGCGCTCAACCAGGGCGAGGTCTGCACGTGCCCGTCGCGGTCGCTCATCCAGCGGTCGATCTACGACCAGTTCCTCGGCGACGGCCTCGAGCGCGTGAAGAAGGTGCGCCAGGGCAACCCGCTCGACCCCGAGACGATGATCGGCGCGCAGGCCTCAAACGACCAGCTCGAGAAGATCCTGTCGTACATCGACATCGGCAAGCAGGGCGGCGCGAAGCTGCTCACGGGCGGTGAGCGCGTCGACCTCGGCGGCGACCTGTCGGGCGGCTACTACGTCGCGCCGACGGTGTTCGAGGGCACGAACGACATGCGCATCTTCCAGGAGGAGATCTTCGGACCAGTGCTGTCGGTTACCTCGTTCGACGACTTCGACGACGCCATCTCGATCGCGAACGACACCCTCTACGGCCTTGGCGCCGGCGTGTGGAGCCGCAGCGGCGACACCGCCTACCGCGCGGGCCGCGCGATCGAGGCCGGACGCGTCTGGACGAACACCTACCACCAGTACCCCGCGCACGCCGCGTTCGGCGGGTACAAGCAGTCGGGCATCGGCCGCGAGAACCACCTCAAGATGCTCGACCACTACCAGCAGACGAAGAACCTGCTCGTGTCGTACGCCGAAGGCGCGATGGGCTTCTTCTGATCGGCCGAGCCGGGGTCGTGGCGGCGATCCCGACCCGCGTGACCCCCGGGTTCGTCCCGGGGGTCACACCCATTCCCGGATTCGAAGGAGAAGAACGGATGCCAGACCTTTCCCGCGTGGATGTGACGGATGCCGCGGCCGCGCTGCTGCGCGACTTGACGGCGAAGCACGGCCCGCTGATGTTCCATCAGTCCGGGGGGTGCTGCGATGGAAGCTCGCCGATGTGCTACCCGGTCGGCATGTTCCTCACCGGGCCGAGCGATGTGTTGCTAGGCACGGTCGATATCGGCGTGGACGATCCGATCGAGGTCTACATGTCGGAGTCGCAGTTCGAGTACTGGAAATTCACGCACCTGACCATCGACGTCGTGCCGGGGCGTGGCGCAGGGTTCTCGGTCGAGGGTCCGACGGGGATGCGGTTCCTCATCCGGTCGCGGATGCTGACGGAGGAGGAGGCGGTGGCGTTCGGGGTTCGTGCTGCTGCCGAATGACGTTGCAGCGGACCAGGTTGAGCGGCGGACGCCGTATCGAGCAGGGGACGGGGCACCCGGGTGTCTTCCCGGGTGCCCCGTCTTAGCCCTCTGTGCCACCGGGCGTTGTGCGCTCTCGTCGATTGCGGTCTCTCAGCATGGCAGTCACGGCGTAGCCCAGACAGATGCCTGACGGTGCGAGGACGGCTTCGGGCGCGAGGGCCGAAATGCTGAGACCCGTGAGGCACACAGCACTCGCGCTGCCCCACAAGGCGCGGGCACTCCTCAGCTCGAGCGCCGCACCCGAACCCACTCCGACGAAGACCGAAAGCACGGTCACGACCGCGGGGACTCGGAGGAACTCGAAGACTTCGTGCACGGCTCAGCAGGACGTCTCTCGTTCGGGGGTCACCGACGTGACCTCGCCGCTCATGGAAGGTCGCAGACAGGATCACGTGAAGATTCGCATGTGCGCATAGTGATCGGCAACGAACTTCATCACCGGGACGCGTTGTCGCCCACATGGCCGACGATAAAAGTTGGCCCGGAGGGTGACTTCGCAAATGCGCTATGCCCTGCTGCGGACACATCTGATCGCGCGTCGTTCTCGCGATTCGGCCCGCCAGTCTCGTCGATGGTGCCGGGGAGGTGCACCGCCCGGGCGATGTCGCCGACAGGGCCGATATCGCCGCGTCGTGGGCGGACGCGAGTGGGCGAACGTCACCGGTAACCGGGTGAAGACAGACCCCTGACGCATCCTCGTTCGTGCGGCTCTCGCTAGCGTGTGGTGCCTCCGGGCCCGGCGCCCGGTCCCCGGCCCGCCATCGAGCGGAGCGGGTTCACCGTGTGAAAGGCGCCAGATGAGGTTCAGCGTCCGGCGTCTCACTCTCGCCGTGCTCTCCCCCGTCATCGCGGCCGGTTTCGTCGCGATCCTGCTGATGCTGCTCGCGGTTGTCGCCACCGAGATGGCGACCACCATCGACATCCCCCATCTCGTCACGTACACGGGGACGAAGGACCCGACCGGGGACGGGCGGACTCTCGTCGTCGATGGATCGTGGGCGGCCGCGATCGCGTTGGCCGGCATCGTTGCCTCCCCTCTCATCGCGCTGGCGTTGTTCCTGCCCGACTGAATGTCATTCGGACTCGTTTCGCGCGCCGAGTGAGGGCTCGAGGCGACCAGACTGGGCGGGTGCCCGCCGCGATCGATTACTCCCCGCTGACGCACCCCGTGCCCGCTCCGACGCGGACGAACGCCACCGCCTACGCGGTCAGTCGTCTCGCCGAGGTGAACGGGTGGGAGTACTGCACCCACGCCGTCGCGCAGCCCCTCCCGGGCGTCGTCTTCCGCGAACCGGACGGACGGCCCCGCTCCTCGCAACGCTCCGTCAACATCGTGCGCATTTCCGGAAGCCCATACATCGAGATCGGCGACAGCTTCTACGCCGAGATCGCCCAGGGGAATCAGTACACCCAGACGTGGGGGTATGCCGCCGTCGACCTGGGCGTCGACGCGCCGTCGCTCACCGTCGAGGCGCGGAGTAACCGTCGGCTCTCGCCCCTCCCCGCGACTCCCGCCGGCGCCGTGCAGGACGAGCGTCATCCCGGGGTGCTCGTCGAGGCGGCCCCCGGGTCGGAACAGGATGCCGACTCCCTCCTGACCACCGAGATCGTCGCCGCTCTCGGTGATCAGACCTACCCTCTGAATCTCGAGCTCGCGGGTCGTTGGCTGTTCCTGTACGCGCCGCGGTCGCTCTCCACCGACGATGCCGAGTCGTGGAGACACGTCCTCCACACGGTCGATCTCGTCGTGCGCCGGATGCGTGAGTGGCACCCGGCCGGTGCTCACTCACCATTCGGCACCTCGAACAGGACGCACGCCCGGGAGGCACGCGACGCGTGGGTGAACGGGCGCCGCGTCGCCTGGCAGCTCAGCCTGCTGGCGGTCGCCATGGTGGGCGGAGCCGTCGCCGCGTTGATCATCGGCGGACGCTGACGGCTCGCTACAGCCACCCCCGCTCCACCGCCACCCGCACCGCATCCGCCCGATTCCGCCCACCGGTCTTGCCGATCGCGCTGGAGAGGTGGTTCTTCACCGTCCCCTCGGACAGGTGCACCGTCCGCGCGATGTCGGCGATCGAGCCGCCGTCGCGCGCCGCGGCGAGCACGTCGGTCTCGCGCTCGGTGAGCGGGGAGTCGCCCTGCGCGAGCGACTCGGCCGCCAGGGCCGGATCGACCACCCGCAGGCCGAGAGAGACGCGTCGTACCGCGTCGGCCAGCTCCGCCGCGGGGGTGTCCTTGACCACGAATCCGGACGCGCCGGCTTGCATGGCGCGCGCCAGGTAGCCGGGGCGACCGAAGGTCGTGACGATGAGGGCACGGCATCCGGGGACCTCCGAACGCAGGAGGGACGCCGCGGCGATGCCGTCGATGCCGGGCATCTCGATGTCGAGCAGGGCCACGTCGGCCTGGGAGGCGCGGGCGGCCTCGACCACGTCGTCGCCGCGACCGACCTGGGCCACGACCTCGATGTCGTGCTCGAGCCCGAGCAGGGCGGCCAGGGCGCCGCGGACCAGAGCCTGGTCGTCGGCGATGAGGAGTCGGATCACCACGCCACCTTCAGTGTGAATCCGCCGAGGTCGCCGCGACCGACGATCAGACGGGCGCCGGAGGTCTCCACGCGCTCGCGGAGGCCCGTCAGCCCCGAGCCCGTGGATGCCGCGGGCGAGGGGCCGCAGCCGTCATCGGCGACCTCGATCGACCGGCCGTCGAGCCGCACGCGGCAGGCGGTGGCTCCGGAATGGCGGATGACGTTGGTCACGGCTTCGCGCACGACCCAACCGGCGAGTTCACGGCGGTCGGCGGGCACCTGCTCGGTGGTCCCGGGGAGGTCGGCGGAGACCCCGGCGCTCTCCAGAGCGGCACGGGCGGCCGCGAGCTCTCCGCTGATGCTCACCCCGCGATATCCGTGGACCGTCGTGCGGACGTCGGAGAGCGCACCGCGCGCCAACTGCTCGATCTGGGCGACCTCGTCGCGGGCGGCCAGGGAGCCGGCATCCAGCAGTCTTCCGGCCAGCTCCGCCTTGACGGTGATCACGGTGAGCGAGTGGCCGAGGATGTCGTGCACGTCGCGCGCGACGCGGCCGCGCTCGCGTTCGGCGGCGAGTTCGGCGATCTGCTCCTGCGCCGCACGCAGGCGCTCGAGGGTGGAGATGTTCTCGACGAAGCTGAACATCATGATCGAGATCGAGAGGATGATGGCCGAGTTCACGACACTCGAGAACGCGTCGGCGCCCATCGCTTCACCCACGACGAAGGACAGAGCGCTCAGGGCCGGGACGAAGAGCCAGGTGGTCCGGCGGCCCATCGCCGAGACGGCGAAGGCGACGCCGACGAAGGTCCACATCCACCGGATGTCGGTGCCGAGCCAGGGCAGCAGCGTGAGGCTCAGCGCGAAGAGCACCACCGTCGGCAGCAGTCGACGCAGCCGCGACGTGGTGTCGCGGGCGTAGGGGACCGTCGCCATGAACACGGCGGCGAACACGACGATGATCGCGGTGCCGACGAGGTGACCCGTCACGCTCGGGCCCTGCCACAGCTCGACCAGCACCGGGTAGGTCCAGATCAGCGAGATCGACGCGCCGATGAACCAGCCGCGGCGGAACGGACGGCGGCCCGGAACGCGGGTGCGCTCCGGGCCGGTCGTCGTGCTCACGTCGTTCACCCTAGGCGTCAGGCCCGCCGCGTGTCGCGACGGAAGAAGTACACGGTCCCGGCGACGAACACCGCGAGCCAGACCACCGCGTTGATCAGGGCGCCGAGGTCGAAGGCATCCCCCGTCAGAGGTGCCCGGGCGAGCTCGCCGATGCCGTAGACGGGCGTTAGCTTGCCGATGGTCTGCAGGAAGTCGGGCATCGACGACAGGGGGAAGAACAGGCCGCCGAGGAACGACAGCAGCACGACGGCGAGGCTCGTGATCTGCGCCGCGTTCTCGCCTGGAAACATGTACCCGACCATGAGACCGAGCGTCGTGAAGACCGCGCTCGCGAGGAGCCAGGCCGCGAGGCCGGTCACGATCCACTGCACAGGGGTCAGGGTCACGCCGGCGAAGGCGGCGACGGCGTAAGTCGCGATGACCGCGATGAGGCCGAACACCATGCCCGCCATCATCTTGACGACGACGTTCGCGACGGGGTTCAGCGGAGTGAGGCGCAGCTGCCGACTCCAGCCCTGCGCGCGCTCGACGGCGACCGACGCCCCGGTCTGGGTCGCCGACATCATGGTTCCGTACATCGCCATCGACACCATGATGTACGCGGCCACCGACACGCCACCGGATGCCAGAGGGGTATCGGTCAGCGGAACGTCGAGCGTCTGGAACCCGACGATGAAGAACATCAGCACGGGGAAGGCGACCGTGAACAGGAGGCTGCGCGGGTTGCGGAGCTTCCGCATCAGCTCGATGCGCAGGTACGTGAGGGTGAAACCGCCGAAGGCGGGGACCGGGCGGTCGAGGGTGATGGCGGTCATCGGACGGCTTCTTTCAGGGTGGGTGCGGCGTCGTCGGCGGTGAGGGTGAGGAAGACGCTCTCGAGGTTCTGCGCCGTGATCTCCACGTCGCGCGCGTCCGTGGTGGTGAGCAGATGACGCGCGAGGGCATCGGAGTCGCTCGTGCGGATCGCGACGCGCTCTCCGGCGGTCTCGACCGACTCGACGCCGGGGAGGGCCGCGAGGGCGGCGAGGTCGGCATCCCGGAGCGTCGCGTGAACCACACGACCCGAGACGAGGTTCTTGATCTCGGAGGTGGGGCCGTCGGCGACGATCTCGCCGCCGCGCATGAGCACGATGCGGTCGGCGTACTCGTCGGCCTCCTCGAGGTAGTGCGTCGCGAACATCACGGTGCGGCCGCGGGCGGCATCCGCGCGAATCGCGCTCCAGAACGAGCGGCGCGCTTCGACGTCCATGCCGGTGGTCGGCTCGTCGAGGATCAAGAGGGCGGGGTCGCTCACGAGCGCCATCGCGAAGCGCAGTCGCTGCTGCTCACCGCCCGAGCAGAGGCCGACGCGTCGGCTCGCCAGATTCCGGATGCCGGCCCGCTCGAGCGCCTCGTCGACGGGACGCTTCTCGGCGAACAGGCTCGCCGTGAGCTCGACCGTCTCGCGGACGGTGAGGTCTTTCAGAAGCCCTCCGGTCTGCAGCACGGCGGAGACGAGGCCCCGCGCGACAGCGCCGCGCGGGTTGTGGCCGAACACCTCGATCGAGCCCGAGTCGGGGTTCGTGAGGCCGAGGATCATGTCGATCGTGGTGGTCTTGCCGGCGCCGTTCGGGCCGAGGAATGCCACGATCTCGCCGGGCTGGACGCGCAGATCCACGCCGCGCACGGCGTGGACGGAGCCGAAACTCTTGATGACGCCCCGCGCGTCGATCGCGGCGGGGCCGGTGGTGGAGGAGGTCATGTGTTCATGCTGTCGCCGACCCGGTCCGCGCACCCGGGGCGCCGGTCACGTCTCAGGGGTGACGTTCGTCATGGGTGGGGTCGGGCGCGGATCGCCCATCGTCGTCGTCTCGGGCGAAGGTGGGCCACGGTCCGGGTGAGGCTGTGGACAACCGCCGCGCTCGTCGCGGCGTTCTGAGTACCTTGCGGGGGTGCGGAGCTTCACGGTCACCCCCGACAACCTTCGTCGCGCGGCAGCAGGCGTCGACGCGACGGTCCACCGCGCCGAGGCCGAGACGGCCGTCGCCGATGCGCGTGACCTCGGTCACGGCGCGCTCGGCACCGCGGTGGCCGATCTCATGGAGGCGATGACGGGTGGGTGGACGGAGGCCGTCGCGCAGACCGACGATGTCGCAGACGGGCTGCGCGAATCCGCCGGTCTCTACGAGCGGTCGGAAGAAGGCGCCCAAGCGAGCATCAGAGCGTTGGGACGGCCGTCGTGAGCGGGTTCGGTTCGGCGTCCTTCCCCGAACAGCTCGTCCCGGGGTCCGTGGAGGCCGCCTATGAGGTCTCCCACGTCGCCCAGCGACGTGAGAAGGTCGCCGATGAGGCGGGAACCGACCTCCGTCGGCACATCTCGATCGACGGCTGGACGGGCGAAGGAGCCGACTCCTACGCGGCGCGCATGAGCGCCGTCGCGCAGCGGTGGGTCGAGATCGGTCAGGGTGTGGCGACGATCGTCGAACCGATGCGGACGTACGCTCTCGCGCTTCGACGGGCGCAGGGGCTGGCCGCAGCCGCGATCGAAGCGTGGAGCTTCGCATCGACCTTGCCGGAGGATGCCGCACCGGCGGCGCAGGCGTTCACCTCGCTCGCACGCGGGTGGCCGGTGCTGATCACCGACCCGCGGCATCAGGGTCCGGCACCGGTGACGCGGACGGAGGGGCGTCGGCGAGCCGAGGCGATGCTCGCCGACGCACGCGCCGACGTGGCGGCCGCCGGCGAGGTCGCCGCTCAGGCTGTTCGCGCGGCGATCGAGAGAGTGCGGGCACGAGGTGATGTCTGGGCCTCCGTGGGGGTCGGCCTGGGGGTCGCGACCGTCACGACGGAACGCGTTCTCGACGTGCTCCAGTCCCTCGATGCGCGGGCGTTGACGGCATTGCTGCGAGTGCGCCCCGACCTGATCGCCCGCTTGAAGCAGACGCCGCCGGAAGAGGTCGCGCCGTGGTGGCGGCGGTTGACCGCCGAGCAACAGAACGTGCTGATCGCCGAGGCGTCCGGCGTCATCGGAAACCTCGGAGGTGTGGCATACGCCGCGCGTGACCGCGCGAACCGCATCGTGCTCGCGCAGGCGCTGGAGGTGGCGCGACACATCGCGCCGGATGGGTCGGATCAGGTGCGCGCGTTGGAGGCGCTGGAGAGAGCGTCGAGCGGCAACACGCTCGTTTCGCTCGTGCTGGATCAGCCGCCGTTGGCGCAGGTCGCGGTGGGGGATCTGGATACGGCGGGGCATGTGAGTGTCATCGTTCCGGGCATGGGGACCACGGTCGCTGACAGTGTCGATGAATACGTCGCGGCGGCGCGAAAGCTGCGAGTGGCCGAGGCACAAGCTGGCTCTATATCGCTTGATGAAGTAAGCGTTCTCGCATGGATCGGCTATCACCCGCCGATGCCCGAACCGATCGTGAACGCGATCGAGGTGGTCTCGGACGAGCGCGCATCAGTGGGGTCCCGGTCCCTCGCCTACGACTTAGGTTCTCTGACGGCGGCCCACGACGCATGCCAGGAGTCGATCGCTCTGACGGTCATCGCCCACTCGTATGGAACCGACGTAGCAGCTCTCGCAATCGAGAAGGTGCCAGTCGATCACCTTGTATTGCTCGGCTCTGCGGGGGTCTCCGACGAGGTGACGAATGCGAGCGAACTCCGCGTACCCGCTGGGGAGGTGTACGCATCTCAGTCGACAAAAGACGGATGGGCACCTGTCGGTCAGGGCCTGTCTTTCCGGGCGGACCCCACCTCATCTGAGTTCGGCGCGCACCCGTTCAGCTCCGAAGGGGTCCTCGTGGACGGCGAGCAAACGCTCCCGGTGGGCATGCATGGACCTTTCAGTGGTCAAGACGGGAGGGTCAGTTACTTGGACGCCAACTCTGCCGCTTTGAAGAGCGCAGCGATGATTTCCGTGGGCCGTGGATCCGAGTTGCCGGAGAGGGGAACACCGGAGGACCGGGTCACGTGGCGAGTGGAGGCCGAGATGAGACGAGTTCACAAATGAGGATCGTGGCAATCACCGCAGCCATGTTGGCGTCGCTGGCGCTGACCGGATGCACAGCGTCGGAGGGAAGCACCGTGACCCCGGATGAAGTCGAGCGCGACGCAAGGGACATCTTCGCCCGGACATCGGCGGTCGTCCCCGCAGAGAAATGGACCACAGAGAGGACGTGGGGCCCATGTGAAAACCCTCGCGATGGGTATGTGCAATCGATGTTCGTCGCCCAGAGCCTGGTCGACGTTCCAGAGGCCACACCGGCTCTCGCGCAAATGGTTGTCGACGTTTGGCGATCGGCTGGTCTTAAGCCGGTGGTGCAATCCGACGACGGCACGGGCGGTCTCATCATTTCTGACCCCGCGTATCTGCAGGGCGCAAATGCAGACGGGAGTGTGACCCAGTTGTCTCTCTATAAGACGGCGGTCCTCCTGCAGGTCATCAGTCCCTGCATCGAGGGCGATCTCGCGGATCTAGGTGGCACCGCGTCGACCGCGCCTACCCCACCTTCGTCGCCCTGATCGTGTAGCTCAGCGGCATCACGGAAGGCTGTTCCGACAACGCGTATTCGCCGTCGGCGCGCAGGGTCATCCGACCGGGCAGCGCTTCCCAGGGCACACTGTCGTGCTCGATCAGGGCGTCGATGCGCAGTCCGTGCGAGAGCAGGGCGGTGACGATCTCACCGAGCCCGCGATTCCACTCGTACGTGCGCGTCGACGTGAGCGGCGCCGAGACCTCGACGTAGGTGCTGTCGTCGTCCCACTCGAGCGGAACGGGTTGCTCGAAGTACGGGAACGCCAGGGTCAGGCCCGGCAGGGTCTCGTTCATCGACCACAGCACGGGGTGCCCCTCGCGGATGTGCAGGGTTCCGCCCGGCGTCAGAAGATCCGCCACGACGCCCGCCCACTCATCGATGGACGGTAGCCAGCACAGTGCTCCGATCCCGGTGTAGACGAGATCGAACGCGCCGTGCGGGAGCACCTCGGCCGCCTTCCGCACATCCGACTGGACGAACTCGACGTCGGCGCCGGCTTCATCGGCCAGCCTGCGGGCCTCGGTCACCGCGTTCTCGGAGAAATCGAGACCGGTCACCCGGGCGCCCAGCCTGGCGAGTGACAGGGTGTCGGTGCCGATGTGGCACTGCAGGTGCACCGTGCGCTTGCCGGCGATGTCTCCCAGTAGGGGTGCGTCGAAGCGGACGACGTCGGACAGGGCCTCGGCATCGTCCACGTATCGCTGAACGCCGTAGCCCGAACCGTCTCGGGCGGCATGCAGAGTGGCGCGCTCATCCCAGTTGGCGCGGTTGGCGTCGATGAAGTCAGAAGTCATGGCATCCCTTCGGCGGAATTCGAGCCTAGGGACAAGCGCCGACGGTGTCGCCTCGTGACGGCGGGAGAGCGCGATGTCGGAGCCTCGCGTTAGCCTGGCCGCATGTCGGGCAAGGTCTATGTCATCCACGAAAATCCCCAGTGGATCCCGCCGTTCGCTGCGGCGTTCGAAGCCGAGGGCGTGCCATTCGAGGAGTGGATGCTCACCGACGGGTCGATCGACCTGGCCGTCGAGCCGCCAGAGGGCATTTTCTGGTCGCGCCTGAGCGCCTCCGCGCACACGCGCGACCACGCCCACAGCAAGGAGTTCGGGCGCGCCGTCCTGCGGTGGCTCTCGTCGTGGGGACGAACGGTGATCAACGGCGCAGATGTGCTCGAACTCGAGGTCAGCAAGGTCGCGCAGCACGCGGCGCTGAGACACGCGGGCATCGATGTCCCGCGTACGGTGGCGGTGTTCGGCATCGACGACCTCGTCAGCCAGGCCGAGCAGTTCGGCGCCCCGTTCATCAGCAAGCACAACCAGGGCGGCAAGGGTCTCGGCGTGCGGCGGTGGGAGACGGTCGACGAGTTCGCGGAGTGGGTCGGCAGCCCCGACTTCGAGCCCTCCCCCGACGGGATCACGCTCCTGCAGGAGCTCCTGGTCGCCGCGTCGCCATTCATCACCCGGGCGGAGTTCGTGGCGGGTGAGTTCGTCTACGCCGTTCGCGTCGACACCAGCGCCGGCAGCTTCGAGCTGTGCCCCGCCGAGGCGTGCGCCGTCCCCGGCGCAGACGGAGCGGAACCGGAACCCCTTTTCCGCCGTCGCGATGATGTCGACCCTGTGCTCATCGACCGCTACCTCGCCTTCCTCGCAGCCGAGGGAGTGGGTATCGCCGGCATCGAGTTCATCGAGACCCGCGATGGTCGCACCGTGACCTACGACGTCAACACCAACACGAACTACAACCCCGACGTCGAGGCCACCGCTCCCCGCTCGGGCCCTCGTGAGGTCGCCCGTTGGCTCGGCTCTCTGCTCCCGAAGGAAGCGGTCGGTCTGCGTGGCTGAACCGGCTGCTCCTCACACCGACTGGACGGGATTCGGGTTCGCGACCCGCCAAGTCCACGCCGGCGAAGAAGAAGACCTGACGCACGGATCGCGGATCACCCCCGTGCACCTGTCGGCGGCATACCGGTTCCGGTCGTTCCAGGAGGCCACCGACCGGTTCGGAGCGGTCGACCTCGGCCACCTGTACTCCCGCAACGCCAACCCCACCAACCAGGTGGCCGAACGGCGTCTCGCCTCGCTCGAGGGCGGGTCCGGGGCGCTCGTTGTGGGATCCGGACAGGCGGCCATCTCGATGGCGCTCCTCGGTCTCGCGGGCAGCGGCGAGCACATCGTGTCCACGGCGAGCATCTACAGCGGCACGCGCGTGCTCTTCGACCGCACGTTCGCGCGTCTCGGCGTCACTGTCGAGTACGTCTGGAACCCCGGTGACGACGCGGAGTGGGACGCCCTCATCCGACCCGAGACGAAGGCGATCTTCACCGAGACCCTCCCGAACCCGAAGAACGACGTGGTCGATATCGACGCCGTCGCGCGGGTGGCGCGCCGCCACGGCATCCCTCTCGTGGTCGACAACACCATCGCGACGCCGTTCCTCATCCGGCCGATCGAGCACGGCGCCGACGTCGTCGTGCACTCCGCGACGAAGTTCCTCTCGGGGCACGGTGCCAATCTCGCCGGCGCTGTCGTCGATGGCGGAACGTTCGACTGGGCGGCATCCGATCGCTCCTACCCGGCGCTCACCGAGACGCCCGTGGCCACGCATCCGTCGTTCGTCGAGGCCTTCGGTGCGCGCGCCTTCGAACTGTCGCTGCGTTTCGGAATAGCCAACGACACCGGACCGGCGCTGTCGCCGCTGAACGGCTTCCTCCTGCAACAGGGCATGGAGACCCTGTCGGTTCGCATGCGTCAGCACCTCGCGAGCGCCCGCACCATCGCCGAATGGCTCGATCAGCACGAAGCGGTGGAGAGCGTCGACTACGCCGGTCTCCCCTCGCATCCGCAGCACGCGCTCGCACAGCGGGACTATGACGGCCTGTCGGGCTCGGTCTTCTCCTTCACCGTGGCAGGCGGCCGCGCCGCCGCGGAGCGCTTCTTCGACGCTCTCCGCCTGTTCAGCCGCATGACGAACATCGGCGACACGCGTTCCATGGCGCTGCATCCCGCGACCACCACGCACCTCGGCTTCGCGCAGGAGACGCGCGACCGCCTCGGCATCGGTGACGGCCTCATCCGCCTGTCGATCGGCCTCGAGGACGCCGACGATCTCATCGCCGATCTCGAGCACGCGCTGCGCGCAGCGCACTGAGGTCACGCGTCGCGCTGCGCCTCCAAGCGCCGCACGCGCGGGATGACCTCTTCCGCGAAGCGCTGCAACTCAGGCAGGTGCGGCGAGAACTGCAGCAGCAGCGTCGAGACACCCACGTTCGCGAACTGCACGATGCGCTCGGCGACCTGGTCGGGCGTTCCGACGAGGTTGGGGCGGAGGCCACGGTTCGACACCGAGTACTCCTTGAGGTCGACCTGGGTGTCGAGCTTCGACTTGCTCACGAAGTCCTGGTACGACCCGTATGCCGCTCCCCCGCGCACGTCGGTGATGCGGTCGATCTCGGCCTGCGCCTCGTCCTCCGTGGCGCGCACGACCGCATAGGCGGCCATCCCGAACGCCTCGAACGGCGTGGCCCCCGCCTCCGCGCGGCGGCGGCGCATGTCGGCGACCTTGACCTCGAGCTCGTCGAGCGTGCCGCCGTGCGTCAAATACGCGTCGGCGAAGCGCGTGATCGCCGTACGGCCCGCCTCGCTCTCGCCGCCCGCGTACAACCGCGGCACGACCCGCGGCTTCGGCTCGGTGTACGTGCCCTCGGTGCGGTAGTACTCGCCCTCGTACGCGAACGGCGTCTGCGACCACAGGCCGCGCAGCACTTCGACCCACTCGATGGTCCGCGCGTAGCGATCGTCGTGCGCGCTGAACAGACCGTCGTACTGCTTGGCCTCCTCGGCCCACCACGCCGAGACGACGTTCAACGTGAATCGGCCGCCGCTGATCTCGTCGATCGTCGCAGCCTGCTTCGCGGTGTGAAACGGGTTGTGGAAACCGGGGCGCACGGCGGTCATCAGCTCGAGGGTCGACGTCACCGCGGCGAGTCCCGCCGTCACCGCCCACGCATCGAGCGACGGCGCCTCGACGCCCTTGATGTCGTTCAGGTTGAGCTCGGGGATGAGGGTCAGATCGAAACCGCCCTCCTCGGCGACCCGGGCGATCTCGGCGATGTGAGCGAAGGAGACGGGCGTCCGTTCGTCGTCGACGTTGCGCAACCAGCCGCCGAAGATCGGGGTCCAGTAGCCGAAACGCACGCGCTGGGGGGAGGTCATGGCATCCATCCTGACCCGGTCGACGTCGTGTGTCGTCACGCGAGGAAACGGTCCGTCACACACCGTTGCCCGATGTCGACGGCGGTGCGACGGTAGCCGGGTTCCGATTCGCGAGGAGGACCCCGTGACCGATCCCACTCCCACCCACGAGCCGCTGAAGTTCGCCTACTGGGTGCCCAACGTCAGCGGCGGGCTGGTCATCAGCTCGGTCGAGCAGCGCACCGACTGGGGCTACGACTACAACGTCGAACTGGCGCAGACGGCGGAGCGCGTCGGCTTCGAGTACGCCCTGAGCCAGGTGCGCTACGCCTCGAGCTACGGGGCGGCACAGCAGCACGAGTCGACCTCGATCAGCCTCGCCCTGCTGCTGGCCACCGAGAAGCTGAAGGTGATCTCGGCGATACACCCCGGGATCTGGCATCCGGCGGTGTTGGCGAAGTTCATCAACACGGCCGATCAGTTCTCGCACGGACGCGCGGCGGTCAACGTCGTCAGCGGCTGGTTCAAAGACGAATACACCGATCTGGGGCTCGAGTGGCTCGAGCACGACGAGCGGTACGAGCGCGCGGCCGAGTTCATCCAGGTGCTGCGGGGGCTGTGGACGCAGGAGACCTTCTCGTTCCACGGGAAGTACTACGACATCACCGACTTCACGCTGCGTCCGTTCCCGTACGAGGTGCCGGGGCGTCCGCATCCCGAGATCTTCCAGGGCGGCAACTCGACAGCTGCCCGCTTCAACGGCGGGGCGTTCTCGGACTGGTACTTCTCGAACGGTAAGGACTTCGACGGCTTCACCGAGCAGTACGACGACGTCACCCGTGTCGCCGCGGAGCACGGTCGTCGCACGCGGTTCGGGCTGAACGGCTTCGTCATCCAGCGCGACAGCCGGGCCGAGGCCGAGGCGCAGCTGCGCGAGATCATCGCGCACGCCGATGGAGGGGCCGTCGAGGGCTTCCGCCGCAGCGTCCAGGAGGCGGGGAACGCGACGACGGACAAGAAGGGCATGTGGGCGGACTCGTCGTTCGAAGATCTGGTGCAGTACAACGACGGCTTCCGTACGCAGCTCTTCGGCGACGCCGAACAGATCGCGGAGCGCATCATCGCCTACAAGAAGCGCGGAGTCGACCTGTTCCTCCTCGGCTTCTTGCACTTCCAGGAAGAGCTCGAGCGCTTCGGTGAGACGGTCATCCCGATCGTGCGGGAGCTCGAGGCAGATCTCGCCCGCACCGGCGACCCGATCGAGGTCGCCGCGCGCTGAGAAGGGCGTGGGAGTCGTCGCCCACCCGCCTGCTCCCCCGGCACTCGTCCTAGCCTGGACGTCGACGACATTCCGCACCGGGAATGAGTGGGAGAGGACGACGGGATGACGAGTGCACGGCTCGGTTTCTTCACGCGGCTGCTGGATGCCGGTACCGACGGCGAGCGGTATCGCACCGGGCTCGCGCAGGTGCGCGCCGCTGAAGAGCACGGGTTCGCCTCCGCGTGGGTCGCGCAGCACCACTTCGACCGGGATGAGGGCGGGCTGCCGTCCCCGTTCCCCTTCCTCGCGGCGGCTGCGGTGCAGACCGAGCGCATCGCCCTCGGCACCGGTATCGTCACCCTGCCCCTCGACGATCCGGTGCGGGTGGCGGAGGACGCCGCCGTCGTCGATGCCCTGAGCGGGGGTCGCGTCCAGCTCGGCATCGGTACGGGCGGAACCCCGTCATCATTCGCCGCGTTCGAGCGTTTCTCCGACGACCGACGCGAAATACAGGCCGCTCACGTGGCGGTGCTGCGGGATGCGTTCGCCGGGCGCGGCATCCGCGGGACGGAGCTGCTCCTGAACCCCGCCGCACCGCATCTCGGCGTGCGGCTCTGGCAGGCGACGTTCTCCGTCGAGGGAGGCCGCCGTGCGGGACTCGCGGGCGACGGTCTGCTGCTGTCCCGCACGCAACCGCGTGACGACCGACAGACGCTCCACGAGGTGCAGGTCCCGATCGTCGAGGCGTATCTCGCCGCTCTGCCCGGCGGTGTGCCGCCGCGCATCCTCGCCTCGCGAACAGCGGTGGTGGTGGATGCCGACCACCTCGATGAGGCGTGGAGCGCAGCCGATCACGGTGTTCGGCGCTTGACGCGTACATTCCTCAAGAGGAATGCGAAGGGAGACCTCCGTGACCTCGCACGCCTGACCGATACGCACCTGGGGACGGTCGATCAGGTCGTGACCTCTCTCTCCGCGGACCGGACCCTCGCGTTCGCGACCGATGTGGCGTTCCAAGTGCACTCCGTCGACCCGGCGCCCGCGATCATCCTCCGCTCGATCGAGTTGCTCGCGACGGAGGTCGCGCCGCGGCTGGGACTGCGGACGGGAGCGGAGGCCGCTGCGGAGCTCCGCGAGGTGGGAACGCCGTCCATCTCGTCCTGACCGGGCGTCACCCTCGGCCGGCGAGCATCGCCGCTGCCCGCGCCGTCTGCTCGCGCAGCGCGTCGGCCAGGGCCACGACGGCGGGGATCCGCAGGGAGTCGGCGCGCACGATCATCCAGTACGGCAGGCTCTCGCTCACCTCCTCGGGGAGCAACCGCTCGAGATCGTCGTGCCGGTCGGCCGTGAAGCACGGCAGCAGCCCGATCCCGGCGCCCGCGCGCGTCGCCTCGACCTGCACGAGCACGTTGGTCGAGCTCAGGCCGTCGCGCATGTGCGGCACGACGCGGCGCGGCAGATCGAGGGCTTCGACCTGCAGCATCGCGTCGACGAAGTACACGAGCCGATGCTGCTCGAGGTCTTCCATGCGCGCGGGTCGACCGGCCCGGGCGAGGTAAGCAGAGGACGCGTACAGACCGAGCGTGTAGCGCCCGAGCTCGACGGCGTGCCCCCGCGACGACTGCGGCTCCCCCACCACCACTTCGACGTCGAGCCCGGGGTGCAGGGCTGCCCGTCGCTGCGCCGTGACGATCTCGACCGAGAGCTCGGGATGCCGTTCCCGCAGAGCCGCGACCGCGGGAGCCGCGATGTAGGCGCTGAAGCCGTCGGTGGCCGACATCCTCACGACGCCGGACACGGGGTCGGGTTCGACTCCCCCGCCGGCGAGGTGCGACATCGCCGCCTCGATGCGGCCCGCCGTCTCGACCGCGTGATGACCGAGGGGCGTCAGCGCCCACCCGCGGCCGGATGCCGAGACGACCCGGCCGCCGAGGGCGTCTTCGAGCGCCGAGATCCGCCGCGCGACTGTCGTGTGGTCGACGCCACGAAGCTGTGCCGCGGCCGTGTAGCGCCCGGTACGCGCGACCGCGAGGAGCGTAAGGAGGTCGTCGGCGCGGACGGTCGTGGCATCCATGTGTGCAATTGTGCACACACACTCCGCAGGACTGGGCATTGCCGCAACGCACGGGTCGCCGCAGACTCGACGACGGATGTCACCGTCGACACCGAAGGAGCCAGCATGGAACCCCCCGCCACGGCGCAGCGCAGCGCCTCCTCCGAAACCTCCACCGGAAAGATCAAGAGGGTCGTCGCCGCGTCGATGGCCGGCACGGTCGTCGAGTGGTACGAGTTCTTCCTCTACGCCACGGCTGCGAGCCTGGTGTTCGGCACGTTCTTCTTCCCGTCGTCGGGCTCCCCGCTCGACGGGATCATCGCCGCCTTCGTCACTTACGCCGTCGGGTTCGTCGCCCGCCCCTTGGGGGGCATCGTCTTCGGACAGATCGGTGACCGCTTCGGACGCAAGCCCACCCTTCAGGCGACGATCATCATCGTCGGCGCGGCGACCTTCCTGATGGGCTGCCTGCCCGGCTTCGCCTCAGTGGGCTACTGGGCGCCCGCCATGCTCGTGGCCCTGCGGTTCATCCAGGGCTTCGCGGTCGGCGGCGAGTGGGGCGGTGCCGTCCTGCTGGTCGCGGAGCAGAGCCCGAACCGCTCCCGTGCGTTCTGGGCGAGCTGGCCGCAGGCGGCCGTCCCGGTCGGAAACCTCCTCGCGACCACCGTGCTGCTGGTGATGTCGTTCATCCTCTCCCCCGCCGCGTTCCTCGACTGGGGCTGGCGCGTCGCGTTCTGGCTGTCGGCGGTGATCGTGCTGGTCGGCTTCTACATCCGCACCCACGTCGAGGAGGCCCCGATCTTCCTCGAGGCCAAGAAGCAGGTGCAGCAGGAGAAGGCCACCTCGTTCGGCGTCGTCGAGGTGCTGCGCCGCTACCCGAAAGGCGTCGTCCAGGCCATGGGCGTGCGCTTCGCGGAGAACATCGTCTACTACATCGTCGTCAGCTTCTCGATCGTGTATCTGAAGGTCGTGCACTCCTACGACACGAGCCAGCTGTTGCTCGCGCTCCTGATCGCGCACGTCATCCATTTCGCCGTGATCCCCCCGATCGGGCGTCTCGCCGACCGCATCGGGCGCAAGCCCGTGTACCTCACCGGCGCGATCCTCAGCGCGACCTGGGCGTTCTTCGCCTTCCCGATGTTCGACACGCTGAACCCCGTAGTCATCGTCGCCGCGGTGGCGCTGGGCTTGGTCTTCCACGCCGGCATGTACGCGCCGCAGCCGGCGGTCATGGCCGAGCTGTTCCCGACGCGCATGCGCTACTCGGGTGTCTCGCTCGGGGCCCAGGTGACGGCCATCCTGGCCGGTTCGCTCGCGCCGATCCTCGCGACGCAGTGGCTGCGCGACTTCGGTTCGTGGCTGCCCATCGCGCTGTACATCGTCGCGGCCTGCGTGCTGACCTCGATCGCCGTACTGTCGCTGAAGGAGACGCGCGGCATCTCGCTGCGCGACATCGACGCCGCCGACGCCGCGCGGGGGAAGTGAGCACCATGACCATCGACCTCAGCGGACGCCGCGCCCTCGTCACCGGTGGTGCCGGCGGCATCGGGGCGGCGATCGCGCGGGCGTTCGCTGAAGCAGGCGCCGAGGTGACGGTCGCCGATCTCCACGTCGAGGGGGCGAAGGCCCTCGCCGACGAGATCGGCGGCCGCGCCTGGGGGGTCGACCTGTCGGACACGGCGGCGTTGGCCGATCTGGAGCTCGACGTCGACATCCTCGTGAACAATGCCGGCATCCAGCACGTCAGTCCCATCGAGGACTTCGCTCCGGAGAAGTTCTCCTTCATGCTGCGACTCATGCTGGAGGCGCCGTTCCTGCTGATCCGCGCGGCGCTCCCCGCCATGTACGAGCGCGGATACGGACGAGTGCTCAACGTGTCGAGCGTCCACGGTATACGCGCTTCGGCATATAAATCGGCGTACGTGGCCGCCAAGCACGGCCTCGAGGGGCTGTCCAAGACGACCGCACTGGAGGGCGGTGCCCGCGGCGTGACGAGCGTGTGCATCGACCCCGGATACGTGCGTTCGCCGCTCGTGGAGAAGCAGTTGGCAGACCAGGCGCGGTCGCACGGCATCCCGGAGTCCGAGGTGCTCGAGACGGTGCTGCTGAAGGACGCCGCGGTCAAACGGCTCGTCGAGCCGGCCGAGGTCGCCTCCCTCGCCCTCTGGCTCGCGGGACCGGATGCCGCGATGGTCACCGGGACGAGCTACGTGATGGACGGGGGCTGGTCGGCGCACTGAGCGGCGGCGGCCGTGTCGGGAGCGCTCCCGCGCGGAGATATTCGGGGGTCCGGGAGATCGCGCAAGAAGAAATCCGAATTCTCCCGTGGGTTTCGGTAATGTAAAAAAACCTCGGAGCAATTGGTGACCAGCCCGCCGAGGACAAAGATGTCCGAAGGATGGCGGCATTTGTCGCGATCGACACTTCACAGCAGAGGTAACGCAATGACACTGCACACCAGCGGTCGAGGCCGTCTCGGTCTCGCCCTCGGCGCTCTCGGCGCCTCGGCAATCGTCCTGGCCGGCTGCTCCGCCGGCGGGGGAGACAACGGCTCCGACAGCGGCTCGGGCGATCCGCTCGTGGTCGGCACGACCGACAAGATCAGCTCGATCGACCCGGCCGGCTCGTACGACAACGGCTCGTTCGCCGTGATGAACCAGGTCTACCCCTTCCTGCTCAACAGCCAGTACGGCACCTCGGACGTCACGCCCGACATCGCCGAGTCGGCGGAGTTCACCTCGCCGACCGAGTACACCGTGAAGCTGAAGTCGGGCCTGAAGTTCGCGAACGGCCACGACCTCACCTCGTCGGACGTGAAGTTCTCGTTCGACCGTCAGGTGACGATCGCCGACCCCAACGGCCCGTCCTCGTTGCTCGGCAACCTCGAGAGCGTCGAGACGCCCGACGACACCACCGTCGTCTTCACCCTGAAGAACGGCAACGACCAGATCTGGCCGCAGATCCTGTCGAGTCCGGCAGCGCCCATCGTCGACGAAGAGGTCTTCTCGGCCGATGCGGTCACCCCCGACGACACCATCGTCGAGGCCAAGCCCTTCGCGGGGCAGTACACGATCGAGTCGTACAAGCAGAACGAGCTCATCTCGTACGCGCCGTACGCCGACTACCAGGGCTCGCTGCCGAAGCCCGAGAACGGCGGCATCTCGGCGAAGTACTACGCCGACGCCTCCAACCTCAAGCTCGACGTGCAGTCCGGAGCGATCGACGTCGCGTTCCGCAGCCTGAGCGCGACGGACATCGCCGACCTGTCGTCGAACGACGCGGTCAAGATCGTCGACGGCCCCGGTGGAGAGATCCGCTACATCGTCTTCAACTTCGACACGATGCCCTTCGGCGCCACCACGCCCGAGGCTGATGCGGCCAAGTCCCTGGCCGTGCGTCAGGCGGCGGCCGACCTCATCGACCGTCAGGCCATCGCGACCGACGTCTACAAAGACACCTACTCGCCGCTGTACTCGTACGTGCCGCAGGGTGTCGCGGGCGCCAACGAGGCCCTGAAGGGTCTGTACGGCGACGGCAGCGGCATGCCCGACGCGGCGAAGGCGAAGGCCACGCTCGAGGCCGCCGGGGTCTCGACGCCCGTCACGCTGAACCTGCAGTACAACGGCGACCACTACGGCCCCTCGTCGGGCGACGAGTACGCCGCGGTGAAGGCGCAGCTCGAGGAGGACGGTCTGTTCACCGTCAACCTCGCGCAGACCGAGTGGGTGCAGTACTCCAAGGACCGCACGGCCGACGTGTACCCCGCGTACCAGCTCGGCTGGTTCCCGGACTACTCGGATGCCGACAACTACCTGACCCCGTTCTTCTCGGCGGACAACTTCCTCGGCAACCACTACGACAACGCCGAGGTCCAGAAGCTCCTCGTCGAGGAGGCGACGCAGACCGACAAGACCACGCGCGAGCAGCAGCTCGGCGAGATCCAGGACAAGGTGGCCGCCGACCTCTCGACGCTGCCGCTGCTCCAGGGCAAGCAGGTCGCGGTCGTGGGCTCCAGCGTGGAGGGCGCCGTCCTCGACGGTTCCTTCAAGTTCCGCTACGCCCCGCTGCACAAGTAATCGATCGGCGGGTGCCCGGTCCCTCGGCGGACCGGGTGCCCGCCGCTTTCCGTCCCCCAGTTAGGTCCTCATGGCCACCGCCGTCGACGCCCCCGTCATCGCCGCGCCCGCCGCCCCCAAAGGCGGCGGACTCTGGCGCTACATCCTCGTCCGACTCGTCCTGATCATCCCCACGGTCTTCATCCTCGTGACCGTCGTGTTCCTGCTCATGCGGGTCACCGGCGACCCGATCACGGCCGCTCTCGGCGGGCGCCTCCCTCCCGAGCAGCTCGCGGAACGCATTGCCGCCGCCGGCTACGACCGCCCCCTCTACCAGCAGTACTTCGAGTACATCTGGGGCGTGCTGCGGGGCGATTTCGGCACCACGATCACCGACAACCGTCCGGTCATCGGCATCCTGCTGCAGTACGGCTCGGCCACCCTCGAGCTGGCCATCTACGCGCTCGTCGTGGCGCTGCTGATCGGCATCCCGTTCGGGCTCATCGCCGCGTACCGCCGCGACCGCTGGCAGGATGCCACGCTGCGCATCGGCGCGATCCTCGGCTACGCGACCCCCATCTTCTTCGTCGGTCTTCTGCTCAAGCTCGTCTTCGCGGTGTGGCTGAGCGTGCTGCCGGTCGCCGGCCGTGCCAGCACCCGCACCGAATTGAAGCTGTCGACTCTGGATGCCCCGAGCGGCATCTATCTGCTGGACGCGATCCGTCTCGGCGACGGTGCGGCGGTGGGCGACGTCCTGACCCACGCGATCCTTCCCGGTGTGGCCCTCGGCATCCTGACCGCGGGCATCTTCCTGCGGCTGGTGCGCACCAACGTCATCGGCACGTTGGGATCGCAGTACGTCACGTCGGCGCGTTCCCGCGGCGTGGGGGAGTACCGCCTCGTCACCAAGCACGCGTACCGTCCGGCGCTCATCCCGATCATCACGGTCATCGGTCTGCAGATCGCCCTGCTGCTCTCGGGCGCCGTCCTGACCGAGACGACCTTCGAGTGGAAGGGCCTGGGCTTCATGCTGAGCGAGTACCTCAAGGCCCGCGACTTCGTGGCCGTGCAGGGCATCGTCGTCATGATCGCCGTGCTGGTGGCCTTCACGAACTTCCTCGTCGACGTCATCGCGGCGATCATCGACCCGCGAGTGAGGTACTGACATGACGGATGCCACGACCTCCACGGCCCTGTCGGAGCGGAAGGTCCCGCTGCGCGACCGCCTGCCCGTCATCTCGCATCTGCGTCGCAGCGTCGGGCTCCAGCGCACGATGCTCGTGCTGGGCCTGGTCATCACGACGGTGTTCGTGATCATCGCGGTCCTCGCCCCCCTCCTCGCCCCCTACGGTTTCGCGCAGCAGGAGGCGGACGGGGTCAAGTTCGGCACGCAGCAGGCGCCGGATGCCATGAACCTCCTCGGCACGACCGTCGGCGGCTACGACGTGCTCTCGCGCGTGATCTGGGGCGCGCAGACGGCGCTGCTGGTGATCGTGTGCGCGATCGCGTTCTCGATCTTCCTCGGCATCTTCCTCGGCCTGGTCGGCGGCTACTTCGGTGGCTGGCTCGACCGCATCCTCGTGGTGCTGTGCGACGCGATCTACGCCTTCCCGTCGCTGCTGCTCGCCATCGTGATGTCGATCGCGATCACGAAGGGCCAGTCGACGCTGTGGGGTGGCATCCTCGCCACCGCCATCTCGATCACCGTGGTGTTCGTGCCGCAGTACTTCCGCGTCATCCGTGCCGAGGTGGTGCGGGTCAAGGCGGAGCCGTTCGTCGAGTCGGCCCGCGTCATCGGGGTGCCGACCGCGCGCATCCTCCTGCGCCACGTGCTCCGCAACTCGACGCGCTCGCTGCCGGTCGTCGTCACACTCAACGCCTCGGAGGCCCTGCTGACGCTCGCGGGACTGGGCTTCCTCGGCTTCGGCATCGAGGCCACCGCCGCCGCCGAGTGGGGCTACGACCTCAACCGCTCGGTCAGCGACGTCACGAGCGGCATCTGGTGGACGGCCATTCCGCCGGGCATCGCGATCGTGCTCGCCGTGCTCGGCATCACCCTCGTCGGCGAGAGCCTGAACGACCTCAGCGACCCGCGCCTGCGTACGCGTCGCCGCGCGGGGCGGGCACCCGCACCGGTCACGGCCCTCGACCCGTCCGCGGCTCCGGCCGACGCGTCGACCACCGCCCCCGCCGGAACCCCGGCCTCGACCACCGACGGGAGCCCCTCATGACCGGCACCGCGGCATCCGTCGCCCGCATCGACGACCTGCGCGTCACCTTCGCCACCGACGGCGCCCCCGTCGCCGCCATCAACTGCATCTCGCTCGAGGCGCGCGCCGGCGAGGTGCTCGCGATCGTCGGCGAATCGGGCTCGGGCAAGACCGTGACCGCGAACACGCTGCTCGGTCTGCTTCCCGAGACCGCGACGCTGTCGGGCGCCGTGATCGTGCGCGGTCGCGACGGCGGAGAGACCGACATCGTCCACGCCACCGGGGCGCAGCTGCGCGAGATGCGCGGGCGCGACGCGGCGATGGTGTTCCAGGAGCCCTCCACCGCGTTGAACCCGGTGTACACCGTCGGATGGCAGATCGCCGAGGGACTGCGGGCGCACGAGAAGCTGTCGAACGCCGAGGCGAAGGCCAAGGCGGTCGACATCCTGCGCCGTGTCGGCATCCCCGATCCCGAGAAGCGCGTCGACGACTATCCGCACCAGTTCTCGGGCGGCCAGAAGCAGCGCGTCGTGATCGCGATGGCCCTGGTCCTGGATGCCGGGCTGATCATCGCCGACGAGCCCACCACCGCACTCGACGTCACCGTTCAGGCCGAGATCCTCGACCTGCTGCGCACGTGCCGCGACGAGTTCGGGGCGACGATCGTGCTCATCACGCACAACATGGGCGTGGTCGCCGACCTCGCGGACCGCGTGATCGTGATGTACCGCGGCGACATCGTCGAGCAGGCTCCGGTCCGCGACCTGTTCGCCGGCCCGCAGCAGGAATACACCCGCGATCTGCTCGCCGCGGTGCCGCACGTGGGCCGGGGGAAGAGCTCCCGGCAGTCGCTGGAGACGCCCGCCCCCACCGCGCCGCCGGAGGGCAGCCTCGTCGTGGCCGAGAAGGTCGAGATCGGTTACCCCGGACGCTTCGGTTCCGCCGGTGTGGTCGCCGTGAAGGGCGTGGACTTCTGGATCGGCCCCGGCGAAGTGCTGGGCCTCGTGGGGGAGTCCGGTTCGGGCAAGACCACGATCGGTCGCGCGATGGTGGGGCTGACGTCGGTGGTCGGCGGGTCGCTCAAGGTGCTCGGCACCGAGATGCGAGGGGCCAAACCCCGGCACCTGGCCAAGACGCGCCCCGACATCGGGTTCGTCTTCCAGGACCCGGCGACGAGCTTCAACCCGCTGCTCACGATCGCGGAGTGCATCGCCGAACCGCTCGTCGTGCACAAGCGCGCCGGCGGCGCCCGGGCCGCGCGACAGCGCGTGGACGAGTTGCTCGACGCGGTACAGCTGCCGCGGGCGTTCGGCGACCGCTACCCGCACGAGCTGTCGGGCGGTCAGCGTCAGCGCGCGTCGCTGGCTCGCGCCCTCGCGCTGGATCCGAAGCTGCTCATCGCCGACGAGCCGACCTCCGCGCTCGACGTGTCGGTGCAGGCGCGCGTGCTGGAGCTGTTCGCGCAGCTGCAGGCCGAGTTCGGCTTCGCGTGCCTGTTCATCAGTCACGACCTCGCCGTCGTCGACGAGGTGGCCGATCGCGTGATCGTGCTGCGCCAGGGCGTCATCCGCGAGCAGGGCACGACGGTGCAGGTGCTCACCCGGCCGCGCGACGACTACACGAAGCGGCTGTTGGCGTCGCTGCCCGTGCCCGACCCGGTCGAGCAGGAGGCGCGCCGCGAGCTTTGGCGAACCACGCGGGGGGCCTGAGGCGCGTCCTTCCGCGTCCGCGCGTCGGGCGCGGGCTCCGGCGGGACCGGGAGCTCCGCCGCGCGCCTCAGCGGCGCCGTACACCCGTGCGGAGGCGCGACGAAGCGGGCCTCACCGGCGCCTGATGGGGCGCGCAGCCGCCCGTCTCACCGGATGAACACGTCGGCGAACATCGTCAGCAACCACCAGCCGACGCCGATCACGACGAACACCCCGGTGACCCAGGAGAACCCGCGGCGCAGGCGTCGGCCCTGCCGCGCGACCCCGGTGGGGGGCGGCGTGAGAAGGGGCAGCGCCTGCGCCGGGGCCCCGGATGCCGCGGCGCCGACCGCGTGCGACGTGGACGGCTTTTCGGCGACCAGGCGTTCGTCGCGCCAGCGCGCCCACTGCGCGAACTTCTCGTCGATCGCCGCGACCGTGGTCAGCAACCACCGCCAGGTCGCGGGGTCGAGGGTCGACAGGTCGCGGCGGGAGTAGAGGAACAGCCAGTTGTCGACGATCTCGACGTCGAGGGCGGCAGCACTGTCGATGAACCGCGCCATGACGTCGGGCGTGAACAGATACAGGGCGTCGCGCTCGTACCCCTCGGGGCAGTAGAGGGCGAAATGCCGGTCGAAGTCGCCCTCGAGGCTCAACCTCTGGCCGCGGCCGAAGGTGACCGGCAGGTTCGACGCGCCGAACAGCCCGTTGTTGCCCACGGCATCCAGGACGATGTGGGGAAGCGGGGTGTCGAGGCGTATCGCGACGTAACCCCACCGGTGCGTCTGCTTGCTCTTGCCCGACCCCGTCTCGTACCGGTAGTTGCCCACCTCGACGAACCGAGGGTCGCCGGATCGGAGCAGATCCCGGGATTCGCGGTCGTGACCGAGGGCGAAGATCATGCCCGGCAGCTCGGGATCGTCGAATCCCGGATGCCACGTCATCCCGTTCGCGCGGGCGAAGCGATCGAGTCGGTAGCGCCGTTCGGCAGCACCCCCGAAACCGCGCACGATCGCGCCGACGATGAACGAGGCAACGATGAGAATGAAGACGACGACCAGCAGCGGCAGCGGCCCGGAGCTACCCCGGTCGAAGAGGGATGATGCGACGGCGGCGAAGACCGGGATGGCGATGAAGAGGAATGCCGCACCGACGATCGCGAACACGATGAATGGCACCACGGTGCCACTCAGCCGGCCCTCGCGACGCAGCTGCGCCGTGAAGGCCTGCGCTGCCTTGCGATCGACCGGCGCGGTCAGCGGCGTCGGATCGAACGTCGTGGCGTCTGTCATGTCGCACCCCCGTGTCAGACCCTAACGGGCGGCATCCGACCCCCGCGCGGGCCCGGGGCGGCTACTGGACGATGGCGAAGCGGGGCGGGTCCCACGCGGGCATCGACGAAAGGAGGTCGTCGAGCTTGTTCGACGTCCCCTGCATCGCCGACAGGAAGAGCTGAAGAGCCGAGATGCCGGCCATGCCGACACCGGCCAGCGCCAGGACCGCGGACAGCGCGGCGCCGATGAGCCCGACGACGGCGCCGACTCCGGTGGGGGAGGAGAGCGCCCCGCCGATCAGCGACAGGATCGCGGTGACCACACCGCCGATGGCCAGGACGGTGCCCCCGACGAGCCCGGCGAGGTTGAGGTAGAAGCTCTCGATGTCGTCGGCCTGGGTGCGCAGCACGCCGGCGACACCGCCGAGCTTGCCCGGGAGCACCCCCAGCGCCCGTACCTGGTCGTCGATGCCGTACTCGTAGACCTTGCTGGCCTTGCCGTCGTCCCAGCTCATGAGGCCGTCGAGCTGGTCCTTCTTGATCTGCAGGTTCTCGGCGGAGCCCGAGATGTCGCCGATCGTCGACGCCATATTGCGCAGCCGGTCGGGGCTGCCGAGGTACGCGTTGCACACGCGGAGCACGGCGATCGTGTCGAGGCACTGCTCGAGGGCGTCGAGGGCGACGGAGATGATGATGTCGGCGACCTGGTCGACGAGGCCGTCGGGAACGAGGACGCCGAGGCCGTGCGCCTGCTCGTCCACCCATTTCTGCACCGCACGACGGATGCTCGCCGGGGCGGAGCTGATGGCGCCGCGGACTTTCGCCTCGGCATCGTCGAGTTGTCCGGCGATGACCTGACGGGTGAGGTCGACGTAGCTCACAGCCCCTCCAATTCCTTCTGGACGGCGTCGATCTCCGACTGCGCGTCGCCCTCGGCCTTCATGTACTCGATCGAGGTGGTGAGCAGCGCGCGGGCGAAGCCCTCGAAGATCTCCTCCCCGGTGTGCAGATAGTCCGAGAGCAGCTGCACCGAGGTGCGGAACTTCGACAGCACTTCGGTCGAGCCCGGGGCCAGCGAGAAGTCGCTGGGGGAGTACGTCATGCCGTCGAGGTCGGTCCGCCACGCGGCCAGCTCGAGGCTCCACTTCTGCCAGTGGTCATTGGCGTCGGACTGCAGGGCATCGGGATCGACATCAACCACGGGATTCTCCTTCGCTTTCCGAGAAGCGGTCGAACGAGTCCGAGGCGAGAGCGGCCTTACGGCCGATCCGCAGGACCTCGTCGGCGATCACATCGACAGGGGTCTGCGTGAGCCAGGCCGGCGTTCCGTCGACGCCGAGGATCGCGCCGTACTGGGCCATGACGCGGAACTGGTGCAGGTCGTCGGCGACCGTGACGACCGGTCCGGTCTCGCCGCGGGCGGCCAGGGTGAGCAGAGCGTCGGCGGCCTCGAGGGGGAGAGGGGGGCCGCTCAGTCGAGCAGCGACGGCGGCATCGGAGAAGGCCGCCGTCACGGACTCGGGTGTGGCCCCCTCGGCGCGCTCGAGGGTGACGGCCGTGACGAGACCACGCTCATCGATCCGGATCGTCGCGTGTGCGTCTGCGGGCGGGGCGAGAGGGCTGAGAAGCTCGCGCACGCGTTCTTCGGCGGCTTCGAACTTCGGCGTCAGCTCCGCGATGCGCTCCTGCTGGGCCCGGAAGAGCGAGAGGGCGTCCGGGGATGCCGCGGCGTCGGTGCTCACGACCAGATCCCTTCGACCGTCGACTGCGCAGCGGCGTACCGATCGGACGACGCCTGACCCGCGCGGGAGGCGTCGGCGACGATCCCGTTCAGGGCTCGCAAGCCTGCCGTCCACTTCTGCTGCGCCGTGCGGTAGGCCTCCATGGCCTCACCGCTCCACGCGGACTGCAGACGTGACGCCTCACTCTCGAGCTGCGCGAGGTGGGCCTGGATGCCATCCGCGGCGGAGCGGAGGTTCGAGGCGGTCTCGGAGATGAGCGCCGGATCGAACGACATTCGTGGACTCATTCCGCCGACGCTACCCAGCGCCGTCGGGCGGAAGGAAGGGGTTTGCGTTTTTCTCATCGCCGTCTCATCTGAGGCGGTGGTCGGCCGCACGGTCAGCGAGCGAGGAAGAACACCAACGGGATGAGCAGGAGGAGCAGTCCCAGCGCGAAGGTTCCGCCGACGATCGACAGCACGATCACCCAGGGGCTGCGTCGCCGTAGCCGGCGGCCCACGGGTGCGACCCCGACGGGCGGGGCGGGGAGGGTCGGTGGCGCGGGGGCGGGGTCGGGAGCACCCCACACCGTGGATGCGGGAGGCGTCCGCGCGGCGAGCGGTGGGCCCGCGGCCCCGGCCGCCATGCGGTCGTCGCGCCACCGGCCCCACTGCTCCAACTTGTCGAGCAGGGCCGCCACCACCGAGAACACCCACGCCCATCGCGCCGGATCGAGCGTGGAGAGCTCGGTGGGGGAGTACAGGAACAGCCAGTCGTCCACGATCTCGACCTCGAGCACGGCGGCGTTGTCGATGAAGCGCGCCATGACGTCGGGAGTGAAGAGATAGAGCGCGTCGCGCTCGTAGCCGGTCGGGCAGTACAAGCGGAAGTACCGGTCGAAATCTCCCTCGAGGCTGAGGTGCTGACCGCGCTCCCACAGCCCGAGCCGGACGCCGTTGCCCATCGCGTCGAGGACGATGTGCGGCAGGGGGACGTCGAGACGGATCGCGATGTATCCCCACCGCGAGGTCGTGGTGTTCTTGCCGTTGCTCACGGTGTACGAGTGATTGCCCACCTCGACGAAGCGCGGGTGAGACGAACGGACCAGGTCGGACGCGGTGCGGTCGCCGCCGATCTGGAAGATCGCGCCCGGGAGGGCGGGCTCGGGGAGCGCCGCCACGTACTCCATACCGACGTCGCGTGCGAAGCCGGCGATGCGCCACCGTCGATCTTCTTGCGCGCGTCGACCGTGGCGGACGGCGAACAGCGCGGCCACGAGCGCCCCCAGGCCGAGGAGGAGGGGGATGGCGAAGACCAGGCCGAGGACGACGACACCGTCGCCGATCGCGGCGCGGAAGATCGCCAGCAGGACGACGAGGAAGAGGCCGGCGCCACCGACGAGGGCGAACGCGAACACGTACGCGACGATCGCCACGGCGGTGTTGGCCGCGGGCAGACGCCCTTCCGTGCGCAGCCGGGCCGTGAAGGCGCGTGCCGCAGTCGTGTCGCCCGGCATCGTCAGCGCGCGGGCGTCGAACGGTCGGATTCCGGTCATGCGGCCCCCTGCCCTCGTCGGATGGTCCAGGCTATCCGTCTCCGATTCCCCGGGTGAGTCGGCATCCGTTAGACTACGAAGGTTGCCCGGCGACGCCCATGCGCGTGTGAGCCCGCGGTGACGTGCAACACACCCTCCTGCTGCCGGGAAATGCCCGTCAGCCGTTCTAGTCCGAAGGAGGTGGGTTAGTGACGCACCAGTACGAACTCATGGTCATCTTCGATCCCGAGGTCGACGAGCGCCAGGTCGCTCCGAAGCTCGACGGATTCCTCAAGGTCATCACGGCCGATGGGGGAACCATCGACAAGATCGACATCTGGGGCCGCCGTCGTCTCGCCTACGAGATCCGCAAGAAGAACGAGGGCATCTACGCCGTCGTCAACTTCGTCGCGACCAGCGAGGCCACGAACGAGCTCGACCGTCAGCTGAAGCTGAACGAGCAGATCATGCGTACCAAGGTCCTGCGCGCCGAAGAAGCGATCGCCCAGGTCGCCGCCGAGGCCAAGCGCTCCGAGGAGAAGGCCGCCCGCAAGGCCGCCGCTCCCCGCAAGGTCGAGTCCGCCGAGAAGGCTGCGAAGTAACGACGATGGCCGGCGAAACCGTCATCACCGTCGTGGGTAACCTCACGGCCGACCCCGAGCTGCGCTACACGCAGAACGGGCTCCCGGTCGCGAACTTCACCATCGCGTCGACCCCCCGCACGTTCGACCGTCAGGCGAACGAGTGGAAGGACGGCGAGGCGCTCTTCCTGCGCGCCTCGGTGTGGCGCGAATTCGCCGAGCACGTCGCCGGGTCGCTGACGAAGGGCAGCCGTGTCATCGCGACCGGTCGCCTGAAGCAGCGTTCCTACCAGGACCGCGAGGGCAACAACCGCACCTCCATCGAACTCGAAGTCGATGAGATCGGCCCCTCGCTCCGCTACGCGACCGCCCAGGTCACCCGTGCCGCCGGTGGCGGCGGGGGTGGCGGAGGCGGCCAGCGCGCGCAGGTGCAGCAGTCGAACGACGAGCCGTGGTCGACCCCCGGTTCGAACAACGGCGGCGGCAACAGCGGCGCTGACGCGTGGAGCACTCCCGGTTCCTACGGCGACGACACCCCGTTCTGATCTTCGCCGCGCTCTCTCGAGCACGACGACCCCCTGAAATTCCGGATGCCGCATCCCGGTCCGCGTGACCGCCTCGGCATCCGAACCACACGAAAGAAGGAAGCATGGCTGGCAAGGCCACTGGCGACCGCCGCAAGCCGCGGAAGGGTGCGAAGAACGCAGCCCCCGCGAAGGCGATCCGCGTCGGCGTCATCGATTACAAGGACGTCGCAACCCTCCGCAAGTTCATCTCGGAGCGCGGCAAGATCCGCGCCCGTCGTATCACCGGTGTCTCCGTGCAGGAGCAGCGCCTGATCGCCCGCGCCATCAAGAACGCGCGCGAGATGGCTCTCCTGCCCTACGCCGGCGCCGGCCGCTAAGGAGCACCCGATGGCAAAGCTGATTCTCACGAATGAGGTCACCGGGCTCGGTAGCGCCGGTGATGTTGTCGAGGTCAAGAACGGGTACGCCCGCAACTACCTCATCCCGCAGGGCTTCGCCGTGGCCTGGAGCCGCGGTGGCGAGAAGCAGGTCGCGTCGATCCGCGCCGCTCGCGAGTCCCGCGCGATCCACGCGCACGAAGACGCCGTGGCCCTGAAGAACTCGCTCGAGTCGAACACCGTCAAGCTGTCGGTCAAGGCCGGCAACGAGGGACGCCTGTTCGGTTCGGTCAAGCCCGCCGACGTCGCCGACGCCGTCAAGGCTGCCGGTCTCGGTGAGCTCGACAAGCGCAAGATCCAGATCACCTCCTCGATCAAGTCGGTCGGCGAGCACGAGGCGACCGTTCGCCTGCGTGACGACGTCACCGCCGTGATCACCCTCCAGGTGGTCGCCGCGAAGTAATTCGCTGCACTCTCGAGAACGGCCCCGCTCCTGCTTCGGCAGGGCGGGGCCGTTCCGCGTCGTCCGGGGGCGGGGTGTGGGGCTGTGGGGGACGGGGTTTGGGGCACGATTTTCCGGTTGGGGCGCGAAATTTCACGCCCCAGCCGGAAGAATGCGCCCCAAACCGCTCCAGGCAGCGCTCGCCGCGGCGGGTGATGAAGCGCCGGGTGTTATCCGAGCAGCTGACGTCGCTTCCCCGTCGCGCGGACGCCTGCACCCGTGACCCTAGGCTGAACCCCGTGACCGACCCTCGCGCACCCGAGCGCATCGTCCGGCGCTTCGCGCGTGCGTCCAACCTCATGCTCGCCGGGCGCCCGTTCGTGGTGCAGGGCGCCGGTTCCGCGGACCTGCACGATCTGCTCGTGCGGCTCGGTGGCATCCCGAGTCTGCATCCCGCCCCCGGGCGGGTCGAGTTCGACCTGGATGCCGACACGGTGAGCCTCGACGGGGCGCCGCTGCCCGAGCGGGGAGATGCCGCCGGCCGGATCTCTTTCGCCCGGGCGCACATGCCGGTGTCGGCCGCGATGGCGGAGCGCCTCGACCTGACCGGCCTGCGCGTGGGGGTGGCGATGGTGCTCGAGCCGAAGACCGCCGTGCTGTCGCTGCTGCTCCGCGAGCGCGGAGCCGAGGTGTCGGTGTACGCGCATCCCGACGAGACCGACCCCGCGGTCGCCGACGCGCTGCGCGCCGAGGGGCTCGCGGTCACGGCCGACCCGACGCTGAGCGGACCCGCCGAGCTGGCCGCCGCCCGCGCCTTCCTCCGCGCGGGCCTCGACGTGCTGCTCGACGACGGCGCGCACCTCATCCGCCTCGCTCACGAGGACGATCCCGCGCTCGTCGCGGGGTGGATCGGCGCGTGCGAAGAGACGACGAGCGGGCTCACACCCCTGCGGCGGATGCAGCATGCCGGAATCCTGCGCACCGCGGTCATGGCGGTGAACGACGCGCGCACGAAGACGATGTTCGACAACCGCTACGGCACCGGGCAGTCGTGCGTGTTCGCCATCGCCGATCTGCTCGAGGAGCGGGGGATCGGCCTCGCCGACCAACCGGCGCTCGTGCTGGGGTACGGCCCCGTGGGGCGGGGCGTCGCCGCGCACCTGCGCGCGTTGGGCGCCGAGGTGCGCGTGGCCGAGACCGACCCGGTGAGGGCGCTCGAGGCGCGGCACGATGGGTTCTCCACCGGCCCGGCGCGCGAATCGGCGGCCGGCGCACTGGTCGTCTCGGCGACCGGGGTGCCCGGCACGGTGACCGCGGAGCTCGCCGCGAAAGCGCGGGCGATCGCCGTGGCCGGGGGAGTGCCGGGCGAGATCGCGCCGGGGGCCGAGAACGATGCGCTCGTACTCGGCGGGGGAGGAGCCGTCAACATCACCGCCGCCGAGGGCAACCCCATCGAGATCATGGACCTCTCGTTCGCCGTGCAGCTCGCGGCCCTCGGCGAGCTGCTGCGGCGTCGTCCGTCGTCGGGGGTGCACGCCCTCGGGCCCGACGTCGACGACCTCGTCGCGCACGAGGCGCTCCGCGTGCGCGGCGCGCAGATCGACGTGCCACGGCCCCTCGACCCCGAGGGCCTCGACGAGTGGCGGTCGCCGCGCTACGCCGGGGGTGGGCGATGAGGGTGTATTCGGCATCCCTCGTCCTGCCGATCACCGCACCGCCGATCCCGGGCGGGGCTATCGCGGTGGCGGGTGGGCGCATCCGGCACGTGGGCGACCGCGAGTGGGTGGTCCACGAACTGCGCACGCGCGGCGTCTCCTTCGACGAGGTGCACTGGCCGGGGGTCCTCGCCCCTGGCCTGGTCAACGCCCACTCCCACCTGCAGTACACCGGCATGGCCGCGGTGGGCCGGGGGTCGTACGCGGGCTTCGACGACTGGGACGACGCGTTCACGCCGGTGTATCGCGCGGGTCACGACTGGGCTCGGGATGCCGCGTCCGGCGCGCTCCAGATGATCGCCGCCGGCACGACCGCCGTCGCCGACATCGTCACCGACGTCGAGGCCGCCTCGGCGCTGCACGACGCGCGGCTGCACGGCATCACGTACTGGGAGGTGATGAGCTGGACCAACGCCGCCTGGGCCGAGCGCGGCCGCGCCGAGGTGGAAGCCCGGCTCGACGCGCTGCCCTCCCCGCCCGGCACCGGACTGTCTCCGCACGCGCCGTACTCGCTCGACGTCGAGCCGCTGCTCGAGATCCCCGACATCGTGCGCGAGCGGGGCAGCCGCCTGCACCTGCACCTGGGCGAGGCCGCGTTCGAGCGCGAGCACGGCGAGGCGGTGCCGTGGCAGAAGCAGCGTCCCGCGAGCTTCCGTGCCCTGCGCGACGAGGGGTTCGGCACCGGGGCGACGGAGTTCGTCGACGAGCTCGGCGTCTTGGGACCCGACTGCCACATCGCGCACGGGGTGTACATGACGGCGCGCGACCGGGCCATCCTGCGCGCCCGGGGGACGACCGTCGCCCTGTGTCCGCGCTCGAACGCGGTCATCGGCCTCGACGAGCCGCCGGTCGCGGCCTACCTCACCGAGGGCAACGCGCTGGCCGTGGGCACCGACTCGCTGGCATCCAGTCCCTCGCTCGATCTGCTCGCCGACGTCGCCGAACTGCACCGGCTCGCGCGAACGCAGGGGTACGTCAACCGCGACCTGCCCGAGCTGCTGCTGCGCGCGGCGACCCTCGGCGGCGCGCACGCGATGGGCCTCGACACCGGCCCCGCCCGCACGGGGTACCTCGCGGTCGGCGCCGTGGCGGATCTGGCGTTCTTCGACGTCCCGGTGTCGGAGGTGGATGCCACGATCGAACACCTCGTGGTGGCCGGGGCGGGAACGGCGGCGGCGACCTTCATCGACGGCGAGGCGCGCTTCGTCACCGACACCTTCACCCGCGAGACAGGAGTGCCCGCATGACCGATGGAGCCGACACCACTCGGGCTGAGGACGACCGTCCGCAGACCGCACGGCTGCTCGACCTCGAGCCGCACCCGGAGGGCGGGTGGTTCCGCCGCATGTGGACGGGGTCGTACGCCGTCGACACGCCCGCGGGCCCACGGCCCGCGGCGACCTGCATCCACTACCTGCTCCGGCCCGACGAGCGCAGCGCCTGGCACGTCGTGACGAGCGACGAGGTCTGGCTGTGGCACGGTCCCGGGGCGCTCGAGCTCTCGCTGGGTGGAGCGGGGGCCGAGCCGGGCGCGGCGGAGACGGTCACCCTCGGCCCCGACCTCGCTGCGGGACACGTGCTGCAGCACACCGTGCCCGCGGGCGTGTGGCAGGCGGCCCGGCCCGCCGGCGACGCCGAGGTCGTCGTGAGCTGCCTCGTGTCGCCGGGGTTCAGCTTCGAGGATTGGCGTCTGGCGGAGTGAGGGGCGCGTCGGCAGGATGCCGTGACCCGGGGCCGGGTCCGGACCCGCCGCACCGCCGCACCCCCGTCGCCCTGCACGGCAGCCCGCACTCGACCCGCAACAGCCCCGCCGGTCCCGAGGCGCCCCGTGTCGCCAGATTTCACGGGTGACCGTCCCCGAAACATGCCCCGGATACGCTGTGACCATCACAGCACTCCGGGGATGACCCCGATACGTCCACGAGGAGACATCGTGACCGCTCTCGCACGCCTGCGCCGCGCCGCCGCCCTGACCGCCGTGGCCGCGGCCACCGTCGTGTCGCTGACCGCCTGCGCCTTCGCCCCCACCGGCTCCGACGCCGGCGCCGCACCCGCCACCGAGGGAGCGCTGCAGACCGTCACGGCCGGCAAGCTCACGATCGCCACGGGCGAGCCCGCGTTCTCGCCGTGGGTCGAGAACGACGACCCCGCCTCGGGCGAGGGCTTCGAGGCTGCGGTCGCCGACGCCGTCGCGACGCAGCTCGGCTTCTCGAAGGACGACGTCGTGTGGGTGCGCAGCACCTTCGACAGCGCGATCGCCCCCGGCGCCAAGGACTGGGACCTCAACCTGCAGCAGTTCTCGATCACCGAAGAGCGCAAGCAGGCCGTCGACTTCTCGTCGCCGTACTACACGACCACCCAGGCCGTCGTCACGACCGGCACCTCGCCCGCCGCGTCCGCCACCACCGTGGCCGAGCTGAAGAACCTGCCCGTGGGCGTCATGAGTGCGACCACGAGCTACCAGGTCGCCGCCGACCAGCTCGGCACCGCCAACCTCAGCGTCTACAACTCCAACGACGACGCCGTCGCCGCCCTGCAGTCCGGCCAGGTCGACGCGATCGTGGTCGACCTGCCCACCGCGTTCTACCTCGCCGGGGCCGTGCTCGACGACGGAAAGGTCGTCGGTCAGCTGCCCGACTCTTCGGCCGGTGGCGACGAGCTCGCGTTCGTCCTGCCCAAGGGCTCGCCTCTGACGGCGCCCGTCACCGACGCGGTCGACGCCCTGCGCGCCGACGGCACGCTCGACGAGTTGCAGCAGACCTGGCTCGGGGGCACCGACGCCGCTCCCGTCCTGAAGTAACACCCCGTGGCATCCACCCCGTCCGAGGCCGCGTGGCGGCCGAGCGAGCTCGAGCTCGGTCGGCGCGCCACACGGCGTCGGCAATCGACGAAGTCGGTGCTGATCGCGCTGGTCAGCTCGGTCGTGTTCGTCGTCGTGGTCGGCTGGGCGATCCTGTCGAGCCCCGGGTGGGAAGACGTGCGGCGCGCGTTCTTCGACCCCGAGATCGCGCTGGCGAGCTTTCCGTCGATCCTCGCGGGGCTGTGGGTCAACATCCAGGTGCTCTTCGTCGCGGCGATCGCCGTCGCGATCCTCGGCACGACGCTCGCCGTGCTGCGCTCGCTGCGCGGGCCGGTGTTCTTCCCCCTGCGCGCCCTCGCGACGATCTACACCGACCTGTTCCGCGGCATCCCGCTGCTGATCGTGCTGTACCTGGTGGGCTTCGGCCTTCCCGCGCTCGGCGTCTTCGGCCGCGTGCCCGTGGTGCTGTGGGGCACGATCGCGATCGTGCTGACCTACTCGGCCTACATCGCCGAGGTGCTGCGCGCGGGGATGGAGGCCGTGCACCCCTCTCAGCGCGTCGCCGCCCGCTCGCTGGGCCTCAGCCACGCGCAGACGCTGCGGATCGTCGTGATCCCCCAGGGTGTGCGCAAGGTCGTGCCGGCGCTCATGAACGACTTCGTGTCGCTCCAGAAGGACGTCGGGCTCATCTCCGTCCTCGGAGCGGTGGATGCCGTCCGTGCGGCCCAGATCGCCTCGGCTCAGGCCTACAACTTCACGCCGTACATCGTGGCGGCGCTGCTCTTCGTGGCGATGGCGCTGCCGATGATCCGCCTCACCGATTACGTCTCGGCGCGGTTGGCGAAGCGCGAGCAGATGGGCGGGACCGTATGACCGTGCTCGACGTCCGCAGCGTCCGCAAGGCCTTCGGCGACCACGTGGTGCTCGACGGCATCGACCTCGCGATCGACCAGCACGAGGTGGTCGTGCTCATCGGCGCCTCCGGGTCGGGCAAGTCGACGCTGCTGCGCACGATCAACCTGATCGAGCGCGTCGACGACGGGCAGATCCTGCTCAACGGCGACGACCTCACCGATCCGACGATCGACCCCGACGCTGCGCGCGCCCGTATCGGCGTCGTCTTCCAGCACTTCAACCTCTTCCCTCACCTGCGCGTGATCGACAACGTCACGCTCGCCGCGCGCAAAGTGCACGGGATGCCGAAGGCCGAGGCCTACGCCCGCGGCACCGAGCTGTTGGAGCAGCTGGGGCTCGGGGCGAAGGCGCGGGAGTTCCCCGACCGCCTCTCGGGCGGTCAGCAGCAGCGCGTCGCGATCGTGCGCGCCGTGATGACGAACCCCGAGCTGCTGCTGCTGGATGAGATCACCTCCGCGCTCGACCCGCAGCTCGTCGGCGAGGTGCTCGACCTCGTGCGCGTGCTGCGCGACCGTGGCTCGACGATGCTCATGGCGACGCACGAGATGTCGTTCGCGCGCGAGGTGGCCGACCGCATCGTGTTCATGAAGGGCGGCCGCATCGTCGAGCAGGGCACACCCGCGCAGATCTTCGACGCCCCGCAGCGCCCCGAGACGATCGCGTTCCTCGAGCGCGAGCGCCGCGGCGGCGCCCTGTAGCGCGGCCCCCCGCGGCGGAGGGCCCTGAGCCTGTCGAAGGGTCCGGGCCCGGTCGAGCCCCGTTCCGAGCGCGCGACGACACCGGATGCCACGACAGCACGTCGGCATCCGGTGTCGTTCCGCCGAGGGTCAGAGCCCTCCGCGGGTCATGCGCGGGAGCGGCGGCGCAGCAGCACCCCTCCCATCAGCAGCGCGAGCAGACCGGCGAGGCCGAGGCCGAGGGCCGCGGGGCCATCGGTTCCGGTGACGGCGAGCGTCTTCGCGGCGCTCGTCGACAGCGGCGTCACCGCGCTCGCCGAGGCGACCGAGCCGACGACGGGGGTTCCGCCGGTGCTCGCGTGACCGCCGGGGGTACCGGGGGTACCGGGGGTACCGGGGGTACCGGGGGTACCGGGGGTGCCGGGCGTTCCCGGGGTGCCGGGCGTTCCCGGGGTGCCGGGCGTTCCCGGGGTGCCGGGGGTCCCGGGGGTCCCGGGGGTGCCGGGGGTTCCGGGCGTGCCGGGGGTGCCGGGCGTTCCGGGGGTTCCGGGGGTGCCCGGAGTACCAGGGGTCCCCGGGGTTCCGGGCGTGCCACCGGTGTGCGAGCCCTCGGTGGTGCTGTCACCGATGACCGAGACGGCGTTTCCGCCGATCGTGACGGGCAGCTGGATCGGGATGATCAGCTGGTTACCACCGCCGAGGCTGTCGGTGCCGTCGGTGATGATGCCCCCAACGACACCCCCACCGTTCGCACCGCCGGTGGTCGTCGCACCCGTCGAGGTGCTGTCACCGATGACCGAGACGGCGTTTCCGCCGCTCGTGACGGGCAGGGCGATCGGGATGATCGCCTGGTTGCCGCCGAGCAGGCTGTCGGTGCCGTCGGTTTCGACGTCGCCGGTGGAGCCGCCGGTGCTGCCGCCGGTGGTGGTGGCATCCTCGGTGTGGCTGTCGCCGATCACGGAGACGGCGTTGCCGCCGATGGTGAGGGGTGCCTCGATCGGGATGATCGCCTGGTTGCCGCCGAGCAGGCTGTCGGTGCCGTCGGTTTCGACGTCACCGACCGAGCCGCCGGTGGTGCCGCCGGTGGTGGTGGCATCCTCGGTGTGGCTGTCGCCGACCACCGAGACGGCGTTGCCGCCGACCGTGACCGGAACCTCGACCGGCGCGACGACCTGGTTGCCGCCCGCGACGCTGTCGGTGCCGTCCGTGGTCGCCCTCGGCGTCTCCTCGACGTACACCGGCATGGTGTGCAGCTCGGGAGCGGCCTCCGGAGAGGGCTCCGGCGCCGCCTCGGGCGCGGGCGTCGAGGTGTCGGCATCCTCGCTGTGGCTGTCGCCGATCACCGAGACGGCGTTGCCTCCGACGGTGACGGGCACATCGATCGAGATGATGCCCTGGTTTCCCGAGGCCACTCCGTCGCTGCCGTCGGTGGTGGCCACCGGGGCGGCATCCGGCGCGGGGGCCGAGGTGTCGGCATCCTCGCTGTGGCTGTCTCCGATGAGCGAGACGGCGTTGCCGCCGACGGTGACGGGCAGGTCGACCGAGATCGCCGCCTGGTCGCCCGAGAGCAGACCGTCTGCCCCCGAGGTCTCCGCGGCATTGGCGATGCCGCATCCGAGGACGGCCAAGCCGCCCCCGACGAGCGCGCCCAGCAGGGCACGCGAGTAGAACTTGCGCATGAGAGTTTCTCCTGTGTGTGAATGAGGGTGCGCGAACGCGCGGGGTCGTCTGCCGTGCGGGGCACGGCGCGACCGTCCTCAGTCAGGAGAGACGTCGGTGGCGAAGACGGGGCTCCCCGGCAGGTCGTCGTCGACGCCGCGGTGGAGAGCGAGTAGCAGCAGCCCGGCGCCGAGTGCGGCGTCGGCGGGCGTTGCGAAGGGTGTGGCGGCCGTCGGAGTGCTCCCGGATGCCGATGACGAGGCCGGAACACCCGAGACGACGTCTGCGCCGAGAGGCGCGGGTGCGTCGGCGGGAGTCACGGGGGATGCCGGGGCCGCGGCGGCCTGCGCCGACGGTGCGGAGTGCGCGGCCGCGGTGAAGAACGCGGCGGTCTCGCGCGCCTGCGCGGTGAGCGCACCGGTGGGGGCGGCCGGGGAAGCCGTTGTCGATGCGCTCACCGGCGTCGGGGGCGCGGTGTCGGCGGCGGGAGTCGCGGCCGGGGGAGCGACGTCTCCGCCGAGGTCGACCGGCTCGACCGGGAACGACGGCGCGGGGACGACCGGGACGACGGGGTCGACCGAGGGCAGCTCGCCCACGATGACGGGGACCGTCCCGTCGACGGCGTCTCCGACGTCGGTGACGACCTCGCCGAGGCCCGTGTCGCCCACGACGGGTCCGACCGCCGGGAGCGATTCGACGGTGTCGACGATCGGCTCGACGATCGTGCCGACGACGCCGGAGTCGATGACGTCGAAGACGCCCTGCGTCGTGTCGGCGACGACGGTGTCGACCGTGTCGAGGGCCCCGCCGGTCACGTCGTCCACGGTGTCGCCGACGGAGCCGGCCGTGTCGGTGACGGTGTCGGTCACCGTGTCGGTGATCTCGGCGACCGGGGCCGCCACGGGCTCGGGCAGAGCCTCCGAGACGGTGTCGGTGACGGATGCCGCAGTGTCGGCGACGTGATCGGTGACCGGTTCGACGACGTCGGTGATCGGCTGGGCGACCTTCTCGACCGTGTCGGTCGCGTCATCGACCGTCGAGACGATGCCTCCGAGGAGTCCTGATCCGCTGCCGTCATCGGCGGAAGCCGACGACACCGACAGGGCGAGCGAGAGGAACGCGAGGGCGAATGCCGCGCAGGCGCCGAGGAGGAGCAGTCGCAGCGTGTGCGACACCCCTCGCTTCGCCATGGCATCCATCGATGCACCCCCAAGAGAATCGTCGGCGATTCTGCGCGGGCCACGGTACGCCTGCGGTCGCGGCTCCGAAAGAGGTCGGGTGAAATCCCAGTAGTCGGAGGGTTGCCGCGCGGTGACGGGCGACACGCCGGATGGAAAAAAAGATTTGACAGCGGGGGGCTCGGATCGGTAGTGCTCCGGCGAGTTATCCCCCGAGTTGTGCACATGTGGAGTCCCTAGCGCAGAACCTTCAAGGCGAAGTTCACGCAGGTTTTGCGCAGGAAACCTGTGGACAGAGATTGTCCAGATCAACGTCAGTTTTCGGCTCCAAATTGGCATCCATCCACCGAGTTCTCCACAGTAGTTGTGCACAGACGTGGCGGCGTTTCCCGCAAACTCTCCACAGAGTTATCCACAGGCCTGTTTGCATGTGGGGACCGTGGTATCTAGCGTGGGTCCAGCCCGTCGGGCATCCCGCTCACCAGCCGCGCGCGTCGATGTCGGAACTCCCTGATTCCATGCTGACGAGGTCGTCCCACCCGCAGTGTTTCCGATCCCCCTCACGCGCGCGCGTGGGGCGGTGACGGGGCGTCCGAGCACAGAAGGAGAGCACGTGGCCATCGCCGACATCGCCGAAGACCGTCTCGGAAAAGCACCGCGTCCCGAGCGCACGCCGCCGCACGACATGCTGGCCGAGCAGAGCGCACTGGGCGGCATGCTGCTGTCGAAAGACGCCGTCGCCGATGTGATCGAGACCCTCCGCGGCCCCGACTTCTACGTGCCGAAGCACGAGCTGATCTTCGAGGCCATCCTCACGCTCTATTCGCACGGCGAGCCCACCGACGTCGTCGCCGTGACCGACGAGCTCATCAAGACCGGCGAGCTGCAGCGCGCCGGGGGTGCGGACTACCTCCACACGCTCACTTCGATCGTGCCCACGGCGGCCAACGCCGGCTACTACGCCTCGATCGTGTCGGAGCGCGCCATGCTGCGCCGCCTCGTCGAGGCCGGCACGCGCATCGTGCAGATGGGTTACGCCGGCGAGGGCGACCCGGTCGAGCTCGTGAACAGCGCGCAGGCCGAGATCTACAACGTCTCGGGCGACGACAGCGCCGAGGACTACATCCCCCTGACGGTGGCGGTGGATGCCGCGGTCGACGAGATCGAGGCCGCTCGCGGCCGCGACGGGTCGATGACCGGCATCCCCACCGGCTTCGCCGGTCTCGACCAGCTCACCAACGGCCTGCACCCCGGTCAGATGATCGTGCTCGCCGCGCGTCCCGCGATGGGTAAGTCGACGCTCGCGCTCGACTTCGCCCGCGCCGCCGCGATCAAGTCGAACGCCCCGTGCATCTTCTTCTCGCTCGAGATGGGGCGCAGCGAGATCGCCATGCGTCTGCTGAGCGCCGAGGGGGCCATCCCGCTGCAGAGCATGCGCAAGGGAACCCTCGACTCCCGCGACTGGACGACCGTCGCCGCCACCCGTGGTCGCATCAACGACGCTCCCCTCTACATCGACGACAGCCCGAACATGACGCTGGTCGAGATCCGTGCGAAGTGCCGTCGACTGAAGCAGCGCGAGGGTCTGAAGATGGTCGTCATCGACTACCTGCAGCTGCTCACGAGCGGTAAGCGCGTCGAGTCGCGCCAGCAGGAGGTCAGTGAGTTCTCGCGTGCCCTGAAGCTGATGGCGAAGGAGTTGCAGGTTCCCGTCATCGCCCTCTCGCAGCTGAACCGTGGCGCCGAGCAGCGCGCCGACAAGAAGCCGGCCCTGTCCGACCTCCGCGAGTCGGGCTCGATCGAGCAGGATGCCGACATGGTGGTGCTGCTGCACCGCGAGGCGGCCTACGAGAAGGACTCCCCGCGCGCCGGCGAGGCCGACCTCATCGTCGCGAAGCACCGAAACGGTCCGACCGACACGATCACGGTGGCGTTCCAGGGTCACTACTCACGCTTCGCCGACATGGCGCCGGGGATGTGACTCGGGGCTCACGGCCTCTCTAGGGATTCATCTGAAATGCCCGTTTCGCGGGGGATTGTCCACGCGGTGCCCAGGAGGGCACTTCGATGACTGAGATCTGCCTTTTGCCGGTGACGCTGACAAGTTCACCTGGTACGCCGATCAAGCGATTTACTACGAAGTCAAGGCAGGCAACGCGGACTCGTAGGAGGCGTCGTCGGTCGCGCGCGCTTCTTTATCGCGCGTTGAGGTGCTCCCGGCCTCATCGCAGGCCGGGAGCACCTGGGGTCAGGGAGTGTCAGGACGCGTGGGCGCGTTCACGCTTTCTTCGGTCGACGGATCGCCGCCGTGCAGTGCCTTGGCCAGACGCCACGCCAGAGCACATACGCCCCACACGACAGCGCAGATACCCACCGCCAGTGCGAGGAGCGGTGGCGGCGTCAGTTCGCCTCGTGTGCCTTGGAGGTCTGCTGCGACCGCATCCGCGTAGATGGTCGAGCCGCCCCACCAAACTAGGACGACACCGACGATCAGAGCGACGCCGGCGAAGATCGGTTTGCGCCCCAACGCGCCGACGATCGCAAGGCGGCGTGCCCTTTGTGGAGCCTTCACGTGTCAAACCCTTTCTTGGTGTGACTCTCGTTCGGCTCTCCCCGGGCGTCACGCTATCGGCTGTGGCTCCGCGCGGTCTGTCCCCTCTTCGGAGGACCCCGCGCCACCTGCAGAGCAACGTTTTCACCCCCAACACCGAGGCGACCTGCGCGGGCGTCAGAACTGCATCCGCCTCTGGCGTGGCTGCGGCCTTCCGCGAATGGGCGGCCAATCGGCCGGATCCTGCCGATCTGTCGATCCCCACCGCGACGAATCGACCTCTCGGCAGACCACCCGCACACGACGCCGACGTACTGTCTCCCTTGCGCCCGCCGGCGCCGAACGGAGGAGAACAGCATGGTCAGTGAGTCGCTCGTCGACGTCGCGGTGGTTTCGCACTGGATCGATGGCGCGGAGCGCCCCTCGACCTCGGGACGCACCGCGCCCGTGTACAACCCCGCCACCGGCGCCGTTCAGGCGGAGGTCGCTCTGGCCGACCAGGCCGAGATCGACGAGGCCATCGCCTCGGCGGAGCGCGGCTTCCGCGAGTGGTCGCAGTACTCGATCGCGAAGCGGCAGTCGGTGCTGTTCGCGTTCCGTGAGCTGCTGAACGCCCGCAAACCCGAGCTCGCCCGCCTCGTCACCAGCGAGCACGGCAAGGTCGTCTCCGACGCGATGGGCGAGATCCTGCGCGGCCAGGAGGTCGTCGAGCTCGCGACCGGCTTCCCGCACCTCATCAAGGGCGCGTACAGCGAGAACGCCTCCACCGGTGTCGACGTCTACTCCCTCAAGCAGCCGCTCGGCGTGGTCGGGGTCATCTCGCCGTTCAACTTCCCCGTGATGGTGCCGCTGTGGTTCGTGCCGATCGCGCTGGCCGCCGGCAACGCGGTCGTGCTCAAGCCGAGCGAGAAGGACCCGTCCGCGGCTCTCTGGATCGCGAAGCTGTGGAAGGAAGCCGGTCTCCCCGACGGCGCGTTCACCGTGCTGCAGGGCGACAAGCTCGCCGTCGACGGTCTGCTGACCAGCCCCGTCGTGCAGTCCATCTCGTTCGTGGGCTCGACGCCCATCGCGCAGTACATCTACGAGACCGCCTCGAAGCACGGCAAGCGCGTGCAGGCGCTGGGTGGCGCGAAGAACCACATGCTCGTCCTCCCGGATGCCGACCTCGACCTCGTGGCCGACTCGGCCGTCAACGCCGGGTACGGCGCGGCGGGCGAGCGCTGCATGGCCATCAGCGTCGTGCTCGCGGTCGAGCCTGTCGCCGACGACCTCGTCGCGAAGATCAGTGAGCGCATCGCGAAGCTCCGCATCGGCAACGGCGCCGGGACCGACGGCGCGGAGCCCGACATGGGTCCGCTCATCACCGACGTGCACCGCGACAAGGTGTCGTCGTACGTCGACATCGCCGAGGCCGACGGGGCGAAGATCGTCGTCGACGGCCGCGGCTTCACGGTCGACGGGCACGAGGACGGCTTCTTCTTCGGACCGACCCTCATCGACGGCATGCCCACGACCTCGCGCGCCTACACGGAGGAGATCTTCGGACCCGTCCTCTCGATCGTGCGCGTCTCGTCGTACGAAGAGGGTCTCGACCTCATCAACAGCGGTGAATTCGGCAACGGCACCGCGATCTTCACCAACGACGGGGGAGCCGCGCGGCGGTTCCAGAGCGAAGTGCAGGTCGGCATGATCGGCATCAACGTGCCCATCCCCGTCCCCGTGGCCTACCACTCGTTCGGTGGGTGGAAGAAGTCGCTCTTCGGCGACGCGAAGGCCTACGGCGTGCACGGCTTCGACTTCTTCACGCGCGAGAAGGCCGTCACGAGCCGCTGGCTCGACCCCGCCACCCACGGCGGCATCAACCTGGGCTTCCCGCAGAACAGCTGAGCTCCCTCTCCTCCCGGGTGAGGGGTCAGAATTCGTCGCCTGGGACGCGCCAGAGCGACAGATCTTGACCCCTCACGCGCGAGGGTGTCCGAGTGAACGGCCGCGGCATCCGTCACTCCGCCGTGAGGCGCAGGGCGTTCCAGAGCTCGGAGCGTCCCCCGAAGGTGTCGAGGTCGAGACCGAGGCGGTGCGCCGCCCCGTCGACGCGGTGCCGCAGGGTGTGGCGATGGATGCCGAGGGCCCCCGCTGCCGTTCCCCACGAGCCGTTGTGCTCGAGCCAGACCTCCAGCATGCGCCGCAGTTCGGGGTCGTCGTCGAGGGGGAGCAGCATGCGGCGCGCGACGTCGTGGGCGCGCGTCTGCTCGAGATGGCCGAGGATGCCCGATCCGGCGAGCTCGTCGAAGAAGACGATGGGCTGTCGGGCCGATGCCCGCTCCTGCGCCCGCCGTGCTTCGCCGAGCGCCGCGGCGATCTGGTCCCAGCCCACGCGCGACGACACGCCTCCCGTCGGGCGATGAGGGGCCGCGGCGGCGAACAGTCCCGCGTCGTCGCCGTCGGTGTACACCGCGACGACGTGGTCGCCCTGCTGCGCGAAGAAGAGCGCTCCGGGCCGCTTCTCGGCGAGCACCTCGAGGGCGGGAATCAGCGGGTGGGAGTCGAGGGTCCGCTCCGAATCGCGCACGTCGAGCCGGGCGACGCGGAGCGGGGCCGGGGGCAGCCGACCCCAGAGGTGCTTGACCGTGTCGCCGGCGACGTCGGTGTCGCCGGCGGCGAGGAGCTCCAGGATGCCGCTGCGCAGGCGTCGACGCGCACTGTCGAGGGTGCTGCTCTGCTCGAGCGAGATGCTCGCGAGCGCGATGACGCTGTCGACGAGGTCTTGGCGGGCGCGGTCGAAGGGGCCGTTCGAGATGCCGACGGCCAGCACGCCGCGGAGGGTGCCGTGCTGCCCGAGGGTCTGCAGGGTGACCTCGCCCACCCCGCCGAGGCTCACGCGGGCCGCGGCGGCGCGTCGTCCGGCGAGGGCGGCGGCGACCGCTTCGCGCACCGGCTCGTCGAGCGCGGCGGGGATCCCCGTGGTCTCGGGGACGAGCACGAGGGCGCCGGAGGCGTCGAAGAGGGCGACCCAGGTCTCCAGGGCGCGTTCGAGTTCGCGCAGGATGGCGCTGAGCCCGTCGGGTCGGAGCGCGGCGCGCGCGACCCGGCGTTGCGCGAGCAGCGAGCGTTCCAGGCGTGCCCGCTCGTCGGCCGCGGTCGCGTCGGAGACGGCCTTGATCAGGCCCATGAAGGGCGTCTGGCGCGAGACCTCGATCAGCGGCATCCCGAGCCGATCGCACGCGGTGACCAGCTCGGGCGGCACCCGCTCGAGAAGGATGCCGACCGAGACGCCCAGGGCGCGCACGCCGAGGGCGACGAGGCGCTCGACGTAGTCGTCGACCGGGGCACTGTGCGGCGGGAGGAACGGGGCGCCGTCGGTGAGCAGCAGGCCGCCGGGTTCGAGCCAGGGGGTGGGGTCGGGCAGGTCGGAGTTGTGCGCCCACCGCAGGGGCGCGTCGAGGGCGGCGTCGTCGACGGCGGCCAGGGGCGTCAGCCGGAACGACGGCTCGGCCATGAGGGAACGCAGATCGGCGGGCACGCGGGGCCTTCCTCTCGGGATGAGGTTCGGGATGCCGGATGGTCGAAGAAGCGGTCCTGCGAACGACATACCGGCATCCCATGTTCGCACTCCCGTCGTGATGATGGAGGCAACCGCATCCGATCACCGGAGGACCCATGACGTTCGTCGCCGACCCCCTCACCGCTCGCAGCAACGCCGACATCTCGCAGGCCGACCGCAGCCGCGTCTTCCACTCGTGGTCGGCGCAGGGGGCGCTCGCGCCGATGCCGATCGTCTCGGGGTCCGGGTCGGTCGTGTGGGACGCCGAGGGCAACGAGTACCTCGACTTCTCGAGCCAACTCGTGAACGTCAACATCGGTCATCAGCATCCGAAGGTCGTCGCGGCGATCCGCGAGCAGGCCGAGCTGCTCACCACCGTGGCGCCCGCGCACGCCAACGCGACGCGCGCCCGCGCGGCGGAGATGATCTGCGAGCTCGCGCCCGAGGGCTTCGAGAAGGTCTTCTTCACCAACGGCGGGGCGGATGCCAACGAGAACGCGATCCGCATGGCGCGCCTGGTCACCGGTCGCGACAAGGTCATCTCGCGCTACCGCTCGTACCACGGCAACACCGGAGCGGCGATCGTCGCGACGGGTGACTGGCGCCGGATCCCGAACGAGTACGCGCGCGGCCACGTGCACGTGTTCGGCCCCTACCTCTACCGCTCGGAGTTCTGGGCGACCACCGAAGAGGAGGAGTGCGCCCGCGCGCTGCACCACCTCGAGCGCGTCATTCAGGCCGAGGGTGCCTCGACGATCGCGGCGATCCTGCTCGAGACCGTGCCCGGCACGGCGGGCATCATGACGCCGCCGAAGGGCTACCTCGCCGGCGTGCGCGAAATCTGCGACCGGTACGGCATCGTCATGATCCTCGACGAGGTCATGGCCGGCTTCGGCCGCACGGGGGAGTGGTTCGCATTCCACGCGCACGACGTCACGCCCGACCTCATCACCTTCGCCAAGGGCGTCAACTCCGGGTACGTGCCGGTGGGAGGGGTCATCATCTCGGATGCCATCGCCCACCACTTCGACGACACGGTGTTCCCCGGGGGTCTGACGTACTCGGGTCACCCGCTCGCCGCGGCGAGCATCGTCGCCGCCCTCGGCGCGATGCGCGAGGAGGGCATCGTCGACAACGCCAAGCGCATCGGCGCCGAGGTCATCGGCCCGCGTCTCGCCGAGCTCGCCGAGCGCCACGAGATCGTCGGAGAGGTGCGCGGCAGCGGCGTGTTCTGGGCGATCGAGCTGGTCTCCGACCGCGAGACCCGCACGCCCGTCACGCCCGCGACGATGGGCGCCATCAAAGCCGCCCTGCTGAGCCGCGGCCTGCTGCCCTTCATCGCCGACAACCGCATCCACGTGGTGCCGCCGTGCGTGGTGACGGATGCCGAGGCGCGGCGGGGGCTTGATGTCATCGATGCGGTGCTTGCGGAGGTTGGCGCGGGTGAGGCGGGCGTGACGTTGGGCTGAGCGCCCCGGGCGGTTGGCTCCTTCAGTCGTTCGTCGGGCGCGCAGTCGCCGACGCGGCATACCGGTGCAACCCGATGAGTACCAGTGTGAGGTCTCAAGATGGTCGTCACCGACTACTTGCAGCTGCTGACCAGCGGTAAGCGTGTCGAGTCGCGCCAGCAGGAGGTCAGTGAGTTCTCGCGTGCGCTGAAGCTGATGGCGAAGGAGCTGCAGGTTCCCGTCATTGCCCTCTTGCAGCTGAACCGTGGTGCCGAGCAGCGCGCCGACAAGAAGCCGGCCCTGTCCGGCCTGCGTGAATCGGTATCGATCGAGCAGGGTGCCGACATGGTGGTGCTGCTGCACCGCGAGGCCGCGTATGAGAAGGACTTCCCGCGCGCGGATGAGACGGATCTGATCGTGGGTAAGCACCGTAATGGGCCGACGAACACGATCACGGTGGCGTTCAAGGCGCACTATCCACGGTTCGCGGATGTGGCGCCGGGGATATGGGTCGGTAAGAGATGTCGCGGGGCCGCTCAGCGTGGGCCGACGCCTGTGAAGGTTTGTTCGCGCGATGCGCGGTTCTTACTGGCGAACAGGTTGTCGGCGGCCAACCGGTCTGAATAGAAAAACCGACGGTTCTCGAGACTGCCGCCGTCGTCCGGTGCGCTCTCCGCAATCAACAGCAGTTTGACGTGGGCCGGCTTCCACTGCGCCCGGAGATGCGAGTACCACGATTCTTCAAGGTTCATAGCAGTCAGCCTGGACGATGACGGCGTGCGCGTGATTCGCTGTCCGGGCAGATTTCCGTGGCTCTACGCGCCGACTTCGTGGACGAGTACCGCCTAACCCTGATCTTCGTCTCGCACGACCTTCACGTCGTGCGGTATCTGTGCGATCGCGTCGCGGTCATGCGCAAGGGGGAGATGGTCGAGCAGGGTTCGACGGAGTGGGTCTACGCATCCCCCCAGCAGGAGTACACGCGCGTCCTCATCGACGCCACCCCGACCATCAGCCACGTGCAGGAGACCCGATGACCGCGCAGCCCACCATCATCGCTCCGATCGAGATGAGCGGCGCCGCCCTCACCGCCGGGTACGCGTCGGGCGACTTCACTCTGGTGGACGCGGCGGAGTCGGTGCTCGCCAACATCAATCCCGAGATCAACGTTGCAACGTCACCCGCGCGAACGGCCTCAGTCGCCGCGTCTTTTAGAGCGCCGCAGGAGGAAATTGGGTCGTCGCCGAGCACATCGCAGTTGGCGTACGGGTCGCCTCCGACGGTGGTGCGCCCGGCGATCTTGTCGGAGATCGACGCCTCGTATAGGGGCGCCGGCCGATGATGCCGAGCAGCCTCGGCTACTCGAGCTGGATCCACTCCCGGCGCGGGGGTCGAGAAGTCGGCGGGGTCAAGCTGGCCGACGACTTCGCGCAGCGCGGCGTCGGCGTACAAGAAGAACTCCGTCCAGAAGGTCGGAGCGGTATAAAGGTGGTCCTTTGTGGTGGCGCGGTCGGCCTTGATCCCGAGAGATCTGCCCGTGTGCAGGTCAAACGACCACAAGCGGCCATCCCGCGTCGCAAACCCGCACAAGTAGATCTGCGGGATGGCGAGCTGGCGCATCTCGTGACGCCACCGCCCATGCCCTCGACGGGTCGGCCTCTCGGGCGATGTCGGTGGTCCTGCGTACCGTTGCGGGCGAACGCTCAAGACAGGTCGGATGCGGCCAGCTCGGTGATCCTGACGCGGTATACCGCGCATGGGAGTGTCGGCGCCTCAGGTAGGCGCCCGTGCCCCCATAGACTTTCGAGATTGAAGAGAAACCTATGCCCCCTGCTGCCGAACCGCTTGAATGGAGCAACCCGCGCCCCGCGCCTGTGTGGAGGCCCGTTCAGTATCTTGGATCGAAGATGCGCGCGCTCGAAGCCATCTCAGAGACCGCGCGGACACTCGGCGCAGGTCGCGGGTTCTGGGATGCGTTCTCCGGGTCTTCAATCGTTTCGCAGGCTGCCGGCAATATCGGCATGTCTGTCTTGGCGACCGACACTCAGCGCGCTGCGGGTGCGTTCGCGCACGCGTTGCTACCCGTCGGAGCAGACGCGACACAGGTCGATGACCTGCCGACACGACTGGACGAAGTCCTCGATGCTCCCCACCCCGACGAGGCGGCGTGGAGTGCCTACCTCAAGCAGGAGCAGGAGGCCCTTGAAGGCCGCGACTACGAACGCCTCCTCGCGCTGTACGCGAAGCTCCCCCAACGTTGGAGCGCGCACGCGGGGTCGTGGAATGCTCGCACTCCTATGACGACGACGTTCGCGGGGACGTATCTCTCCCTCGAGCAGTCAATGCTCCTTGATTCCGCGCGCATCCGCTTGCAGGAGTTGAGGTCTGACGGAAACCTGGGGAGGTGGACAGAGAACGCGATATTGACCGCTTTGAGTCACGCTGCGTCACGAGCTGTTCACAGCGCAGGTAAGCATTTCGCGCAGCCGCTTCAAGCCGCAGTGCCCGGCGCCGACAACTACCCGTTCATACGAAGTCGGGCACTCGACGACCGGTCGGTGTCCATCCCGGGTCTCGCTCGAACAGCCGCGAGCAAGATCGCGAGCCGGTTCGTGGGGAAGGCCTTCCACGAGGCTCGAACTATTGACGCTCTATCGGTGACGGCCGGAACTCTGCGGGAGCGCGACACCGCCGTGGTGTACGCTGACCCGCCCTACACCGCTCAGCAATACTCGCGCTTCTATCACGTGCTTGACACGCTTATCAGCGGTCAGAGCGCTCCGCTGCAGACTGTTCGCGGTAAGACTTTGCGCGGTCTGTACCCGGAAGGCCGGTACAGCTCGCCATTCTGCTCGCGCGTCCAGGCGCCGGCCGCGTTTGAGCGCCTGACCGACACGGCACACGCCGGAGGTGCCAGCTTGATGCTCAGCTACTCGACGAGCGGACAGCGTTCCGGCAACCAGCGCACCGTCACCGAAAGCGAACTGATACGGATCGTGAGCGAACGGTACGGTGCAGCTCGAGTTTCGGTTATTCCCTTGGAGTATGGGTACCGGCAGTTCAACGCTGTGAACCGTCGCGGAGACCGTGACACCGCCGAAGAAGTCCTCATCGTGGGGGAACACGCGTGATTCAGAGATACCTCGGCAACAAGACCCGTTACCTCGAGCACCTGCTGACAACCTTTCGCGCGCATGCGGAAGAGGGCGCCCATGTGGTAGATCTCTTCTCCGGCAGCCTGAGTGTGTCGCTCGCGATGAAGGAGGCGGGGTACCGCGTCTCAGCGAACGACGCAAATCTCCTGTCGAACATCATCGGTGAAGCGTTCCTCGTTCCCACTGGGGTGCCGGAAGCTGATCTTGCGCTGATACCCGAACGGGCACGTGGAGCGTGCTTCCGTGAGGCGCAGGCAGTCGTCCTGTCTGAGCGCGGATTTGCCGTGACCAGAGCGGCTGGGCAACAGCATCTCGCGACGCGGCTCGTCGCTCTCACATTGTGGCTGAATATGGTTGAACAGTCGGACCTAGCTCCGCGCTACCGCCGTACCGACTTCTTCGACACGTACACGGAGGAGGGCAAGAACTCCGGGTACACCTCATCACGCGGCCGTTCCGGACGTCGACGGTTCTTCTCCAGTTCGAACGGCAAGCGAATCGACGTTGCCCTCGGACAGGTGCGTCTTTGGAGCCGCAGCGGCGCCATCTCCCCTCCCGTCGAGGCATATCTGCTGGCAACGCTGATGAGGGCGGTGGAACGCGTCGCGAACACGCAGGGGACCTTCCACGATTTTCCCCGGGAAACGTGGGACGCGCGAGCGCTCACCCCGCTTCGCGTCGAAGCGGCAAGCACAGATCCGATGGTCTCCCCGGTTGCGGGGCACCGAGTCGGACGGGAAGAAGACTCTCGCGAGTTTGTGAAGACAGTGGACCCTCACGCGATTCTCTACCTCGACCCGCCCTACAACTTCCGCCAGTACTCGGCCTACTACTTCCTCCTCAACCTGGTCTGCCGGTATCCGAGCATCACCGACCTCGATGATTACTTCTCGAAGGTCACCTTCGTTCGAGGGCAGAATCCAGAGGATGATTTCACATCGTCATTTTGTAGCTCCAAGATGTTCCTGTCGGACATGGGCGCCGTCATGCGTGACGCGCAAGCCGACACGGTCGTCGTCTCGTATTACACAGGCGCCAATCACTGGAGCAAATTCAACTCCGACCGGAACGACACCGGACTCGAGTTGCTGCGAGGCCTCATGACCGGCACCATGTTCGAACCGGAGTCGTTCACCGCGCTTGAGGTCGAGCGAAAGAATTACGCCAGCTACGGTGGGTACAAAGCCCGAACCGTCCAGGAGCTCATCCTCGTGGCGAAGAAGCGGAGACAAAGTGGTGCTGCGAGAACAGTTGACGGACGGGTTTCAGAGGTGGCTTAACGCGACCATCACCGCACCGGCTGGTGCCAAGGTCTCGCTTTTTGACATCGATCCCTATCGGTCCTCCACTCGCAGCATCGCCAAAGCGCTCGAGACGATGCGCCATATCGAAGCAGGCACGTTGCTCACGCAGACGGCGAAGATGGCGGGTCAGCGTCTCGCTGATACACGTCATACCCGTCTCGTGGCCGGAGACGTGGACCAGCCAGCCATCACCCCGCTGGGTCGTTCGTTCAAACGCACGTTGGAAGCCCACGCAATCTGGGAGCTCGACGATGAAGATGCCGAGAGACACGAATTGCCGCGCAACATCGCCCTCCTACTGCGCGCCTTGGACATGAATACTTCGGCCTACCAGGAGTACCTAAGCCGCTGGCGGTATCTGCGAACCCTTCGCCCGGCGCAGGAGTGGTTCGACGATCCAGATGGGCTCATCATGTCGTTGGTCTTCAATGTGGAGCGCGTAGGTTTTACTCCGCTGAGAGTCATGCTCGCCGCAGGTGTCCCGCCCTGGCAGCACAAAGCGGAGCTAAAGACCTGGTCGAACGAGATGGCCATCCCCGATGGGTGGGATGAGTCACGGCTCGCCGTCCTGCTGCGAGATCGCGTGCAAGCTGCCGTCGCCCGGATCGGCCCGCGTCGCCGATTTCACCAGGCCATGGAAGCGGTCTGTCAGCGAGGTGAAGGCGTCACCGCGCCGGCTCTGGGCAAAGTGATCGAGGAATGGGCGGGCACAAAATGACGACACCGCAGGACGTAACCAGCGTGGCGATGGCCCTCTTGGAGCATCAATCTCCGCCATCCGAAGCGCGACGGTTGTTGGCGCGAGGGGACAACGTCATTCTCTTTGGGCCTCCCGGAACGGGCAAAAGCCACGCGGCCCAGGTGGTCGCTGGTGAGTGGGAAGCTGAGCACGGTGCTGACAGTGTCATCAACGTCACCTTCCACCCGGCCTATTCTTACGAGGACTTCATCGAAGGCTTCCGTCCGGACCTGAAAAACCCCGGGCAGTTCATACTGACGCCCGGCGTGCTGCTGCAAGCTGCAAATCACGCTCGGAAAACACCCACTCTCCTTGTCATCGATGAGATCAACCGTGCTGACGTCGCCAAGGTGTTTGGTGAGATGATTACCTACATCGAACGCGATAAGCGTGAGGTGAACTTCCGCACGGCTCAGCAACCCACCGTCGCTCAGGCGATTCCCGAAGGCCTGCACATTCTGGGCACCATGAACACCGCGGACAAGAGTGTGAGTCTGTTGGACGTTGCGCTGCGACGACGGTTCCGTTTCATCGACTGCCCGCCCGATGCGACAGCTTTCGCGACAGCGGACGGGTGGGCTGAGCAGGTCGCGGGAATTTACCTCGCCGACCTTCTCACCGGAATCAACGGACGCTTGGGTGGGGTGGGAATCGCGCGCGATCGGCTTGTGGGCCAAGCCTTGCTCGCGGTTCCAGCGGACGGAACCGAGGAGGATCTGCTGGACCGAATTCAGTACGACGTGTACCCGCTCATCGATGAGTACCTTTTCGGCGACGCCGAGAGGATGCAAACCGTCCTTCCCGGCATCGTCGACAGTAACGGAGCATTGGTGGTTGCCGACCTCACCGTTGACGTGCTCAGAGGTTGGGTGCCTGAAACCGTTGAGGAGAAGGGCCCTGGTGACGACCTCACGGACGAGAACGAGGAAGCGCAGCCCACAGGGGCCGAGGCGAAGACGTCCCTCGCATGACAGCCGCGGTGCCTGTGTTGATCGTCGGCGCACACCCGGTCATCGTCTCCGAGGACCCACTAGAGTCGCTGACCGACAAGGAGCGAGCGTCGCTCTCTAAGTTGGTTCGCGTGAAGGTTGCGGGGGACAAATGGTCTATCACGCGCAGCGGACGGTACGCGGGGCTGGTTCGGACAACCTCGCTCGCACTGTGGATCGAGCCTCCGTTCAGCACAGCCGCCTTCCTTTATCTGCTGCTCCGACGCAGTGGACTCCCCGAATTAGCGGACAGCGCTTACAAGCTCGCGTCGACCGGGCACGACCGAGGACATCGCAGCATCATGACGGTGCTGGCATTATTGATGGGCCGTGAGGCGGAAAAGCTCGCTGCCGCCCACATTGCCCAGGCTTACGCGCAACGCACCCAACGCCTCGGAGTCGTACGCGGTCGTCCGCTATGGCATCGACAAGGTGGTCGACCCAAGGACGGGACCGTCTTGACCCGGTTCGACGAGAAGACCACGGACGTCTTGGAGAACCGGCTTGTTCTCGCCGGCATCGCAGGTGCGCAACGGTGGCTTTCCGGCGGGGTCCAGCTGCGCACGCAAGAGTTTGTGTGGCGGTCCCTGGCTGAGCCGGTCGTTCCAGCTAAACACGACTTTGACATAGCTATGAGCCGTTTAAACCGTCTGACCGAGGCGTACGGACCTGTGCTGTCCTTAGCTCAAGCGCTCCTGTTCGGCCTGAACTTCGAGCCGGATCGTGCGGACGTGGGCATTAATTCTCCAACCTTCGACCTCGCGCTGCTGTTCGAGACTCTTGTCGAAGACATCGCGGCACTCGCGTACAAGCGTCACGGCTTGCAAGTCACTCGACAGACTTCGGAGGGCCAGGCGCTCGTCGACGGTCTAGGGCGTACCTACCGCTCCATTCGGCCGGACCTTGTTGTGTACAACGGTGAGGTCCCCAAGCGTGTTATCGACAGCAAATTCAAACCGGTATACGCGACCGGAGGGGAAAAGCCCAGCGGCAAACATCGCCTGAGCCGCGAAGACATTTTTCAAACCTTCTTCTACGCGACGAGGCTCGCGCAACGTCACAACCAATCGCGCCCTTTGCCGGCCGCAATCGCTGCGCCACTGCTCGACGGCGGTCAGGCGCCTCACGAGGCATTCAGGACTGTGCGCTGGGGTGAGGACAATGTCGACACCGCACGGCTCGACCTGCTTCTGGTGCCCGTCGACGATGGGGTGCGAGCCTTACGGCGCTCGGATCACGAATGGTGTGATCAGGTGGTCCGTCCGAAACTGGCGACCAACCAAATTACGAACTGACTAGGTGGCCACCGGCTCTAATCACGGCACGCGGGTACAGATCGCTATTCGCCTAGGTCAAAATTCTCAACAAGCCTCGTTGCCTGAAAGTGGCGTTTTGAGGGGGGCAGTGGCCCGACTGAATGGACGACAGTGAGGTCGCGTTCGCCGGAGCAATGGATCCGATGCGGAAGGTCCTGGCATCCGGAACCCTCGACGCAGTCGACCGGGACGCCGAACTCGTCCGGGGCGACGTCGTCGAATCGGTCCGGCGGCTGAAGGAGCAGCCGGGGAGGGGGATCTCGCTCGGTGGGGTAATGCTCCCCGCGTTGCTGGCGGGGCAGGGGCTCATCGACGAGTACACGTTCATCGTGCATCCCGTGGTCGCGGGGCGCGGGCCGCGACTGCTCGATGGCGTCGATCTGCAGCTCGAACTGATCGAGCGGCGGGAGTTCCGCTCTGGGGCCGTCGCCCAGCGTTACCGGCCTATCGCATAGGCCAGGGCCCCGCGCGATTAGATCCCGCGGGGCCCTGGCATCCGAAACTCAGCCCTGAAGGAACGGGTAGTCCGTGTACTCGCGCTCATCCGGCCCGTAGACCGAGGCGTGGTCGACCTCGTTCTCCTCGGCGCCCTGCTCCCAGCGCGTCACCAGGTCGGGGTTGGCGATGGCGGGGCGTCCGACGGCGATCAGGTCGGCGATGCTCTCGTCGACGGCGGTGATGGCCTCGTCACGCGTGGTCATCTTCGAGAAGCCGGAGTTGACGATGAAGGTGCCGCCGAGGGCGCGGCGCAGGTCCTGGATGAGGTCGCCGGCGGGATCGGCTTGCAGCACGCGGAGGTAGGCGAGGCCCAGCTGGGCGAGGCCGGCGATGAGGGCTCCGTAGGAGGTGCGGGTTTCGGCGTCGTCCTTCTCCCAGACGTCCTGGATGTTGTGGGCGGGAGAGATGCGGATGCCGACGCGGTCGGCGCCGATCTCGGCGACGATGGCCTGAGCGACCTCGATGACGAAGCGGGCGCGATCAATCCTGCGCTGAGTCGCCATGCTCGCTCAAAACGGCGGGCTCGTGAAAGGCTGGGGCGGGGGATACCGCCCACGATGAATGGGATCGTTCATCGTTCAGGCAAGGGAGCAGCGTGGCCGCAGATCAGAATGTCCGACGAGCGGCTCGTGCTCGAGCGTCACTGGAGTACCTCGATGAGAACACCGTCGGCGAGCAATTCCTGCCTCTCGCCGAGGTGTGGGCCGCAACGCAGGAGCGCGTTCCGTTCTCAGATCACGAGGCCGAGCTTGTGCGAAAGGGCCGCCCCCGCGGGGAGAGCGATTGGCGGTGGTCCAGCGCGGATCTCGCTGCCGCCGGGTGGCTGCGCAAGCACCCCGACGGGTCGGGGCAGTGGGCAATCACTGACGCCGGCAGACAGGCGCTGCGTGGGTTCGCGGGCGACGAGTTGCACGCGGAGGCGACGCGACGATACGCGGCAGGGCGCATTGAGTTGCAGTCGGCGGTCACCGCGGCCCTCCCGACGACGTGGGTGTCGACCGACAATGCTCAGCGCAAGCTGCTCGAGGCTGCGCGCGTGTGGGTAGAAAGGTCGCTGCAGGCCGGCGAATCCGTCTTCAGTCCGGGCCGCGAGGTGTGGTCGCTGGAGACGGTTCAGCGCCTGCACACGGTGTGGACGACGAGCGAAAAGGTCGAGGGCAAGAACTTCGTCGAGAACGTCGCGCTACAGCTCGCTGACGAGAGCGACGACGTCAAATTGCTGATGGCGGAGGTGGTGGCGCTGCAAATTCTCCCCATTTCAACGGCCATCGGCCACGCCAAGAAGACGGCCAAGGTCGAGGCAGTTCTCGCGCTCATGCAGCATAAGGTGTCGATCCCGACGCTTTTCGACGAGGCGTTCGGCGGTGGGTCATTCCACCCCGGATCCGGCATGCTCACCAATGTCAATCACGCGGTCACGATCATCATCAACCTGGCGAAAGCGTGGGTCGAGCTCGACGCTGATGAACAAGAATCGACGCTGGCGGATCCGCTCCGCTGGCGGGAATTCGTCTTGGGGCTCGACGGCGACGGTTTCCCGACCCAGCGGTGGTCGTTGCTCTATCTCGTCCATCCCGGCTTCTTTGGCCCCATTGTTTCGGCTGATCACCGCCGGCGCGTTCGCGAAGCATTCATCGGCGAGATCGGGGGGAGCTTCTCCTCCGACGCCGATGCGGACCTCCAGCGCATCGCCATCGCACTTCAGGTGAAGAAACAGAAGCCGATCGATTTCTATCGGACGCCACTGCGGGAGCAGTGGCTGGATGTGCCGGACCCGGTGATCGATCCGGTCCCCGTAGAACCAGTCGTAGAGGAGGTCGACCCACGCGGCTTCCGCCCAGCCGATATCGACACCGCAGCGTTGAGCGAACGTCTCAAGCTCGACGAGGGTTGGATTGCTCGCGTGATCGATGCCTTGTATCGACGGGGCCAAATTATCCTCTACGGGCCGCCGGGAACGGGTAAGACCTTCGTCGCCAAGGCGATCACGGAGGCGCTCACCACCAAACCCGATGCGGCTCGACGAATTCAGTTCCATCCCTCATACACGTACGAAGACTTCTTCGCCGGCTACCGGCCGCGCGAGAAAGACGGTCAGCTGGTTTTCGAACTGACGCAGGGGCCTCTGCGCCGCATCTCAGATGCAGCTCGGCGTGATCCCGATGTGACGCACGTCCTGATGATTGACGAGATCAATCGCGCGAACCTTTCGAAAGTCTTCGGCGAGCTCTACTACCTCCTCGAGTACCGGGACGAACCGATCGATTTGCTCTACGCCGGATCGGGGACGGATGGCGGAGACACGTTCTCGCTTCCGCCGAACGTCGTGATCATCGGCACGATGAACACGGCCGATCGGTCGATTGCGCTCCTGGACTCGGCGATGCGTCGGCGCTTCTCGTTCTTCGAGCTCCACCCAGACGTTCCGCCGGTGGCCGGCATTCTGGATCGGTGGACGGCCGCGCACCCGCAGTCCGTTGATATCTCCGCCCTTTTCGCCGAGCTCAATTCGCGCATTCGCGACCGGGAGGACCGCATCGGCCCCAGTCACCTGCTGCGCACCGAAGATCTGAGTCGGCAGGCCCTCGATGCGATTTGGACGGAGAACCTGATGCCGTTGCTCGAGGAGCGTCATCTCGGGAGTGCTGTCGATGTACACGCGACGTTCTCGCTGGAGGTTCTGCTTGAGAAGGTCACTCCCCCGGTGGCGCAACCACCCGAGCAGGAAAGCGGCGTCCAGGAGTCCTCGGGTAGGTGAGCGAATCACGTCCGCGCGCCTTCATCACCGAGAAGGGTGAGAGCCTCGTCGAGCTCACGCTCGGCGAGGCGATGGAACTGCAGGAGATGCGGTTCTGTCGTGTGAGCCCGACAACGCAGGCCGGACTTTGGCGCGTCTCGGACGTGACGCGGGTTGGCACCGCGGTGGTGGGTGAAACGGTGCTGCACGTCGTGCCCAAAACGCCCATCGAGAATCTCGTCTACATGGCGTCCTCAGGGCGTCGGCACATTAGCGTCGGACAACACCTCGTGGATCACGACGGGGAGCGAGCCTTCCCCGCGGCTCTCGCCCGCGCATTCCTTTTGGAGGTGCAACGTGCCACGCGTCGAGGTCTGGTGAAGGGTTACGAAGAGACGCACGAGTCCGCCTCGGTCATGCGGGGTCGGTGGGATGTGTCGCGACAACTAGCCGTCCGTCCGGGGCTGCCACTACCTCTCGAGATCGACTACGACCATTTCAGTGACGATGTGCCAGCCAATCGCATCCTGCATACCGCCATCCGTGCGCTTCGAGCAGTGGATCTCTCGCGCGGCGTCGAGTCGATTCGCTTGCAGCTTGGAATGGACTTCTTGGAGACGGGTCTCGTGCCGCGCGGAATGCCGCTGCCGACTGTCGTGATCACGAGACTGAATGAGCACCTCGGGCCCGCTCTCATGCTCGCCCGGCTGATCCTCGAGGCGGTCTCATGGACGCATCGTGAAGGCGTTCGGCGGGGCGGGACATTCCTGCTAAATATGGCGACCGTGTTCGAGTCGTTCGTGGCTGAACGTTTGCGCGCCCTCCTCGAGCCGAAAGGTCTGCGGGTCACCCCGCAGGACAGAAGATGGTGGCTGGACACGCAGCGCGTGGTTGCTATTCGTCCGGACATGGTGGTCGAAACCCATGTGCCGACGAGCGTGGCCGACACGAAGTACAAGGTGCTCACTGATGGGAGCGGTGGTCCGCCCAGCGGTGACGTCTACCAGATGGTCGCTTACGCGCTCGCTCTGAACGTGCGAACCGCGCACCTCATCTACGTTTCGGGCGACGTGGTCTCTCAGATCATTCGCATTCCCTCGGCACGAGTCGACGTTCACGTGCATGCGGTGAGCCTCGCCGGAGGCCTCGACGATCTTGAGGCCGAGATGGCTCGGCTGGCGAAAGTTATCGCTGCGCCTGAGTAGGTGGCGGATCTCAGCAGGGAAGCGGTGGACGGATGTCGTCGGTGCGGAGACGATGAAGGCAGAAGTGCGAGGGAGCGCGTCTCGTTGAGAGGATCAGACATGACTCAGCCGCTGCGTTACGCGATCAACGTCACCCTGGACGGCTGCTGCTCACACGAGGCGGGCCTGCCGCCGGACACCGAGTCCATGGCGTTCTGGACCGACGAGCTCCGCCGTTCCGACACCCTCCTCTACGGGCGAGTCACGTACGAGCTGATGGAGGGTGCGTGGCGCCGACCGGATTCGGGGGAGTGGCCCGACTGGATGGATGCCAGCGAGGTGGCGTTCGCGGAGGTGATGGATCCGATGCGGAAGGTCGTGCTATCCGCGACTCTGGACGCCGTCGACTGGAACGCTGAGCTGGTCAGAGGCGACGTGGTCGAGGCGGTCCGGCGGCTCAAGGAGCAGCCGGGGAGGGGAATCTCACTCGGCGGCGTGAAGCTTCCGGTGACGCTCGCGGCGCATGGGCTCATTGACGAGTTCACGTTCGTCGTGCACCCGGTGGTCGCCGGACGCGGTCCACGCCTCCTTGAGGGGGTCGACCTGAAGCTCGAGCCGGTCGAGCAAAGTGAGTTCCGATCGGGCGCGACGGTGCAGCGCTACCGGTCCGTCGCATAGGGAGCGCCGCGCGAACTGGTCACGCGCGGCGCTCCTGTCACTGGCAGTTGTGTGCAGCCACAGGTGGTTCGAGCGCCGTGCGCGTCGGTCCTGTGGGCCGATGGCTAGTTGACATCTTCGACTTCGGCACCTTGCTCGTCTCACTCCCAGCGGGGAAGGGGTAGTCGGCAATGCCACCCGCGGGCGAACTGGACCGCGCAGACGCTTTGACATCAATCAGAGAATGAGGGGTTCGCGGTCCGCCTGACGAGGAGGTCGCGCAGCATCTGCAAGTCGAGGAGAGCGGGGGCGCGGAGCGCGTCGCCCAGGCGAATAGATCCGAGTCGATCGTGTACGGACAGTCGAGCGAGCGACACCGCTCCTGTTGCTGCGAGGGAATCTCGCATCGAGTCGTACAAGGCTCGTTGCTTCCAGCGCGGTGATCCTTCTCCATCGAGAACTCCGCGGGGCCCGGCTGGACCGAATTGCGTGGCTGATCCCGTGTTCGTCCAGAAGCCGCCCCCTGAGTGACGCTTTAGGGCAACATGCTCATAGTCGGCGCACTGGCGCAGGTAATCCGCTCGCCATGGCAAATGGGCACTCCACTCCGCTCGAAGTGTCTCTGCTCGATACCTGTTGAAGTGCTGCTCTTCGTCGAGTTCGACGATGAGTCCACTCGTCGTCTGAATATCCCAGCCCAAGGGTCGAAGGGTGGGTGCTTCGAGCACTCCACCAAGCTGCTTGTAGTTCGCCACGGCCCACGACGCGGCGGGCTCGGGAAGCCCTGGTAGACGGGGGGCTGCTACTGCTCCACCAGGTGTGAGGTCGAGCAACTGGAGCGCAGAGGCGAGAGCGTTTTGTCGGTCAAGTCGTGCCATGCTGCCGACTCTTACACGTGTCCGGCGGTGGCGGAAGTTGGACCTCCATGTACCTCGTGTGGCCTTTGGTATGCGAGCTTTTGGCTCGCATACCAAAGGCTCGATTGAGGGTTCCTTGCAGAGGAAGACCCTGGCTCCATTGCTGTACGCAAATCACGAATGTCGGTGGCTCGGGGCATACTCAGGGCATGGTTTCCTACTCCGACCTGACCGACACAGCCGCCGTGAACTGGGCAGTATCCGAATTCGATCGGCTCGGTCGTGATGCGTTTCTCAAGCGCTTCGGCTTTGGCGTAGCGCGTGAGTACTTCCTCATCGTCAACGGCTCCCTCTACGACTCGAAGGCGATCTTCGCCGCGGCATACGAGCGTCAACACGGCGTTTCCGTGTCCAGCAAAGAGATCAGCGGGGGCAAAGGCGGCGCAGCAGGTCGACTGGTCGAGCTCGGGTTCGAGGTACAGGGCAACCCCGTGCAGCAAATCAGACCCACGTCTCGCCCAGCGACTGTCTGCAACGAACATTTTGTGGAGATTCCGGCGGCCGGATCCTGTCCCTACTGCTGAACACATACCTACTGCGCACGAGATGAATTGAAAGGGCCCCGCGCGATCAGATCGCGCGAGGCCCTGGCATCCTGCAATCAGTCCTGAAGGAACGGGTAGTCCGTGTACCCGCGCTCGTCGGGGCCGTAGACCGAGGCCTGGTCGACCTCGTTCTCGTCGGCGTTGTTCTCCCAGCGCGTCACCAGGTCGGGGTTGGCGATCGCGGGGCGGCCGACGGCGACCAGATCGGCGATGCCCTCGTCGACGGCGGTGATGGCCTCGTCGCGCGTGGTCATCTTTGAGAAGCCGGAGTTGACGATGAAGGTGCCACCGAAGGCGCGGCGGAGGTCCTGGATGAGGTCGCTCGCGGGATCGGCGTGCAGCACGCTGAGGTAAGCGAGTCCCAGGGGGGCGAGGCCGGCGATGAGGGCCTCGTAGGTGGCGCGGGTTTCGGCGTCGTCCTTTTCCCAGACGTCCTGGATGTTGTGCGCGGGGGAGATGCGGATGCCGACGCGGTCGGCGCCGATCTCGGCGACGACGGCGCGGGCGACCTCGATGACGAAGCGGGCGCGGGCCTCGGGCGATCCGCCGTAGCCGTCGGTGCGCTGGTTGGAGGCGGGGGAGAGGAACTCGTGCAGCAGGTAGCCGTTGGCCGAGTGCAGCTCGACGCCGTCGATGCCGGCATCCACGGCCCGACGGGCGGCCTTGACGAACTCGTCGCGGACGGTGGCGAGCTCTTCGGTTTCGAGGGCGTGGGGCACGGGGTAGGCGACCTTCGAGCCGTCGGCCAGGCGGGTGTCGCCCTCGATCGCGATCGCCGAGGGGGCGACGATGCGGTCGGTGCCGGTGATGTCGGTGTGGGTGACGCGTCCGCCGTTCATGAGCTGCATGAACACCACTCCGCCTTCGGCGTGCACGGCATCCGCGACCTTCGCCCAGCCGGCGGCCTGCTCGTCGGTGACGATTCCGGGCTGGCCGGGGTACGCCTTCGACTCGGCGCTCGGGAACACGCCCTCGGTGACGAGGAGTCCGATGCCGGCGCGCTGCTCGTAGTACTTCGCGACGATCGGTCCGGGAACGCCGTCAGCGCTCGCGCGCAGGCGGGTCATGGGGGCGAGCGACACGCGGTTGCGCACGCCGATGCTGCCGACGGTGGTGGGGCTGAACAGGCTCACGGGAGTCCTTTCGTGGGGGTCACAGGGCCACGCGAACGTAACGGAGCGCGGCGACGACCTATTCCACGGGATGCACATCTGTGCAGCGGTGGGTTGACGTCGGCTGCCGCCAGGTGCTGGCATCCACACGTGGGGCTGGCTAGCGTGGCCTTTCGTCCATGGAGCAGCGCGGGGGGAACGGATGCTGATGTCGACCGGGATCGCACGAGTTGGAGCAGAGCAGTGATGGCGCGCGCGCCATGGAACCGTCCGGGCGAATCCGCCCAGACCCGCCGCCTGCGCATCGCGATGTTCTGGACAGCGGTGGTGCTCGTGGCGGCCGTGGTGGCGACGCTCGTGTACTTCGTCGTGCGGTCGGCAGGGATCGCCGGGCTCTGATTCCGACGACCTCGCCCAGCCGTCTCTTGCGGAACGACTCGCGCACGCGTCCGAGCGCGAATCGTCCCGCGCGGAGATCGGTCCGCGGCCGGACTCCGCGCGCATACGATGGTGCCCCCAGCAACGCTTCGGAGGACCGCGCGATGATCGAGAACCCCCTCGCCCACCGCCTCGACTACACGCTCGACGAGCTCGACGACGCCGCGCTGACGGCATCCCCTATCGCTCTCTTCCAGCGGTGGCTCACGGATGCCGCGGACCTCCCCGAACCGAACGCGATGGTCGTCTCGACAGTGGATGCCGAGCACCGGCCGACTTCGCGGACCGTACTGCTGCGCGGAGTCGACGACGACGGTGCGCTGTGGTTCTTCACGAACCGGGATTCGCGGAAGGGGCAGGCGCTGGCGGGGAACCCGGCGGTGTCGATCCTGTTCCCCTGGTACGCGCTGCAGCGGCAGGTGATCGTGCTCGGCTCGGCCACACCTCTGCCCGCCGAGCGGGATGACGCGTACTTCGCGTCGCGCCCGCGCGGGTCGCAGCTGTCGGCCTGGGCGAGCCACCAGTCGGAGCCCGTGGCATCCCGTGCCGCTCTCGAGGAGCAGATGGCGGAGGTGTCGGCCCGCTTCGGCGACGACCAGCCGGTGCCGCGTCCGCCGCGCTGGGGCGGGTATCGGGTGGAGCCGCGGGAGATCGAGTTCTGGCAGGGGCGTCCGTCGCGGCTGCACGACCGGATCGTGTTCGTGCGGGATGCCGCGGGGGAGTGGAGCGCGGTGCGGCGGCAGCCATAAAGTTACAAGAAGCTGCGGCTCGTCCCGACAAACGTAAAGCCGGGGTGTATCGATCGCTCAGGGGGGTCTGAAGCATGGATCTGAGTTATACGAAAGAGCGCGAGATCATTGATTTCGTCGCGAAGCAAGACAATCCGAGCGTCTGCTTCTACCCACAGGAAACGGAAGTCGGCCATCGATTGCTCGCGTCCCTGAGAGGTAAGACGCTCGTAGCACGTGAGCGTCCGGATTTTGAAGACATCGAGGGTCGCTTGCTAATTGAGGTCATGCGGGTAGATGACCATCCTCGAAGAAGCGGCAAGGACGCCACTCGAGCGAAGGAGTCCGCCATTCTCCGGGAGATCGAGGCCGCGGGGTTTGCCGACCTGGCGCCCGACGCCTCTGTCACTGTAATCGCGAACACGGGGCTTCCGACTGCGGATGACCATAGCTTTCGAGCGTATAAGCACCATTTCTCGAAGGTCGTCAGGAACCATGCGGAAAAACGCGACGCCTATCGCGCGGAGCGACCCGGGTTCGATTTGGCATTCGTTATTTTTGACGAGTCGACAGCGTATTTCGAATCAATGGGAGCGTTCGCCAAAGATGGGCTGAGTCGACCTCACTTTCATTTCGCCGACAGGGATTTCGTTGCCATCCTCAAGGATGCTCGGGTCGATTGCTTCGCGTGGGTGACCCCCTACAAATACCTGATGGCCGCCGAGGGAAAAGTGCCGCTTCCTCGGGTCGCCATCATCGATCTCGACCGCCCGAGCCGCGAAGAACACCAGCACTACGACCCGCGGCGCATGCAGTCCGGCGAAGCGTGATCGATCCACTGAACGCCAGGCTAAAGGTCGCAAGCATCGACAGCACAAGGGGGCGGGCGAAACGCGTTCCGCATCGCCCCGCCCCGTAGATTCGACACAACCTCACCCGCGGCGCGAGTCGCGGCATCCTGAGGCCGACGTTCGGGGAGGCGAGACCATGGCGAAGAAGAACACCGACGCGCGTCAGCTCGACGAGAAGGCCTTCGTCGAGGCGACGTCGGAGGCGAAGTCGCGGTACGGCCGGTTCAACCTCGCGATCGTCGGCGCGTCGGGCGTCGGCAAGTCGTCGCTGGTCAACGCGGTGTTCGGGCGCGACTGGGCGAAGGTCGGGCGGGGGCTCCCGGTCACGCGGGGCGTGCACTTCTACAGCGACGACTCGCTCGGCATCTGGGACGTCGAGGGGTTCGAGATCGGCTCGCCCGTTCCGCCGGATCAGCAACTGCGCAACCACCTGGATGCCATCGCCGCCCACCCCGGCGACCATCAGATCTCCGTCGTCTGGTACTGCGTGCGGGCCGCCGACGACCGGCTCACCCCCGCCGATATCGCGATGATCCGCGAGCTCGACGCGCGCGGGCTGCCGGTGATCCTCGTGCTGACGAAGGTCGACTGGATCAAGAACCCGATCACCGGGCACCAGGGTGTCGCGAAAGACCTCGAGGCGTTCGTCGAGTGGTTGAACGACCCGGTCGATCCGAACACCGGTGAGCGGCTGCGCATCCCCTACCGGCAGGTCATCCTCACCTCGACCCGCGACCGGCACGGGAAGGGGAAGGGGCACGGCCTCGGTGACCTTGTCACGGAGACCCTCGAACTCGCCCCCGACCGCGATAAGGACGCCTTTCGCATCGCACAGCGACTCAACCTCCCGTGGAAGAGGGAGATGGCGCGGCCGATCATCGCCGCGGCGTCCGCAGCGGCCGCGGGGGCGGCATCCGTTCCGCTTCCTGTGTCGGATGCTGTCACGCTGGCGCCGATCCAGCTGACGATGATGGGACGCATCGCCGCCATCTACGACCTCGAGGTCAAGACGATGCTCTCGGCAGGGGCCCTCGCGCAGTTCGGCGTGCAGGTGGCCGGGCGAGCGCTCGCGACGAGCTTCCTCAAGCTCATCCCGGGCGCGGGGATCGTCGTGAACGCGGCCGTGGCCGCGGCGCTGACGGCAGCGACGGGCGAGAGCTGGCTCAAGATCTGCGAGCTGCTGCACACCGGCAAGATCGACGTGCGCAAGCTCGACCAGGAGTGGGCGAAGTACGCGCCGAGCTTCATGGACGTCGCGCGCAAGCTCGTCGAGCGGCGGGTGGGGCGGAAGTAGATCACCGGGGCGGCACGCGGAGCACGCAGCGAGTGGATGCCGGTAGGCCGCCGTTGCGCGCATCCCGGTCGGTCACGGCATCCGTCTGACGACCCTCGCCGCCACGGGGCGTGAAACCCTGGAACCACGATGACCGACACCACCCCCGCCGACCGCCTGCGCGCGGCGCTCGCGCACTCCGACGCCTCGGCGCGCCTGCAAGCGGCGCTCGCCGCGGGGACGCGGCCCGACGACAGCTACATCGCGGAGCTCGTTGCCCGGTGCGCGGTCGAGCCCGACTTCTTCGTGCGCGACATGCTCACGTGGGCGCTCACGCGTCACGACGCGACCCGGACCGTCGCGGAGCTGCTGCCCGAGGTGGCATCCGAGGTCCCGCAGGCGCGGAGCCAGGCCCTGCACACGCTGTCGAAGATCGGCGACCCCGCTGCGTTCGCCGTGATCACGCCGGTGGTGCTGCGCGATCGGCATCCCGAGGTGGCGCGGGCGGCGTGGCGCACGGCATCCGGGCTCGTTCCCGACGACGCCCACGAGTCGCTCGCCGACGAGCTCGCGACCCAGTTCGGCCGGGGCGACCACGACACCCAGCGGAGCCTGAGCCGCGCGTTCGCGGCCATCGGGTACCGCGCCGAAGCCGCCGTCGAGCGCGCGGCCGCCTCGCCCTACGACGTCGTGAGCGCCCACGCGCGGGCGACGGCGATCGTCATGGACGACCCCGACACCGAGTTCGCCGAAGCGGTGGTCGAGGCGCGGCGCGTGGTGGCGCAGCGGGCGTTGCCCGACGAGGACTGACCCGGGTCAGCCCCGGTGCACCTCGACGGCCCGCGAGAGCAGGTGCACGAGGAACGCCCCGATCAGCAGGACCGGCGCGACACCGATCATCGACACCAGCGGTGACCCGGTGTCGGTCGACGACGTCGCGAACGCCACGACGAAGCCCACGACCACGCCGAGCGCGGCCACGGCGAGAGCGATCGCGCGCGTCGTGGGGGAGGCGCGGTGGACGGCGACGATCATCAGGATCGCCAGGGCGAACATCGTCGCCGCGGCGACGAGGAAGAGCGGGGATCCGCCGCTGATCGCGAGGAAGCCGGCGCCGCCGACCACGAACAGAACGCCCACCACGTACGCGAAGATCCGTGCGCGCCGCACGCGCGTCTCGGGTGGGAGGTTCCGCAGGGAGCCTGTCGTCATCCGTGTCTCCCGATCGTCATGGAAGCGCCAGGCTACCGGGACGGGTGCGGGGCGGGGAAGGCGGTGCCGGCCCGCATCGGATGCCGGGGGAGGGGGCGCGCGCCGGTCCTCGCGGGCGAACGATCGGCCCCCGCCCGCCGGGGAGGGTGGCCATTTCGTCCCGTGGTTCCGCGGAAACCCGCCGCGAGACTTTCCGTCAAGCCCCCACCCCTCTCAGGGATCTCCACAACCCGGTCCAGTACCGTCTCACCCGGTCTGCGCGACTCCACGTGCTCAGGTCGACCCAACGACGTCGTCGACGAGCGCCCGTATCGCGCGCCGGACGAACGACGACGAGACGGGAGGCGACGGCATGACCACGATGGCGACCCCTCGCGTCCAGGCCGTGCCGTCGGCATCCGCAGCTCCGACGGCGGCGCGCCACCTTCCCTCGCTCACGGGCCTTCGCTGGGCGACCGCGATGCTCATCTTCGGTCACCACCTCATGGCGGTCGAGTACTTCGGCGGAACAGCCGGCGACGTGTGGGCCTTCGTCTTCGAGGCCGGGAAGACCGGCGTCACGCTCTTCTTCATCCTCTCGGGGTTCGTGCTGGCCTGGGGCTTCAAGCCGCAGCAGAGCGCGGGCTCGTTCTGGTGGCACCGCTTCGCGCGCATCTACCCGCTGCACCTCGTGGGCGTCGGTCTCGCGCTCGTCGCCGCCGCGACCCTCGTGCCCGAGATCCGCACCGACGGCGCCGCCCCGCTCGCGGCGAACGTGCTGCTGATCAACGGGTGGGTGCCCGACTGGTGGCAGGCCGGCAACCCCGCCAGCTGGTCGCTCGTGTGCGAGGCGTTCTTCTACCTCAGCTTCCCGTTCGTCATCCGCCCGCTCGTGCGGCTCTCCGCCCGTTCCCAGACGATCACCGTCGGCATCGCACTCGCGCTCGTCGCGCTGGCCCCGCAGATCGCCGCGCTCTCGCCGGTGCCGATGTCGGCGGCATCCACTCCCCTCCTGCGGCTGCCGGAGTTCGTCGTCGGCGTCACCCTCGCGCTGCTCGTGAAGCGCGGGGCGTGGATGCCACCTCGGGTGCGCTTCGTGCTGCCGCTCGCGGTCGTCGGCTACGCCCTGTCGGAGGCGCCGACGCTGCCCGGCACCGACGTGCACCCCGGTCTCGCGGTGACCGTCGGGGCGTTCGCGCTGCTCGTGGCCTCGCTGGCCTCGGCCGATGCGCACCGCTCGTCGACGTTCCTCGCCCGTCCGCTCTGGCAGGAACTCGGGCGCGTGTCGTTCGCCTTCTACCTCGTGCATCTGCTGGTGATCGCGTCGGTGTCGTCTGCGTGGCCCGACGGGCACCCGCAGCTGCCGTGGCGCCGTGCGGTTCTGCTCGCGCTCGCCGCGTTCGGGATCGCGCTCGCCCTGGCGTTCGTGATGCACAAGCTGGTCGAGGTGCCCGCGCAGCGGTGGCTGCTGACCTACGACCGATCGCGCAGGAACCGCGTGGCCGGAGTCGGGTCCGTTCGCTAGGCTCGCCGGATGTTCGGAGCCCACGCCCTCATCCTTCTGCTCGTGTGGGGCGTCGGCCTCGTCGTCATCGGGGCGGCCCTGTATTTCGTCGTGCGCCTCGCCGTGCTGCACGCGCTGAAGGCGCACACGCGGTGGGTCGACGGGGGGAAGCTGTAGCGCGTCTGCGTGCACACGCCCGGACAGGGGATCGCGGTGGAACGGGGCCGGACCGTCCTGTCCTCGCACGATCGCCTGTTCTCGCGAGGCGCGGGGTCGCGCGCGGGCCCGCAGCGCCCGGTCCGCGACACGCCCGGGCCCACCGGTCGTTCAGCAAGGCCTCGATACACTGCCCCGTGCCCGAAACACTGCTGGACCCCGACCGCGATGCCGCGCGGTCGACCACCATCGACCCGTACGAGCTCGAGATCGCGCTGCGCGTCATCGACGCCGCCTCCTCGCTCGACCACGACGACCCCGCCTACATCGCCCTGCGCCGTCAGACCGGCAAGCTCTACAAGGACGTCAAGCGGCAGTCGCGCAAGGAGAAGCGCCAGCGCATCGCCGACGCCGACCGCGCGGTCGTGGCCGCCACCGCCACCGGCGCTCCCGATCGCATCGACGACGAGACCCGTGGCATCCCGCTGCAGGCCCGCACCGAGATGCCGTTCGCGGGCGAGCTGATCAAGGCGCGCGCCTGCTACATCTGCAAAGAGGACTACACCCTCGTCGACGCGTTCTATCACCAGCTCTGCCCCGACTGCGCGTCGATGAGCCACGAGAAGCGCGACGCCCGCACCGACCTCACCGGGCGCCGGGCGCTGCTGACCGGCGGCCGCGCCAAGATCGGCATGTACATCGCCCTGCGCCTGCTGCGCGACGGCGCGCACACGACCATCACCACGCGCTTCCCGCGCGATGCGGTGCGCCGGTTCTCGTCGCTGCCCGACAGTGCGGACTGGCTGCACCGCCTCAAGGTGGTCGGCATCGACCTGCGCGACCCGGCGCAGGTGATCGGGCTCGCCGAGTCGGTGGCATCCGATGGTCCGCTCGACATCCTCATCAACAACGCGGCTCAAACCGTGCGGCGCTCGCCGGGAGCCTACAAACCCCTGGTGGATGCCGAACTGGCACCGCTCCCCGACGGACCGCTGCCCGAGCTCGTCACCTTCGGCCACACGAACGACGCCCACCCGCTCGCGCTCGCGCAGTCGGTGTCGGCGCATCCGATCCTCGCCTCTGCCGCCCGCACGGCCGACGAGCTGACCGCCGAGGCGATGGCGGCGGGCTCGTCGTCGCTCGAGCGGCTGATGACCGGGACGGCGATCGACGCGGGCGGCCTCATCCCCGACGAGGACCGCATCAACAGCTGGACGCAGCACGTCGACCAGGTCGAGCCCCTCGAGATGCTCGAGGTGCAGCTGGCGAACATGACCGCGCCGTTCCTGCTGGTCAGTCGCCTGCGGCCCGCGATGGCGGCATCCACGTTCGACCGCAAATACATCGTCAACGTCTCGGCGATGGAGGGCGTGTTCGGCCGCGGCTACAAGGGCCCCGGCCACCCGCACACGAACATGGCCAAGGCCGCGCTGAACATGCTCACGCGTACGAGCGCCCGCGAGATGTTCGAGAACGACCGCATCCTGATGACCGCGGTCGACACCGGCTGGATCACCGACGAGCGCCCGCACTTCACCAAGGTGCGCCTGGCCGAGGAGGGCTTCCACGCCCCGCTCGACCTCGTCGACGGCGCGGCGCGCGTGTACGACCCGATCGTGCGCGGCGAGGCCGGCGAAGACCTGTTCGGCATCTTCTTGAAGGACTACCGCAAGAGCAGCTGGTGAGTCGCCGGGCGATCGCCGCGGCGTGAGGACCCTGGGCCTGTCGACGGGACCGGTACGCCCGCGGCGTCAGGCCGGCAGGAAGTACTCCCGCGCAAGCGGGGCGATCTCGATCCCGGATGCCGTCGCGGCGGTGACCCAGCGGAGCTCGGCGATCTCGGCATCCGGGGTCGGCTGCTGGGAGCCGATGTCGACGCGGAACACGTCGGCGACCACCTCGAAGCCGGGCTCGTTGGCCGCGGAGGCGCTGAACTCTCCGAGCGGCTCGAGGGCGTCGGGGGCGACGCGCACGCCGATCTCCTCGGCGAGCTCGCGCGCGAGCGTCTCGGCCGGGTGCTCGCCCGGCTCGGGCTTGCCGCCGGGCTGCATGAATGCGGTCGTGCCGGCCTTGCGCACGACGAGCAGGCGACCGTCGGCGTCGGTGATCACCGCGGCCGAGACGCGGATACGGCGTGGGGCGGGGGCATCCGGAAGCACTCCCGCACGGTAGCAGTCGCGCCGGGGGTTCCTCTGTGGGGCCGGGCGTCGAACCGGCGCGGCCGCGGCCGCGCGGGCGCAGCGAGTGTCCACCAAACCCGGGCGCCGGAGAATCCCGTCCGGGTGTCGTGGACACTCGGCGGGATGTTGGGGCTCGTTGCCGGCGCGGCAGAAGCGCCCGCGGCGGGCGGCGACGCACGCGCGGCGGGCGGCGACCAAAACGCGCGGGCGCGCGGCGGCGGGAGGCGCGCGGCTCGGGTCAGTGCGTCGAGCGCGGGACCGCCATCGACGGGATCGCTTCGGCGTCGGGGATGCCGTACGAGGCGATCACGCGCTCGAGGTAGCGGGTGATGACGTCCTGCTCCTCGTCGCTGAACTCGTCGAGCACGGCGTCGACGCTCGCGATCATCGGCATCAGGTGCCCCATCGCGCGGGCCATCGAGGTGTCGGTGGGCACCACGAGGACGCTCCGGCGGTCGGTGGGGTGCGGGGTGCGCGTGACGTGTCCGAGGTCGACGAGGCGGTCGATCGCGGCGGTGGTGGCGGCCGTCGTGAGGTCGAGGCGTCGCGAGAGCTCCCCCGGAGAGAGGGGGCCCGACATGACGAGGTGGCCCATGGCATCCAGGCCCGTCGGATTGACGGCGAGTTCACGCTGCAGCGCTTTCTCGAAGAGCGATCCGGCGGTGAAGAGGTCGCGCACGAGCGCGGTCGGGCGCCGCGTGGGCGGCACGGCGACGCCGCCGACGACGGGGGGTGGGGAGGAAGGGTTCGGCTCTTCCATGACTGGCACTCTACGCGTGATTGGGCTACCTTTCTCGTATCTCGATAATCGAGATACTCCAAAATCTAGCGAAGGCCCCCCATGACCGGCTTCCTCCGTTTCCTCACCTCGGCCCGCACGTCGTGGATCGTGCTCGTCGTGGCGTTTGCGGGCGTCGCGGCGCTGTTCGCCCTCGGCTCGGGCGCGACGAGCGACACGGCACCGGCCACGGGTCTGCCCGACACGGCCGAGTCCGTGCAGGTGCAGAAGGTGCTCGACACCTTCCCCGATGCCGACACCACCTCGGCGCTGGTCGTGTTCGCCTCCGACGACGGCGATGCTCTCCCCGCCGAGACGGTCGCCGCCATCCAGCAGAAGGCGTTCGGAGACCTCGTCGACCTGACGCCCGAGGGTTTCATCCCGCCGCCGCAGGTGTCGGAAGACGGTACCGTCGCCCTGCTGGTCGTGCCCCTCGCTCCCGAGGCCGACGTCGAGGCCCAGGCCGAGCGCGCCGCTGAGATCCGCACGCTCGCCGCCGACGGCCTCGACGGGGTGCGCACGTACCTCACCGGCCCCGAGGGCTTCGAGGTCGACATCGCCGCCGTGTTCGACGGCGCCGACTTCACCCTCCTGCTGACCACCGTCATCGTCGTCGCCGTGCTGCTGCTCATCACCTACCGCAGCCCGTGGCTCTGGCTCGTTCCGCTCATCGTCATCGGCACCGCCGACGCGTCGGCCGGTATCGTCGCGCGCCGCGTCGCGGCCGCGGTGGGGGTGCAGCTCGACGCGTCGATCACCGGCATCCTGTCGGTGCTCGTGTTCGGTGCGGGCACCAACTACGCCCTGCTACTCATCGCGCGCTATCGCGACGAGCTGCGCCTGGCCGAAGACCGACGCGAGGCTATGCGCCGCGCGGTGCGGGGAGCCGGGCCCGCCATCATCGCGAGCGGCTCGACGGTGGCCCTGGCGCTGGCGACCCTGTTGCTCGGCGAGCTGTCGGGCAACCGCGCGCTCGGTCTCGCGTGCGCGGTGGGCATCGTGGTGGCGATGGCGTTCGCGCTGCTCGTGCTGCCGGCCGCTCTCGTGCTGTTCGGGCGGTGGCTGTTCTGGCCCTACATCCCCCGCTTCGGCTCGCCGGATGCCATCTCGCGCAGCCCGTGGGGAAAGCTCGGCCGCGGTGTCTCGCGTCGTCCGGTCGTGGTCGCCCTGAGCGGGGCGGTCGTGCTCGGAGCGCTCGCGAGCGGCCTGTTCTTCGTGCAGACGGGGCTGTCGCAGAACGACCGATTCCTGCAGAAGCCCGACGCCGTGACGGGTCAAGAGGTGCTCGCCGAGGCGTTCTCGGCCGGGGCCACCTCTCCCGCGACCGTGGTCGTCCCGGTGGCGGACGTCGACGCCGTCGTCGAGGCGGCGGGAGGGATCGACGGCGTCGACTCCGTTCGCTTGGCGGAGGAGAACGGCGACTGGGCTCGCGTGGACGTCACGCTGTCGTCGTCCGCCGAGACGCCCGAGGCCTTCGCGACGATCGAACGTCTGCGCGCCGACCTCGACGGCGTCGGCTCGGGGCAGGCGCTCGTCGGCGGACTCGACGCCCAGGCCCTCGATGTCGCCGGCGCCCAGCAGCGCGATCAAGACCTGATCATCCCGCTGATCCTCGTGCTGGTGTTCATCGTGCTGGTGATCCTGCTGCGCGCGCTCCTCGCCCCGATCCTGCTACTGCTGGCCGTCGTCGCGAGCTTCTTCTCGGCGGTGGGGGCGGCGTGGTGGCTGTTCCAGACGCCGCTGTTCGGCTTCCCCGCGATCGACACGAACGTGCTGCTGTTCAGCTTCCTGTTCCTGGTCGCCCTCGGCGTCGACTACAGCATCTTCCTCGTCACCCGCGCGCAGGAGGAGAGCCGCACGCTCGGCACCACGCAGGGCATGATCCGCGCGCTCGCCGCGACCGGCGCGGTGATCACGAGCGCCGGCATCCTGCTCGCCGCGGTGTTCGCGGTGCTGGGCGTGCTGCCGCTCATCACGCTCACGCAGATCGGCATCATCGTCTGCATCGGCGTGCTGATCGACACGCTGCTCGTACGCACGGTCATCGTGCCGGCCATGGCGTTCATCGCCGGCGACCGGTTCTGGTGGCCCCGCAAGCCGAAGGTGACGGATGCCGAAGCCGCGGCCGCGCAGACCACAGACGCGCCCGAGAAGATCGCCGCACCCGTGACCCGCGCCGAACGCCGGAAGGGCGTCGGCGTTCGATGAGACCCGCGGGCCGGGAGGAGCCCCCAACATACCCTCCCGGTCCGCGGCCTCGCCCGCCCGCTCGCGTGTGCGGCGGGCGGGGGTCTTCGGGCTCAGACCGTCTCGCGGCGGATGCCGTCGACGATCGGCCGGGTCGAGGCCAGCGCCGCGCGCACCAGCGCGAAGCCGCCGGCGAAGGTCGCGACGATGGTCAGCACCGACAGGGGCGCGACGATCAGGCTGATCCCCACGATCGGGAACGCCATCATCAGCCCGAGCGCGGCACCGCCTCCCGCGGCCCACCGCAACGGCACCATGACCGTGAGTCGACGTGCGCGCCGCAGCTCGGCATCCGGGATGCCGAGACGATCGAGCCCGACGATCAGCTCCCGCTCCTCGAGCACCGACGCCGCCTGCGTCACCCCCACGGCGCAGGCGAGCAGGAGGAACGCGATGCCGAGCGTGACCAGCACTCCCGTGCGGATGTCGGTCATCAGGGTCGTCGGTCCGGCGTCGCCCGCGACGTCGACGATCGACAGTCCGCACCCGGCCACGACCGCGATGAAGGCGACGATGGCCATCCCCGACACGCGCCGCCAGGCCGGGCCCGCGTGCGCGGCGAGCTCCCGCCCCGCGATGAGCTCGGACGCGGTGCGCGCGCGACGCGCCAGCGATCGTCCCCGCGCGGCGACGATCGGCGCGCCGATGAGATTGAGCAGGGCGAGCGCGCCCGCGAAGACGCCCAGCAGCAGGGCGATCCCCACAGCCGGGCCGAGCAGCTGCGCGACGACCGAGAAGTTCGACACCAGCAGCACGACGGCGACGATCAGCACCCCACCGACCACCAGGGCGGCCGTGCGCGACGGGGGAGCGGCGCTGCGGGTCCGCACCCCGAGCGGGGTGACGGCGACCCGGCGCAGGCTCGCGGCAGCGCTCGCCGCGCCGACCACGATGACACCGCCGAGCACACCGAGGCCGAGCAGTGGGTCGATCGCCACGGCGGCGACGCCGACGGGAGCGCCGAAGAACGGCAGGAGCCCCACGAGCGGAAGGAGCGCCGCATAGATCGCGACCCCGGCGACGGCGCCGACGGCGGCCACGGCCGTCGCCTCGAGCACGGTGAGCGCCCACAGCTCGCGCGTGCTCGCGCCCAGCAGCCGCAGGGTCGCGAGGCGGTCGTTGCGGCGCCGGCTCGTGAGGCGGGCGGCCGCGGCGCCGAGCGTGACGAGCGGTACGGCGAGCAGCAGCAGGGCGAGCACCGCGAGGATGCCGTAGAGGCCGTTCCCGTCCGCGGTGCGCGGGTCGACGAGGAACATCCGCGCTCCTCCGGCGACCACGAGCAGCAGTGAGGTCGTGACGGCGAACGCGACGATCGGCAGCGCGACGGCGGCTCGACCCTGCCGCGCGGGACGCGTGAGCTGCCGCGCCAGGGGCAGGACGACGCTCATCGCGCGCCCCCGGCCGACGCGACCGCGCCGGTGTCGCTGACGACGCGCCCGTCGCTCACCCGCACCGTGCGCGAGCACCGGCGGGCGACGTCGGCGTCGTGCGTGACGACGACGAGCGTGCGCCCCTGACCCGTCGTGGCGTGCAGCAGGGCGTCGAGAACCTCGGCCGAGGTCGCCGAGTCGAGAGCCCCGGTCGGTTCGTCGGCGAAGACGACCGGCGCTCCCGTCACCTGGGCGCGGGCGATCGCGACGCGCTGCGCCTGACCGCCCGACAGCTGGCCGATACGGCGCTCCTCGAGCCCGGCCAGTCCGAGCGCGGCCAGCCACACGGCGGCGTGTCGTTCGGCATCCTGTCGTTTCGTGCCCGTCAGCAGCAGCGGCAGGGCCGCGTTCTCGACCGCGGTCAGTTCGGGCAGCAGCAGGTGCTGCTGGAATACGAAGCCCAGGGCCTCGCGGCGCACGCGGGCGCGCTCGCCCTCCGACAGCCCGACCAGCTCGCGCGAAGCCGCGCCGGGGGCGGACAGCACGATCGAGCCGGAGTCGGGGGCGATGACCGACGCGAGACAGTGCAACAGCGTCGTCTTGCCCGATCCCGACGGACCCATCACGGCGACGGACTCACCGGCGTGGATGGTCAGCGAGACGTCGTCGAGGGCACGCAGGTCTCCGTAGCTCTTGACGAGCCCGTGGGCGGTGAGCACAGCAGAAGAAGTCATGCCTCCATCACAGCGAGCGGCGCCCCGCGCGTCGTCGGCCGGGGGAGGTATCCCCGTCGTCCGAGCGGACGATTCTCCGGGCCGGGACGCTCCACGCGCCCCGGCCCGCCTCCCTCACAATCGCGACAGGTGCGCCTGCGCCAGGATCTCGGCCTTGGGCCGCTCGTTCGCCGCGAGGGCGAGCCACGTCTCGACGACCGTGTCGGGGTTCAGCGACAGCGACTGGATGCCGCGCGCCACGAGCCACTGCGCGAAGTCGGGGTGGTCGCTCGGTCCCTGCCCGCAGATGCCGACGTACTTGCCCTGCCGCCGACACGCGTCGATCGCCAGTCCCAGCAGGTGCAGCACCGCCGGGTCGCGCTCGTCGAAGGCGGATGCCATGAGCGCCGAGTCGCGGTCGAGGCCCAGGGTCAGCTGGGTCATGTCGTTCGAGCCGATCGAGAAGCCGTCGAAGTGCTCGAGGAAGCGCTCCGCGAGGATCGCGTTGGCCGGCAGCTCGCACATCATGACGACCTTCAGGCCGTTCTCGCCGCGGCGCAGACCGTTCTGCGCGAGGAGGTCGACGACGGCCTTCGCTTCGCCGACCGTGCGGACGAAGGGCACCATGATCTGCACGTTGGTCAGGCCCATCTCGTCGCGCACGCGTCGCAGCGCCTCGCACTCCATGTCGAAGCACGCCCGGAACTCCGGCGAGACGTACCGCGCCGCCCCGCGGTAGCCGAGCATGGGGTTCTCCTCGTCGGGTTCGTACAGCGTGCCGCCGAGCAGGTTGGCGTACTCGTTCGACTTGAAGTCCGACAGACGCACGATCACGGGTTCGGGAGCGAAGGCCGCGGCGATCATCGAGACGCCCTCGGCGACCCGCCGGATGAAGTACTCCTCGGGCGAGGGGTAGGCCGCGATGCGCGCGCGGATCTCGTCGGCGAGGGCCCCGTCGAGGCGGTCGAGCTCGAGCAGCGCCCGCGGGTGGATCCCGATCTGACGGTTGATGATGAACTCGAGCCGCGCGAGCCCGACGCCCGCGTGCGGCAGCCGCGAGAACGCGAAGGCCTGGTCGGGGGTGCCGACGTTCATCATCATCTTCACGGGGGCGGCCGGCATCCGGTCGAGCTCGGTCTGCTCCTCGGCGAAGTCCAGGATGCCGTCGTACACGAGGCCGTCGTCGCCCTCGGCGCACGAGACGGTGACCTCCTGGCCGTCCGTCAGCGCGTGCGTGGCGACGCCCGTGCCGACGACGGCGGGAATGCCGAGCTCGCGCGCGATGATCGCCGCGTGGCAGGTGCGTCCGCCGCGGTCGGTGACGATCGCCGAGGCGCGCTTCATGATCGGCTCCCAGTCCGGGTCGGTCATGTCGGCCACGAGCACGTCGCCGTGCGCGAAGTCGGCCATCTGATCGATCGAGCTGAGCACACGCACGCGGCCTGCGCCGATGCGCTGGCCGATCGCGCGACCCTCGACGAGCACCGCGCTGCGCTCGGCCAGCACGAAACGGCTCAGGACGTTCGCCGACCGCCGCGACACCACAGTCTCCGGTCGGGCCTGCAGCACGTACACCTGTCCGTCGATTCCGTCCTTGCCCCACTCGATGTCCATCGGGCGGCCGTAGTGCTCCTCGATGACGAGGGCGATGCGGCCGAGCTCCTCGACCTCCGCGTCGGTGATCGAGAAGCGCGTGCGGTCATCGGCATCCACCTCGACGAAGGCCGTGCTGCCGTCGACGTGCTGTCCGTCGGAGTACCGCATCGCGATCGCCTTCTCCCCCACGCTGCGCTTGAGGATCGCGGGGCGGCCGGCGGCCAGGCCCGGCTTGTAGACGTAGAACTCGTCGGGGTTCACCGCGCCCTGCACGACCGCTTCGCCGAGGCCGTAGGAGCTGGTCACGAAGACCGCGTCGTCGAAGCCCGATTCGGTGTCGAGGGTGAACATCACGCCCGAGGCGCCGACATCGGAGCGCACCATGCGCTGCACCCCGGCCGAGAGGGCGACCTCGTGGTGGTCGAAGCCGTGGTGCGCGCGGTACGCGATCGCGCGGTCGTTGTAGAGCGAGGCGTAGACCCGGCGGATCGCCTGGAGGATGTTCTCGATCCCGCCGATGTTGAGGAAGGTCTCCTGCTGCCCCGCGAACGACGCGTCGGGCAGATCCTCCGCGGTGGCGCTGGAGCGGACCGCCCAGGTCACGGCATCCGGGTCGGTCTCGTTCGCGACGAGAGCGGCGTAGGCGGCGCGGATGTCGGCGTCGAGGTCGTCGGGGAAGGGCTGCTCCTCGATCCACGCGCGCACGCGGGCGCCGAGTTGGGCGAGGGCTGCTACATCGTCGACGTCGATGCCCTCGACGGCGGCGCGGATGCGGGCGTCGAGCCCGCCCTCCGCGAGGAACCGTGCGAAGGCGTCGGAGGTGGTCGCGAACCCCGGGGGAACACGGATGCCGGCGGATGCCAGGTGCGACACCATCTCGCCGAGCGAGGCGTTCTTGCCGCCGACCTGGGCGAGGTCGCTCATGCCGATCTCGTCGAAGCGCAGGATGTTGGTCATGGGGTGGGCCTTTCTCGGGGTCGGTCCCGCAGGTTCATGGACTGCAGGATCACGGCGGACATCTCCTCGACGCTCCGGGTCGCGGAGCTGAGGAACGGGATGTGGGTGCGGCGGTAGAGGTCTTCGGCCCGGCGGATCTCGAGGGTGCACTGGGCGAGGCTGGCGTAGGTCGAGTGCGGGCGGCGTTCGTGCCGCACCTGACTGAGACGCAGGGCGGTCGTGGTCAGCCCGAAGCAGCGCTCGGCGTGAGGCGCGACGATGCGGGGCAGCCCGTCGGTCGGGAAGTCGTCGTCGGTGAGCGGGTAGTTCGCCACGAGCAGCCCGTAGTGCAGGGCGAGGTACATCGTGGTGGGGGTCTTCCCGCACCGCGAGGGGGCGACGATGATCACGTCGGCGCTCGCGAGGTCGCGCCCGCTCTGTCCGTCGTCGTGCTCGATCGCGAACTCCACGGCCCGCATGCGGCGGAAGTACTGCTCCAGATCTCCCAGGCCGTGATACTGCCCCGCGCGGGTCTCGGCGGTCGCACCGAGCTCCGCCTCGAGCTCGGTGAGGTGCCCGGCCAGCAGGTCGATGACCACGGCGCCCGCGTCGGCGAGACGTCCCCGGATGCCGGCATCCTTCACCGTCGCGAAGACGATCGGCGCATCGCCCGTCCCCTGGGCCGCGGAACGGGCGAGCCGCGCGACGACCGCGTCGACGGCGGTGACGCTGCCGAGGAAGGGGATGGTGTGCCTCTCGAAGCGCGCCCCCGGGAAGTTCGCGAGCAGGGCGCTGCCGAGCGTCTCGGCGGTGATACCCGTGCTGTCCGACACGAAGAACACGGCGCGCGTGCCGGCGACGAGGCCGGGCTCGGTGCGCTCGCCGGGTGAAGTCGCGGGCGGTGTCATCGCGGCGGAGGGCGCGGCCGTCGCGTCGAAAGGGGGGACCATGCGATGACGCTAGGGGCGTCCGCGCGCATTTTTGCGACCGTTATGAATGAAAGAAGACGCATTCTTGCTGCTGCGCTAAGGGACCGGTTGTGGTCCGACCACCCTGCCGCTTGGAACCCTTTTCGCCCGGCGTTCTCCGGCCGGTCGGTCGGGAAGGGACCGGCGTCCACGTCGACCCGCCACCGTGACAGACGGAAAGGACACCATCATGGTCGTCACGTTCGCGATCGCGCTGACCCTCGCCGGCGCCGGCGCGCCCACCCCGGCCCCCGAGGGCGGTGCGCCGGGGGACTCCCAGATCATCGTCGTCGAGGTCCCCGACGCCGCCCGCGCGACACCGACGGGCGGGCCGACCGATGCGCCGACCTCGCCTCCTCCCGGGCGCCCGTCGCCTTCCGCGACGCCCGACGGGTCCCTTCCCGAGACCGGATGGGATGCCGCGGGTCTCGCCGCCGCGGCCGTCATCGGCTCCGGGGCGCTGGCCGCCGGCATCCTGATCTCCCGTTCGCGTCGTCGCGCGCGCTGAGGTGTCGAGCGGGAGCTGCGCGCCGCCCGAGCCTCGCGCCGGGGCCTCGCCCCCGGGCGTCGCGCCGCCGCCTCGCGCCCTAGCCGCGCCCGCGCCTCGCGCCCTACCCGCGTCTCGTGCGGGGGAGCGCCCGGGCCGTCACTGCATCCAGAGCACGATGCCGCGCTGCCCCGTGAGCACCGACGCCACCCCAGCGCGCACCGCCGCGGCCGCGCGCTCCGGGGTGAACGACGCGGGATCGTAGGCCGCCGCCGTGCCCAGGCCTTCGCCGCGATAGGCGGCTCCGGTCCAGTCGGCCGCGGTGACGTTCTCGGTGGGTTCGGCGAGCTCCGCGCCGACGATGAGGAACTGCCGGTCGAGATGGTTCGCCGTCACCGTGGCCAGCGGGTCGACCAGGGCATCGCCCGCGCTGATGATGAGATCGGGGTTCATCCGCATGGCCGCCACCGCCCCGTCGATCATGTCGTCGTCGGCATGCACGATCTCCAGGTCGGCGCGGGTCTCGTCGGCCCACTCCCTCACCGCGTCGACCAGGACGGCGGTGGGGGCGTCGTCGCCGACGGTCAGCAGAACGACGCGGTACCCCGCGGGCGCGCGCACGCCGCCCCACGACCCGGGCTCGGGGTTCAGCGTCGATTCGGGCGCCGGAGGGGTGAGGGGGAAGAAGCCCTCCGCGGGAGTGCCGATCGGCGCGGGTGCCGCTCGCATCTCGCTCCACCCGGGCTCCGAGCTGCAGCCGGTCAATATCGCCAGCAGCACGAGCGCCGCCGCGGCCGTCATCCTTCGCTTCACGGTGTCACCCTGCGCGACGCGGGTGACCCGCGGGCGAACACCGGGCGCACGTTCCGTTTCCGTTCGCCCCGCCGCGTCCGACCGTTCACACCGGCGGGACACCCTCGGCGACGGAAGGGACCCCATGTCAGAAACGATCCGCCGCGTGCTCCGCCCCCTGTTCGTCGCAGCGACCGCCGTCGCCCTCCTCGCCATCGCTGCTCCGGCGTCGGCGCACGGCATCCGGTCGGTGGTCTACGCCGACCTGTCGAGCGGGGGACCGGGCGTCGTGCACGCCCAGCTGCAGGTCGAGTACGACCTGCTCGTCGTGTCCGCGGCCGATGCCGCGAAGGACGACGCCCTGTTCCGGGCCGGGACCGACGCCTTCGACGCCCGGGATGCCGACGCGCAGGTCGCCGCCCTCCAGGCGCACCGCGATGACGTGTCGTCGTACGTGGCCGGGAGGTTCCGCGTCGCCGGAGCGGCGGCGTGCACCCCGACCATTGCCGACGACATCGCCATGACGCAGCAGGAGGGCGTGCCCTACGCCGTGCTCGAGGTCGACTACGCCTGCCCGCCGTCCGAGAACGGGCACGAGGTCGTCTCGTCGCTCTTCCCCGACGACGAGGGCTTCGTCACCGACACGAAGACGATCCTCACCTACGCGCTCGACCTGCACGAGGGCAGCACGGTGCTGGATGCCGAGCATCCGTCGTTCTCGACGGCGCAGTCGCCGCTCGAGCGCTTCTGGGAGTTCTTCCGCCTCGGCGCCGAGCATCTGCTGACGGGGATCGACCACATCCTGTTCCTGCTCGCGCTCATCGTCGGGTCACGACGTCTGCGCGAGGTGGTCGTCGCCGCCACCACCTTCACCGTGGCGCACTCGGTCACGTTCATCCTCGCGGCGACGGGCGTCGTCGCCGCTCCTCCTGCGATCGTGGAACCCACGATCGCCCTGTCGATCGCGGTGGTCGGCGCCTGGCACCTCTGGCGCCTCTGGCGCCGGGGTGAGGTCGATCAGGATCTGTCGCGCGCCCACGGCTTCCTGCGTCTCGATCGCGCGGGGTGGCTGCGCGTCGGCGTGGTCTTCCTGTTCGGACTCGTGCACGGACTCGGCTTCGCGTCGGCGCTCGGGATCGACGAACCGTGGTCGTGGACGCTGCTGTGGTCGCTGCTGGTGTTCAACATCGGCATCGAGGCGGTGCAGATCGGCCTCATCGTCGTCGTCTTCCCGGTGCTCGTGCTGCTGCGCCGGCGGTTCCCCCGCGTCGGGATGTGGGCGAGCGGCCTTCTCGCGGTGGTCGTCACCGTCGCCGGTCTCGTGTGGTTCGTCCAACGCATCCTCGGCGTCGAGTGATGGGCGTTGCTCGACTCGATGGCTGTGCTGCGTCCGCCATTCACGCGCTCGTCACCGAGCGGGCGGAGCGTGGGAACACCCGCCCGATCGCGGGTCCCCACAGAGAGAAACGGATCATCATGCTCCTTTCCGCATCGACGTTGCACGGGACGCGCACGCGTCGCCGCGCCGCGTGGATCGCAACGGCCGCCGTCGGCGTCTCGCTCGTGCTCTCGGGCGCGACGACGGCACCGGCCGCCCTCGCCGACACCACGGCGACGCTCTCCGGCGTCATCCTGGGCGTCGGGGCCGACGAAGCGCAGCGCATCGTCACCTGGTACTCCTCGGCCGACACCGCGCAGTCGGTGCAGGTCGCGCCGACCTCGTCGCTGGTGAACGGCCGGTTCCCGGCGTCGGCCACGACCTTCTCGGCATCCGGTACCGCCAACATCGCCGGCAGCGGCGGCTACAACCGCCACGCGACGATCACGGGTCTCGCCGAGAACACCGCGTATTCGTACCGTGTCGGCTCGGACGCCAACTGGTCGCCGACCGCCGCCTTCTCGACGCAGTCGTTCGACGGGGACTACGACTTCCTGTTCTTCGGCGACCCGCAGATCGGCTCGTCGGGCGACATCGCGAAGGACCAAGCGGGCTGGCAGGACACGATGAACGTCGCCGTCAACGCCAACCCGAAGGCCGAGATACTCGTCTCGGGCGGTGACCAGGTCGACGCCGCCAACCGCGAGGACCAGTGGAGCGCGTTCCTTGCACCCGACCAGCTGCGACAGATCCCGTGGGTCGCGACGATCGGAAACCACGACGTGGGCGGCAAGGCCTACGAGCAGCACCTCTACACGCCCAACACCGACCGCACCGGCGCGTACTACCGCAAGGGAGCCGCGAGCATCGGCACCGAGTCGGGCGGCGACTACTGGTTCATCTACAAGGACACGCTGTTCATCGACCTCAACAGCAACAGCTACGCCACCTCCCAGGGCGGCGGCGGCGACGACGCGCACGTGGCGTACGTCACCGACGTCGTGAACAAGCACGGCGCCGAGGCGAAGTACACCGTGCTCGTCTACCACCACGCGATCTACTCGCCGGCCGATCACGCGAAGGATGCCGACAACAAGGTGCGCCGCGTGGACTTCCCGACCACCTTCTCCAAGCTCGGCGTCGACCTCGTGCTCCAGGGTCATGACCACAGCTACTCGCGCTCGTACGAGATCAAGAACGGTGCGAAGGCGAACGCCGACGAGAAGCCCGGTCAGGACGAGGTCTTCGAGGGCCCCGGCGGTGTCGTCTACGTCACCGCGAACTCGGCATCCGGATCGAAGTACTACGACATCACCGCTCCCGACAGCAGCGGCACGAGCGGAGCCGGGAACGGCGCCGACCCGCTGAATCCTGCGAACTACTGGTACAACTCCGTGCAGAACCAGGAGCACGTCCGCACCTACGTCAAGGTCCAGGTCAAGAAGGACCAGCTCGTCGTGCAGAACATCCGTTCCGGCGACTGCTCGGCCCCGAACGCGGCCGTGGAGCTGAACAAGGTGCTGTGGTGCGGTCCTGAGAACGGCACCAAGCCGGCCGAGGCCGTGGGGTCGATCCAGGACGAGGTGACCATCCACCCCAACCACGGCGACGGTCAGGACATCCAGGTCGACGTGCCCTCGGGCGCCCCCGGCGAGTTCGGCTGGACGATCAACGGGCACAACGGACTGGTCGACCTCGGCACCGCCGAGGAGAAGAACCTCCAGTACTTCGAGGCGACCGGTCAGATCAATCCGATCTCCGTCACCGACACCCGCGCGAGCAAGGCCGCGTGGTCGGTCTCGGCGTCCGTGGGTGACTTCGTCGACGGTGACAAGACCTTCCAGGGCACGTACCTCGGATGGACGCCGAAGGTCGTCACCCCGGGTGCGGGCGCGGTCGCGGGTGCGGCCGTCGGCTCGGGCTACGACGGCGGTGCCGGCCTGTCGACCTCGCAGGTGCTCAGCTCCGCGCCGATGGGTCACGACCGCGGCGCCGGCGTCGTGGGCGCCGACCTCGACCTGAAGATCCCGAACACCATCGACAAGGGAAGCTACCGCGCGACCCTGACCCTCACCGCGCTGGCCGGCTGACCAGCGATCCGGGCCGGCGGGGAGCACTCCTCCCCGCCGGCCTCTCCCGAAGGACCCTCATGAACCTGTCCCCCCGTCTGCTCGCCCTGACCCTCGCAGCGCTGACGACCGCGTCCGCGCTGCTCGGGGCGTCTCCCGCCTCGGCCGCGACCGACGACGTCAGCTGGACCGTGCGCACCGCCTCGAACACCCTGGGCGCCGATCGCACGAACTTCTCGTACGCGCTCAACCCCGGCGCGCACCTCGACGACGGTCTCGTTGTCGCCAATCGCGGCACCGAAGCGGTCGAGCTCGACGTCTACGCCGCCGACGGCTACACCACGTCGACGGGAGCGGTCGATCTCCGGCTCGCCGCGGAGCAGCCCACCGGGGTGGGCAAGTGGATCGTCGTCCCCCACCGGCACGTGACCGTGCCCGCCGGACAGACCGTCGAGGTGCCCTTCACCGTCGACGTGCCCGCCGACGCGACCCCGGGCGACTACGCCGGCGGTGTCGTGACCTCGCTGACCGTCGCCGACCAGTCCGCGAACGTCAACGTCGACCGTCGTCTCGGCATCCGTGCCGGCATCCGGGTGGGCGGCGACCTCGTGCCCGCGCTCTCGGTCGACGACGTGCGCGTGGACTGGGACGGCGGCGTCGTCCCGTTCCTGTTCGGCGACGCCACGGTGCATTACGGCCTGCACAACACCGGCAACGTGTCGCTCACCGCCGACGACGGCGACGCCGTCGCGGGGCCCTTCGACCTCGGACGCATCGAGGCGGCGCCGGATGCCGCAGCCCCGGTGATCCTGCCCGGGGAGACGTGGCCGCGCGACGTCCGCGTGTCCGGCGTGGCGGCCATGGGCCTGCTGTGGGCCTCGGTGACGGCGACGCCCACGGTCACCGACGCGTCGGGCTCGATCACCGCCCTCGATCCCGTCGAGGCCTCCGCGGTCGGCGCGGCCGTGCCCTGGCCTCTGCTCGTCCTGCTGGCGCTGGTCGTGCTGGCGGCGGTCTTCGCGCCGCGCTGGCTGCGCGCGCGTCGTCGGCGCCGCCAGGAGGCCGAGGAAGCCCGTGTCGCCGAGGCCGTCGCACGCTCGCTGGCCGAGAAGGACGACGCCCTGTCGCACGCGGGGTGAGCGGTCGATATCTCGACGTCGGCGCACACGGAGGCCGCTCAGCCCCCGAGGAATAGACTGGATACCAACGTCTTTCGCCCGTCGGGAACCCTCCGTGACCACTCCTCCTGCTGAACGCGCCTTCGACCTGCGCCATCTGCAGCTCGCGCGCGCCCTGTTCGCCGCCCTCGCGGCCGCGATGATCACGTTCTCGTCGGACCACTCCGCTGTGCTCGGCCTGAGCGTCTTCAGCGGCTTCGTGCTGGCGACCGGACTCACGCTGGCACTGTCGGCGTGGCTCGTCTTCCCGGCCGGGCAGCGCGCCGTCCCGGTGACGCTCGCGGCCGTGTCGTTCGCCGCGGGTCTCGTCGCGAGCGTCGGGGTGTGGCGCACCACCGGCATGTTCTTCGGCGTGGTCATCACGTGGGCGATCGTGTCGGGCGTCATCGAGCTCGTCGGTGCGCTCCGCGACCGCTCGGCGGGCCGCACCGCCGGCGTGCGCGACGGCATGCTCATCGGCATCCTGGGCATCGTCCTGGGAGCCGTCCTGCTGCTCACCCCGATGCAGTACGCGCTCGACTACAGCATCACCGGCGCGGGGTCGTTCACCCTCACCGGGATCACCATCGCCGTGGGCCTCTTCGGTGGATACGCGGCGGTCGTCGCCGTGTTCCTCGCGATCGCGGGCTTCTCGCCCCGCCGCACCGAGCCCGTTCCGGCCGTACCCTCCGAGGAGGCCGCGTCATGACCGACAAGCCCACCACCCGCAAAGACCTCATGAAGCCCGTTCAGCTGCTCGGGCTGGCGTTCGTCGCCGCCCTCTTCGCCGGCTTCGTCACGCTCATGTCGATGGGGTTCTTCCAGACGCGCCCCGCCGACCAGATCCAGCGGGCTCTCATCGTGGCCCTCGTGGCGGCCGGAGCGACCTTCATCATCGTGCTCGTGAGCGTCGCGCTCATGCTGCTCGCCGTCGACCCGTCGAAGGTCACCGCGACGGTGGACCGTCCGCTGCTCCTCCCCAAGGACGCTCCGGATGCCACCCCGGGCGCCTCCGCCGAGCCCGAGGCTCCGCGTGCCGCGGACTCCGCGCCGCGGTCGGAGGGCGCCACCCCGCCGCGTTCCACCGACGACGGCACCGCTCCCCGCGCCTGACCCCCCGGCCCCGTCGCCGTCGCGTCGCCGCGGTCATCGGCCGGCGCCTTGTCGGTCCTCTCGCCCCACCTGCGGCGGTGCGTGTCGCCCTTCTGGTGGGCATGGGCGCCGCGCACCGGCCATGACCGGGACAGGGATGCCGCGCCCCGAGCGCGACCGCGCGGGGCTCAGGCGCGCCGCGGGTCGATCATCGTCATGCCGGCCGGGGAGGCGGCATCCATCCCCGGTAGCAGCGTCGCCGCCTCGCCGAGGCCGATCACGCGCTCGATGAGCTCCTGAGGACGCAGGGCGCCGCTGTCGATGAGCGAGAGCATCTCGGGGTAGTCGACCGCGGCCATGCCGTGGCTGCCGAGCAGGTCGAGCTCCCACGCGATCGCGCGGGCCATCGGCATGGCGGTCATTCCGTCGTCGGTGGGCAGCAGGCCGATCTGCACGTGTCGGCCGCGGCGTCGGAGGCTCAGCACCGCGTCGCGCGCGGTCTGGGCGCTGCCCACGGCGTCGACCGACACGTGACTGCCTCCGCCGGTGATCTCGTGCACCGCCGCGGCGATGTCGGTGTCTCCCGCGGCGAGCGTGTGCTCCGCGCCGAGCCGGCGGGCGGCGTCGAGCGCGGCGGGCGTGCGGTCGACGACGATCACGCGCGCCCCCAGGGCGACGCCGATCATCACGGCGCTCAGCCCCACCCCGCCGGCGCCGACGACCGTGACCCACTCGCCCGCCTGCACGCGGGCGCGGCCGGTGAGGGCGCGATAGGCGGTGGCGAAGCGGCATCCGAGGGCCGCCGCCGCCTCGAACGAGACGCCGTCGGGAATGCGCACCACGTTGGTGTCGGCGGCGCGCAGCACCACGCGCTCGGCGAAGCTGCCCCACTGCGTGAAGCCCGGCTGCTGCTGGTCGGGGCACACCTGCGCGTTCCCGCCGAGGCACCACTCGCACGCGCCGCAGCCCATGACGAAGGGCACCGTCACACGATCGCCGATGCTCCAGCGCTGCACGCCCTCGCCCACCTCCACGATGACGCCGGCCAGCTCGTGTCCCGGCACGTGGGGGAGGGTGACGTCGTCATGACCCACCCAGGCGTGCCAGTCGCTCTTGCACAGACCGGTCGCGTGCACCTCGACCACCACGCCCCCGGCGGGGGCCGACGGCGCGGCCACCTCGCGCACCTCGAGGGGTTCGGCCAGGGCGTCCATGATCATCGCGCGCATGGCATCCATCTTCTCAAGCGACCGCGGGTGCGGCCCGTGACGACGCCGGGCACGCGATCGCCCCGGGCGCCGTCGAACGGTCCCGGGGCGATCGCGACGCGTCAGGCGCGGCGACGCCGCACGTGCATCATTGCGGCGCCCGCGATCAGCGCAGCGACGGCGAGGACGGTCACGGCGATCGGCGCCTCCGTTCCGGTGAGCGCGAGGCCGCCGGTGCCGGTGCCGCCCGCCGTCGTGCCCCCGCCGGCGCCGCTCCCGCCTGGCGTCGCGCCCGGGTCGACTCCGCCGGGCGCGGTTCCCGGGTCGGTCCCGCCCTGGGCGGTGACCGTCACCTCGGCGGAGCGGATCTCCTCGACGTTGCCCGCGACATCGGTCGACCGGAACGACAGCGTGTACGTCCCCACCACCGTGAGCGGGATCTCGGTCCCGGTCGTCCACGTCGCGCCCGCATCGAGCGAGTACTCCGTGGAGGCCACACCCGACGCGGCATCGGTCGACACCAGCGTGACCACTTTGCCGCCGGCGATGACCGGAGCCGCGACATCGGGCAGGGCCAGCGCGCGGCTCATCGACGCCGTATCCGAGACATCCGCCCCGGTCACCGGTGCCGTCGTGTCGATACGCACGGTCAGCGACCCGGAGACGCCCACCTGCTCGACGTCGTCGAGCAGGGCGCGGTAGTCGACGACGTGGGCGCCGTCGCCGGTGACCTCGAACCCCGTGCCGTCGGCCCATTCCCCGCCGTCGATGCGGTGCTGCACGACGACGCCGGCGGAACCGTCGTGCTGCAGCGCCACCGACACCGCAGCGGTGTGCCACCCGGCGGCGTTCGGCTCGGAGTCGAGGGCGGGCGTGATGACGCTGATCCCCGCGGCCTCGGGCACCGCGATCTCCGGGATCTTCAGGTATGAGCCCGGCGTGGCGAAGGTCAGGCGCAGGCCCGTGGAGAGCACGGGCGCGAACGACAGCGTCGTCTCGGTTCCGTTGATGACGGTCGGGGCGGCCCCGGTCGGTGCGACGGGCAGCCAGGTGCCGGACGCGTCGCGATACTCGGCCGTCACCCCCGCGATGGACCCTTCGATGTTCGTGAACGAGACCTGGTTCACGCGGTGGGTGCCGGTGGTCTCGATCGTGAAGGTCGCGGCATCCTTGTATCCCGCGTCGGTCCAGGTCGACCACTGCGTGTCCTGCTTGCCGTCGCACGCGTTCCCAGCAGGCATCGTGGCCCACTTGGTCTGGTGGAAGGATGCCGACACCGTGGCGTCGTCGCCGCGGCACACGTTGGGGATCGAGGCGTTGCCCCACACCGCGACCTCCGCGATCGACTGCCAGGTGTTCGCCTCGCTCGTCAGCCGCAGGCGCAGCGCGCTCGCCGTCGGGAGGGAGCGGGCGTCGATCACGGCCACGGGCGCCGGCTGCGTGGCATCCTGCGACAGGGTCGCCTCCACCTCGGTGTCGACCCAGGCGCCCGAGGCGTCGCGGTACTGCGCCTGGATGCGCGAGGGCCACGTCGCCGTCGATCCGTCCTTGTAGGTGTGCACGACGATGGAGTCGAACGTGCGGGTCACGCCCCAGTCGAACTGCAGCCAGCTGTCGCGCGGGTAGCCGTTGCCGGTCCAGTCGTCCCAGCCCTTGCCGGTGGGGTTGCCGTCGACGATCGTGCCGACGAGGTCGTTGCGGCTGGATGCCGACACCGTCGCCTCGGGGGCGATGTTCGCGATGCCGGGCTCGGTGACGGTGATCGTGCGGTGGAAGGTGCGGCCGACGGTGAAGTCCGCGTCCGCCGCGAGTGTTCCGGTCACGGTCTGCGGTCCGAGCACGCTGGTGTCCAGCGTCGACCACGTCACGCCGACGGGCGCGGAGGTTCCGTCGACATCGACGCTCACCGAGGTGGGCAGCGTCGGCACGGTCCCGCGGCGCACCGTCGTTGGGACGGCGCCGTCGGCGACCTTCCACGTGCCGTGGCCGAAACCCTTGTCATCCCAGTACGAGGCGTCCCAGCCGTCGCCGTAGCGCGCGGGGTCCTCAGCGGCGGGGTTGTGCATCTCGAGGCGGCCGTTCTCGCCGACCGTCAGCGGCAGCCACACGTACGTCGAGTTCGATTCGCCCTCGTTCCAGCGGTCGCCCATGTAGACGAATTTGCCGGGCTCGAGCTCGAAGACGTTGGTGGCCTGCGAGCCGAAGGTCGAACGGTTCGTGTCGCCTACCGAGAGGAGGCCGTCGGCTCCGTCGGGCATGCTGGCGTACCAGGTGTTCTCGTTCGCGTCGCCTGCCTGCACGCCGCGGATCCAGGTGCCCATGAGGCTCTGCGCGGTGTAGTAGGTCTGCGGGTTCGGAGCCCACCCGGTGGCTCCGGAGGCGATGGCGGTATACGTGCCGTCGCGCTCGAAGAGGGCGGGCGCCTCGAGGTAGCCGCACTCCTTGACGATCTGGAAGTCCTGTCCGCGCACCGGCGCGTCGGCCGTGCCGTCGGCGAAGACATACGGGTAGCGGCCGTCCTCGGAGTACTGGTGGACGTCGAGGGTGTCGGAGCCGGTCGTCTTCACGACGTTGGTGTAGCTGTCGTCGAGCTCGGCGATGTAGAGCGAGGAGTTCTCCTCGGACGAGTACGAGATGTACGCCGTGCCGTCGTGGTCCTGGAAGACGGTCATGTCGCGGGCCTGGCCCGGGACGGCGTACTGCGAGCAGCCCTTGTAGTCGGTGCGGTTGGGCATGCGGTAGGCGCCCACCATGCGGAAGGGGCCGGCGGGCGAGTCCGAGACGGCGACCGCGGCCATCGAGCGGGCGTAGGTGCTGCCGCCGGGTTCGGTGCGCCCGTCGGCGTGCCACCACATGACCCACTGACCGGTCTTGTCGTTGTGCAGCACCTTCGGACGCTCGAAGATTGCGGTGTAGTCCGCCGACCGCTGCGAGTCGAGGTGGTACGCGAGCGCGTCGATCTTGTCGGTGCGCGGCTGGCCGTTGTCGTCGACCGTGTCGTACAGGTTCTCGAAGTAGGGCGTCAGCAGGTCGTCGCGCGTCGTGATGCTGCGCAGGGCGTCGCCCAGATTGGTCCAGGTCATCGCATCCGTCGAGCGGTACACCGCCACGCCGGGGCTGTTCCAGTACCCGTTCGTGCGGTCTTCGCCGTACCAGTAGTAGACGGTCTGTCCGTCCTCCTGGGTCGTCACGACCTGCCCGCCGTGCGCCTGGATGTGCCGGCCGTCGGTGTCGTACCACTTCGGCTGGAAGTAGTCGGCGGAACCGCGTCCCGGATCGGCGAGCGGCTCGAATCTCGCGTAGGCGACCGGAGGGTCGACGCGGGGGACCCCGTCGTTCGGGTCGGTGGGCACGCCCGTCGCCGCGGCGGCCGCGAGGGGGGATGCCAGCACCCCGGCGAGCACGGCCGCGGTGGCCGCCGCGAGCAGGCGTCGAAGGGGGAGGGGGTGTCGATGCGTCATCGCGTCTGTTCCGTTCCGTGCCGCGACGGTGCGGCACACGTCGGCCGAGGCCGAGGGGGGATGTTGACGTCAACACCCTAAGCGCACGATGCCGCGACGTCCACCGTTTTGCCGTCATCCCGTCGTGCCTTCACCCGGCGCCGTGCCGAGTCCCGGCGCTCTCGCACCCCGCGAAACCCGTCGAGTGTCCACGACATGCCGCGTCGAGGAGCCGCCTGCGGCGTGTCCTGGACGCTCAACGGGGATGCGGGTACCCGCCCTGCGGGGGCGAGCGCGGGCGGCTCGCGACGGGGACGCCGCGGGCCGGCGGAGCTGTGCGACTTGGCGCGAGGCCGACCTGGCGCCGCGCCGCCCCGGCGTGACCGCGGTGCTTACAGCGAGTCGACCACCTGCGACGCGAGACCCGCGTAGGCGGCGGGGGTGAGCGCGAGCAGGCGCTCCTTCGCGGCGTCGCCGATGTCGAGTCCGCGGACGAACTCCGCGAGCTCGGGACCGCCGACGCGGCGTCCGCGCGTGAGGTCCTTGAGCAGCGCGTAGGGGTCGGTGATCTGCGAGCGACCCGCGGCGATCTCGGCGCGCACGACCGTCTGGATCGCCTCGGCGAGCACTTCCCAGTTCGTGTCGAGGTCGGCGAGCAGCACGTCCTCCGCGAGCGAGATCTCGGTGAGGCCGCGCTGCAGGTTGTCGAGCGCGAGCAGCGAGTGCCCGAAGGCGACGCCGATGTTGCGCTGGGTGGTGGAGTCGGTGAGGTCGCGCTGCATGCGGCTCGTGACGAGCGTGGATGCCAAGGTGGCGAACAGTCCGCCGGCGATCTCGAGATTGGCCTCGGCGTTCTCGAAGCGGATCGGGTTGATCTTGTGCGGCATCGTCGACGACCCGGTCGCGCCCGCGACGGGGATCTGCGTGAAGTAGCCGAGCGAGATGTACGTCCAGATGTCCGTCGCCAGGTTGTGCAGGATGCCGCCCGCGTGGCGCGCACGGTCGTACAGCTCGACCTGCCAGTCGTGCGACTCGATCTGCGTCGTGACCGGGTTGAAGCCCAGGCCGAGCGACTCGATGAACGAGCGGGTCAGCTCCGGCCAGTCGACGTCGGGCTCGGCCGCGACGTGCGCCGACCAGGTGCCGGTGGCTCCGGAGAACTTCGCGAGGTACTCCCCGGCATCCAGCTGACGGATGACGCGCTCGAGGCGCCATGCGAAGACGCCGATCTCCTTGCCCATCGTGGTGGGCGTGGCGGGCTGGCCGTGCGTGCGCGAGAGCATCGCGGCGTCGCGGTGCCGCACCGCGAGCTCGGCGAGCGCGGAGGTGACCGAGCGGAGCTTCGGCAGCCACACGCGCTCCACCGCGCGCTGCACGGTGAGCGCGTAGGCGGTGGAGTTGATGTCCTCGCTGGTGCACGCGAAGTGCGTCAGCTCGGCGAGGGCGGTGAGGCCGAGGGTGTCGAGGCGGTCGCGCACGAGGTACTCGACGGCTTTGACGTCGTGGCGCGTCACGGCCTCCTTGTCGGCGAGCCAGGCGATCTCGTCGGCGCCGAACTCCTCGTAGAGCGCGCGGAGCTTCGCGCGATCGACGTCCGACACGGGCGAGGTGCCGAAGAGCGAGCGATCGGTGAGGGCGAGGAGCCACTCGACCTCGACCTCGACGCGGGCGCGGTTCAGGCCCGCCTCCGACAGGTAGTCGCCGAGTTCGGACACGGCGCCGAAGTAGCGGCCGTCGAGCGGGCTGAGGGGCTGCGGAGGCAGAGCGGACACGGGTCTCCCGGGGGTCGCGCGAAAGGGTCAGCCCGCGGAACGGATGGCGGGCTCGAGCTGCCGGAACAGGGCGCGGCTGGCGCGTTCGATCATACCGAGCACCTCGTCGAACATCGGCGGTCCGGCGTAGTACGGGTCGGGCACGTCGAGGGTCTCGGCATCGGACAGGAACGACTGCAGCAGAGCGATCTTGTCGGCGTCGTCGTCGCTGCGCGCCCACCCGCGCAGCACGCGCTCGTGGCTGCGGTCGAGGGCGACGACGAGGTCGTTGCGGTCGAAGTCGGCGAAGGAGAACTGCCGCGCGCGGTGCGCGGATCCGTCGTAGCCGAGGCGCTCGAGCGCGTGCAGCGTGCGGTGGTCGGCGCGTTCGCCGACGTGCCAGTCGCCCGTGCCGGCCGAACTCGACGACACGCGGGTGCTCAGCCCCGACGTCTCGGCGATGCGCCGGAAGACCACATCGGCCATCGGCGACCGGCAGATGTTGCCGCTGCAGACGAACACGACGCGGAAGGGCGCGTCGGCACTCGCGGTCATCCCTCCATCATGGCGGGGAAGCGGCGCGCGCGCATCAGTGGGCTGCGTGCGACGGCCCTCAGTTTCGCGCCCGATCGTCGCGGCGCGGACGCAGGATGCCGCCGAGCACGGCGTTGATGATGCCGATGAGCAGCGCGGCGACCACCGTCAGCCAGAACTCGCCCGTGCGCAGGCCCCAGTCCCAGTTCTCGGTGATGACGCCCGTCAGCCACAGCAGGAAGCCGTTGATGATCAGCGAGATCAACCCGAGGGTGAGGATGTACAGCGGGATCGCGATGATCTTCACGATGGTGCCGACGACGCTGTTGACGATCGCGAAGATGAGGCCCACCAGGAGCAGGGTCAGCAGCACCTGCAGCCACTCGCCGGGGGCGAACGGGATGAGGCGCACCTGCAGCGCGGGCAGCAGGGTGACGATCCAGAGGGCGAAGGCGTTGACGGCGACGCGGACGACGAAGCGCATGCCCTCATCGTGGCACGCGGGGCCCGTCAGTGGCAGGGAACCCTCCACCTGGGGAGGAACCGGGTCTGACGCGCGACGACCTCTCGCGGTTAGGCTCGCGATGTGAGCGAAGACCCGGTCCTGCCCCGTATCCGTCCCGAGATCGCCGCCCTGCCCGCGTATCGACAGGGCAAGCAGGCGAGTCCCGACGCGTTCAAGCTGTCGAGCAACGAGAACCCCTTCGAGCCGCTTCCCGGCGTCCTCGACGCGGTCCGCGCGGCCGGTGCCTTCAACCGCTATCCGGATGCCACGGCCGCGCGGCTGCGCGAACGCCTCGCCGCGCGGTACGGCGTCTCGGCCGACGAGGTGCACGTCGCCGCCGGCAGCGTCTCGATCCTCGCCCAGCTGCTGCTGGCCACCTCGGGCCCGGGCGACGAGGTCGTCTACGCCTGGCGCTCGTTCGAGGCGTACCCCTCGCTGGTCGCCGTCGCGGGCGCGACGAGCGTGCAGGTTCCGCTGACCGCCGACTTCCGCCACGACCTACCCGCGATGGCCGATGCGGTCACCGAGCGCACGCGTCTGGTGATCGTGTGCAGCCCCAACAACCCCACCGGCCCCACGGTCGGTTACGACGAGTTCGTCGCCTTCGTCGACCGGGTGCCGCGCGACGTGCTGGTCGTGCTCGACGAGGCCTACGCCGAGTTCGTCACCGACACCTCCTCGGTCGAAGGCGGTCGCGTGCGTGCCGTGCTGGCGCGCCCGAACGTCGTCGTCCTCCGCACGTTCTCCAAGGCCTACGGCCTCGCGGGCCTTCGCGTCGGCTACGTTGTCGGCCACACCGGCGTGCTCGACGCCGCCCGCAGCACCGCGATCCCGCTGTCGGTCACGGCTGCCGGTGAAGCCGCCGCGTTGGCGAGCCTCGATGCCGAGAGCGAGCTGCTGCACCGCGTCGGGGTCATCGCCGAGCGTCGTGACCGTCTCGTCGCGCGCCTGCGCGAGACCGGGTGGGACGTGCCCGACGCCCAGGGCAATTTCGTGTGGTTCGCGGCCGGAGAGCGCACGGCCGAGGTCGCGGCCGCGTTCGAGGAGGCCGGGCTGATCGTGCGCCCGTTCCCCGGCGACGGCATCCGCGTGTCGATCGGCGAGGAGGAGTCCCTCGATCGCGTCGTCGAGGTCGCCGCAGCCACCGCCCCGCGCTGACGCGCGGCGCCGGCTCGGGCGCACGGCACGGCGTCCGTTTGTCCGACGTCCACGCCGAATCCCCGCGTCCGTTGTGCACCTCATGCGGTCTCGCGCATGGGCCGCGCGTTAGCGTGGGTGCATGACCCCGCTCGACGATCCCGCTCTCGTGCGCGTTCTGGCAGCCGACGGCACGCTGGCCCCCACGCCGGCCGCCGAGCGCTACCTGCCGCTCATCGACGCCCTCACCGACGCCGAGCTCGAGACCTTCTACCGCGACATGGTCTCGATCCGCGCATTCGACGTGCAGGCCACCAACCTGCAGCGCCAGGGCCAGCTCGCCCTCTGGCCGCCGTCCTTCGGGCAGGAGGCCGCCCAGGTCGGCTCCGCCCGTGCCGCCCGCGCGCAGGACCACATCTTCCCCTCGTACCGCGAGCACGTGGTCACCCGTATCCGCGGGGTCGACCCGATCGACATCATCCGGCTCATGCGCGGCCTCACCCACGGCGGGTGGGACCCGACCGACCCGAAGAACGGCAACACGCACATCTACACGCTCGTGCTCGGCGCGCAGACGCTGCACGCCACGGGCCTCGCCATGGGACTGGTGTTCGACGGCAAGAGCGGAACGGGCGACCCCGAGCGCGACGAGGCCGTCATCGTCTACTACGGCGACGGTGCCTCCAGCCAGGGCGACGTGCACGAGGCGATGGTCTTCGCCGCGAGCTTCCAGACCCCCGAGGTCTTCTTCCTGCAGAACAACCAGTGGGCGATCTCGGTCCCCGTCGCGACGCAGTCGCGCTCGCCGCTGTACAAGCGCGGCGAGGGATACGGCATCCCGAGCCTGCAGGTCGACGGCAACGACGTGCTCGCCAGCTACGCCGTGTCGAAGACCGCCCTCGACGAGGCGCGGGCAGGCTTCGGACCGCGCGCGATCGAGGCCATGACCTACCGCATGGGCGCGCACACGACCAGCGACGACCCCACGAAGTACCGCACCTCCGACGAAGAGAAGGCGTGGGCCGGGCGCGACCCGATCGCCCGCATGCGCGCGTACCTCGAGGGCCGCGGCGCCTCGCAGCAGTTCTTCGACGACGCGGATGCCGAGGGTGCCGCCCTCGCCGACGACGTGCGCGTGCGCACGAACGAGCTCGGCACCATCCCGCGGGTGCACATGTTCGAGAGCGTGTACTCCGAGGCGCACGCGTTGATCCAGGAGGAGCAGCGCTGGCTCGACGACTACGAGGCGTCGATGGAAGGGGGAGCGCAGTGACCGAGAACCTGCCCATCAGCCGGGCTCTGAACGCGGGCCTCCGCCGGGCCCTCGAGACGAACGACCGCGTCCTGCTCATGGGCGAGGACATCGGCCCGCTCGGCGGCGTCTTCCGCGTGACCGAGGGTCTGCAGAAGGACTTCGGCCCGCGCCGGGTCATCGACTCCCCGCTCGCGGAGTCGGGCATCGTCGGCACCGCGATCGGTCTCGCCATGGGCGGGTTCCGTCCGGTGCTCGAGATCCAGTTCGACGGCTTCGTCTTCCCCGCGTTCGACCAGATCACCTCGCAGCTGGCGAAGATCACGAACCGTCACGAGGGCGCGGTGCGCATGCCCGTCGTCATCCGCATCCCCTACGGCGGGCACATCGGCGCGGTGGAGCACCACCAGGAGAGCCCCGAGGCGTATTTCACGCACACCGCGGGTCTGCGGGTCGTCAGCCCCTCGAACGCGAACGACGCGTACTGGATGATCCAGCAGGCGATCGATTCGCCCGACCCCGTCGTTTTCCTCGAGCCGAAGGCCAAGTACTGGCAGAAGGGCGAGGTCGACCTCGAGGCCCCGGCGCTTCCGCTGCACGCGAGCCGCATCGTCCGCCGCGGCACCGACGTCACGCTCGTCGGCCATGGCGCGATGGTCACGACGCTGCTGCAGGCGGCCGCGCTCGCCGAGAGCGAGGGCACGAGCTGCGAGGTCATCGACCTGCGTTCGCTCTCGCCCGTCGACTACGGCCCGCTGCTCGACTCGGTGCGCCGCACCGGACGCCTGGTCTACGCGCAGGAGGCGCCGGGCTTCACGTCCCTCGGCTCCGAGATCGCCGCGACCGTCATGGAGAAGGCGTTCTTCGCGCTCGAGGCGCCCGTGCTGCGCGTGTCGGGCTTCGACGTGCCCTTCCCGCCCGCGAAGCTCGAAGGCACCTACCTGCCCGACGCCGACCGCATCCTCGAGGCCGTCGACCGGTCTCTCGCGTACTGATCCTCCCTCCGGCCGTCAGGCCCTCCCGCCGCCGGAACATTCCGTTGCGGCATCGCCGGTGGCAAGCTGGCTCCCGAGCAAAGGACACACCGTGACCGAGCAGACCTTCGTCCTTCCCGACGTCGGGGAAGGCCTCACCGAGGCCGAGATCGTGCAGTGGCGCGTCGCCCCGGGCGACACCGTCGCCGTCAATGACGTGATCGTCGAGATCGAGACGGCCAAGTCGCTCGTCGAGCTCCCGTCGCCGTACTCCGGCACGGTCGGCGAGCTGCTGGCATCCGAGGGTTCCACCGTCGAGGTCGGTGCGCCGATCATCACGATCGGGGCTGCGGATGCCGGCACTCCGGCGCCCGCGGCCCCCGCCACGGTTCCCGAGCCCAGCGACCCCGGCGGAGCGGTGCTCGTCGGCTACGGCACGGGCGGTGCGGTGTCGTCGCGTCGGCGCAAGCCCGCGGAGCGCCCCGTGAAGGCCTCCGTCGGTGTCGTCGCGAAGCCCCCGATCCGCAAGCTCGCGCGCGACCTCGGCGTCGACCTCTCGGCCGTGACCCCCAGCGGCCCCGCGGGCGAGGTCACCCGCGACGACGTCGTGAAGCACGCCGAGCAGGCGAGCGTGTTCCGCAACATCGAGACGCCCGCGTGGGGCGAGGTGCGCGAGGAGACGATCCCGGTCGCCGCCCCCGCGGCATCCGTCGCCGCCCCCGCGGCATCCGTCGCCGCTCCCGCGGCCGACGCGCGTGAAGAGTCGATCCCCGTCCGCGGCGTGCGCAAGGCCACCGCCAACGCGATGACCTCGAGCGCCTACTCGGCCCCGCACGTCTCGGTGTGGGTCGACGTCGACGCCTCGCGCACGATGGAGCTCGTCAAGCGCCTCAAGGCTTCGCCCGACTTCGCCGACGTCAAGATCTCGCCGCTGCTGATCATGGCTCGCGCGGTGATCTGGGCGCTGCGTCGCACGCCGATGATCAACGCCGCCTGGGTCGACACCGAAGACGGCGCGCAGATCCGCGTGCGCCACTACGTCAACCTCGGCATCGCCGCCGCGACCCCCCGTGGCCTGCTCGTTCCGAACATCAAAGACGCGCAGGCGATGAAGACGCGAGAGCTCGCCAAGGCGCTCGAGAACCTCACGCTCACCGCGCGCGAGGGCAAGACGAGCCCCGCTGATCAGACCGGCGGCACGTTCACGATCACCAACATCGGCGTCTTCGGAGTGGATGCCGGAACTCCGATCATCAACCCCGGTGAGGCCGGCATCATCGCCCTGGGCGCCATCCGGCAGAAGCCGTGGGTCGTCGACGGCGAGGTGCGCCCGCGCTGGGTGACCACGGTGTCGGGCTCGTTCGATCACCGCGTGGTCGACGGGGACGGGATCTCCCGGTTCATCGCGGATGTGGCATCCGTGCTGGAGGAGCCGGCGCTGCTGCTGGATTGATGCGGGCCGCGTAGCGTGGACTTCATGGAGCCTGACGCCGAGAGCCCGGAGGAACGGGCCCTGCGTGCGCTGCGCGCGATCGACGAGGGTGCCGACATCGGCGCCGAGGCCCTCGCCTTGTCGAACGAGTTCACCGACCGCCACACCGCGCGTCTGTCGGCGTGGCTTCGACGCAGGCGGCGCGCGTCCCGCGACGACTAATCGGGCAGCGATGACCGCTCGGCGCGCGGTGCCGGCCGCGTCGGGATGAGCAGCGCCAGCACGAGCGCGACCGCAGCCGCCCCGATGCCCAGCAGGAACGACACCTGGAACGCCTGCGCCGTCGGCACACGGGTCTCGCCGTCGCCGGTCGAGAGCGTCGCGAGCACCACGCCGACGATCGCGGCGGCCATGCTGGTTCCGAGGGAGCGCGCGAGGGCGTTCAGGCCGTTGGACGCCCCCGTCTCGGTCGGCGGCACGGCGCGCATGATGAGCATCGGCATGGCCGCGTACCCGAAGCCGATGCCGAAACCGATCAGGACGTTGGCGACGACGAAGTGCCACACCTCGGTCGAGAAGATCAGACTGAATCCGTACGCGAGGATGAGCGAGATCGACCCGGCGACGAGAAGCACCCGCGGCCCGATCGTGCGCGCGAGCGTGCCCGAGATGGGCGAGAGCACCATCATCACCAGCCCCGACGGCATGACGACCAGGCTCGCGGCCAGCAGCGACAGCCCGAGTCCCACTCCGGTCGCCACCGGCAGCTCGAGCATCTGCGGGTAGGCGACGTTCGAGGTGAACAGCGCGAAGCCCATGGCGATGGATGCCAGGTTCGTGAGCAGCACGGGGCGGCGCGCGGCGACCCGCAGGTCGAGCAGTGGGTTCTCGATGCGGAGCTCGAACCAGCCCCACAGCAGCAGCACGACGACTCCACCGATCGCGAGCGACAGCGTGAGCGGTGACGTCCAGCCCCACGTGTTCCCGCGGGAGACGGCCAGCAGCACGCCGATCAGGCCGACCGCCAGGCCCACCGCGCCGAGATAGTCGAAGCGTCCGGCGGTGCGCAGCACGCTGACCGGGACGATCCAGAGGATCAGCCCGAAGACCACCGCGCCGAGTGCTCCGGCGATCCAGAACAGCCAGTGCCAGTCGGTGTTCTCGGCGACCAGAGCGCTGATCGGCAGGCCCAGTGCGCCGCCGACCCCGAGGGTCGCGCTCATCAGCGCGATGGCGCTGTCGACGCGGTTCTCGTGCAGCACGTCGCGCATGATCGAGATGCCCAGAGGGACGACGCCGACGATGGCGCCCTGCAGAGCGCGACCGATGATCATGCCGATGATCCCGGTCGACAAGGCGGCAACGACCGAGCCGAGGATCATGACGACCAGCAGCACGAGCACGATGCGCCGCTTGCCGTACATGTCGCCGAGCCGGCCGGCGATGGGCGTGATCACGGCCGCCGCCAGCAGGGTCGAGGTCACGACCCAGGCGGTGTCGTCGCGGGAGGCGTTCAGCAGCTGCGGAAGCTGCGACTGGATCGGTACCACCAGGGTGAACATGAACGAGGAGCACAGCCCCGCCAGTGCCAGAACCAGGACGACGAGCCCCTGCGGGCTGTTCCGGGAGAGTCTTCTTCGCGCGTTCTCATCCCGTGACATCACCCTCCAGGCTAGCCGCCCGGGAGACAGCGCCGGGCCTCGGCGGGGGAGAGGGAGGCCTCAGAGCGTCCGATCGCTCCCCGCGGGACCGGATCCGCTGGTCGCCCGCACCCGCAGGGCCGGAGAGAACACGCGGCGCTGCGCGTCGTGACGACCCCCGATCCGTTCCAGCAGAAGCTGCGCCGCGGTGGCGCCCATCTCCTGACCGTGCTGGTCGACGGTGGAGAGCCCGATCAGCGGGTGGCTGGCGATCGGCACGTCGTCGTAGCCGACGACAGCGAACTCCGCGGCGCCCACTCCCCGTTCGGCGGAGACCTCGAGGGCCGCCAGCGCCAGCGAGTCGTGACCCGCGAACAGCGCCGTCGGCGGTGTCGCGCGGTCGAGGAGGTCGATCACCGTGTGCCGTGTGTCGTGATCGGACGAGTCGATACGGATGACGTCGGGCTCGAGCCCGCGCTCGCGCATCATGCTCTCGTAGACGCGCAGGCGCCGCGGGTGCGGGTCGGTGCGGGGTTCGACGAGGATCCGCTCGTCGTTCGTCACGTGCACGATCCGGGTGTGACCCGCATCGAAGAGGTGCTCCATCACCAGGCGCGCACCGGCATCGTCGTCGCCGACCACGACGTCGTAGTGCTGAGGATGGTCGTGCTGGCCGACCTGAACGAGCGGGACGCGCCGCGCGAGGCCCTCGAGCCAGGCTTGGGGGACGGCCGGAGCGACGGCGATGATGCCGTCGACCTGCCGGTCGTAGAGGCTCTCGAGCGCGGCCGTCCCGCTGACCGGGTCGGCCATCGGGGCGATGATCAATCGGTAGGCCGAGGCGTTGAGCTCCTGCACGATGCCGGTGAGGATGCGCGTGAAGAACTCGTTGTCGACCTGCGGGAGCTGCACGCCGATGGTCGCCGTCGACCCGCGCATCGCTCGCGCCGCCACGCGAGGGCGGTAGTCGAGTGCGGCGATGGAGGCCGTGACCCGCTCGCGCATCCGATCGCTCACGCCGTAGGCGTCGCGGATCACCTTCGACACGGCGGCCTTGGACACGCCGGCGTGCTGTGCGACGTCTTCGATCGTCGCGGCGCGGGTCGGCGGCCCCGCGGATGATGCGTTGTCCGGCATCGAGCTCCTTCGGTCGTTGCTCCCAATGTAGATCGGTTGACGAAATCCCGCTACTCGGTTTATTCTCGCTTCGTCGCCTGGTGTAGATCGGTTTACACTCAATCTCGCACCTGAGTCCCGAGGCGTCGCACCGGTCGGAGTCCCCAGCACCCGGCCCCTTACAAGGAGGTAAGCAGTGTCCTCATTCATCACCCCGCGCCGGGCGACGATCGTCGTCGCCGGTGTCGGCCTCACCGCCCTGGCCCTCGCCGGTTGCTCCGGTGGAGCGGGCGGCGGCTCCGCCGACGGCAAGGTCGAGATCACCTTCCTGACCACCAACGGCGACGACTCCATCGCCACCGGAAATGCGCTCATCTCCGCATTCGAGAAGGCCAACCCCGACATCACCGTCACCCTCAACACCCGCCCGGGCGGCACTGAGGGAGACAACCTCGTCAAGACCCAGCTGTCGACCGGCGAGATGGACGACGTCTTCTTCTACAACACGGGGTCGCTCTTCCAGGCGCTGAACCCCGACCAGACGCTCGTCGACCTCGCGGACGAGTCGTGGGTCTCCGAGGTCACCGACAACTTCAAGACCGTCGTCTCCACCGACAGCGGCACCTACGGCGCGCCCCTGGGAACGTCGATGGCGGGCGGCATCGCCTACAACACGAAGGTCTTCTCCGACCTCGGTATCAGCGTGCCGACCGACTGGTCATCGCTGGTCGCCGCCGCCGAGAAGATCAAGGCCGCGGGGATCACACCGATCGAGCAGACCTACGGCGACACCTGGACCTCGCAGCTCTTCCTCCTCGCCGACTTCGGCAACGTCCTCACGCAGGACCGGAAGTGGGCCGAGGACTTCACCGCCAACCGAGCGAAGTTCGCGCAGGAGCCCGCTCTGGCCGGTTTCACCCACCTCCAGGACGCTTTCGACAAGGGTTTCTTCAACGCCGACTTCGCCACCGCGACCGCCGCCGAGGGCTCGGCCGCCCTGGCCACGGGCAAGGCCGCGATGTACCCGATGCTCTCGAGCGCTGTTCTCAGCAACATCAAGCAATCCACCCCCGACGCAGTCGACGACATCGGCTTCTTCGCCATGCCGGCCGACAAGGCAGCGAACACCACGCTGACAGTCTGGGAGCCCAACGCGGTCTACATCCCGAAGTCGACGGACGGGGCCAAGCTTGACGCCGCGAAGAAGTTCGTCTCCTTCGTCAATTCGTCGGAGGGCTGCGACGTCCAGAACGCCAACTTCGTCGCGGGCGGTCCGTTCTCGATCAGCTCCTGCTCTGTGCCGTCGGACGCCGCGCCCCTGGTCGCGGAGATCCAGAAGTACGTCGACGAGGGCAAGAGCGCTCCCGCCCTCGAGTTCCTCTCTCCCGTCAAGGGGCCGAACCTCGAGAACATCGCCATCAGCGTCGGCTCCGGCATCTCTAGCGCGCAGGACGGCGCCGCCGCCTACGACGACGACGTGAAGAAGCAGGCCCAGCAACTCGGCCTCGCCGGCTGGTGAGAACGCGCTGAGTCCAGCGCCCCCGTGCGGTCGGTCCCCCTTTCCCGCCGCACATCGCGGGGCCGGAGACCCCCTCTCCGGCCCCGCTCTTCCCCCACGAAGGAGTGACGATGGCCCAGACGTTCGCCAATGTGGTGCCGCCCAAGGTGCGGAACCGGCGCGGAGGCGTTCCCCCCGCGACACGGGCGGGTCGTAAAGCGCGCAGCATGTACCCGTCGTGGTTCTACATTCCCGCGGCCGCCCTGTACGTGGTGCTGTTCGCCGTACCGACCTTCGCCTCGTTCTACTTCAGCCTCACCCGATGGTCGCTCTTCGACGTCCAGTTCATCGGGCTCGACAACTTCGTCCAGTTCTTCTCCGACCCGCAGCTCTCGCAGGCATTCCTGCACACGCTGATCTACGCCGTCGTCACGAGCGGCCTGAAGGTGGTCCTCGGACTCGCGCTCGCCGTGCTGCTGACCTCGGAGATCATCGGCCGTGGTTACCTGCGGGCCGTCACGTTCTTCCCCGTGCTCGTCTCGACCATCGGGGTGGGCCTGACCTTCAAGGTGCTGCTGGATCCGTTCGACGGCCTCGTCAACGGTGCCCTGTCGGTGTTCGGCATCCAGGGTCCGGGGTGGCTGACGGATCCGAATCTCGCGTTGATCAGCGTGGCGCTGGTCGACGTGTGGAAGGGGCTCGGGATCGCCACGCTCATCTACATCGCCGGGATCGTCGCGATCCCGCAGGAGTACTTCGAGGCCGCCCGTGTCGATGGAGCGAGTGCGTGGAAGGTGTTCCGCAACATCACCTTCCCGCTGTCGTGGCCGGCGACCGGGACGGTCGTGATCCTGTCGCTCATCGGTGGTCTGCGCTCGTTCGATCTGATCTGGGCGATGACGAAGGGCGGCCCGGGCTTCAGCTCGGACGTCATCGCGTCCGTGATCTACAAGCAGTACCAAGCCGGCTTCTACGGCTTGTCGACCGCGGGCAACGTCGTCCTCTTCATCGTCGTGACGGCGGTCATGATCCCCATCTCGATGTTCATCAACAAAAGGAGCGTGGACGCATGACCCGCCTCGCCGTGCGGCGGTGGACCGTCGGCACGATCGCCATCGTCGTGTCGGTCGTCGTCTTCCTCGTGCCCTTCGCCTTCATCCTGGTCACCGCGGCCAAGACCGCGCCCGAGGCGTCGATGCTCGCCTTCAGCTGGCCCACCGAGTGGAAGCTGTGGGAGAACATCGCCGCGGTCCTCGCCGATCGCAACGGCATCCTGATCCGCGCCTTCGCCAACAGCATCGTGCTCACGGTGGCGAGCGTGGTGGTCATGGTCGTGCTGGCGGCGATGGTCGGCTACGTGCTGCAGCGCAAGAAGTCGCGCTGGAACGGCGTGATCAACTTCTTCGTGCTCGCGGGGCTGATCGTCCCTCCCGCGGTCGTGCCCACCATCTGGGTTCTTCAGGGTCTCGGGCTGTTCAAGACCCTCGGCGGTCTCATCCTCATCGAGGCGACGTTCGGCCTGTCGTTCTGCATCCTGCTGTTCCGGGCCTTCGTCTCCACGATCCCCCGCGAGCTCGACGAGGCCGCCCTCATCGACGGCGCGGGGCCGATCCGACTGTTCTTCCAGGTGGTGCTGCCGCTGCTCAAACCGGTGATCGTCACGGTCATCGTCGTGCAGTCGGTCGCTGTCTTCAACGACTTCGCCAACCCGCTGTACTTCCTCCCGGGAGACGCCAACGCGACCGTGCAGCTGACCCTCTACGCCTATGCCTCGAGCTCGACCAGTGCCGGGCAGTTCAACCTGCTGTTCGCCGACATCCTCCTCATCACCATCCCGCCCCTCGTCATGTACGTCTTCTTCAACCGCCAGATCGTGGCGGGCATGACCAGCGGGGCGATCAAGGGCTGACCATGTTCCCCACTGCTCTCCTCATCTCCCCGGCAGCGCCCGTGGGCGGCGGCGCTCCGACTCTCATCGGCCGCTTCGTCCTCGACCCCGATCACGGTGAGCCGGTGCGCGCCACCCTGCGGTACTCGGCGCTCGGTGTCGTCGAGGCGGCCATCAACGGCATCCGTGTCTCCGACGAGCTCCTGACCCCCGGATGGTCGAGTTACGAGTGGCGCGTGCGGGTCGCGGAGACCGACGTCACCGATCTCGTCGCCGCCGAGTCGACGCTGGAGCTCACCCTCGGCAACGGCTGGTACCGCGGGAGCCTGACCTGGATGGGAGCGACCGGTGTCTACGGTGACCGCCTCGCCGCGATCGCCGAGATCGAGCTCGTCTTCGCCGACGGGCGCACGCAGGTCTGGGCGACCGACGACTCGTGGTCGGTCCGGGCTTCCGACACGGTGTCCGACGACCTGTACCACGGGCAGACCATCGACGCCCGTCGTCGCGGAGCCGCCTCGCCCGAGGCGCCGGTCGAGGTGATCGACGTCCCCTCCGGGCGGTTCGAACCCTATGTCGGACCCCCCGTCGTCCCCGTGGAGACGCTCCCGGTCCGCGACGCGTGGCTTTCGCCCACGGGTCGGCTGATCGTCGACTTCGGTGAGAACCTCGTCGGCTGGGTCCGCGCCGAGGTCACCGGCGAGTCCGGCGGCGTGGTGACGCTGCGGCACGCCGAGGTTCTCGAGAAGGACGAGATCGGCATCCGTCCCCTGCGTTCGGCCCGCGCAACGGATCGATTCATCCTCTCCGGGGGCACCGACGTCTTCGAGCCCCGCTTCACGTTCCACGGCTTCCGCTACGTGGAGGTCGACGGGTGGCCCGGAGGGGTGGATGCCGTACGCCGGGGTGGACTCGAAGCGGTGCGCATCAGCTCGCGCCTGCGGCGCACCGGCACGTTCTCGAGCTCCGACCCCCTGCTGAACCAGCTGCACGAGAACGTCGTCAACAGCACGCGGGGCAATTTCGTCGACCTGCCCACCGATTGCCCGCAGCGTGACGAGCGGCTCGGGTGGACCGGTGACATCGCGGTCTTCGCACCCACCAGCGCTTATCTCTTCGACGTCGGCGATTTCCTGCGCGACTGGCTGCGCGACGTGTCCGTCGAGCAGCAGCACCAAGGCGGGGTCGTGCCGTACGTCGTGCCCGATGTGCTCAAGTACGTGGGCGTGCCGGAGGACATCACCCCCGTCGACTCGACGGCGGTGTGGAGCGACGCGATCGTCTGGGTGCCGTGGGCCGTGTGGATGGCATCCGGTGATGTCCGCGTGCTCTCCGAGAACGTCGAGGGGATGCTGGCGCACCTCCGCCATGTGTCGTCGCTCGTGTCGGAGACCGGTCTGTGGGACCGCGGGTTCCAGTTCGGCGACTGGCTCGACCCCGACGCGCCCCCGGAGGACCCCGCTGCGGCCAAGGCCGACCGGGGGCTGGTGGCCACCGCGTGCCTGTACCGGTCCGCGGATCTCGCCGTCCGCGTCGTGGAGGCTCTCGGCCGGTGGGACGTGCGCTGCGAGCTCGAGCACCTCCGCGACGCGACGCGGCGCGCCTTCCGCGAGGCGTACGTCGCCCGCGACGAGCAGCGGCTGCGAAATCACTGCGAGACGTCGTACGCGCTCGCCATCGTGTTCGGACTGCTCGACGACGAGGAGCTCTCATGGGCGGGCGACCGCCTCGCGGAGCTCGTCGAGGCGGCGGGCCACCGCATCTCGACAGGGTTCGCCGGCACGCCGTACATCCTCGACGCGTTGAGCAGCACCGGTCATCTCGAGACCGCGGGGCGACTGCTCCTGCAGCGCGAGTGCCCGTCGTGGCTCTACCCCGTGACCATGGGCGCGACCACCGTGTGGGAGCGCTGGGACTCGATGCTGCCCGACGGCACGATCAACCCCGGCGAGATGACGTCATTCAACCACTACGCCCTGGGCGCGGTGGCCGATTGGATGCATCGCGAGCTGGCGGGACTCGCGCCGCTGGAGCCCGGATATTCCCGCGTGCGCGTCGCGCCGCAGCCGATCGACGGCATCGACGACGCGTCGACGTCGTACGACAGCAGGCACGGCACGATCGCGGTCGCCTGGCGCCGCGAGGGCGGCGTCGTGCATCTCGAGGTGACGGTGCCCGAGGGTGTGGTCGCCGAGGTGTGGCTCGGTGAAGTCGACACCGAAGTCGGAGCCGGCGTGCACCGGTTCTCCGCAGAGTTCGCACCGACCGTCGCGGTGTGATCACCGTGGCAGGTCGTCCGTGACGGCGGTCGGCCTGCCACGCCCCGACGGCGAGGGGATGCCGCCGAGGGCGCGATCCGTCGAATCGATGACGCCGTATGACGACCGGTTACGGGCCGTAACGGTCCGGTTTGAGCCTCGCGCGGGGGCATGTTGACGTGGTGTCATGACTTCGCACCGCACCCCGCGCCTGGCCACGATCCTCGGCGCCTCCACCGCAGCCCTCCTCCTCGCCCTCACCGGGTGCGCCGGGGGAGCGGCATCCTCCGACGACTCCTCCCGCATCGTGCTGGGCGCCGACGACGGCAACGAGGCGCACTGGACGGTGCTGAAGCAGAAGCTCGCAGGCGAAGGCATCGACCTCGAGGTGCGCACGATCAACGACGGCGTGCAGCTCAACCAGGGCGTGCAGGACGGCGAGCTCGACGTGAACCTCTTCCAGCACCTCATCTACCTCTCACAGTTCAACGTCGAGAACAACGGCTCGCTCGTGCCGGTCGGCGCCACCGCGGTGTACCCGCTCGCTCTGTACTCGGAGCAGTACACCGACGTGAAAGACCTGCCCGAGGGCGCCAAGGTCGCGATCCCGAACAACCCGACGAACCTCGCTCGCGGTCTGCTCAACCTGCAGACGGCGGGGCTGCTCACGCTGAAGGACGGCGGGACGGCCCTCTCGACCCCGGCCGACATCGTCACCTCCAAGGTCGAACTGCTGCCCGTCGACACGAACCAGACCGTCACCGCGCTCAAGGACGGCAGCGCGCAGGCCGCGATCGTCAACAACACGCAGGCGCAGAAGGGCGGGCTCGGCGACGAGCTCATCATCTTCAAGGAAGACCTGAACAACCCGCAGCTCGCGCCCTACATCAACGCCTTCGTCACCCGCGACGACAAGAAGGACGACCCGCGCTGGGAGAAGCTCGTCGCCGCGTACCACTCGCCCGAGGTCGAGGCGGCGGTCACCGAGCTGAACCAGGGCAACCTGCAGTTCCAGACCGAGTGGACGGGCGCGCAGCTGCAGGACGAGCTCACCAGCCTCGAAGACGCCCTCAAGGCACAGAAGGGATGACCTCGGTCATCGAGCTGCGGGGCGTCACGAAGAGTTTCCGCACCGATCGCCGCTCCTCCACGAACGCCGTCGACGACGTCACGGTGAGCGTGGAGGAGGGGTCGATCGTCGGGGTCATCGGATACTCCGGCGCGGGCAAGTCGACGCTCGTGCGTCTGCTGAACGGTCTCGAGAAGCCCACCTCGGGCACCGTCGAGGTGCTGGGCGTGAACGTCGGGGATGCCACCGAGGCGAAGCTGCGCGACCTGCGGCGCCGCGTGGGCATGATCTTCCAGCAGTTCAACCTCTTCACCTCGCGCACGGTCGCGGCGAATGTCGCCTACCCGCTCAAGGTCGCCGGCTGGAAGAAGGCCGACCGCGACGAGCGCGTGGCCGAGCTGCTCGACTTCGTGGGCATCGGCGACAAGGCGAAGCAGTACCCGCGACGCCTGTCGGGCGGGCAGAAGCAGCGCGTGGGCATCGCGCGCGCGATCGCGACGAACCCGCAGATCCTGCTCGCCGACGAGGCCACGAGCGCCCTTGACCCGCAGACCACGGCCGAGGTGCTCGATCTGTTGCGCGAGATCAACCGGCGCCTGGGCATCACGATCGTCGTCATCACGCATCAGATCTCGATCGTCCACGAGTTGTGCGACCAGGTGATCGTGATGGACGGCGGCCGCGTCGTCGACAGCGGCGACACCTACCGCGTCTTCGCGCACCCCCGCGCCGACCTGACCAAGCGCTTCGTCGCCGCGGTGACGCAGGGCGTGCCAAGCGGAGAGGCCCTGTCCGCGCTCGCCGCGGGAGGCGGCGCGCTCGTGAGCGTCGAGGTCAACGAGTTCTCGAGCGAGGACGTCTCGGCCGTGTTCCACCGCCACGGCGCGCGTCATTCCGTCGTCTACGGCGGGGTCACCGACGTGCTCGGCAAGCAGCTCGGCACCCTCACCTATCGCGTGCACGCCGAGGATCTCGCACCCGTCGTCGCCGAGCTGCGCGCGCACACCGACGTCGTCCTTCCCGCGGCGGAGGTATCCGCATGAACAAGTGGGACACCCTCACCCCGGTGCTGCTGCAGTCGATCGGCGAGACCGTCTACATGGTCGCGGTGTCGCTGCTCATCGCGGGCGTCGCGGGACTCGTCATCGGCGCGCTCCTGTACGCCACGCGGCCGGGCAACCTGTTCGAGAACCGCGTCGTCTTCTTCGTCGCCAACCTCGTGATCAACCTCATCCGTCCGATCCCGTTCATCATCTTCCTCACCGCGGTGGCTCCGGTCACGCGCGCGGTGACGGGCACGACCCTGGGGACGGATGCCGCGATCGTCCCGATCACGATCATGGCGACCGTCGTGATCGCCCGCGTCGTCGAGCAGAACCTCGTCGCGGTCGATCCCGGAACCGTCGAGGCGGCGCGCGCCGTGGGTGCGCGCCGGATCGGCGTCCTGTTCGGGGTCGTCATCCCCGAGGCGCTCGCCCCGCTCATCCTCGGGTACACCTTCATGTTCATCGCGGTCGTCGACATGTCGGCCATGGCGGGGTACATCGGCGGCGGCGGCCTCGGCAACTTCGCGATCATCTACGGCTATCAGCAGTTCAACCAGCAGGCGACCTGGGTGACCGTGGCGATCATCGTCGTGATCGTGCAGGCCGGCCAGCTGCTCGGCAACACCCTGGCCCAGCGCATCCTGCGGCGCTGACGCGGGCGCCAGCGAAGCCCCGACAGCCCCTCACCCTGTCGAGTGTCCAGAAAACGCCGGTGGTACGCCCCGTGCGCGGCATGTCTCGGACACTCAACAGGGGGGAGCGGCCGCGGCGGGTGGTGAGCATGGCGAACCCGGGCACGCCTACCCTCGACAGATGAGCCTGACCCGCACCCTCGCCCGCTGGCTGCTCGGTGCGGCACTCGTGTTCGCCGGCACCGCGCACCTCACGTTCGCGCGCGACGAGTTCGTCGCCCAGGTGCCGTCCTGGCTGCCGCTCCCGGTCGACGTCACGGTCGTGGCATCCGGGATCGTCGAGATCGCGCTCGGACTCGCCCTCGCGATCCTCCGCCGTCGGCGCGTCGCCGTCGGCTGGACCGTGGCCGCCTTCTTCGTCGCGATCTTCCCGGGCAACATCGAGCAGTTCGTCCGCGGTACCGATGCCTTCGGCCTCGACACCGACCTGGCCCGCGGCATCCGACTGCTCTTCCAGCCCCTGCTGGTGATCTGGGCTCTGTGGTCGACCGGGGGGTGGCGGGCCTGGCGGGAGCGCAGGACCCGCGGCCGCTGAGGCGCTTGGGCCGGCCCGGTGCGCGTCGGCCCCGCGGCGCCTCGGCCGGCAGCACCTCGGCCCGCAGCGCTTCGGTCTGCACCTCGGCCCGCAGGTCCGAGACCGCGGTGGGCGCCGCGTCGCCGATCGCGGCGGGTGAGGCGACGTGGCTGCGGTTCTCGGTGGAAGCCGAGCGGGCCCTCCTCGAGCACCGCCGCCGTGGTCTCGCCGACGCGGTTCCTGAAAAGCCGCTATGGCCTGGCCCCTGAGTTTGAGAACGATTATCAGCAGCGATACGGTGTCTTCATGACCCGTCGTCTTCTCGCCCCCGTCGTCCTCGGCGCGGCGTCCGTGCTCGCCCTCGCCGGTTGCGCCGGCACCTCGACCTCGACCGGCTCGACCGCCGACTCCGGCGGCAAGGTCACCGTCGTGGCATCCACCGACGTCTACGGCTCGATCGCCGAGGCCGTCGGCGGCGACTTCGTCGACGTGCAGTCGATTATCACCTCGTCGTCGCAGGACCCCCACGAGTACGAGGCGAGTGCGCAAGACCAGCTCACGCTGAAGAACGCGGGGCTCGTGATCGAGAACGGTGCGGGCTACGACGCCTTCATGGAGTCGCTCATCGAGGCCAGCGGCACCTCGGCTCCCGTGCTCACGGCGGTCGAGTACAACCACGACTACCCCGGCGCCGAGGGGCACGACGACAGCGCGACCCCGGCGCCGAGCGAGAGCGCCGACGACCACGCGCACGATGAGGGCGACGGCCACGACCACATCGAGGGCTTCAACGAGCACGTCTGGTACGACCCGCACACGATCGAAGACCTCACCGCGGCCATCGCGGAAGAGCTCGGTACGCTCGCGCCCGACCACGTCGCCGACTTCACCGCCAACGCCCAGGCGTTCACCCAGCAGATCGCCGGGCTCGAGGACTCCCTCTCCCAGATCGAGGCGAAGGATGCCGGGGCGAAGGTGTTCGTGACCGAGCCGGTGCCGGTCTACCTCATCGAGGCGGCGGGGCTCGACAACGCGACCCCGAACGAGTTCAGCGAGTCGGTCGAGGAGGGCCAGGACGTCCCCCCGGCGACGCTCCTGGAATCGCTGCAGCTGATCGATTCGGGTGAGGTCCGCGTGATGATCGTCAACCCGCAGACCGGCGGCGCCGAGACGACGCAGGTCGAGGACGAGGCGAAGGCGAAGAACATCCCGGTGATCGAATTCACGGAAACGCTCCCGGAGGGTCAGACTTACATCTCGTGGATGCAGAGCAACATCACGGCGCTGAGCGACGCGCTGGGCGCGTGAGCGCAGCGGCCCCGCTGCGCATCCACGGCGCCGCCCTCGAGAGGGGCGGACGCGAGCTCTGGGCCGGGCTCGATCTCGAGGTCGAGCCCGGCGAGCTCGTCGCCGTCCTCGGGCCCAGCGGCTCGGGCAAGACCACCCTGCTTCGCGCGATCCTCGGACTCGAGCGGCTGAGCGCCGGCTCGATCGAGGCGCTGGGCGCGCCGGTGCGCCGCGCCGGCAACCGTCGCATCGGCTACATCCCCCAGCAGCGGCCGCTCCCGCGCGAGACGCCGCTGCGCGGGCGCGACATCGTGGGTCTCGGCGTCGACGGACACCGGCTCGGCCTGCCGCTGTCGCGCAAGAAGGACCGCGCCCGCGTCGACGAGCTGCTCGAGGCCGTCGGGGCGACCGCGTTCGCCGACCGCCCGGTCGGGCTGCTCTCCGGCGGTGAGCAGCAACGGCTGCGCGTGGGCCAGGCCCTCGCCGACGACCCCGCCCTGCTGCTGTGCGATGAGCCGCTCACGAGTCTCGACCTCGCCAACCAGCAGGCCGTCGTCCGCCTCATCGACCGTCACCGACGCGAGCGCGACGCCGCCGTGCTCCTGGTCACCCACGACATCAATCCGGTGCTGTCGAGGGTCGACCGCATCCTCTACATCGCCCACGGTCGCTTCACGCTCGGCACCCCCGACGAGGTGCTCACGACCGAGACGCTGAGCGCGCTCTACGGCGCCCCGGTCTACGTGGTGCGGGCGGGCGACCAGCTCATCGTCGTCGGAGCTCCGGATGCCGACGACTCCCACCACCATCACCACGACGAGGACGACGCATGAACTGGTCCGACGTCGGCGACGCCCTGTTCGGCGGGGTGAGCCAGTACGGCGCGATCCTCGAGCTCGTGCAGAACTCCGTCTACGCCGGTGCCGTCCTGGGCCTCGTGGGCGGACTCATCGGCGTCTTCGTGATGCAGCGCGACATGGCCTTCGCCGTGCACGGCATCAGCGAGCTCTCCTTCGCCGGCGCCGCGGTGGCGCTGCTGATCGGCGTCGACGTCGTGTCGGGGTCGATCGTCGGCTCCCTGATCGCGGCTGCGCTCATCGGCCTGCTCGGGGCCCGCGCGCGCGACCGCAACTCGATCATCGGCGTGCTCATGCCGTTCGGCCTGGGCGTCGGCATCCTGTGCCTGTCGCTCTACAACGGGCGCAGCGCGACGCGGTTCAGCCTGCTGACCGGCCAGATCGTGTCGGTGCAGAGCGGACAGCTCGGGTGGCTGGTCGTCATCGGCGTCGCGGTGCTGGTCGCGCTGCTGCTGATCTGGCGCCCGCTGCGCTTCGACTCGCTCGACCCGCAATCGGCCGCCGCCCGTGGCGTCCCCACGACCGCCGTGTCGCTGGGATTCATGCTGCTGCTCGGGTTGATCGTCGCCGTCGCGGTGCACATCATCGGCGCCCTGCTCGTGATGGCGCTGCTGGTCACCCCCGCCGCGGCCGCCATGCGGGTGGCGTCCGGGCCCCTGTCGGTGCCGGTGCTCGCGGCGCTGTTCGGATTCGTCTCGGCGGTGGGCGGGGTGCTGCTCGCGGTCGCGGGCACGTTGCCGGTGAGCCCGTACATCACCACGATCTCGTTCGCGATCTACCTCGTGTGCCGCGTGATCGGCGCGCGCCGCGATCGCACGACCCGTGCGCTGTAGCACCCAGCCGATTCACCGAACCCCTCGCTAGACTCGCCGGCATGGTCCAGCGCAACACGTGGCAGCGCGAGCGCGTGCGCGAAGCCCTCTCCGGAGCCGGCGGCTTCGTCAGCGCGCAGTCGCTGCACGCGACCCTGCGCGACGAGAACACCGGCATCGGACTGGCCACCGTCTACCGCACCCTCGCCGGCCTCGCCGCCCGGGGCGATGCGGACTCGCTGCAGAGTCCCGACGGCGAGAACCTGTTCCGCGCGTGCGAGACCCGCGGTCACCACCATCACCTCATCTGCCGATCGTGCGGCAAGGCCGTCGAGATCGCGGCGACCGACGTCGAGGAGTGGGCCCAGCGCACGGCCGCCCAGCACGGCTTCAGCGAGGCCGAGCACGTCGTCGACATCTTCGGCATCTGCACCGACTGCGCCCGCGCCCGGGCTCGTGAGCGTGGCGACGAGTAGTCGCACCGCGCCGTCGACCCGTCGGCGCTCCGCCGCCCCCCGCTCGGGCGGTTCCCGCACCCTCGTCGCGCTCGGCCTGGGTGTCGTCGTGGTCACCGCGCTGTTCCTCGTCGACGCGCTCGCGCCCACCTTCTTCTCGCAGCCCCTGCCCACCCGCGCGCAGGACGGCCTGACCCTCGCGCTGAGCGTGCTCATCGAGTCGCTGCCGTTCGTCATCCTGGGCGTGGTGCTCTCGATCATCGTCCAGGTCTGGGTGCCGCCGGGGGCGATCGAGAGATGGATGCCACGCGCGCCGTGGGCGCGCCGGGCGGTGCTGTCGCTGCTGGGCATGTTCATCCCCGTGTGCGAGTGCGGCAACGTGCCCTTCGCCCGCGGACTGCTCATGCGCGGCTTCGGGGTGAGTGACACCCTCACCTTCCTCGTGGCGGCGCCGATCGTGAACCCGATCGTGATCATCTCCACGCACGCCGCGTTCGGCTTCAGCGACGGCATCCTCGTCGCGCGCCTCATCGGCGGATACCTCGTCGCCAACCTCATCGGGTGGCTGTACAGCCGGCATCCGGATCCCGACAAGCTGCTCACGGAGCGGTTCCTCGAAACGTGCGAGATCGTCGTGCAGGAGCGCGGCGATCGCGGACGTCGCACGCTCGCCCAGTTCGTCGTCGAGCTGCGGTCGGTCATGCCGGCGCTCATCATCGGGTCGCTCCTCGCCGGGGCGGTGCAGGTGCTCGTGCCGCGGAGCGCGCTGCTGGCCATCGGCTCCGACCCCGCCCTGTCGATCGCCGCGATGATGGTGCTCGCCCTCGTCGTGTCGCTGTGCTCGAACGTCGACGCGTTCTTCGCGCTCTCGTTCGCCTCGACGTTCACCCCGGGGTCGATCGTGGCCTTCCTCGTGGTCGGCCCGATCATCGACCTGAAGATGATGGCGCTGCTGCGCACGACCTTCACGACCCGCGTCCTGGCGGGGATGACGGTGGTCGTCGTGCTCTTCGCCTTCGCGCTCGGAACGGTGGTGAACCTCCTTGTCTAGAACCGGCGCTCTCGCGACCCGCTGGCTCGGCGTGGGCCTGACCGCGTGCCTGTCGGTCACCACCATCACGCTCTGGGTCACCGGCCGCATGTCGCTGTACATCAATCCGGACTCGGCCTGGTTCGCCGTCGGGATGTCGATCGTGGCCCTCGTCGGCGCGATCGCCTCGTTCGCGCTGCCGCTCGGCGCCGAAGCCGACCACGGCCACGACCACGAGCACGGGCACGCGCCGGCGGCCGCCTCCGCGCGCCGCGAGGCCTTCGCGCACGCCGACCACGAGCACAGCGACGCCCTGGACGATCACGACCACGCCGCGCACGACCACCTCGCCGCGCGCCCCCGCCTGACCCCGAGCGGGATCGCCGCGTTCACGGGAGGCGTCCTCGCCTCGGGCGCGGTGATCGCCGTGCTGCTGACCCCGGCCGCGTCTCTGTCGGCCGAGCTCGCCGTCTCGCGCGACGTGGGGGCCCCTCCGCTGTTCGCCGGTTCCGACGTCGTGACCCTCGCCGCCTCGGGCGACACGTCGAAATTCGGCATCGGCGACTGGTCGGCGGTCTTCGCACACGCGACGAACCCGGAGACCTTCGACGGAAAGCCGGTCACCCTCACCGGCTTCATCACCCCGGGCGGCGACGGCGCCACCTTCGACCTCACGCGCCTGGTCATCACGCACTGCGTGATCGACGCGCAGACCGCCCGCCTGCCGATCGCCGCGGCGGTCGACGCGCCCTCGACCGGGCAGTGGGTCACGGTCACGGGCACCGTCCGCTCGAGCGGCGACGGCACGCTCGAGGTGCACGCCGACGAGGTCGCCGCGATCGACGAGCCGGCGGACCCGTATGAGTACTGACGCCCGGCGGGCGGGGGAGTCCCGACGTTCGCGTGCCCGCACGCGCCGGGGCCGCAGGTTCGCGGTCGCCTTCGCGGCGGTGCTGGTGGGCCTGGTCGTGGTCGGCGGGGTGGGCGGGATCTTCGCCGTGGCGCAGGGGCCGCGCGTCACCGACGTGCAGGTGGACCCGGCCGCTGCGGTGGCTGCCTCGGGGTCGCGCGTCATCCTCACCACGACCCAGTCGCTCGAGACGGTCGACCCCTCGCAGGTCGAGGTCGAGCCGGCGACGCCCTTCACCGTCGACACCTCGGGGCGCAGCGTGGGTGTGCGCTTCACGCTCCCGTTGCGCGACGACACCGATTACCGCATCACCGTCAACGGGGTGAACGGACTGGGAGCCGGGCCCGCGTCGACCCTCACCGAGACCTTCCGCACGCCGCCGCTGCAGGCCTACCTGATGCAGCGCGGCACTCCCGAGGGCGACACGATCTTCCGCACCGACCTGGAGGGCGAGGCCGGGCTCCCCGTCTTCGTCCACCCGCACATCGAGGACTTCCGCGCCACCGCCAACCATCTCGTGATCTCGGTGCGCGACGGTGACACCGCCCGGGTGATCGTGACCGATCCCGACGGGAAGAACGAGCGCGACATCGCCCTGCCGGGGCCGGGCTTCGTCACGAACCTGCAGTCGGCCGACCGGGGCGAGCGCATCGGCTTCACCTTCTCGGATGCCGACTTGAGTGCGGCGGGAGGACGCGAGAGCCGCCTGTTCACGGCGTCGGCCGCCGAGGACTCCCCGCCCACCGAGGTGGGGCTGAACGGCGGCGACGTGCGCATCGCCGACTACCGGTTCGTTCCCGACACCGACAGCATGCTCGTGCTCACCTTCGACTCGCGCCTCCTGCTCACCGACGCCCAGGGTGGGAACGCGGCCCCTCTCGGCAGCGCCGTGTCGATCGACGGCATCGCGCGCGGATCGTCGGTGGCGGTCGTCGAGCGGCTCGAGGGCATCCGCGAGATCAACCTCACCGACGGCTCCGAGCAGGGGCTCGTCGACCCCGTCGACCCGCCGGGTCTCGCGGGTCGGGCCACCCCCGTGCCGGGTGCCGGCGCGGGGACCATCCGCTCCTTCGCCGACATCAGCTCCGACGGCGTCTCGCGCTCGACCATCGTGGCGCACGTCGACACCGACGGCGCCGTGCGGCAGCTGCTGGACGTGCCGGGCACCGACACCGTGCTGCAGACCTGCGTCTCGCCGAGCGGGCGCTATGCCGCCGTGCTCATCGCCCCCCGGGCGGTCGACAACCCCTTCGACCGCTACCAGCTGCCGCTCCCGCAGCGTCTTCTCACGCACCTCGTCGAGGTCGACACCGGCCAGGAGGTCGTGGCCCTGCAGGGCTTCGACTTGTCGTGGTGCCAGGTCCCGCCGCAGTGATGCGTGCGGCGACCCGCGCCGATCTCACCGCCCTGCCGGCCGAGGTCGCTCCGCGGCTGCTCGACGCACGGCTGGAGACCGTCGTCGCGGGGGAGCGGGTCGTCGTGCGTCTCACCGAGGTCGAGGCTTATCACGGACGGGGAACGGGCGACCGTCCCGATCCGGGGTCCCACGCGCGGATGGGGCCCACGCCGCGCAACGCCACCATGTGGGGAGAGCCCGGTCATCTCTACGTCTACCTCAGTCACGGCATCCATTCCTGCGTCAACGTGGTGTGCGGGCCCGACGGTGTGGCCGGTGGAGTGCTGCTGCGCGGCGGCGAGATCGTCGAGGGTGCGGACATCGCCGAGCGGCGCCGTCTCGAACGTCGGGGCGCGGTGCGCACGCCCCGCGACCTCGCGCGGGGTCCCGGTCGTCTCGGCGACGCCGTGGGGCTCCGGCATCCCCTCCACGACGGCATCGACGCGGTCACGGGGCAGGAGCGCGCCGGGGCGCGGGCGCGCCTGTACCTGCCCGAGACGCCGCCGGTGGCCGTGGCGACCGGACCGCGCGTGGGCGTGGCCGGCATCGCCGGTACCGCCGCGTTCCCCTGGCGCTTCTGGATCGAGGGGGATGCCACCGTCTCGGCCTTCCGCTGGGGACGGGGAGCCGCCGAGGCCGCCGCCGGAGGGGGCTGAGAGAGCCGGCGCCCTGTCGGGTCCCTTCGGCGGGCTCAGGGACCTGGGTGGGGCGGGCATGGGTCCGGTCGCTGAGACGGGCTCAGGGACCCGGTGAGGTGGCTGAGCCTGTCGAGCCACGGCCCGCTTCGATGACCGGATCAGGTCAAGGCGACACGCCGTGCTAGACTGACCCCTTGTCTGCGCGCACTCCAGCACGCAGTTCGCATCCCTCCTTCTGATCCCGGCCTTCCGTCGTGTTCAGACGGGGTGCAGACAAGGGATCTTGGGTGGCACCGTCCGGTGTCACGGTACAGAAGGAGACATCACCATGGCAGCAGTGTGCCAGGTGACTGGAGCGGTTCCCGGCTTCGGTCACAACATCTCGCACTCGCACCGCCGGACGAAGCGCCGCTTCGACCCGAACGTGCAGAAGAAGACCTACTTCGTTCCGTCGCTGGGTCGCAACATCAAGCTCAACGTTTCGGCGAAGGGCATCAAGGTCATCGACGCTCGCGGCATCGAGTCCGTCGTCCGTGACCTGCAGGCGAAGGGCGTGAAGCTGTAATGGCGAAGAAGGCTCAGGACGTTCGTCCGATCATCAAGCTGCGTTCGACCGCCGGCACGGGGTACACCTACGTGACGCGCAAGAACCGCCGCAACAACCCCGACCGCATCGTGCTCAAGAAGTACGACCCCGTGGTCCGCAAGCACGTCGACTTCCGAGAGGAGCGCTAAGCACATGGCTAAGAAGAGCAAGATCGCGCGCAACGAGCAGCGCAAGGTCGTCGTCGAGCGCTACGCCGCGAAGCGCGCCGAGCTGAAGAAGACCCTGGTCGACCCCAACGCGACCGACGAGGCCCGCGAGGCCGCCCGCGTGGGTCTGCAGAAGCTGCCCCGCAACGCGTCGCCCGCGCGCGTGCGCAGCCGCGACGTCATCGACGGCCGCCCCCGCGGTGTCCTCACGAAGTTCGGCGTCTCGCGCGTCCGCTTCCGTGACATGGCGCACCGTGGCGAGCTGCCCGGCGTGACCAAGTCGTCCTGGTAAGCACCAGACACACGAACGAAGGGCGGGGTTCCGAGAGGAGCCCCGCCCTTCGTCGTTCTCATGCCAGGATGCGCCGCAGTTCGACGACGGCGGCGCTGCGCGCGCCCACGCCGAGCTTGACGTAGATCGACCGCACCTGGCTCTTCACCGTGTTCAACGACACCCCGCGCGTGCGGGCGATGTCGGCGAGGCCGGCAGGCGTCAGCAGCAGCTCCGCGAGCGCGCGTTCGGTGGGAGTGAAGCCGTGCAGGTGGTCCGCCAACCGGGGCGCCTCGACCGGGGCGCCGACCGAGGCCAGGGCCGTGCGGATGTACGCGGCGGTCTCGGCGAGTTCGGGGTGCGTGCAGACCGCGGCGTCGACGAGCTCGGCGCATTCCTCCGGGGGGAGCATGATGAACGGGGTCATCGAGTTCCCCGTGTGCGCGATGAGCAGGAGAGCCGATTCCATGCTCTGGGCGGCGCGGCGGTCGTCACCGAGGCGATGGAACGCGATGGCCCTCCGCAGCAACAGCGGTGTCAGCGTCCGCAGGCAGTGGTCGGAGTCGGAGGCCGCGCACGCTTCGGTCTCCGCGAGCATTTCCCGCTCTCGGCCGAGAAGCAGCAGTGCGCCGCCGCGCTGCATGGCGAAGCAGATACCGTGCCCCTCCGGGCTCTCCGCGGTGGAGAGCGAGGCGAGCGACTCGGCGTACTGCCCCTGCGCGAGCATGATGTCGGAGCGGATGCAGAGCAGGAAGTCGCGGATGAAGCGGTGGCTCATGCTGCGTTCGCTCCCGTGCAGCAGCTGCTGACAAGCGGCGAGACCGGCGGCGTGCTCGCCGTGGATGAGCCGGCCCATCGCGTCGATCGCCCGGGCCGAGTATTGCGAGTACGGGTCCGTCGGGTGCACGCGCTCGAGCTCTCGTGCCACCCCGCGCAAGCGCAGATGGTCCATGCGGGCGGCCGCCACCAGCGAGTCGGCGAGCAGCAGAAGGTACGACGACTCCTCCTCGGCCCATCCGCCTGTTCGGAACAGCGCGGAGGCGGCATCCATGACGGGGTCGGCGGAGGTGTACTCCCCGTTGAGGGCGAACCCCAGCGCCGTCACCGTGAGGGCGTAGAAGCGCGTCGCGTCGCTGTCGGCGAAGAGCTGAGCCTCACGGCCGAAGCGCACCGCGACCTGCGGCAGCCCGACGGCGCACAGGTACTCGCCGGCGCCGGCCAGGAGGACCGCGCGCGCCTCCATCGACAGCGAGGCCGGTCGGATCAGCCGGGTGCCGTCGAAGTAGCGCCAGACGAGGGCGGCGCCGTCGCCGAGGGCGTCGCGCCGGGCGCGGGCCGCGAACATGGCCGACAGCGCGCGAGCGCTCGAATCGGCCCAGACGCGGGGAGACGCCGGGGCTTCGACCTCCGACAGGAGGGAGAGGTGGCGCGGATCGGGCAGACCGTGCCCCGGTGCGAGGCGCAACGCGGTGGCGTTCACGGCGGCGCGCAGTGCGGCGCGCGCGTCGATGGACGTCTGCGTGCTCGGCATCCCCACACCCCCGGGCTCAGCTCACCCGACATCTTCATCCGATCGCGCGGTGGCTTCCGCGGATTGGGTCGCTGACATCGTACTTCGCACGTTCCACAGCGAATCCGGGTGACTCGTGAGCGCTCGGGGCGGGCCCGATCGTTCGCACTACAGTTCACCCGAGAAGGTCGGCGGGGTCGCCTCGTCCGTGACGGGGACGGCCTGGCCGCGGCATCGACCGGCTGCGCTCGACGTCGACGACCGGCCTCCCGCCGTCGGTCGGGAGCCGAACGACGGCGACACGCCGCGCAGATCGGGGCGAAATCCGACAGAATCCGCGTAATTCCGCGGTTCGGTTGATACTGTCGAGGCGGTCTCCCGACCACCGAGGAGGATTCCTCCTCGTCCGCGTAACGAGAGGCGACATCCGTCGTCGCCTGGAGGACAAACCACATGGCCGACAAGTCCATCACCAAGACCGAGCTCGTCGCGAGCATCGCCAGCGCGACCGGGCAGAGCCAGTCCGCCGTGTCGGGCGTGCTCGACTCCCTCTTCTCCACCGTCTCCGAGGCGGTCGCCAAGGGCAGCAAGGTCTCGATCCCCGGCTGGATCGCCTTCGAGCAGGTCGCCACGTCGGCTCGCACGGGCCGCAACCCGCAGACGGGCGAGGAGATCTCCATCCCCGCCGGCAAGCGCGTCAAGGTCACCGCGGGCTCGAAGCTCAAGGCCGCCGTCAAGTAAGACGACACCGAACCATCGAAGGGGGGATGCCAGCGGCATCCCCCCTTCGTCGTCCCCGCGCGACGTAGGCTGGCAAGGTGAATCCCCGACTGCTGCGCGTGGCGGGACCCGTCATCCTGATCGTGGTCTCGCTGATCGCCGTCGTCGTCGGCCTCGCGTACGGCGGGGGAGCGGCGGCACCCCAGCTCGCCGATCCCGGTCCGGTCGTGCGGTGGGGGCTCCCCATCGCCACGGTCGCCGTCAACCTCGCGGCCGCGACCATGGTCGGCTCGCTCGTGCTCGCGCTGTTCGCCCTCAAGGCCGGAGAGCGTCCTTTCGAGATCGCCCTCGACACGGCCTCGATCGGCGCCGCGGTGTTCACGGTCGCGGCCGCCGCGACCGGATACCTGACCTTCCTCAACGTCCTGAACGCCAAGCCCACGCTCGATGCGGTGTTCGGTCAGCAGCTGGGGCGCTTCCTCGTCGAGAGCCCCGTGGGGCAGGCGTGGCTCATCACCACCATCGCCGGTGCGGTGCTCACGGTGCTGACTTTCGCCGTGCGTTCCTGGATCCCGACGATGCTCGTGGCGATCGCCGCGCTCGCGTCGCTCATCCCCATGGGCACGCAGGGCCACACCGGCGCCGAGACGAGCCACGACGCGGCGGTCACCTCCCTCGTGCTGCACATCGTCGCCGCCGCCGTCTGGCTCGGCGGCCTCGTGCTCCTCGTCGTGCTGCGTCCCGCGATGACGCGGCCGCAGCTGCAGACGACGCTGCTGCGCTATTCGTCGCTCGCCCTCGTCGCGTTCATCGTCGTCGCGATCTCGGGCACCGTCCGCGCCTCGATCGGTCTCCAGGGCCTGCAGAACCTGTGGTCGGCGTACGGCGTCCTCGTGCTGGTGAAGGTCGGTGCCCTGATCGCGATGGGCGTGCTCGGCGCGTGGTACCGCCGTCGCCTCATCGCGCGCATGGCCGACGAGCCCGGTTCGCGGCGCTTCTGGGGCGTCGTCTCTCTCGAGCTGGTGTTCATGGGCGTCGCCAGCGGCATCGCCGCCGCCCTGGCCCGCACCCCTCCTCCCGGGGAGGCGTCGCTGGTCGGCACCTCGCCCGCCGAGGTGCTGACCGGCAGCCCGCTGCCGCCCGACCTGACCCTCGAGCGCTGGTTCACCGCGTACAACGTCGACCTGCTGTGGACGCTCGTCGTGGTGGGCGGGTTGTTCTTCTACCTCGCCGGCGTCTGGCGACTCCTGCGGCGCGGCGACTCGTGGCCGATCTACCGCACGGTGCTGTGGTGCCTGGGCATGTTCGGGGTGTTCTGGGTGACCTCGGGACCGGTGAACGTCTACCAGGACTACCTGTTCAGCATGCACATGATCGGGCACATGCTGCTGTCGATGGCGATCCCGCTCATGCTGGTCGCCGGGGCGCCGGTCTCGCTGGCGGCTCGCGCCATCCGCAAGCGCGACGACGGCACCCGCGGCGGCCGCGAGTGGATCCTGTGGGCCGTGCACAACCCGGTCGCGACGGTGCTCACCAACCCCTACGTGGCGGCAGGCCTGTTCATCGGGTCGCTGTGGGCGTTCTACTACACCGACCTCTTCCGCTGGTCGCTCTACGACCACGTCGGGCACATCTGGATGGTCGCGCACTTCCTGGTGGTCGGGTACCTCTTCGTGCTCAGCCTCATCGGGATCGACCCCGTCCCCTACCGGCTGCCCTACCCGATGCGTCTGCTCGTGCTCATCGCCGTCATGGCCATGCACGCTTTCTTCGGCATCGCCATCATGATGAACTCCGGCCTCATGGTCGCGGAGTGGTTCGGCGCGATGGGACGCACGTGGGGAGCGACTCCGTTGCAGGACCAGTACGTCGGGGGCGGCGTCGCCTGGTCGGTCGGGGAGATCCCGACGCTGATCCTCGCGATCGCGGTGGCCATCCAGTGGAGTCGCAGCGACGAGCGCCAGCAGCGGCGTCGCGACCGTCACGTCGATCGCGTGGGTGACCTGGAACTCGACGCCTACAACGAAGAGCTCGCCCGCCTTGCGGAGCGCGACGCGCGGGTCGCCGCGCGCGGCGGCAACTGACCCGCACCCGCGGGGTCGGCTCCGCGCGGAGGGTAATCGGTCCGCCTCAGTCGGCGGAGCCGCCGACGAGGATCGATGCGGTGCCGTCGGGGAGCACGGTGATCTGACCGTCGACGCGGAACGGCACGTCCTCCTCCACCGTGCGGACGCTGCCGTCGAAGATCGAGCGGATCTCGACGTCGATGTGTGCGACCGCCTTGGCCGAGGGGATCCGCCATCCGGCACCGTCGGGAACCACGGTCACGACCGGCTGCTCGACGATCGACCACGTCGGCGCCCCGTCGATGCGGTTGCGCACGGTGAAACCGAAGGGGCACCCGGTGGGCTGCAGCACCTTCTGCTCGGCGCAGGCGGTGAGGAATCCTTCGACGCGGTCCTGAACGACGCCGATGAACTCCTCCGTCGGCTCGGCCTGCACCTCGACCGGGATGCCGACGAGCGGCGCGTCGGCGAGCACGGCGACCCCCGGGGTCGCCGAGATCGCGGTGTCGACGGCGACGGAGTAGAGACCGGGTGAGAACACCAGCAGGGGCACGTCGGCGGACGGGTCGGCATCCGCCCCGTCGATGGAGACCTGCCGCTTGTCGACCTCGAAGCCGTTCACCGAGAAGCGCATCGACCCCCCGACGTTCAGTTCCATGACCGACAGGGGACTGCGGGCGAACCGCCAGCGGGGGAGCACACCTTCGCCGGGGTCGTGCTCGATCGCGAACGTCGTCGTGCCGGAGTACCCGCCGGTCGTGTAGGACACCGTGACCCGCGCCTGGTCTCCATCGACCGTCTCGTCGGTGACGGTGGCATCCGTCACGGTCGTCAGGGCCTCGGGGCGCAGCAGCGCCTCGGATGCGGTGGCCGGGAGTCCGCGCGCCTCCAGTTCGGCGGAATCCACGGCGACACCCGGCACCGCCAACGCCTCGGCCGTGCGGTGCTCCTGCAGCAGCTCGAGGTAGTGCAGCACGAAGGCGCGTGGGCTGTAGAACTCCCGATAGAGCGAGGCGGCCCCCGCGCCGAGGGCGGCGATCAGGAGGACGGCGACCAGGATCATCGCGGGGATCTCACGGCGCAGGCGCGTGCGCGCGCCGCTGACGCCCCTGGGCGTCGCGGGGCCCCCGCCTGCGTTGTCCACGCCTCCAGTGTAGGAAGCGCGCCTGGGCAGGTGCCGCGCGCGTTACAGTGCGACCCGCGATTGCACCACGGCGACCGCCGCGAGCTGCCCTCCGGCGATCGCCGCCGCCAGCGAGAAGAGGGGCCCGGGCAGATGGTCGGGCTGCGCGATGTCGCCCACGGCGTACACGCCCTCGACGCTCGTGCGGCCGAACGGGTCGGTGCGGACGGCGCCGGAGTCCTGGCGCTGCACGCCGATCCGTTCGAGGAGATCACCGCGCGGCCGCCAGGTCGGGGCGACGAACGCCCCCGCGACCTCGAGCTCGGAGCCGTCGGCCAGGTCGAGCCGCAGGCCCCCGGGTCGTCCGACGACCTCGCGCACGGCGGCGGGGTCGACGACGTGGACCTCGGATGCCACGGGCTCGAGCATGCGGGCGAGAGCCGACGCGTGGTCGGACCCGTTCACGACGGCGACCGGGCGCCCCGCGAACTCGTGGCCGTGGCAGAACGGGCAGTTGGCGACGGTGTCGCCCCAGTGCTCCGCGAGTCCCGGGATCGCGGGGAGCTCGTCGGCGACCCCCGTCGCGACGATGACGGCGTGCGTCCGGTGCTCTTCGCCGTCGACGACGACCCGCAGGGCGCCCTCGACCGAGGCGACGTCGGTGGCCACGGCATCCCTCGTCTCGACCGTGTCGTAGGCGGCGATCTCGGCGCGGGCGAGGCGCCGGAGCTCGGCCGGGTCGCGGCCGTCGTTGGTGAGCAGGTTGTGGGCGTGGCGCACGGTGGCGTTGCGATACTCGCCCGAGTCCAGCAGCAGGGTGCGGCGGTGCATGCGCCCCAGGGTCAGGGCCGCCTGCAGTCCCGCGGGGCCGCCTCCGATGATGATCGCGTCGTACACGATGAGCTCCTTCCGCTTGCATTCGGATCCATCGTGTGACTTCATGTCGACATGAAGTCAAGCGGCGAATCCATCGGCGACACGGCGGCGCGGTTCGGGCTCGACACCCACGTGCTCCGCCACTGGGAGGACGAGCGCCTGCTCGAACCCGCGCGCGACGCAGCGGGACGGCGCCGCTTCGACGAGGACGACATCGTGCGCATCGCCGTGATCCTGCGCAACAAGGCGGCGGGGCTCTCGCTCGAGCAGATCCGGGTGCTGCTCGACGAGGGAGCGCCCGACCGGCACCGGGTGCTCGAGGAGCACATCGCCGAGCTCGACCGTCGCGCCGCCGACATCGCCCAGGCGCGTGCGATGACCGAGCACGCTCTGCGGTGCCGTTCGCACGACATCACGCAGTGCCCCCAATTCCGCAGTCACGTCGGCGACGTGCTGTCGGGACAGGCGCGCTGGCTCCTCGGCCGAACGGAGCCGATGGGCGGGCCCGTCGGCCGCACCGAGCCCGCGGGCGGCCCGGTCGGCGACGCCGGGCCCGCGGGCGGCCCGGTCGCCGTGGCATCCGGATCCGCTCCGGCGTGAACGCGGCGGACGCGCGGGGGTGCGACGGCCGCGTTCCACACCGCGCCCGCCGCCGCGCGCGGCGCGAACTAGCATGAACCGGTGACCACGCCGCCCCTCTCCGCCGAGCAGCAGGCGCTGTTCCGGCTGATCGAGGACACCCGCGAGCACGTCTTCGTCACCGGTCGCGCCGGCACCGGCAAGTCGACGCTGCTGCAGCACCTGGCATGGAACACCAAGAAGCAGATCGCGGTCTGCGCGCCCACCGGGGTGGCGGCGCTGAACGTCGAGGGCCAGACCATCCACTCGCTCTTCCGCCTGCCGATCGGTCTCATCGCGAACGGCGACATCGACCAGAATGACGCGACCCGCAAGATCCTCAACGCGATCGACACACTCGTCATCGATGAGATCTCGATGGTCAACGCCGACCTGATGGATGCCATCGACCGCTCGCTCCGGCAAGCTCGCGGTCGTCGATCGGAGCCGTTCGGGGGCACGCAGATCGTCATGTTCGGCGATCCCTACCAGCTGGCGCCCGTGCCGCCGCGGGGCGATGAGGCGCGTTACATCCAGGACCACTACCGCTCGTTCTGGTTCTTCGACGCCAAGGTCTGGTCCGGCGAGGCCGCCACCGACGGGCTGATCGACATCGGCCGGCACGGCGCCGACCTGCACGTCAACGAGCTCGTCGAGATCCACCGGCAGTCCGACCCCGGGTTCAAGCAGCTGCTCAACGCCGTGCGCTACGGACGCGTGACGGCCGAGATGGCCGGCATCCTGAACACCGCCGGTGCCCGCACGCCGCCGCACCCGGCCGACGGCGAGCACCCGATCATCACGCTCGCCACCCGCAACGACCGCGTCAACACCATCAACCGCAAGCACCTCGACGAGCTCATCGGGCGCACGCAGACCGCGAACGCCGAGATCTCGGGCGACTTCGGCCGCGGCGAGGCGAACTACCCCGCCGAGATGGAGCTCACGCTCAAGGTCGGCGCTCAGGTGATGTTCCTGCGCAACGACGGTGCGCAGTTCGGCGAGGCCCCCCGGTGGGTCAACGGCACGATCGGCACCGTGACCCGCATCGCGGGCGACAGTGTGCGCGTCGAGGTCGACGGCGTCGAGCACGACGTCGAGCCCGCGGTCTGGGAGCGGTACCGCTATGCGTACGACCCGGGCACCAAGAACCTCTCGCGGGAGATCGTCGCGGAGTTCACGCAGTTCCCGCTGCGTCTCGCCTGGGCCGTGACCATCCACAAGTCCCAGGGCAAGACGTACGACCGGGCCGTCGTCGATCTGGGCGCCGGCGCGTTCGCCCCCGGGCAGACCTACGTCGCCCTCAGCCGCCTCACCTCGCTCGACGGGCTCTACCTGTCGCGGTCGCTGCGCCCGAGCGACATCCGCGTCGACGAAGACGTCCGGCGGTTCATGAAGCAGGCGTGGCTGTCGCGCCAGGAGGCGGCGAAGGCGTGAGCCTCAGGCGACGTGCGCGCTCTTGGCCCGAGTGAGGTCGGCGAAGAGCTCCGTCGTGAACCGATAGGCGACCAGCACCTCGGCGATCACCCGCTCCTTCTCGTCGTCGTCCCAGGGGGCGGTGTCGAGCTGTTCGCGGTAGACGCTCTTGAAGGCGCGCGGGTCGGCGATGTCGCCGAAGAGCAGGAATCCGATGCCGTTGGTCTCGAAGCCGAAGCGGCGCTGCATGAGACGGCCGATCGATGGTCCGCCCGAGAGGTCGCCGAGCAGGCGCGTGTAGTGATGCGCCACGAAACCGCCCGGCCAGGTCGCGGCGACGCGGCGGATGCGCGACACGTAGGCCTGCGTCGTCGGCAGGGGGCGGATGCTCTCGCGCCACTCCGGTCCGATGAGGAACGCCAGATCCGCCTCGAGCGCGGGCAGTCGCGAGGTGCGATCGCGGAGGAAGACGGATGCCACCGGGTCGAGGCGCATGCGCACGGCTGCGTCTTCGAGGGCCGCGTAGATGAACCAGTGCTGGGCGATGAGGGCGATGTAGTCGTCGCGGGTGCCGGCACCGGTGAGCAGGTCGGTCATGAACCCATCGCACTCGCTCGAGGAGTGCGCGCTGCTGGAGCGTTCGCGCAGGGCGAGGGAGAACGGGACCACGGCGTTCATGCGGCTATCATACGCATTCACTTAGGCTGACCTAACCCCTGAGGCGGCCCGAGTTCCTATCAGACCACGCAGTCGTGATGCAGACGTGACGGGCGGGCGGTGCAAGGGGCGATTGCGCTCAGGTGCCGTGTGTTTGAATCGAGGGAGCGTACGTGTGTCCGCGTGCGGAAGTGCTGGGGGTATCCACATGGCCAGATGGCGTCGTTCCGCGGCCATCGCGATCGCGAGCGCGGGAGCACTGGCACTCGCGCTGAGTGGCTGCACGGCGCAGCAGTCGGTGTCGATCGACGTCCCGGCGCAGGTCGACGCGCCTCTGCCCGAGGCCACGGTCGCAGAACTGCAGGATGCCGTCACCTCGGCGATGACCGCGACGGGCTCGACCGGAGCGATCGTCGGGGTGTGGGCGCCGTGGAGCGGCACGTGGGTCTCGGGCGTGGGAACGCAGGGCCCCGGGGGCGCGGAGGTCACCAGCGACCTCTCCTTCCGTGCCGCCGAAGTGACGGGCGCGATGACCTGCGACATCCTGTACGGTCTCGCGGCCGACGGGACCGTCGCGATGAGCGACCCGATCAACAAGTGGGTCAGCAATCTCCCCGGCTACGACGACATCACCCTGCGCGAGCTGTGCGACGGGACGTCGGGGATCGCTTCGTACACCGCCACTCTCGAGGCGACGGTGCTCGCCAACCCCGACCGCGTGTGGAACCCGCGCGAACTCCTGGCCTACGGCATCGCGCGCCCGCGCCTGAACGCGCCCGGAGACGCCTACGGAACCTCGGCGACCAACTACCTCATCGCCGGTCTCGCAGCCGAGCGGGCGACGAACGAGACGCTCTCCACCCTGATCGCGGAGCGCGTGACGGAGCCGCTCGGCCTCTCGTCGACGTCGCTGCCGGCGCCCGCCCCGGCGACCCCCGGCCCGTCCTCGCTGCCGGGGTACTGGTCGCAGCCGAATGCCGAGGGCGCGTGGAACTGCACCGACCCGGCCGAGTTCACCGAGATGTCGTCGAGCTACGGTGGCGCGGCCGCCGGGGCCGTCACCTCCATCGGCGATCTCGGTCGCTACGCCCAGGCGCTCGCCACCAAGGCTCTCCTGCCCGCCGACAGCGACCGCTTCGCCGCCCCCGTGCCCGTGGGCCCCGACCAGCCGTCGTGGTTCACCGCCGCCGGCGGCACGTTCCAGGCGGGTTCGCTCATCGGGCAGTTCGGGTGGACGCCGGGCTACATGACTGCCGCCTTCGCCGATCCCCAGACCGGCATGTCGGTCGCGGTGGTGCTGAACAACTCGGGTGGCAACAAGCTCACCGGCGCGTGGCTGGCGTGGGAACTCGCGGCGATCGCCTCGAAGGCGCCCGCCGCGCAGGGACAGACGTTGCCCGAGGCGGGCCTGCCGTGGACCGCCGAGCAGATGCGCGACAGCATCGCCCAGAACGCGATCTGCGCACCTCCCGCCTCGTGACCGAACGATGAGCGCGCGCGGCGGACAGGGCTCGGCCGCCGCTCTCGTGTTCGTCGGCCTGGCCTGCCAGGAGGTGGGTGCGTCGTTCGCGGTGATGCTCTTCCCCCAGACCGGGCCGCTCGGCATCGTCATGCTGCGCCTGGTCTTCTCGGCGCTGCTGCTGCTCGCGATCGCGCGCCCGCGCCTGCGGGGGCACACAGGCATCGCCTGGCGGTCGGTGGTGGTGTTCGGCGTGGTGCTGGCATCGATGAACGGGCTGTTCTACCTCGCCCTCGAGAGGCTCCCGCTGGGTGTCACCGTGACGATCGAGGTGCTCGGGCCGCTCACCCTCTCGATCCTCACCGCGACGGGGGCGGCCCGCTGGCTGTGGGCGGGGCTCGCCCTGGCGGGAGTGGTCGCGCTCGGCGCCGGCGGATGGGACCGCCTCGACGCCCTCGGCGTGGTCTTCGCTCTCGGCGCGGCCGTCAGCTGGGCCCTGTACATCCTGTCGTCGGCGCGCGTGGGGCGACAGTTCCCGCGTCTGGACGGCCTCGCGCTCGCGATGGCGGTCGGCGCGTGCCTGGCGCTGCCCTTCGGTCTCTGGCAGGCGGGGCCCGCGCTGCTGCGCGTGGACATCCTCGCCCTCGGGGCCGCCGTCGCGCTGCTGTCGTCGACCATCCCCTACGCGCTCGAACTCGTCGCCCTGCGCCGCCTGCCGGCGTCGGCGTTCGCGATCATGATGAGCCTCGGCCCCGCGACGGCCTCGATCGCCGGCTTCGCGCTGCTCGGGCAGAAGCTGTCGCTGCTCGAGGTGGCCGGTATCGCCCTGGTCATCGCGGCCAGCATCGGCGCGGTGCTCGCCGCCGCGCGGCGCGGCGCGGGGTCGCGGCATCCCGGGCCCGACGCCGAGGAGCCGCTCAGCGAGCCCGTCGGCTGACCGGGCGAAGGGGATGCCATGGCCCCGCCATCGGCGCAAGGGGGCCGTCGCGCGCCCGGGCGCTGGCCAGGATGACGACATGAGCGACGACGACGACCAGACCCGCAGCGACTTCGATGACGCGGTCAACATGACCGCGAGCGAGCTGAAGAAGTGGCTCGACACCGACGAGTCGAAGTCCGTGGGGCAGAAGAAGGACGGCGGCGAATCGACCGGTCACGAGAGCGGCCGCCACATCGTGCGCATCCTCGAGAAGAAGAAGGCCGACCTCACCGACGACGACCTCGCCCACATGCGCAAGGTCGTCGGCTACGTCAAGCGGCACAGTGCGCAGAAGCCGAAGGGCGACGTGACCGACACCGATTGGCGCTACTCGCTGATGAACTGGGGCCACGACCCGAAGAAGTGACCCGCGGCGCGTCGGAGAGGCGGGAGGGCTTCGACGCTAGGGTGCAGCTGTGAACCGTGGAAATCTCGAACCCGTGCTCGGCTGGGCTCTCGTCGTCATCGGTCTGTTCAATCTGGTGCTGGCCGTCGTCGACATCTCGTCGGGCGCGAGCGTCGGCAATAATGTGTTGTCGGCCGCTCTGGGCGTCATCCTCGTGATCGCGGGTGTGCTGCAACTCACCGCCAAGGGGCGCACGCGGCGGTAGGACGCCGGCGCCGCGGTCAGCGTCATCCCTCGTCCACCTGAGAGGGGTAGAACGGTAGACATGCCCATCATCGACAGCGCGGTCTACGTCGACGGTCACCGCATCGAGAACCCCTCGAGCCTCGACCAGACCTTCGAGTACATGGAGGCGCACGGCGGGATGGCCTGGATCGGCCTGCTGCGCCCGTCTCCCGAAGAACTCGAGCGCGTGGCCGCGGAGTTCTCCCTGCATCCGCTCGCCGTCGAGGACGCGCTGACCGGTCACCAGCGCGCGAAGCTCGAGCGCTACGGGCAGAACCTGTTCACGGTGCTGCGTCCCGCGCGCTACATCGACGAGACCGAGACCGTCGAGTTCGGCGAGCTGCACGTGTTCATCGGCGCGGACTTCGTGGTGACCGTTCGCCACGCCGAGGTCCCCGACCTGGCGCGGGTACGCCGGCGCCTCGAGAGGAACCCCGATCTGCTCGCGCGCGGCCCCGAGGCGGTGCTGTACGCGATCCTCGACGAGGTCGTCGACCAGTACGACCCGGTCGCCCGCGGGCTCCAGAACGACGTCGACGAGATCGAGGACGGTCTGTTCAGCGAGGGCGGCGCCGACCTCACCCAGCGCATCTACCAGCTCGCGCGCGAGGTCATCCACTTCCAGCGTGCGGTCGAACCGCTCCGCGACATGCTCGAGGCTCTGCTGCGCGGCGCCGACAAGTACGGCGTCGACATCGAACTGCAGCGCTCGCTGCGCGACGTGCTCGACCACGTGCTGCGTCAGGGCGAGAAGCTCACGGCGCTGCGCGCGATCCTCGACAACGCCCTCACCGTCAACGCGACGCTCGTGACGCAGCGTCAGACCGAGACCTCGCTCGAGCAGAACGACCAGGTGAAGAAGATCTCGGGGTGGGCGGCGATCCTCTTCGGCCCGTCCCTGGTGGGCGCGATCTACGGCATGAACTTCCGGAACATGCCGGAGCTCGACTGGACCTTCGGCTACCCGATGGCGCTCGGCCTCATGGCGGCGACCTCCTTCGGGCTCTGGCTGACGTTCAAGCGCAAGCACTGGCTCTGATCCGGGGCGGGCGCAGACGGCTGCGGATGCCGCGCTTGGCGGCGCGCTTCCTGGACAGTCGCTGCGCGAATCGCACGATGGGTAGGTGACTGACACCACCCCGGGCTCCGGCGACGCGGCCGCACCGATCCACACCTCGACCGTGCAGTTCGAGGACAGCGGCTACCACAAGCGACTGACCTCTCGTCAGGTGCAGATGATCGCCATCGGCGGCGCCATCGGCACGGGACTCTTCCTCGGCGCCGGCGGCCGTCTCGCCCAGGCGGGACCCGCGATCGTTCTGTCGTACGCGGTCTGCGGTCTGTTCGCGTTCTTCATCCTGCGCGCGCTCGGGGAGCTCGTGCTCCACCGGCCGACCTCGGGCTCGTTCGTCTCGTACGCGCGCGAGTTCTTCGGAGAGAAGGCCGCATTCGTCTCGGGCTGGTTCTACTGGATCAACTGGGCCACGACCACGATGGTCGACATCACCGCGGCCGCGCTGTACATGAACTTCTTCGGCAAGTACGTGCCGTGGATCGCCGCGGTCCCGCAATGGGTCTGGGCGCTGGCCGCGCTCGTCACCGTGCTCGCCGTCAACCTCGTCTCGGTGAAGGTGTTCGGAGAGCTCGAGTTCTGGTTCGCGCTCATCAAGGTCGCCGCCCTCGTGGCGTTCCTGCTCGTCGGCATCTACTTCGTCGTCTTCGGAACCCCCACGGGCGCGCCCACCGGCTTCCCGTTGATCTCCGACAACGGCGGTTTCTTCCCCAACGGCATCCTTCCCGCGATCATCCTCATGCAGGGCGTCGTCTTCGCGTACGCATCGATCGAGCTCATCGGCACCGCCGCGGGCGAGACGAAGAACCCCGAGAAGGTCATGCCGCGCGCGATCAACTCGGTGATCATCCGCGTCGCGGTGTTCTACGTCGGTTCGGTGCTGCTGCTGTCGTTGCTGCTGCCGTTCACCGCGTACTCGAAGGACGAGAGCCCGTTCGTGACATTCTTCGCCTCGATCGGCGTACCCGGGGTCGACGTCATCATGAACCTCGTCGTGCTGACGGCGGCGCTGTCGTCGCTGAACGCCGGTCTCTACTCCACCGGACGCATTCTGCGCTCGATGGCGGTCGCGGGGTCGGCACCGAAGTTCGCCGCCCGCATGAACAAGGCGGGCGTGCCCTACGGCGGCATCGCCATCACCGCGTTCGTGGCCCTCTTCGGCGTGGTGATCAACTACGTCAATCCGAGCGACGCGTTCGAGACCGTGCTGAACGTCGCCGCCGTCGGCATCCTGGTCACCTGGGCGACCATCATCGTGTGCCAGATGCGTCTGAAGCAGCTCGCAGACCGGGGCGAGCTCGTACGCCCCTCGTTCCGGCTGTTCTGGGCGCCGTACACGGGATACCTGACCCTGGTGTTCCTGGCCGTGGTGCTCGTGCTGGTGTTCATCGATTCGCCGGCGACGCTCGTCGTGGCCGTCGTCGCGAGCCTGCTGATCACCGCGGGCTGGTTCGCGTGCCGCAAGCGCATCGCCGAGCTCGCCGCCGAGCGCGAGGGCTACACGGGCACGGTGCCGGTGGTGCCGAGCCCGTTCCCGCAGCCGCGCGACACGAAGGACTGAGCCGGCCGCTCTCCCTCCTCGGCTCGTGGGTACGCGCCTCAGCCCGAGCGGCATCGCCGGGTGCGTTCCGCGGGCCGAGCCGCGGCATCCGTGTCGTGAGGACAGGGGATGCCACCGCGACAGGCCGTCTCGCCGCTGATCGCCCTGTTCTCGCGGTGCAGCCTGTCCCCGTGACGAGTCAGCCCCGGTGGAACGGGCAGCCCGACGGCGCGTCCGCGCGGCGCACACGACCGCCGGAGCGCGGCTTCGTCGGCATCCGTCGCCGGTTCACGTCGAGACCGTGTCCCGAGATGCGCAGGCGCGGGTCGCTGAGCACCGCGATGGATGCCGCGAGTCCGGCGATCGCGAGCTTCTCGCCCGGGCATCGGTGGCCGGTGCGCACGTAGGCACCGCCGTGGGGGACGAAAGCGCGGATGGCTTCGTAATCGTCGACACCGACGAAGCGCTCCGGGTCGAAGGCGGAGGGGCGCTCCCACTCGCGGGTGTCGGTGTCGGTGCCGAGGATGTCGAGCACGACCCGACCGCCCTTCGCCACGCGCTGCCCGTCGAGCTCGACATCGGTCTCGGCCCACGCCGGCAGCATCGGCACGAAGGGCGCGGTGCGGCGGATCTCCTGCGCGAAGGCCGTCGCGAGCTCCCCGCCGACGAGCGATCCGCGCTCCGCGGTCTCGGCGGCGATGCGCTCGCGCCACTCCGGGCGGTCGTGCAGCTCCTTCGCGGCGAACGCGACGAAACGCGAGACCGCGATCATCGGGCGGAAGCTGTTCTGCAGCTCGACGCCGGCGCGCTTCGCGGGCAGCAGGTCGCCCGAGCGGTCGCGGTGCCACGCCCAGGCGTGCAGGGCGGTGCCCTCGGCGGGGTCGAGCGTCCCCTCGCGCACGGCGTCGATGAGCTCCGCAGCATGGCGGTCGGACCAGCGGCGGTTGGCCAGGGCCAGCAGGAACTCGGGTGAGTACGGCACACCGAAGCCGTCGACGATCTGCGCCTGACGCTTCGCCCACCGCGTCTGCGCCGCCGCCGTGCCCGGGATGCCGGCCCACCGCATGATCGCGCGCCCCAGTGCTCCCACGGCGGCGTCGTACGCCGACCGGTCGCCGCCGCCGACCCAGGCGTCGAGTTCGCCCTGCCACTGCCGCTCGAGCTCGGGGAGCAGGCGCGCGACCTCGACGTCGTCGTAGAGCACGTCGACGAACGTCGCCTTGCGGTGGCGGTGCTCGTCGCCGTCGAGGCTGTGCACCGAGCCGTGGCCGAACAGCGACTCCTGGATGAACGCGGGCATCGCCCCGTGCCGGCGGGTGCGGGACTCGTCGTAGAAGAGCGCCACGCCCTCCTCGCCCCGCACGAAGAGCGCCTCGCGCCCGAGCAGGCGGAACGGGACGGCACGGGCGCCGCGGTCGGCGCGCCGCCAGAGGTGCGCGCCGAAACCGTAGCCGCGCACGAGGAGCGAGAGCGAGTCGTCGCGGAGAAGGGCGAGGGGGGATGCCATGTCCCCACGGTTCCATGCCGGCGGGGAGCTCGTGGAGGGGGCGGCGCGCGCCCGGTCTGTGTGTTAGTCGTGCCGCGCGCGGCGATGCCCTCCACCTCTGGACGCCCGACGTCGCGGCCGTCGCGGCCGTCGCGGGCCGGTGAGAGGTGGCCGCCACCGATAATGGACCGATGGAACCGTGGGAGATGCGGGAGTGGTTCGCCGACTTCCTCGAGGCGCTGAACCGCCATGACATCGAGCGGGTCCGTGAGTTCCTGCACCCGAGCGTGCGACGTGCGCACCTGCCCGCGGGGGCCGACGCGTGGATCGCCGACTACGCCAACCTGCTGCACGGTTTTCCCGACTGGCAGTGGAAGCGCATTCAGCTCCTCGTCGAGGACGACCGGCTGGCCGTGCATCTGCGGGGCGGGGGGAGTCACACCGGTGCGTACGCGTTCGTCGCGCCGACGCGTACGCGCGTGAGCATCGCATCGTTCGCGATGTACCGGGTGCAGCACGGATTGATCGTCGAGGCCACCGGCACCGACGACGCCGCGCAGATCCGCTCCGCGATCGCCTGAGCGAGGCCCGGGGGGGGCTTACTGCGACAGCTCTCGATCGAGGCGGTCCAGCAGGGATTCGAGCGAGACTTCGAACTCCTCCTCGGCGCGATCTTCGCTGAGCAGAGCCCGCAGGTGGCGGACGGTGGGGGCGTCGGCGAGCGTGGCGTCGCCGTCGTGGGCCGGGATGTCGGCGTTCCCCTCGTCGAGCGGCTCCTCCACGGGCCCCGTCTCCGCGCCGCGGACGGCAGACTCCAGAAGCAGCTGGCCGAGGAGGAAGCTGCTGAACGCCCGGTAGGCGCTCACGGCCTGGTCGTCGGTGAAACCCTGAGCGAGGAGCGTCGAGAGGAAGATCTCCACGACCTCGACGCTGCGCAGCGGAGGCCGCAGCCAGGGGGCGGCCGGATGCCGCGTGGCGACGAGCGGGAAGGCCCGCGGGTGTTCGACGGCGATGCGCCGCACCTCGTGCGCGGTGATCTGCAGGAAGCCCTGCCACTGCTGCGTCGAGGCGTCCTGGAGGGCCGTCATGAGGTCGCGCATCAGGAGGCGCACGATCGACTCGAGCAGGTCTTCCTTGCCGTTGACGTAGCGGTAGAGCGACATCGCCTCGACATCGAGCTCCTGCGCCAAAGTGCGCATCGACAGGCCCGTCGCGCCCCGACCGTCGATCTGCGCGAGAGCGGTGGTGACGATGAGGTCGCGGCTGAGTCGGCGCACGCTCGAACGCGGCACGTTCCGCGCATCTTGGGTCATCGCATCCACCTCCGGGGGTTCAGTTTGACACCCCGGACCGTCCCGGGATGCCGCCGAGAGCGCCGTGACGAGCGGGTGTCGCGGGCTTACGGCGTAAGGGTTTTCCCCCGATCCGCGGCGTTTTCCCTTCCCAGCCAGGACCGGAGCGATGATCGGCGTCCGCTCGCCCGGGCCCCCGGCGGAAGGGGCGGAGCCGCGTGGCGCGATCTGTCAAGGGCGGACGGGTGTCGGAGGGCCCGGGTACGGTCGCTGGTGCCCGGCGCGTCATCCCGGGCGGAAGGAGCGGTGAGCATGGTGTCTCCCGACCGCCCCGGTGCCGGCGTCATCTGGGCCCGCGTCGAAGAGGGCTTCCATGTCGGCAGCCGAAAGGGCATGTTCCTCGGCTACATCGACCGTCAGGCCGACGGGGGCTACCTCGCCTTCGACGGCTCGTCGCGCGTCGTCGGCCGATTCCGCACCCTCACGGCGGCGATGGCCGCGGTGACCAACGGCCAACCCCCGCAGGACGAGGTCATCACCCTTCAGCAGGTCCGCGTCCCGGCGCCCCGCGCCGTCGAGGAGGACACCGCATGAGCGCTCCGCTGGCCGCCGTGTCATACGTCAGTCGGGCCATCGACACCTTCGATGACGCCCGTCTCGCCGAACTCCTCGCCCAGAGTCGCCGCTCGAACCACGAGCACGACCTGTCGGGCATGCTGCTCTACCGCCGCGGGCGGTTCTTCCAGGTGCTGGAGGGGCCGAAGGACGCCGTGGACGAGCTGATGGCGAAGATCCGTCGCGATCCGCGCCACGACGAGATTCGGGTGCTGCTGACCGAGGAGATCGAGGAGCGCCGCTTCGAGGAATGGACGATGGGGTACGAACCCATCACCGCGCCCGCGACGCCGGCGCCCGAGGGGTTCCGTGACACGTTCGACGACCTCGAGTCCGACGACGACGAGGCGAGCATCCGCGCCGTCCGCGAACTGACCGTCTGGTTCCGCGCCCGCACGGCCGCGCCCGCCTGAGCTCCCCGAGGGGCGGCCCCGCGCTTGGCGGCCCGAGACCCCGGTTCGGGGCGCATTCCGGCGTTCGGGGTGTGAATCGCACGCCCCGAACGGAAGATCGCGCCCCGAAGCTCGGTGATCAGAGCGGCGGATCGAGGGCGCGGAGCGCGGCATCCATCCGCTCCGCCATGACGGCGTAGCCGATGTCGTTCGGGTGCAGACCGTCGCCCGCCATCCAGCTGACCTGCGCGGTGGCATCGTGCCCCTCGAGCCAGCGGCTCGCACCGCTGACGTGATCGGCGCCGATGCGTGCCGCAGCGTCTTCGACCCATCCGGCGATGACGTCGACCGAGGCCGGCCTGTCGTCGGTGTACCAGAACGGCTCGACGACGACGATGCGTGCGTCGGGCAGTCCCTCGCGCAGACGGGTCAGGTCGCTGTCGATCGTCGCGCGGATGTCGTCGGCGCGCGTGTCGTAGCTGAAGTTGTCGTTGAGGCCCATGGTCACGAACACGATGTCGGGGTCGTCAGCGATCACGAGCGCGGGGATGTCGTCGAGTCCTCCGAGCATCGAGTCGCGGCGGTTCACGAAGCCGAGGCCGTTCTCGCTGCGGTTGATCTCCTGCCACCCCCGTTCGGCCGACACGATCGTCGACCAGCGCTTCTCCGATGAGCTCGCGCCGGTACCGCGCGTGTACGAGTCGCCGTAGAACGACACCACCGGCCCGTCGGCCGCACCGGCGGCGGATGACGTGGTCGGGCCCGGGCTCGGGTCGGAGCAGGCGACGAGGCCGAGGAACAGGGATGCCGCGAGCCCGACACCGAGAGACCGTCGCACGCGCACGGGTCAGTGTCCCCCGGGCGCGGGTCGCTCCGCCGGCTCCGCGGCGAGAGATGCGACGTGGCGAGCTATCCGGGCCGCGCGCGCGGCGTCGGTCGTGGCCGTGACGACCGGGTGCAGCACGGAGTAGCGCTCCGCCTTGGTGAGCGCGGCGAACGCGCGAGCGGCCGCCGGCACGGCATCCAAGGCCGCCTGCAGGTCGGCGGGTACCTCGATCGTGGCGGATCCGGCGTAGGCGCGATCCCAGCGTCCGTCCGCCTGGGCGCGGGCGATCTCGTCGGCGCCGCGCGGTCGCATCCGGCCCTCTTCGCTCAGGCGCGCCACGATGTCGACGTTGCGCGCCGACCACATCGACCGCGCTCGCCGAGGGGTGAAGTGCTGGCGGAAGGTCGCGGCATCCCTCGACTGCTTGCGCCCGTCGATCCACCCGCTGCACAGCGCCTCGTCGAGGGCCTGGGCGTAGGTGAGGGTGGTGGGCGAGGTCGTGCCCTTCTTGGCGAGCACGAGCCACACCCCGTCGCTCTCGCTCTCGTGAGCGTCGAGCCAGGCGCGCCAGGCGGCGACGTCGTCGACGGTCAGCTCGGGTGCGTCGGTCATGGTCTCGGCTCCTTCCGCGATGCTTCGGACCCTAGCGCGACCTTCCGACACCGCGCCCCTATCGGATGGGCGCTGCGGGGGCAACCGACCCCCGCGGCGTCGATGCTGCCCCCAGCATGAGGGGATGCGATGTGTGACGTACGCCGGCGAGACCGTGACCACGACCGACGACGTGGCGGAGGCGCTCGTGCAGCTCACCGCATCGATCGCCGCCGACGGGCAGGCGGAGGCAGTCAGCATCCCGATCGTGACCGAGGCGGGCGACACCGAGGAAGCCGAACTCGTCATCGGCGTCGGGAACGACGTGCTCAGCGCCCCGGCGCACGACTGGGCGGGCGAGGAGCCCGACTTCTCCTGGGCTGCCGAGGAGCTGCGTCAGCACAAGCGCTTCCCCCAGGCGCCGGCCATCGCGCACGAGCAGACCATCGACACCGACAACCCCGACGCGTTCTGGGACCCCGACCTCGACGGCTTCACCCGCGCCTGACCGCCGCCGGTCGCGGTCGGTCCTCGGCGCCCGGCGCTGAGGCGACCCCCGCACCCTCGGGGGGAGCTCGTCAACCCCACCTCCGCCGCCGACCGCAGACGTAGCGTGGGCCCTCCACACCGGAAGCGACCGGTCATCGCCCGGTGTGCGAGCCCCGGACAGTCCGGGCGGCGCCGCCGTTTCGCGTGTGCCGCCCGGACGCTCGGTGTCCCGCAGGATGGACGTATGCAGCACTCCCTCGTCAGCGGCGCGTCGCGCGGAATCGGTCGGGCCATCGCGGTGGCCCTCAGCGAGAGGGGCGACCGCGTCGCCGTGCACTACGGGTCCGATCGGGATGCCGCGGAGCAGACGCTCGCCCTCCTGCACGGCGACGGGCATCTCCTCGTGGGCGGCGATCTCTCCGACCCCGCGATCGCACAGCGCGTGGTCGACGAGGTGCTCGCGGCGTTCGGACGCATCGACGTTCTCGTCAACAACGCGGCGATCGCCCCGAGCCCCGAGACCTTGCATCCGATCGACACCGTCGACTACGCGACCTGGCACCAGACGTGGGAGCGGATGGTCGAGGTCGACCTGCGCGCTCCCGCCAACATGACCTACCTGGTCGCGCGGTCGCTGATCGACCGTGGTCTGCGCGGTGCGGTCGTGAACGTCGGCTCGCGCGGAGCGTTCCGCGGCGAGCCGGAGTTCCCCGCCTACGGCGCCGCCAAGGCGGGCCTGCACGCCATGGGCCAATCGCTCGCGGTCGCCCTCGCCCCGCACGGCATCGCCGTCACCAGCGTCGCCCCCGGCTTCGTGGGCACCGACAGGCAGCAGCAGAAATTGGACGGGCCCGCCGGAGACGGCATCCGGGATCAGAGTCCGTTCGGCCGTGTCGCCACTCCCGAAGAAGTGGCGGATGCCGTGGTCTACCTCAGCTCGCCGCGCTCGCAGTGGGCGTCGGGCGCCATCCTCGACCTGAACGGCGCCTCGCACCTGCGCAGTTGAACCGGCGCCCGGTCGCCGCGGCGGTGAGAGGGTGGAGGGCATGCAGCCCGTCCTCGTGATCATCGACATCCAGCGCGACTACTTCCCCGGAGGTCGTCACCCCCTTGTGAACCCGGATGCCGCGGCGGAGGCCGCCGCACGCGTGCTGACCCGGCAGCGTGACCTCGGGGCGCTCGTCATCCACGTGCGGCACGAAAGCCCCGCCGGCGGCGGCTTCCTCGAGGTGGACACCGATGGAGCCGAGATCGACCCCCGCGTCGCCCCGGAGCCGGGCGAGACGGTGATCGTGAAGCACGCGCCGAATTCCTTCGTCGGCACCGACCTGCACGAGCGCCTGCGCGAGCTCGGCGCGCGCGAGCTGCTCGTGGTCGGCATGATGACGAGCATGTGCGTGGATGCCACCGTCCGCGCCGCCATCGACCTCGGTTACGCCGTCACGGTCGTCGGTGACGCCTGCGCCGCCCCCGATCTCGCCTACGGCGGAGTCGAGGTGTCCGGCGAGGCCGTGCACGCGGCGTTCCTCGCCGCGTTGGGTGGGGCGGGAGCGCGGGTCGTGAGCGAAGCCGCCGCCTGACGGGGTGGATGACGCTCGTCAGGACCGGTCGCGAAGCGTGTAGAGGCGGACGCTCTCCGACAGCCGTCGCGTGTCGAACCGGCTGAGGAGGATGTCGTTCATCTTCGCCGTGGAAGGTTCGCCGATGACGACCCACGTGTCCGGATCCACTTGGGCGGTGACGTCGGCGGAACCGCACTGGGCGCCGGCGCCGGCGCCCGCACTCGAGAACACGACCACGAGGCACACCTCGCCGGGGACGTCGGGCTGACGCCCGACGTAGACGAGTCCGTTCTCGGTGCTCGCGACGAAGCGGACGGACGCGGGATCGAGCAGGCCCACCGTCTCGGGGAACGGCAGCCTGTCCTCGGAGGTCGCGGCGTAGCTCAGTTCGGGGATGTCGCCGCCGGCGCGCGGCGGGGTGAACGTCGCGCCGATGACCGCGCCGCCCACCAGCCCGGCGACCGCCGCGAGGAGCGGGATGACGGCTGTGCGACGTTCCACGGCGAGGGCCAGGCGACGACGGCGCGGTGAGGTCGGACCGGGCTCTGGTGCTCTGCTCCGCCTCGGCCGGATCGGTGTCGTCGTCGTCCGTCCGCGCGTACTCCTCGGTCGGCGCGGGGTCGGTCTCGGGCTGCATCCGCGCGCGGTCGTCCAGCTCACGGAGGCGGTTCACGAGCGCCTGGTCCGTGGTCGCGCCCTTGGCATAGACGCGCGCATACAGGCGCGTGCGTTCCTCCCGCTCGGCGTCGCTCAGCATGGTCCCACCCTGCCGCATGGGCGGGTGGTCTCGGACGAGGCGCCGGCGCCGCGCACGAGGCTTCCTGCGGCGTGGGCCCCACGCGACCTCGCTTCGGACGGCACTCACGCGAAAGGCCCGCCCCACCGCCTGCGGCGGTGAGTCGGGCCCGTGGAGGGGCTGACGGGAATCGAACCCGCGCTGTCTGCTTGGGAAGCAGAAGTTCTGCCATTGAACTACAGCCCCGTGCGCCTCGCGGCGACCCGGCCAGCATAACAGCGTCTCCGGCGGCATCCGCGTTCCGTGCCCGCCCGTCCTCGCGTCGGGATCGCGTGCTCGTACCGGACCGACCCGCTGTGACGGGTGCGTGGGGCCGCATCGTCCGACCTCGCGAGAGTGACGCGATCGGCACCGTCGAGGCCGCATCGCATCGCCGAGAACGCATCGATGTGCGAACGATCGCGTGCGTCCTCGCGGATCGCGTGCGGTCTCGGCGGTCGCGCGCGGGCGCACGCGGTCGGGGCGAGCGGAGCCGCTGCGGCCCGACCACACGCCCTAGGCTGATCCCGTGCTGCTCTCCGATCGCGACATCCGGGCCCACCTCGACGACGGTCGCCTCGGCCTCGACCCCTACGACCCCGCGATGGTGCAGCCCTCCAGCGTCGATGTGCGTCTCGACCGGTACTTCCGGTTGTTCGACAATCACAAGTACCCCTTCATCGATCCGGCCGAGGATCAGCCCGAGCTCACGCGCCTCATCGAGGTCGAACCCGACGAGCCGTTCATCCTCCACCCGGGTGAATTCGCGCTCGGGTCGACGTTCGAGCGCGTCACCCTCCCCGACGACGTCGCTGCGCGGCTCGAGGGCAAGTCCTCGCTCGGACGCCTGGGCCTGCTCACCCACTCCACCGCCGGCTTCATCGACCCGGGCTTCTCGGGTCACGTGACCCTCGAGCTCTCGAACGTCGCGACCCTGCCCATCAAGCTGTGGCCGGGCATGAAGATCGGGCAGGTCTGCTACTTCCGCCTGACGTCGCCCGCCGAGAACCCCTACGGCTCTGGCCCGTACGGCAACCGCTACCAGGGCCAGCGCGGTCCGACCGCGTCGCGCTCGGCGCTCAACTTCCACCGCACCGACGTCGGCACGACCGACGCGGGGTCGGCCGGCCGCTGACCCGCGCGAGAACGGCCCCGTCGAGGAGACCTCGATGGGGCCGTTCTGTCGCGCTTTGCGGGGATGGCGCGTGCGGTGATAAACGCTGTTTCCGGGTGGAAACGCGTCGTGAGCGCGTTTTTACCCACGAAGAGCGTTTATGCGACCTCACGCGGACGGTGACGTGTCACCGGATGCCGACGCGGCACCGGATGCCGATGCTTCGCGGCCGCGGCGGAAACCGGCGTCGAACCCGCGTTCGTAGGCGCGCTGCGCCGACCGACGGTCGTGGTGACCGTGCCCGCGGTGGTGTCCGTGCTCGTGTCCGGAGCCGTCACGGCGCGGGTCGCACCCGCGGCCGCGGCCGGCCCGATCGTGCTCGCCGCGGTCCGCGGTGCCGAGGTGCCCGTGACCGGCGTCTTCGTGACCCGTCTCGCCGTGCGCGGAGCCGTGACGACCGTGCGCGCCCCGCCCGGCGTCGCCGGACGCGAAGCCGCGGTCGCCGGACGCGAAGCCGCGGTCGCCGTGCGCGAAGCCGCGCCCGTCGCGCTCGCCGTGCTCTCGCGGCCCGAACGGCTGCGGGTCCGCACCGAAGCGGGGGCCGAAGCCGCGCATCCCGGGCCCGAAGCCGCGTCCGAAGGGGCCGAAGCCGCGACCGGCGCCGGGTACCGCAGGTCCGACGGGGAGACGGCTGTCGTCGTCGGCCTCGTCGAGGCCGAGGGCGGCCGACACCGCGTCGAGGGCGGTCGTCAGGTGCTCGAGCTCCTCGGTCGGAACGTCGGCGAGCAGCGCCGCGCGGGCGGCATCCACCCGGGCGAGAACCGCGCGGCCCTCGTCGGTGAGCGTCCAGCCCGTGTCGCCACGGGCGATCCAGCCCTCGGCGACGAGCGAGTCGATGCGCTTCCCGCCGCGGGCGAGGCGCGCGGCGATCCACGGTGCGTCGACGCGACCGTCGACGGCACTGAGCAGGAAGAGGGTCTTGGGAGGGATGCCGCTGTCGCGCAGCTGCGCGAAGAGGCGGTGGTGCAGCGCGTGGCCGACCGTCGTGAGGCGGTGGGCGAGGCCGCGGGCGTCCAGAGGTGTGGAGGTGTTCATGAGAAGTCCTTTCGTCGGCGGTCGATCCGCCGTTGCATGTCATATGACAACGGATGTACTGTGACATGTATTCCTGATGCTTGTCAAGCGACATGTAAAGTCGAGGGATGGCATCCGACCCCGCCGACGACATCGCTGCGGCGCTCGCGCGCTTGCGCGGTCGGCGCCCGCGCCCGCCTTTCCCGCCCGATGCGCACCACCACCCGCACGGTGGGCACGGCGGAGGTCCGTGGGGTCGTGGCGCGCCGCCGTGGGCCGATCCGGCGCGAGGACGCTTCGGGGGTCCCGCGCGACTGCGTCTGCTCGATGCTCTCGTCGCGGCATCCGGTCCGCTGTCGGTGAGCGAGATCGCCGAGGCGGTCGGTGTGGATCAGCCCCGGGCGTCGCGCCTGGTGCAGCAGGCCGAGCAGATGGGGCTGGTCGCGCGCGAGCCCGACCCCGACGACGCGCGCCGCACGCGCGTGCGCCTCACCGCCGAGGGGGAGGGGCTCGTCTCCGGCTTCCGCGGTCGGCGGCGGGATGCCGTGCGCTCCGCGCTCGAATCCTTCAGCGACGCCGAGCGCGCGGAGTTCGCCCGCCTGCTGGCGAAGTTCGCCGACGCCTGGCCGAGCGACTGAGCCGGCGCATCCGCGTCAGCGGATCACGGCCGCCGTGGTCTTCACCGGCAGCATCAGCAGCAGCCCGGCCCCGAGGATCAGCACGATGCCGAGGATGCCGAGGCGGGTGTCGCCCGTGATGCCGACGAAGAGCGCGAACAGGCCCGGGGCCAGGAACGACACCGCGCGACCGGTCGTGGCGTAGAGCCCGAAGATCTCGCCCTCGCGTCCCTCGGGCGCCACGCGCGCGAGGAACGACCGGCTCGCCGACTGCACCGGTCCCACGAAGGCGCACAGACCCAGGCCGACGATCCAGAAGCCGGTCTGCGACGTTCCGATGAAGAGCATCGTCGTGCCGAGCACGATCAAGCAGACCAGGGATGCCAGGATCACGCGCTTCGGGCCGAACAGGTCGTCGAAGCGCCCGGCGACGAAGGTGCTGATGCCCGCCACGACGTTGGCTGCGACGGCGAAGTAGAGCACTTCGGTCGAGCTGAACCCGAAGACCTGGGCCGCGATGATCGCGCCGAACGTGAACACCCCCGTGAGGCCGTCGCGGAAGACGGCGCTCGCGACGAGGAACAGCAGCACCTGGCGGCTGTCGCGCCAGAGCGAGCGGAGCGTCCCCCACAACACGACGTACGAGCGGAAGAAGCCGACGCGCACCCGGCGCCGCTGGGCCGGGATCTCGGGCACTCGAACGAGGACCGGGATCGCGAACACCGCGTACCAGGCGGCGGATGCCAGGATCGCCAGCCGGATGTTCAGACCGCCGTCCTTGCTCACGGCGAGCAGGCCACCGGCATCCGGATCCGCGAAGCTCTGGATGAAGAGCACCAGCAGGAGCAGGAGGAGGACGATTCCGCCGACGTAGCCCATGCCCCAGCCGAAGCCCGAGACGCGGCCGATGTTCTCGCGCGTGGAGACCTGCGTGAGCATCGCGTAGTAGTTGACGCTCGCGAACTCGAAGAACACGTTGCCGACGGCGAGCAGCGTCGCGCCGAGGATCAGGTACGCGGGGGTGCCTTCCACGAAGAACATCGCCGCCATGGCGAGCACCACGACACCGGTGTTGATGCCGAGCCACAGCTTGCGGCGACCGGTGCCGTCGGAGCGCTGACCGAGCACGGGGGCCACGAGGGCGACGACGATGCCCGCGATCATGAGGGCGACGCCGACGAGGCTGGCATTGTCGGCGAGGGCGCGCACGAGCGCGGGGTTCGTGTCGTCGCCCCCGGCGGCGGAGACGACGGCCGGGTCGACGAAGAGCGAGCTGGCGAGATAGGTGCTGAAGACGAACGTCGTGACGACGGCGTTGAACGCCGCCGAGCCCCAGTCCCACAGGGCCCATGCCAGCACGGGACGTCGGCCGGCGGCAGGGGCGGAGGCGGTGCCGGGCGCGGACATGTCGGTCACGGTAGGGCCCTTCGGTGAACGCCGGGTGCCCCGGCACGACGCGGCGACGACGACGTCGCGCGGGTTCAGGCTAGACCCCGGCCCGCGCTCGGGCGCGCAGGAGACTACCGTGGAGTCATGGCATCCGAAACCCCCGTCGACTCCGCTGAGGCCGAGACCACCCCCGAAAAGCTCACCTTCGCCGACCTGGGACTGGATGCCGCCGTGCTCAAGGCCCTGAAGGACGTGGGTTACGAGACCCCTTCCGCGATCCAGGCGGCCACCATCCCCGTGCTGCTGCAGGGCCGCGACGTCGTCGGCCTCGCCCAGACCGGAACCGGCAAGACCGCGGCCTTCGCGCTCCCGGTGCTGTCGCAGATGGAGACCGGCCACAAGAACCCGCAGGCCCTCGTGCTCGCCCCCACCCGTGAGCTCGCGCTGCAGGTGTGCGAAGCGTTCGAGAAGTACGCCGCGCACATCAAGGGCGTCTCGGTGCTCCCCGTCTACGGCGGACAGGGGTACGGCCAGCAGCTGTCGGCCCTGCGTCGCGGTGTCGACGTGATCGTCGGAACCCCCGGTCGCATCATGGACCACCTCGACAAGGGCACCCTCGACCTCAGCGAGCTGAAGTTCCTCGTGCTCGACGAGGCCGACGAGATGCTCAAGATGGGCTTCGCGGAGGACGTCGAGACGATCCTCGCCGACACCCCCTCGACCAAGCAGGTCGCGCTGTTCTCGGCCACCATGCCGGCGCAGATCCGCCGCATCTCCGCGCAGTACCTCAACGACCCCGAAGAGATCACGGTCAAGACCAAGACCACGACCTCGGCGAACATCACCCAGCGCTACCTCGTGGTGTCGTACCAGCAGAAGATCGATGCGCTGACCCGCATCCTCGAGGTCGAGAACTTCGAGGGCATGATCGTGTTCACCCGCACGAAGAACGAGACCGAGACGGTCGCCGAGAAGCTCCGCGCCCGCGGCTACACGGCCGCCGCGATCAACGGCGACATCGCCCAGGTGCAGCGCGAGCGGACGGTCAACCAGCTCAAGTCGGGCAAGCTCGACATCCTCGTCGCCACTGACGTCGCCGCGCGCGGTCTGGACGTCGAGCGCATCAGCCACGTCGTCAACTACGACCTGCCGATCGACACCGAGTCGTACGTGCACCGCATCGGCCGCACCGGTCGCGCGGGCCGCACGGGAGACGCGATCAGCTTCGTGACGCCGCGTGAGCGCCGCATGCTCACCGCGATCGAGAAGGCCACGCGTCAGCCGCTGACCGAGATGTCGCTGCCGAGCGTCGACGACGTCAACGCCACGCGTCTCACCCGCTTCGACGACGCCATCACGACCGCCCTCGAGGACACCGCCGCGATCGCGACCTTCCGCGACGTCGTCGCCCACTACGTCGCGCACCACGACGTGCCCGAGGCCGACGTGGCCGCAGCTCTCGCCGTGGTCGCCCAGGGCGACACGCCGCTGCTGCTCGAGGAGGAGACGATCCAGCAGCCGCGCTTCGACCGGGACCGCGACCGTGACCGCCCTGCTCGTGAGGGCGGAGACCGCGGCGATCGCCGCAGCGGCGGCGGACGCTTCGCGACGTACCGCATCGCGGTGGGCCGTCGCCAGCGCGTGGAGCCGCGCCAGATCGTGGGTGCCCTCGCGAACGAGGGCGGCCTGCGCCGCAACGATTTCGGCGCGATCCAGATCCGCCAGGACTTCTCGCTCGTCGAGCTGCCCGCCGACCTCTCGCGCGACACGATCGACCGCCTCGCCGACACCCGCATCTCGGGCCAGCTCATCGACCTGCGCCTCGACCAGGGCGGTCGCTCCGCCAAGCGCAGCGACCGGCCGCAGCGCCGCGATCGCGACCGCGACTGAGCCTCCGCCCGGCCGCCGCGCCGGGCTCGCGGCATCCGTTCGACGCCCCCGCCGACTTCCGGGTCGCGGGGGCGTCGTGGTCGCGGGGCGAAAGGTGAAGATTTGGGGCGCGTTTCTGCGGTTGGGGCGTGGCATTTCGCGCCCCAGACGGAGGAATGCGCCCCAAAACGGTACGTGGGGGGGGTGGGGAGTGATTCGGAAACCGCGGCATCCAGAAGTTGAGCCAATTCATATCAAGTCGCCTTGACCTCCCGACGGGGGTTCGATAACCTTGAGTCATCGCGGCTCAACCCGCGCAGAGACTTTCACCCAGAACCCCGAGTGCGGCATCGGCCGTGCTCACAAGCAAGGAGACACATATGCCCCGTGCAGTGGGAATCGACCTCGGTACGACCAACTCCGTCGTGAGCGTGCTCGAGGGTGGCGAGCCCAAGGTCATCGCGAACGCCGAGGGTTTCCGTACGACCCCCTCGGTCGTCGCCTACACGAAGGACGGCGAGGTGCTCGTCGGCGAGACCGCCAAGCGCCAGGCCGTCACCAACGTCGACCGCACCATCTCGAGCGTCAAGCGCCACATGGGCACCACCTGGAGCTTCGACGTCGACGGCAAGAAGTGGACGCCGCAGGAGATCTCGGCCCGCATCCTGCAGAAGCTGAAGCGCGACGCCGAGGAGTACCTCGGTGACAGCGTGACCGATGCGGTCATCACCGTCCCCGCGTACTTCAACGACGCCGAGCGTCAGGCCACCAAGGAGGCCGGTGAGATCGCGGGCCTCAACGTGCTGCGCATCATCAACGAGCCCACCGCCGCGGCCCTCGCGTACGGCCTCGACAAGGGCAAGGAAGACGAGCTCATCCTGGTCTTCGACCTCGGTGGCGGAACGTTCGACGTCTCGCTGCTCGAGGTGGGCAAGGACGACGACTTCTCGACCATCCAGGTGCGCGCCACCTCCGGTGACAACCGCCTCGGTGGAGACGACTGGGACCAGCGCGTCGTCGACTACCTCATCAAGCAGTTCAAGGACACCACCGGTGTCGACGTCTCGGGCGACAAGATCGCCCTCCAGCGTCTGAAGGAAGCGGCCGAGCAGGCGAAGAAGGAGCTGTCGAGCTCGACCTCGACCTCCATCAACCTGCCCTACCTGTCGCTCACCGACTCGGGCCCCGTCTCCCTCAGCGAGACCCTCTCCCGCGCGAAGTTCGAGGACCTCACCAAGGACCTCCTCGACCGCACCCGCAAGCCCTTCTCCGACGTCATCCGCGAAGCCGGCGTGAAGGTCGACGACATCGCGCACGTGGTGCTCGTCGGCGGCTCGACCCGCATGCCCGCGGTCGCCGAGCTGGTGAAGAAGGAGACCGGGAAGGACGCCAACAAGGGCGTCAACCCCGACGAGGTCGTGGCCGTGGGTGCAGCCCTGCAGGCCGGTGTCCTCAAGGGTGAGCGCAAGGACGTCCTCCTCATCGACGTCACCCCCCTGAGCCTCGGCATCGAGACCAAGGGCGGCATCATGACCAAGCTCATCGAGCGCAACACGGCCATCCCGACCAAGCGCAGCGAGACCTTCACCACCGCCGACGACAACCAGCCGTCGGTCGCGATCCAGGTCTTCCAGGGCGAGCGCGAGTTCACCCGCGACAACAAGCCGCTCGGCACCTTCGAGCTCACCGGCATCGCCCCGGCTCCCCGCGGCATCCCGCAGGTCGAGGTCACCTTCGACATCGACGCCAACGGCATCGTGCACGTGTCCGCGAAGGACAAGGGCACCGGCAAGGAGCAGTCGATGACCATCACGGGCGGCTCGTCGCTGCCGAAGGAGGACATCGAGCGCATGGTGCGCGAGGCCGAGGAGAACGCGGCCGACGACAAGAAGCGCCGCGAGTCCGCCGAGACCCGCAACCAGGCCGAGACCCTGTCGTACTCGATCGAGAAGCTGATCAAGGAGAACGACGACAAGCTCCCCGCCGAGGTCAAGACCGAGGTGCAGGGCGATGTCGACGCGCTCAAGACGGCTCTCGCCGGCGACGACGACGACGCGGTCAAGACCGCGTTCGACAAGCTGAACGCCAGCCAGGGCAAGCTCGGTGAGGCGATCTACGCCTCGTCGCAGGCCGCGGGCGAGCAGGCCGACCCGAACGTGGGTCAGCCGGGCAACGGCGAGACGCCGAATCCCGAGGAAGACGTCATCGACGCCGAGGTCGTCGACGACGAGAACCCCGACGAGAACAAGAAGTAAGCAGAGAACATGGCACACAAGGACGACGAACAGCCCACGGGCTCGGGCGCCGGTCCTGACGAGACGGGGCCGGAGGAGAACACCTCCGGCCCCGCGCCGTCGGGCGACCAGTCCGAGCCTTCGGGGACGGATGCCGATGGCCTGACCATCGACGACATCCTCGGCGCCGAGCAGACGCCCGAGGCGGCCGCAGAAGGTGCGTCCTCCGACAAGGAGGCCTCGCTGCTGATCGACCTCAAGCGCCTGCAGGCCGAGTACGCCAATTACCGTCGGCGCACCGAAGAGCAGCGGGAGCGCGAGATCGAGCGCGCCAAGGGCGAGGCCGTGAAGGGCCTGCTGCCCGTCATGGACGACCTCGACCGCGCCGCCAAGCACGGCGACCTCGTCGAGGGCAGCCCCCTCGCCGCGATCGGCGACAAGGTGCGGGCCGTGGCCGAGCGCCTCGGCGTGGTGTCGTACGGCGCCGTCGGCGACGTGTTCGACCCCCAGCAGCACGAGGCGATCTTCCAGGCGCCGACCCCGGGTGTGACCGAGACGACGATCCTCGAGGTCGTCGAGGTCGGCTACCGCCTCGGTTCGGTCGAGCTGCGACCGGCCAAGGTCGTCGTCGCCGTGCCGGCCTAAGAGGAGGACGCATGGCGAGTCAGGACTGGTTCGACAAGGACTTCTACAAGGTCCTCGGTGTCGACAAGAGCGTCAGCGCTGCCGATCTGAAGAAGACGTATCGCAAGCTCGCGCGCCAGTACCACCCCGACTCGAACCCGGGTGACGCGAAAGCCGAGGCGAAGTTCAAGGAGATCAGCGAGGCCTATTCGGTGCTCAACGACCCCGAGCAGCGCGAGGAGTACGACCAGATCCGGGCCATGGGCTCGGGGGCGCGCTTCTCCGCTCCGGGGGCGAGCGGCGGCGGCGGTTTCGACGACGTCTTCAGTCGGTTCGGTCAGGGTCGCGGCCAGCCCCAGGGCGGCTTCGACGACTTCTTCTCGATGTTCGACCAGCAGGGCGGCGGGGGCTTCGGCTCCGGACGCTTCGGTCAGACGACGGGAGGGTTCCGCGGTTTCGGCGGCCCCCAGCGCGGGTCCGATGTGACGGCGCGGACGACGATCGACTTCGTCACCGCGGCGAAGGGCGAGACCATCACCCTGCAGGGCGAGGACAACGTCCCGTTCAAGGTGAAGATCCCGGCCGGCGTCTCGGACGGGCAGAAGATCCGACTCCGGGGTCGTGGACGCAAGTCCCCCGACGGCGGCGAGAGCGGCGACATCGTCGTGACGGTGGCGGTGCGCCCGCACCCCGTGTTCACGCGCGACGGCCTCAACCTGCGGGTGACGGTCCCCGTCACCTTCACCGAGGCCGCTCTCGGCGCCACGATCGAGGTGCCCGCGCTGGGCGGCGAGACCGTTCGCCTGCGCGTGGCCCCGGGAACCCCCTCGGGTCGAGTGCTGCGCGTCAAAGGCCGCGGGATCGCGACCGCCAAGGGCACCGGCGACCTGCTCGCCGAGGTCCAGGTGGCCGTGCCCGCACACCTCGACGACGCGGCCCGCGAAGCCCTCGAGCGCTACCAGGCGCTCGAACCGAAAGAGAACCCCCGCGCCGACCTGATGGCCAAAGCGCGGTAGACGCACGCGCGTCGCCGTGGTTCTCGGCATCCGATGAGTCAGGATGCCGAGAACCCGGTGTCGCACCCGCCACGACGGAAGAAGGTGAGACGTGGCTGAGAGAGAGATCGACGAAGACGCCCCGATCTTCGCCATCGCCGCCGCGGCGGAGCTGTCGAACATGCACCCGCAGACGTTGCGACAGTACGACCGTCTCGGTCTCGTGGTGCCCGCGCGCACCCAGGGCGGATCGCGGCGGTACTCCAGCCGTCACGTGCAGCAGCTGCGCGAGGTCGCGCGGCTCTCCGGTGAGGGCATGAGCCTGCCCGCCATCGCGCGCCTGCTCGCTCTCGAGGAGCGCGTGCACGAGCTGGCGCGTCGTGTAAACGACCTCGAACGACAGCTCTCGGCCGAGCGGCAGTCGCGCCCCGGTGCGCGCGTCTTCGCGGCGGGCGCGACCGGCTCGGTCGTGACGTTGCGCCACGGCGCGCGCGTCCGCCGGGCGACCGACATCGTGCTCTGGCGCCCGTCGGGCCCGTTCGATCTCGACGACTGAGATTGCGACGCTCGCCTGCGCAGCGGAGGTCCCTGAGCCTGTCGGAGGGACCGGAACGCGGCGCATGCCCGGTGGCTCCGGCGGACGTGCCGACCCCCACCGTGGGTCGCTGCCCGATCAGGCCGGATCGATGCGCAGCACGGTCGGCGACTCCCCGACCTGCAGGTCGTCGACGACGCGGAGCGTGCGGGCGACGTCATCCACGGCGCCGATGACCGTGCCGAAGCGCTGGCGGTCCGCGCAGACCGCGGTGACGGTGACGAAGTGCGAGCCGGTGTCCCACGTGTACGTCGCGAACGGCGGGGTCTTCGGGTCGGCGGGCAGGGGCATCGCCAGCTTCTCGCCGACGCCGAGGTGAGGGTTCCGGAACGACTCGGTGTCGTCGTACTCCATGGGCATCATGGCGCGGGCGGTGCGCAGCTGCGGCGTCGCCTCCTGCAGTTGCGCCATCACCACCAGCAGCTCCGGGTCGCTCTTCCACACCCACACCAGCACGCGACCGGCGGCGCGGCGCATCAGCAACGGGGCCGCCTGGCTGAGGATCCAGGCGAAGGCGCCGCCGCCCGGACGCGGTGTCGCGCCCGTGCCCTGGTTCGCCTGGCTCAGCAGCATGCCGATCGCCGCCTTGCGGTGGCGGCGGCCGCGGAATCCGAGGGAGCCGGTCACCGGCACCCAGAGGTCGGCGGGGGCGTCGGCCTGCAGTCGGGACATGCCCCTCAGCCTACGAGCCGCCTCCTGGGAGAGGGATGCCGAGTGCCGGCGTTCGCGAGCAGAGAACGCTCCCACGCGGGAAAGCCTCGCCGATGTCGGAGGTCAGTGCCAGGCTGGGACCGCGGTCATCGCGATCGCACTCGAACACCCGGAGGGTCCCGTGCTCGGCAAACTCCTCATGCGTTATCTGTCGCGGTATCGATGGCTGCTCGTCGCGATCCTCGTCTTCCAGGCTGCGTCCGCCCTGGCGACGCTCTACCTGCCGCGCCTCAACGCCGACATCATCAACCTCGGTGTCGCGCAGGGCGACACGGGGTTCATCTGGTCGCGCGGCGCCCTGATGCTCGTCATCTCCCTCGGTCAGATCGTGGCATCCGTCATCGCCACATACTTCGCCGCGCGTGCCGCCATGGCCGCCGGCCGCGACATCCGGCGCGACGTCTTCGAGCGCGTGAGCGGATTCTCCGAGCGTGAGCTGTCGCAGTTCGGCGCGGGCTCTCTGATCACCCGCAACACCAATGACGTCCAGCAGGTGCAGATGCTGGCGATGATGGGCGCCACCATGCTCGTCAGCGCCCCGCTCCTCGCGGTCGGCGGGGTCATCATGGCCCTCCAGCAAGACGTCGGGCTCAGCTGGCTGATCGCCGTCGCGGTGCCCGTGCTGCTCATCGCGGCGGGGCTCATCATCGCTCGCATGGTGCCCCTGTTCCGCAGCTATCAGTCCGAGCTCGACGGCGTGAACCGGGTCATGCGCGAGCAGCTGACGGGGGTGCGCGTGGTCCGCGCTTTCGTGCGCGAGCGCATCGAAGAAGAGCGCTTCCGCCGGGCCAACACCGACATCCTCGTGGTGGGCCGCAAGGTGGGCTCCCTCTTCGTGCTGCTGTTCCCGCTGGCCATGCTCGTGCTCAACGTGACCGTCGTGGGGGTCATCTGGTTCGGCGGCATCCAGGTCGACGCCGGCGGAGTCGAGATCGGCACCCTCTTCGCGTTCATCCAGTACGTCGCGCAGATCCTCGGCGGCGTGCTGATGGCGAGCTTCATGACCGTGATGATCCCTCGCGCCGCCGTTTCGGCCGAGCGCATCGGCGAGGTCCTCGACAGCCGTTCGACCCTGCAGCGCCCCGAGAACCCGGTCAGCGTCTTCGCCGAGGCCGGCGCGGTGGAGTTCGACGACGTGTCGTTCGCCTACCCGGGCGCCGAGTCGCCGGTCGTGGCGGGTGTGACCTTCCGAGCGGCCCCCGGCGAGACCGTGGCCATCGTCGGATCGACGGGAGCGGGCAAGACCACCCTCGTGTCCTTGATCCCGCGCCTGTTCGACGTCACGGGCGGTGCGGTGCGCGTCGGCGGGGTCGACGTGCGCGAGGCCGACCTCGACGAGCTGTGGAAGGGCATCGGCCTCGTGCCGCAGAGACCCTTCCTCTTCAGCGGCACCGTGGCGTCCAACCTGCGATTCGGGCGCGAAGACGCCACCGACGACGAGTTGTGGCACGCCCTCGAGATCGCGCAGGGCCGCGACTTCGTCGAGGCGATGGACGGAAAGCTCGAGGGGCGCATCGCCCAGGGCGGCACCAACGTCTCGGGCGGTCAGCGCCAGCGCCTCGCGATCGCGCGGGCGATCGTGCATCGGCCCCGCGTGCTGGTCTTCGACGACTCGTTCTCGGCGCTCGACCTCACCACCGACGCGCGCCTGCGGGCCGCACTCTGGCAGGAGCTCCCGGAGGTGACGAAGATCGTCGTCGCGCAGCGCGTGTCCACCATCACCGGGGCCGACCGCATCGTCGTCCTCGAAGACGGGCGCATGGCCGGACTCGGCACGCACGACGAGCTGTTGCGCACGAGTCCCACATATCGAGAGATCGTCGAATCGCAGCTGGGGGTGGAAGCATGAGCGTGCCCGACGCCCTCACCGACGAAGACCGCGCCGAGCTCGAGCTCGCCGAGCAGGCGCGACAGAACTCCGGCGACTGGAACAGCGTCGCGCCCGGCAAGGCCGCTGCCTTCGGGCCGAGCTTCCGACGCCTGATCGGTCTGCTGCGTCCCTACGCGTGGGCGTTCGCCCTCGTCTCCGCACTCGGAGCTCTCGGGGTGGTGCTCGCCGTCCTGGCCCCGCGTGTGCTGGGAGACGCCACCAACATCATCTTCGAGGGCGTCGTCTCGCGCGGGCTGGGCGAGGCCTTCCCCGCCGGCACGTCCAAGGAGGCCGTCGTCGAGGCGCTGCGCGCATCGGGGCAGACCGACGTCGCCAACATCGTCTCCGCGATGAACAGCTTCCAGGTCGGCGCGGGCGTCGACTTCGACGCGCTGCGCGTCGTGATCGTCACCGTCCTCGCGATCTACGTCGGGTCGTCGCTGCTGTCGTGGATCCAGGGCTACGTCATCAACGTCATCATGGTGCGCACGATGTGGCGTCTCCGCGAAGACGTCGAGGCGAAGATCAACCGTCTGCCGCTGTCGTACTTCGACAAGGTCCAACGCGGCGAGCTGATCTCGCGCGTGACGAACGACATCGACAACATCACCCAGACCATGCAGCAGTCGCTCTCGAGCGCGCTGACCTCGGTGCTGACGGTCGTGGGTGTGCTCATCATGATGTTCACGATCTCCTGGCAGCTCGCGCTCGTGGCCCTGGTATCGCTGCCGCTCATGGCGGTCATCTTCGGCGTGATCGGCCCGAAATCGCAGAAGGCGTTCGGCGAGCAGTGGAAGAAGGTGGGCCGCCTGAACGCCCGCGTCGAGGAGTCGTTCTCGGGGCACGCGCTGGTCAAGGTCTACGGGCGCGAGGAAGACGCCCGAGAGAAGTTCGAGGTCGAGAACGAGGAGCTCTACGAGGCGAGCTTCAAGGCGCAGTTCCTCTCCGGCATGATCATGCCGGGCATGATGTTCGTCGGAAACCTCACGTACGTCGGCATCGCCGTGCTCGGTGGCCTCATGGTGGCGGGCGGGCAGATCCGACTCGGTGATGTGCAGGCCTTCATCCAGTACTCGCAGCAGTTCACGCAGCCGCTGTCGCAGCTGGGCGGTATGGCGGCCGTCGTGCAGTCCGGAACCGCATCGGCGGAGCGCGTCTTCGCCCTCCTCGACGCCGACGAGCAGGAGGCCGACGCGGCCGACGCGCCCGCAGCCCCCGAGGGTCGCGGCGTCATCGAGTTCCAGAACGTGCGTTTCTCTTACACGCCCGAGAGGCCCCTCATCACCGACCTGTCGTTCCGTGTCGAGCCCGGGCAGACCGTCGCGATCGTCGGACCCACCGGGGCGGGCAAGACCACTTTGGTCAACCTCATCATGCGCTTCTACGAGCTCGACGGAGGGCGCATCCTGCTCGACGGCCAGGACATCGCCGAGCTGCGTCGCGACGATGTGCGCTCCCGCACCGGAATGGTGCTGCAGGACCCGTGGCTGTTCGCGGGATCGATCCGCGACAACATCCGCTACGGCCGCGAGAGCGCGACCGACGACGAGATCGTCGAGGCGGCGGTGGCGACGCGTGTCGACCAGTTCGTGCACTCTCTCCCCGAGGGATACGACACCGTCCTCGACGAGGATGCCGCCAATGTCTCGGCCGGTGAGAAGCAGCTCATCACCATCGCGCGAGCGTTCGTGGCGCGGCCGTCGGTGCTGATCCTCGACGAGGCGACCTCGTCCGTCGACACGCGCACCGAGCTGCTGCTGCAGCAGGCGATGGCCGCGCTGCGCGAGGGTCGCACCTCGTTCGTCATCGCCCACCGCCTCTCCACGATCCGCGACGCCGACCTCATCCTCGTGATGGAGCACGGCGACATCGTCGAGAAGGGCACGCACGACGAGCTGATCGCCGCGCAGGGCGCGTATTACCGGCTCTACCGGTCGCAGTTCGAACAGGCCGCGGCCGACCTCGACACGGCGGGAGCGGAACAGGAACGCCCGGGCGAGCAGCGGCACGCGCCGATCACCGGCGACAGCGAGGTGGTGTCGGCGATGGCGGCCGCGTCCTCCGAGGTGGTGGTCCCGGCGGGTGTCGACGGGCCGCCGCGGCCGGCGAACGGTTCCCCGTCGCCGGAAGGGCGCTGACAGGGGCGCGTCGTGCGTCGCGGGCGCGGGCCCGCGCCGTGCGACCCCGGGCATCGAGGGGCGCGGGCTCCCGGCCGTCGATGATCCGACTCACCCGGCGCCCGCCTGTGAACGGCTCCCGGGCGGCGGAAACCCGCCCGGGTACAGTGGATGACACGTTCACCGCTGTGAACCGCGCAGTTGCGCACCGCTTCATCCCAGCGACCTTTCCGCCGCACAGATAGGCCTCACCACACGTGACCACTCCTGCGACGCCCGCCGACACCCCCGCGCCCGCCGCCGAGTCACCCGGCTCGTCCGCGTCCGCCGACCGTCCGCTGAAGGTCCTCATCGGCGCCGACACCTTCCTGCCCCACGTGAACGGCGCCGCCCGGTTCGCCGAGCGCCTCGCGGCGGGTCTCGTCGCGCGGGGCCACGACGTGCACGTCGCCGCCCCGAGCGTCGGCCACAGCAACGCGGGCACCGCGATCGAGACGATCGAGGGTCAGCCGATGATGATGCACCGGCTGCCGGCCTACCGCTTCCTCCCGCACGACTGGATCACCTACGTGCTGCCGTGGCGCTCGAAGCACTACGCCCGCATCGTGCTCGACGAGGTCAAGCCCGACGTCGTGCACATCCAGTCGCACATCGTGATCGGTCGGGGTCTCGCCCGCGAGGCCCGCAAGCGCGGCATCCCCGTCGTGGCGACGAACCACGTGATGGCCGAGAACATCCTCGACTTCACCACGCTTCCCGACTGGCTCGATCGCGTCTTCGTCAAGCTCGCGTGGGCTGATGCGGAGCGCACCTTCAAGATGACGCGCGCCGTGACCACGCCCACGCGTAAGGCGGCCGACTTCCTCGAGGCGACGATCGACATCGACGGCGTCATCCCGATCTCGTGCGGAATCGACCGCTCGAACTACCGCCCCGACCTGACCCCCCGTGATGCGAATCGCATCCTCTTCGTCGGTCGACTCACCACCGAGAAGCACATCGACGTGGTGCTGGCGGCGCTGGCGAAGCTCGATCCCGCGCTCGACGTCACCTTCGACGTCGTCGGGGGCGGCGACCAGCGTGCCAAGCTCGAGGCGCTGGCCGATCAGCTCGGTGTGGCCGAGCGCGTCACGTTCCACGGGCACGCGTCCGACGACGAGCTCCGCAACCTGTACTCGCGCGCCAGCGTCTTCGCCATCGCCTCGATCGCGGAACTGCAGTCGATCGCCACGATGGAGGCCATGGCATCCGGTCTGCCGATCGTGGCCGCCGACGCCGTCGCCCTCCCGCACCTCGTGCACGAGGGTGAGAACGGCTACCTCTTCACGCCGGGCGATTCCGACGAGCTCGCCGCGCGCCTGACCGATGTGCTCACCGCGTCGCCCGAGGAGCGTCTGCGCATGCAGCAGGCGTCCCTCGACGCCGTCGCCGTGCACGACATCACCCGCACCCTCGACACCTTCGAAGCGCTGTATCGCGGCCGCCCGCTGCCGGAGTGACCGCGTGCACGTGGTGATGTTCGCCGACCAGCACCTCGAGTCGCTGGGCGGTGCGCAGGTGTCGATGCGACTGCAGAAACGGTTCCTCGAACGCGCCGGTCACCTCGTGACGGTCGTCGCTCCGCGCCTGCATCGTCCGGCATCCGACGATCCGGCGTACCTCGACCTCCCGTCGATCGCGATCACCCCCGACCGCGAGTACGCGCTCACGTGGCCCGGTGCGCGCACGGACCGATTCCTGGATGCCGAGATGGGCGCGCGGCTGCCCGCCGACGTCGTGCACGTGCAGGCCGACTTCTGGGGCGCCTTCATCGGCCACCGCTTCGCCGCGCGACACGGGCTGCCGGTGGTGCACACGATGCACAATCGCGTCGACGTGGGGATCGCGGCGACGGCGCCTTTTCCGGGGCTGGTGCTGCGTGTGCTCAATGCCTGGGCGCGCCGGGCGCTGCCGGTCGCGGACGCTCCCTTCGCCGCCCGACCGCTCGCCACGCGCAGAGGCGGAAGGTCCTCGCCGGACGCCGGTGAGGGGCTGCGAGCCCCGCGCGATTCCACGGGCTCCGGCGGCCCGGCGTCGCGCGTCGACGGATGGGCGTTCCTGCACCGCCTCGCGCGACTGTCGCGCGCGGTCACGGCACCGTCCGCGCACTTCGCCCGCCGCCTGGAGCAGCATGGGGTGGCCCCCTCGGTCGACGTCATCTGGAACGGCATCGACGACGACGTGCTCGACGCCGCCCTGGCCTTCGGCCCCTCCGCGCGCCGCCCCGGTCGTCCGCGCTTCGTGTGGCTCGGGCGCATGAGCCCCGAGAAACGCCTGCTCCCCTTCCTCGAGGCCGTCGTGGCATCCGGAATCGATGCCGAGGTCGAGATCATCGGCGGCGGCGCACAGCTGAACGCCGCGCGGCGTCTCGTCGAGCGCGAACACCCCACCGCCGACGTGACCTTCGCGGGACGACTGCCCTACGCCGAGACCCTCGCCCGTCTCGCCGACGCCGATGCGGTGGTGCAGACCTCCATCGGCTTCGAGACCCAGGGCATGACGGTCTTCGAGGCCGCCTCGCTGGGGACGCCCGCCGTGGTCAGCGACCCCGACATCGCCGCCGAGCTCGGTGGGGGGACCTGGACCGTCGCGGATGCCACGGTCCCGGCACTCGCGGAGTCTCTGCGCCGCGCCGCCGCCGATATCGCCGCGGGTTCGCCCGTGCGACCCGAGCCGTCGATCGCGGAGCGCTTCCGCCAGTCGTCCCGCACCGCGGCGATGGTCGCCGTGTACGAACGGACCGTGGCCGCGGGCCGCTGACGCGTCTCCGCGGCCGGCGTCGGGATCTCGCCGCCACGGTCCGCGCCGGGCTTCTCCGCCGCGCCGTCGCGCCGTGGGTCATCCGCCCGCGCCGGCGCCGTGGATCGGGCACCGGCGGCGGGGCGCGGTGTGCACGGCGGCGGGTGGTTCGGGCGACACGCCGGCGTGTGGCATCCGGGGGCCGGCGTGTCGGGGGTTCGGTCTTCGTTGTTCCGTCGGGCGCCCGGGAGTGGGCGGGGAAGAACCGAACGGCGGTCAGGCCAGGCGACCGCCGGGCCGCGGGACGGCGATCGTCGCCGTTATGGGCTTCGCGGATTGCGCGACCTGCGTCGCGGGCGCCGGCTGCCCGACCGCCGTCGCGGGCGTCAGTGGCTGACCGACCTTTGTCGTGGGCACGGCGCGGGCTCGCTCTGTCGACGCGAGGCGCGAGGGGTCGGTGGGGATGCGGCCATAGCCGTCGGTGCGAATGAGCCACACGGTGCCGATGATTCCGGCGAGCGACAGGATGCCGAGAGCGATGAAGTAAGCCATGGCAGGAAAGCTACGGGTAGAGGAATCAGGCCCACGAGTGGCATGATGGACGCACATCGCAAGATTTCTGCCACTTCGGAGGTGCGTATGCGCTCGGTCGCCGTCGTCGTCCAACCCGGGTTCGCCCCGTTCGAGTTCGGCCTCGCCTGCGAGGCCTTCGGCCTCGACCGCAGTGACGACGGCATCCCGAACTTCGACTTCCGCATCGTGGCCCCCGACCCGGGCGCCGTGTCGTCCAACATCGGCTTCTCGATCAACGTCGAGCACGGCCTGGATGCCGCGGAGGACGTCGACATCCTCGTGCTCGCGCCGATCCCGCGTTCGCAGTGGGATCACGTGGATGAGCGGGTCATCGAGGTCGTCCGCGCCGCGCACGCCCGCGGCGCGTGGCTTCTCAGCGTGTGCAGCGGATCGTTCGTCATCGCGGCATCCGGGGTGCTCGACGGCAGGCGCGCGACCACGCACTGGCGCTATGCCGACACGATGGCGCGCATGTATCCGCAGATCGACGTGGATCCCGACGTGCTGTACGTGCAATCGGACAACATCATCACGAGCGCCGGGACGGCGGCGGGGCTCGACGCCTGTCTGCACCTGCTCCGGCAGGAGCTGGGCTCCGAACTCGCCAACCGCATCGCGCGGCGCATGGTCGTCGCCCCCCAGCGCGACGGCGGCCAGGCGCAGTTCATCGCTTCTCCTATTCCGATCGACGCCTCGCTCTCGCTCGCCCCGGTCACCGAATGGATGCTGCAGAACCTGCATGCCGAGCTGTCGGTCGATCGGCTCGCGGCGCGCGCCCACATGTCTGCCCGCACCTTCGCCCGGCGGTTCAAGGCCGACCTCGGTGCCACCCCCGCGGCATGGCTCGCGCGCCAGCGCCTGCTGCATGCGCAGCGACTGCTGGAGGAGACCGACCTCGGGCTCGACCGCATCGCCGCCGAGTGCGGCTTCGGGTCGGCCGCGGTGCTGCGGCAGAACTTCGCCCGCACGATGGGTCTGACGCCGACGGCGTACCGCGCCCGTTTCTCGTGCACAGGGGCCGAGGTTTCGGCGTCCGTCCCGGAGCCGGAGGCGATCCCGGCCTGACCGATCGCCCCCGCCCCCGCCACCCCGCGACGTTGCTGCCGCCCCACGGTCGCCCGCACCGGCGCGAGGCCTGCCGGTGCGACGTGCGTCGAGATGGCCCCTCTCTGCCCAGATCCCGCAATGCCGGCGCGAAAGCGGGTGATCCCGTGCACGTGGCGCGCTCTCGGTGTCCGGAATGGGGCGCCGGCGTGCGGGGCGGGCGGTGAGGCCTCGGAGAGCCGGAGCTCCGCCCTCGCCGTGTCGGCGCGAGGGGCCGCAGCGCGCGGGAGTCGTGGCATCCATTGCCCTCCGAAGCACGCGCTGCTAAACTTGAGTCAACGCAACTCAACTTTGCGACAGACTTCAGGAGAACACATGAACGCCACACAACAGCCGGGGCAGGAGGACGCGCGCAGCGCCCTCGAGCAATTCGGCATCAACCTCACCGACCGGGCCCGCCAGGGCAAGCTCGACCCCGTGATCGGGCGCGACGGCGAGATCCGCCGCGTCAGCCAGGTGCTCACCCGGCGCACCAAGAACAACCCCGTGCTCATCGGCGAACCCGGCGTCGGCAAGACCGCCGTCGTCGAGGGTCTCGCTCAGCGCATCGTCGCGGGCGACGTCGCCGAGAGCCTCAAGAACAAAGAGCTCGTCTCGCTCGACATCTCGGCGCTCGTCGCCGGGGCGATGTACCGCGGCCAGTTCGAGGAGCGGCTGAAGAGCGTCCTCAAGGAGATCACCGAATCCGACGGGCGCATCATCACGTTCATCGACGAGCTGCACGTGCTCATGGGTGCGGGAGGCGGCGAGGGCTCGGTCGCGGCCAGCAACATGCTCAAGCCCATGCTCGCCCGCGGTGAGCTGCGCCTGATCGGCGCGACCACGCTGGACGAGTACCGCGAGTTCATCGAGAAGGATGCCGCCCTCGAGCGCCGCTTCCAGCAGGTCTACGTCGGCGAGCCGACGGTCGAAGACACCGTCGCGATCCTCCGCGGCCTCAAGGAGCGCTACGAGGCGCACCACAAGGTCGCCATCGCCGACGCGGCGCTGGTCGCCGCGGCATCCCTGTCCAACCGGTACATCCCCTCGCGTCAGCTGCCCGACAAGGCCATCGACCTGATCGACGAAGCGGCATCCCGCCTGCGCATGGAGATCGACTCGGCCCCGCTGGAGATCGACGAGCTGCGTCGTCACGTCGACCGGCTCAAGCTCGAGGAGCTCGCGCTGAAGAAGGAGAAGGACGCCGCCTCGAAGGAGCGGCTCGCGACGCTCCGCGAGACCCTCGTCGCCGAACAGGCCAAGCTCGACGAGCTGCAGGCCCGATGGGAGCGCGAGCGCGCCTCGCTCAACCGCGTCGGAGACCTCAAGACCCGGCTCGACGCCGCCCGCGTGGATGCCGAGCGCGCCCAGCGCGAGGGAAACCTCGAGCGCGCGTCGCGGCTGCTGTACGCCGAGATCCCGGCGCTCGAGCGCGAACTCATGAAGGCCGAGCGCGACGAGCCCGCGGGCGACCGGATGGTGAACGAGCAGGTCACCGATGAAGACATCGCGGCCGTCATCGCCGCGTGGACCGGAATCCCGGTCGGCCGTCTGCTGCAGGGCGAGACCGAGAAGCTGCTGCACCTGGAGCGCGAGCTCGGCAGACGTCTGATCGGGCAGAAGGATGCCGTGAAGGCCGTCTCCGACGCCGTCCGTCGTTCGCGCGCCGGCATCAGCGACCCGAACCGCCCGGTCGGCTCCTTCCTGTTCCTCGGCCCCACGGGCGTCGGCAAGACGGAGCTGGCGAAGTCGCTGGCCGACTTCCTCTTCGACGACGAGCACGCCATGGTGCGCATCGACATGTCGGAGTACGGCGAGAAGCACTCCGTCTCGCGCTTGGTCGGAGCCCCTCCGGGCTACGTCGGGTACGAGGCCGGCGGCCAGCTCACCGAGGCCGTGCGCCGTCGCCCCTACAGCGTGGTGCTGCTGGACGAGGTCGAGAAGGCCCACCCCGAGGTGTTCGACGTGCTGCTGCAGGTCATGGACGACGGTCGCCTGACCGACGGTCAGGGCCGCACGGTCGATTTCACCAATGTCATCCTGATCCTCACCAGCAATCTCGGCTCGCCGATCCTCATCGACCCGACGCTGTCGATGGATGCCAAGCGCGACCAGGTGCAGGCGCTCGTGCGCCAGGCCTTCAAGCCCGAGTTCGTGAACCGTCTCGACGACATCGTGATCTTCCAGGCCCTGAGCCAGGACGATCTCGCCCAGATCGTCGAACTCGCGGTCGACGCGCTGCACAAGCGGCTGCGCGAGCGCCGGCTCACCCTCGCCGTCACCCCCGACGCGCGGTCGTGGCTCGCCGAGCGCGGGTACGACCCGGTGTACGGCGCCCGGCCGCTGCGCCGGCTCATCCAGACCGAGATCCAGAACCGCCTCGCGATGGCGATCCTCGCCGGCACCGTGCGCGACGGCGACGTCGTTCGGGTCGACGTGGCCAGCGACGGCGAGTCGCTCATGCTGGCGAGCGCCGGCCCCGCGGCCGACGACACCGACGACACCGACGACGACGTGATCGAGGCCGAGATCGTGGAGTAGACGGAAGGTCACGAGAGGGGGGATGCCACGTTCAGCGCGCGGCATCCCCCCTCTTCATGCGGGGGTCAGGGGCAGGGCGTCAGCCAGGCTTTGACAAACGCCGCGCTCTGGTACGCGTACTGGAACACCCAGTCGAACAGCGTCAGGTCGGTGTCGACGCCCACCACGGTGACATCGGCGGCGGAGCACTTCGCGAAGATGTACCGGGTTCGGGCCACGTGCGGCGTGAACGTGACGACCACGGTCTTGCCCGACTCGTGCGTCGCGTCGTAGCGGTCGAGGAGCCGGCTCTCGCCGGCGGTGGTGAACGGGTCGGGCGTCTCGCAGGTGACCCCGCGCCGTCGGCACACGTCCAGAGCCGCGGCATCGAAGCGGGCCTCGCCGTGGCCCGTGCCGGAGTCGGACACGGAGATCAGCAGTGGAACGGGTCGATCTGCGTCGCGCAGCGTGCGGGCGAGGTCGAGCCGCTCCTGCTGGGGCGGCCCGATGACGTAGACGAGGCTCGCGTCGCCCGGGTCGCCGGGCGGGGGGAAGACGAACACCGGGAGTCCCGCGATCGCGATCAGGAGGATCGTGGACCCGAGGGCCAGGGCGAGTCGACGCCCGCGTCGACCCGGGAGCAGCCAGGCGACGATGCGTCGGCGTGGTCGCGCGGTGCCGATGCCGGAGGAGGAGGAGGTCGTCACCTCCGCGAGGGTAGGCGGCCGGCCCCCGCGCGGGCTCGCTCGTCCGCGCGCTCGGCCGCGGGTGAGGCGGGCCGTGGCCGTGGAATCCGCGGGCCCGCGGCGACCGCCGCGGAAACGCCGTCCGCCCCCGTCCCGTGAATGACGGGCCGGGGGCGGACGGATGCCGCGGGCCGGCGGGGCGCGGCGGACGCCGCGGGGCCTCAGGCGTCGAGCAGCAGCGACTCGGCGAGCGGACGACGCACGCGGGGCGCGGATTCGCGCGAGCGGACGGCCTCGTCAGCGGCATCGAGGTCGCCGAAGGCGCCGACGGCGATCACGGTCACCGGCGTGAAGCGCTCCTCGATGTCGAACGCGGTGCGCAGGTCGTCGGGGGAGAAGCCGCCCATCGTGTGGGTGGCGAGGCCGCGGGCGTGCGCCTCGACCGTGAAGAAGGCGGCCGTCTGACCGGCGTCGTACGTCGCCCACGGGCGGGCGTTGCCCTCCTCGTCGGCCGTCTCGGCGAGGATGACGAGCAGCGCGCCGGCGGCCGGCGCCCAGCCCTGGTTGAAACCGACGAGCGAGCCCACGATCTGCGCATGCGCGTCGGTTCCGCGGCGGGCGAGCAGGAAGCGCCACGGCTGCGAGTTGTTGGCCGACGGCGACCAGCGAGCAGCCTCGAGGGCGGCGCGCAGGGCGTCTTCGTCGATCGGGGCCTCCGCGTCGAAGACACGGGTGCTCCATCGCTCGGCGAGGACGTCGAGGATCGGGACGTCGGTCTGGGCGGTGCGGTCGAGAACGTGGGACATGGGGACTCCTGAGGGTGAGAACGTTGCCGGGGCTCCGTTGACCCAGTCCATCGAACGCCGTCGAGCCCCCCGATGTTCCCGTGTGACGGAGAAAGTCACAGCCCCCAGGAGGCCGGACCCGCGGTGCCCGCCGGGTACTCGTCGAGCGGCACCTCGTCCGCGCGCCACGCGTCGATGACCGGCTGCACGATGCGCCAGCACTGCTCGGCGGCGTCGCCGCGGACGGCGAGCATCGCGTCACCGTCCAGGATGCCGGAGAGCACCTCGCCGTAGGCCTTCAGGCCGCCCTCGCCGAGGTCGGCTCCCAGGGTCACGCGCTCGAGCTCGAGCGGGTCGTCGGCGCCGTTGACGTTCAGCCCGAGGCTCATGGTGTCGGGGCCGAGCGAGAACGTCATCACCGTCGGCTCGCTCTCGCCGATGAAGCCGTGCGGGAGGTGGCGCACGGGCTTGAACGTGACGGTCACGGCCGGGTCGCCGGCATCCGGTCCGAGGGCCTTGCCCGAGCGCAGCACGATCGGGACGCCCTCCCAGCGGGCCGTGCGGACCTCGACGGTCATCTCGGCGAGGGTCTCGGTCTGCCGGGACGCGTCGACGCCGGGCTCGTCGGCGTAGGAGGTGAAGTGCCGGTCGCCGATCGTCCCCTCGGTGTAGCGGGCGCGGCGGGAACTCTTCACCGGGTCGTCGCCCCACACGTGGGTCGCGCGCAGCACCGCCGAGGTGGCATCCCGCAGGTCGAGCTGGTCGAGCGAGGACGGCGGTTCCATCGTGACGAACGCCATCACCTGCAGCAGGTGGCTCTGAATCATGTCGACCAGCGCGCCCGCGCGGTCGTAGTAGCCGGCGCGCCCCTCGAGTCCGAGCTTCTCGGGGAAGTCGACCGTGACGGATGCGATGTCGTCGGCCGACCACACGCTCTCGATGAGGCGGTTGGCGAAGCGGACGCCGAGCAGGTTCAGCACCGTCGACCGCCCCAGGAAGTGGTCGATGCGGAAGACCTGGTCCTCCGGAACGAGCTTCGCGACCTGCTGGTTGAGCGCGTGGGCACTCGCCTCGTCGGTGCCGAACGGCTTCTCGAGGGCCAGGACGGTCCCCTCGGGGATCGTCACGTCGGCGAGGGCGACGCACGCCTTCTCGGCGACCGCCGGGGGGACGGCGAAGTACAGCGCGGGTCGGCCCTCCGCGGCATCCAGGAGCTTCTGGAGGTCCGCGGCTCGGGTGATGTCCACCTGGCTGTAGGTCGTCTCGGCCACCTTCTCGAAGGCCCCCTCGCCGCCCATCGTCGCGAACGAGGCCCGCACGGTGTCGCGCCAGTGGTCGTCGGTCCAGTCGTCCATGCCGGCGCCGTGCAGCCGGACCGAGCGGTCCGGTTCGCGCGTGAGCAGCTGGCCGAGGGCCGGCAGGAGCAGTCGAGAGGTGAGGTCGCCCGAAGCGCCCAGGATGATCAGGGTGGTGTCCGCCGCCATGCGGCCACCGTAGCGCCCCGCACCGACGCCGACAGGGTGCTTGCAGCCGGCACAGGGATGCCACTATCGAGATGCTCTGCCGCGGTGCCGGTGCCACCTGACATGATCACGAGGGTGACGACTCCGATCGAGGATTACGCCGTCCTCAGCAACTGCCGCTCCGCCGCCCTGGTGTCCCGCGGGGGGAGCGTCGACTGGCTCTGCCTGCCCCGGTACGACAGCGGGTCGATGTTCGGCGCCCTGCTGGGCGACGAGTCGCACGGGGCCTGGTCGCTGCGCCCGAGCGATCCGGATGCCACCGCGACGCGCCACTACGACGGCGACACGTTCGTGCTGGTGACGCGGTGGGAGACGCCGACCGGCGTCGCCGAGGTGCACGACGCCATGCCCGTCGACGAGGGCGTCGAGGCGCTCGTGCGGCGCGTGGTGGGGATCTCGGGCGAGGTCGACTTCGTCAGCGAGGTGCGCCTGCGCTTCGACTACGCGCGCGCCGTGCCGTGGGTCCGGCAGATCGGCGCCGGAGGCGAGCACGCGGTCCTGGCGGTGGCGGGGCCGGATGCCGTCGTCCTGCGCGGTCCGCGCCTGATCGCCGTCGACACCGCCCACCGGGCGCTGTGGACCACCGTCGCCGGAGAGAACGTGGACTCGGTGCTGTCGTGGGGGCCGTCGTGGCAGGAGCCCCCCGCGCCCATCGACGTCGATGCCACCCTCAAGCGCACGAGCGAGTGGTGGACGGCGTGGGCGGCGCGCGTCGCGGCATCCGGGGAGCACGCCGAGCTCGTCACCCGGTCGCTGCTCGTGCTGCGGGCGCTGACCCACGCCGAGACCGGCGGCATCGTGGCGGCCGCGACGACGTCGCTGCCCGAGGCCTTCGGCGGGGGACGCAACTGGGACTACCGGTACGTCTGGCTGCGCGACGCCGCCCTCACGCTCACCGCGTACATCGAGCACGGCTTCCTCGAGGCCGCGCACCGGTGGCGCACCTGGCTGCTGCGCGCGATCGCCGGGGATCCCGCCGACGTGCAGATCATGTACGGCATCGCCGGCGAACGCGATCTGCCCGAGCGCGAGCTGACGAGCCTGCCCGGCTACGACGGCGCGAGCCCCGTGCGCATCGGCAACGGCGCGGTCGACCAGTACCAGGCCGACGTGATCGGCGAGGTGATGGTGGCGCTCGACGCCGCGCGCCGCGCGGGCGTCACCGAGACGTCGTTCTCGTGGGGCCTTCAGCGCGCCCTCCTCACGCAGTCGGTGCAGTGGTTCGATCGTGCCGACAACGGGATCTGGGAGATGCGCGGCGACCCGCACTTCTTCACCCACTCGCGCGCGATGGTGTGGGCGGCGTTCGACCGCGGCATCCGGGCCGTCGAAGAGAACGGTCTCGACGGCGACGTCGAGACGTGGCGCACGCTGCGCGACCGGGTCCGTTCCGACATCGACGCGCACGGCGTGCACGCGGGCGGGTGGTTCACGCAGCACTACGACACCGACGAGGTCGACGCGTCGCTGCTGATCCTGCCGCAGGTGGGGTTCTGCGCCTACGACGATCCCCGCATGCTCGCCACCGTCGCGCGGATGGAGCAAACGCTCATGCCCGACGGTTGGCTGCTGCGCTACCGCACGACCGGCGTCGACGGTCTCGCGGGCGACGAGCATCCGTTCCTGGCGTGCTCGTTCTGGCTCGTCGGGCAGTACGCCCACAGCGGTCGCCGCGACGACGCCGTCGCCCTCATGCGCCGCCTCACGGCCGTCGCGAACGACATCGGCCTGCTGTCGGAGGAGTACGACCCCCGCGATCGCCGGCAGGCGGGCAACACCCCGCAGGCGTTGTCGCACCTCGCCCTGGTCCTCGCCGCCGACGCGCTGGAGGCCACGGCCGAACGCTGAGCCGCCCGGGCCGGCGGGGAGGTGGCTGAGCCCGTCGAGGCCTCCGGTCCCCTCGGCGACCGCCGGGGCCTCGCGCCGCCTGTCGCCGCGCGGCGAGCCCGCCCCGGCCCCGCCGCGCGGTCGTAGAGTCGTCGCATGGACGAGGACGTCGAGCTGGAGGGGCTGCGCGAGCGGGTCTACGGCGTCGACGGCGCGAGCGCGACGCCCGAGATGATCGCCCGGCTCGCGGAGCTCGAAGAACGGCGCCGCGCCGAACCCCTGCTCTCCGTCTCCGACGTCGGGCATCCCCGAGCCGCGGATGCCGCGGCGCCCGACGCCGTCGGTCCGGAGCCGGCGTACACGGAGGCCGGCCCCGCGGCCGGACGTGCTCGTCGGGCGCTGCGATGGGCCGTCGCCGCGGCCGGTGCGGTGGCGCTCGTCGGGCTCGGCATCGCGATCGGCGCGAATCTCGCCCCGCCCGCCGCCTCGGCCGATCCCGCGGCGGCGACCTACCCGGAGCTGACGTTCCCGCAGACGGTGGAAGATGTGATCTCCGCCGACATCCTGCGCGACAGCGGGATCGATCCCTCCAGCACCCGCTACATCGCGACGGTCAGCGACTTCCGTGTCTACCTCGCCCAGCCCGACGACGGCGACGGCGTGTGCATCGCGACGTTCACGTCATCCGACAATCGCCCGTGGTCGGTGGGCTGCGCCTCCGGAAGCGCCGGTCCGTCGGCCGCGTTCGGAATCGACACCGCCCTGACCGTCGCGGTCGGCGACACCGACCCGTCGGCCGTCGAGGGCATCCCCATCCGTCTGTCCGACAGCGTCACGGCGTACGTGGCGCGCTGATGCAAGGAGAACCCACATGTTCCGCCCCGATGGCGCCTTCTCCGGTTTCGCGGTCGATGACCTCGACGCCGCTCATCGCTTCTACGCCGACACCCTCGGCCTGCGGGTGGAGGTGCTCGAGGGATCGGGCTTCCTGCGCCTGCACCTGGCATCCGGGGGCAGCATCCTCGTCTACGGCAAGCCCCACCACGAGCCGGCGTCGTTCACCGTGTTGAACTTCCCCGTAGCCGACGTCGAGGCGGCCGTCGACGACCTTCGGGCCCGGGGCGTCGAGACCAAGATCTACGACGACGCCGACATCCCCACCGACTCGCGCGGGATCATGCACGAGGGCGGTCCGCTCATCGCGTGGTTCCGCGACCCGGCGGGCAACGTCCTCGCCGTCCTCGAGGAATGACGACGGGCGGGATGGATGCCGAAGCCCTCGGCATCCATCCCGCCGGCGTGACCGGACCCGAACCGGTCAGCCCTTCAGCGCCTCCGCGAGCTTGACGCGGCCCCCCATGCGCAGAAGGGAGTTTCGGTAGATGCGGGACGCGAGTCCGATGGCCGCGACGCACGAGGCGAGGAGGATCAGCAGCGACAGCACGGGCTCCCACCACTGGGCGTCGCCGAGGTACATGCGCAGCGGCATGCCCACGGGGGCGGAGAACGGCACGTACGACATCACGGTGAGCACGACGGGGTTGTCGTTGAAGAAGATCACCAGGAAGTACGGCGCCATGATCAGCATCGTGATCGGCGTCGTGGTGGCCCCGATGTCCTCCTGCCGCGACACCATCGCCGCGGCCGCGGCGAACAGCGCCGCCAGCAGCACGAAGCCGAAGAGGAAGAAGATCGCGAACCACGCGATGGGCGCGCCGAGGGCGTCGAGCACCCCCGCCTGATCGGTCACCGCGAGCCCGATGACCGCGACCGCTGCGAGCAGCACGATCTGCGCCATCGCGAGGATCGTGTTGCCCAGCACCTTGCCCGCCAGCAGGGCCCGCACGGGGATGGCCGAGATCAGGATCTCGACGACGCGCGTCTGCTTCTCCTCGACGACGCTCTGCGCGATCGTGCCGCCGAAGGTCGTCGCGGCGATGAGGAACACGATGCCGAAGGCGAGCGCGATGAAGTACCGCAGGATGTCGGCCGCGTTCGACCCGGGCTCGATGCGGTCGACAGGCGGGGTCTCGCTCAGCATCTGCAGCAGCGTCGAGGGCACGCTGTCCTTGACCACGACGGTGAAGTCGAACGACGCCTCCGACGATCCCGAGACCAGGGCGGCATCCACCGTGCCGTCGGCGACGAGCGCGCGAGCGGCGTCATCGCTGTCGGCGACCGTCACCTCCAGGCCGTCGAGGTCCGAGACGGCGCTCTGCGTCTGCGACGTGACGGCGACCGGGATGCCGCTGGACGCGGCGTTGCCGGCCGTGAACCCGCCCCACAGCACGGAGGCGAGGGCGGCGAGGACGAGCACCGCGGTCGAGATGACGAAGGGCTTGCTCCGCAGCTTGGAGCCGATCTCGCGCTCGGCGACGAGCCAGATGCTCAGCGCCTCACCGGGGGCGCGGCGGGTGGGGGTCGTGGTGCTCACTGGATGACCTCCTTGAAGATCTCGGCCAGGGTCGGCCGCTGGGGGGCGAAGCTGGCGACGTCGCCGCGCGAGACGGCACCGTGGAGCACGCGCTGCGCGGTGGTGTCGTCGGCGGTGTCGAAGAGGGCGTAGCCGCCGTCGAAGTCGATCACCGTCACTCCGGGCTCGTCGCGCAGCCACCCGGCGTCGCTGCGCGACACCAGTTCGTAGCGATGCGTGGCGTGCTGCGCGCGCAGTTCGTCGCGGGTCCCGGCGGCGCGGATCGTGCCGCCGGCGATGATGACGAGGTCGTCGCACAGGCGCTCGACGACGTCGAGCTGATGGGAGGAGAACAGCACGGCGGCACCGGCCGCGGCCTTCTCCTGCAGGACGCCCGCCACCACGTCGACCGCGAGGGGGTCGAGGCCCGAGAACGGTTCGTCGAGGATGAGCACCTCGGGCTCGTGCACGAGGGATGCCGCGATCTGCGCGCGCTGCTGATTGCCCAGGGAGAGGGTCTCGACGAGGTCGCCGAGGCGCTCGCCGAGTCCGAGGCGCTCGAGCAGCACGGTCGCCTTCTTCGTGGCGTCCGCCTTCGAGAAGCCGTGCAGGCGGGCGAGGTAGGCGATCTGCTCGGCGACCTTCATCTTGGGGTAGAGCCCGCGCTCCTCCGGCATGTAGCCGAAGCGACGACGGTCGGCGGCGGTGACCGGCGAGCCCGTGAGGGTCACCGAACCGGCGTCTTTGCCGAGCACGCCGAGGGCGATGCGCATGGTGGTGGTCTTGCCGGCGCCGTTGCCGCCGACGAAGCCCGTCAGCCGCCCCGCGGCCACGGTGAAGCCCACGTCGTCGAGCACGCGGCGACCGCCGTAGCTCTTGGTGATGCCGTCCAGTTCGAGCACGGTGCATCCCTTCTTCTCGTTGTCTTCCACGCTAGGGAGGCGGGTGCCGTGGCGCCTCCGCCGCGGGTGGGGTCATCGCCTCCGCCCCACGGGGGAGGGGCGGGCGTGCGAGGGGGCGGGTCGTCTCGGGCGGGGTGCGAGGTCGCACAGGGCGGGGTGGACCGGCGAGGGCGTACGCGTGTGTCGAGACCGCACCCGTTTCGCGGCGAAGGCGTGCGTCATCCGAGAACGAGTGCGTCCTCGCGTGCTCCCGCGGAACTCGCCGCGCCCTCAGGCCAACCCGTGCCGGTGCGCGAGCACCACGGCCTGCACGCGGTCGCGCGCGCCGAGCTTCTGCAGCACGTTCGACACGTGCGTCTTCACCGTCGCCTCGCCGATGAACAGCCGCGCGGCGATCTCGGCGTTGCTCAGGGCCTCGGCGACGAGCGTCAACACCTCCGCCTCCCGCTCGGTGAGCGGCTCCACGAGAGCGAGCGGGGGAGGAACGGATGCCGCGGGCTCCGGCGACCCTCCCGGGGCGAACCGCGCGATCACCCGGCGGGTGACCTCCGGCGCGAGCAGGGCGTCTCCGGCTCCGACGATGCGCACCGCGGAGACGAGCTCCTCCGGCCCCGCGTTCTTCAGCAGGAACCCGCTCGCCCCGGCGGACAGGGCGGCGAACAGGTAGTCGTCGCGGTCGAAGGTCGTGACGATGAGGATCGCGGCATCCGAGTCGGGGTCCGCCGTCAGCAGTCGCGTCGCTTCCAGGCCGTCCATGTCGGGCATCTGCACGTCCATGCAGATCACGTCGGGGCGGAGCTCCGCCGCGGCGGCGATCGCCTCGCGCCCCGTGGCGGCCTCGCCGACGACGCGGAGGTCGTCTTCGAGCGAGAGGATCGTGCGGAACCCCGCACGCATCATCGCGTGATCGTCGACCAGCAGCACCCGCACCTCAGACATGGGCGACCTCGCTCTCGGCCGCGGGCACGCGGACGCGCACGAGGTACCCGCCTCGCGAGCGTGGGCCGATCTCGATGGTGCCGCCCGACACCGCCGCGCGCTCCCGCATGCCGAGTTGTCCGAGCCCCGGTGTCGTGGAGCCGGAGCGTCCGGTGTTCGCGACCTCGAGTTCGATGGCATCCGGGTCGAACCGGAGGCGCACATCGGCGGTGGCGTGGGGGCCGGCGTGGCGACGCGCGTTCGTGAGCGCCTCCTGGGCGATGCGGTACAGGTTCACCTGCACGAGAGGAGGCGGGTCCTGCATCGGTTCCCCGATGACGGTGAAGGTGGCGGGGAGTCCCGCGGCGGAAGCCTCGTCGACGAGAGCGGCGATCGAGGTCAAGCCGTGCGTGGTCGGAGCGGTGTCGGGATCGCCGTCGTTCCCGGGCGCCCGCAGGGTCTCGAGCAGCTGGCGCAGCTCGTGGAGCGACGTCCGGGCCGAGTCCTCGATGCCCGCGAGCACCTCGCGCGCCTTCTCGGAGTCCTTCGCCAGAACGGCGCGGGCGACTCCGGCCTGCACACCCATGAGCGACACGTGGTGGGCGACGACGTCGTGCAGCTCGCGGGCGATGCGCACGCGGTCGAGTGCCACCGCTTGGGCCGCGGTCACCTCGCGCTCCGATTCCAGCTCGGCGGTTCGCTGTTCGAGTTCGGCGCGCTCGCGCATCTGCTGATACGAGCGGTTGCCGAAGTAGTAGGCGCCGCCGAAATACAGCGCGTTCAGCGCGAGGCTCAGCAGCTGATAGGCCACGAACGGCGAGAACGCGCCGGCGCGCGAGAAGGGCCCCTCGACGCTCGGATCGATCGGCTGCGTGGCCTCCTGGAACATCACGATGAAGAGCCAGGCGAACATGCCGATGACGATCGCGACGCGCACGATCGTGGCTCGGCGTCGGTTCGTCTCCCACGCGCCGACCGTGTAAAGCGCGATGAACATCGCGATGTTCCCCGCGTACACCTCGGGGATGCGGAACGTCACGGCCATGAAGTACGCGAGCGACACCAGCACCGCCGCGACCGACGGCCAGCGTCGACGAAACGCGATCGGCACAGCGAGGAAGGCGACGTAACCGAGGGCTATGGCGAGTGAGCCCTGCTTGTCGCCGTACAGGCCGGAGATCGACGACAGCACGGCGCTCATGAGGCCGCCCAGCAGGAGGGCCGCCGCGAGCACGAGATCGTTGCGCCGCTGGGAACGGGTGAGTCGTGCCATCCCTCCACGCTAAGGGGGACCCCCCACACCTGCATCCCCCGCAGGGCGGAGTCAAGCGGGGGCGGAATACAGGTTGGCGGGTGACGCTTGCACGTGAATGCACCTGGGCACAGTCACTGCGCCCCCGTCAGCACAGAGAGGATCATCGTGACCGACTACACGATCGGCTACATCGTCGGCAGCATCTCCAGCACCTCCATCAACCGCCGCCTGGCCAAGGCGCTCGAGAAGGTGGCGCCCGAGGGCGTGACGCTGAAAGAGATCCCGATCAAGGACCTCCCGTTCTACTCTCCCGACTACGACGGGAACTTCCCCGAGGTCGCGACGGACTTCAAGAACGCGATCCAGGATGCCGACGGCGTCTTCATCGTGACCCCCGAGTACAGCCGCTCCATCCCCGGCGTTCTCAAGAACGCCCTGGACTGGTCCGCCCGCCCCTACGGCGAGGCGTCGTTCAACGACAAGCCCACCGCCGTCATCGGCACGTCGCAGAGCGGCATCGCCACCGCGGCCGGCCAGCAGCACCTGCGCTCGGTGCTCCTGCACTACAACGCTCTCGTCCTGGGCCAGCCCGAGGGCTACATCCAGTCGACCCCCGGCCTGTTCGAGGAGGACGGCACCGTCACGAACGAGGGCACGGCGGAGTTCCTGCGCTCCATCATCGAGGCGCTCGTGACGCTCATCTCGCGCACGGCGCCCGCCGAGGTCCCCGCGGCCTGACGCGCAGTGACGGCGGGGTCGGGTTTCCCCCGGCCCCGCCGCACGTCTCGGTGGCTTCGACAGGCTCAGCCACCTGTGTGGTCGTCGAGGTCCCTGAGCCTGTCGAAGGGACCGGGAGCGGCAGGCCACGAGTCAGGGCGCCAGCGCTTCGGCCTTCCGCCGGAGCAGCGCTGCCTCGCGCTCGTTGCGGGCGAGGTCCGCCGCGTTCAGGAGCTCGTCGTGCGCTTCGCGCGTGCGTCCCAGCCGTGCCAACAGCTCGCCGCGCACCGACGGGATCAAGTGCGACCCCTTCAGCGCGCCGGCGGCGGCGAGACCGTCGGCGATCGCGAGTCCTTCGAGAGGCCCGGATGCCATCGACACCGCCACGGCGCGATTGAGTTCGACGACGGGACTCGGGGCCACCCGGCCGAGCACCTCGTACAGCAGGGCGATGCGATCCCACTCCGTCGCGTCGACGCTCGCCGCCTCCGCGTGACAGAGCGCGATCGCGGCCTGCAGCTGGTACGGCCCGCGCCCGCGCCCGATCGCATCGGCGCGGGCCAGCAGCGCCGACCCGCGGGCGATCGCCGAGCGATCCCAGCGCCGCCGGTCCTGATCGGCGAGGAGCACGGCATCCCCGTTCGCATCCACGCGGGCCGCGAAGCGCGACGCCTGCAGCTCCATGAGGGCGCCGAGCCCCAGCACCTCGGGCTCGTGGGGGAGCAGCCGCGCCAGGACGCGCCCGAGACGGATCGCCTCGTGCGCGAGCTCTGTCCGCAGGACCGCGTCGCCGGAGGTGGCGGCGTAGCCCTCGGTGAAGACGAGGTAGATCACGCTCAGGACGGCGCGGAGCCTGGTCGGCCACTCCGCCGGATCCGGCACCTCGAACGGCACTCGCGCGGCGCTGAGCGTCTTCTTCGCGCGGACGATCCGCTGCTGCATCGTCGGTATCGGAACGAGGAACAGCCGGGCGATCGCTTCTGAGCCGAGGCCGCCGACGACCTTCAACGTCAACGCCACCTGCGCCTCCGGAGCGAGCACGGGATGACACGCCGCGAACACCAGACGCAGCACATCGTCGTCGATCGGATGCCATTCGGCATCCGTCATCTCGTCCGTCTCCGCGCCGATCAGCCGGTACTTCTCGCTGAGGTTCCGCGCCCGCCGCCAGTCGTCGATCGCCCGTCGCTTCGCGACCGCGGTCAGCCAGGCGCCGGGGTTGGCCGGAACGCCGTCGCGAGGCCAGCGCGCGAGCGCCTCGGCGACGGCATCCTGAGCCAGATCCTCCGCGGTCGGGAGGTCTCCCACCACGCGCGCGAGCGTCGCGACGATGCGGGCGCCTTCGATGCGCCAGATCGCCGCGACGCGCCGCGCGACGTCGGCGACGGGGTCGGGGCTCACCGGGAGGACTGCTCCTCGCGCCAGCCCTCCTCCTTCTGGATGTAGGCGTTGTCGGCGAACGCGGCGAAGTCCGTCTCGTCGGTCACGCGACGCACCTCGAGCGTGTTGCCCGCGATGAGCGGCGCTCGCCGCGCCCACTCGACGGCCTCGTCCTTCGACGACACCTCGATGATCCAGAAGCCGTTGAACAGCTCGTGCGTCTCGCCGTAGGGGCCGTCGGTGACGACGGGCTCCTCGCCGCCGAAGGCCACGGTGAAGTTCTGACTCATGTCCTCGGCCAGACCGTCTCCGGCGACCAGCACGCCGGCGGTCATCATCGCCTCGTTGTAGGCGCCCATGTCGTTGATGACCTGCTCGAACGGGATCCGCTTGTACGCCGCGTACGCCTCGTCGGTGCCGCGCATGATCAGCATGTACTTCATCGTGGACTCTTCTCGTCGGTGCTCTCTCGAGCGATCTGAGGGGAGCGAATGCCTGCCCCTACTATCGCGTCGAAGGGCACCGAGCGGAATCGACAGGGTGAGGGAAAAATCTTCCGGATGCCGCGATCGTGCGGCGGCGGTCGGTGCGCGTGCTCGCAGGATCGCGTTCTTCTCGGGAGTCTCCGTCGAGGAGGCGGCGAGGAACGTGCGCGTCGACGAGGATCCGCCGGCGACCCGGCGCACCGCCCGATGCGGACGAGAAGACCACGGATTCCGGCGGGGCGCGCCGAACCGCGGGGAAGCGCGCGGACGGCGCCGGCGATCAGCCGAAGATCATCGGCAGATCGTCGTCGTCGTCGGCATCCGACAGGTCGAGGTCGGCGACGACGGGGACGTGGTCGCTGGGTACTTCGCCCTTGCGTTCGTCACGGTGGATCTCGGCGCCGTGGACGGCATCGGCGAACGCCTGCGAGCCGAGGATGAAGTCGATGCGCAGACCCTCGTTGCGGGGGAAACGCAACTGCTTGTAGTCCCAGTAGGTGTAGCCGGTGGGGATGAGCGGGCGCACGACGTCGGTCAGCCCCGCGGTCTCGAAGGCGGCGAAGGCGGCGCGCTCGGGAGGGGACACGTGGGTGGTCGCGCCCTCCACGACGGTGGGGTCGCCGTTGTCGTCATCGGTGGGGGCGATGTTGAAGTCGCCGGTCAGGGCGAGCGGCAGGTCGGGGCTCTTCTCGAGAGTGTCGGCCGTGTACTGGCGCAGCTTGTCGAGCCAGTCGAGCTTGTAGACGTAATGGGGGTCGTCGAGCCCGCGCCCGTTGGGCACGTACAGACTCCACACGCGCACGCCGTTCACGGTCGCCCCGATCGCGCGGGCCTCCTGGGGCAGGTCGGGCCCCTCTTTGCCCTTCTCGAATCCGGGCATGCCGGGGAAGCCGATCTCGACGTCGTCGAGCGGGTCGCGGCTCGCGATCGCGACGCCGTTCCACTGGTTCAGGCCGTGAGCGGCGACGTGGTACCCGGCCTCTTCGAAGGCCGCATACGGGAACTGCTCCGTCTTGCACTTGATCTCCTGCATCGCCAGCACGTCGATGTGCTCGCGCACGCAGAACTCGACGGTGCGGGTCACACGAGCGCGGATGGAGTTGACGTTCCAGGTGGCCAGGCGCATGGCATCCAGCCTACTTTCGGGCGCGGACATCGCCGTCCGCGGCGGCGCCCCTGGGCGTTCCGCGGCGCCCGGCGCCGCCCGTCGGTGTGCACGACGGCGGGAGGGAGGTGCGACAAGGCGGCCGGGGCGCGGGTTCCGCGGCGTGTTCCGCCGCCGGCCCGCCGTTGTGCTCAGGCGGGCTCGAGCGGGCCCGGGCGGGCCGGAGCAATAGACTCGACGCCGTGACCGCCGCCTCTACGCCCGAGCTCGAAGCCGACCGCCAGGCCCTCATCGGCCTCATCAACGCCGAGGCGGTGTTCCACGGCGACTTCACCCTCTCGAGCGGCAAGAAGGCGACGTACTACGTCGACATGCGCAAGCTCACGCTCGACCACCGCGCGGCTCCCGCGATCGGGCGCCTCGTGCTCGACCTCGTGAAGGACCTCGACGGCGTCGTCGCCGTGGGCGGTCTGACGCTGGGCGCCGACCCGATCGCCAACGCCGTCATGCACGAGTCCGTGCACGCCGGTACTCCGCTCGACGCGTTCGTCGTGCGCAAGGAGCCGAAGGACCACGGCCGGGGTCGTCAGATCGAAGGCGCCGACGTGAAGGGTAAGCGCGTCGTCGTGGTCGAAGACACCTCGACGACCGGTCAGTCGGCGCTCAAGGCCGTCGAGGCGCTGCGCCGCGAGGGCGCCGACGTCGTCGCCGTCGCCGTGATCGTCGACCGCAAGACCGGCGCGCAGGCCGCGATCGAGGCGGAGGGCCTGCAGTGGCTGGCATCCATCGATCTCGACGACCTGGGGCTGGCGCCGCAGTAAGCGCGACGCGTCACCAGAACAGGCGGGTGCGGCGAGAACAGGCCGATTCCGCGCGAATCGTCCTGTCGCGGTGACGTGCCCTGTTGTCGTGACGGCCGGGGGGTGGATGCCGCCCCTCGCCTCGCCACGTCGAACGGTGCGACAGCCGTGCTCAGGGTGCGCCGTCTCCCGGCCCGTCGAACGGATCGCGGCGTCCGCCCCCGCGCCGTGACCGCCGCCACTGCACGATGAACGCCACGAGCGTGCCGGCGGTGATGAAGAAGGCCGTGATCAACCACAGCGTGCGATCGTCCATGCGTCGTCCTCTCGGTGGCGGGGTCAGAGCCCGGCTTCGAGCCCGTCTTCCCCGTCGGCCAGTTCGGTCTCGAGGGGCTCGTCGCGCACGAGCTCTGCCACCGAGCCGAGGATCTCGTCGGGACGGAAGGGATAGCGCTCGATCTCGCGCTGGTCGCTGATGCCGGTCATCACGAGCACCGTGTGCAGCCCGGCCTCGATGCCGGCGACGATGTCGGTGTCCATGCGGTCGCCGATCATGCCCGTGTTCTCGCTGTGGGCGCCGATGCGGTTGAGCGCCGAGCGGAACATCATCGGGTTCGGTTTGCCCACGATGTAGGGCTCCTTGCCGGTGGCCTTGGTGATGAGCGCCGCGATCGCTCCGGTCGCCGGGAGCACGCCCTCGGTCGAGGGGCCGGTGGCATCCGGGTTGGTCGCGATGAAGCGCGCACCGCCGCGGATGAAGCGGATGGCCTTGGTGATGGCCTCGAAGGAGTAGTTGCGGGTCTCCCCGACCACGACGTAGTCGGGGGTCGTCTCGGTCATGATGAACCCCGCCTCGTGGAGCGCGGTGGTGAGGCCCGCTTCGCCGATGACGAAGGCGGAGCCGCCCGGCATCTGCGACCGGAGGAAGTCGGCGGTGGCCAGGGCCGAGGTCCAGATCGACGATTCCGGCACCTCAAGGCCGGATGCGCGCAGCCGGGCACTCAGATCGCGCGGCGTGAAGATGGAATTGTTCGTGAGCACGAGGAACGGTGTGCCCTCGGACCGCCACTGGGCGAGCAGTTCCGAGGCGCCCGCGATGGGGGTGTTCTCATGGACGAGCACGCCGTCCATGTCGGTGAGCCAGCACTCGATGTCGCCACGGGTCCGCATGCGGCCCAGCCTAGACCCGGCCCCGTACGCGCCCTCCAGAACGCACGAGGGCGGGCGCGATCATGAGGATCGCGACCCGCCCGCGGTGGCGGCGATTTACTTGAAGGTGTCCTTCACGTTCTCGCCGGCCTTCTTGGCATCCGCCTTGACCTGGTCGGCCTTGCCCTCGGCGGCGAGCTTGTCGTTGTCGGTCGCGTTGCCGATGGCTTCCTTCGCCTTGCCCACGATGTCCTGAGCGGCGTTCTTGATCTTGTCGTCCAGACCCATGATCTGACTCCTTCTCGATGTGACGGCGTCGGCGGCGGGGTGTTCGTCGCGACGGAGCGGGGTGCTCACGAGGGAGACGGTGCCCGCGGACGATTCGTCACGTCGATTCTGAAAAAAGTTCCGGGATGCCGATATTCCCCGAACGGAATGGACCCGTGACGTGGGCGCCCGATCTCGTTAGGGTCGAAGGGTGACGCGTCGTGACTGGGACCCCGAGAACCTTCCCGATCTCTCTGGACGCTCCTATCTCGTCACCGGCGCGACCCGCGGTCTCGGGTTCTTCGCGTGCGAGCAGCTCGCCGCGGCGGGTGCCCACGTGCTGCTGACCGGGCGCAACCCCCACAGCCTCTCCGCCGCCAAGGCGGCGGTGAAGCGTTCGACCCCGGATGCCGCGATCGAGACGCTCCTGCTCGACACCAGCAACATGGGGTCGGTGCGTGCCGCCGCGGCGACGGCGCGGGCGCGCGGGCGCCTCGACGGGCTGCTGCTGAACGCCGGCGTGGTCCATCCGCCGAAGCAGCGCGAGACCGTCGGTGGACACGAACTCGTGTTCGCGACCAACGTGCTCGGCCACTTTGCCCTGGCCGGCGAGCTCCTCAAACCGCTCGCGACCGCCCGCGGGCGGATGGTCTGGGTGGGGAGCCTGTCGACCTCCCTCTGGCGGCACCTGCCCACCGACCCCGAGCTGCGCGAGGGCTACACGCCCTGGAAGGCCTACGTGCAGTCGAAGGCCGCGACGACCGCCCTCGCCCTCGAGGCCGACAAGATGCTGCGGGCCCACGGCGTGCCGGTGGAGAGCCTCGTCGCGCACCCGGGCTACTCCACGAGCGGTCGTACGCGCGGGGTGCGGGGCGTGAACGAGCCGAGCCGTCTCACGCGATTCGTCGACAACCTGCAGGCGCCCATCACCCAGTCCAAGGAGCAGGGCGCGTGGGCGCTCGTGCGTGCTCTCGTCGATCCCCACGCCGAGGGCGGCTCGATGTACGGCCCGGCGCTCATCGCGCGCGGCGCGCCGCGGCGGGCGACTCCCGCCCGGGGCACGCGGCGAGGAGACCTGGGCACCGAGCTGTGGCGCGCCTGCGAGACCGCCACGCACGTGAGATGGCCGTTCGAGAGGGCTCGGCGAGCGGCATCCTGAACCGGCCCCCGCGGTGTCGGCGGGGGGGCTCTACAGTGAGCGCATGGAGCAGGCGACGAGCGACGACCGCGCAGACCTCGGCGTCGCCGGACTGAGCGCGGCCGACGTCGCCGAACGGGTGGCGTCGGGGCAGACCAACGCCTTCACGGCCGACACCAGCCGGAGCGCGTGGAACATCGTGCGCGCCAACGTCTTCACGCTCTTCAACGGGATCGTCGGGGCGTGCTTCGTCGTGCTGCTGCTGTTGGGCCGCTGGCAGGACGCGCTGTTCGGGGTCGCTGCGCTCTCGAACGCCGTGATCGGATGCGTGCAGGAGTTCCGCGCCAAGGCCGCGCTCGACCGCCTCGCCCTGCTGAACGCGCCCCGCGCCCGGGTCCGGCGCGACGGCGCGGAGGCCGAGATCGCGCCGCCGGAGGTGGTGCGCGGCGACGTCCTCGTGCTGCGCGCGGGCGATCAGATCGCCGCCGACGCGGTGGTGGTGGCGTCCCGCGGCCTTCAGATCGACGAGTCGATGCTCACCGGCGAGTCGGATGCCGTCGACAAACGCGTCGACGACGAGGTGCTGTCGGGGTCGATCGTGGTGGCCGGCGAAGGTGCGGCACGCGTCGCCCGCGTGGGCGCCGAGTCGTATGCGAACACCTTCGCCGCGGAGGCGAAGCGCTTCCAGCTCGTCTCGAGCGAGCTGCGCACCTCGATCGACCGCGTCCTGCGATGGGTCGGTTGGGGGATCGGGCCGATCGGACTGCTGGTCCTGAACGCGCAGATGATGGTGGCCGGCGGCTGGGTGCAGGCCTGGCAGCAGGGCACGTGGTCGCAGGCGGTCGTGAACACCATCGCCGCCCTCACCGCCATGATCCCGCTCGGGCTCGTGCTCATGACCTCGATCGCCTTCGCGGTCGGTGCGGCGCGGCTCGCCGGGCAGAAGGTGCTCGTCAACGAACTGCCCGCGGTCGAGGGGCTCGCCCGGGTCGACGTGATCTGCCTCGACAAGACCGGCACTCTCACCGCGGGCGAGATCCGCTTCGACGACGCGGTCGCCCTGTCGGAGGCGACCGGCTGGACCGACGTGCTGGCCTGGTACGGGGCCGCCCCCGACGCGAACGCGACGGCGACGTGCCTGCGCGAGCCGTTCCCCGTGGGTGCGGTGCTCACGGCGGCCCGGCGGATCCCGTTCTCATCGGCGCGAAAGTGGAGTGCGGTGTCGTTCGACGGCGGCGCCGACGGCACCTGGGTGCTCGGCGCGCCCGAGATGGTGTTCGGCGATGCCGCGACCGATGCGAGCGGCGAACTGGGCGCCGCGGTCACGCGGCTGGCTTCGTCGGGTCGACGCACCCTCGTGCTGGGGCATGCGGGCACGCCGCTCACCGACGCCGACGTCGACGCGGAGCGGTTGCCGGCGGGTGTCGCGGCCGTCGCGGTGCTGACCTTCGTCGAGGCGGTGCGTCCGGATGCCGCCGAGGCTCTGGCGTACTTCCGCGATCAGGGCGTCGGCGTGCGCGTCATCTCGGGCGACAACCCCCGCACGGTGGCGGCCATCGCACGAGAGGTCGGCCTCGACGTCGATGAGGGGTACGACGCACGTCGGTTGCCCGCCGACGACGACGAGCTGGGCGCCGTGCTCGAGCAGCACACCGTCTTCGGCCGTGTCACGCCCGACCAGAAGAAGCGCATGGTCACCGCGCTGCAGGCGCGCGGGCACGTCGTGGCCATGACCGGCGACGGCGTCAACGACGCCCTCGCCATCAAGACGGCCGACATCGGTATCGCGATGAACTCCGGTGCGGCGGCGACGAAGGCCGTGGCGCGCCTCGTGCTCCTCGACGGGCGCTTCTCGCACCTGCCGTCGGTGGTCGCGGAGGGGCGCCAGGTGATCGCCAACATCGAGCGCGTCTCGATGCTGTTCCTGACCAAGACCGTCTACGCGACGGGGCTCGCGGTGCTGTTCGGCGTCCTCGTGATGGAGTTCCCGTTCCTGCCGCGGCAGTTGTCGATAACCGATGGTCTGACCATCGGCATCCCGGCGTTCTTCCTGGCGCTGCTGCCGAACGCGCAGCGGTACGTGCCGGGGTTCCTCCGCCGCTCGCTCAGCTTCGCGATCCCCGCGGGTCTCGTCATCGCCGTCTCCCTCACCGTCTACACGCGCGTGGCGATGCAGATCGGTCTGGGGACGGCGCCGTTGCGCACGGGCGCGACGATCATCCTCGCGATCGTCGCGATCTGGGTGCTCACGGTGCTGTCGCGTCCGGTCACGCGCGTGAAGGTGGTGGTGATCGGCGCGATGTTCATCGCGCTCACCGCGATCTTCACCGTGCCGCCGTTGGGGGAGTTCTTCCAACTGCAGGATCCGGGCGACGACGGTGCGACCCTGGTGACACTCATGGTCGTGCTCGCGCTCGGAGCGATCGAAGCGGTGCGGTTCGCGCACCGACGGTTCGTGCGACGCTCCCTGGCCGACGTGTCCGCTGGTGCGGGCGGGGTCGCCGACGAGGTGCGCCGCCGACCCGCTGTGGTCACGGCGGCCATCGTGCTCGTCTACGTCGGCGGACTGCTCAACACCGCTCTGGGCATCGTCGTCCTGTTGGCGCGCTACGCCGTGACGCCCGATCTCGTGCTGCCGGTCTCGCTCGTGGGCGCGGCGACCGTGCTGCTCGGACTGCTCACGATCGCCGGTGGGTCGGCGCTTTCGCGGGGCAGTTCCCTTGCTCGCACGCTGCTGACGGTCTACCTCGGCGTCCTGGTCGCTCTGCAGGCGACGGCGATGGCGTTGACCGAACTCGACCCGATCCTCGTCGTCGCCCTCGTCGCCGCGCTGGCCGTCATCGCCAGTATGTGGGTGCCCGCGCGGGCCCGGCGATGGTTCCGCGGTGACGCGGCGTCAGTGCCCGCGGCAGGTCGCGTCAGCAGGTGAGCCGGGCCACCCCGACGGCGGCCGCGCCTTCCCCCACCGGCGGTGTCAGCGAGTGAGCCAGACCGACCCGTCGGCTCCGGCCGGCAGCGACATCTCCACGCCGTCCGCGCGCACCACGCCCTCGGACACGACCTCGAGCTCGTGACCGACGTCGATCCCGCGATCGACGAGCGCACGCAGCAACTCGGGATCCCGGTCGCTCACCCTCAGCACCCGGCCCGCGTGGCCCACCGGCGCCTCCGCCAGCAGGATGAAGGGCTCGCGGTGCACCGCGCCCTCGGCATCCGGGATCGCGTCTCCGTGCGGGTCGAAGCGGGGGCGCCCCAGGCGCTCGTCGATGCCCTCGAGCAGCCGGTCGCTGAGAGCGTGCTCGAGCACCTCGGCCTCGTCGTGCACCTCATCCCACGCGTAGGCGAACTCGCGCACGAGCCACGTCTCGATGAGGCGGTGGCGGCGGATCACGCCGGCGGCGCGGCGCTGCCCGGCCGCGGTGAGCGACACGGGTCCGTACGGGCGGTGGGTGACCAGTCCCTGGGCGGCGAGCTTCTTCACCATCTCGGTGACGCTCGAGGGGGCGAGGCTCAGCACACCGGCGAGCTGCGAGGGCGTGATCGGGGAGTCCTGCCACTCGGTGTGGTGGTAGATCGCCTTGAGATAGTCGTCTGCCACGGGCGATTCCACGCCGTCAGCCTATCCGCCGGTGAAGACGAGCCACAGGAGGACGACGTTGAGCGTGATGAGGAACCCGGATGCCAGCACCCCGGCGACCGTGGTCGCGCGGCGATTGCGGTACCGGCCCAGGACGTCGGAGCGCGCGGTCAGGGCGACCAGCGGCACCAGGGCGAACGGGATGCCGAACGACAGCACCACCTGGCTGAGCACGAGGGCGAGGGTGGGATCGACGCCGAGTGCGAGGATCGCCAGCGCGGGGACGAGGGTGACGAGACGCCGGACGACGAGTGGGATGCGCGCCCGCAGCAGTCCGTGCATGATCTCGGCGCCGGCGTAGGCGCCGACCGAGGTCGAGGCGAGGCCGCTCGCGAGCAGCCCGACGGCGAACAGCGTCGCGACCAGGGGGCCGAGCCCGTCGCGGAGCGCCGCGTAGGCGCCCTCGAGGCTGTCGGTGCCGTCGACGCCCGCCAGGTTGGCGGCGGCCAGGAGCAGGATGGCGAGGTTGACCGTGCCGGCGACGGCGAGGGCGATCGTGACGTCCCACCGGGTGGCCCGGAGCAGCCTCGGGGTCGAGATGCCGCGTGCGTGCTCCAGCGCCGCGCGCGAGGCCGACGTCCCCGTCGCCGGGGGGCCGTCGGCGCCGGCTCCCGCCGAGAGCGCGGATGCCGTGTGCCCGACCTGCGCGAAGGTCGCGGCATCCGGGGCGAAGCGGTCGCGGGCGAGTGCCGAGTGCGCGTAGATGGCGTGCGGCATGATCGTGGCGCCGAGGATGGAGGCGGCCAGCAGTACCGAGTTCGTGCCCTCGAAGCGCGGCACGAGACCGGCGGCGACCCCCGCCGCATCGGGAGGCGCGATCAGCAGGCCGAACGAGAAGCCGACGGCGATGATGACGAGCATCCCGATGAGCACGGTCTCGAAGGCGCGCGCCCCGCGGCGCGTCTGGACGAGCAGCAGACCCATCGACACCACGCCGGTGATCGCTCCTCCCCACACCAGGGGGATGTCGAACAGCAGGTGCAGCGCCACGGCCCCGCCGATGACCTCGGCGACGTCGGTGGCCATCGCCACCGCCTCGGCCTGCAGCCAGTACAGCCGCCGCCCCCAGGGGCGGTGCATCCGGCGGCCGAGGATCTGCGGGAGGCTCTCGCCGGTGACGATGCCGAGCTTGGCGGAGAGGTACTGGATAAGCCACGCCATGACGTTTCCGAGCACCACCACCCACACGAGCAGGTAGCCGAAGGCGGCGCCCGCGGTCATGTTGCTGGCGACGTTGCCGGGGTCGAGGTACGCCACTCCCGCGACCATCGCCGGGCCGAGCAGCCAGAGGGCGCGCCCCGGAGCGTGGCGGCGGACCACGGCATCCTCTGTTTTCGGCATGCCGAAACCTTACTGATTTTTCGGGCACCCGAAAACTCCTCGACGCGTCCCCGGAGCACGCGACCGGCGCGGGATCACCGGTTCGACCGTCAGCGCCGGCGCGTGCTCTCGTACCGTTCGTGTGCTCTCGGCCGCCGAATCGTGCGGGGCGTCGACCGCGGATAGCCTGGATCGGTGACGGATGCCGACGACCCGACGCCGGCGCTCGACCCCCGGTTTCCGGAGGGGGACGCGCCGTCTCCGGCGCGCGACCCGCGGGTCCCGACCCGGGACGCGCCGACCTCGACGCACGACCCGGAGGCGCCCGCCCCGGGCGAACAGACTCCGACGCACGGGGTCGGGCCGTGGCCCGGCGGCCCCGACGAGTGGCCCGACGATCCGCGCTACGACCCCGAGCTGCTCGCCGACGGCGATCGCCGCAACGTCGTCGACGGCTACCGCTACTGGAGCATGGACGCGATCGTCGCGGACCTGGACGCCAAACGGCATCCCTTCCACGTCGCGATCGAGAACTGGCAGCACGACCTCAACATCGGCACCATCGTGCGCAGCGCCAACGCGTTCCTCGCGGCCGAGGTGCACATCATCGGCAGGCGCCGATGGAACCGCCGCGGCGCCATGGTGACCGACCGGTACCAGCACGTGCGCCATCACGAGGACGTCGCGGCGTTCGTCACGTGGGCGCGCGAGGCGGGCCTGCCGGTGATCGCGGTCGACAACGTCGACGGTTCGGTCCCGATCGATCGGTCCGACCTGCCGGAGGCGTGCGTGCTGCTGTTCGGCCAGGAGGGGCCGGGGCTCTCGGCCGAGGCGATCGAAGCGGCGACGGGTGTCGTCGAGATCACGCAGTACGGCTCGACCCGGTCGATCAACGCGGCCTCCGCCGCCGCGGTCATCATGTACGAGTGGTGCCGCCGCTGGGCCTAGGGGCGTGCGAGGGTGGGGGGATGCCGAAGGCCGTCACCCTCATCCGTTCGGCGTCGCTGTCGGGCGTCGCCGAATACGCCTACGCGGCGACCGCTCCCGCCGAGGCTCGTCTCATCTTCCTGGCCGGCTCCTGCCCCCTGGCCGCGGATGGCGCGACGGTCGGGGTCGGCGACGTCCGCGCGCAGGCGGCCCGGTGCGTCGAGAACCTCGAGACCGCGCTCGCCGACGCCGGGGCGCAGCTCACCGACGTGATCAGCACGCGTGTACTCGTGGCATCCGCTCGGCAGGACGATCTCGTGGCGGCGTGGGAGGTCGTGCGCGACGCGTTCGGGTCGCACGATGTGCCGAGCACGCTGATGGGGGTCACCGTGCTGGGCTACGACGATCAGCTCGTCGAGCTCGAGGCGGTCGCCGCGATCGTCGACGAGTGACGCCCGCGGAGGGCGCATCGTCGTGGCCGGTGGCACCCGGCTCGGAAGGGGCGCCCGCGGTGGCGGGTCAGCCGCCCGCGGTCATCCACGCCCGACCGCGCACGCGGAGGCCGAGGGTGAGCGCGCGAGCGATCATGTAGACGCCGAAGAACGCGGCGGCGAGCCACGCGAGTCCCGCGGGGCCCCCGCCGGCGAACAGGGCGACGAGGACGAGAGCCGGCGCGTAGGGGACGAGGTTGAGCAGGCCCGCGAGCGCCAGATACCGGGCGTCTCCCGCGCCGATCAGCACGCCGTCGAGCACGAAGACGAAGCCGGCGAGCGGCTGCGCCACGGCCAGCACGATCAGAGCGGGTTGGACGAGGGCGGCGATCTCGGCGTCGCCGGTGAAGAGGAGCCCGATCACGCCCGAGGCCGCGGCGAGCACGGCGCCCACGCCGACGCCGAACCAGATGCCCCAGGCGCTCGTGCGTCGAAGGACCCTCTGCACCGTCTCGGTCTCGTCGGCGCCCAGCGCGTGGCCGATGAGGGCCTGCGCGGCGATCGCGAGCGCGTCGAGGGCGAAGGCGGCCGTCGAGAAGATGGTGAAGGCGATCTGCCACCCGGCCAGTTCGTCGGACCCCAGTCCGGTGGCGACCGCGACGGTGGCGAGGAAGGCCACCCGCAGGCTGAGGGTCCGCAGGAACAGCCACCCCCCGGATCGCGCGGTCCCGCCCCATCCCTCGCGCTGCGGCCGGACGGAGGCGTCGTGCCGACGCGCGAGCGCGCGCACGACGAGGACGTACGCGCCCACCATGCCCCACTGCGCGGCGACCGTGCCGATCGCTGACCCCGCGATGCCCCATCCGAAGCCGTAGATGAACACCGCGTTGAGGGCGGCGTTCGCCCCGAAGCCGACCCCGGCGATCCAGAGCGGGGTGACCGTGTTTTGCAGCCCGCGCAGCAGCCCGGTGGCCGCGAACACCACCAGCATGGCCGGAAGGCCCCACATCGAGATCGAGAGGTAGACGCGGGCGTTCTCGGCCACGTCGGGGGCGGCGCCGAAGAGGTCGACGACCGACGGGGTGACGATCGACCCGACTGCGGCGAGCACCCCGCCCAGCGCGAGAGCCAGCCACATCCCGTCGATGCCCACGGACACCGCGCGTCCCGTCTCGCCCGCCCCGAACCGCCGCGCGACCGCGGGCGTCGTCGAATAGGCGAGGAACACCATGAGCCCGACGATCGTCTGCAGCACGGCGCTCGCGATGCCGAGACCCGCCAGGGGAGCGACACCGAGGTGCCCCACCATCGCGGCATCCACGATCAAGAAGAGCGGCTCGGCGATCAACGCGCCGAGCGCGGGCACCGCGAGCCGCAGGATCGAGCGGTTCAGCGTCGCGGGCGGCGGTGTCGTCACGGTCCGAGCCTAGGCCGGGCCTCCGACGTCGCTCGGCGCGCGGCGCCCTGCGCGCGTGCGGCGCGAGCCGGGCGCGGCGCAGGGTCAGTGATCTGCGCAACCTCCGTCCGATCCGAGGGGGATGCCGCTGAGGTCGCGCCGATCGCGGAGGTTGCGCGATGCGAGGGGGACGGGGCGGGCCCGCCCGGCGCGGGGGCGCTCGGGTCGATGCGCGGAACGGCGACGGCTTGCGTTCCGCGTCCACGCGTGGCGCGCCCCGCATTCCGAGCCCGCACGGATGCGGGGCACTTATCCTGTCTCCATGACCGACACCCCCCGCTCCGGTCTCGCGCTCGACGAGCTCAGCGACGAGATCCGCCCGCAGGACGACCTGTTCCGCTACGTGAACGGCCGCTGGCTGGAGCGCACCGAGATCCCCGACGACAAGGCCCGTTGGGGCTCGTTCCACCTCATCGCCGAGCAGGCCGAGGCGGACGTGCGCACCATCGTCCAGGAGTCGCAGGAAGCCGAGCCGGGCAGCGAAGCCCGCAAGATCGGCGACCTCTTCGCGAGCTTCATGGACACCGAGCGCATCACCACGCTCGGCGGCGAGCCGCTGGCCCCGCAGCTCGCGGCCGTCGACACCGTCACCGACATCCCCTCCCTGCTCCGGCTCATCGGCGAACTCGAGCGCGACGGCATCAGCGGCCTGCTGACGCTGTTCGTCGAGCCCGATCCGGGCGACCCCACCCGCTACGTGCCGGTGGTCTACCAGGGCGGCATCTCGCTGCCGGACGAGAGCTATTACCGGCTCGACAACTTCGACGAGACCCGCACCGCCTACCGGGCGCACATCGCCCGCGTGCTCGAGCTCGCCGGGGTCGCCGAGGCCGCGGCATCCGCCGATCGCGTGTTCGCGCTCGAGGCCGACCTGGCCGCGCATCACTGGTCGCGCGAAGACAGCCGCGACGCGGTCAAGACGTACAACCTCAAGACGTGGGACGACACGCTCGCCCTCGCCGGAGTCGACCTCGAGCCGTGGCGTGCGGGGGTCGCCCCGGGTCACGAGGACGCGCTCGCCGAGGTCGTCGTGTACCAGCCGAGCTTCATCGAATCGCTCGGCGGTCTGCTCGTGGCCGAGCGTCTCGACGACTGGAAGGCGTGGCTGCGCTTCAAGATCGTGCACGCGGCGGCGGCGTTCCTGTCCGACGAGTTCGTGGCCGAGAACTTCGCGTTCTACGGCACGCAGCTCACGGGCGTGCCCGTGAACCGCGAACGCTGGAAGCGCGGCGTGAGCCTCGTCGAGGCGGCGCTGGGCGAGGCGATCGGCAAGGTCTACGTCGAGCGGCACTTCCCGCCCGCCGCGAAGGAGGCGATGGACGGCCTCGTCGCCCACCTCATCGAGGCGTACCGCCGATCGATCCGCACGCTCGAGTGGATGACCGAGGAGACGCGCGAGCGGGCGCTGGCCAAGCTCGACGCCTTCACGCCCAAGATCGGCTACCCGGTTCGCTGGAAGGACTACTCCGACCTCGAGATCGACGCCGACGACCTGGTCGGCAACGTGCGGCGCGCCCACGTGTGGGAGCACGACCGTCAGCTCGCCAAGGTGGGCCAGCCGATCGACCGCGACGAGTGGTACATGACCCCGCAGACGGTCAACGCGTACTACAACCCGCTCATGAACGAGATCGTGTTCCCCGCGGCGATCCTGCAGTACCCGTTCTTCGACGCCGAGCGCGATGCGGCGGCGAACTACGGCGGCATCGGCGCGGTCATCGGTCATGAGATCGGTCACGGCTTCGACGACCAGGGCAGCCGCTTCGACGGCGACGGATCGCTGCGGGACTGGTGGACGGATGCCGACCGCGCGGCGTTCGAGGAGCGGACGAAGGCCCTCATCGCCCAGTACGAGGCGCTCGTGCCGCAGGGACTGAGCGAGGAGCACCACGTCAACGGCGCCCTCACCATCGGCGAGAACATCGGCGACCTGGGCGGGCTCGGCATCGCGATCGCCGCGTACCGTCTGTTCCTCGAGGAGCAGGGTGAGGCGGAGGGCGAGGGTCCCGTCGTCGACGGGTTCACCGGCATCCAGCGTCTGCTGCTGAGCTGGGCGCAGATCTGGCAGCAGAAGGGTCGGGATGCCGAGACCATCCGCCTTCTCACGATCGACCCGCACTCGCCGAACGAGTTCCGCTGCAACCAGATCGTGCGTAACATCGACGCGTTCTACGAGGCGTTCGAGGTCACCGAGGGCGACGCTCTCTGGCTGGACGCCGACCAGCGCGTCACCATCTGGTGAGACGGCGTTTGTTGTCCTGCTGACCCGGAAGGAGCCACGCTCGTGGGCATGCCCCCGCTTCCCGAGCCCGCCCTGCCCGAGCCCGCCGGAGGGCCGGTGGAGTCGTCGCGACGCGACGCCCCGGCCCTCCGCGGCGCGGGGCGCAAGGGTCCGAAGCGACTGCCCCGGCGGGCGGCGGCCGGCCGCCGCTCCTTCACCGCGACGCTGCGCGCGCTCGACGAGCTCGCCGCCTCGGGGGCGAAGGTGTCGGTGCGCATCGACGATCTCGACGGCGGAACGGCCGTGCTCTCGGGCGACGACTTCGTCACTCTGCCGGTCGGCGGCCTCGGCGTCGTGCCTCTGCTCGTCGAGACGGCCGCGTCGTTCGAGTCGGGTCGCCTGGACGCCCTCGAGATCGTCGATCGCGCGGCGGTCGCCGGCGCCGTCAACGGCGGTACGTGGCAGCACCTCAAGGCTCCGGCACTGCCCCTGACCGATCTCGCGATGCTGGCGGCATCGACGGGCGACGCCCTCGCCGCGAACGCCCTGCTGCACCGGGTGGGCCTGCAATCGGTCCGCGCGCGTCTGGAGCAGCTGGGCCTTCGCCGCACCGCGCTGCTCGACCGGTTCCGCGACGACCGGGGTCCCGACGACGCTCCGCACGTGGCCCTGTCGACCGCCCGCGAGATGGCGCAGGTCTTCGCGGGACTGGTGAACTCGACGATCGTCTCGCCCGGGGTCAGCGCCCAGGTGGCGGAGTGGTTGAGTCTCAACCACGATCTCTCGCTCGTGGCATCCGCCACCGGCCTCGATCCCTTCGCCCACGAGAACGATCAGCACGGGCTGCTGTTCGTCAACAAGACCGGCCGCGCGCCCGGGGTGCGCGCCGAGGCGGGGGTGCTCGGCGGACCGCGCGCGGGCGTCTCGTACGCCCTGATCGTGAACTTCGACGATCTGTCGATCGCACACCGGCTGCGCGCCCACGACGCCTTCCGCGTGCTGGGCGTGGAGCTCATGGAGTACGTGTACTGAGCCTCAGGCGGCGCGGATGCTCCACACGCTCCGCGAGCACGTCGCAGCCGAGGTCGCCACGACGATGATCGCCGCGCAGCCCAGCAGCACCGGGGCCGCCCCCACCCGCTCGGCGAGGGGGCCGACGACGATCTCGCCGACCGGGACCGCGACGAACGATCCGACCATGTCGTAGGAGTACACGCGCGACAGCGCCGCGCGGGGGATGTGCGTCTGCAGCGACTGATCCCACGCGATCGCGAAGAGCTCGATCGCGATCCCGCCGATCGCGAAGGCCGCGATGAGCACTGGCACGACCGGCGCCGCCCCGAGGGCCGCGGCCGGCAGGGCCGCGAGGGCCATCGCCGCGACGCCGATGCCGAGCGCGCGTCGCGGCCGCCAGCGCAGCGCCACGACCGCACCGAGCGCGAGCCCCGCCGTCTGCGCGGCGACGATCAGGCCCCACGCGCCGCGCCCGAAGCTCTCGTCGGCCACGAGCGGTCCGAGCACCGTGGTCGCACCGACGAAGGCGGCGTTCAGCACGGCGAACTGCAGCACGACGATCCAGACCCATCGACGCGCCGCGAACTCGCGCCAGCCCTCGCGGAGGTCGCTCCAGACCGAGGCGCGCTCGCCGGGCGCGGCATCCGGCGGCGACGGCAGTCGCAGGCGTGAGAAGAGCATCGCGGCGACGGCGAAGGCGGCCGCATCCATCGCGAGACCCCACCCCGGTCCGACGGCGGCGACGACCACGGCGCCGACCGACGCGCCCACGATGCTGCCGCCGTTCAGCCCGAGCCGCAGCAGCGCGTTGGCCGGTCGCAGGAGCGGGGCGGGCACCGTGTCGGGCACGAGCGCCGCCGCGGCCGGGAGGCTCACGGCGGCCACGGCACCGTTGACGACGCTCAGGATGACGAGCAGCGGGATGCCGGCGGTCCCGGTGAGCACGAGTGCGGCGATCGCCCCCTGGGTCAGCGCAGCGGCGACGGACGACCCCACGAGAACGGCGCTGCGGGGGAGACGGTCGGCGATCACTCCGCCGAACAGCAGCATCCCGACGTTGGCGATCGAGCGGGCGGCGACCACCAGCCCCAGATCCGCCGCCGACCCGGTGAGGTCGAGCACCGCGAAGGCCAGGGCGAGCGGCGCGACGGCGTTGCCCACGATCGCCGTGGTGCGCGCGGCGAGCAGCCATCGGAACGGCGCGAGGGCGAGGGGGCCGCTCACCGGGGATTCCCGTGACCGGCCGCCGGGCGCGGTGTCGGGACGCGCACGGGGAACAACGCCGCGGTCATCGACACCGGACGCGTGCCCGGCGTGCGCGGCGGACGGGCGGCGGCGTGCAGCAGCGCGGACGCCTCGCCCACGTGCTGCACGATCCGGCGCCAGACGGCGGGGTCCACCCACAGCTCGGCGTCGGTCGATATCGCGGGGCCGTCCGCGCGCAGCGCGGCGCGGCGGCGCAGCTCCTCGACGATCGCTTCGAGGTACTCCGTCTCGCCCTCGGGGGAGCGTTCGCCGTGAGGCGTATCGGGGTCGTACCGCCGTGACGACGACTCGTGGCGGTAGCGCTTCGCCTCGCCGCCGCGCAGCCGCACGACCTCGACCACGCGGACGAGGCGCGCCCGCTCCAGCACGCGCAGATGGTAGCTCGCCGACGCTTGCGACACGCCTAGTTCGCGCCCTGCTTCGGCCGCACTCATCGCCGCTCCGGTGAGCAGCGACAGCAGGCGCAGCCGCAGCGGATGGGCGGTGGCGCGGAGTTCCTCGAGGCGCGACATCCCGCCATCGTGCCGCGGCCGGCCTCGACCGTCAAATGAGTCTTTGGGGGTCGGGGGAATGGTGCCCCAACCGCGGCGTCCGCGCAATCCCTCCCCAACCGGTCCGAGCCGCTGGGACGCTGGTGGCCTCGAAACGAAAGGAAGGACCGAAGCCATGTCCGAGACTCCTGCCACCACCGACCCGTTCGCCGACTCGTCCGGCCCCGAGGGCCACTCGATCACCGATTGGACCGACCTCGGCCGCGAGATGTGGTCGTACCTCACCGGCCGCGGCGCCGCCGTGAACTACTCCTTCGTCGACATGACCGTCGAGGTGCCGCGTGACATCGGCCCCGACGCTCCCCGCGCGACGTGGAAGCTCAACGGCACCCTCCGCGTCACCACGAGCGACGACACCGCGGCCGGGTCCGACCCGTACCGCGGCAACTGAGAGGCGGCGCCGTCATGGTGCGCCTCGACATCGACCTCGCCTTCTCCGAGCAGGAGAGGGGGGATGCCGACTCCCCGCCGTTCGAGGGGACCGTCACGGCCTCCGGCACCGAGGTGCGCATCGTCGTGAACGACCCCTCGCGCCTGCCGGGAAACGGCCGGCGGACGCTCACCGAGCTGTCCACGGTCGCCGACGCCCTGGCATCCCGGGGGATCTCCGTGAAGCTCGAAGGGCCGGACGGGCCCATCCTGCAGCTCGGTGACATCAAGAGCGGCGCGCTGCAGCGGGTGATCACCGGGTCGAAGCACATCCGGCTCGGCTCGGTGGCGGCCGTGGCGCCGTTGCTCGTCCGCCGCAACGGGGACCGGACGTTGACGTTCCCGGTTCCCCCCGAGACGCCGCTTCCGCTGGTGCCCACCGTCAACCGCACCGTGCGCCGCCGCGTCACCACCACCCACTACACCCCGGGGTCGGGGCGACCGCGGCTCATCTTCGCGGTGGGTGACTCGTCGTGGGACGGCTCGCGGCCGCGCGAATTCGACCTGCTGCCCACCAAGACCGTCATCGGATCGGGCGACGAGGCCGACCTGCGTCTGCCCGGGCTCGCTCCGGTGCACGCCGAGATCCGCCACGAGGGCGATGACGAGTACGTGCTGTACGGCTTCGACGTCGTCGGCGGAGGCGGGGCGCGCGACCAGGGCCCCGGGCGCGACGGCGGGGGGCGCATCCTGCGCACCGGCGCGCGCATCGAGCTGGGCGACTGGCGGCTGGCGTACTTCCGCGCCGAGTTCGCCGACCACGGTCGCCCGTACGGCGGACGGCAGGGCGGCGAGTTCGCGCGTCAGCGCAAGCAGCCCCCGCGCGGTGGTTCGGGCCCGCTCAGCCGCGCGAGCGATCCCGACTGACGGCGTTCGACGAGGTCGGGGCCGGCCGCTGATCTGTCATCCACCGAGACGGCATCCGGCTGACGGAGCCGGTGCACCCTGCAACCGGGATGTCAGCGGGATGCCGTCTTGCCGTGGCCGGGGGCCGCTCCCATCGCGGCGGGGCGTCGAGCCGCGGGCGCGCCGTGCGGACGGGTGCCGAGCGGGGCGCGGTGGCCTCGCGCTCGGCATCCGCGATCTAGAAGACGATCGTGTGGTTCCCGTGCCGGATGACGCGGTCTTCCGCGTGCCACAGCACGGCGCGCGAGAGCACCTGTCGCTCGACGTCGGCGCCCCGGCGCGCGAGTTCCGCGGCGGAGTCCGCGTGCGTGACGCGCACGGTGTCCTGCTCGATGATCGGGCCCTCGTCGAGGTCGCTCGTGACGTAGTGCGAGGTCGCGCCGATGAGCTTGACGCCGCGCTGCTTCGCCTTCTTGTACGGCTCGGCGCCGATGAAGGCCGGCAGGAACGAGTGGTGGATGTTGATGACGGGCACACCGATCTTCTCGAGGAAGTCGGGCGAGAGGATCTGCATGTAGCGCGCGAGCACGACGAAGTCGACGTTGCCGACCAGCAGCTCGAGGATGCGCGCCTCGGATGCCGACTTGTCGGGCCCGGGCGTCGACGGGACGTGGAAGAAGGGCACGCCGAACGAGCGCACGTCTTCTGCGGCCGTGGTGTGGTTCGACACGACCATCGGGATGCTCACGGGCAGGTCTCCGCGACGGTGACGCCAGAGCAGGTCGAGCAGGCAGTGGTCCTGCTTCGAGGCGAGGATGGCCATGCGCTTCGGCGTGGACAGGTCGGTGAGGGTCCACTCCAGCTCGAAGCCCTCGCCGAGGGTGGTGGCGATGTCGGCCTCGATCTCGGGCAGCGCGACGGTCAGGTTCGGGCGGTGGAAGACCACGCGCTGGAAGTACGCGCCCCCGCGCGGGTCGTCGGAGTACTGGTCGAAGGCGACGATGTTGCCGCCCTGACGCGCGATGAGGGCCGAGACCGCGGCGATGATGCCGGGGGTGTCGCTGCCGTGCATGATGAGGCACGCGTGATCGGGCTGCAGGTGGGGGCTCGCGGAGACCATCGGACCATTCTGCCGTGCGCGGGCGGCGCCGGCTGACCATGGTCGGCGTGTGACGAGGCGCTGCTCCGTCGCGCTCACAGGCGCACGACCACCTTCTGCGCCGAGACGCCGGCGCGCTGCCGATCGAGGGCGCCCTGGACGGCCTCGAGACCGTCGCCGACGACCAGGGGTGACGGCGCGGGGCGCAGCGAGCCGTCGGCCAGCATCCGGGGCACCGTCTCCCTCCACAGTCGTGGGCCCATCTCGTCGTCCCGCAGGCTGCTGCCCCAGACGAACCCGGCATGGATGCCGAGGCGGCGGGCGCGCAGACTCGAGCGCACCGTGGCGAGACCGATGCGGGTGAAGACGGGCAGCATCGCGGGGAACAGGTGGCGGCCCCCGGCGAGGGAGTCGAGCGACACCGGTGTGCTCGCCATCGCCAGGCGGGTTCCCCCCGTACGCGACAGCACGTCGAGGCAGGCGTCCGTCGAGCCGGCCCCGAGAGCGACGGCGCCCGCGACGGGACGTCCGCCGACGGCCGCGACCATGTCGGCCACCGCCGACGGCGATCCGTGGTCGACGACGGCCTCGGCGCCGAGGGCGCTGACCACCTCCGCGTTCTTGGCGGACGCCGTGCTCACCACGGTGTAGCCCGCGGCGCGCGCGAGTTGGATCGCGTTCATCCCCACGCTCGTCGAGCCGCCCCAGACCACGACGACCTCCGGGGCGGCGGCGGATGCCGGGGTCCCCGGCATCCGGAGTCCCAGGTGCTGCGGTTGGAAGAGCGCGCAGGCGGCCGTGGAGAGGCCGAGGGGGAACACGGCGGCCTCCGCGTCGGTGAGGGACTCGGGCGTCGGAGCGGTGAGGCGCTCGAGCAGGATGGAGGAGTGCTGGAACGCTCCCTCGCGCAGGGGGTCACGCCCGCGATCGGTGCCCGTGGCGAGGCCGAAGACGCGTTGGCCGACGCGGAAGCGCGTGACGTCGGCGCCGACGGCGATGACCTCGCCCGCGATGTCGGAGCCGAGGACCGCGGGCGTCCGCAGCCATCGGTAGGTGATGCGACCGGTGCCCTGGATGACCCAGTCGACGGGGTTGATCGCGGCGGCGCGAACGCGCACCAGGACCTCGTCGGCGGCTGGAGCCGGCGTCTCGACCTCGGTGACGGTCAGCGGGGCGCGGGGTGCGGCGAGCGTCGCGGCGGCGTGCATGGTCATGAGCGGCCCTTCATCGTGATGGCACGGAGTGCCTTCACTATAATTCGGCATGACACGGAGTGTCATCACGTAGGATCGCCGCATGGCGAGATGGGCCCCCGACACGCGGGAGCGGCTGCGCGCGGCCGCTTTCGAGCTCTTCGGCGAGCGCGGGTTCGAGGCCACGACGGTGCCGGACATCGTCGAGCGCGCCGGGGTGACGCGGCGCACCTTCTTCCGACACTTCGGCGACAAACGCGAGGTGTTCTTCTCCGGCGACGAGATCCCCCGCCTCGCCGCCGCGATGCTCTCCGCCGCACCCGTCCACCTGTCGCCCTTCGGCGTCGCCTGGACGGGTTTTCAGACCCTCGCCGGCGAGCGGTTCGAGCCGCGCCGCGCCGAGATCGCCGCCGCCCGGCGCATCATCGCGGCCGAGCCCGCGCTCCGCGAGAGGGACCTGCAGAAGCAGGCCGACCTCCGCGAGGTCCTGACCGCGGGGTTCCACGCGCGGGGTGTCGAGGCACGCCGCGCGCGGATCGTCGCCGGGGTCGCCGTCGAGCTGCTGCAGACGGCGCTCGAGCAGTGGGCGGACGACGACACGAACACCTCCCTCGTCGACCACCTCGAGCGTGTCCGGGCGGAGATGGCCGCCGTCTTCGACGCCGACCTGCCCGGGTAGGCCACGCGGGCCAGCGCCACCCCGCCGCCCGTGTCGACGGGCGGGTCTAGCCTGGAAGACGTGACCAGCACCCTCCGCCTCGACCGGCCGGGCTGGCGCACCTGGACGCTGTGGGCCGTCGGCGTGCTCGCCTACGTGGTCTCGATCGTCAACCGCACCTCGCTGTCGGCGGTGGGAGTGGATGCCGCCGTGCGCTTCGGCGCCGACGCGTCGGCGCTGTCGATGTTCGCCGTCATCCAGCTCTTCGTCTACGGCGCGATGCAGATTCCGGTCGGGCTGCTCCTCGACCGCTTCGGCGCGCGCCCGATGATCGCGATCGGCATGGTGCTGATGGCGGTGGGCCAGCTCGTGATGGCCTTCGCGGATGCCGTGGGGATCGGCATCCTGGCCCGCGTGCTCATCGGGGCGGGCGACGCCGCCGTCTTCCCCAGCGTCCTGCGCGTGATCGCGACATGGTTCCCCGCGCAGCGGGCGCCCGTGATGGTGCAGCTGACCGGCATCATCGGACAGCTCGGCCAGATCGTCGCGGTGCTGCCGCTCGCCGCGCTCCTGCACGCGACGAGCTGGACGGTCGCCTTCGGCAGCCTCGCCGGGCTCGGCGTGCTGTTCGGGGTGCTGACCTTCCTGATCATCCGCAACCGCCCGCCCGAACGTCGCGCCGATCCCGTGGACACCTCGGTCGACACCCAGACCGGGGCCATCCGCGTCGTTCGATCCGCGCCCGATCTGCGGCGGGGATTCCGCGAGTCCTGGGCGCACCCCGGTACGCGGCTCGGCTTCTGGTCGCACTTCGCCACCCCCTTCGCGGGGACGGCGTTCATGCTGCTGTGGGGCTTCCCCTTCCTCACGGCGGGCGAGGGCCTCGAGCCGGCGACGGCGTCGCTCGTGATGACCTCGCTCGTGCTCTTCAGCATCCTCAGCGGCCCCGTGATCGGGGCGCTGTCGAGCCGGCATCCCACCCGCCGGTCGCGCTGGCTCGTGCTGCCCACGGTCGTGTTCCAGGCGGTCGCCTGGATCGTCGTCATCGCGTGGCCGGGTCCCGCGCCCGTGTGGCTGCTGATCGTGCTGATGTTCGCCCTGTCGACCGGGGGACCGGCGTCGATGATCGCGTTCGACCACGCGCGCACCTTCACACCCAGTCATCGCCTCAGCACCGCGACGGGCATCGTCAACGGCGGCGGCTTCCTCGCCGCCCTCCTGGCCATCCTCTTCATCGGCATCGCGATGGACGTGCAGGGCGCGGGCAGCCCCGAGAGCTACTCGCTCGACGCGTTCCGCGTGGCCTTCCTCACGCAGGTGCCGCTGTGGCTCATCGGGGGCATCGCGATCGTGGTGGAACGCGGCCGCACCATCCGCCACGTCGGCGGGGTGCTCCCGCGCTGACGCGGCGTACGGCTGACGCCGACGGCCGGGGTCGGCCGTACGGGGGACACGAGCCCCCCCGCACCGCGGTGCGAGGATCGAGGCATGAGCTCCATCGACATCCGCCCGCTCGACACCGTCGACGCCGTGCACGAGGCCTCCCGCGTGCTGGACCGCGTGTGGGGCGACCGGGGGACGATGCCGGCGAACATCCTGCGAGCACTGGAACACGCCGGTGATTACGTCGTCGGGCTGTACGACGGCGACGCCATGATCGGCGCGTCGGCGGCGTTCTTCGGGCCGCCCGCCGCGCGCACGATGCACTCGCACATCACCGGGATCGTCGACGGCTACCAAGGGCGAGGCCTCGGGCGACAGCTCAAGACCCACCAGCGCGACTGGGCGCTCGAGCGCGGCGTCGGGCACATCACGTGGACGTTCGACCCGCTCATCCCGCGCAACGCCCACTTCAACCTCGCGGTGCTCGGAACACGCGTCACCGACTACCTGGTGAACCAGTACGGCGAGATGGATGACGAGGTCAACCGCGGCGACGAGTCCGATCGGCTCCTGGTGTCGTGGGCGCTCGCCGAGCCGCCCGCGCCCACCCCGACGGATGCCGAGATCGCGGCGGTCGTCCCCGTGCCCGACGACATCGCGGGTCTGCGCCGCAGCGACCCGGCGTCCGCCGCCGTGTGGCGCCGGCGGGTGCGCGACGAGCTGCGCGGGCACGTGGCATCCGGTCGCCGGATCGGCGGATTCGACCGGCGCGGATACCTGATCGTGGAATGACCGCGTCGCCGGGCCGGTCGAGGACCGATCGCCCGGCGACGCGGCGGCTCACTGCTCGGTGATCGGCTGGTCCTTCTCGGCGGCGGGGTCGCCCGGGCCGGGACCCGGCCGCACCGCGGCGTCGTCGCGCACGTCGATGCGCGTGACGCCGTCGTGCTCGCTCACGTCGAAGCGCGGCGCGGCGTCCGCCTCGGTGGCCTTCGGCGCGCTCGTGAGCTGGTCGTGACGGTTCTCTTCGAAGCTCTTCTCGTCGCTCATGGTGTTGTGCTCACTCCTCGCCGGCCGAGCGCCAGGCGTCGGACTCCATGTGCGAGCCCGCCTGCGGGCCCATGTGCAGCATCCCGCCGTCGACGACCCAGCTCGCACCCGTCACGTACGAGCCCGACGGGGAGGCGAGGAACCGGATCACGTCGGCGATCTCCTCGGGCTTGCCGGGGCGGCCGAGGGGGATGCCGGGGCGGTGGACGCGATCGGCATCCTCGGCCGACATGTCGTTGATCGGGGTGGCGATCTCTCCCGGAGCGACGGCGTTGGCCGTGATGCCGTACTGACCGAGCTCGAGGGCCATCGTCTTGATGAGGCCGCCGACACCGTGCTTCGCGGCGACGTAGGGGGCGGAGCCGACGCGGGGCTGGTGCTCGTGCACGCTCGACACCACGATGAGGCGGCCGCCGTTGCCGGAGGTCACCATCCGCTTCGCCGCGGTGTGCAGGGCGAGGAAGGCACCGTCGAGGTTCAGCGAGATGTCGGTGCGCCACGTGTCGAAGTCGAGGTCGAGGAACGAGCCGCCGATCCCGCCGCCGGCGTTGTTGACGAACACGTCGAGGCCGCCGAGCTCGTCGGCCATGGCGTTCACGGCATCCGGGACCGCGTCGAAGTCGGTCGCGTCGAACTGCGCGACGATCGCGCGCACGCCGCGCTCGCGGACGGCCGCGGCGGTCTCTTCGGCGCCGTCCTGGTCGGAGTGGTACGTGACCGCGACGTCCATCCCGGCGTCGGCGAGGGCGAGGGCGGTGGCCGCGCCGATGCCCGAGTCGGAGCCGGTGACGATCGCGTGGCGGGGGGTGAAGTCGTCGCTCATGGGCCCGACCGTACGCGCGCGGAGCCGTGCAGGAGTCGGCCTTGCCAGGCTCGGGCACGGGCGTTACGGTCGGGGACCGGTCGCCCGATACCCTGCCCCCATGTCGCTCCCGCATCCCGCCGCACCCGTGACCCTCGACGCCGTGGAACTCCGCGTGCTGCACATGCCGCTCGTGTCGCCGTTCACCACCTCCTTCGGCACCGAGACGGTGCGCGAGGTCATCATCGTCACCGCGGAGACGGCGGACGGCCGCGGATGGGGCGAGGTGGTCACGCAGTCCGAACCGTCGTACTCCAGCGAGTACACGCAGGGGGCGTGGGACGTCCTGTCGCGTTTCCTCGCCCCGGCGCTGCTCGCGCACCGCTCGTTCGCACCCGAGGAGGTCGCCGGCATCCTGAGCCCCGTCGTCGGGCACCGCATGGCCAAGGCGGGCCTCGAGCTCGCGCTGGTCGACGCCGCGCTCCGCGCCCAGGGGCGGAGCTTCGCGCCGTACCTCGGCGCCGAACGCGACCGGGTGCCCTCGGGGGTCTCGGTGGGCATCCAGCGCGACCCGGGAGCGCTCGTCGACGCGGTCGGCGGCTACCTCGACGAGGGCTACGTGCGCATCAAGATCAAGATCAAACCCGGTCGCGACATCGACGACACCGCGGCGGTGCGCGAGGCGTTCGGCGGCATCCCTCTCCAGGTGGATGCCAACTCGGCCTACACCCTCGCCGACGCGGACACGCTGGCGGGGCTCGACGCCTTCGACCTGCTGCTCATCGAGCAGCCCCTGCAGGAAGACGACCTCGTCCACCACGCCACCCTCGCGAAGCGCCTGCGCACGCCGGTGTGCCTCGACGAGTCGATCGTCTCGGACAAGGCCGCCGCCGACGCCCTCGCCCTCGGCTCCGCGGCGATCATCAACATCAAAGCCGGTCGGGTCGGCGGCTACCTCGAGGCCGTCGCGATCCACGATCGCGCGCTCGCCGCGGGGATCCCGGTGTGGTGCGGGGGCATGCTCGAGACGGGGATCGGGCGCGCGGCCAACGCCGCCCTCGCGGCCCTGCCGGGGTTCACCCTGCCCGGCGACATCTCGGCATCCGCCCGCTTCTACACCCGCGACATCGTCACGGAGCCCGCGGTGATCGAGGACGGACACGTGCGGGTTCCGACGGGACCCGGCCTCGGCGTCGAGATCGACGCGGCGGCGCTCGAGGAGTTCACCGTGCACCGCGAGCGGATCACGCGATGAGCAGCGCACGCTCGGGTCTCTCGGAGACCGACCGCGACGACGTGCCCTGGGGGCGGGCGCCCCTCGACGGCATCCCGATCCCGCCCTTCGCGGATGCCGCGGAGCACCGCGCCTACCTCCGTGCCCTTCAGACGTTCCTGCTGCTGCTCGACCGGGGCGAGCCGACGGCCGCGACGATCGCGCTGGCCGCCGCGCTCGAAGCGGAGCTCCCGCGGACCTCGCGCGAGGCGCCGACGCACCTGTCGCCGCTGGCGCTGCGGGTCAGCCTGTCGACTTTCTTCCCTGCCCCGTGGACGCCCGAGGCACTCGCTTCGGCGCTGAACGGCTTCGGCTACGGCGTGCCCGTCCGCGGTCGGGGCGGGTGGTCCTGGGGCGGGGATCCCGACTACGCCGCGCGGCCCACGCGGCAGGGGTGGGAGATCGAGCGGCACGAGCGCGGCTCGTTCAGCCACGCGACGCTCGCACACGAGGACGACCTCGTGCTGCTGTGGATGGACATGTTCCGCAACCGCTTCCCGTATCCGATCGCGCACGTCGCCGACCCCGCGGCGCCGGCCCCCGGCTCCCTCGCGGACGCCGCCCGCGCCACCCTGGCCGCCCACGCCGAGAACGTCGCGATGCCGTATCTGCAGAATTGGATGCGCGAGCGCGAGCACGCCCGCGACGGCGGGCCGGGAGAGGCGGGATCGCTTCGATAAACTGGATGCCGCGCCCTCGCGCTCGATCCCCACAGCTTTCCCGACCATTGGAGCCACCGTGGCCGAACAGTCCCGCCTCGACAAGGTCATCGCCCTCGCCCGCCACCGCGGGTTCGTCTTCCAGGCCGGTGAGATCTACGGCGGCTCGCGCTCCGCGTGGGACTACGGTCCCCTCGGCACGGAGCTGAAGGAGAACATCCGTCGCCAGTGGTGGCAGACCTTCGTCCGTGGCCGCGGCGACATGGTGGGTCTGGACTCGAGCATCATCCTCCCCAAGCGCGTGTGGGAGGCCTCGGGTCACGTCGCGACCTTCACCGACCCGCTCGTGGAGTGCCTGAGCTGCCACAAGCGCTTCCGCGCCGACACCCTCATCGAGGACTTCGAGGCCCGCAAGAACCGCAAGGCCGAGAACGGTCTCGCCGACATCCCGTGCCCGAACTGCGGCACCAAGGGGCAGTACACCGAGCCGAAGTCGTTCTCGGGCCTGGTGAAGACCTACCTCGGCGTCGTCGACGACGAGTCGGGCCTGTACTTCCTGCGTCCCGAGACCGCGCAGGGCATCTTCGTGAACTTCTCGAACGTGCTCACGGCATCCCGTCGCAAGCCGCCGTTCGGCGTCGGCCAGGTGGGCAAGGCGTTCCGCAACGAGATCACCCCCGGCAACTTCATCTTCCGCACGCGCGAGTTCGAGCAGATGGAGATCGAGTACTTCACCCCGCCGGCCGAGGCGAACGAGTGGTTCGAGCACTGGGTCGAGGCGTGCTGGAACTGGTTCATCGAGCTCGGCATCGACCCCGAGAACATGAAGCGCTTCGACGTCCCCGAAGACGACCGCGCGCACTACTCCGCCGGCACGATCGACGTCGAGTACCGCTTCGGCTTCCCGGGCAAGGAGTGGGGCGAGCTCATGGGCGTCGCCAACCGCACCGATTACGACCTCAAGAGCCACTCCGAGGCGTCGGGCCAGTCGCTCACGTTCTTCGACCAGGCGTCGGGCGAGAAGTACACGCCCTACGTGATCGAGCCCTCGTTCGGCCTCACGCGCGCCATGATGGCGTTCCTCGTCGACGCGTACCGCGAAGAAGAGGTGCCCAACGCCAAGGGCGGCACCGACACCCGCACGGTGCTCAAGCTCGACCCGCGTCTCGCGCCCGTCAAGGTCGCGGTGCTGCCTCTGTCGCGCAACGAGCGCCTGTCGCCGCTGGCCCGTGAGACCGCCGACGCGCTGCGCGCGGCGGGCTGGAACATCGACTTCGACGACGCCGGCGCGATCGGTCGCCGCTACCGTCGCCAGGACGAGATCGGCACCCCGTTCTGCGTCACGGTCGACTTCGACTCGCTCGACGACAACGCCGTGACCGTGCGCGACCGCGACACGATGGGCCAGGAGCGCATCGGCCTCGACGCGCTGCACGGCTACCTGGCGGAGCGCCTGCGCGGCGCCTGACCTGCGTCACGGGAGACCGGATGCCGGGGCCTCGGGGCCGTGGCATCCGGTCTTCGCGTTTCGAGGGTGCAGGGTGCCGCGGGTGACGGCGTCGGCGTACCCGGAGCACGGATCGCCCAGCCGGGCCGGCGTGCGCGACGGGGTCTCGGGCGGGGTGGGACGGCGTCCGCGGTGCGGAACGGGGGAGGAGCCGTGCGCCCCCCGCCGTGGACGGTGGCCGAGGGGGCGGCGGGGTCTTCGCTAGCCTGGGGCGACGATCGACGCCGAGGGGGCACGATGGAAGTCGAACACACGGGCGCACGCTCGGGAATCTCCTGGCCCCCGCAGCCGGGGGCGTTCGTCGACACCGGGCGGTGCCCCTCGTGCTTCACCGCGATCACGGTCTCGCCCTGTCCCGCGTGCGGTCTCGACCTCACCGACGCACGCACGGCCCGTGTGCTCGACCTGTCGCAGCGCATCGTCGCCCTCGTCGACGAACGCGCCGAGGCCCTCCTCCTCATCCACCGGGCGAGCGAGGGCGCCGCATCGAGCCCGGTCCGCGCGACCGAGGCCGAACGGCATCCCGTGCGTCCCGCGCCCGCGCCCGCGCTGGTGCCCGCTGCGGCCCCGGCGGAAGCCCCCGCCGCAGCGGTGTTCCCCCCGCCCGGTTCGGCGACCGACATCGCGGCACCGCCGTCCCCACGCCTGCCGGTGCCCGCGGCCTCGGGCGTCCCCCGCACCTCCGCGACCCCGGCCGCCGCGGCCTCCGCCGATGTGCACGTGCCGCCCGGCGACGAACCCCCTGCCGTCGGCTTGACCACGGCCGACCCGGCGAAACCGCGGCGTTCGAGCGTGCAGGTCTTCCTGCTCTCGACCGGCGTGGTGCTGCTAGCAGTGGCGGCGGTGTTCTTCCTCACGGTCGCGTGGATCAGCGGCGGACTCGTCCTGCGCTCGGTCATCATCGGCCTCGTCACCGCGGCCGTGATCGCCACGGCCTCGCTCCTCCGTCGGCGCCGGCTCGAGGCCACGGCCGAGGGCATCTCGCTGCTCGGCATCGCCCTGGTGGCGCTGGATGTCTGGGCCGTGCGCGCCAACGACCTGGGGGGAGCGGCATCCCTCGATGCGGCCGTGTACTGGGGTGCGGCGACCACCGCCGCGGGGGCCGCCTTCGTCGGCTGGTCGCGGCTGTCCCGGTTGCGCGCGCCGCTGTCGACGGCGGTGGTCGCCCTGGCCGTCGGCCCCGCCATCCTGGCCGCGGGGGTGGTCGGATCCGACACGCTGCTCGCCTGGTACGTCTCGGGCCTCGTCGTGGTGGTGCTGGCGATCGCGGCCCCCCTGGCTCCGTTGCTCGGCCGCCCGCCGCGTGCTCCGCTGCGGCCGGAGATCGCCGCGGTGCGTGCCGTCGCCGGCCTGGCGGCGATCATGGCGCTCGCGGCCGCCCTGTTGCTCGACCCGGAGTCCACGTGGGCGCCGGTCCTGCCGTCCGCGGTGCTTGCCCTGGCCCTCGCGGCCCACGCGTGGACGATGACCCGCCGGGGCGAGTCGCGACTCGCACCGGTCGCCGCGATCGCCGCAGTGCTCTCCCTGGGCGCCGGGGTGGCGGTCGCCGTGGTGCGGGCGGCCGATGCGACGCTCACCGTGACGGTGCCCGTCGTGGTCGCCGCGGTAGTGGCGCTCACCCTCGACGTCGCGGGGCGTCGGGCGGCGCCCGGCCTTGCGCGCACGACGTTCGCCGCCGGCGCGATCACCGCCCTCGCGGTCGCCGGGCTGGCCTCCCTCGCGCCGGTCGGCGCCGCCACGGGCGCGGTGTTCGTCCAGCTCAGCGGCGTCGTCCCGGTCTTCGGGCGGTCCGCCTTCGACGTCCGCCACCCGGATGCCGAGGCCACCGCCGCCGTGATCGCCCTCGCGGCCGTCGTGGCTCTCGCCGCGATCGCCTGGCGCCTCACGGGTGCGTGGGGCAGCCGGCGTCTCGCCGCCCTCGCGGCCGGTGCCGCGATCGCGCTCCTCGCCGGACCCCAGCTGCGGGTCCTGCTGCTCGTCGTCGCGTGGTACCTCGCCCTCACGCTGGTCGCGGTCGTGGTGCTGCTCCGCCGTCGCGGCGTGCTGACCCGCGAGGGGACCACCCCGGTCGGGGCCGCGTCCTCGCCCGTCCCCGGCGGGACGGCGGCGGTTCCTCCGCCGCGCGCCGACGCGCCGCGCGCGGTCGGTCATCCGGACGCTACGGCAGCCATCGCGCCCGGGCCCGTTCCGATCGCCCCCGCTCCCGCTGCGCCGACGCCAGGAGCGGAGCCGATGGTTCCGGCGGATCCCGGGGCGACGCCGCTCGAATCGGCGGTCCCCTCGGCAGCCCCCGTGGTCGCCGGCGGCGTCGTGCTCGCCGTCATCGCGGGGACGATCGCGCTGCTCGGCGGGTGGGTCCTGTCGTTCGCCTCACCGCTGGCGTGGGGTGTCAGCACGGTCGTCGTGACGGGCGTCATCGCCATGGCGGCCGGTGTCCACCGCTCGGTCCGGGTGGCCTCCACCGCCGGAGTCGTCGCCTTCGTCTCGGCCAGCGCGTTGCTCCTCCCCTCCGCTCTGCGCGCGGGCATCGAGGTATCGCTCGCGGGGGGAGCCCCCGCGGCGTCCGCCGGTGTCGTGGCCGCCGGGTGCCTTCTGTTCCTGGTGTCGCCGCTCGCCCGACGGGTGCGACTCGACGTGACCCAGCGTGCGGCCGGTGCGCTCACGGCGACCATCGGCGCGGGGCTCTCGATCGGGGTGGCGCTGCTCACGGCGCCGCCCGCCGCCGACGCCTGGATCGCAGGGGCGGGCCTCGCCGCCGTCGTCGCCACGATCGCCCTCGCGGGGGCGCCGAGCCTGGCCACGTGGCGGATCGCGCGACCCGCGGCCGCGCTGACGGCACCGTTGTTCGCCGCCGCCACCACCGACACGGTGCTTCGCCTCGCCGGCGCGACCGCGTCCGCGAGAACGATCGCCGCCGCCGCCCTCGGGGTGGTCGTGGCGGGGGTCGCTCTGCGCGCCCTCCGATCGGAACCCGCCGTGCGGGCGCTGACCGATGCGGGTACGGCGGTGGTCCTCGTGCTGGCGGTCGCCGCCGCCCCGTCGGAGGGCCTGCGGTGGGTGCCGCTCCTCCTCGCCGCCGTCGCGGTGCTGCTGTGGGCCACCGATTCCGAGGGGCTCTTCTCCTCGAGCGGAGCGCGGCGTCACCTCGTCTGGCTCGCGCTCGCCGTCGGGGCTGCCGCCCTCTGGTCCCGCCTCCTGTGGCAGGGCACCGACACCGTCGAGTTCTTCACCCTCCCGGTCGGTGTCGCGCTGCTCTCCCTCGCGGCCGGTACCGAGCGCGCACGTCGACGCCGTCCGGAGCGCTCGGCCGTGACGCCCGCGGTGATCGCGGCGGCGGGCACGGGGGTCGCCCTCCTCCCCACCGCACTGGCCGACCCCGACGATCTCGTCCGGGCGGTCGTCGCCGGGGGGCTCGCCCTCCTCGCCCTCCTCGCGGGCGCCTGGGTCCGCCCCGCGCGCACGCCCGACGTGCTGCCCGTCGGCGTCGCCGCCGCGGGGGCGTTGACACTGGTGCTGTGCGTCGCGGTGCGCGTCACCCGCGCGGTCGACCTCGGCGCGGCAGGATCCGCGGCACCGGATGCCGCGCTCGCCACCGCCGCGCTGGCGTTCGCCGTCGCGGCGGTCGGCCTCTCGCGTCGGGCGACGACGTGGGCCGCCCCGGCCTCGCGCGGTGTCGCGATCGCCGCCGTGGCTGTCCTCGCCCTCGGCGAGGCGGTGCTCGTCGCGGCCGCGGTCGGTCCGGTCCTCCGCGTCGCGACGGCCATCGCGGTGCTCGGCGCCGCGGGCGTCGTGCTGCTGCGCCGGCACCTCGGCGCGGGCGATCCGACCGTCGCCGAGATGTCGGTCGGCGGTGCGGCGCTCGGCGGCGCGGCGCTCGTGGCGGCCGCCGCGACGGCCGGGGGCGTGCGCCCGATCGAGTGGGCGACCATTCCCCTCGCGCTCGTCGCCCTGGCGGCGGCGCTGATGCGGTGGTCCCGCCCGCGCCCGGAGTCGCTGCCGATGCCCCTGCCCTTCGTCGTCACGGCCGCGGTCGGCCTCGCTGTGGGGCTGCTCCCCTCAGCGATCCTCGCGGGCGACTCCCCCGCTCGCGCGATCGGCGTCGCCCTGGCCGCCGCGATCGTGCTGGGAACCGCGCCGCGACTGCTGTCCGGCCCACGGACGGTGCTTCTCGTGCCGTCCGTGGCGATCTCCGGCGCGGCCCTCGCCATCGCGACGGCGGTGCGCGCCGTGCATGACGTCCGCGCCGCGTCGTTCGACCTCTGGCTCGTCGTGCTCGTGGTCGTCCTGATGGGCGCGGCCGTCCTGCTCGCGCGCCGACGCACGGGCGTTCCCGTGTGGATGCCGCCCGCTCTCGCCGTCTCCGCGCTCGCTCTGGTGACCGGTCTGTCGGCGGTGCGTCTGATCGCCGTTCCCGGTCAGGACGTCGTGCGGGTGGTCGTCACGCTCGCGGTCGTCTTCGCCGTCGGCGTGCTGTGGCGCGGTCTGCGTGCCGCCCTCGTGCGGTGGGCGGCTCTCGGACTCGGCCTGGCCCTCGCGATCGTGGCGGTCGCCGTCGGCGCCGCCGATCCGGTGGAGACCGCGACGCTTCCGCTCGCGGCGGCGTTGCTCGTGCACGGCATCCGATCGCTGCGCTCGACGCCCGAGCTCGGCAGCTGGCCCGCGCTCGGTGCGGGTCTCGGTGTGCTCTTGGTCCCCTCGCTGCTGTTCGACTTCTCCGGCGACTCGGCGCTGTGGCGCGTCATCGGCCTCGGCGCGGCAGCCCTCGTCGCCCTGCTCTGGGGTGTGCGCCGGCGTCTCCAGGCTCCGGTGGTGCTCGGTGGCGTGGTGCTGATCGTGCACGCCGTCGCGCAGCTGTGGCCCTGGATCACCGCGCTGTACGAGAGCGCTTCGGGGCTGTGGTGGCTGTGGCTGGGCATCGCGGGTGCGCTGCTCATCGTGGTCGCCGCGACCTACGAGCGTCGCATCCGGGAGGTGAAGGCGGTCGCCCTGGCGTTGCGCGCCCTGCGGTGAGAGCCGGTGGAGAACGCCGCGCAGCTCGTGCCTCGACCCGAGCGCCGCGCCGTCGGCCCCTCGCCGTGAGGACGGCGCCCGCCTTCCGTCGTCCGCGGCTCTCCCCTGCCGTGTGCCTCGCCGCCCACTCCACGCCCCGGCGTCGACGCCCGCCCGCCGGCCCCGGCGGCCCGGGCGCGAGGGGACGACGCTGCCCGGCGGCTAGTCCTTCTTCGCCTCTTTCGCCGCCGCCTTCGCGGCGCGCTTGTGCTCGCGCACCTTCGTCAGCGACTCGGGGCTGACGATGTCGGCGACCGAGCGGAACGATCCGTCCTCGCCGTAGGGCGCGGAGGCGTTGCGCCATCCCGCGCCGTCGAAGCCGCGCTGCTTGCCGAGCAGGGCGAGGAAGATCTTCGCCTTCTGCTCGCCGAACCCGGGCAGGGCCTTCAGTCGCTTCAGAACCGTCGCGCCGTCGGGGTCGTCACGGGTCCAGATGTTCGCGGCGTCGCCGTCCCAATCCTGTTCGACCGCGGCGCAGAGGGCCTGCACACGCTTCGCCATCGAACCCGGGTAGCGATGCACGGCCGGCGACTGCGAGAACGCCGCCGCGAAGGCCTCGGGGTCTTCGTGGGCGATGTTCGCGGCATCCATCGACCCGGTTCGCTCCCGGATCTTCAACGGTCCCGCGAAAGCCGTCTCCATCGCCACCTGCTGGTCGAGCAGCATGCCGATCAGCAGCGCGAGGGGGTTGGCCGAGAGCAGCTCGTCGGCGGCGGGATCATCGGTGATGCGCAGGCTCATACGCCCATTCTCCCGCGACCGACCGGCGCCGGCGGTGCGGACGCCCCCATCCTCGGTTCCGCCGGGCGCGGCACGACCCGCCTCACTCCGGAGCGGCGATCCACTTCCGCGCGAAGGGCACGGCATCCATCGAGGTGAGGTCGAGCGTGATCTCGTTCAGCTGCGAGCGGAAGTCATCGACGTCGCCGGGAGGGAGGCGCTTCACGAGCGATCCGTCCACCCGCCGGATGACGACCTCGCTCACCGCCGGCGCGCCCCCGCCCACGTCGAGCAGACCGAGCACCACGGTCGCCGCCCACCGCAGTCCGTTGCGGGCGCGGTCCTCGCCCGCGACGACGTAGACCTCGGATGCCGGTGTGCTCACGGCATCCATCCTGCCCGAGGACAGCAGGCGAGAAGGGGGTCTCAGCCCGCGTCGGCGATGTCGCGACGCGGGGCGGCGGACTCCGGGGAGCCCTCGACCTCGATGCCGAAGAGCGCCGAGAGGGCGTCGATGTACTCGTCGGCCCGGCCCGTCTCGGCCAGCTCGTGCGCACGCGTGGTGGGGGTGTGCAGCAGCACGCCCACGAGGTGCCGCAGGGCCTGCTCGGTCTGGCCGCCCTCGTCGCCGCGGGCGCGCACGCGGGCGACCTCGGCATCGAGCACGCCGAAGACGTGCGCGCGAAGCGCGACGACCGCGGGGGTGATGTTCTTGCGCTCACCGACGGAGGCGAAGCGGCGGGCGGCGTCGCGCACGAGGTCGCGCGCGGCGTCGGTCGCCTGCAGCTCCTCAAGCGGGGCGTGCAGGCGGATGGTCTCGAGGTCGAGCAGATCCACGCCCGGCACGGTCGCGACGTCGGGGTCGACGTTGCGCGGGAGGCCGAGGTCGATGACGAGACGGCGGCCCGCGTGGTCGACCGGGCACCCGGCGGCCGCGGTGGTCTCGGCGCCGGTGCGGCCGGCGGCGAAGGTCGCGGCGCTGACGACGTGGTGCTCGCTGGTCGTGCACGTGATGACGAGGTCGGCGTGCGCGACGGCGGAGGGGAACGTCTCGGCCGAGACGGCGCGCAGGCCGTGCTTGGCGGCGAACTTCGCGGCGCGACCCGAGGGCGAGTGCACCGAGATGTCTTCGGCGCCCTGGTCGCGCAGGGCGGCGACCGTGGCGGCGGCGTAAGCGCCGGTGCCGACCAGCAGCACGCGCTGCGTCGACCAGTCGGCGATGCGGCTGTCGGCGAGCTCGAGGCCCAGGCGCACGAGGGAGCGACCGGCGCGGCCGATGGCGGTGGAGTTCTTCACGCCGCGCTGCGCCTCGGACGCGCGCTGGAACAGCCGCTCGAGCTCGGCCGAGGTCGTGCCCAGCTGCCGCGACTCGGTGAGCGCGCGACGCACCTGGCCGGCGATCTCGCCTTCGCCGACGACGACGGACTCGAGGCCGGAGGCGACCGAGAAGAGGTGCTCCGCGACGTCGTCGCCGCCGAGCACGGTGTAGGAGCCCTCGAGCTCGCTGGCGGGGACGCCGGTGGCCGCCTCGATGGCGCTCAAGGTGGCGTCGACGCCGAGGGCGACGGCCGCGGTGACGGGCTCGTCCATGTCGACGTAGGCCTCGAAGCGGTTGCACGTGGCGACGACGACCGCGCCCTGCACGAGCTCGGCGTGCTCGGCGATCAGGGGGGCGACCGGGGTGCGGGGTACGCTGAGGCGCTCGAGGAGCTCGAAGGACGCGGTCTTGTGACTCGCGCTGACGCACAGCAACACGCTCATATTCTACGCCCGGGCGCCTCGGGGTATTCCGAGCGGCCTCTCGACGTCAAGGCATCCCCCTCGCGCACAGGGGTGGAATGGGAGGATGGATGCCATGGCATCCGCATCCCCCGACGCTCCGCTCCTCCGCGCCCTCCGAGGCGACCGTCCCGAGCGGCAGCCGGTGTGGTTCATGCGGCAGGCGGGGCGCTCGCTGCCGGAGTACCGGGAGCTGCGCGTCGGTACGCGCATGCTCGACGCGTGCCTGACGCCCGATCTCGCGGCCGAGATCACGCTGCAGCCGATCCGTCGGCATGACGTGGATGCCGCCATCTTCTTCAGCGACATCGTGGTGCCCCTGCGCCTGGCCGGCGTCGACGTCGTGATCGAGCCCGGCCGCGGGCCGGTGTTCGCCGACCCCGTGCGCACCGCCGACGACGTCGCGCGGGTGACGGCGATCGATCCGGCCGACGTGGCCGCGGCGGCGGAGCCCGTGCGCGAGGCCGCCCGGCGCGTGACGGCCGAGCTCAGCGACAGCGTCCCCCTCATCGGCTTCGCCGGGGCGCCGTTCACGCTCGCCGCCTACCTCGTCGAGGGGGGACCGTCGAAGGAGCACCTGCGCGCCCGCGGCATGATGCACGCCGACCCCGCCTCGTGGCACCGTCTTGCCGGCTGGCTCGCGAAGGTGTCGCGCGCTTTCCTCGACGCGCAGATCGAGGGCGGGGCGCAGGCCGTGCAGCTGTTCGACTCGTGGGCGGGCTCGCTGTCACCGGCGACGTTCCGGGAGTTCATCGCCCCGCACTCCACCGAGGCCCTTCAGGGCATCGAGGTTCCCCGCATCCACTTCGGCGTCGGAACCGGGGCGTTCCTCGACGACATGCGTCTGGGCGGGCTCGCCGACGCGGTGGGTGTCGACTGGCGGATGCCGCTCGACGAGGCCGCCGCGCTCGTCGGCCCCGACGTGACCCTGCAGGGCAACATCGACCCGGCCCTTCTCGGAGCGCCCTGGCCCGTCCTCGCGGCGCACGTCGACGACGTGCTCGCCCGCGGACGCGCGGCGCGCGCGCACATCCTCAACCTCGGCCACGGCGTGCCGCCCGACACCGACCCCGACGTGCTGACGCGCATCGTCGCCCACGCGCACCGAGCCTCGGTCGACGCCGCTCCCGCGCAGGGGGCCCCGGCCGACGGGGAGCGGGCGTGAGCGAGCCCCTCGATCGTCTCGTGCAGCACGCGCACGAGACGCGCGTGATCGTGATCGGCGGGGGCGTCTCCGGCCTGGTCGCCGCGCGCGAGTGCGCGAAGGTGGGCCTGCGGGTCACGGTTCTCGAGGCCTCCGACGCGCTCGGCGGCGTGGTGCGCTCCGCCGAGGTGGGCGGGATGACGCTCGACGTGGGAGCCGAGAGCTTCGCCACCCGCGGGGGCGTGGTCCGCGACCTGCTCGACGAACTGGGCCTCGGCGCCGACGTGGTCTCGCCGAATCCGGCGGGAGCCTGGGTGGCGGGCGTCCCCGGCGTGGGCGCCGCGCCCCTGCCGAAGGGCGGCGTGCTCGGCATCCCCGACAACCCCTTCGCCCCCGATGTGCGGCGCGTGATCGGTTGGTCGGGCGCCTGGCGGGCCTACGTCGATCGCGTGCGGCCTCCCCTCACGATCGGCCATGCCCTCAGCCTCGGAAAGCTCGTGCGCTCGCGCCTGGGCGCGCGGGTGCTCGACCGCCTCGTCGCCCCCGTCACGAGCGGGGTGTACTCCGCGCGACCCGACGACATCGACGTCGACCTCGCCGCCCCCGGGCTCAACGCCGCCCTCACCCGCACCGGCTCGCTCACGGGCGCCGTCGCCGAGTTGCGCGCCCGCCGCCCTCCGTCCCGTCCGGCCGATGCCCCGGCATCCGACGTCCCGGTCACCACCGGCGCCGCCAAGGCCCCGGCGCCGGGGGGAGCCGTGCAGGGGATCGTCGGGGGGATGTCGCGCCTGGTCGACGCGCTCGCGGCGGGCCTGCGCGACGCCGACGTCGAGGTGCGCACCGGCGTGCGAGCCGAGGGGCTCAGCCAGGTCGACGACGGCTGGGCGGTGTCGACGTCGGTCGACGACGAGCCGCTGCGCGCGCAGGCCGTGATCGTCGCCCTGCCCGAGGGGTCGGCCCGACAGCTGCTCGCGCCCGTCGTGCCGGGGCTCGAGGAGGGCGATCCGATCGCGCCCGTGGTCGAGGTCGTGACCCTCGTGCTCGACGCCCCCGTCCTCGACAGCGCGCCGCGGGGGACCGGCGTGCTCACCGTGCCCGGCAGTCACGTGGCCAAGGCCCTCACCCACTCGAGCGCCAAATGGGACTGGGTCCGGGATGCCGCCGACCCCGGCGTCCACGTCGTGCGCGTCTCGTTCGGCGCGCAGGGGGAGGAGCCCGCCACCGCTGCTCTCGACGACGACGGCGCGGCGCACCTCGCGCTCTCGGAAGCCGCCGCGATGCTCGGCGTCGAGCTGCCGGCTACCAGCCTCCGGGCCGCGCACCGCGTGCGCTACGTGCAATCGCAGCCGGCCGCCACGATCGGCCGGGCAGCCGTCACGCAGGCGGCGCGCGGCGCGGTCCGCGCCGTCCCCGGGCTCGGTGCGACGGGCGCGTGGCTCTCGGGGACGGGACTCGCGCAGGTCATCCCCGACGCGCGCGACGAGGCCGATCGCGTCCGCAGCGTCGCGCTCTGGCGCAGCTGACCCGCGTCACCGTCGGCCATACCGCGCCGCCTGTCAAGGCCGGATGCCGGACGCGGCATACATGACTACTGTGAGACTCGACCAGCACTCGATCGAGCGTGAGGAGACCCCATGAGGGGCAAAGCAGCACTCGTCGTCGGACTCGTGGCGGGCTACGTGCTCGGAGCACGCGCCGGCCGCCAGCGGTACGAGCAGATCAAGGAGCAGGCCGACAAGGTCTGGAGCCAGCCCGTCGTTCAGGGACAGGTCGAGAAGGTGAAGGCGCTCGGCGTCTCCGCCCTCAAGTCCGTTCCCGGTGTGGTGTGGAAGGGCGCCAAGTCCGTCACCAGCGCAGCGTCCGGTTCGGGCACGGTGCAGGAGCGCGCCGAGCGCGCGGGCCGTGCCGCCAAGCGCTCCGCGAGCGAGGTGGCCGATGTCGTCGAGGACGCCGTCGACGACGCCGAGCAGGCGGAGAAGTCGGCGACCACGCGCGCTCGCGCGGCCAAGAGCGGCTCCACCTCGTCCGGGAGCTGACCGCATGACCACTCCGCGCGGATTCCGCGACCGTTCCGACGACAGCCTGTTCGAGCTGCTCGGCGACATCCCCGAGCTGGTGCGCAACCTCGTCGTCGCCGAGATCAACGGGGCGAAGGCGTGGGCGCAGCGGACGGCGAAGGATGCCGGTATCGGGGCCGGCTGGTTCGTCGGCGCCCTCATCGTGCTGTTCTGGGCGATTCCGGTGTTCTTCGCCTTCGTCATCGCCGGGCTGTCGTCGTGGTGGCCGGTGTGGCTGTCGGCCCTCGTCGTCTTCGGCGTGATGGTCGTGATCACGGCGATCCTGGCGCTGCTCGGCTACCTGCGGTTCAAGAAGCTCTCGAACCGCGAGAACCCGGGCGAGGCCATCGCCGAAGACGTCCGCATCGTCAAGGAGGTCCGCGATGAGTATTGAGCGTCCCGTCCCCGTGCCCCGCACCGCGGTGCCGCTGGGCATCACTGACCCGGTGGAATCGGCCCGCGCCGAGCTCAAGGCGGCGCTCGCCGCCATCGAGGTCAAGGCCAACGTGCCGCGCCGTGCGAGCGACGCCGTCGACCGCACGATCCACGACGTCCGCGAGAAGGCTCAGCGCAACCCCGGTGCCGCCGCCGCGGCCGTGGCGGGCGTCGCCGCCCTCGTCGGCTTCGCCGTGTGGGGCATCGTGCGCGCCTACACGCGCTGAACATCACCGAAGCGGTCCGTCCCTCGCCGGGGTCGGGCCGCTTCGGCGTGTACCGGACGGAGCTGGCCGAGCCCGTCGAAACCACCGGTGGCCGGGCGGGTCCGGACCCTTCGACGGGCTCAGGGTCCTGTCGCGGGCTGACGGGCTGAGGGTCCTCCGGCGGGCCCGGGCTTCGCCGGGGACAGGCTCACGGCTCGTTCAGGAACAGGCCGCTCAGCAGGTCTTCGAAGTACTCCGGCGTCACCGCGATCGGACCCGCGTAGGCGTGGTCGAAGCCGGCGATGGCGTACAGCAGCAGCGCCACGAAGAGGGCCAGCAGGCTCGACATCAGCAGGTGCACGCGGAGGTTGCGCACCTCGATGAGGGCGATGAGGATGGCGTTCAGCACGGCGCCCACGCTCAGCACGATCCACAGGACGCTCGGCAGGGCCAGGTGGGTCAGGGCGATGCGGTCGCGGCGGTTCTCCACGAGCAGCTGGAACTGATCCAGCGACTGCTGCACGTACAGGGTCTCGGCTGCCGTCGTCGGCTGCACCTGGCCGATCGCCTGCTGCATGGCCGAGATGTTGGCATCCGTCTCGGCGGGGATCTCCAGTCGCCGCTGCATCGGCCAGTCGAGGTCGATCACGTTGCGGGTGTACTGCACGATCTGGTTCTGCAGTTCGTCACCCTGCGGATCGGGCAGCAGAGCCGCGGTGCGGTAGAGGGATGCCAGCGACGACGACTCCTGCAGCACGACGCCGTCGACCTCGGTGAAGTTGCCGTAGGCGGCCGCGGCGATGAGGGCGAGGGTCACGCCGTAGAAGACGCCGTAGGCGCCGACCGCGTAGCTGAGGACCCGGTCCCATTCCTCGCCCTGCGGGGCGACGCGGAACACCCATTTGCGCAGGATGAGCAGGATCACGCACGATCCGCCCACCACCAGCACGATGAACAACGGCAGACCCACGGACATGGGCAGGTCGTAGAGCCACATCGGGCACCCCTCCGACGGGCGTCCCCCGACGCCGTCAGCGAACGATACCAACGGCCTCGGGCGGGCGGGGGTGCTTCGTCGGCGAGTCAACGGGTTTGGCCCGCCGCCCGGGCGAGACGAGACTAGGAGCCATGTCCCACGACAGCTCCTCCTCCGTGTACACGCTGTGGGCGGTCTTCCGCCGCGACCCCGAGAATCCGGTTACCGCCGCCGAGTCCACCGAGCTCGCCGACCTCGTCTCGCTGATCGAGGCCGACGGCGTCACCGTCCGCGGCTTCTACGACGTCAGCGGTCTGCGCGCCGACGCCGACCTCATGGTCTGGCTGCACGGCGAAGACCCGCAGGCGCTGCAGCGCGACCTGCGGCGCCTTCGTCGCACCGAGCTGCTGAAGAACCTGCTGCCCACCTGGAACGCGATGGGCGTGCACCGCGACGCGGAGTTCAACCGCTCGCACGTCCCCGGATTCCTCCGCGGCATCGAGGCGCAGCAGTGGCTCTGCCTGTACCCGTTCGTGCGCAGCTACGAGTGGTACCTGCTGCCCGAGCAGGAGCGTCGCGAGATGCTCATCGAGCACGGCAAGAAGGGCAGCGCCTACAAGGGCGTCATCGCCAACACCGTGGCATCCTTCGCCCTCGGCGACTACGAGTGGCTCCTGCCCATGGAGGCGGACGTGCTGACCGACCTCGTCGACATGATGCGCGACCTCCGCTACACCGAGGCCCGTCGTCACGTGCGCGAGGAAGTTCCGTTCTACACCGGTCGTCTCGTGACGCTCGACGAGATCCCCGAGATCCTCCAGTGAGCGCGCCTCTGCGGCTCGGAACGCGTCGCAGCACCCTCGCGATGGCGCAGTCGCAGATGGTCGCCGACGCCGTGGCCGCGGCCTCCGGTCGGGCGGTCGAACTCGTGCCGATCGTGTCGGAGGGCGACGTCAACCGCGCCTCGCTGTCGCAGCTCGGCGGGCGCGGCGTGTTCGCGAACGGGCTGCGCGAGGCGCTCGCCGCCGACCGCTGCGACTTCCTCGTCCACTCGCTGAAAGACCTGCCGACCGTGCAGCCCGAGGGCCTCGTCATCGCCGCGACGCCGCCGCGGGAGGACGCCCGCGACGTCGTCGTGACGCGCGACGGCACCCCCCTCGGCTCGCTCGCGCCGGGATCGCGGGTCGGAACGGGCTCGCCCCGCCGCATCGCGCAGGCGTTGCGGCACAACCCGCGTCTCGACATCCACGACATCCGCGGCAACGTCGACTCCCGCCTCGCGCGCGTGCGCGACGGAGAGCTGGATGCCGTGATCCTCGCCGCGGCGGGCATCTCGCGTCTCGGCGGCGACCTGGGCGGGCTGCAGGCCGAGGCGCTCGGCCTCGCGGAATGGCCCACCGCGCCCGGCCAGGGCTCGCTCGCGATCGAGACCCGCAGCGACATCGACCCGGAGGTGCACGCCGCCCTCGCCGAGCTCGACGACGAGGACACCCGCGTCGCGATCACCGCGGAACGCGTGGTGCTGAACGCCCTCGACGCCGGGTGCAGCGCGCCGGTCGGCACGCACGCGTCGCTGGCCGGGGGCGACCTGCGGCTGCGCGCCGTGGTCTACGCCCTCGACGGCTCGCAACGGATCGGTATCGACCGGACCGTGCGCCTCGCCCCGGGGTATGGTGGGGAAACGGGCAGTGGCAATGGAGCGGATGCTGCCGACGACGGGGGACCGATCGCGCGAGCGGCGCGAGCGGGCCGAGAAGCCGCGCGTCGGTTGCTCGAACGTGGGGCGGCCGACCTGGTACCACGAGAGTCGACCACATGAATGAAGGCCACTGGAACACGCCGAACCCCTCGACGGGCGGCGTGCCCAAACCTCTGTCCGGTCGTCGCGTGCTCGTGCCGCGCGGGGGTCCGTGGGGCGACGGCGTCGCCGCCAGCCTGCGCCAGCTCGGAGCCGTTCCGGTCATCGCGCCGTTGATCAACTTCGCGCCCACCAACGATCAGGCGACCCTCGACGAGGCGCTCGCCGACCTCGCGGCGGGCGCCTTCGACTGGCTCACGCTCACCAGCGCGACCACGGTCGACGTCCTCTACGCCTACAAGGCCGTCATCCCCGCCGAGACGAAGGTCGCCGTGGTCGGCGAGACCACCGCGGCGGCGATGCAGGCCGTCGGCTACCGCGTCGACCTCGTGCCCGAGCGCGACAACTCGGCCCAGGGCATGGCCGAGCAGATGATCGAGATCGAGACCGAGCCGCGCAAGGTCCTGACCCTGCGCAGCGAGATCGCCAAGCCGGTCCTCACGCGCCTGCTGATCGAGGCCGGGCACGACGTGCGCAGCGTCGTGGCGTACCGCACGGTCGGCGTGCCCGTGACCGAGAAGATCGCCGGCGACGTCCATTCGGGCCGCATCAACGCCATCCTCGTCACCAGTGGTTCGGTGGCGGAACAGGTGGTCGAGCAGTTCCCCGAGATCCCGGCATCCACGGTCATCGCGGCGATCGGACCCCGCACGGCCAAAGACGCCAAGCGCGCCGGACTCAGCGTCGACGTCGTGGCCGAGCGGCAGACCGTCGACTCCCTCATCGAGGCGGTCGCCCGCTTCCCCCTCACCCCCGACGAATCGACGTCATGAGCTTCCCCGAGCACCGCCCGCGGCGTCTGCGCCGCACCCCCGCCGTCCGTCGTCTCGCCCGCGAGACGCATCTCGTGCCGTCGCAGCTCGTGCTGCCGATGTTCGTGCGCGAGGGCATCACCGAACCGAGTCCGATCGGGTCGATGCCCGGGATCGTGCAGCACTCGATGGACTCGCTCCGCCGCGCGGTCGCCGAGGCCGCCGAGCAGCGCATCGGCGGAGTGATGCTCTTCGGCGTTCCCGAGGTGCGCGACGCCGTGGGTTCCGGGGCCGACGACCCGAACGGCATCCTGAACCGCGCGACCGAGGCCGTCGTGGCCGAGGTCGGCGACGCGGTGGTCGTGCAGACCGATCTCTGCCTCGACGAGTTCACGGACCACGGTCACTGCGGCGTGCTCCGCTCCGACGGCGCGGTCGACAACGACGCGACCCTCGACCGCTACACGGCGATGGGTCTGGCGCAGGCCCGCGCGGGCTCGGCGATGCTGGGACTGTCGGGGATGATGGACGGCCAGGTCGGCGCGGTGCGTGAAGCGCTGGATGCCGAGGGCTTCACCGACACGCTGATCCTCGCGTACTCCGCGAAGTACGCCGGCGCGTTCTACGGTCCGTTCCGCGAGGCCGTCGACTCGCAGCTGAAGGGCGACCGTCGCTCGTACCAGCTCGACCCCGGCAACGGCCGTGAGGGCGTGCGTGAGGCGCTGCTCGACGTCGAAGAGGGTGCCGACGTCGTGATGGTCAAGCCCGCGCTGCCGTACCTCGACGTGCTCGCCGACGTGAAGGCGTCGGTCGACGTGCCGGTGTGGGCGTACCAGGTCTCGGGCGAGTACGCGATGGTCGAGGCCGCCGCCGCCCACGGCTGGATCGACCGCCGCGGCGCGATCCTCGAGAGCCTCCTCGGAATCCGTCGCGCCGGCGCCGACGCGATCCTGACGTACTGGGCGGTCGAGGCCGCCCGCTGGCTCCGCGAAGAGCTCTGATCTTCATCGCGTGACGTGCCGAGAATTGTCGCTTCGCGATACGCGGAAGCGACGATTCTCGGCGACTCACGCGTGTCTACCCGGGAGAATTGACGTATGACCGATCTCAACGACCAGTGGTTCGCCCGCGCCAAGGACGTCATCCCCGGCGGCGTCAACTCGCCCGTGCGCGCATACGGCTCCGTCGGCGGGACGCCGCGGTTCGTGCAGTCGGCGTCGGGACCGCGGATCACGGATGCCGCGGGTCGCGAGTACGTCGACCTCGTCGCGTCGTGGGGTCCGGCGCTCCTCGGCCACGCGCATCCCGAGGTGGTCGGCGCGGTGCAGTCCGCGGCATCCCGGGGTCTGTCGTTCGGCGCGCCCACGGGTGCCGAGGTGGAGCTGGCCGACCTCGTCGCCCAGCGCGTCCAGGTCGGCGATCTGAAGCCGATCGAGAAGGTGCGCCTGGTCTCGACCGGCACCGAGGCGACGATGACGGCGATCCGCCTCGCCCGCGGAGTCACCGGACGCGACCTGCTGATCAAGTTCGCCGGGCACTACCACGGGCACTCCGACGGGCTCCTCGCCGCGGCGGGCTCGGGTGTCGCCACCCTCGCGCTCCCCGGATCGGCAGGTGTCCCCGCGCCGATCGCCGCGCAGACTCTCGTGCTGCCCTACAACGACCTCGACGCGGTGCGCGAAGTGTTCGAGGTGCACGGCGAGAACATCGCCGCGATCATCGTCGAGGCGGCCTCGGCGAACATGGGGGTCGTGCCACCGCTGCCCGGCTTCAACGCCGCGCTCGCCGACATCGCGCACAGCCACGACGCCCTGCTGATCATGGACGAGGTGCTCACCGGATTCCGCGTGCACCCCGCCGGCTTCTGGGGTCTGCAGGCCTCGCAGGGCGAGCGCTACCTGCCCGACATCCTCACCTACGGCAAGGTCATCGGCGGCGGGATGCCGCTGGCCGCCCTCGCCGGCCGCGCCGAGGTCATGGACCACCTCGCCCCCCTCGGCCCGGTGTATCAGGCCGGAACCCTGTCGGGGAACCCGCTGTCGGTGGCCGCGGGCCTGGCGACGCTGCGTCTGGCGACGCCCGAGGTGTACGCGGCCGTCGACGCCGCGGCCGCGCGGATCGCCGACGCGCTCGACGCCGCCCTGACCGCCGAGGGAGTGGTGCACACCGTGCCGCGCGCGGGCTCGTTGTTCGGCGTCGCCTTCCTGCCCGAGGTGCCGCGCGACTACGCCACCGCGCTCACGCAGCAGTCCTACCGCTACGCCCCGTTCTTCCACGCGATGCTGGATGCCGGTGTCTCGCTTCCCCCGAGCGTGTTCGAGGCGTGGTTCCTCACCGCCGCCCACGACGACGTCGCCCTCGAGCGCGTGCTCGAGGCGCTGCCGGTCGCGGCGAAGGCCGCGGCGGAAGCGCTGGATCCGACGCTGCTCGCGCAGTAGTCGACGCCGGCGCTGACACCGTCGAGACCGCTTGATACGGTCGAACGGGGGGGTGGGGGATGACCGCATCGAGTTTCTGGCTGGCGCCCGACGCGTTGGAGCACCAGGCCATACCGTTCGACGACTACGCCGCGCAGGCGCAGAGCGCGAAGCAGTACCTCGCGGCGCATCCCTTCGATGACACGGGGGATCACCCGGCCTATCGGTTCGCCGCCGAGCGCGCGCGGGAGCTGCGTTCGTCGCTCATCGACTGGTTCGACCATCTCGCGAGCGTCCTGACGGGCGTGGCGGTCGAGTTGCGGTCGGTGGCGGACGAAGGACGCTCGATTGATGCGGAAGAAGCCGCCCGCATCGATGCGTCGGATCCGTCCGTGTACAACGGGAACTCGTCGTCGGCGAGCGAAGTCGTCTCGGACTCGGCGGGCGGGCGCAGCACCGACCTCATGCCCGTCTGGGGGCCGCCCGCGGGCGGCGCGGCACGGTTCTGCGACTTCGGACCGGCCTACGACCACCTCAACGACCTGACGCTGAACCTCGTGCCCGGAGATCTCCTGAGTCCCGTCGAGTGGATCGACACGATCCTCGGCTGGCTGGGTGCCACGCCGCTCCCCGAGACGGTGATGCGCGAGTTCGGAGGGCGCTGGGGTGACCTGCGGGCCTTCGCCGACACGTTGACAGGGCTCAGCCAGCTCATCGACGACATGCGGGGGCACTTGGGCAGTGCGGCATCCTTCATCAAGGTCGCCTGGCAGGGCTACGCCGCCAGTAGCGCGCAGGACTACTTCGACCGGCTCTCCGCGGTGCTCGGCAACGCCGTGCAGGAATTCCAGGATGCGGGCGACGCCTTCGCGTCGTATGCCGACGGGGTCGAGGGGACGGCGGAGGCCGTCAGCAGTGCGCTCTACGGTCTGCTGGACTCGATCCTCATCGCCGCGGTCGCCGCCGGATTGGGAACGGCGACGATCGAGACGGTCGTGGGCGGAATCCTGGGATGGGGGGCCGCGGGAGTGGCGCTGCTCAACGCGGGCCGCCTCGTGGCCGAAGTCAACGACCAGTTGCAGTTCCTCAACGACCTCGGCAACATCCTGGGGTCCATCAGCAACCTCTCCTCCGACCTCTCGGACTTCTCGTCGGAGCTCCCCGTCCCCGCCATGGAGGTCACGAATTGAGCGACGACGCGCGCCGGCCCACCCCCGCCGAGGTGAGCGAAGCCTTCCGAGCGGATCGGGCGGCTTCCTCCAGCGGTCTCGATTTCGCGACCGTTCCGGGGACGGCGCCCGTTCTCGGCATGCTGCGCACGGAGATGCAGCGTCGCCTGCGCGAGGAGCATCCCGACAGCGAGGTCGCCCGTGCGCTGCGCGCCGTGCTCGACGGATCCGCTGAACCGCGGTCGCTGCTCGAGATGCCCGCCTTCGCGCCACCCTCGGCTTTGAGAGATCCCGCCGTGACAGAATCGGTGCGCGCCGCGATGCGCGGCGGGGAGCGTGATGATGCATCTTGACGAAGACTCGGCGGTGGGCTCGATCGCGATCGTCCGCGAGGCGATCGACCGGATCGACGAGCACCTGACGACGCTCGAGAACGAAGCGGCGCGTCTGCAGGCCTCGTGGGACGGCGACGCGCGCGACGCCTTCGCCACGGCGATGCGCGAATGGGACGAATCCGTCCGCGTGCTGCGCGCCGCCGCCGCGGCGGCCGGGGAACGGGCGCACGGCGCCGTTCGGCGCTTCGGCGACTTCGATCGGCGTCGAGCCGGAGCGTGGGCGTGATGCGGCGTCGTCTTCTCGCCGCCGCGGTCGTCGCGGTGGGGTTCGCTCTGGCCGGCTGCGCGCCGGCGGCCTCGCCCTCGACCATCACCGTCACCTGGACCGGACCCGACGGCGAACAGACGGTCACGATGACCCCCGATGTGATCGAGTGCGACGACACCGGCGCGCGCGGGACGGCGGTGCAGGTGACGCCGCAGGGCACCTTCTCGTTCCGCACGAACGTCGACGAGGGGGCGCGCGGGTCGGTCGGTGTCGGCGCGGACGGCGTGTTGGTCTCCTTCGAATCCGACGACATCGACCTCACCGTCGGCGGTGAGAACGTGTCGGTGGCCTCCAGCGACGGCGAGGCGGCGGTCGTGGAGGGGTGGAAACCCGAGGACGGCATCGTCGAGTCCCCGGACGACGCGACACGCTATCCCGCGACGGTGACCGCGAGTCTGCGCTGCGAGTGACGCGCGGTTCCGCCTGACGCCACCCCTCGGCACGCGGTCTCGGCGCGGGACAGCGAAGTGGAAGACTGGATGGATGCGTCCTCCCCAACCCCGTGTCGTCGTGCTCGCCGGTGGAGTCGGGGGGTCGAAGTTCACGCTCGGCGTGCGCGCTGCCCTGCACCGGCTCGGCGCCCCCGAGGCCACCGTCGTGGTCAACACCGGTGACGACCTCTGGCTCTCCGGTGTGCGACTTCAACCCGATGTCGACTCGATCACCTACGCCCTCGCCGGGGTCAACGACACCGTGCGCGGCTGGGGTCGCGCGGGCGACACCGAGCGCGTCAACGAGGAACTGCAGGCGTGGGGCGCCGGCTGGCCCTGGTTCACCCTCGGCGATCTCGACCTCGGGACCCACCTCGCGCGCACCGGCTGGCTGCGCGAGGGCCTCACCCCGACCCAGGTGCTCGGTCGGATGGCGCAGCGCTGGCCGCTCGGCATCCGGATGCTGCCCATGACCGACAGCGAGGTCGACACGCACGTGCTGCTCGAAGACGGGCGTCGCCTGCACTTCCAGGAGTGGTGGACGCGCCATCGCGCCCAGCTGACCCCCCGTGCGTTCGAGAACCCCGGGATCACGGATGCCGTGCCCGCCCCGGGAGTGACGGATGCCATCGCGGCGGCCGACGTGGTGCTGCTGGCGCCGTCGAACCCGGTCGTGTCGATCGGTCCGATCCTCGCCGTCCCCGGCATCCGGGAGGCCCTGCGCGCCACCTCGGCGCGGGTCGTCGGGGTCTCGCCCATCATCGGCGGCCGCGTCGTGCGCGGGATGGCCGACGTGTGCCTGACGGCGATCGGCGTCGAGACCTCGGCCGCGGCCGTCGCGCGGCACTACGGCGCGCGGTCGGCGGATGGGGTGCTGGACGCGTGGGTGCTCGCCGAGGAGGACGCAGCGTCGGCGGCCCAGGTCGAGGAGGCGGGGATCCACGCGGTCGTGCGGCCGCTGTGGATGAGCGACGACGACGCGTCGGCGGCGATCGCCGAGGCGGCGCTGGGGGCCTGAGCCGCCCGGTCGCGCCCCGTGCTGAGCGCGGAAGAGGAGATGCGCGGCGGATCCGCGGGTGAGTGGCGGCGGCCGAGGCGCAGGGCCGCGGGGGCCCTGCGGGGGCGGGGTGGGCCGCGGCGGGCCGTGCGCCCGGGTGAGGCTGCGCCGGGGTCGGGCCGCGCCCGACTCAGGCCGCGGCGGACGCCAGTACGGCCGCGGTCCGCGGACCCACGCCGAGGGCGACGGCCTGCGCGAGTTGCACGGCCGTGTCGACGTCGCGGCGCAGCGTCGAATCGCGGGGGACCGCGAGGTCGGCGCAGCCGAGCAGACGGTGGCGCGCGGCGGAGTCGGCGCCGAACGCCGACACCCACACCGCGTTCGGTCGGGCGGTGACGAGCGTGGAGCCGGTGCCCTCGGCATCCGGGACCAGACCCCGCTCCACGCGGCCGGCGAGCTCGAGGGCGGCGTCGAGGTCGTGCGGGGTGAGCGCGGGCACGTCGCCGAGGAGGGCGGCGCGGGCAGTGCCCCGTCCGGCTTCCTCGGCGCCGAGCGCGACCGCGGCATCGAGACCGCGCACGTCTCCCTCGGCGACGACATCGACGGCGGGCCACTGCGCGACGAGGGCCGAGAGCTCGACGTCGTCGGTGACGACGACCACTCGCGAGACGCGCGGGGTCGCTGCGGCGGCCGCGATCGTGTCGAGGGCGAGGGCGCGGGCGAGCGCCTCGCGATCGGAGACGCCCGTCAGGCGCGATTTGCCGATCGCGGCCGGCTTGACCGGCACCACGATCGTCCAGCCGTCACGTATCTCAGGAGTGCTCATCGCATCCATTGTGCGTCGAACCCCGGACATCCGCGGGTGGGGGTAGCGCGGCTCCGCTTATCCGTGCTGCGGATCGCGGTCGCGGCCCGACGCCACCGAGATGACCCCCGTCTCGCGAGACGATGCGGGTGGCGCGCGAATCGCGTGTGATGTCGGCGAACGCGGGCGGTCTCGTTGCCGTCGCCCCGACCGGCGCCCCGGGCCTCAGCCGAAGCGCTTGCGCAGCCGGGGCAGGATCTCCTCGCCGTACATGCGCAGGAACTCCTCCTGGTCGTGTCCGGGGTCGTGGAACACGAGGTGGCGGAAGCCGAGGTCGACGTAGCGTGCGATGCGCTCGACGTGCTCGTCGGGGTCGGTGGAGACGATGAAGCGGGATGCCACGCGCTCGATCGGCAGCTCGTTCGCGAGGCGCTGCATCTCGAGGGGGTCGTGCACGCTCATCTTCTCGTCGGCGGTGAGGGCGAGCGGGGCCCAGAAGCGCGTCTTCTCGAGCGCGGTGTCGTGGTCGGGGTGGTACGAGACCTTGACCTCCATGAGCGTGTCGACGTCGTCGCGGGTGCGACCGGCCTTGGCGAGGCCGTCGTCGAGCGCGGGGAGCAGCTTCTCGGTGTAGAGCTCGGGATCCTTGCCGCTGGTGGTGATGTATCCCTCGGCGATCCGGCCGGCGAGCCGCGTGGCGGCGGGTCCGGAGGCGCCGATGTAGATGGGCACCTTCTGCGCGGGGCGGTCGTAGATGGTGGCATCCTTCACCGAGTAGTAGGTGCCCTCGTAGGTGACCCGCTCGCCCGCCCAGAGCTCGTTGATGATCGTGATGGCTTCTTTCAGACGCTGGAAGCGCTCGGGCGGCTCGGGCCAGTCGAGCCCGAGGGTGACCTCGTTCAGCGCCTCGCCGGTGCCCACCCCCAGGACCACGCGACCCGGGTACATGACCCCGAGGGTGGCGAACACCTGGGCGATGACGCCGGGGTGGTAGCGGAACGTCGGGGTGAGCACGCTCGTTCCGATGATCACCCGCTCGGTGCGGGCGCCGAGGGCGCCGAGCCACGGCAGCGCGTTGGGAGCGTGTCCGCCGTCGTGCATCCAGGGCTGCAGATGATCGGAGAGGAAGACGGAGTCGAAGCCCATCTTCTCCGCGAGCACCCCGAACTCGAGCAGCTCGTTGGGGCCGAACTGCTCGCTCGAGGCCTTGTAACCGAAACGCAGGGGGATGGTCATGGCTGTCTCCTCTAGATGTCGACGCTGGGAAGGGTCGCCCGCACGGGCGCGACGAACTCGGAACCGTCGGTGCCGGCCAGTCTCTCGTGGAACGCCTGCACCGTACCCGGCCACAGCAGTGTCAGGCGCCCCGATCGGTGGTCGACGTACCAGTTGCGGCATCCGCCGGTGAGCCAGGGGGTGGATGCCGCGGCCTCGGCGATCTCGGCGGTGTACGCCGCCTCGGCATCCGGGCGCACTCGCAGCACGCGATCGGTGCGACGGTCGCGCTCGCACAGAGCGCGCACCACGTAGGCGGCCTGCTCCTCGGCCATGAGCACCGCGGAGTTGTGGCCGAGGCTCGCGTTGGGGCCGTTCAAGACGAACAGGTTGGGGAAGCCCGTGACCACCGTGGAGCCGAACGAGGTCATGCCGTCGGACCAGTGCGCCGCGAGCGTGCCCTCCTCGCCGTGCACGAGATCGGCGTAGGGCTGCTGGGCCGAGGCGAAGCCGGTCGCCAGCACGAGCACGTCGGCGTCGTGGCGCGTCCCGCTCGCGGCGGTCAGCGCCGAGCCCTCGACCGACACCAGCGCCGTGGGCTCGAGGGTCACGGCATCCGAGGCGACGGCGGGGTAGAACGCGTCGGACAGCAGGACGCGCTTGCATCCGAAGGCGTAGTCGGGCGTGAGAGCCTCGCGCAGCGCGGGGTCGGCGACCTGCGCGTGCAGGTGCGCGAGAGCGACCTCCCGAGCGGCGGCGGATGCCACGGCGTCGCCCGAGCGGGAGGCGAAGCGCCGCTCGCCCTCGGCGTAGAGCTCCGCCCGCAGGCGCGCGAGGTCACCGGGGTGCGCGGCGAGACGCTCGCGCTCGGCGAGCGGGATCTCGTCGCCGCCGCGCGGCACGATCCACGCCGGGGTGCGCTGGAAGAGCGTGACGTGGGCGGCGCGGCGGGCGAGTTCGGGGACGAGCTGCACGGCGCTCGCGCCGGTGCCGACGACGGCGACGCGTTTTCCGGTGAGGTCGACGTCGTGGTCCCACCGGGCCGAGTGGAACAGGGGACCGTCGAACGACTCGAGTCCGTCGATCGCGGCGACGTGCGGCTCGGTCAGGCGTCCGCAGGCGAGAACCAGGGAGCGGGCGACGACGGGCTCGGCCCCGGTGTCGATCCGCCAGACCGCGTCGGCGGCATCCCACCGCGCCCCGAGGAGGGGGGTGCGCAGTCGCAGGCGATCGCCGAGGTTCTCGCGCTCGGCGACCTCGCGCAGGTACCGCTGGATCTCACCGCCCGCCGCGAACGTGCGGGTCCATCCCGGGTTCGGGTGCGCGGCGAGGCTGTAGAGATGGGCCGGTACATCGCACGCGACACCGGGGTAGGTGTTGTCGCGCCAGGTGCCGCCCACGTCGGACGCGCGTTCGAGCAGCACGATGTCGTCGCGACCTGCCCGCCGCAGAGCGCCGGCCATGGCGAGGCCGGCGAAGCCCGCGCCGACGATCGCGACGTCGACGACTCTCACGCGGGGGCTCCGTCGGGTGCGGGGGTCTCATCGGGCGTCCGGCTCGCGTCGGCGGGGAGGGGGAAGCGCGTGCCGCCGCTGGTCACGACGTACGGCGCTGAGGCATCGGTCACGCGGTAGTCGGTCGTGCGCAGCCGGAACGGCCGCATGAGGCTCCGCGCGAGGCGCTCGGCGGCGGGGACGGGCAGTTCGAGGCCCTGCTCGATCCCGGTGTCGGGCAGCACCCGCCCGTCGTAGAGCGTGCCGCCGAGGTCGTCGCCACCGGAACGCAGCAGCACGGCAGCGGTGTCGCGGCCGACGCGGGTCCACGGGATCTGCACGTGCGCGATGCTGCCCGAGAGCAGCAGCCGCGACACCGCGACCATCGCCCGGTGCTCGTCGACGGGCGCGCGCCCCGCCACCGGCGGCACGTCGCCGCCGGGCAGGGGGATCGGCACGAACTCCGCGAAGCCGCGCGTGCGGTCCTGGATCTCGCGCAGGCGCCGCAGGTGGGCGATGCGCTCCTCAGCCGTCTCGACGTGCCCGTAGAAGAGCACCGAGGTCGACCGGAAACCGCTGAGGTGCGCGGCGGTGATGGTCTCGATCCACGCGTCGATCTCGAGATCGCCCGGGGCGACGAGCCCGCGCACGCGCTCGCTGAGCACCTTCACGCCCGTCCCCGGCACGGTGTCGACCCCCGCGGCGTGCATCGCGGCGAGGGCACCGCCGAGGCCGAGACCGCCTCGGTCGGCGAGGTCGCGCACATCGAGGGGGCGGTAGGCGTGCACGTGGATGCCGGGGGCGGCGCCCTTCACGGCCCGCACGAGGTCGAGGTACCCGGCGGGGTCTTCGTCGCCGGGCAGTGCGCCCTGGATGCAGATCTCGGTCGCACCGAGGTCGACGGCATCCACCGCGATGGCCGCGGCGTCGTCGAGGCCGAACTCGCCCGGTGCCGCGCGGCCGCCGCGGCGCAGCCCCGACGAGGTGAGGTTGCGGTTCCGCACGAGCGTGATCGGTTCGCCGACGGTGTAGCGGCGGGCGTCGTCGGCGACCGCGGTCAGATCGTCGAGCTCACCGCCCGTTGCGTGCAGCAGGCGGGTCCAGTCGGCGTCGTCGAGAGCGAGAGGGGCGGATGCCGCCCGCTCGGCGAGGCGGCGCACGCCGGGGTCGGGAGAGACGGCGCCGGTGCGGGGCGTGGGCACGGGGCGGGCGGAGGAGGCCGTGGGGGCCGTGGGAGTCACGTCGGCGGCCAGGCCCGCGGCATCCGCCAGGGCCCGGACGGGCGCACGCAGGGCCGGGTCGATCCAGGTCTCGGCATCTCGCACGAACTCCGGGTGCGCGGTCAGACGCTCGCGCAGCGTGTAGCCGTGGGTCGCGGTGGAGGCGGCCAGGTCGTCGATGTGGGGCCAGGGCCGTTCGGGGTTCACGTGATCGGCGGTGAGCGGTGACACTCCGCCCCAGTCGTCGATGCCGGCGGCGACGAGCAGCCCGAGCTCGCGCGGATCGGAGAGGTTGGGTGGCACCTGCACGCGCATGTCGGGCCCGAGCACGAGCCGCGCGACCGCGACCGCCGCGAGGTACTCCCGCATGTCGGCGTCGGGGGCGCCCTGCATGGCGGTGCGGGGCTTCGCGCGGAAGTTCTGCACGATCACCTCCTGCACGTGGCCGTGGCGGTCGGCGCTCTCGCGGAGGGCGACCAGCGACTCCGCGCGATCGCGGACGGTCTCGCCGATGCCGACGAGGATGCCGGTGGTGAAGGGGATGCCGGCGGCCCCGGCGTCGTCGATGACCTTCAGGCGCAGGTCCGGGTCTTTGTCGGGCGAGCCGAAGTGCACCTGCCCGGGCTCCTCGAACAGGCGCCGGGAGGTGGTCTCGAGCATCATGCCCATCGACGGGGAGACCGGTCGAAGCGCGGCAAGCTCGTCGGGGTGCATGACTCCCGGGTTGGCGTGCACGAGCATCCCGGTCTCGGTGGTGATGAGGCGGGCGATGTGCACGACGTAGTCGATGGTCGAGGCGAAGCCGTGCTCGTCGAGCCACGCCCGGGCCTCGGGCCAGCGCTCCTCGGGGCGGTCGCCCAGGGTGAGCAGCGCCTCTTTGCACCCGAGGGCCTGGCCTTGTCGCACGACCGTGAGCACCTGCTCGGGCGTCATGTACGCGGGCTTGCGCAGCAGCGCGAGCTGGCCGGGGGTGTCGACGAAGATGCAGTAATGGCACCGATCGCGACAGAGCGTCGTGAGCGGCACGAACACCTTGCGCGAATACGTGATGACGCCCGCTCGGCCGGCCCGGTCGAGACCCTCGTCGCGCAGGGCCGCGGCCACCGGGAGAAGGACGTCCAGATCGGCCCCGAGGAGGGTCTCCGTCTCGTCGACGTCGGGCCGGTGACCGGTGCGCACGCGCGCGAGCAGGTCGTCGATCGAGGTGCCTCGGGCCGGTGCGACTCGCGGCGCAGCGCTGCCCGTGCTCATCGCTCCAGGCTATCCCCCCGCTCCGACATCGGGGCCGAGGGGGAGGGGGACCGCGGCCGTCGCGCGCGTGGCGTCCCGGCATCCGTTCCGGCGATCGTTGCCGTCCTGTGAGGTGCCCGGCGGGTCGACGCACCACGACGCTGGCAGGATGGATGGCATGGTGACCCTGCTGCTCGATTCGACGCAGCTCGAGGTCGTGCTCTCGCCGACCGAGCGGGCTCTGTCGTTCCGCAAGACCAACATCGTCGTCCCCCGGGAGCACATCGACCGGGTGCAGCTGACCGACGACGCATGGACCTGGATCCGCGGGGTGCCCAACCCCGGGATCAACCTCCCCGTCGCCGTCGGGGCCGGCACGTGGAAGTCCGCCGGCGGCAACGACTTCGTCATCATCCGGGGGCGCAAGCCCAGTGTGGTCGTCGACCTCGTCGGTCACGACGAGTTCGAGCGCCTGGTGCTCACCACCAAGCACGGGGTGGCGCTGGTGAAGGCGCTGCGCCTCGACGTCGCATCCGAGCCCGAGGACGTCGCCGACATCGTCGCCTGAGCATCCCCCGCTCTTCCGGCGCTCCCGCGCACATGCGCACATGCGCGCCGAGTGTCCAGAACACCCGGACGAAATTCCGTTCCGTCCGGGTTTCCTGGACACTCGGCCGGTGCGGCCGGTGCGGCCGGTGCGGCCGGTGCGGCCGGTGCGGCCGGTGCTGCCGGTGCGATCGGTGCGGCCGGTGCGGCCGGTGCTGCGCGAAGCGCTGGATCAGCCGGCGAACTGCGCCACGGTGTCCCACGCGAGCTTGACGATCAGGATCGACAACGTCACCAGGAACACGATGCGCACGAAGCCGCTGCCGCGACGCGTGGCCATGTGCGCGCCGATGAAACCCCCGGTGATGTTCATCACGGCCATGGCGAGGCCCAGCGCGAGGATGATCTCGCCGTGCACGCCGTACACCGCGAGGGCCGCGAGATTCGTCGTGAGGTTCGCGATCTTGGCGTTCACGCTGGCCTGCAGGAACCCGTAGCCGAGCACGCCCACGATGAGGATGACGAAGAACGAGCCCGTGCCCGGACCCAGGATGCCGTCGTAGAACCCGACCAGCAGACCGATCGCCCCCGCCCGCCAGGCGACGGCCGCCCGGGAGTCGTGGCGCGGGGCGTGCTCGAGACCCATCTTCGGCTTGAACAACGTGTACAGCGCGACGGCCACCACGGCCACGAGCACGATCGGTGTGAGCACCTCGCGCGGGACGAAACGCGACAGCGCCGCACCGACCGTCGAACCGGCGTACGCCCCCGCCACCAGCGGCACGAGGAGCACGAGCTGCACCCGGATGCGGCGGAGGTACACCCAGCTGGCCGAGAGCGTCCCGAAGAACGACGACAGCTTGTTCGTGCCCAAAATGAAGGGTGTCGCGACGTCCTTCGGCACGCCGATGACGAGAGCGGGAAGCTGGATCAGGCCGCCGCCGCCGACCACCGCGTCGACCCACCCGGCGACACCCGCCGCCGCGAGCAGCAGGATGAGAGCGGCCACCGAGACGGGGAGCCACTCGGCGATCACCGGTCCATCGAGCACGGTTGATTCTCGCCGCTGCGGGCTGGGCCGACAAAAAGCGCAGCTCGGAACGGGTCAGTCGATGTCGCGGCGCCAAGTGGTGAACAGGCCGATCACGAGCAGCACCACGGCGTAGCCGAGCAGCACGAGGCCGCCCATCCACCACTCGAGGGCGTCTGCACCCGCCGTGCCCATCGCGCCGAAGATGGTCTGCCCCACGAGCGCGTCGCTCGCGGCGCTGGGGAACCACTTCACGACCTCGCCGAAGCCGTCGACCACTCCGCCCAGGGTGCGGATGATCGGTTCGACGAACAGTGTCACCGCGAGCACGATCACGATCGCGGCGACCTGGTTGCGCACGACCGTGCCGACGCCGATGCCGACCACGGCCCACAGTGCGAACGCCAGCAGCATGCGGCCGACGAGCACCCACGTGTCGGAGGAGGCCAGTTCCGCGTCGATCCCGAAGATGCTCAGCACGCCCGCGCCCGCCGCGATCGCGGCGAGGGAGCCCAGGATGCCGTAGAGCAGGCCGACCAGGATGCCGACGACGAACTTGCCGCCGAGCACGACGCCGCGGCGCGGCGTCGAGAGGAACGTGGGGGTCAGCGTCTTGTGGCGGAACTCGGTGGTCACCATGAGGGTGCCGATGAGCAGGGGGAAGACGTATCCGACCGCGGAGGCCGTGCTGTAGACGAGCGCGGGGACGCCGTCGGCCGACATCGCGGGACCCGTGCCGCCGGAGAGGCGCCCCGAGGCCACGCCGCCGAAGACGAAGGCGAGCAGGCCCGCGGTGAAGGCGACGTAGACCATGAGCACGATGCCCAGCACCCACCAGCCGGCGGTGGTGAACTGCTTGGTGTACTCGGAGCGCGTGGCGGCGAGGAGCGTCATCGCGACACCTCCTGCTCGTGACGGACGAGGTGGTCGTCGTCGGGCGTCTCGCCGCCGTGCGCGACTCCCACCGGAACGATGTCGATCACCCCGGTGGAGGCGACGGCGTACGAGGGGCGGGGGATGTCGTCAGCCTCGGTGCGGGCGGGAGCGGCCGCGACGGGGGCGATGACCGCGACCAGCGCCGTCGACGGGCGGGGCTCGTCGGCGACGCGGTCCTCGGCGGAGGGCGCCGCGTGCACGGGCACCTCGTGCTCGGGCGCCGGCGCGGTCGTGGGGGCGTCCGCCGGTGTCGGGACGTCCGCGGCCGCGGCGACCGGCTCGGGCGCTGCCCCGTCGCCGGCCGTCGCGGAGGCGGCATCCGTCGTCGGGATCGACGTTCCCCCGGCGCTCGCGTGCACGCGCGCGCCGCTCACGAGTTCGAGGAAGATGTCCTCCAGGCTCGCGCCCTTGCTCTGCAGGTTCGACAGTGCGATGCCCGCAGCGGCGGCCAGGCCGCCGATCTCCACCGGTTCGTGATGGCGGATCGTAAAGCCGTTGCGCAGCAGCTGGTAGTCGATTCCCCGCTCGTCGAGCAGCCGCGACAGCGCGGCGCGATCGGGCGAGTCGACCACCGTGGCGTACTCGTCGGGGTCGGCGAGGTCTTCGATACCGCCCTGGAACACGAGGCGGCCGCGCGAGATGATCAGCAGCGCGTCGACGGTCTGCTGCACCTCGGCGAGCAGGTGCGAGGAGATGAGCACCGTGCGTCCCTCTTCGGCGAGATGGCGCAGCAGGGAGCGCATCCAGCGGATGCCCTCGGGGTCGAGACCGTTCGACGGCTCGTCGAGCACCAGCACGCCGGGGTCGCCCAGCAGTGCCGTCGCCAACCCCAGACGCTGGCGCATCCCGAGTGAGAAGCCGCCGACGCGGCGCCCGGCCACGTCGGCGAGACCGACGAGTCCCAACACGTCGTCGATGCGGGTGGTGGGCAGGTTCGCGGCGCGGGCGTAGACCTTGAGGTGGTTCGCGGCCGATCGGCCGGGGTGGAAGCTCGACGCCTCGAGAGCCGCGCCCACCGTCTGCAGGGGGGAATCGAGGTCGGCGAACGCCTTGCCGCCGATCGTGGCGGTCCCCGACGTCGGGCGCACGAGCCCGAGCAGCATGCGCAGCGAGGTGGTCTTGCCGGCGCCGTTCGGCCCGAGGAACCCGGTGACCTGACCCGGCTCGATCCGGGCGGAGAGATCATCGACCGCCGAGACCGCTCCGAAGCGTTTGGTGAGGCCGGCGAGCTCCAGCACCTGTCCGTCGGGCATTCGGCACCTCTCGTTCGGTGGGCGTTCCGTCCATCTTCCCCGATCCGGGGCCGAAAACCCATCTGGCGGCGTGTGTAACGTGGCACCGTGCACGCACAACGATCCGCAGACGACAGCGTCCTCGTGGGGGGTCGTCGCGGCCTCGGCCACCTCACCCTCAACAAGCCCCGCGCGATCAACGCCCTCGACCTGGAGATGATCCGTGCGCTGAACGTCACGCTCGACCGCTGGGAGCGCGACACCGACGTCGACGTCATCCTGCTCGACGGCGCCGGCGACCGGGGCTTCTGCGCGGGTGGTGACGTGCGCGCGCTGCACGAGATGGTCACCGCCGGACGCGTCGACGAGGTGCACGCCTTCTTCCGCGAGGAGTACGCCCTCGACCACCGCATCGCCACGTCGCGCAAGCCCGTGATCGCGATCGCCGACGGCGTCTGCATGGGCGGCGGCATCGGACTGGCCGGTCACGCCGCCATCCGCATCGTCACCGAGCGCTCGCGCCTGGCCATGCCCGAGACGCGCATCGGCTTCACTCCCGACGTGGGCGGCTCGTGGCTGCTCGCCCGTGCCCCCGGCCGCCTCGGCGAGTACCTGGCCCTGACCGGCGCAACGATGGATGCCGCCGACGCGCTGTACGCGGGATTCGCCGACCACATGGTGCCCACCGCCCACCTCGAGGCGCTCTACGAGGCGCTGGAGAACCGGGCCGACCCCTCGAGTCCGACGGAGCTCGTGCTGCTGTTCGACGAGAGTCCGGAGCCGTCGCGCCTGATCGCGGCGCGGGAGTGGATCGACGACGCCTTCGCCGCCGCCGACGTGCCGGCGATCATCGACCGCCTGCGGGCACGGCCCGAGCCCGAGGCGCGCGAGACCGCCGACCTCCTCGCCGCGTCCGCCCCGACGGCGGTGGCGGTGACGCTCGAGGCCGTGCGTCGCGCGCGCGAGCTGCCCTCCCTGCGCGCCGCCCTCGCGCAGGAGTACGGCCTCGTGCTGTGGTTCGCGTTCACGCAACCCGACCTCGTCGAAGGGATCCGCGCGCAGGTCGTCGACAAGGACCGCACGCCGCGATGGACGCCCGCGCGGCTCGAGGAGCTGCCGAGTGGTCGCGTGGCGGAGGCCTTCGCCTATGAGCCGGAGCCGGCGCTGTGGTGACGCGCCGGCGGCCGGGATCGCGCCGGCGATGACCCCTCCGCGGCGCCGCTGGTCGTTAGGTCGAGCCCTCGACGGGTTCTTCTTCGTCTTCGCCGGTCTCGCCGCGTTCTGGCTCGCGTATCTCAGCTTCACCGAGTCGTTCTCGCTCGGATGGGCCGGCATCGCGATGGCGATCGCCTTCTGGGTGCTGCTCGCCTATCTCGTGCTGCCGCGGCTGCATCGCATCCTCACCGCCATCTACGTCCCCGACTACTTCATGGGGCGTACGCGCACGTCCGACGGGCTGTTGGGCGACCCCGTCAACCTGGCTTTCCTGGGCGAACGGGAGCAGATCGAGGACGTGCTGGCGGACGCCGGCTGGATCGCCGCCGATCCGGTCACCCTGCGCTCCTCGTGGCAGATCATCAGCTCGACCCTGCGACGGCGCAGTTATCCGCGTGCGCCGGTCAGCCCGCTGTTCCTCTTCGGGCACGTGCAGGATCTCGCGTATCAGCAGGAGGTCGCCGGATCCCCCGCGCAGCGGCACCACGTGCGCCTGTGGCGATGCCCCGACGGATGGCTCCTCCCGGGTGGACGCCGCGTCGACTGGCTGGCCGCCGGCACCTTCGATCGCGCGGTCGGCCTCTCGCTGTTCACGCTGCAGGTGACCCACCGGATCGATGCCGACACCGACATCGAGAGGGACCACATCGTGGGCAGCGTCGCCGGGGTCCGCGGGGTGGAGGTCGACGTCATCCGGGACTTCTCGACCGGATACCACTCGCGAAACGGCGGCGGAGACAGCATCACCACCGACGGCGACCTGCCCATCATCGACGTGCGAGCCGTCTCGGCGGTCGGTGGGGAGCGGACACCGTGAACGAGCAGCGGCATCCGCGCAAACGCGTGGCCTTCGAGCCGCCTCTGGATCCCACGGCGGGGGATGCCGCGATGCACCGCCCCACCGCGACCGTCGCGGGAGCGGTGCTCGTCCTCCTCCGCGCCATCGCGGGGGCCCTCTGGGCGGTGAGCGTGGCGTTCTCGCTCCCGCCGTGGCTGCAGCAGATCGCCGGCGCCGCCAGCGGCGATGCGAGCGCGTCGACCGACCCGGAGCTCGCCGCGTTCGCCGACCTCGGTATCGGCACCGCGGTCTTCCTGAGCGTCATGGGCGCCCTCTTCGTGGTGCAGGTGGTGCTCGGCATCCGGATCCTGGTCGGGGGCAACCTGTCGCGCGTGCTCGTCATGCTCATCTCGGTCGGTTCGATCAGCGCGAGTTTCGTGGGCTGGTGGGAGCTGGGGCTCGAGATCACCGTGCGCACCACGCTGCTGACGCTGAGCCTCGACATCCTCGTGCTGCTGGCCCTGTCGAGTCGCGACGCGGCGGCGTACGCGCGGCGCCCGCGCCGGAGCCGCCCCCGGGCGCACGGATCCCGCACAGGCGCGGCGCGTTAGCCTGAGAAGCGCCGCGCCCCGCGGCGGAACGGATGACGCACGTGTTCGACAGTCCTATGTCGTCCTCGGCATACGAGGTGCTCCGCGTCGCGGCCGATGTCGACGACGAGGGCCTGCGCCGCGCCTACCGGGTGCGCCTGCGCGAGACGCACCCCGACACCGGCGGCGACGCCGCCCTGTTCGTGCAGGTGCAGCGGGCATGGGAGCTCGTCGGCACGCCCGAGGCGCGCAGCGCCTACGACCGGGGCCAAGGAGCGGCGACGACCGGGGACTGGGGTGGCGCGCCGACGGCATCCACGCCCTCCCGTCCCGCGGACACCCGCCCGCGCGCGCGGTCGCACGGCCAGCCGGGCGGCTGGCGGCGTGAGCGCTACCTCGACCTGATCCGCGAGTGGGTCGGGCGCGGCGTCGACATCGCCGACCCCTACGACCCGGCGCTCGTGCGCTCGGCGCCGCCGGAGATCCGCCACATCCTCGCGGATGCGCTCGCCGAAGAGGAGACCGCGCGCCTGGTGTCGGAGCTCGGCATGGGGTACACCGTGTGGCACGACGTCTTCGCCGACCGCGACGGGGTGGATCCGGAGCAGAAGATCGACCACCTCGTGCTCGGCCCGAGCGGCCTGTACGCCCTGCTCAGCGAAGACTTCGGCGGCCCGGTCGGGGTACGCCGGGGCGAGATCACCGGTCCGAACGTCATCGGGGCGCCGGTCACGGAGCTCGTCTCCCGCGCCCGCGTCATCGCGCGTTCCGCGGGGGTGCGCTTCAGCGGGGCGATCGTCGTCCTGCCCGACGACGACGTGTTCGACGCGATCACGGAGCTCGGCAAGGTGCGGGGAACCCCCGTCGCGCTGGTCACGCGCAGCGCGCTGACGACGCTGCTGCGTCGCGGCATCACGGGCGCGCGCGAGGTGGGCGGCACCGAGCTGTTCGACATCCGCACGCGTCTGCAGCAGCGGGTCCGCCACGTCTGACCGGTGGTCCGTGTTGCGGAGCGTGCCTAGGGTGGGGGCATGAGTACCGATGAGACCTCGGATGCCACGGCATCCGCCGAGATGAAGCGCAAGTTCCAAGAGGCGCTCGCGAAGAAGAACGGTCAGCAGCGGTCGGGCCAGGCGCACCTCGACGGTCATTCCGCCGTCCAGGGCACGCACGCGGCCGTGACGAAGCGCGAGTTCCGTCGCAAGAGCGGCTGACCCTCCGCCGCCGCGCGAGTCGCCGGGAATCGTCGCCACCGGCCCGTCCGAAGCGACAGAACGTGGCGACTCGCGCGAGCGGGGTCAGCGCAGGGGCGCCTCGAAGAACGCCCGCTCGAGGGCCATCGAGCGGTCGTAGGCCGCGGCCATCGCGGAACGGACGGCGGGGGATGCCGCTCGCGCGGCGGCATCCACGATCCCCGCCGCCTCGGCCGACGACGCCGCGAACACCTCGTCGCCGTAGGCGGTGAGCCAATCGGCGTAGGCGTGGTCGGGGCCGAATGTTCCGCGCCAGCGCGCACCGATGTCGGTGTACAGCACGAAGCAGGGGAGGATCGCCGCCACGAGCACCGCGTACGAGCCCGTGCTCGACGCGGCGTGCAGGTGGTCGGTGTAGTCGAGGGTGCATGCCGCGGGCTCGAGACCCGCGGGGTCGACGTGCGAGCGGTGCAGCTCCGCCTCCTCGGCCAGGCACGACACCGACGCCGCGGCCCAGAAGCGCTGCTCGTCGACCGTGGGCGCGAGGGCCGCGGCGCGGGCGAGGACGCGCGCGTACTCGCGGAGGTAGAGCAGATCCTGGCCGAGGTACCAGGCGAACGCCGCGCGATCGAGGGTGCCGGATGCCAGGCCCCGTACGAAGGCGCAGGCGTCGACGTCGGCGCGGATTCGGGCCGTGGCATCCCACCGCTCGGCACTCCACGACCGGCCGAGGTCGATGTGCGGGCGCAGCTCGTGCAGGTGGTCGATCGGGCCGTTGCCGTGGCCGACGTGCAGCGCCTCGGCGTGCTCGAGCGCGCCGGTCAGCCAGCGCTTCGCGCGGGTCAGGGCATCCGGCCACGACAGGCCGTGGGCGGCGAGGGTGGCCATGGCCGACGACAGCGAGCAGCCGGTGCCGTGGGTGTGCCGGGTGTCGACGCGGGGTCCGGCGACCGGATGCACGCCCGAGCCGTCGATGATGGCATCCGGGCTCTGCTCTCCGTCGAGGTGGCCGCCCTTGAGCAGGACGGTCGTGCGGGAGCGCTCGGCGAGAAGCTGCGCCTGAGCGACGGCGGCGTCCCAGGACGCGGCGCGCGGCTCCCCCACGAGCACGGCGAGCTCGGGGAGGTTGGGGGTGACGAGGTGCGCTCGGTGGCAGAGGGCGCGCACGGCTTCTTCGGCGTCGGGGTCGAGCAGGCGGTCGCCGCTGGTGGCGACCATGACCGGGTCGAGCACGACGATCGGCGGCTGCACCTCGGCGAGCCAGCCCTCGACGGTCGCCGCGACCTCGACGGAGCCGAGCATGCCGATCTTGACCGCGTCGATCTCGACGTCGTCGCTGACCGCGCGCAGCTGCGCGTCGAGGAACGCGGTGGGCGGCACGTGCACCTCGCGCACGCCTCGGGTGTTCTGCGCCACGAGCGCCGTGACCGCGGCCATGCCGTAGCCGCCGAAGGCGGCGATCGACTTGAGGTCGGCCTGCACGCCGGCGCCGCCCGTCGGGTCGGTGCCGGCGATGCTCAGGACGCGCGGGCTCACGCTCCCGCCTCCCACTCATCGCGGAGGTCGCGGACGACCGCGCCGGGATCGTCGGCGCCGCTCACCGCCGACACGACGGCCACGCCGGCCGCCCCCGCGCCCCGCAGAGCGGCGACGTCGTCGACGCCGATCCCGCCGATCGCCACGCAGGGCACGGGAGTGGATGCCGCGAGCGCGGCGAACCCGTCGACGCCGAGCGGGCGCGGGTGGTCGGGTTTGGTGGCGGTGGCGCGGATGACCCCGACGCCGAGGTAGTCCACGGTGTCGGCGGGGAGCGCGGCGGCGGCCGCGAGATGGGCGGGCGTGTTCGCGGTCCACCCGATGAGGGCGTCGGGGCCGAGCAGCGCGCGGGCGGCGTCGACCGGCAGGTCGCTCTGCCCCAGATGGATGCCGTCGACCCGCGCCCCGCGGTCGCGGGCGGCGAGCACGACGTCGAGGCGGTCGTCGACCACGAACGCGCACCGCCCGGCGACGACGTCGGCCAGGTCGAGGGCGCGCGCGAACAGCTCGCCGCCCGTGGCGATCTTGTCGCGCAGCTGCACGACGGTCACCCCCGCGGTGACCGCAGCATCGACGATGCCGCGCAGTCGGGCGAAGGGCACGCGATGATCGGTGACGAGGTGCAGCGAGAGGTCGCGGGTCATCGTCGGACCCCTGTCTCGACGGTGTCGGCTCGTTCCGTCGCGATGCCGACCGATCGCAGGTCGGACGGCTCGAGCGCGGCCAGCTCGTCGAGGAAGGCGACGGCGAACGACCCCGGACCGCGGGAGACGGATGCCGCCCGCTCCGACGCGATCGCCCAGACCGCGCTCGCGGCGATCGCCGCATCGAACGGTGCCGTCACCGCCGAGAGGGCCGCCATCGCCGCGCCGAGGGCGCAGCCGCCGCCGGTGACCCGGGTGAGCAGGACACTGCCGCCGATCACGCGCACTGTGCGCTCGGCATCCACGATGAGGTCGACCTCTCCCGACACGGCGACGGTCGCTTTCGTCTCCCGCGCCAGGGCTCGGGCGGCTTCGAGGGCGTCGTCGGGTGAGTCGGTCGCGTCGACGCCGCGGCCGCCCGCTCCCGATCCGGCGAGGGCGAGGATCTCGGAGGCGTTGCCGCGGATGATCGCCGGCCGTGCGGCGAGCAGCTCACGGGCGAGGGCGGTGCGGACCGGCAGGGCGCCGACGGCGACGGGGTCGAGCACCCACGGGGTGCCGGCGCCCACGGCCTCGCGGGCGGCATCCCGCTGCTCGGCGGTCGGGGTGCCGAGGTTCACCAGCACTCCGCCCGCGACGCCCGCGAACAGACCTGCCTCGCCGGGGATGTCGCACATGGCGGGGGCGGCGCCGAGGGCGAGCAGTGCGTTGGCGGTGAAGTTCGTCACCACCGCGTTCGTGATGCACTGCGTCAGCGGAGCGGTCCGACGAAGGGCCTCGAGGCTCTCGGCGGGGGCGGGCCCTGCGGGGGTGGACGGAGACGACGACGTGCGAACGACCATTCGCGACATCCCTTCGCTAGTACGAACTAGATCAGGTTCGACGGGTGTGTTCTCAGCCCTGGCGGGCACCCCGTGTCACTGCGGGCGACGCTAGCACAGGGGGTGGACGGGGTTCACGGGTGGGCCGCGCGGGGCGCGGTCGGTCGTGGTGGGTGGTCGGTGCCGGCTGCTCGCGCGCGCTGACGCCCGTTGCGCCGCGGGTCGCCTCCCGGTGTGTGCGGCGCCGATCGTGCAGCGGGGGTCGCATGGCGGTATGTGCTGCGCCGCTCGCGCCGCGCGGGTCGCCTCCCGGTGTGTGCTGCACCACTCGTGCAGCGGGGGTGCCCGCGTGCGGGTTCGCCGGCGCTGTTGCGAGCGCGGACCCTCCTGCGCGCTGCGGTGCGCGGGGTTCAGAACCGGGCGGAGAACCCGCCGTCGGTGTGCAAAAGCTGCCCGCTGACCCACCGGCCGGCGTCGGACAGCAGGAACGCCGTCACGGCGGCGATGTCGCGGGGAGTGCCGAAGCGCCCGAGCGGGTGGTACCCGGCCAGGCCGTCGCGGGTCTCGTCGTCCATCCAGCCGGTGTCGATCGGCCCCGGATTGACGACGTTGGCGGAGATGCCGCGGGGTCCGAGCTCGCGCGCGGCCGAGATGACGATGCGGTCGAGCGCGCCTTTCGAGGCGCCGTAGGGGAGATTGCCGGTGGTGTGGTCGCTGGTGAACGCGACGATCGCCCCTCCCGTGTCGTCCACCTGCCGGGCGAACGCGGCGATCATCAGGAGGGTCGCGCGCGCGTTGACGGCGACGTGGCGGTCGAAGCTCTCTGCCGTGGTGTCGAGGATGCCGGACTCGACGCCGTGCGCGTGGCTGAGGACGAGGGCGTGGATCGGCCCGCGTTCGCCCGAGACGCGCTCGACGAGCTGCGTGGGTGCCGCGGAGTCGGCGAGGTCGCACGGATAGTCGCCGGAATCGATCTCGCTGGTCACGACGTCCCACCCGTCGGCGTGCAGGCGCGGGATGATCCCGGCGGCGATGCTGTTCGCGCGCGCGGCGCCGGTGACGAGGGCGAGGGGCATGGACGCAGGTTACGCCGTCGGTGCGCCGGGGGCGGGGCTCCGCGGGAGCGGAGGACGCGACGGTGAGCGATGTCGGAGCCGCGAGGGCGAACCGGGTGTGGTGTCGAGTCGCCGGGTGGGGGCCATTGCGATGTCGGGCGACGGGGGCGAGGTCGGATGGTGGGGCGTGGGCTTTCTGCAGGCCCGACAACGGGGTGGTGTCGGATGGTGCGTGTGGGCGGCGGGGTGTGGTGCGTCGAGGTCGTGGCGTGCGTCTCCGTGCCGCGGCAGGGGATGAGCGCGGCGTGAGGGAAGCAGCGATCAGGACGCTCGCGGGCGCGTTCGTCGAACCGGCCGACGGTGGGACGGTTGCGGGAGGTGGCCGTCAGAACGGCGCGGGAGCCTCATCCGGATCGGGTGGCGCGAGGTCGTCGGGAAGGAAACGGACCGCGGGGGAATAGGGCAACGGTTCGTCGGTGTACGTACGGCCGGTCGGCGAGGTCCACTCGAGGACTCCGCCGGGGAGTTGTCGCACTTTCCAGCGCGTGAACTGTTTCTGCGTGTGATGGCGCTGGCACAGATGGGCGAGATTGGCGACGGCGGTGGGGCCGCCCAGAGCATGGTCGACGGTGTGGTCGACCTCGCAGCGGGCGGCGGGCACGATGCAGCCGGGCCACCGGCAGTGCCGGTCACGCGCCCGGAGGTGGCGGTCGATCGCAGACGTGCGGTGATATGTGTCCGTGTGGAGCACGGCGCCGGTGACGGGGTGGGTGAGGACGCGGTCCCACGGGGTGGCTGTGGACTCCGCGAGCGTGCGGGCGGTGTGCGCGTCGACGGGTCCGTGCCCGACCAAGTGAGCAGGATCGGCGTTCTCGGTGCCGGGGTCGAGGATGCTGAGTGCGGGCACCACCACCTGCACGCGCGCGCGAATGGCGCCGAGGGTTCCCGGGCCGTCATCCCCGCGGGTGGGGTCGACCTCGGGGGCCGCCGTGAGGAGGAGATCGGCGAGGATGTCGGCGCGCAGCTGCGCGGTGGTGCGCTCGTCGGCGGGAGCGGTCGGCACGGGGGCGGTACCCGCATCGCGATGATCGATGACGGCGCGGGCCTGCTGAGTCAGTCGGTCATGGATGCCGACGGCGAGGACCGTGGGAAGGGTGGCGATGAGATCGGACATGCCGTCGTCCCCCATGACGACGCGTACGCCGCGGGTCTCTCACCCGCGCGCGTGACGTTCGGTGAGGGTCGTGGAGTGAAGCTGCTCCGCCAGCACGGCCAGGCGGGAGCGGAGCCGGCCGGGGCTGAGCCCGGGTGCAAGTGCGACGGCGAGCCTGTCGAGCTCGCTTCGCGTGTCGGGCGGGATCTCGCCGCCGACGTCGGCGATGACGTGCGCGTGGGTGCGACGGAGGAGGCCCGCCTCCCATGCGGCGAGGGTCGCGGGATAGTCGTCGACCAGGGTCATCGCGCGGATGATCTGACGCTGGAGCGACCGATCGGAGAGGCTCTCGGCCGCGGCGAGTTCCGACGCGATCTCGCGCAGCGCCAAATCGGCCGCACGCGACGAGGCGCGCTGGCCGGCCATCACGTCGAGGGCGAGGTGCCCGGCTTCGGCGAGGGCGCGGGTGCGGGCGACTTCGGCGGCCGCCAGGCTCTTTCCTGCTCGCACGACCTCGTCGAGCACCGCGGACAGGGGCCGCGCCGGCCCGTCCGAGGTCGAGGGGGAGGTCTCATCGTGCATGTGTGCATGCTACCGGGAACCTCCGACATTACCCCAGGTCAAGAGGCTCTTCTGTGGATAGATCGCTCGAGCGCTGGGTTGGGGAGGAGGGGTCGCTGCCCGGCTTCCTCGGCCGTCTACCGCATCGCAGCCCGGACGGACCGCCCACCGAGCTCCCGACCGTGGCATCGCCGCTCCTCACGCGACCGGCGACGGCTCCGTCGCCCACCGAGCGCCGCCCGGATGCGCAACCGCCGACCACCCCATCGCCGCGACGAAACCCCGCGCCCTCACCCCGCGCCGAGGGCCGCGCGCACCAGAGCCACCGCGTCCGTCGGCGAGACGCCCAGACCCCGGACTGTATCGGCGTACGTCTTCGCCGCCTGAGCGGCGCGCGTCGTCGCCGCGTCGCCGCCGCGGACGATCGTGCCGGCGCGACCGCGGGTCTCGACGTACCCGGCCTCCTCGAGCTCGCGGTACGCCCGGGCGACGGTGTTGGCGGCGAGGCCCAGCTCGGCGGCGAGGGTGCGGACCGGCGGCAGGCGCGTCCCCGCGACGAGGGAACCGTCATCGATCGCGGCGATCACCTGCGCCCGCACCTGCTCGTACGGCGGGGTGGGCGATTCGGCATCCACAGAGAACTGCATGGGTCAGTCGTTCACCCCGAACAGGTCGAGCGGATGGGTCAGACGCCACCACGGGCTCGGCGGCTCGATCTCCGCCGCGAGTCGCACGTCGACGGTGGACGCGTCGACCGGCCCGGTCGCCGTGAAGGCCCCGACCGTCTCGCCCTCGTCGCGTGCTTCGCCGAGATCGAAGCGCGTGGAGGTCTGCGCGCTGGCGCCGTTCCACAGCACCACGGTCGCGTCGTCGGCGGTGACCAGATCGATGTCGTCGCTCCAGAGCGTCTCGACCTTGCCGACGACGGTTCCCGCGGTCACGGACGGGCTCGGCTGCAGCTCCTCCTCGAGGCGCGTGAAGAGGTCGCGAGTGGCCTGGTTGCGCGTGTCGGGTCCGGGCTGGCCGAGCACCGCCGCGTAAGCCCGGACCGTCGTCCCGGCGACCGTGATGTCTTTCGCGGTCAGGAGGTTCCACGCATCGAGGGTGCCGGTCTTGACCCCCACCACGCCGGGATCGCCCAGGAGCGCATTGCCGTTCTTGAAGGTGCCCGCACCCGGCAGGGTCAACTCCGGGGTGCGCACGATCTCCGCGATCACGGGGTTGGCCAGGGCCCGTTCGGCGAGCGCGATGAGGGCCGCGGGCGTCGCGGTGTTCCCCGCTTCGATGCCCGTGGGGTTGACGATCGTGATGCCGTCGATGCCCCGCTCGGTGAGGTAGGTGTTCGCGGCGGCCGAGAACGCGGCATCCGTACCGAAGAGATCGGATGCCAGGCGCTGGGCGTAGTTGTTCGCCGAGGCGATCAGCATGCCCTGCAGCATCTGCAGCTGCGTGAGGCTTCCGTCGACGGGCACGTCGAGGGAGGATTCGCCGCGGGCGCGGTACTGCCAGTAGTCGGCGCTGTCGGCCTGGGTGAAGGCGTACGTCTTGCCCTGCTCGCCGGGTGCCAGGGGCAGGCGGTCGAGCACCACGAGCGCGGTGACCACCTTCGTGATGCTCGCGATCGACTCGGGCGCGCTCGCCGCCGACGACAGGGTGCCGGGCACGCCGTCGATCGCGATCGCCGCCTCTCCGTCGGCGGGCCACGCCGGTTGCGCCGCGGGCGCCGCCGCGGGCTCGACCGCGACCGCGCGGGTCGTGGGCTGCACGGCGTTCAGCGGCCACAGCAGGGTCGTGGCGACGTACGCGGCGAGCATGAGCACGAGCAGCACCGGGGGCACGACCGTGGCGGGCCGGAGTCGTCGGCGACGCGCGCCGGAGAGCAGGTCGGCCTGTCGACTCGTCGCGCCCGACACGACGAAGGTCGGCGACGGACGCGGCGCCGACGCCTCGCCCGGATCGACCCACGACAGGGCTCCGAGCAGGACGGGGGCGTCGGCGGACGTCGGAGCAGCAGCCGTCGGCGCAGGGGCGGGCATGGTCGTCGGCGCGTCCGGCGCCGGGGCGACTCCCGGGACTGCCGGCGCCGGGTCGGCTCCCGGAACGGACGGCGCCGGGTCGGCTCCCGGAACGGACGGCGCCGGTGCGGGTTCCGAGGCGGTCGCGGCGTCAGCGTTCGCCGGAGCGTCCGTGACGTCGGCGCCCGCCGGGCTCTCGGCATCCGTCGGGCTCTCGAGCGACGACTCGGCCGGATCGCGCGGTGCGCGCCTCGTGGCCGGGATCTGCTCGTGCACCCGCCCACGCTACCCCGGCCGCCTGTCTATACTCTTCAGCACAACCACGGGAGTCCGGTGAGCCGGGCTGAGAGGAAGCGAATCCACGCTTCGACCGTCGAACCTGATCCGGATCATGCCGGCGCAGGGAGGAGATCACATGCACACGTCCACGTCTGCCCGCACGGCCCCCCGGACGGCCGCGCTCACCCCCGACCGTTTCCGTTGGCGGGTCGTCGACATCGTCGTCGCCGCCGTCCTCGGCGTCGCGATCGGCCTGGTGTTCTGGGGGTGGAACACCGTCGGCGGCATCTGGTTCGGAGCCATGGATGCCGTGACCCCCGGCCTCGGCGGGATCGCCGTGGGCATCTGGCTCCTCGGCGGCGTCGTCGGTGGCCTCATCATCCGCAAGCCCGGTGCCGCGCTGCTCGTCGAGCTGATCGCGGCGATCGTCTCGGCCCTCATCGGCAACGTCTGGGGCATCACCACGATCTTCTCGGGTCTCGCGCAGGGCCTCGGCGCGGAGCTGATCTTCCTCGCCTTCCTCTACCTGCGCTTCACGCTCCCGGTCGCGATGCTCGCCGGCGCCGGCGCGGGGATCGGCGCGTGGGTGCTGGAGCTGTTCCTGACGCCGAACATCGTCAAGTCGCTCGAGTTCAACCTCATCTACCTCGGCACGCTCGTGGTCTCGGGCGCCGTGCTGGCGGGAGTGGTGGGCTGGTTCCTCGTGCGCGCGCTCGCGGCCACGGGCGCCCTGAGCCGATTCGCCGCGGGGCGGGAAGCACGCCGCGACGTCTGATGGCGCATCCCGCACGCGTCGACGTCGAGGGGTGGGGCTGGCGCTACGCCGGTCGCCGGCTGCCCGCGACGCGCGGGGTCGACCTGCGCATCGAACCGGGGGAGCGGGTGCTGCTGCTCGGTGCCTCGGGCGCCGGCAAATCGACTCTCCTCGCCGGCCTCGCGGGGCTCCTCGGCGGCAGCGACGAGGGTGAGGCGACCGGTCGCATCGTCGTCGACGGACAGGCGCCCGAGGCCCAGCGCGGCCGCATCGGCCTCGTCCTGCAGGACCCCGAGTCGGGCATCGTCCTGTCGAAGGTCGGTGACGACGTCGCCTTCGGCTGCGAGAACCTGGGTGTGCCCGCGGCCGAGATCCGGGCGCGGGTCGCCGAGGCCGTGGCATCCGTCGGGCTCGCCGTTCCCCTCGACCGCCCGACCAAGGCGCTCTCGGGCGGGCAGAAGCAGCGTCTCGCCCTGGCCGGCGTGCTCGCGATGCGCCCGGGGCTGCTGCTGCTCGACGAGCCCACGGCCAACCTCGATCCGGTGGGCGTCGCCGAGGTGCGCACCGCCGTCGAGCGGGTGGTCGAGAGCGAGGGGACGACCCTCGTGCTCATCGAGCACCGCACCGCCGTGTGGGCGGACCTCATGACGCGCGTGGTGGTGCTCGCCCCGGGCGGCGGCGTGCTGGCCGACGGTCCGCCCGACCGCGTCTTCGCCGAGCACGGCGATGCCCTCGCCGCCGCGGGGGTGTGGGTACCGGGGCGCCCGGTCGACCTGCCCGTGCTTCCCGCCGCGGGGGGAGGGGAAAATGCCGTGCTGTCGACGCGGGCGCTGTCGATCGGGCGCGAGAAGCGCGCGGTCGTGGCATCCGGGCTCGAGGTCGCGATCCCCTCCGGCGCGGGCACCGTCGTCACGGGGCCCAACGGCGCCGGGAAGTCGACGCTCGCGCTGACGCTCGCGGGCCTGCTGCCCGAACTCGACGGTGAGGTGACCGCCGCGGCATCCCTCGCCGCCCGCGGGATCACGCGGCCGTCGCGCTGGCGGTCGACGGAGCTGCTGACGCGCATCGGCACGGTCTTCCAGGAGCCCGAGCACCAGTTCCTCGCCTCGACCCTGCGCGACGAACTCGCCGTCGCCCCGCGTGCGCTCAAGCGGTCGGCCGCGGAGGTCGACGCGATCGTCGACGAGTTGCTCGAGCGGTTGGACCTGGCATCCCTCGCCCTCGCCAACCCCTTCACGCTGTCGGGCGGGCAGAAGCGCCGTCTGTCGGTGGCGACCGTTCTCGCGGCCTCGCCCGAGGTCATCGTGCTCGACGAGCCGACGTTCGGCCAGGACCGCCGGGGGTGGACCGAGCTCGTCGCGCTGCTGCAGCGCGAGATCGCGCGCGGGCGCACGGTCGTCGCCGTCACGCACGACGCCGACGTGGTGCGTCATCTGGGCCAGCACCGCGTGGTCATGGGGGATGTCGCGTGAGCGGCGGGAGCGCCCCGATCAGTGCGGCGGAGGTCGGGATGCCGACGCATCCACGCGCCGTCTGGCTCGACGGGGTCAACCCGGTCGCCAAGGTGCTCGTCGCGCTGGTGCTGGCCGTGCCGCTGCTGGTCACCCTCGACGCGGTGAGCGCGAGTACCGCCCTCGTGCTCGAACTGCTGTGCGTACCGCTGACCGGACTGTCGTACGCGGTGGTGCTCCGGCGGCTCGTGCCCGTGCTGGTGTTCGCCCCCGTCGCGGCGATCAGCATGCTCCTCTACGCCCGACCCGAGGGGACCGTCTACGGCACCTTCCTCTTCGCCACGGTGAGCGACGGGTCGATCGCCCTCAGCGTCGCGGTGCTAGTGCGCGTGATCGTGCTGGCGCTGCCGATGATCCTGCTCTTCGCCCGCACCGACCCCACGGAACTCGCCGATGCGCTCGCGCAGGTGGCGAAACTGCCGAGTCGCTTCGTGCTCGGCGTGCTCGCGGGAGCGCGCACGGTGGGGCTGTTCGTCGACGACTGGCGAACGATGGCCCTCGCCCGTCGCGCGCGCGGCGTGGGCGATCGCGGCGCGCTGCGGCGGTTCTTCTCGATGGCCTTCGTGCTGCTGGTGTTCGCGGTGCGCCGCGGAACGAAGCTCGCCACGGCGATGGAGGCCCGGGGATTCGGCGCCGACGTCGCGCGCACGTGGGCGCGGCCCTCGACCCTCTCGGCTCGGGATGCCGTCGCCGTCGGTTCAGCGGCGCTGCTCGTCGCTGCGGCGCTCGGGGTGGCGGTGGCGACGGGGGCGTTCCGTGTGGTGGGGACGTAACGACCCTGCCCCGTCGAGTGTCCAGGAAACGCCGTGCCCCGCGGAGTCGAGGCGGCGTGTCGTGGACACTCGTCGCGCGCGGGCGGAGGGTCTGCGGGTCAGAACACGTACTCGAAGCACAGCGAGCGCGGCATCGTCTCGATGTAGGGCTCGTACACCGGGATGGGGGTGAAGCCCGACGCGGCGTACATGCGCAGCGACTCGGGTTGCATCCTGCCGCTCTGCAGGATCACGCGGGACGCGCCGCCGCGGCGGGCGAGGTCGACGACCTGGGCGGTCAGTGCTCTCCCGACGCCGCGCCGACGGGCGGTGTCGCGCACGATCAGGCGCTTGAGTTCCCACTCGTCGCCGAGGCGCCGCAGCATCACGTGGCCGATCGGGCTGTCGTCGGCGTCGATCGCGAGCAGTGTCGCAACGATCTGCTCGCGATGCACGGCCAGCGCGGCGGTCCGCTTCGCGGCGAACTCGGGGGTGTCGTCGGCGTCGGCCTCGCGGTACCGCTCGTCGAGATCGTCGTCGAGGATGCCACGCAGGTACACGGCACGAGGGTCGTCGACGTCGACGGACTCGAGGTGGAAGGCGGGGGCGTTCACTCGTCGAGCCTAGCTTCGCGCTCGTCGCGGATGGACGCGCCGTGGCCGCGAGGCGACCCGATGGCGGGCCGCCGCACCCGCACGGCGCGTCGCGGACGCCGTCGATGCGGCGAGGCAGAATGAGGAGGGGGGAGGTGCGCAACGTGGAGCTCGCGCTGGGATTGGTGGCGGTGAGCGCGGCCGTCGCGACGGTCGTGTTCTTCGTCGCGATGCCGCGCATCGGAACCCCGGGCCGCACCACGCTCTTCCTGCGCTTCGCCGCCGTCGCCGGAGTGTGCGCCGTCGGATCGAGCGCGATGTACTTCATCTACGCGGCGGGCGGTGGCATCCTGAGCCTCGTCCTGGGGGACGTGGCGATGGTGCTCGCGCCGTCGCTCCTGCTCGTCGCGGTGAGCGTCCTCGACGGCCGCAGCGCCCGGCGCACCTCGGCGGCCGTCGTCGCCCTGGCGCTGCTGGTGGCGATCGTCACCGCGATCGTGCCGCTGCCCGGATCGCTCGCCGTCAAGGCCCTCGCGCTCGCACTCGCGTGCGGGGCCTGCGCCATCGCCGCGTTCCGTGCCGACATCGACCCGTTCGCGCCGGTGCGACTCATCGCCGTGACGACGGCGGTGTTCGCCGTCTACTGCGTCGTCCGGGTCGTCGTCGGAGCTGTCGCGGGATGGGACTCGCTCATCTACCTCGTGGGCTTCTCCTACGCCCCGGCGACGGTGCTGGGCGCCGCGGCGGTGGTTCTGTGCGGGGCGGCCGTCATCCGCCTGCGTTTCGGTGCACACGCACACGAGAAGGAGGTCGAGTGCCCCAACGGCTCGCTCGTCGTCGTCGGAGACTGGGAGCTGGCCGTCGCGGCGTACGGCGCGGATCGCGTGCACGAACTCGTCGGTCAACTCCGACAGGCGGCTCGCGGCCTCGACCCTCGAGCGCTCGAGGTTCCGCGCGGCGTGGAGCTGACGATCCCCGACCCGCTGTCGACGGTCAGCACCTGCCTGAAGAGCGACTACGGCTGGAAGGCCGAAGACGTGATCCTGCTCGTCGACGGCACCTCGACCGCGGCGATCCGGACGCAGACCGGCACCGTCCAGCGCCGGCGGTGGTGGGGGCTCAGGCGATCCTGAGTCTCGGCTAGGGTGGGACCCGGTTTCAGCTTTCGAAGGAGAACGCATGGATGTCTCAGGAGCCTCCGCCCTCGTCACCGGCGGTGCCTCGGGCTTGGGTCTCGCCACCGCGCGACGCCTCGCAGGTGCCGGCGCGCACGTCACCATCGTCGACCTGCCCTCGTCGTCCGGCGCCGAGATCGCGGACGAGCTGGAAGGCGCCTTCGCCGCGGCCGATGTCACCGACCCGGAACAGATCGCCGCGGCCGCAGCCCGGGCGGCCGAGGCCGGCCCGCTCCGCGTGGTCGTGAACTGCGCCGGGATCGCCCCTCCCGCGAAGGTGCTCGACCGCGACGGAGCGCCCTCGTCGCTCGCCGACTTCGAGCGCGTCATCCGCGTCAACCTCCTCGGCACCTACAACGTCATCGCGCAGGCCTCCGCCGTCATGGCGAAGACCGATCCGACCGAGGGGGGTGACCGGGGCGTCATCGTCAGCACCGCGAGCGTCGCCGCGTTCGACGGCCAGATCGGCCAGCCGGCGTACTCGGCGAGCAAGGGCGGCGTGCACGCGATGACGTTGCCGATCGCCCGGGAGCTCGCGCGCCACGGCATCCGGGTGTGCACCATCGCGCCGGGCATCATGGAGACCCCGATGTTGAAGGGGCTGCCGCAGGCCGCGCAGGATTCGCTCGGTCAGCAGGTGCCCTACCCCTCGCGCCTCGGCGCCCCCGACGAGTACGCGCGACTCGTCCTCGCGATCGTCGACAACGGCTACCTCAACGGCGAGACGATCCGCCTCGACGGCGCGATCCGGATGGCTCCGAAATGACCGACGGCATCCTGCTCCACGTCGAGGGCGGGCTCGCCCGGGTCACCTTCGACCGCCCCGCCTCGCTGAACGCGATGGACTTCCCCATGGCCCGCCGCTGGCGCGAGGTCGCGCACGAGGTCACCTCCGACGCGTCGGTCGGGGCGGTGATCCTGGATGCCAGCGGCCCCGCGTTCTGCGCCGGCGGCGACGTGGTCGCGATGTCGACGAGCGGATCCTCCGGCGCCGAGGTGACCGAGACCGCCCGGGCCATCCACGACGGCATCCGCACCTTCGCCGAGGCGCCGCTGCCGATGGTCGCGGCCGTGCAGGGCGCCGTCGCGGGCGGCGGCCTCGGCCTCATGCTCACGGCCGATTACGTCGTCGCGAGCGAGAACGCGCGCTTCGTCAGCCGCTACGCCAACATCGGCCTCACCCCCGACCTCGGCGTCTCCACGCTTCTGCCCGCGGCGATCGGGCAGCGCCGCGCGCTGCAGCTGCTGCTGCAGGACCGGATGCTGGATGCCGCGGAGGCCCAGGACTGGGGCCTCGTCGCCGAGGTCGTGGCATCCGCCGACCTCGCGTCGCGGGTCGAGCAGATCGCCCGCTCCTGGCTCGACGGCGCGACCGCCGCCTTCGGGCAGGCGACGCGTCTCGTGCGAGTGGGCGCGGCGCGGACGTTCGCCGAGAACCTCGACGACGAAGCCGCCACGATCGGCGCGGCCTTCGACACCCCCGAGGCGCGGGCGCGGGTCGCCGCGTTCGCCGCCGCCTCCGCGAAAGGACGCTCGTGACGCTCTCCGGAAAGACCATCCTCATGTCGGGCGGCAGCCGCGGCATCGGCCTCGCGATCGCGCTGCGCGCGGCCCGCGACGGAGCGAACATCGCGATGCTCGCCAAGACCGACACCCCGCACCCGAAGCTCGAGGGGACCGTGCACACCGCCGCCGAGGCGATCCGCGCGGCGGGCGGTCGCGCGCTGCCCATCGTCGGCGACGTGCGGGACGAGGCATCCATCACCGAAGCCGTGATACGCACGGTGGGGGAGTTCGGCGGCATCGACATCGTCGTCAACAACGCCAGCGTGATCGACCTCTCGGGCTCGCTCGAGCTCGCGACGAAGAAGTACGACCTCATGCAGGACGTCAACGTGCGCGGCACCTTCCTGCTTTCGCGCGCGGCGATCCCGCAGCTGAAGCAGGCCGAGAACCCGCATATCCTCTCGCTGTCGCCGCCCCTGAACGTCTCGGCGAAGTGGCTGGGCGCGCACACGGGGTACAGCCTCGCGAAGTTCGGCATGACGATGGCGACGCTGGGCCTCGCCTCCGAGTTCGCCGGCGACGGGATCGCCGCGAACACCCTCTGGCCGCGCACGACGATCGCGACCGCCGCCGTGCAGAACGTCATCGGCGGGGACCGTCTCATGCGCGTGTCGAGGACACCCGAGATCTACGCGGATGCCGCGTACGAGGTGTTGACCGCGCCGGCGCGCGAGCGGAGCGGGCAGACGCTCATCGTCGAGGACGTGCTTCTCGCCGCCGGGGTCACCGACTTCTCCGGCTACGCCGCGGTGCCCGGGACGCCGGATGAGGCGATGTACCCGGACATCTTCTTGGACTGACGCGGAGTCTGGTCCCTCCGACGGGCTCGGGGACCGGGGCTGCGGAGCCGGTCCCTTCGACGGGCTCGGGGACCCGCGCGGGCCTCAGATCAGGCCGAGCTCGGCGAACGCGTTATGGACCCCGTCGTCGAGCACGGCGGTGGTGACGCGACCCGCGAGGCGCTGCAGCTCCGGCACCGCGTTGCCCATCGCGACCGGCGTGCCGACGACCTCGAACATCTCGACGTCGTTCCAGCTGTCGCCGATGCCGATGGCATCCGCGGCCGACAGGCCCAGCTGGGCGAGGACGGACGTGATCGCGGAGCCCTTGGTCACCCCGGCCTGCCCGATCTCGCCGTTCGACCCGCCGGGCAGGGGAATCGACCCCGGGATGACGTGGAACCCGTCGCCGAGCGCCGCGGCAGCGTGGGCGACGGTGTCGGTCGAGGGGCTGACGAACACGGCCTTCGCGACCGCGTCACGGTCGACGTCCGACACGGGGCGCGGTTCGCGCCACAGCGGCTGCTCGGCCGGCAGGCCCTGGGCCTCGAGCTCGGCGGCGCGCTGCGCGTGACGCTCGCGTCGGTATTCCATCATGACCGGCCCCATGCCGTCGCTGGCATATACCCCGCCGTGGGTCTGGAGGAAGTAGTGGATGCCGTGGGCCTCGAAGTAGCGTTCGAGGGCCTCGACGTCGTTCCGCGGCATCGGGCGTTCCACGATGAGCTCATCGTCGCGCATCGCGTAGGCGCCCCCGTTCGTGATGGCTCCGTCGAAGCCGATCGCGAGCACGTCGGGATGGATGTCGCCCGCCGACCGCCCGGTCGAGAGCCACACGAGGTGGCCGTTCTCGCGCGCGCGGCGGATCGCCGTCGCGGTCGAGGGGGCGATCACGGAGCCGTGCTCGAGGATCGTGCCGTCGACGTCGAGGAAGGCGATGCGGGTCATGTGCGCTCCAGGGAGGATCGACTGCGGGCCGTGCGGCCCGGGCCGATCCGGTCGGGGGAAGGGATGCGTGGGGGTGCGCCACCGCGGGGCGCTGCCGTGGTCACCGTATCGCGATCCGTCCCGGGGGAGCGCCGGGTGGTCCGGCATCCATCGCTCATCGTGTACAGTCGCCGGTGGACATGTGACTGGTCATGCAGGCAGGATCCGAACGCAGTGCGAGAGCACCGCCTTCGGGTCCTTTTTTGTTGCCCGGGCGGCATCGGAGTCGATGCCGCGACGCGTGTCCTTCGAACCAAGGAAGGACTTCGATGACCACCCAGGACAGCTCCCGCGCGATCCTCGAGCACGTCGGGGGAGCGGCCAACGTCGCGGCGCTCCACCACTGCTCGACCCGTCTGCGGTTCACCCTCGCCGACGAGAGCCGCGCCGACGAGGCCGCGCTCAAAGCCACTCCCGGCGTCATCGGCGTCGTCACCGGCACGCAGACCCAGGTCATCGTGGGCTCGGGCGTCGCGGACTACTTCCGCGAGATCGAGAAGCTCCGCAGCGGCGGCACCGGCACCCGGGCGGGTGCGCGGGTCGAGGCCGCGAAGCCGAAACCGACGCTCAAGCGCGCCGGGGCGGTGACGATGGACTTCGTCGTCGGCGTGTTCACCCCGATCATCCCCGCCGTCGCGGGTGCGGGCATCTTCAAGTCGTTCCTCATCCTCGCGGTGGCCCTCGGTTGGCTGCAGACGACTGATCAGACCTATCAGGTGCTCACCGCGATCCCCGACGCGGTCTTCTTCTTCCTGCCGCTGCTCGTCACCTACACCGCGGCGAAGAAACTCGACACGAACATCCCGCTCGCCCTGGGCATCGTGGGTCTGCTCGTCTTCCCGACGTTCGCCGGCCTGCTGACGCAGGAGGGCGGTGTGGCCCTCTTCGGACTGACCGTCCCCGCCATCGCCTACAACGCTCAGGTCTTCCCGCCGATCCTCGCCGTGCTGCTGCTGGCGGTGGTCGAGCGTCTCGCGCGCCGCATCAGCCCGAGCGTCATCAGCACGTTCCTCGTCCCGCTGATCTGCTTCATCGTCGTCGCCCCCGCCACGATCTTCCTGCTCGGCCCGCTCGGCTTCTTCCTCGGAACGCTGCTGACGGGTGCGATGCTCTGGCTCTACGGCACGCTCGGCTGGATCGCCGTGGCCCTGATGGCCGCAGCCCTGCCGTTCATCGTCTCGGTGGGCATGCACAAGGCCTTCATCCCGCCGACGGTGGCCACCATGGCATCCGCGGGTCGGGAGAGCTTCTACCTCGTCGCCTCCCTCGCGCACAACCTCGCCGAGGCCGGATCGAGCCTCGCGATCGCCGTGCGCACGAAGAACAAGACGCTGCGGGGAACCGCGATCTCCTCGGGGATCTCGGCCTTCTTCGGCATCACGGAGCCTGCCCTGTACGGCGTCACCCTGCAGAACCGTCGCGCGATCGTCTCGGTCGTCATCGGCGCGTTCGTGGGCGGCGCGTACCTCGGCATCGCCGCGATCTCGGCCTTCGCGCTGGTCAGCCCGGGAGCCGCGTCCATCTCGATGTTCATCGACATGGCCAACCCGTGGAACCTGCTGCACGCCGTCATCGGCGCCCTCGTCGCGATGGTGACCTCCTTCATCGTCTCGCTGGTGATCTGGAAGGACTCCGATTCCGCCACCGTGCGCCTGCTCGAGCAGCAGTCCGGCGCGTCCGTTCCCGCCCCCGACGCCGCAGGCGGGGTGGTCGCACCGATGACCGGCGAGATCGTCGCGCTCGGTGCCGTCGACGACCCGGTGTTCTCGGGCGGCATCCTCGGACCCGGGGTCGCCATCCGTCCCACGGACGGCGAGGTGCGCGCCCCCATCAGCGGCGTCGTGTCGAGCCTCCTTCCCTCGCGCCACGCCCTCGGCATCCTCGGCGACGACGGCCTCGAGGTGCTCGTGCACGTGGGCCTGGACACCGTGCGACTCGAGGGTGCGCCCTTCATCGCCCACGTCGAGCAGGGCGACCGGGTCGAGGCGGGCCAGCGCGTGCTCACCGCCGACCTCGCCGCGATCGAAGCGGCCGGACTCGACATCACGACGCCCGTCGTCGTGCTCAACGGCGACGCGTACGACGTCGCCCCCCTCGCCACCGGACGGGTCGCCGCGGGCGACGCGCTGCTGGCCATCGACGCGAAGGAGACCGCGAATGGGATTGCCTGACGGATTCCTCTGGGGCGGCGCCCTCGCCGCCAACCAGGCCGAAGGGGCCTGGAACGAAGGGGGCCGCGGCCCCGCCGTGTCGGACGTGGCGAAGTACCGCCCGAACGTCGACCCGCGCGAGTACGCCGTGCACCACCAGCACACCCTCGCCAGCATCGCCGCGGCCATGGCGGACGACGACATCTCGTTCTATCCGAAGCGACGCGGTATCGACTTCTACCACCGCTACCGCGAGGATCTGGCGTTGTTCGCCGAGATGGGGTTCTCGGTGCTGCGCGTCTCGATCGCGTGGTCGCGGTTGTACCCCACCGGTGAGGAGCAGGAGCCGAACGAGGAGGGCATCGCCTTCTACCTCGATCTCTTCACGGAGATGCGCCGTCTCGGCATCCGACCGCTGGTGACGCTGTCGCACTACGACCCGCCCCTCGCCCTCGCGCTGAAGAACAACGCCTGGGTGGACCGCGGCACGATCGCGCTGTTCGAGCGGTTCTCGCGCACCTGCTTCGAGCGGTTCGGCCACCTCGTCGACCTGTGGCTGTCGTTCAACGAGATCGACGGGATCATCCGCCACCCCTTCACCTCGGGCGGCATCATCGACGAGACCGTCGAGGGCTCGCTGGAGCAGGCCTGCTACACCGCGCTGCACCACCAGTTCGTGGCGTCGGCATCGGTGACGAGGATCCTCCACGAGCTGTGGCCGGAGTCGGAGATGGGCTGCATGCTCACCATGCTCACCACCTACCCGAACACCTGCCACCCCGACGATGTCGCCGCCACCCAGGCCAAGGAGCGCCTGCTCTACCTGTGCACCGACGTGCAGGCCGGCGGCGCCTACCCGCGCCTGGCGCTGAAGGCCCTGGAGGCGAAGGGCATCGTCATCCCGTTCGAAGAGGGCGATGTCGAGCTGCTGCGCGCGCACCCCGTCGACTACATCTCCTTCTCCTACTACATGACCCTCACCGAGTCGGTGCGACCGGATGCCGAGCGCACCCCGGGCAACACCGTGCTCGGTGTGAAGAACCCGTTCCTGGAGTCCAGCGAGTGGGGCTGGCAGATCGACCCGGTCGGGCTGCGCATCTCGCTCATCGACCTCTACGACCGCTACGGCAAGCCGCTGTTCATCGTCGAGAACGGCCTGGGCATGCGCGACGAGCTCACCGACGACGGCCGGATCCACGATCCGTACCGCATCGACTACTTCCGCTCCCACTTCGCCGAGATGATCCGCGCCGTGGACGAGGGCGTCGACCTGCGGGGGTACGCGAGCTGGGCGCCGATCGACATCATCAGCGCATCGTCGTCGCAGATATCCAAGAGGTACGGTTTCATCCACGTCGACCAGGACGACCTCGGAAACGGCACCGGCGAACGACGTCGCAAGGACTCGTTCTTCTGGTACCGCAAGGTCATCGCCTCGAACGGGGCCGACCTGGCGTGATCGCCACCGCGGCGCATCCGCCGGGGTCGACGGAGACACCCATGCAGATCATCAAGAAGGTGCTGAACTCCAGCGTCGTGCTCGTCGAGGACGAGCGCGGCGTGGAGCGCGTGCTGCTCGGCAAGGGCATCGGCTTCGGTGCCAAGCCGGGCGCCACGGTCGCGCCCGAGGACACCGACCGCGTGTTCGTCGCGCTCGACGACACCGACCAGCGCAACCTCGTCGAGCTGCTGGCCCAGATCCCGGGGGAGTTCGTCGAACTGACCCGTTCGATCGTGATGGATGCCGAGGACGGTGGCATCCAGCTCGATCCGCACATCTATCTGACGCTCACCGATCACCTGCACTTCGCGGTGGAACGGCTGCGTCGGGGGCTGCGTGTCACGAACCGGCTCGCGTGGGAGGTGCGCACCGTCTATCCCGCGGAGTACGAGGTCGGCCTGCGCGCCCTCGCGCTGCTGCGCGAGCGCACGGGGGCGGCGCTCCCCGACGAGGAGGCGGCCAACATCGCGTTCCACCTCGTCAACTCCGAGGTGGGTCGTCCGGCCGTCGATTCGATGCGGGTGGTCGGCCTCATCTCCGACATCACCACGATCGTCACGCACTCCGGGGGAGTGGCCCTGGATGCCGACGACCTGCACACGCGCCGATTCCTCACGCACCTGCAGTTCTTCGCCGAGCGCCTGTTCTCCGACCGGCTCGCGGCGCAGGACGACGACCTGCTGTTCGCGACCATGACGGCCAAGCACCCGCGCGCGGTCGCCACGGCCGAGCGCGTCCGCGCGTTCGTGCTCCGCGAGCATCAGGTCGCGATCTCCGACGAGGAGGTCGGCTATCTCGCCCTCCACATCGCTCGCGCACAGTCGAGCTGAACACCCGAAAGGTCCCTCCCCATGGCACAGCGCACCGCCGTCTTCGGCTCCCCGTCCGGCCTGCATTCCCGACCGGCCGCCACCTTCGCCCGTGCGGCCGCGGCATCGAAGCACACGGTGACCCTCGCCGCCGGCGACACCTCCGTCGACGCCCGCAGTATCCTCGCGCTGCTGCAGCTGGGTGTGAAGACGGGCGACGAGGTCGCCCTCGAGGTCGACGGGCCCGAGGCCGATCGCGTCGCCGATGAACTCCGGGCGCTGCTCGAGCGGGATCTCGACGCCGCCTGACCCTGACGGCGCGAGGGGTCGGTCGGGAGTCTCCCCCCGACTGTGGTGATCGGCCCCTCGCGCTCTTCTTTTCCGTCCGCCGCTCGAGCGACGCAGACGTACGTCCACCGGGGTCGCCCCCGGGGCTGACCGGGGTCGGCGCCCGGCATCCGTCGCGTGGCAGGGAACCGGTGTTCGCGCCGGTGTCCGGCTCCGCGCCCAGCCGCGTCGCAGCCGCGCCCCGGTACCCTGGAAACCATGACCGATCAGCCCCCCGTGCGCACGACCACGCCGCCGGTGCGCCCCGCGGGGGCGCCGGCCGACACCGGCATCCGCGAAACCCGTCCGAAGACCGGACGCCAGGTGCGCCCCGCGACCGAAGGATGGCAGCAGGCGAAGGACGACACCGGCCGGCCGCTCCTGCAATTCGCGAGCCCCAAGCGCGGCAAGCCGCCGGTGCACCTCGCCGACCTGACCGCCGACGAGCGCGTCGCCAAGGTGAAGGAGCTCGGCCTGCCCGGCTTCCGGGCGAAGCAGCTCGAGAAGCACTACTTCACGCACTACACGTCCGACCCGGCCGCGATGACCGACCTGCCGGCATCCGGTCGCGAGGAACTCGTGGCGGGCATGCTGCCTCCGCTGCTCACCGAGGTGCGCCGGCTCGAGACGGACCGCGGCGACACCATCAAGTTCCTGTGGAAGCTGCACGACGGCGCCCTCGTGGAATCCGTGCTCATGCGCTACCCCGGTCGCATTACGCTGTGCGTGTCGAGCCAGGCCGGCTGCGGCATGAACTGCCCGTTCTGCGCCACCGGTCAGGCGGGGCTGACCCGCAACATGTCGGCCGCCGAGATCATCGAGCAGATCGTGCGCGCCAACGCGCTCATCGCCGCCGGCGGCCTGGGCGGCAAGAAGAGCTCCGACCACTCGCTCGACCGCGTCTCGAACATCGTGTTCATGGGCATGGGTGAGCCGCTCGCGAACTACGCGCGGGTCATGCAGGCCGTGCGCGTGATGGTCGACAAGGAGCACGGGCTCGGCATGAGCGCGCGCGGCATCACGGTGTCGACCGTGGGCCTGGTTCCGGCGATCAAGAAGCTCGCCGACGAGGACATCCCGGTCACCTTCGCCCTCTCGCTGCACGCGCCCGACGACGGCCTGCGCGACGAGCTCATCCCGGTGAACTCGCGCTGGAAGGTCGACGAGGCCCTGGATGCCGCCCGCGCCTACTTCGACAAGACCGGGCGCCGCGTGTCGATCGAGTACGCCCTGATCAAAGACATGAACGATCACGCCTGGCGCGCCGACCTTCTGGCCGACAAGCTCAACGCCCGCGGTCGGGGATGGGTGCACGTCAACCCGATCCCGCTGAACCCGACTCCGGGGTCGATCTGGACGGCATCCGAGGTGCCCGTGCAGAACGAGTTCGTGCGTCGTCTGAACGATGCCGGCATCCCGACGACCCTGCGCGACACCCGCGGCAAGGAGATCGACGGGGCGTGCGGTCAGCTCGTCGCGACCGAAGAAGACGAAGCCGTCGCCGAGGCGATGCCGGTCGGCTGAGCCGCGGTGCGGGGAGCGCTCGTCAGGCGGCGACGGCCGTCACGACGAGATTGTCGACATAGTGCCCGCTGGCCGGATCCCACGCCCCGGCGCACGTGACGAGCCGCAACTGCGGCGTCGGTGTGGGGGCGTAGATGGACTCGGTCGGGAAGCTGTCCTTCTCCACGGTCTGCAGGCCGGTGACGACGAAATTCGCCGTCGAACCGTCCGCGCGCTCGACCGCCACGGTGTCCCCCGGGGCGAGTCGGGGGAGGTCGATGAACACTGCCGGCCCGGTGGGGGAGTCGACGTGGCCCGCGATCACCGCCGGGCCCACCTCGCCCGGCAGCACGCCCTTCTCGTACCAGCCGACCGCGTCGTAGTCCCCGGGCGCTTGGATCCACCCGTCCTCGCCGCGGTCGAGGCCGACGAGGTCGCTGCTGACTCCGATGGAGGGGATGGAGATGTGCACCGGCGGCGCCGTGTTGGCCGACGAGGGAGCGACGGGGTCCTGGAACCCCGCCGCGGCACCGACTCCCGGCGCGGTCGTGCTCTGCGCGGCCGCACCGCCGGCGTCGTCGGTGACAGCCGGGCAGCCGCCCAGCACGTCACCCGAGAGCATGGCCGTGGTCAGGGCGTTCCATGCGGACCCGTAGTAGGTGGGGGTGGATGCCGCGGTGTCGGTCATACGCTCCAGGTCGGCGCGAGCGTCATCCGACCGTCCGTCCGCCGCCGCCGCGGCGGCGCGGGCGGCGTAGGCGACGGGGTGCTGATCGGTGGTGCGCGGCCCCGCGCCGGAGTCGAGCTCGGCGGGGAGGGCCTCGTCCTCCGGCAGGGCGGAGGAGACGCGTGCGGCCAGGGCGCGATCGGCGGGGTCGCAGGACTCGGCGAAACGGATCGCCGTGCGCGCCGCGTCGTAGCCGTACCCCGGTTCGCCGCCGCCTCCGGCGGAGCCGGCGATCGCCACGGATCCGTCCGCGGCGACGGTGGCCCAGTCGGTGGGCAGGGCGTTGGCGTCCAGTAGCGCGGCGGTCGCGGCGCGACTGCCCTCGGCCAGCTCCGCCCACCGGGGATCGCCCGACGCCTGTTCGAGGACCGCGTATGCGGCCGGCGACGCGTATGACGGGTTGTAGGCGTGCGGGGAGGCCGTGGCCCACGGACCCGGGAGCAGGATGCGCCCGAGCGAGGTCTCGGCCGTCATCTCGTCGAGCACCGCCGCGCCCAGCGCCACGCCCTGCTCGCGCAGGTCGTCGCGGCCGAAGGCGTCGCCGGCGAGGACGAGGGCCCGCGCGGCGTCCAGATCGGCATCCGAGGCGGGTTGCTCGTCGACGACGCCGCCGTCCTTCCATTGCCACGAGAGGAGGAGGTCGCCGCGTCGGAGGTTCGCGGTGGTCCAGTCCCAGATGCGGTCGAAGCGCGCCGGATCACCCGCGGCCACCGCCAGGAGCATGCCGTAGGCCTGTCCCTCGCTCACCGTGTCACCGCCCTGGTCGGTGCGGACGACCCGTCCGTCCTCGACATAGGCGTCGAGGAACGCCGTCGCCGAGGCGACGGTCGCATCCTCCGCGGAGGTGTCGGGTTCGGCGGGAACGCCGCACGCGGTCACCGTCACGACGACGGTGGCCGCGAGGGCAGCCCCGGCCAGGGCGCGGCGCGCGATGCTCACGCGCCCGCCCGCACCCGGCGACGGGCCAGGAGGCCGGCCACGGCGACCAGACCGAGCACGCCCGCGACGCCCGCCACCGCACCGAGGGGCGTGGCCGAGGAGGGCGCGGTGCCGCCACCGCCGGTGTGGATGCCACCGACGGGCATGTCGGCGAGCGTCGCCGAGTCGGTGATGGCCTGCGCCGTCAGCGACCCCGCGGCGTCGTCGAGCACGAACACCGTCGACACGGAACCCGCGGGCAGGTCCACGGCCGAGGTGGCGGCCTCGTCGGCACCGGTGAGGGCGAGGTCCCACGAACCCGCGGGGACGGCGGCGTAATCGGTCGCGGCGCCGGCCGGCACGTCGCGCGCGATGACGCGTCCTTCGGCGGTGTCGACGTCGACGCTGGATTCGACCGTGGAGGCCTGCACCACGCGGACGCGTGCCTGGCCCTCCGCGGGCGCGGAGAGGTCGTCGTCGAAGACGGTGGTCTTCAGATCGGCGTTGCGGCCGTAGGCCGCTACGGTGAGGGGCTCGCCCTCGGCGATGTCGATCGACTGCTGCACGACGGGCTGGGTGCCGTCGGCCGCGTCGGAGGGGACCATCGACACGACGTAGGTGCCGTCGGCGAGGGGGATGTAGGGACTGACCGCGCCGTAGGCGACGTCGTCGAGTTCGTACACGACGGCGCCACCGGCGAGCGCGGTCAGCTGGACGTCGACGGACTTCGTGTCGGGCGAGAGGTGGGCCACGCGAGCCCATCCTCCCGGGGCGGAGTCGGCCGCGTGGGCTGCGGGGGCGACGGCTGCGGCGAGACCGGCGGCGACGAGGGCGGCCGTGGCTCCCGCGGCGATCCGCGTGACGCGGCGGCGGGGCGAGGTCGGTGAGGCGAAGCGGAACATGATGGTCCTTTCGTGGGGGGAGAAGGGGATCAGTCGGCGGGGCGGGGGAGGAGGTCGACGGGCTCGTCGGGCGAGAAGGTGATGACGACGCCCGCGTCGCCGCGTTCGACCGACACGGGGCGGAGGGGGCCGGTGAGAGATTCGTAGAAGCGCAGCAGGGCGTCGGCTCCGGCGGCATCCGCCCGAGCGTCCTGTCCGGCGTAGGAACTGACGATGAGTTGCCGATGCACGCCGGAGGGGTCGCCCTCGAGCTGCGTGATGTCGGCCACATCGACGCGCCCCGAGGCCGAGAGCTGGCCGAGGGTGAGCAGGATGCGACCGTCGACCACACCCGAGGTGAGCAGGTCCTGCTGCTCCGCGGGGACGCCGACGTCGGGATTCCTCAGCACCTGCTGGCCGGCGACCGACCGTGCGGCGTACAGACCGTCGTCGGCGGCCTGGGCCAGGGCGGCCTGGTCGGAGTCGACCAGGCGCACCTCGACCTTCTGGGCACCCTCGCCGAACGAGGCGACGACCGCGCTGTTCTCGATCGCCTGGCGCACGGTCGGGAATTCGGTGGGGAAGGTGCGCATCGAGTCGGTGGTGATGACGTAGTCGTAGTCGCGCCACCCGTCCGGGGCGAGCTCCTGCACGTCGGAGTCGGTGTCGGCCTTGTAGTACCAGACGACGTTCTCGCGCTCGAAGCCGGCGCGCACGAGGTCGACCCACATCGCATCGTCGACGAGCATGCGCGAGTCGGCGGGGGCGTTCTGGGTCATCCAGGACTCCGCGTCCCGGAGCGGTCGGTCGAGGTCGGCGAGCAGGAACCCGCGCAACTGCGCCGCCCACAGGGGACCCGCGGCGATGACGGCGACGACCAGCCCGGATGCCACGGCGACACCCCCGAGGCGGCGGAAGACGCCGTGCGCGCGGAGCGCCTCCACCGCGAGCTGTCCCATTCCCGCCACGACGATCGTGGCGAACGGCAGCAGCATGATCACGTAGGGGACGGGGAGGTACCCGCCGCGGAACATGAACGCCGTCAGGGCGAGCAGGGTGACGGCCCACGGGCGCAGGCGCCGGACGAGCAGGGCGGCGACCGCGGCGGCGAGGGCGGTCACGATGAGCACGGCGTCGAGCTGCCACCACAGCCCCACGGTGCGTGCCATGAGGCTCTCGGGATCGAACAGCGAGCCGCTCCCCTCGCGCGACGCGAGCTGGAAGGCGAGGCCGTCCCACAGGCTCACGCGACCCGCTGCGGGCATGACCTCGCCCTTGACCGCGGCGAGGGCGACGTAGGTCAGTCCGATCAACCCCAGGACGGCGGCAGCGACCGACAGCGTGTACCGCCGCGTCGTGCGGTCCGCTCCACGCCACATGAACCACGCGACGAGCGGCAGGGCAAGAAGGTAGGTCTCCTTGGTCAGCACGGCGACGCCGAAGGCCGCGGCCGCGCCGATGTAGCCGGCGAGCTGGGCGCGTCGGCTCAGGGCGAGCAGCAGGGCGGCGAGCAGCCACGCCGTCGCGATGTTGTCGAGGTACACCTGGCGGTGGAACTGCACAGCGAGCGGCGACAGCAGGAAGAGGGCGACCGCCACCGAGGCCGTGAGGCGTGCGAAGCCGATGCGCCGCACGAGGAACCACAGCAGCACCGCCGCGATCGCGCTGGCGACGAGCATCGCCTCGCGAGCGGCGATCACGGCCACGTCGTATCGGTTCCATGCGTCGGTGAGACCGGCCCACGCGGCGATCTGGATCCAGCCGAGCGGGGGATGGTCGTACCAGTAGGTGTAGTGCGTGAGCTCGCCCAGATTGCCGATGCTCCACGCCTGCGCGGCGTAGGTCCCCTCGTCGTCGATGCGCTGGGGCGAGCCGCCGAGGTTCGCGCCGTTGACGAGGAGTCCCAGGAGCAGGGGCGGCAACAGCCAGAGGGCGTCGCCGAGGCGCGATCGCCAGGCCGGAACGCGTCGACGCGCATGCGGGACGGCCCGGTCGGTGCGCAGGGGGGCCTGCGCAGAACGGTCGAGTGTCGAGGTCATCGCGTCGCCTCCGTCGCGGCTGCGACGAGCACGCGCTCGCCGGATCCGGGGGTGGGGGCGCCCTCGCGGTGGGCGCCGGTGTGCTCGGTCTTCTCCCAGCTGCCGTCACCGCGCAGCTGCCGCACGACGGAGCGCACGGCGGCCGCGGCGAGGAACACCTGGTAGGGCACGAGCCCGAGGACGAGGCGCACGTAATCGCGCACGCGCACCTTCTTGCCGTACACGCGGCCGAACTCGGTGAGTCCCGCCGCTTCCGCCACGAGGGTGATGACGGTGGGCACCAGAGGAAGGAAGGTGATGAGCGCCACCGGGGTGGGAACCTTCACCAACAGGATGAACGCGAGGGAGATGGGGATGAGAAGCCCCGTCGCGGCCTGCAGGAACGGCATGTTGAGCAGATACCGGGCGTACAGGCGCTGCCGGAGCGTCGGCAGCGCCTTCCACTCGCCCTTGCCGAGCACCTGCAGGAAGCCCTGGTTCCACCGGGTGCGCTGCTTGTACAGCGACTTCAGCGTCGGCGGGGTCTCCTCGCGGGTGACGTACTCCGGGTTGTAGGCGACGACGACCTTGGCGCCGTCGCTCGACAGGCGCACGCCCAGTTCGCAGTCCTCGGCCAAGCACTGGTCGTCCCAGCCGTGCGACCATTCGAGCCGGTCGCGAGTGACGAACACGGTGTTCCCGCCGAGGGGGATGAATTTCGAGCGCGCATGGAAGTGCAGGCGCGAGCGGAACCAGAAGTAGTACTCCAGGACATTGCGCAGCGACCACCAGCTGGTCTCGAAGTTCATCAGCTGCACGCCGCCCTGCACGACATCGGCGCCGGTCTCCTGGAACTTCGAGTCGACGACAGTCAGGAGCCCGGGGTGCACCTCGTCCTCGGCGTCGAACACGCCCACGACGTCACCCGTGGCGATCTGGAGGGCGCGATTGAGCGCTTTCGGTTTGTTCTTGGGCACGCTGTCGTCGACGACGACCTTGATGAGCGCGGGATGCCGAGCGGCGGCCTGGCGCACGACCAGTTCCGTGCCGGGGTCGTCATGACCGACGATCGCGATGATCTCGAAGTCGGGGTGGTCCTGCTGGGCGAGCCGGTCGAGCGTCTGTCCCATCACCTCCTCCTCGTGGCGACCCGGGACCAGGAGGGTGAACCGGTGCCGCGCGGGGCGCGGCGTCGAGCTGAACTGCGTGGCCCGCAGGTCGTCGGCGGAACGCCACGCGTGCAGCATCCACCACAACGTCGTCGTGGCGACGATCGTCAGGGCGAGCGCCAGGACGATGATCCCGCTGTAGCCGAGCCACTCGCCCACTGACCAGTCGGGCAGGAATCCGCCCGACACGGTGGTCCCGGGCTGGGCGGGGAGGGGGACGTCCGTGGTTCCCGCGGATCCCTGGCCGGGGGCCGGCGCGACGGGGGTGAGGAGCGGTTCGGGAGTGGGATCGGGTGCGGCGGCGATCAGGGATGCGTGCGGGAACGGCAAAAGTCAACCTCCAGCGTCCACGTGGACGGTTCGAGGGCGGTAAGGGGACGTGCGGCGACCGGGGGCGAATCTCCCCGCACGGGTGGTCATCCGAGGCGGGAAGGGGGGATGGTTTGGAGGAGTCAGGGTTCTCCCAGCCTGCTCTGCGGTGTTTCCCTGCCCTGCCCACGGGGGACGACGGGGCGTCGGGGGCGTCGCGACCGCCAGACTGGGCACATGAGCGATCACGTCGTGCGCGTCGAGAACCTGCGGAAGACCTACCGCGGCGGCGTCGAGGCGCTGCGCGGGGTCTCCTTCGACATCCGCCGCGGCGAGACGTTCGCGGTGCTCGGGCCGAACGGCGCCGGGAAGAGCACCGTCATCGAGATCCTCGAGGGCTACCGCGACCGCACGAGCGGCGAGGTGCGCGTGCTCGGCGTCGATCCGCACCGCGGCGGACTCGATTGGAAGGCGCGGCTCGGCATCGTGCTGCAGAACACCGGCGAGGCGCCCGCCGCCACCGTGCGGGAGATGCTCGCCCACTTCGCCTCGTTCTACCCGCGGCCCCGCGACGTCGACGAGGTCATCGCGTCGGTGGGGCTGACCGAGAAGGCCACGGTGAGTGTGCGGAAGCTCTCGGGCGGGCAGCGTCGTCGCGTCGACGTGGCACTCGGCATCATCGGTCGCCCCGAGCTGCTGTTCCTCGACGAGCCGACGACGGGCTTCGACCCCGAGGTGCGGCGGCAGTTCTGGGACCTCATCCGCCGTCTGCAGGGCGAGGGCACTTCGATCCTGCTGACCACCCACTACCTCGACGAGGCCGCCGAGCTCGCGGAACGAGCGGCGATCATCGTCGCCGGTGAGGTGGCATCCGTCGGCCGGATCGACGACCTCGGCGGTGCCGGGGCGCGCGTGCCGATCGTGCGGTGGCGCGAGGGCGGCGAGGTGCGCGAGGAGCGCACCCATGAACCCGGGGCGGTGGTCGCCGCGCTGGTCGCGCGCGGAGGCGAGCCCGAACGCCTCGAGATCGTGCGCCCGAGCCTCGAAGACGTCTACCTGTCGTTCCTCGGCGACGAGGCGCGCCGCACGACCGCGGCCGGGGGCGCGGCATGAGCCGCATCCTGCGTCTGGGCGCCTCCCGCATCGCGTTCGAGGTGCGCTCGTACTTCCGCCAGGGCGACTCGGTGTTCTTCACGTTCCTGTTCCCCGTGATGATCCTGCTGATCTTCGCCGTCGCGTTCGACGCGCAGACCTTCGGTCCTCCGGGCGATGAGGTGGATGCCGCGCAGTTCTACCTCCCCGCGATGCTCGCCGCCGGCGTGCTGCTGTCGGGTCTGCAGAACATGTCGATCGACATCGCGATGGAGCGCAGCGACGGCACGCTCAAGCGCCTCGGCGGAACGCCGCTGAGCCCGGTGTCGTACTTCATCGGCAAGCTCGGCCAGGTGCTCGTCACGGGGTTCCTGCAGTCGGTGCTGCTCATCGTCGTGGCGGCGGTGTTCTTCGGCGTTCCCGTGCCGACCGAGCCCGAGCGCTGGCTGACGTTCGCGTGGGTGTTCCTGCTGGGCGTGACGACCTGCGCGATCCTCGGCATCGGCCTGTCGGCGCTGCCGCGCACCGGCCGCAGCGCGACCGGCGTCGTCATCCCGATCGTGCTGCTGCTGCAGTTCATCTCGGGTGTGTACATCAACTTCGCCGCCCTGCCGGAGTGGCTGCAGAACGTCGCGAGCGTGTTCCCGCTGAAGTGGCTCGCGCAGGGTTTCCGGTCGGTGTTCCTTCCCGAGGGCTTCGCCGCCGCCGAGCCGTCGGGATCGTGGGACCACCCGCTGATCCTGCTGGTGACGGCGCTGTGGCTGGTGGTCGGTCTCGCCGTGGTGCGGGTGACCTTCCGGTGGATCCGCAAGGACGCGTGAGGCGCCTCGCCGGCACCCCACTGATCGATAAACGCTCTCCGTGATGAGAAACGCCCTCCCTCCGCGTTTCTCATCACGGTTGGCGTTTATCGGGGGGGGGGGTGGACGCCACGGCCCCGGTGCCGGTGGCCGGGGCTAGCGTGGAGGGATGGTCGCTTATCGCTATCTCGGTAACAGTGGATTCAAGATCTCGGAGATCACCCTCGGCAACTGGGTGACCCACGGTTCGCAGGTCGGAGACGACGCCGCCATCAAGACCGTGCACGCCGCGCTCGACGCGGGGATCACGACCTTCGACACCGCCGACACGTACGCCAACACCGCGGCGGAGACCGTGCTCGGGAAGGCGCTCGAGGGGCAGCGGCGCGAGTCGCTCGAGATCTTCACGAAGGTCTACTTCCCCACCGGTCCCGGTGGCCCCAACGACACCGGCCTGAGCCGTAAGCACATCATGGACTCCATCAACGGGTCGCTGAAGCGCCTCGGCACCGACTACGTCGACCTCTACCAGGCGCACCGATTCGACTACGAGACGCCGCTCGAAGAGACCTTCCAGGCGTTCGCCGACGTCGTCCGCCAGGGCAAGGCGCTCTACATCGGCGTCTCGGAGTGGACCGCGGAGCAGCTGCGCGAGGGTCATGCGCTCGCGAAGCAGCTCGGCATTCAGCTCATCTCCAACCAGCCGCAGTACTCGATGCTGTGGCGCGTCATCGAGGGCAAGGTGGTGCCCACGAGCGAGGAGCTCGGCATCTCGCAGATCGTCTGGTCGCCCATGGCGCAGGGCGTGCTCAGCGGCAAGTACCTTCCCGGTCAGCCCGTGCCCGAGGGCTCGCGCGCGACGGACGAGAAGAGCGGCGCGAACTTCATCAAGAGGTTCTTGAACGACGACACCCTCGAGGCCGTGCAGCGCCTGAAGCCCATCGCCGACGAGGCCGGGCTCACGATGCCCCAGCTCGCGATCGCGTGGGTGCTGCAGAACCCCAACATCGCCGCCGCCCTGGTCGGCGCCTCGCGCCCCGAGCAGCTCGCCGACACGGTCAAGGCCTCCGGCGTCACCCTCGACGCCGACACGCTCGCCGCGATCGACGCGGCCCTGGGCGATGCCGTGTTCTCCGACCCCGAGAACACCTACGAGGTGTCGCCGAGGAAGCGCCTGGTCTGACGCGGTTCGCGCGGCGGGTCGGGCGTTCGCGCTCGGCCCGCTTTCGCGTGCGGCCCGCTCGGCGTGCCCGGCGCCCGGCGCCCGGCGCGGGCGGATCGGTCCGCGAGATGACCCGGGTTTCGCGAGAGCACACCCCATTCGGCGCAATCGCGGGTCATCTCGGGTGACACGCATCATGTCGGCGCGCGACGCGACAGCGGCGGCGGGGCGGAGGGCGGGTCGACCGGCCGGCAGGAGGTGCCCGCCGGAGCGCGGCCGGCGACGAGGGGCCGTGCCTCAGCCTGCGCACAGGAGAGGGCAGGGTCGGCGTCGTACCCTCTGCGAATGTCCTTTTCCGCTCACCGGCCGGGCCGCTTCGGCTCCGACGGCCGCATCGAGTTCACGACGGACGAGGAACGCGAGCAGTATCTCGACGACATCCTCGCCGCACAGAACGCGGCGAACCCCGACGCCGACGCGCGCGACCACACGTCCGAGCCGTGGGGCGCGCCGCCCGCCGACGACGAGCCGCGCGACCCCTTCGTCGACGACGCGGACGGCGATCCCCGCGATGACGACCCGCCCCGCGACCCGCGAGACGACGACCCCGCCGACGACCGCGACACCGTCGTGATCGACCGTGCGCCCGTCGACGCCGAGACCGACACCGAGCAGGTGCTCGCGGCTCCCGCCGTGGCATCCATCCCGGTGACCTCTGAGCCCCGCCAGCCGCGCTTGCGGCGCCACGACCCCCGTCGACCGCGTCTGTCGCTGATCCGGCGCATGGCCGTGCTCGGCGGTGCCGACAACGACGTGCTCGACGAGGTTCCCGAAGAGGTGCCGCGCTTCGTGCAGATGTTCCTCGTGCTCGCCGGCACCGCGCTCGTGTCCGCGCTGTCGATGATGTTCGCGCTCCTCACGGGCGTGCGGGTCAGCATCCTGCTCGCGATCCCCCTCGCGATCGTGTGGGGCCTGATCATCTTCAACCTCGATCGCTTCCTGACCTCGACGATGCGCTCGACGAAGAACGTCTTCCGCCTGCTCGGGCTCGCGATGCCCCGCGTGATCATGGCGGCGCTCATCGGCGTCGTGGTTGCCGAGCCGCTCGTGCTGCAGATCTTCCAGAACGACATCAACCGCGAGGTCAACGCGACCAACATCACGCAGGCCCTGGGCGATCAGGATGCCGTGACCAACGGTCCCGAGAAGCAGGCCCTCGACGCGGCCACGGCCCAGGTCTCGGCGCTCGAGAACCAGGCCGCGACCGGCATCGTCACGGGCACCTCGTCGACGTCGGCCGAGTCGGCCGCCGCCCAGCAGACCGTCGACCAGCTCACGCAGCAGCTCGCGGCGCAGCAGAGCGTGATCGACCAGGCGCGCGCGGTGTACCAGTGCGAGCTGACCGGGCAGGGCGCCGGAACGGTCCCGGGCTGCACCGGTGTCGCCGGCGACGGCGCGAGCTCCGACGCCGCCCAGGCGCAGCTGCAGCAGGCGCAGACGGCGTACGACGCGCTGTCGACCCAGCTGCAGCAGGCGCAGTCGACGCTGGCCGCCGCCAACACCGCGGGCGCTGCGGCTGCGGCATCTTCCGCCGAGGCGAACAAGCAGCAGGCCGAAGACCAGCTGCCCGCAGCTCGCGCGCAGTACGAGTCGGCGCTCGCCGCGTACAACGCCCGGGCGTCGTCCGTCGCCGACGGCAACGCCGGCGCCGTGGGCCTGCTGAGTCAGATCACGGCGCTCGAGCGCCTGTCCGACCGCGAGCCGGTGCTGCGCTGGGCGCACTACCTCATCGCCGCGCTGTTCTTCATGATCGAGCTGCTCCCCGTGCTGGTGAAGGTGCTCACGGGCTTCGGCGGCCCCTCGTTGTACGAGAAGGCCGAGAAGATGCGCGGACAGATCGCCCTCGACCGGGTGTCGGCCCGCACCTTCCGCAAGCGCGCCGACATCATCGCCGACGAGGCCACCCGCGTCCCGGCGGCCACGGCCTGATGGTCGCCTGGAGCGCAGGGCTTCTGCTGTACCGCCTGAGCCCTGCGCCCCAGGTGCTCATCGCCCACATGGGCGGCCCGTTCTGGGCGAAGAAGGAGGCCGGCGCGTGGTCGCTCCCGAAGGGCGAGTTCGACCCCGCCACGGAGGGGGCGTTGGATGCCGCCCACCGGGAGTTCCGCGAGGAGCTCGGCATCGAGCCGCCCGAGACGGAGTGGGCGGAGCTCGGCACCTTCGCCTACAGCAGCGGTAAGAAGGTCGTCGTCTTCTGCGGCGACGGCGCCGGGTTCACGGCATCCGGAGACGACTTCGTCTTCGGGGAGTTCGAGATGGAGTGGCCACCGCGCTCCGGTCGCACGGCGTCGTTCCCCGAGGTCGACCGCGCCGAGTGGATGGGCCTGGATGCCGCGCGCGACGCGCTCGTGAAGGGCCAGCGCCCCGCGATCGACGCGCTCGAGAGGGCGCTGCAGGAGCTCGCCGGCGCGTGACGCATCCGCGCTCCGCGCTCGCTTTTCTGTTCGAGTGTCCGAGACACCCGGACGTTCTCGGATCTCGTCCGGGTGTCTCGGACACTCGATGGGGAGTGCACGGCGGCCGCGCACACCGACTCAGCGCCTCACCGCCCGCGCGGACGCGTGCGACTCATGAGCGGGGCGCGTCGGCTCAGGGGCGCAGCAGCACCTTGCCGACGCGGGGGGAGTCGCTCGCGCGGGCGGCCTCGCGGGCATCCTCGAGCGCGAAGGTCGCCGCGACCGGGAGGGTCAGGGTGCCGTCGGCGAGGTAGCGCGACAGCTCGCCGAACAGGGCGCCGCGGGTCTCGGCATCCATCGTCTTGCTGACGACGCTGCCCCAGAAGCCCTTCACGGTGGCCTGGCGGAAGATGATGTCGCCGGCCGAGAGCTCGAGTTTGCCGGCGCCCATCGAGCCGAAGATGACCAGGGTGCCGTTCTCGCTGAGCAACGACAGCACGTCGTTGCTGGCTGAGCCGCCGACCGAGTCGACGCCGGCGACGATGCGCGCGCCGTCGGCGAGGGCGAGCGCCGCGTCGCGCCACCCCTCGGCGTCGGTCGACACGACGTTGTCGATGCCCTGCTCCGCCAGCTCGGCGACCGCGCTCCGGCGACGCACGAGGCCGATCACGTGGATGCCGCGGGCCTTCGCGATCTGCGCGACCATGCGGCCGACGGCGCCGTTGGCGGTGTTCTGCACGATCCAGTCGCCCGCCTTCAGGTCGAGCGAGTGCAGCAGGCTGATGGCGCTGAACGGCATCGAGACCAGCTGGGAAGCGACCTCGTCGCTCAGTCCGTCGGCGACCGGGATGAGGCCGGCGGCCTTCGCGACGACCTGCTCTGCCCAGACGCCGAAGGTGCCGCCCGTGGCGACGCGCTGGCCGACGGTGAGGCCTTCGACGCCCTCGCCGAGCTCCTCCACCACGCCCACGGCCTCGGTACCGGCGCGCGCGGGCAGCTCGGGCTTGAAGCCGTAGGTGCCGCGGATGGTCCAGAGGTCGTGGTTGTGGATGGGCGACAGCAGCACGCGCAGGCGTACCTCGCCGGGGCCGGGGGTCGGGGTCTCGACCTCTTCGACGCCGAGGACGTCGGCGGGCTCGCCGAACTCGTGGTGGATCACTGCGCGCATGGAATGCCTCCGGTGGTTATTTTGTAACGACCGGTCTAATATAGACCTCGACGCTGCGAATGCAACCGGAAGGCGTCCGCGTCCGGTTGCTTCGACGGGCTCGGCCACCTCCGCCGGACGCCATCGCGAGGCACAGGGAGAGAACAGGGAACATGGGCAGGATGCCGAGCTTCGAGCGCTCCGCCGTCGTCGACGCCGCGCGCGACGTCTTCTGGCGCCGCGGCTACGCCGAGACCGGCATCGCCGAGCTCGAGGAGGCCACCGGGCTCACGCGCTCCAGCATCTACAACGCCTTCGGCAGCAAGCGCGGGCTGTTCGACGCCGTGCTCTCCGCCTACCTCGACGACGTCGTGCGCACCCGCCTGCGTCCGCTGGGCGGGGGAGATCCGAGCGCGCTCGAGGCCTACGTCGACGACATGAGCGCGGCGATCGAGGCCGACTCCCCGCGGGCCCGCCTCGGCTGCCTCCTGCTCAACGCCGGATCATCGCCCCTGGCGAGCGACGATGCGGACGTGCGCGCCCTCGTCTCGGCTTACGCGGCCGAGATGCGTGCGGCCATCCGCGCCGCGGTCGCCGACCGGCGCCCCGACCTGACCCCGGATGCCGTCGACGCCCTCGCCGCGGTCTGCGCCTCGCTCGTGGTGGCCGGCCTCACCCTCGCCCGCGCCGACCGCGACGCGGCGCTCGGCACCCTCGCATCCATTCCGACGACCCTGGAGTCGTGGGGGCGCGCCTGATCGCGCGAGTCGCCGAGAATCGTCTCCTCGGGTGCGGTCCGGGGATGATCTCGGTATCTCTTTGTATACGTTCGTAGCGCTCCCGGGGCGAAAACTATCCCTTGGGCGCCGCAGTGCATACACTGGGAAGGCGGCGAGGGAGGTGCGGCATGCGAGCGAGCGAACGCGCGTACGCGACCCTCCTCGACGAGATCCAGACCGGCGCCCTTTCTCCCGGCACGGTCCTCGGCGAGGTGGAGCAGTCCACGCGTCTCGGAGTGAGTCGCACCCCGCTGCGCGAGGCGCTGCGCCGCCTGGCATCCGACGGGCTCGTCGCCCAGGCCTCGCCGCGGGTGACCGTGGTCGCGGGCATCGACGCCGACGACATCCGTGCCCTGTTCGACCTGCGTCGCGCCCTCGAGACAGAGGCGGCACGGCTGGCCGCGCAGCGCGGCGACCGACGGGTCTTCCACGCGCTGGCCGCCGAGTTCGAGCGCGTCGACACCGCCGACGCCGACGACTACTACGCGCTGATCGCCCGGTTCGACGCGGCGATCGACGCCGCCGTCGACAACCCCTACCTCTCCGCGGCCCTGCGCAGCGTCCGCACGCACCTCGTGCGGGTCCGACGCATGGCCCGCGACAACCCCCTGCGGCTTTCCGCCTCGGCGCGAGAGCATGAACTGATCGCCCGCGCGATCGGCGGCGGCGACCCCGAACTCGCCGCCCACGCCACCCACGTGCACCTGCACAACGCCTTCACGACCATCCTCGAAGCCCTCACGGAGGACCCCTCATGACGATCACCCATCACGTGCGCGTGCACCGCAGCGACGAGAACCTCGCCCGCGAGGGCCAGCTCGCCTGGGCGCTCGCGCGCGTCGCGGTCGACCCGGTCGCGGTCGACGACGACGTGGCCGACATGATCGTCAACCGCCTGATCGACAACGCCGCCGTCGCCGCGGCATCCCTCACCCGTCAGCCGGTCAGCGCCGCGCGCCAGCAGGCGCTCGATCACGCGGTGTCGATCGGCGGACCCGGCGCGACCGTCTTCGGCTGCCTGCTCGAGCGGCGCACCAGCCCCGAGTGGGCCGCGTGGGCGAACGGCGTCGCCGTGCGCGAGCTCGACTATCACGACACCTTCCTCGCCGCCGACTACTCGCACCCCGGCGACAACATCCCGCCCGTGCTCGCGGTCGCCCAGCACACCGGTCGCGACGGCGCCGCCCTCGTGCGCGCCCTCGCCACGGCCTACGAGATCCAGATCGACCTCGTCCGCGCGATCTCGCTGCACAAGCACAAGATCGACCACGTCGCCCACCTGGGACCCGCGGCGGCCGCCGGCATCGGCACCCTGCTCGACCTCGACCAGGAGACGATCTACCAGGCCATCGGCCAGGCGCTGCACACCACCACCGCCACGCGCCAGTCGCGCAAGGGCGAGATCTCGACGTGGAAGGCGCACGCCCCCGCCTTCGCCGGGAAGATGGCGATCGAGGCGGTGGACCGCGCGATGCGCGGGGAGACCAGCCCCTCGCCGATCTACGAAGGCGAAGACGGCGTCATCGCGTGGATGCTCGACGGCCCCGACGCCTCCTACGACGTCCCGCTGCCCGGCGAGGGCGAGAGCAAGCGCGGCATCCTCGACTCGTACACGAAGGAGCACTCCGCCGAGTACCAGGCGCAGGCGTGGATCGACCTCGCCCGCCGCCTCGGCACGGACCGGCCCGATCTGCGCGACCCCGCCAACGTGGCATCCATCGTCTTGCACACCAGCCACCACACGCACTACGTGATCGGGTCGGGAGCGAACGACCCGCAGAAGTACGACCCGACCGCCTCGCGCGAGACGCTCGACCATTCGATCCCGTACATCTTCGCCGTCGCCCTGCAGGACGGCGCGTGGCACCACGTCGACTCCTACGCCCCCGCGCGCGCCGGCCGCGCCGACACCGTCGTCCTCTGGCACAAGGTGACGACGGCGGAGGATGCCGAGTGGACGCGCCGCTACCACTCCGAGGATCCGAACGAGAAGGCCTTCGGCGGCCGCGTGGTCATCACCCTCACCGACGGCTCGGTCGTCGAGGGCGAGATCGCCGTCGCCGACGCCCACCCGCTCGGCGCCCGCCCGTTCGCGCGCGAGGACTACATCCGCAAGTTCCGCATCCTGGCCGAGCCCGTGCTGCTGCCCGAGGAGATCGAGCGCTTCCTCGAGCTCGTGCAGCGTCTGCCCGAGCTGAGCCCGGCCGAGGTCATGCAGCTCACGATCGTCGCGAAGCCCGGCGTGCTGGCGCTGGCCCCCGCGCCGAAGGGGCTGTTCTGATGCTCTACGCCCAGAGCACCCCCCAGCAGAAGCGTCGCGCCCTGCGCGAGAAGCTGGCATCCGGAGAGCTCGTGCGGATGCCGGGAGCCTTCAACCCGCTCTCGGCCCGGCTGATCGAGCGCAAGGGCTTCGACGGCGTCTACATCTCCGGCGCGGTCATCTCGGCAGACCTCGGCCTGCCCGACATCGGCCTGACGACCCTCACCGAGGTCGCCGGACGCGGGCAGCAGATCGCACGGATGACGGAACTGCCGGCGATCATCGACGCCGACACGGGATTCGGCGAGCCGATGAACGTCGCCCGCACGATCCAGACGCTCGAGGATGCAGGCCTCGCCGGCACGCACATCGAGGACCAGGTCAACCCGAAGCGCTGCGGCCACCTCGACGGCAAGAGCGTCGTGGATGCCGACACCGCGATCAAGCGCATCCGCGCGGCCGTCGACGCCCGGCGCGACCCCGACTTCCTCCTCATGGCGCGCACCGACGTGCGGGCGGTGGAGGGCCTGGATGCCGCGATCGACCGCGCGAAGGCGCTGGTCGACGCGGGTGCCGACGCGATCTTCCCCGAGGCCATGCGCGACCTCGGTGAGTTCGAGGCGATGCGCACGGCGCTGGATGTGCCGATCCTCGCGAACATGACCGAGTTCGGGAAATCCGAGCTCTTCTCGACCAGGCAGCTGCAGGATGCGGGCGTGAACCTCGTCATCTGGCCGGTGTCGCTGCTGCGGCTCGCGATGGGCGCGGCCGGCCGGGGCCTGGACGCCCTGGCATCCGAGGGCCACCTGCGCGAGCAGCTCGGCGAGATGCAGCACCGCGCCGACCTGTACGACCTCATCGACTACGAGGGCTACACCCGCTTCGACGCCGACGTGTTCGACTTCACCGTCGAACGCTGAGGCCCCACCCGCACGTGCACGACTCGAAGGAGAGACGATGACCGACATCAAGAAGGGCCTCGCCGGCGTCACGGTCGACGAGACCGCGATCAGCAAGGTGAACCCCGACACCAACAGCCTGCTGTACCGCGGGTATCCGGTGCAGGAGCTCGCGGCGACCCAGCCCTTCGAGGCGGTGGCGTACCTGCTGTGGAACGGCGAGCTCCCGGATGCGGCGCAGTTCGCCGCCCTGCGCGAGACGGAGCGCGCGCATCGGGCGCTGACCGACGATGTCCGGGCCGCGATCGACCTGCTGCCCACGAGCGCCCACCCGATGGACGAGGTGCGCACGGCCGTGAGCGTCATCGGCGCGCGCGAGACCGCGGGCATCTCGAACGTGATGGATGCCGTCGGCACCCCCGAGGAGAACCTCGAGCGCAGCATCCGCCTGTGGGCGCAGCTGCCGGCCGTGGTCGCGTACGGCCAGCGCCGCCGACGGGGCGAGGAGCTCATCGAGCCCCGCGACGACCTCGACTACGCGGCGAACTTCCTGTGGATGACGTTCGGCGAGGAAGCGCACGCTGTCGTCGTCGACGCGTTCACCCGCTCGATGATCCTGTACGCCGAGCACTCCTTCAACGCCTCCACCTTCACCGCCCGGGTCATCGCCTCGACGCTCAGCGACCTCTACTCCGCGGTCGTCGGCGCCGTCGGCGCGCTCAAGGGGCCCCTGCACGGCGGGGCGAACGAGGCCGTGCTGCACGTGTTCACCGAGATCGGTTCGGCCGAGAACGTCGGGCCCTGGCTCGACGCCGCGCTCGCCGAGAAGCGCAAGATCATGGGCTTCGGTCACCGCGTGTACAAGCGCGGCGACTCCCGCGTGCCCACGATGAAGGCGGCCCTCGACACCCTCGTCGCGCACTACGACCGCCCCGACGTCGCCGCTCTGTACGACGCCCTGGAGTCGCAGTTCGTCGAGCGTAAGGGCATCTACCCCAACCTCGACTACCCCTCCGGCCCGGCCTACGACCTCATGGGCTTCGACACGCTCACCTTCACGCCCCTGTTCGTCGCCGCGCGGGTGACCGGCTGGACGGCGCACATCCGCGAGCAGCAGGCGGCGAACGCCCTCATCCGCCCCCTGTCGGCCTACGTCGGCCCCGACGAGCGCCACGTCGAGGGATACGTCCCGGATGCCGCCGACGTCGATGCCCAGGAGCGCCCCGAGGAGGCGGCGGGCTGATGTCCGAGCCGCGGATCGTCATCGTCTCGGGCGCCCGCACGCCCATCGGCTCGTTCGGCGGTGCGCTGTCGGGCGTCGACGCCCACGAGCTCGGGGCCGTCGCGGTCACCGAGGCGTTGCGCCGCGCCGGGGTCGACGGGGCCGACGTCGACGAGGTCGTCATGGGCTGCATCGCCCAGAACGGCCCCGACGCCTACAACGCCCGCCGCGTCGCACTCGCCGCGGGGCTGCCCACCCGTGTGCCCGCCTTCACCGTCAACCGCCTGTGCGGCTCGGGCCTGCAGGCGATCTGGTCGGCCGCGCAGGAACTGCGCTGGGGCGGCATCGACGTCGCCGTCGCGGGCGGTGACGAGAGCATGTCGCGCACGCCGTTCCTCGAGTACGGCGCCCGCGGCAACGCCCGTCTCGGCGACCGGACGCTCCTGGACGGCACCCTCGCGATCCTCACCGACCCCTTCAGCGGTCGGCACATGGGCACGACGGCCGAGGTCGTGGCATCCCGCTACTCCGTCTCGCGCGAGCAGCAGGACGCCTTCGCCGTCGAGAGTCAGCGGAGAGCGGCGACGGATGCCGCTCGCGCGGCCTTCGCGGAGGAAATCGTGCCCGTGACCACCCGGGGGCGGAAGCCGGTCGAGGTGTCGATCGACGAGCACCCCCGCCCCGGGACCACGATGCAGGCCCTGGCGGGGCTGCGTCCCGCCTTCGAGAAGGACGGGTCGGTCACGGCCGGCAATTCCTCGGGCATCAACGACGGCGCGGCGGCCACCGTGCTGATGCGCGAGGACGACGTGCGCGCGCGCGGGCTGACCGGGCTCGCGACGCTGGAGGCCGTGACCACGGCCGGCGTCGACCCCGAGATCATGGGCTACGCGCCGGTCATCGCGCTGCAGAGGCTGTGGGAGCGGACCGGGCTCACCCCCGCCGACGTCGACGTGATCGAGGTGAACGAGGCCTTCGCCGCTCAGGCGGTCGCGGTCATCCGCGACGCGGGCCTCGACCCCGAGAGGGTCAATCCGTACGGCGGGGCGATCGCGCTCGGCCACCCCGTCGGCGCGACCGGCGCGATCCTGACCGTGCGCGCGGCCCTCGATCTGCAGCGCCGCGACCTCGAGTACGCCGTCGTGACGATGTGCATCGGCGGCGGCCAGGCCCTCGCGGCGTTGCTGCGGCGGTACTGACCCCCGCCCGCGCGAGTCGCCAGGATGCGTCGCCCAGGGGCGTCCCGAAGCGACGAAAGCTGGCGACTCTCGCGAAGGCGGGCACCCGGGATACTGGGCCCATGAGTGTGTTCCTTCTCGGCGGCGGCCGCGATGTCGCCGTCTGCGCATCGTTGCTGCAGGCCTTCGTGAGCGAGGCGCGGGAGCACGCCGCCGGTCGTGCGCCCGTGATCGCGCTCCTGCTCGTGCTCGAAGCCGACGACGACGCGTCGGTCGACCGGTTCCGCGGCGTGCTCGAGGCCGCCGGAGCGGCACCCGACGACATCCGGGTGCACGCGGTCGTCGAGGGAGAGACCTTCGCGGATGCCATGACGGACGCCGACGGTGTCTTCGTCGGCGGGGGTCTGACTCCGGCGTATCACGACGCGGTCCGCGGCATCCGGGAGGCGATCCGCGAACGGGTCGCGAGCGGCATGCCGTACGCCGGGTTCTCCGCGGGAGCGTCCATCGCCGCGGGTCCGGCGCTCGTCGGCGGGTACCGGGTCCGCGGGGTCGAGGTCGTGTCGGAGGACGCGGGCGAAGAGCTGGACGCCGTCGAGGTGCGCCCGGGCCTCGGGCTCCTCGACTTCGCCGTCGACGTCCACGCCGCCCAGTGGGGCACCCTCTCGCGTCTCGTCGCCGCGGTCGATGCCGGTCTCGTCACCGACGGTGTGGCCATCGACGAGAACACGGCCCTGGTGATCTCGGCGCAGGCGGCCCCGGCCGTGCGCGGCAGCGGTCAGGTCTGGCGCGTCGAGTCCACGGCATCCGGGGTGCACGTCCAGGTGCTCCGCGCCTGAGGCGCCACGCGCTCGTGAGGGGTCAGGAACTATCGCCCGGCGTGCTTCCCGGCGACGGCTTCCGACCCCCCCACGTGAACGGGAACGGCCCCCACCCGCGAGGGTGAGGGCCGTTCCGGCGTCCGGCGTCAGACCGCGCGGCGCTTGCGCAGGGCGAACGCGAGCCCGCCCGCGACCACGAGGAACCCGCCCGCCAGGGCGAGGCCCCACGGCGCCTCGACACCCGTGTTGGCGAGGCCGCTGCCGGGGCGCTCTCCCGCGGGCCGGCCGGGCTGGTCCGGGGCGGGAACCGGCGTCGGCTCGGTGCCGGGCTGACCCGGCTGCGGAGTGGAATCCGTCGCGAGGACCGCACGCCCGAGCGGCGCCGGATCGACCACGGGGATCGCCTCGAAGTACGACAGCGTCGCGTCGAGGTCGATCTGCCCGGTGTCGGTGCGGTCGGTGCCCGCGGCGAAGGTCGGGAAGCCGTCGCCACCGTTGGCGAGGAACGAGTTCGTCACGACCGTGAAGGTGTCGGTGTCGGCGATCGCGCGGCCCTGGTAGGCCATCGAGACGACCGCGCCCACCCGCGGGTTCGACGGGTCCTGCGTGTATGTGTACGTGAACCCGTCGGACACGCCCAGGTGCAGTTTCGGCCGGTCTCCCGTGGCCTTCCACTGCTCGTTCAGGATGCCGCGGAGCTGCTCACCCGTCAGCGTCACCGTCACGAGCGTGTTGGCGAAGGGCTGCACGAGGGCGGCCTCCTTGTAGGTCACCACCCCGTCGTCGCCCTTGAGCAGGTCGGCGCGGAGGCCGCCCGGGTTCATCAGCGCGATCTGGGCCTTCGCGCCGGCATACGCGGGGTTCTGCGACGTCGCCCACAGGTACACGTCGGCCACCCAGTTGCCCATCGACGACTCGACACCGCGGTCCGCTCCCGAGGGGGTTCCGCCGCGCAGGATGTCACCGCTGATCTCGCCGACCGGCTTCGCGCCGATGACGTCGGCCTGCGCGACGTACGCGGCGACCTTGGCCGCGATGTCGGCATCCGGAGCCGCCGCGCCCGCGAGCGGGAAGGTCGTCCCCGAGATGGATGCCAGGGAGTCGGTGCGCGTGTCCCAGCTCAGCGACAGCTGCCCCATGGCCTTGCCGTACTCCGAGGCCTGGATGACGGGGCGTGTCCGGTCGGTGCCGGCCACCGGCAGGTCGCACGCGTAGGTCTGGTGCGTGTGCGCGGAGACGACGGCGTCGATCTTCGGAGAGGCGTTGACCGCGAGGGCGCCGAAACCGGCCTGGTCGGCGGCGATGGCGGCGCAGTCGTTCGACGTCGCAGCTCCCGAGTGCGTCAGCAGCACGATGACGTCGGCGAGGTCGCCCGCCGTGATCTCGTCGGCCACGCGGTTCGCCGCCTCGAGCTGGTCGCCGAAGTCCAGGTCGGCGATGCCGGCCGGGTCGACCATGGTCGCGGTGTCGGGGGTCACGGTGCCGATGAAGGCGACGCGCACGCCGTCGACGTCCTTGACGGCGTACTCGTCGAGTACGGGCTCTTTCGTGCCCTTCTTGTAGACGTTCGCGCCCAGGCCGAACTCCCCGCCGCCGTACTCGGGGAGCACGCGGTCGGTCAGGTCGGCGAAGCCGCGGTCGAACTCGTGGTTGCCGACGGCCGAGACGTCGAGACCCGAGGCCTTCAGCGTGTCGATCGTGGGGGAGTCGTCCTGGATCAGCGAGGTGAAAGTCGACGCGCCGATGTTGTCACCGGCCGAGACGAACAGCGTGTTCGGGTTCGCGGCTTCCTTCGCCTTCACGGCGCCGGCGATGACGGCGGCGCCGGCCTCGCCCTGCGATCCCGCCTCGAGGCGGCCGTGGAAGTCGTTGATCGTGAGGATGTCGATGTCCTTCACGTTCGGGTTCTCCACCGCGAACACGGTGGTGGTGCCCGAGACCTCGTTGCCCACGGCCACGAGCGGGCGGCCCGTCGGAGAGTCGGCGGCGGAGATGAACTCCACGCCCTCGGGACCGAGGTCGCCGGCCTTCGCCAGCAGCTCGCGGTCGGCGGTCTCATCGCCGGTCAGCCGGTCTTCGACCGAGACCGAGAAGTCGCGGTTGTTGACGTACCCGGTGTAGGTCGCGTTCTTCGGGTCGGTGATGTCGTAGGTCATCACGCCACCGACACGCTCGAGGCCGATGAAGGCGTAGGTGCGCCCGTCGACCTCGCCGATCGCGAGGTTCTCGGGCTCGGGGCCCTTGTCGTCGCTGCGACCCTCCAGGTTCGACTCCGAGTGGTTCGAGTTGAAGAAATCGGGATTCGCATCGTGCGTGATGCGCTCGAAGTCGGAGCCCGAGTCGAAGACCTGCTCGCCCGCGGTGTTCCACACCGATAACCCGCGCCCGCCGAAGGTGTAGAGCGCGGAGTAGCAGGTGCCCTCGGCGTTCAGGCCCATGTCGGTCGCGACGTTGAGGCGACCGAGGGCGGCGTCGCCGAGCGAGCCCGCGAGCGGGCTGTCGGCGCACACGGGCGCGAGACCGTCGGAGCCGAGATCCTTCACGCGGGCGGTGTCGGTGAAGTCGCCCCACTCGCGACCGTCACCCTCGTTGGCGGTGACGAGGTAGGTCTCGCCGCCGGACTGGTAGGCCTGGATGCCGTCGGGCATGTACATGCCGAACAGGCCGGGGTAGCTCTTCTCGTTGAAGGTCGGGGCATCCTTCGGGTCGCGGTCGCTCGCGTCGAGCGTCTCGACGCCGTAGTCCTTGAAGCCCAGGGACCGGATGCCGGTGACCTCCGCCGTCGCCAGGTCGACGACCGCGACGGCGTTGGCCTCCTGCAGCGCGACGTACGCCGTGGAGCCGGCGATCGCGACGTACTCGGGCTCGAGGTTGCGGCTCACGCGGTTGGCGGCGAGCGGCGTGGAGCCCTGGTCGGGGGCGGCGACATCGGGGCCGAAGACCCGGACGGCGGGGTCGAGGGACTTCGAGCCGTCCTGCTCGAAGGCTCCGAACCCGGCCGTGCGCACGGCATCCTGGGTCGGGGCGGTCTTGGTGCTCGGCAGCGCGACGACGCCGACGGAACCCTCGGGGTCGGTCGTGAAGTCATCGGCCGGCTCGCCCTCGTTCGCGACGACCGCGAAGGAGCCGTCGTCGCTGATCGCGACCATGTCGGGCAGAGCGCCGACCGTGACCTCTCCGAGGATCGTGGGCGCGGCGGCATCCGCGTCGAAGAAGACCAGACGTCCGGGCGCGGTCTTGTCGGTGCTTTCCAGGGCGATGACGCCCAGGCCGTCGGCGCGGACGGCGAGGGAGTTCGCGATCCCGGTGCCGGCGATCGAGTACAGCTTCGTCGGTGCGGCGGGGTTTCCGTTGTCGAGCACATCGACGGCCCCGGCCTGGGCGTTCACGACGAAGAGGCGGTTCTTGTACGCGTGCACGATCTCGGCGGCCGACTGGTCGAACACCCCGGTCTCGTACGTGCCGAGCGGACGCAGCGACACCGCGCCGTCGGCGGCGACGTCACGCACGGGATCGGAGACGAGAGCGGCGGATGCCGCGGTGGCGCTCGACAGAGCGAGAGCGCAGACCGCGGCGGTGGTCGCGCTGAACGCGACCGCGCGGCGGAGGAGGGGCGAAGGCATGGCTGTGTCCTCGGATGCAGGGGGGAGCTCGCGCGTCGAGAACGGCGCGAGGACGCCGCGGGGCGGCGATGGCGGCGAGTCTGCCCGCGGGCGGTGTCGCCCGAGTGAACGACGGGGGAACGGCGGACCCGCACGGCTCGTTGACGTCGACGCAAGGGCGTCCGGGTGTCGACGGCGGGGATATCCTCTCGCCCATGACCACCGCGAACGGCGCGCACGCCGATGAACCGCACCGTCAGGGACTCTCGCAGCGCCTCAACTGGCTGAGGGCCGGAGTCCTCGGCGCCAACGACGGCATCGTCTCGACCGCCGCGGTCGTCGTCGGCGTCGCGGGAGCGACGAGCGACACCGGTCCCGTGCTGATCGCCGGTCTCGCGGCCCTCGTCGGTGGCGCGATCTCCATGGCGCTGGGCGAGTACGTCTCGGTGTCGAGCCAGCGCGACAGCGAGCACGCGCTCATCCAGAAGGAGAAGCGCGAACTGGCCGACGACCCCGAGGCCGAGCTCGCCGAACTGGTGGGCATGTACGAGGCGCAGGGCCTCTCGCGCGACACGGCGACGCGCGTGGCGACCGAGCTCACGGCATCCGATGCTCTCAAGGCGCATCTGGCGGTCGAGCTCAACATCGACGCCGACGACGTCGTGAGTCCGTGGGCGGCGGCTCTCGCCTCGGCGGTGGCGTTCACGATCGGCGCGCTGCTGCCGCTGGCGACGATCCTGTTCGCGCCCGTCGAGATCCGGGTGCCGCTGACCTTCGTCGCGGTGCTCATCGCGCTCGCGATCACCGGCTACGTCGCGGCGTACATCGGCGGGGCCCGGCGGGGGCGGGCGGTGCTGCGCACCGTCATCGGCGGGGCGCTCGCGCTCGCGGCGACGTACGCCGTCGGCGCTCTGTTCGGGGTGTCCGCGGGGTAATCGACCCCTCTACCATTTACTAGGACGTCCAGGTAATCTGAGCAGGCGACGACGCCGTCGCCTCACGAAGGAGAGCCGCATGGACACCACCCCTGCTCCCGCGCTCGACGCCTCACCGGTCAGCACCCTGTCGACAGATGAGCGCGCCGCGATCCTCGATGCCGTGCGCGATTTCGCCGCGACCGAGTTCGCCCCCCACACCCTCGAGTGGGATGCCGAGAAGCATTTCCCCCGCGACGTGCTGCGCCGCGCGGGGGAGCTGGGTCTCGGCGGCGTCTACGTCAACGACGACGTCGGCGGCGCCGGGCTGTCACGAGCGGATGCGGTGGCGATCTTCGAGGAGCTCGCCTACGGCGACCCCACGGTGACGGCGTACATCACGATCCACAACATGGTCGCGTGGATGATCGACACCTACGGCACCGCCGCCCAGCGCGAGCGGTGGTTGCCCTCGCTCGTGGCCATGGACGACCTCGGCGCCTACTGCCTCACCGAACCGGGCGCAGGATCGGATGCCGCGGCGATCGCCACCTCCGCGATCCGCCATGGTGAAACGTACGTGCTGACGGGCGTGAAGCAGTTCATCTCGGGCGCCGGAGAGGCATCCGTCTACGTCGTCATGGCGCGCACCGGCGAGCCGGGGGCCCGCGGCATCAGCGCGTTCCTCGTCCCCGCCGACGCCGCGGGCCTGTCGTTCGGGCCGAACGAGAAGAAGATGGGCTGGAACGCCCAACCCACCCGCCCGGTGATCCTCGACGAGGTGCGCGTACCGGCGGAGAACCTGCTCGGCGGCGAGGGGCGCGGGTTCTCGATCGCGATGAACGCGCTCAACGGCGGGCGGCTCAACATCGCCACGTGCTCCCTCGGGGGTGCGCGGTGGGCGCTGGACCGGGCGGTCGCCTATGTGCACGAGCGGTTCACCTTCGGCGAGGCCCTCAGCGAGAAGCAGTCCGTGATCTTCGCCGTGGCCGACATGGCGACCGAGCTCGACGCCGCACGTCTGCTCGTGCGCGACGCCGCCCGGGCCCTGGATGCCAAGGCGCCCGACGCCGCGACCCGCTGCGCGATGGCCAAGCGTTTCGCGACCGATGTGGGCTTCCGTGTCGCCAACGAGGCCCTGCAGCTGCACGGCGGCTACGGCTACCTGCAGGACTACGGCATCGAGAAGGTGGTGCGCGACCTGCGCGTGCACCAGATCCTCGAGGGGACGAACGAGATCATGCGCCTCATCGTCGGCCGCAGCGTCCTCGCGGCGTGACACCGCCTGAGAGGCTGGGGCTCGTGCGGGGCGATTCGGTGGGCGTGGCGCGGGCGCGGACGGGGCCGGCCCGATTCGGGGCGGAATCCGCGCGTCGGAGCGTACGTGCCACGCCCCGCAGCGCGAAACGCGCGCCGGACTCGACAGCCTCGCGGCCCCGGCACGACGTCGACGGGCCGGCGGCGGAACCCCCTCGGCGGATGTCGGGGGCGCGTGCGAGCATGCCAGGAGCGGGGCCGACCGCGGTGACACGACGGGAGTGACATGACGGACCAGGATGCCGAGTACGAGACGATCCGCGTCGAGCAGCGGGGCCGCGTCGGGTGGATCACCCTCGACCGACCCGAGGCTCTCAACGCCTTGAACACGCAGACCATGCGAGACGTCGTCGCGGCGGCGGAGGCGTTCGATGCCGACGAGGGCGTGGGCGCGATCGTCGTCACGGGCAGCGAGAAGGCGTTCGCGGCCGGAGCCGACATCAAGGAGATGGAGCAGAAGTCGGGACTCGACATGATGCTCACCGACCACTTCGGGGCCTGGACGCGGTTCGCCGCGGTGCGCACGCCGGTCATCGCCGCGGTGTCGGGCTACGCGCTGGGCGGCGGATGCGAGCTCGCCCTCATGTGCGACGTGATCCTGGCATCCGATCGCGCGAAGTTCGGCCAGCCCGAGGTGCAGTTGGGTGTCATCCCCGGAATGGGCGGGACGCAGCGGCTGGTCCGCGCGCTCGGGTACTACAAGGCCGCCGAGCTGGTGCTCACGGGGCGCATGATCGACGCCGCCGAGGCGGAGCGCGCGGGCCTCGTGTCCCGTGTGGTGCCGGCCGCCGAGCTGCTCGACGACGCCGAGAGCACCGCCCGCACCATCGCCGAGAAGCCCCTGCCGGCGCTCTACGCCGCCAAGGCGGCGCTCGATGTCGCTCTGGAGTCCACGCTCGCCGAGGGCGTGCGCTTCGAGCGGCAGGCGTTCGCCGCGCTCTTCGACACCGCCGACCAGAAGGAGGGGATGGCGGCGTTCCGCGAGAAGCGGTCGCCGTCGTTCACGCACAGATGAGCCCCGTCAGCCCGGCCCACGCAGGCGATTACGTCGCCTCGCGGATCGGCGCGCCCGCGCGCGACCGGCGGCCGGGGGCGTGCGACGCGTCACCCGTCGGTGCTCAGAGCGGGTCGGGCACCGGGGCGGGGTCGGCGAAGTCACCGGCTCCCTTGCGGAAGCGCGCGATGATGCGCACGAGAGCCCTCGCATCGTCGTCGTCGAGGCCGAGGTCGGCGAACACGTCGTTGAGCGCGGTCGTCGCCTCATCGACCCGTCGTCGCCCGGCGTCGGTCAGCGCGAGCAGTGCGGCGCGCCCGTCGGTGGGGTGCGGCTCACGCGTGACGTACCCGTCGCGGGCCAAGCGCTCGACGGTGTTGGTCACGCTCGTCGGATGCACCTGCAGGCGCGCGATCGCGCTCGCCATCGGCATCCGTCCCTCGCGGGTGAAGGCGAGCAGCCGCAGCATCTCGAAGCGCGAGAACGACAGATCGAAGGGCTTCAACGCCCGGTCGATGGATGCCATGAGCAACTGGTGCGCCCGGATCACCGAGGTCACGACCGTCATGCCGTCGGCCGCGTCGTCCCACCCGTGCGCGAGCCACTGGCGCTTGGCCTCGGCGATCGGGTCGACCGGCAGTCGTCGCGTCATGGATCCTCCTCGCCTGTCACGGTACCGCTCGGGCGGCGCGGCGGCCCGCTCTCCGAGGGGACGGCGGTGGCTGAGCCTTCCGAGGCCGGTCGACGCCTCTGCGCGACCCGGTCCCTTCGACGGGCTCAGGGACCTCCGCCTCGCCGGGGAGGGGCCGCTTCGCTGCTCGGCCGCGGGAAGGCGGTGGCTGAGCCCGTCGAACCCTCCGCGGGCTCGGTCCGGTCGGCCGGGTCGGCGACTCCCGGGCCCGTCCGTGAAGCAGTCAACCCGTCGCCGCGACGTCGCGGCATCCGTCCCCCGAACGAAGGAGCCGCGTCGATGAAGATCGTGGTGCTCATCAAAGAAGTCCCCGACACGTGGGGCGACCGTCGTCTCGACCTGGAGACGGGTCTGACCGACCGTTCCTCGTCGGCCCCGGTGCTCGACGAGATCGACGAGCGCGCGGTCGAGGCGGCGCTCGCGCACGCCGACGCGCACCCCGGCACCGAGGTCGTCGTCGTCACGATGGCCCCCGCCTCGGCCACGGCGACCGTGCGCAAGGCCCTGGCGATGGGGGCGACCTCGGCCGTTCACGTCGTCGACGACGCTCTGCGCGGCGCCGATCTGCTGCTGACCGCCGACGTGCTCGCCGCGGCGATCCGCCGCACGGGCTTCGACCTCGTGATCGCGGGCAACCTCTCCACCGACGGCGGGGGAGGAGTCGTCCCCGCCATGGTCGCCGAGATGCTCGGCGTGCCGCAGCTCACGGCGTTGTCGAGCCTCGAGGTCGCCGACGACTCCGTGTCGGGCGACCGCGTGAGCGATGCCGGGACGATGCGGGTGTCGGCATCCCTCCCCGCCGTGGTGTCGATCACCGAGGCGCTTCCGGAGGGGCGCTTCACGACCTTCAAGGGCATCATGGCCGCCAAGAAGAAGCCCTTCGAGACGTGGGATCTCGCCGAGCTCGGCGTCGAGGCCGACGACCCCGCACAGGCGCGCTACATCATGCTGTCGGTCACCGAGAGGCCCCCGCGCGCCGCCGGTACGAAGATCGTCGACGAGGGCGATGCGGGCGAGAAGCTCGCCGCCTTCCTCGTGGCCGAGGGGGTGGCGTGATGAGCGTCGCGCTGGTCCTGCTCGAGGTGCTGCCCTCGGGCGCACTCGCCGCCTCGTCGGCCGGGCTGCTGGCCGCCGCCGCGGAAGCGGGGGAGCCCGTCGCCGTCCTCGCGGCTCCCGCCGACGTGCTCGATCGCGCGGCGGAGCAGGCCGCGGGGTTCGGCGCGGTGCGCGTCCTCACCGCCGAGGTCGATCCCGCGGTGCTCACCGGCCCCGTCGTCGATGCGCTCGCCGCGGCGGTGGCCGCCGAGAGCCCCGACCTCGTGCTCGCCTCGAACGCGATCGAGTCGCGCGATGCCGCGGCCCGCCTCGCGGTGCGATTGCGCCTGCCGCTCGCGACCGACGTCGTCGGGGTCGGGCGCGACGACCTCGGCGTCGTCGCCCACCACGCGGCCTTCGGCGGTGCGTTCACGGTCGACGGGGCGCCGACCTTCGGTCCCCTCGTCGCGACCCTGCGCCCCGGGGCGGTGGACGCGCGCCTCGAGGCGCAGCCGCTCGCCGTGCGCGGCCTGCAGGTGACGGCATCCGGGGCTCCGTCCGCCCGGGTCGAGGACTTCTCGGAGACCGTGGCCCCCTCGACGCGGCCCGAGCTGCGCGGAGCGGGCGCGGTCGTCGCCGGTGGCCGAGGGCTGGGCTCGAAGGAGGACTTCGCGCTCGTCGAGCACCTCGCCGACGTGCTCGGCGCGGCCGTCGGTGCCTCGCGCGCGGCCGTCGACGCGGGGTACGCCCCCGCGAGCACGCAAGTGGGACAGACCGGGGTGTCGGTCTCGCCGCGGCTGTACGTGGCCCTGGGCATCTCGGGGGCGATCCAGCACCGGGCGGGGATGCAGACGGCCGGCGTGATCGTAGCGGTCGACAAGAACCCCGACGCTCCCATCTTCGACATCGCCGACTTCGGTATCGTCGGAGACCTGTTCACCGTCGTCCCGCAACTCATCAGCGCGCTAGAGGCCCACAAGAAGTAGATGGCGTCCACACCCCGCACTCCGCGACGCGGGCTGCCGCGCGTCCCCGGTGGGGAGCCCTGGCCGCCCGCGGGTTCCGGCGCGTCCGTGCGAGACGGCGCGGATGCCGCGGTGGCTGCGGAGCAAGACGCGGGCTCTGCCGCGACCCTGCGAAGCGGTGCGGAGCTCGCAGACCCCGGGCCGCGACATGCGGGCGGTGCAACGACGTCACAGGCGCGGACGGAGGATGCGCGCCCCGAGCCCGGCTCGCTCGAGGTGGGGGGCGCTGCGGTGCCGACGGTGCGCCGCGGTCTCCCCCGCGAGCCGGGCGGCGAGCCGTGGCCGCCGGCATCCGCCTCGCCGGGAACGCCCCCCACGGGATCCGCTCGGCGCAGCGGGATCGCAGCGGAGACGCCCTCCCCCGCGGATCCGGTGCTCGCCTCCGATGCCGTCGAACCCTCGGGCGGTACCAGCGACTCCGACCCGGCCGTCACGCCTCCGGTGACGGATGCCGCGACCGGAGGCGTGCGCCGTGGGCTCCCGCGCACGCCGGGCGGCGAGCCCTGGCCGCCGGCATCCGTCGCGGTGGGCACGCAGCCGACGCCGGAATCGGGCCGGAGCGACGGGATCGGATCGGGGGCGTCCGCGGGGCCGACGTCGCGGCAGTCGTCCGAGCCCGGCGTCGTGTCCGCGGCGGAGACGGCCGAGCCCGGGGCGCGCGCGACTCCCGCACCCCTCATGGCCTCCGCGCCCTCCGCGCCCGCGGCCCCGCGCCCTCCGCTCACCGTTCGCCGCACCGTCTGGCCCGGAGCCGCCGCGCGCCGAGCGGCTGCTGGACGCGACGCCGTTCCCGGAACGGCCGCCCGCGCGGCATCCGTCCCCGCCGGTGGCGCGGCCCGGCCGGCCTCGGCGTGGTCGCCCCCGGCCGCTCTGCGCGACTACTCGCCCGTGCAGCTCCTCGGCTCGGCCGCCGTGCTCGGCGTCTTCGCCCTCGCCCTCGTCGGCATCGTGGTGCTGCTCGCGCGTTTCGTGCTCGCGCTCGGGCCCGGGCGGGAGTTCCTCGCGGCGTTCCCCGGCGAGTACCCCCTCCCCGCATCCGCGCCCGTCGGTCTGCCCGCGTGGCTCAACTGGTCGCATTTCCTCAACAGCTTCTTCCTGCTGCTGATCATCCGCACCGGCTGGCAGGTGCGTCGCGAGAAGAGACCCTCCGCCTTCTGGTCCCCGCGGAACAACCGGAAGCGGCGCATCAGCCTCGCCCTCTGGTTCCATCAGGCGCTCGACATCCTGTGGATCGCGAACGGCGTGGTGTTCGTCGTGCTGCTGTTCGTCACCGGGCAGTGGATGCGGATCGTGCCGACCTCGTGGGAGGTGTTCCCGAACGCCCTCTCGGCCGCGCTCCAGTACGCCTCGCTCGACTGGCCCACCGAGAACGGATGGGTGAACTACAACAGCCTCCAGCAGCTGTCGTACTTCGCCGTCACCTTCGTCGCCGCGCCCCTCGCGATCGTCAGCGGCGTGCGCCTGTCGGGCGTCTGGCCGAAGGATGCCGACAAGCTCGACCGGCTGTACCCAGCCGAGTGGGCGCGGAAGGTCCACTTCCCGACGATGCTCTTCTTCGTGGCCTTCATCGTGGTGCACGTCGCCCTCGTGCTCGCGACCGGCGCCCTGCGCAACCTGAACCACATGTACGCCGCCCGCGGGTCGGTGGACCCCGAGGCGTTCACCGGCGACCCGACCGGACTGCTGATCTTCGCGGCATCCCTCGTCGTGATGGCGGCGGCGTGGATCGCCGCGCGCCCCGCGGTGCTCGTGCCGATCGCCCGCCTGTTCGGCGAGGTGAAGCAGCGCTGACGCCGCGCGCCCCGCGTCCCTGTCGCCGAGACATCACCGGTCGCCGAGACCGCACGGGATCGGCAGCGAACGCATGCGGTCTCGGCGCGACCACGCGGTCTCGGCGGAAGCCCGCGACCCGTGAGGAGGCCCCGGGCCCCGGCCCGTCGTGCCCTCAGACGCGCGCGCGGAGGCCGGCGACGATGAGCTCCAGGCCGAACGCGAAGTCATCGCCGGCCAGGCCCGCCGGTGCGCCGGCGGAGCCCGCAGCGGCGATGCCGGAATCCGCGGCGGCGCTGCCGGAACGCGCGGCGGTGCGATCGAGACCCGCGTCAGCGAGACCGGATGCCGCGGCGAGATCGGGACGCGCGCCCGCGCTGTCGTACTGCAGGCGCTGCTGTTCGTGCCAGACGAATCCGAGCACGTAGTGCAGCACGGTCGTCGCGACCCGACGAGCGGTGCCGGCGTCGAATCCGGCGCCGACGACGGTCGACGACAGGCGCTCGACCGCGACGGACGACCCCAAGCCCATGGCGAGCGTGCTCGAGACCACCTCGGCGCCGTCGCGATAGGCGAGCAGGGCGTCGCGAAGGGCGTGCGCCTCGCGGACGAGATCGACGGCCGGGCGGGATGCCATCCGCCCGACGATCCGATCCGAGAGCTCCGCGAGCAGCGACTGCTTGTTGGGGAAGTGCCAGTACAGGGCGCTCGGCTGCACCTCGAGCGCCGTCGCGAGGCGACGCATCGTCAGGTCGGGAAGGCCGTGGTCGTCGAGGATGCGCAGGGCCGTGCGGGCGACGTCGTCGGCGGAGTGTCCCCGAGGTGCCATGGGGATGAGTATAGTGAACGCCGTTCAGGTGAACACCGTTCAGGAAGGCTCCCCATGACTCGCACCCTCGACGCCACCGACCTCGCCCGCGTCGCCGTCTTCGCCGCCCTCATCGCCGCGCTCGGGCTCCCCGGGAGCTTTCCGGTCTTCGGCGGCGTGCCGATCACCGCTCAGACGCTCGGCGTCATGCTCGCCGGTGCCGTGCTCGGCCCCTGGCTCGGCGCGCTGTCGGTGACGGTGCTGCTCGCCCTGGTCGCGGTCGGTCTCCCGCTGCTCGCCGGGGGGCGAGGCGGGATCGGCGTCTTCTTCGGCCCCACCGCCGGATACGCGCTCGGGTGGATCCTCGGCGCGATCGTCATCGGCCTCCTCGTCCACGCGGGAGGTCGCCGCCCGGTCGTCTGGCGCACCGCCCTGGCGATGCTCGCCGGCGGCGTCGGAGCGATCTACGCCCTCGGCATCCCCGTCCAGAGCCTCGTCACCCGACTTCCGCTCGGAGAGACCGCCCTCTCCAGCCTCGTCTTCGTGCCCGGGGATCTGCTCAAGGCGGCGCTGGCGACGGTGGTGGTGACCGCCCTCGTGCGCGCCTACCCCCGCGGCTTCCGTCGGGACTGGCGCGAGGCGGCCCCTGCGCCGGTCGCGGTCGGAACCACGGCGTGAGCACGATCCGCTGCGACGGGCTGTTGGCCCGCCTCGGCGGTCGCGAGGTGCTGCGCGACGTCACGCTCGACCTCACCGCCCGCACCATCGCCGTCGTCGGCGACAACGGTTCGGGCAAGTCCACGTTCGCGCGGCTCGTGGCGGGCCTCCTCCCGCGCTCGGCGGGAGAGCTGACCGTGCGGGGCCTCGATCCCGATCGGGATGCCGCCGAGTTGCGCCGCCGCGTCGCCCTGGTCCTCAGCAACCCCGACGCGCAGATCGTGATGCCGGTCGTCGCGGACGACGTCGGGTTCTCGCTGCGCACCGAACGCCTGTCGAAGGCGGAGCGCGCGGAGCGGGTGGCCCGCGCCCTGGCGCGATTCGCGCTCGCCGACGTCGCCGATCGGCCCGCGCACGACCTGTCCGGCGGGCAGAAGCAGCTGCTGGCGCTGTGCGGCGCGTTCATCCGCGAGCCCGACCTCGTCGTCGCCGACGAGCCCACGGCGTTCCTCGACGCCCGCAACGCGCGCCGCGTCGGCGGCCACCTCCTGGCCGACACCGGGCACGCCCTGATCCTCGCGACCCATGACCTGGCCCTCGCGCGACGGTGCGAGGCCGCCGTGCTGTTCGCGGAGGGGTCCGTGAGCGCCGCGGGCGCGGCATTCGACGTGGTGGACGCCTACGAACGGGCGCTGAGGTGCTGAGCCTCTACCGGCCCGGCGGCGGCATCCTGCACCGGTTGCCCGCGGGCCCCACGATGCTCCTGCTCGCGATCGTCGCGATCGGGCTGGCGTCGCTGCCGAGCGCGGCGTGGGCCGCCGCCGTCTGCGGCGGAGCCGTGGTCCTCGCCTATGCCGTGTCCGGCCTCGGAGTGCTCGAGCTGGGGCGGCAGCTCCGAGGCCTGCGCTGGATCCTGGCGATCACCGCGACCGGCCAGCTCGTCTTCCTCGGCCCCGAACCCGCGTTGGCGAACACGGCGCGCGTCGCGGCGGCGCTGCTCATCGCGGCCCTGCTGCCGCTGACCACCCGCGTGGACGACATGCTCGACGCCCTCGAGCGCGGCCTCCGCCCGCTCCGCAGGATCGGGATGGATGCCGACCGCGCGGCGCTCCTGCTCGCGGTCACGATCACGACGGTCCCGGTCCTCGCGCGGCTGGCCGCAGAGGTGCGCGAGGCGCAGCGCGCCCGCGGCATCCGGCCGTCGCTGCGCGCGGGCATCCTCCCCTTCGTCGTGCTGTCGCTCCGGCACGCCGACCAGCTCGGCGAGGCGCTCGCCGCCCGCGGGGTGCGCTGACGTCTCCTCACCATCGCCAACGGCGTGGTTCGAGCGACTCGGCGCCCCGCTACGCCCCCGCCGCGCGGCCCGCCGCGAAGCCCTCGGCGTAGGCCTCGTCGGCGCCCTGGCGGAACATGTCGCGCACCGGGTCGCGCACGATCGAGCGCGCACCGGGAAGGTCGAGGTCTCCGACGAGGTCGGCGCGCCCGCGCACGATCGCGACGGGCCGGCGCGCGGCCTTTCCCTTGACCAGATCGGTGGCGGCGGCGATCTCGTCGGCCACGCACGGCAGGGTCACCACGAGGGGGCGGCCTTCGGCATCCACCGTTCCGCGGAGGTCTTCGAAGACGTGGATGCCACCGGCTCCGATCGCGTGATCGGTCTGGCCCTCGCGCCAGGCGCGGCCGAGCGTGTCGGTGATGATCACGCCCACGTGCGCGCCCGTCGCCGTGCGCAGCCCGGTGGCGAGGGCCCGCGCCGAGGCGTCGGGGTCGACGGGCAGCAGCAGCACGGTGCCCTCGGGGGTGTTGCTCGCGTCGACGCCGGCGGCGGCCGAGACGATGCCGAGGGGGTTCTCGACGATGCGCGTCACGTGTCCGGTGGGGGAGGTGCGGGAGGCCACGAGGCGCACGGTCTCGCGCGTGATCGCGTCTTCGCGGTCGGCGGCCTCGATGATGCGCCCCTCCGCCTTCGACACGATCTTGCTCGTGACGACGACGATGTCGCCGTCGCGCAAGGGTCCGTCGACGGCATCCAGGATCACCCCGACGAGGTCGTCGCCGGGGGTGATCTCACGGATGCCGTCGAGGGCCCAGATCTGCAGCACGATCAGCGGACGAAGCGCACCTCGGTGAGCTCCTCGCCGAGGAAGGGCTCGGTGTGCGAGGCGCCGTCGAGAGCGAAGCCGTTGCGCGTGTAGAAGCGGTGCGCGCGGGGGTTGTCCTCGGCGACCCAGAGGTACAGGCCCTCGCCCTCCTCGACGGCGGCGTCGAAGAGCTGCTGGCCGATGCCCGTGCCGTGGTAGGCGTCGAGCAGGTAGATGAAGTACAGCTCGCGCTCGCGCGGGGCGTCGTCATTGCGCGCCGGACCCGAGCCGACGAAGCCGACGATCTCGCCGTTCACGAGGGCGGCGTGCATGCGGTATCCGTCGCCCTGGGCGGCCCAGTGGGTCCAGAGCTCGGCCATGCGACGCGGGGAGACGGCCTCGAGGGCCGCCTTGCTGATGAGGTGGTCGTAGGTCTCGTGCCAGCAGGTGGCGTGCACGCGGCCCAGGGCCTCGGCATCCACATCGCGCACCGGACGGACGACGATGTCGGTTCGGGTTTCCGCAGTCATGGCGCGACTCTACGCGCGGGCACGGCGGAGGTGAAATCGGGGTGAGCGCGCGAGGCGATGGGGTAAGAGAGGCGTCTGTCCGGCGCGGTGTGCCACGATGCGCGGGTGCCGGATCGTCGCTCGTTCACCCCCGTCGAGGCCCGCATCGACGCGGTCGCGAACCGTCTGCTCGCCGGCGCGCCCACCTTGGGGGCACGGGCGCGGGCCGTGGAGTTCGCCGTCTTCGTGCTCAAGCAGGCGTGGGCCTGCGTGTTCGGGGCGGCCTTCCTGGTGGTCGTCCTCGCGGCGAAGCTTTGGTACCCCGACGGCGCCGCGCTCGCCCGCAACGACGCCCTCACGATCGCCGCGGTGCTGATCCAGGTCGCCATGGTCGCCGGTCGCCTCGAGACCCTGCGCGAGCTGCGGGTCGTCGTGCTCTTCCACGTCGTCGGTACCGTGATGGAGCTGTTCAAGACCGACGTCGGCTCGTGGATGTACGCCGCCGACGGCGTGCTGCGCCTCGGCGGGGTGCCCCTGTACAGCGGGTTCATGTACGCCGCGGTGGGCAGCTACATGGTCCGCGTGTACCGGCTGTTCGACCTGCGCTTCTCGCGGTACCCGCGACGGTGGCTCACCGCCGTGGTCGCGGCGCTCGTCTACGTCAACTTCTTCTCGCACCACTGGATCGTCGACCTGCGCTGGGGGCTCGTCCTGGCCGTCGTCGTGCTGTGGGGCCGCACGACCATGCACTTCCGCTTCTTCCGGGGGACGTTCCGCATGCCGCTGCTCCTGGCGTTCGCGGGCGTGGCGCTGTTCATCTGGCTCGCCGAGAACATCGCCACCTACGCGGGAGCCTGGCTCTACCCCTCGCAGGTGGGCGGGTGGCATCCGGTCGACGCGTCGAAGCTGTCGTCGTGGTTCCTGCTCATGATCGTCTCGGTGGTGCTCGTCACGTGGGTCTATCCGCCGCGCAGGCCGGATGCCGAGGAGCCGACGCCACAGGGATCGACCGGTCATCCTGTGGATATGTGACAACGCAATCGCCGATCCGTCGTCGACTCGCTACGCTCGCCCCTCGTGAACGTCCTCTGGCGCACGCTTCTCGTGCTCGTCCGTGCCCGCCGTCGTCTACGCCGCGAGGGGCCCATCGACCCGAACACGGTGGCGCGCCTGCGCATCCGCGTGCTGCCGACCGACATCGATCTACTGCGCCACCTGAACAACGGGCGGTATCTGTCGCTGTTCGACCTCGGGCGCTGGGACCTGCTGACCCGCGCCGGACTGATGTCGGCGATGACGACGCAGGGCTGGTACGCCGTGGTGGCGGCTGAGACCATCACCTTCCGCCGCTCGCTGGAGCTCTGGCAGCGCTTCGAGCTCGAGACGCGCCTGATCGGGCACGACGACCGCGCCGTGTACCTCGAGCACCGCGCGCTGGTGAAGGGCGAGATCTACGCCCGCGCGATCATCCGGGCACGCATCCTGCGCCGCACCGGCGGGACCGTCCCGCACGACGAGCTCTTCGCCGCCGTCGGTCGGCCGGAGGGGCTGCCCGACATCGAGTCGTGGGTGCACGACTGGGCCGCGGGTTCGTCGCTGCCGTCGACGAAGCGCCCGGCGCCGAGCGTCTGGAGCTGAGCGCCGACCCCGCAGCCGCCGCCGAGCGGCTCAGCGGCCGAAGCGCGCGTCGAGCCAGGCCACCTGCTTCATGAAGTGGCGATAGCCGCCGCCCTCGTGCCCGTTGTAGCGGTAGACCTCGATCGCGGTATCCGTGGATGCCAGCGCGTGGAACGACGCGAAAACGCCCGAGGGCAGCACGACGTCGTCCATCAGCGCGACCGAGAACAGCGCGGGAGCGGTGATGCGGCGGGCGAGGATCGCTCCGTCGACGTAGGAGAGGGTGCGCAGCACCGCGTCCTCGGCATCCCGGTGGACGGACAGGAACCGCGTGATCTCGGTGAAGGGGGCGAGGGGGGTGCGCACGATCGCCGACGGGAAGTCCGCGAGGAACGGCACGTCGGGCAGGAGCGCGGCCACCGCCTCTCCCGACAGCGCCGCGGCGGCGATCGAGAGTCCGCCGCCCTGGCTCCCGCCGGTCACGGCGATGCGCGAGGCGTCGACGCCCTCCATCCGCGAGACCTCGTCGACCAGCCGCACGGCGTCGGTGTACAGCCGGCGGTAGTAGTAATCGCGGGGGTCGAGGATGCCGCGGGTCATCACGCCCGGGAAGGCGGCGGCCGATCCGTGCGGATCGGGTGTGTCGCCGACGCTCCACGTCGACCCCTGGCCCCGGGTGTCCATGATGGCGTGGACGTAACCCGCCGTCGCCCAGGCGGTCTTCTCGCCGGGGAGGCCGCGTCCGCCGCCGTAGCCGATGAACTCGACGACCGCGGGCAGCTCCTCGTCGCCGTGCGGGCGCACGACCCAGCCGCGGATCTCGTCGCCGCCGAAGCCGGTGAAGGTGAGGTCCTGCACGCGGAGGGCTCGGACGGGCGACGCGACCTCGGCCAGCCGGAGGGGGCGAGCGGCCGCCCGGGCCTCAGCGAGCGTCTCGTCCCAGAACGCGTCGAGGTCGTCGGGCGCGGTGAGCGCGGGACGGTACTCGCGGAGCAGCTCGAGGGGAAGGTCGGTGAAAGTCTGGGCCATGCGGATCTCCGTCGATGTGGGGGCTGCACCGACAGTAGCGAAGGAGACGATCCGGTGCCCGTCACGGTGTCATCGCATTGCGGCCGGTCGTGCGCGGGTCGTCATCCGAGTGGTGCGCGTCGGATCCGCCGCTTGCGCGGCGGGCCGCCGGGATGCCACGCGCGCGATGCCTAGGCTGGCGCTCATGAGCACGAACGACCCTCGCGCCACCGGTCCTGCGCTCTCCTCCGACGTCGCCGAGCGTGCCGCAGCGCGGATCGCCGCGTTCTCGCCGCGGCCCGTCGCCCCCGCCCGTGGCGGCGACCTCGCCACCGACGCGGAGGCCGCGGACTTCACCGCCGCAGCCGTCGACGGCGTGCTCCGGCCCGAGAGTCTCACCGCGTCGGCCGCGGCCCTGCACCGCCTGGCCGAGGTCGTGCCCTCCTCGCTCCCGTGGTTCGTGCGCGGGGCGCTCCAGCTCGGCGGCGCGGTCGCCCCGGTGATGCCCACGCCCGCCGTGCCCCTCGCCAAGCGCGCCCTGCGCGATCTCGTCGGCTCCCTCGTCGTGGACGCGCGTCCCGAGGGTCTCGCCGCCGACCTCGCCGCGCTCGCCACCGAGGGGGAGACCCCCGATCTCCGCCTGGTCGGACCCGCCGTCCTCGGTGACACCGCCGCGCGACGTCGGCTCGACGGCATCCGGTCGCTCGTCTCCCGCGACGACGTCGAACGCGTCTCGCTCCCGCTCGCCGACGCGGTGGCGGGCCGGTCGGCATGGGCTTTCGACGCCGAAGTCGAGCACGCGGCCGAGCGCGTCCTGCCCCTGTTCCTCGACGCGCTCGCCGCCGGCACGCACCTCACCCTCGTCGTCCGCGACCGCGCCGAGCTCGACGTGACCGTCGCCGTGCTCACCCGCGTGCTCGAGGAACCGCGTCTGACCGGCATGCGCGCGGGCATCGCCCTCCCCGTGGCCGTCTCCGAGACGGTCGAGGCCGCGCGGGAGCTCGCGGCGTGGGCACGGCAGCGCACGCACGATGCCGGCGAGCGCCTCACGGTGCGTCTCGACGACGCCCCGATCGAGACCCCGGATGCCGCGACCTCCGCCCGCCACGGATGGCAGGCGCCCGCGGTCACCGCGCGCGACGACGTCGACGCCGCCCTGGTGCGCGTCCTCCGCGAAGCGCTGAGCACGCGCGCCCGCGACGGCCTGCGGGTCGAGGTCGCCACGGCCGACCCGGAGCGCGCCGCCCTCGCCCTCGCGCTCGGCGATGACGCCGGTGCCGAGGTCGCACTCGTGCTGCCGCGGGCCACGCCGTGGATCCCCGACGCCGCCTGCGTCCGGGCGGTGGCGGTCGTGCACCCCGACGACCTCGACGCGGTCGCCGCACCGCTCGCCGCTGCCGCCGCCGCGATGGTCGCGACCACTGCGGGGCTCCCGCCGGCTGGGCCGACCAGCGCCTCCGGCGGGGCGTCGGGCGACGAGGACGAGCCCGACGCCGCGACACCGGAGACCGCCGCGGTCGCCGCCCGCGCGCGCCGCGCGCTCGCCGGAGCCGACGCACCGCCGCCCGCGGGCCGCCTGCCGCTGCGCGACGTCGCGCCGGAGCCGGCGATCCTGCGCGACCCCGCCGATGCCGACGACGACGACCCGGGTCTCACGCAGGCCGTGCTCGGCATCGCGCGCGAGGCCGCGGCATCCGAGGACACCTCCGCCCTGGGCCCCGACGTGCAGCAGATGCTGTTCGGCGGGCAGGCGTTCGTCGACACCGCGGTGTTCTCGGCACGAGAGAGCGCGGAGCTCGCCGGGGGAGCCGCGGGCTTCCGCAACAGCGCCGACACCGACCCGACGGTCGCCGCTGACCGCTCCTGGGCCCTCGCCGTGCTCGACCGCGTCGGCGGCTCGACCGCGGGAGATGCGACGGCCGCCGCGGGGCGCATCGACGACGAGAGCGGCCTCGACGAGGCCGTGACGCGCGTGCGCACCGGTGCCCACGCGTGGGGCGCGTTGGCCGCCGCCGATCGCTCGGCCGTCCTGCAGGCGGCGTCGCGGACGCTCGCCGCTCGCCGCGCCGAGCTGATCGAGGTGCTCGCGTCGGAGGGTGGCGCGCTTCTCGCCGAAGCCGACGCCGAGGTGAGTCAGGCAGTCGACGCCGCCGCGTACTACGCCTCGACGGCGAAGGAGCTCGACCGGGTGCCGGGGGCCGTGTTCGTCCCCGATCGCCTCACCGTCGTCGCGCCCCGGTGGAACGCCTCGGTGGGACTGTGCGCGGGCGAGACGCTCGCCGCCCTGGCCGCGGGGTCAGGCGTCCTGCTCACGCCCTCGCCGCGGGCGCGCCGCGCGGGGGCGGTCGTCGCCGACGCGCTGTGGGCGGCGGGGGTGCCGCGCGACGTGCTCGCCTACGTCGACCTGAACGAAGACGCCTCAGGCCGGGCGCTGATCGCCCACCCGGGTGTCGACCGCGTGCTGCTCTCCGGTGCCCGGACCACGGCCGAGCGCTTCGCCGCCTGGCGTCCCGCGCTGGCGATGCAGGCGCTCACCGCCGGTCGCAACGCCGTGATCGTCGCGCCCTCCGCCGACCTCGACGAGGCCGTGGCCGACATCGTGACCGGCGCCTTCGCGCGGGCGGGGCAGGCGGCCACCGCGGTTTCGCTCGTCATCCTCGTCGGTGCGGCCGCGCGCTCCGCGCGGTTCACGGACCAACTGAAGGATGCCGTGTCCTCGCTGCGCGTGGGACCGGCCGACGACCCGCTGTCCGATGTCGGGCCCCTGGTCGAGGAGCCGACAGGCGAGGTGCGGCGTGCCCTGACCGTGCTCGGCGACGGCGAACGGTGGCTCGTCGAGCCGCGGGAACTCGACCTCGGTCCCGAGACGGCCGGGCGGTTCTGGTCGCCGGGCGTACGCACGGGGGTCACCGCCGGGTCGCACCTGACACGGGCCGCGGTGGCGGCTCCGGTGCTCGGCATCCTGCACGCCCCCACCGTGACGCGGGCGATCGAGCTGCAGAACGCGATCGGCTCGGGTTTCGTCGCGGGGCTGCACACGCGCGACGCGGCCGACCTCGACCTCTGGCTCGACACCGTGGAAGCCGCCGTGCTGCGGGTGAGCCGCGCCTCGACGGGCGCGGTGGTGCAGCGCGAGCCGATCGGCGGGTGGGGCGAGGCCGCGGTCGGCAACGGTGCGATGTCGGGCGGGCCGAACCGGCTCGTGACGCTCGGCTCGTGGCGGCCCTCGACCGGCGGGGCGTCGTCGTCGACGCTGCACCTGCGCGGACTCGACAGTCGCATCACCGCGCTCATCGAGGCCGCGCAGCCGACCCTGTCGTACGAGGCGTTCGACTGGCTCCGCCGCGGAGCGCTGTCGGACGCCGTGGCGTGGGATCGCGAGTACGGCCGCGTGCGCGACGTCTCGCGGCTCGGCGTCGAACGCAATCTCCGCCGCTACCGTCCGGCCGACGTGGCCGTGCGGGCGACGGCCGACGCGTCGTGGCAGGCGGTGCTGCGCGTGCTCGTGGCGGCGGTGCGATCGGGCTCGACGTTCTCGCTCAGCACGCCGGTGGGGCTCCCCGCCGCCGTGCGGCACCTGCTCGGCGAGAGCGAGATCGCGGTGTCGGTCGAGAGCGACCAGGAGTGGCTGCAGCGCCTGGCGGGTGGCATCCCGGATGCCGAGACCGGCGGCGAGACGCCGATCGTCGCTCCGCGGCCGGGGCGTGTGCGCCTGGTGGGTCCCGCGGCGACGGTCGAGGCGGTGCGCGCGGCGGTCGCCGAGACGGTCGGCGCCGACGTGTCGCTCACCCTCTACGCCGACGAGGTGACAACGGCGGGTCGCCTCGAACTGCTGCCGTTCCTGCGCGAGCAGGCCGTGTCGATCGGCGCGTTCCGCTTCGGTCGCGTCGACCCCTGGAGCGCCGAGGTGATCTGAGGCGTGCTCTCGCTGCGCCCTGGGCGGCCCCTGCCCGGTGGTCGAGGTCACGGGTCGTGGCGCGCGTGTTCGCCCAGGTCGCGTGGTCTCGCGCCGGTGCGGGGCGCGAGCGCGCGACCGGGGCGTGCGCCCGCCGCGTCGCCGGCCGTGGGGTGGTTTCGAAAACCCTGGGCGGCCGCGACGCGGGCGGGTAGCGTCGGAGGCCGAACGCGAGGAGCACCGATGACCGCTGCCCGACTCACCGTCGACCCCCGTTTCCCGATCGGCGCCGTGCGCCGCCGGCTGTTCGGGGGGTTCGTCGAGCACCTCGGCCGCCACGTCTACGACGGCATCCACGAGCCCGGCCACCCCGAGGCCGACGAGCAGGGCTTCCGTCGGGACGTCCTGGAGCTCGTGCGCGAGCTCGGGGTGACGATGATCCGCTACCCCGGCGGCAACTTCGTCTCGGGCTTCCGCTGGGAGGACAGCGTCGGACCGCGAGACCGGCGCCCACGCCGCCTCGACCTCGCGTGGCATTCGACCGAGACGAACGAGGTCGGCTTGCACGAGTTCGCCGACTGGCTCGACAAGGCCGGCAGCGAGCTCATGCTCGCCGTCAACCTCGGCACGCGGGGCACGCTCGAGGCGATCGACCTGCTCGAGTACGCCAACCTCCCCGGCGGCACGGCTCTGTCGCAGCAGCGCATCGACAACGGCCGCGAGTCCCCGTTCGACGTGCGCGTGTGGTGCCTGGGCAACGAGATGGACGGCCCGTGGCAGCTCGGCCACCGCTCCGCCGACGACTACGGCAAGATCGCAGCCCGGACCGCGAAGGGCATGCGACAGCTCGACCCGTCGATCGAACTCGTCGTGTGCGGATCGTCGGGCGCCCAGATGCCGACGTTCGGAGACTGGGAACGCGAGGTGCTGACCCACACCTACGACGACGTCGACATGATCTCGTGCCACGCGTACTACCAGGAGCACGACGGCGACATCGACTCCTTCCTCGCCTCGGCGGTCGACATGGACCGCTTCATCGACGCCGTCGTCGCCACCGCCGACCACGTCGGCGCCGTGCGGGGCAGCGCGAAGAAGATCGACATCTCCTTCGACGAGTGGAACATCTGGTACATGGACCGCGTCGAGTCCGTGAAGCCGACCGCGATCGACGACTGGCCCGTCGCCCCGCGCCTGCTCGAGGACGTCTACTCGGCCCTGGATGCGGTGGTCTTCGGCAGCCTCATGATCTCGTTGCTCTCGCACGCCGACCGCGTGGCATCCGCCTCCCTGGCCCAGCTCGTCAACGTCATCGCGCCGATCATGACGGAGCCCGGCGGCGCGTCCTGGCGGCAGACGACGTTCTTCCCCTTCGCGATCACGTCGCGGCTCGCGCGGGGAGAGGTGCTCCGCCCGCAGGTCGAGGCGCCGACGATCGACACCGCGAGATACGGCACCGTGCCCGCGGTGGATGCCGTGGCCACCCACGACGCGGAGACCGGGGAGAGCGCCCTCTTCCTCGTCCACCGCGGGCGCGGCGACGCGGTCGAGCTCCGGATCGACGTGGCAGGTCTCGGAGACGTCGAGATCGTCGAGGCGCACGTGCTGCACGACGACGACCCGTACGCGAGCAACACCCTCGACGACCCCGAGCGCGTACAGCCCCGGACGCTCGAGACACGCCTGACGGACGGCATCCTGCACGTCACGCTCCCGCCCATCGCGTGGGCCGCGTTGTCGCTGCGGCGGGGGTGACCGGCACAGGCCCACGCTCACGATCTCAGCGATCCGCACGAACTCAGCCGTCTCGAGAGGGAAGCGGCTGAGGGTGTGCGCATCACCGAGGTGCACGCGGCGGACGGGCCTGGCGCGTCGCTCACCGCGGTGACACGCGGAACGCCCGCCCCGCGGCATCCCGGATGCCGGCGAGGACGGGCGTTCCGGCGGCGTCAGGCCAGCTGCGCGCGGCGCTCCGCGAGCTGGTCGAACGTCGCGAACGACTCGGCGATCGGGCTGCCGGTGAAGTGGCCGACCCAACCGTCGTCGTCGTGGAAGAAGCGCACGCTGACGTAGTGGGGGGACGTGCCCATGTCGAACCAGTGCGTGGTGTTTGCCGGCACCGAGATGAGGTCGCCCGCCTCGCAGTACACCGCGTGCACCTTCTCGTTCGCGTGCAGGTAGAACACGCCCGCCCCCTTGGCGAAGTAGCGGTCCTCGTCGTCGTCGTGCGCGTGCTCCGAGAGGAACTTCTCACGGAATGGCGTCTTGAGGTCGTCGTAGTCGGCCTGCGCGGGGTCGAGGGCGACGACGTCGACGAGGGTGTACCCCTCGCGCTGCTTGACCTCTCCGATCTCGTCGGCGTACAGGGCGAGCACCTCGTCCTGCGAGGCGCCGGGGGCGACGTCCTTGACCTCCCAGCGCGAGAAGCGGGCGCCGAGTCCGGCGAGGGCGTCGCGGATCTCGGCCTCGTCGGTGGTCTCGAGGACGGGTGTGCTCGGGTCGGTCTCTTTCCAGACGGTCAGCAGGGTCATGGCCGCTCCTTTCGTGGGGTGTTCTCGGTGGGGTGGATGCCGGGCTCAGCGCGTCGCGACGGCGAAGCGCAGCAGCCACTCGGTGATCTCGAGGTGGCGACGCGCCGCGGCCACATCGCTGCCCCAGGCGTACATGCCGTGATTCGCCACGATGAGCGCGGGCACCTCGGGCACCTCGGGGGTGGCGGGGCGGTACACCTCGTTGAACCACCCGGCTTCGACGCTCATGTCCTGGTGGTTGCGGATGACGGGGATCGTCACGGTCTCGTCGTCGGCGAGGTGGCCGATGCCCTTGAGCATCTCCATGTCGCGGATCTCCACGCCGCCCGGCCAGCGGTGCCCGGCGACGACCGCGTCGAACGCGTGCACGTGGAACACCGCGTTCGCTCCGGTACGCGCGGCGATATGGGCGTGCAGCCCGGATTCGGCCGACGGGGGACGATGGTCGTCGGGGTCGATCGCCCGGCCGTCGGCGTCGATGAGCACGACGTCGGCGTCGGTGAGCAGCGACTTGTCGAGGCCCGAGGCGGTGACGGCCAGCACGAGCGGGTCGCGCTCGACGACCACGGAGAGGTTGCCCGAGGTGCCGCGCATCCAGCCGTATCCCGAGAAGCGGGAGGCTTCGGCGGCCAGGGCGGCACCGGCCTCGCGGACGCGGTCGAGGGAGGGGAGCGCGGTCATCGGGTCACCTCGATCTCGTCGAAGGATGCCACGGCGGGCGCGGCGAAGTCGGCCCCCGCCCACGGCTCGCCCGCGCGGTCGAGGGCGATCACCTGCCAGCCGGCCGCGAGGGCGGCCGAGACCTCGTCGGGGTGGTCGGTGAGGAAGAGGGCTCGTTCGGGGGCGACGCCGAGGGCGGCGGCGATGATGTCGAACGACGCGCTCTCCTTCTTCGGGCCGGCCTTGACGGTGTCGAAGAAGTCCTCGACGAGCGGGGTCAGATCTCCCTGCGGCGCGTGGCGGAACCACGGCACCTGCGAGGCGACGGAGCCGGAGGAGTACACGGCGAGGCGGATCCCGGCCTCGTGCCACGCGTGAAGACGCGGGGGCACGTCGTCGAAGAACTGGGAGTGGATCTCGCCCGCGGCGAATCCCTCGGCCCAGATGGTGCCCTGCAGGGTCTTGAGCGGGGTCGACTTGACGTCCTGCGCCATGAGACCGCGCAGCGCCTCCGCGATCTCGGCGTCGGAGGCATCGGCATCCAGGCCCGTCTCGGAGATCGCGTCGGCGCGGGCGTCGCGCACGGTGTCGTCATCGCGGCCGAGCACCTCGTCGAGGCGCGGGCGGGCGTAGTCGTAGAGGTCGCCGAGGATGAAGCCGGCGGCCGAGGTGGTGCCCTCGATGTCGAGCACGACGACGTCGGCGGTGGCGGAGATGGTCACTGGAGGTTCTCTCTTTCGGGGGCGGGGGAGAGGAAGGATGCCACGGCGGCCGCGGCGAGGCGGGAGTGCTCGACGACCACGTCGTCGGAGGCTCCGGCGATGTGCGGCGTCAGCGTGACGTTCGGCAGGCGCAGCAGCTCGTCGTCGCCGGCCAGCGGCTCGTCGTGGAACACGTCGAAGCCGGCACCGGCGATGCGCCGCTCGCGGAGCACCTCGAGCAGCGCGTCGCGGTCGACGAGGGCCGCGCGCCCGGCGTTGACGAGGTACGCGTCGGGGCGGAGGACGGCGAGCTCGCGCGCGCCGATCAGCCCGGTCGTCTCCGGGGTGAGCGGCACATGCAGCGTGACGATGTCGCTCGAGGAGAGCAGGTCGTCGAGGTCGAGGTGCGCCACGTCGTCACCGAGGGCGCCCGGGGCGAGGAAGGGGTCGTAGACGGCGATGCGCATGCCGAAGCCCTGCGCGCGGCGCACCACGCGTCGACCGACCGCACCGCCGCCCACGACGCCCAGCTGCCGCCCCGACAGGCCGATGCCGCGGAACCGCGCGTAGGGCTCGAACACGTCGTCCGCACTCCAGTTGCCTTCGCGCAGCCACGCCGAGGCGGCGGGCACGTGACGCACGGTCGCGAGCAGCAGCGCGAGGGTGAAATCGGCGGTGACATCGGCGTTGCGACCCGGAGTGGTGCGCACCTCGACCCCGCGGGCGGCGCAGGCGGCCAGGTCGACGTTAGCGGGGTTGGCGCGGCAGGCGACGACCAGCGACAGACGCGGGGCCGCAGCCAGCGCCGCCTCGTCGATGCGGTCGAGCTCGGCGATGACGACGTCGGCCTCGGCGAGGATCTCGGCGAAGACGGGGTCGGCGGCCGCGCGCGCTCCGAGCGACTGCCCCGTCTCGGCCTCGGATGCCGTGGCGACGTCGCCCGGCAGGTCGGCGGCGATACGCGGATCGAAGGGGGCGGTGATGACGATGCGGGTCACGCGGGGGTCCTCTCGGGGGCGGGGACGTCGACGACGGTGGCGTCGAGGTGGGCAGCGGGGGCTGCGGCGTCGACGCGCTCCGCGGCGATGAGGGACTCATCGGGCGTCGGCGCTCCGACTCCGTCGGCGTTCGCGGCCGTTCGCGCGAGCGCCCGCAGGGCCGGCCACTCCGGGCGCAGTGCCGCGCGTACCCGTGCGAACACATCGCGCGCCGCCGAGAGGGCGGGCGACGCGCGAGGTGCGAATTCGACGCTGCCGACGGGGAACACCCGCACCGCCGCCTCGAGGTCGGGGGCCAGGCCCGCCGCGACCACCGCGAGCGTCGCCGCTCCGCGCGCCCCGACCTCGGGGTCGGCGGTGCGGACGATCGTCCGCTGCGACACGTCGGCCAGCAGCTGGCACATCAGGTCGCTGCGCGCGCCGCCGCCGCACACCGGGACGCGATCTCCCGCGTCGAGGAGATCGAGGCACTCGGCGACCGAGAAGGCGAGTCCCTCGAAGACGCTCCGCAGCAGCTGTGCGGGGGTGGTCGCGACAGTGGTCCCGACCCAGGATGCCGAAGCCGCGGCATCCACGAACGGTGCGCGCTCGCCGCTCGGCGAGCCGTACGGGAGATACACGACGCCGCCGCTGCCGTCGGGCGCGGTGCGCGCGAGACGCTCGAGCTCACTCCACCCGCGGTCGGACAGGCCCAGCGTGTCGCGCGCCCAGTCGAGATTGGGCGTGCCGACCATCGACGACAGGGCCTCGAGCACCTGGGTGCCGCGCCCGGTGGGGATGAGGATGCCGATGCCGCTGTCGGCAGCCGCCCGGTCGACGCGGTTGACGGCCACCGTGGCGGTCGTGCCGAGCACGACCCAGCCGTCCTGATCGGAGAGGGCGCCGAGCCCCACGGGGCACGCGGCGGAGTCGACGAGCCCGACCGCGACGGGGACGCCGGCGCGCAGCCCGAGTTCGTCGGCGGCGGACGCGGTGAGGGCGCCGCCGCGCTCGTGCGGGGCGCGGACGGGAGCGAGCAGATGCGCGAAGCGGCGGTGGCCGAGCGCGTCGATCATGTCGTCGGAGTAGGCCAGGGTGGCGGGGTCGAGGTAGGTGCGCGACGCCTCGGAGGGGTCTGTCGCGATCTCGCCGGTGAGGCGCTGACGCACGGCGTCTTTGCAGTTGAGGTGGTGCGCGGCACGGGCGAGCACGTCCGGCTCGGTATCGGCGAAGACGTCGAGCAGCACCGGAAGGGTGCCGGGGAAGCTCGCCGATCCGGTCGCGGAGACGACCGCGGCATCCCGTCCGTCGTGCTGCCACGCCGTGACCCGGTCGGCACCTCGACCGTCGAGCCACAGCGCTGCCGGACGCACGGGACGACCCTCGGCATCGACGAGCCACGCGCCGTCGCCCTGGCCGGTCACGCCGACGGCGACGACATCGGGACCCGCGCTGCGGGCCTGTGAGAGAGCCTGCCGGACGGCGCCGACCACGGCCTCCCACACCAGGTCGATGTCGCTCTCGGCCTCGCCGTCGGCGGTGCGCACGACGGCGACCGAGCGGTGCCCGGCGGCGAGGGTCTCCCCCTCGAGCGAGTACAGCACGGCCTTGACCGCCGTGGTGCCGGCGTCGATGCCGAGCACGGCGGGGGTCATGCGCCGCCTCCCGGAGTGGTGTCGCCGAGCTTCGGACGCGTCGCCGTCGCGGCTCCGGCCGGCGCGACGTCTTGTGCGGGGGCGCCGTGCGGGCGCTTCGCCGCGGGCCTGCGCTCGGCGGCCGCCCGCGCGCGCTGCGCGACGGTGTAGGCCAGCACGAGCGCGACCAGCAGCACCACGCCCTGCACCGCCGCCTTGACGTTGAAGTCGAGACCGAGCAGGTCAAGCCCGTTGGCCAGCACGCCGAGGAACAGCACCCCCACGACCGTGCCGGGCACGTTCGGGCGAGAGCGCGGGTGCATCGACGCGCCGATGAACACCGCGGCGATGGCGTCGAGCAGGTAGCTGAACCCCGCGAGCGGGGTGTACAGCCGCAACGACGCGCTGAGCAGGATGCCGCCCGCCGCGCACAGCACGCCGGCGCCGACGTACACCAGCACGCGGATCCGTCGGGTGCGCAGTCCCGCGACGACGGCCGCGCGATCCTGCAGGCCCATCGCCTGGATGCGCACGCCCGCCGGCGTGCGGTGGAGCAGAATGCCGATCCCCACCGCGGCGATCGCGGCGATGATCACCGGCACGCCGATCCCCAGCACATCCCCCGAGCCGAGGAAGGTGAAACCCTCGGGCGCGGCGCGGAAGCTGACGCTGGCGCCGCCGTTCGTGCCGATCTGCTGGGCGCTGCGGCCGATGAAGAACGTGCCGAGGGTCGCGAGGAAGGGCGTGACGCCGAGTCCCACGATGAGGAACGCGTTCAGTGCGCCGATGAGCGCCCCGCCGAGCAGACCGAGCAGGACGGCCACCGGCCACGGCATCCCGAACGACATCATCGACACGATCGCGAACCACGCGCCGAAGTCGACGGCCACGGCGGCCGACAGGTCGATGCCGCCGGAGGACACCACCACGGTGAGGGCGAGGGCCACGAGTACCAGGATGGCGACGCCGTCGAGCACGTTGAGCAGATTGCTGGGACGAAGGAACGCGTCGCTCGCGACCGAGAAGAACACGATCAGCAGCGCGAAGGCGGCGACGAAGCCGTAACGGGTGACGGTCGCCGCTGCGGAGCCGGCGACGCCGGACCACCGCGGGCGGGGCGCGGGGATGCTCACGCGCGGGCCTCCTCGTTCTTCCGGGCGGCGGCGGCGGCCACCACGAGCAGGATCAGCACGCCCTTGAAGCCGTCGACCCACGCGTTCGCGACGCGCGACAGGATCAGGCCGTTCGACAGGAGGGCGACGAACAGCGCGCCCAGCACGGAGCCGAAGACGGTGACCGTGCCGCGCCGCGTGAAGGCGGCGCCCAGGAACGTCGCGAGCACCATGTCGACCATGAGCCGCTCGTCGATCCCGGGGCTGCTGCCGGAGCCCCGCGCGATGAGCAGCAGGGAGCTGAGGCCGGCGACCGCGCCCGCGATGACGAACGTCGACATGATGTAGCGCCGGGTCGGGATGCCGGCGAAGGTCGCGGCATCCCGATTCCCGCCGACGGCCTGCAGACGGAGGCCGTACGGCGTGCGCGCCATGACGAAGACGAGCACGGCGGCGACGAGGAGCATGAGCACCGCGGCCAGGGGGATGCCCGCGACGCGCGTGTCGCGCACCGCCACGACGAGGGGATCGGCCACATCGATGCGGCGATTGCCGCTGACCACGCGCGTGATGCCGACGACGGCGACGTAGACGGCGAGCGTCGCGAGGATCGACGACAGCCCCACCCACCCGACCAGGACGGCGTTGAGCAGGCCGAACGCCGTGGTGACCAGGATGCCGAGGGCGAAGGCGACAGGGAACGGGGTGCCGAAGGTGGTCAGCTGATCGCTCACGATCGCGGTGGCGAGCGCCGCGGTCGCGGGGATCGACAGGTCGATGCCGCCGACCACGACGTCGTCGCCGCCCCCGATCACGACGATGGCGAGACCCATCGCCACGAGGGCCACGGGGGCCGCCTGCGTGAGGCTCGCCGTCACGTTGGCGACGCCGAGGAAGCCCTTCGCCGTGACGGCGAGGTACACGGTCATCGCGAGCACGACCAGCAGTGGGCCGCGGCGGGCCAGCAGGCTGCGCACGCGCGGGACGAGGGCGGGGCGCTCGATGGTCGCTGCGCTCACGCGGCACGTCCTTCGCTCGGTCGGGCACCGCTTCCGGTGATGAGGGCGTTCACGCGGCATCCCCCTCCGCTCGCTCGTTCGTGCTTCCGGTGACGAGGGCACTGAGATGCGCGAGGGTGAGCCCCTCCGTCGTCACCTCGTGGGCCACGCGCCCGCGCTCGAGGACGACGACGCGGTCGCTCAGGCCAAGGACCTCGGCCGGGTCGGTCGAGACGACCACCACCGCGGTCCCGGATTCCGTGAGCTCGGACAGCAGGCGGTAGATCTCCTGCTTCGCGCCGATGTCGACGCCCACGGTGGGCTCGTCGAGCACGATCACGCGGGCACCCGCGGCGAGGCTGCGGCCCAGCACGACCTTCTGCTGGTTACCCCCGCTCAGCAGGCGCGTCTGCACGCTCGTGTCACGCGGCCGGATGTCGAGACGATCGGCCAGTTCGGCGGCGCGAGACCGGGACGCGGCGTCATCGAGCAGCCCCGCCCGGGTCGCCTCGGCGAGGGTCGAGAGCGTGAGGTTGCGCTGCGTCGAGAAGTCGAGCACGACACCGTCGTGGCGGCGATCGCGCGGAACGAGCACCACGCCCGCCTCGAGAGCTGCGGCGGGGCTCGACGGCCGGAACCGGCGCGCGTCGAGCGAGAGGTCGCCGGTGTGACGGTGGAGGCCGACCAGGGCCTCGGCCAGTTCCGACGCCCCCGAGCCGAGCAGTCCCGTGACCCCGAGGATCTCTCCGGGGCGCACATCGACGTCGACGCCGTGCACGGCAGACCCGACGCGCAGGCCACGGGCGCGCAGGACCGGCTCGGCGGTGACGGCGGGGCGACGGGCGGGATAGAGGTCGTCGATCTCGCGCCCGATCATCAGGCGGATCATCTCGCGGCCGCTGTCGGGGCCCATCGCGTCGATGCGTCCGACGTCGAGCCCGCCGCGGAGCACCGTCACACGGTCGCAGATGCGGGTGACCTCGCCGAGGTAGTGCGAGATGTACAGGCTCGAGATGCCGCGGTCGCGCAGGCGCCCGATGATCCCGAGCAGCTGCTCCGCCTCCGCGCTGGCGAGAGGGGCGGTGGGCTCGTCGAAGACGATGAGGCGCGCGTCGTCGTCCACGAGCGCGCGAGCGACCTGCACCAGTTTGCGCTCGGCGGGGCCGAGGTCGCGCACGAGTCGAGCGGGCGAGAGGCGGATGCCCAGCACATCGTGGAGCACCTCGGCGACGCGGGCCTTCATCGCTCGAGCCCGCAGCAGCCCGCGCGCGCTCTGCTCGTTGCCGAGCCAGATGTTCTCGGCCACCGTCATGTCGGGGACGAGCTGGAGCTCCTGATGCACGAAGCGGATGCCGGCGGCGTGCGCGTCGGCGGACGTGAGACGCCCGGCATCCGCACCGTCGATCGCCACCGCGCCGCCGTCGCGCTCGTAGATCCCGGCGAGGATCTTGATGAGTGTGGACTTGCCCGCGCCGTTCTCGCCGACCAGGCCGTGCACCTCGCCCGGACGCACGTCGATCGAGGCGCCCCGGAGAGCCGGGACGCCCGCGAACGCCTTCGTGACGCCGGTCATCTGCAGGACCGGCGTCACGAGGGGGGAGGAGCTGATGGTCACTGGGTGTAGCCCAGCTCCTTCGAGACCTTCTTCGCCTCGTCGGGGCCGGCGACCGGGATGGTGTCGACGTAGCTGACCTTCTCGACCTCCTCGCCGAGGAAGTACTTGCCGACGTTGTCGGCCGAGATCGTCGCGATCTTGCGCGGCAGCTGCGCGATGTTGCCCACGAACGGGCTGTTGGGCTCGCTCATGATCTCGAGGGTGTCGGGGCCGGCGTCGAAGGCCGTGACCTTGACGTCGGTGCGGCCCGAGTCCTCGATCGCCTGCACGACACCGATCGCGGGCTGGTCCCAGCACGCGACGTGGATGTCCTGGATCGTGCCGACCGGGTACTTCTCCAGCAGCGCGAGCGTCTGCTGACGCGCGTCGTCCGGGGCGTTGGCGAACTGCTCCGCGAGCTCGGGCTCGATCAGCGTGATGTTCGGATAGTTCGTCGACAGCTCGTTCTTCCACGCGTCGTAGCGCTCTCCGCAGAACGACAGGCTCGAGCCGAAGGCGTTGAAGACGGCGATGTTGCCCTCTCCGCCGAGGGCCTCACCGGTGATCTTGCCCAGGGCCGTGCCGCCGACCTGGTTGTCGGACTGGGCGTTGTTCACCGCGTACTCCGAGGCGTGGTCCACCCCGAAGACCGGGATTCCGGCGTCGTGCAGCTGCTGGAGCTTGGGGTCGACCGACGCGTCGCCGAGGATCGTGATGACGGCGTCGACGTTCTGCGCGAGGAAGATGTCGTGGTTCTGCGCGTGCAGGGTGTTGTCGCGGTTGCCGTCGGTGGTCAGCGGCGTGCCGCCGAGCTTGGTGACCTCGTCCACCGCGCCTTGGAAGGCCTCGCGGTCCCAGAAGTGCTGCGTGCCGACGACGGCGATGCCGATCGTCTTCCCCGCGAGCGGCTGGTTCGGATCGACGCCGTCGCCGTTCGGGGCGGCGTCGCCTCCCGAGGAGACGGTGGTGCACCCGGCGAGGGCGAGGCCCGCCGCGACGACGAGCGCCGGGAGGGCGAAGAGGGACTTTCTCACGGTGGGCTCCTGTGGGGCCGGTGGGCGCTCGCGTCGGTGCGCGCGTCGCCGCGGATGCTGTGTGGGGACCGCCGGGCAGCGGTCTCTCGAATCGTAGGGAGGGGTCATCACGGCGTTCGACTCGGGCGTCACACGGTGAAATGAAGCCGTCACCGATGTGCCCCTCAGTAGGCTTCGCCCGTTCGCCCACCCGAGGAGACCCATGCCCCAGCCTGCCGCTCGCGTCGTCACCGTCGGACTCCACGTCGCCGACGTCCTCGGCCGCTACGTCGAGGCCATCCCGCCCGGACAGGGGCTCGCTCTGCTCGACGAGATCCGCCTCACCGTCGCCGGGACCGCGGCGGCCACCGCCGTCGATCTCGCGCGCCTGGGCGTCGCCGTCGCGACCGTCGGCGCCGTCGGCGACGATGCGCTGGGCGTGTTCCTGCGGTCGACGATGGCCGCGGAGGGCGTCGACGTCACCGGGCTCGCCGTCCGGCCCGAGCGTCCCACCTCGGCGACGATGCTGCCGATCCGACGCGACGGAAGCCGCCCTGCGCTGCACGTCATCGGCTCCAACGCCGCGATCCGACCTGAGGACCTCGCCTCCCTCGCTCTCGACGGCGTCGCCGTCCTCCACCTGGGCGGCTCCTGCCTGCTCCCGGGGATCGACGGACCGCCGAGCGTCGACCTGCTGCGTCGTGCACGCGAGGCCGGGATCGTGACGACGATGGATTTCATCCCGACCGGGGGTGCGGGCGATCGCGACGCGGTACTCCCGTGCCTGCCGTTCGTCGACTATCTGTTCCCGAGCGAGGAGGACGCCCTGTCGTTCGCCGGGACGCAGGCGCTCGACGAGGCCATCGCGTTCTATCTGGACGCGGGCGTGCAGACGCTCGTCGTCACCCGTGGCGCCGCGGGGGTGAGCATCAGCACGCGTGAGGAACGCGATATGCGCTTTGCGGCATATGCCGTCGACGTCGTCGACACGACCGGGTGCGGCGACGCGTTCAGCGCGGGATTCATCTGGGGTCTCCTGGACGGCGCGAGCGTCGGGGAAGCCGCGCAGCGCGGTCTCGCCTGCGGGAGCCTCGTCGCCACCGGCCTGGGCTCCGATGCGGGGATCCACTCGGCGGCCGACGTCGCCCGGCTGCGGGCGGAGGGCGTCCGCGGGGCCGTGTGAGTCGGCATCCGGTGTCGTCCCTCGAGTGCGCATCGGCCAGGCGCAACCTCGATCCGAGGGGGGGATGCCGCGTGTCGGCCGCGCATCGGCGAAGTCGCCGGGGCTGCGCGCCGGCCTCGTGAGACAATGACCACGGCGTGCTCGGACCGACCTTTCCCCGCACGGCGCCGCAGCGATTCGAGCGGCGCCTCCGGGTCGAAGGGCCACCGAGCCCCAGGACAGCGTCCGCCGCACCTTTCCTCCGAGGAGCAGAGATGTCCGCTACCCCCGCCACCGCCACCGAGGCGACGACCGAGCGCGTCCAGCAGCACCGCCGGTACCTCATGTGCAAGCCCTCGCACTTCACGGTGAGCTACAGCATCAACCCGTGGATGGAGCCCTCGCGTCCCACCGACACGGATCTCGCCGTGCAGCAGTGGCAGGCGCTCTACGACACCTACATCGAGCTCGGTCACGAGATCGACCTGATCGACCCGCTCGAGGGGCTGCCCGACATGGTCTACACGGCCAACGGCGGGTTCGTCATCGACGGGGTCGCGTACGGCCCCAAGTTCCGCTTCCGCGAGCGGGCCGCCGAGGCGCCCGCGTTCATCGAGTGGTTCGCCGCCAACGGCTTCGAGGTCGCCGAGCCCGTCGAGGTCAACGAGGGCGAGGGCGACTTCCTGCTCGTCGGCGACACGATCCTCGCGGGCACCGGCTTCCGTTCGACGGGCGACAGCCACCGCGAGGTCGGCGAGGTGTTCTCGCGCGAGGTCGTGTCGCTGACGCTCACCGACCCGCGGTTCTACCACCTCGACACCGCGCTCGCCGTGCTCGACCCGGTCGAGGGCCCCGGCGGCGTCGACAAGGCGAACATCGCGTACCTTCCGAACGCCTTCGACGAGCACAGCCAGGCGATCCTGCGCGAGCGCTTCCCCGACGCCATCCGGGTCTCGGATGCCGACGGCTCGGTGTTCGGTCTCAACTCCGCCAGCGACGGAAAAAACGTCATCATCTCGCCGCGCGCGAAGGGCTTCGAGGCGCAGCTGCGCGAGCGCGGGTACACGCCCGTGCTCGTGGATCTGTCCGAGCTGCTGCTCGGCGGCGGCGGGATCAAGTGCTGCACGCTCGAACTGCGCGGGGGCACCCGATGAGCACCGCCGTCGACGACCTCGGCGCGCAGCTCATCGCCGCCGAGGGGGCGCACCTCGCACACAACTACCACCCGCTGCCGGTCGTCGCCGCGCGCGCCGAGGGCGTCTGGGTCACGGACGTCGAGGGCAAGCGCTACCTCGACCTGCTGTCGGCGTACTCCGCGCTGAACTTCGGCCACGGACACCCGGCGATCCTCGCCGCCGCCCGCGAGCAGCTCGACCGGCTGACGCTCACGAGCCGCGCGTTCCACAACGACAAGCTCGGCCCCTTCGCCACGGCGCTCGCGCAGTTGTGCGGCAAAGACCTGGTCCTGCCGATGAACACCGGAGCCGAGGCCGTCGAGACCGGCATCAAGGTGGCGCGCGCCTGGGGCTACCGCACGAAGGGCATCGCCGCGGACGCCGCGACCATCATCGTCGCCACCGGCAACTTCCACGGTCGCACCACGACGATCGTCGGTTTCAGCGACGACCCCACCGCGCACGACGACTTCGGCCCGTACGCGCCCGGTTTCGTCCACGTGCCCTACGGAGACGCGGATGCCATCGCCGCCGCGATCGACGAGAACACAGCCGCGGTGCTCCTCGAGCCCATCCAGGGCGAGGCCGGCGTCGTCGTCCCGCCGGAAGGCTTCCTCCGTCGCGTGCGCGAGATCTGCACGGAGAACGACGTGCTCTTCATCGCCGACGAGATCCAGTCGGGTCTCGGCCGCGTCGGAGAGACGTTCGCGTGCGACCGAGAGGGCGTCGTGCCCGACGTGTACCTCCTCGGAAAGGCGCTGGGCGGCGGCATCCTGCCGGTGTCGGCGGTCGTCGCGAACGAGGACGTCCTCGGCGTCATCCGTCCCGGCGAACACGGCTCGACGTTCGGCGGAAATCCGCTGGCCGCGGCCGTCGGCTTGCGCGTGGTCGAGATGCTGGCATCCGGGGAGTTCCAGACCCGCGCGAAGGCGCTGGGCGCGCACCTCGAGCAGAACCTGCGGACGCTCGTGGGCCAGGGCGTCACGGCCGTGCGCATCGCGGGGCTGTGGGCCGGTGTCGACATCGACCCCGCCGTGGGCACCGGTCGCGAGATCGCGGAGAAGTTGCTGGCCCGCGGCGTCCTGGTGAAGGACACGCACGGCCAGACGATCCGCATCGCGCCGCCGCTCACGATCCGCGCGACCGAACTCGATTGGGCCGTCGAGCAGCTCAAGCACGTGCTGGCGGCCTGACCGCACCCGCTCTCGCGTGAGGTGTCGGATTTCGTCTCTTCGGAGTCCGCTCCGGCGACGAATCCCGGAATCTCGCGCGTGAGCGTCACGCGACCGAGATCGTCGCCTCGTCCCAGCCGGTCGCGCCGTCGGGGGCGGGAGGGGCCTGGTCGGACGTCTGCGTGCTGCCGTCGGCCGAGATGGCGCGGCAGCGCGCGGTGTGCAGGCCGCTCGTCGCCTCCCACGGCAGGCTCCACTGCACCCACGTGTCGGCGGAGATGGCCGTCGCCAGCGTCGCCGGCTGCCACGGGCCGTCGTCGACCTGCACCTCGACACCGGCGACGCCGACGTGGTTGTGCCAGGCGACCCCGGCGATGACGGTCGAGCCGGGCTCCACGCGTGCACCCGCGCGGGGGACGTCGATGCGCGACTGCAGCTTCACCGGTCCGCGCTCCGACCATCCGCGCGGGGTCCAGTACCCCTCGGCGCGGTCGAAGCGCGTGACCTCGAGCTCGCTCACCCATTTCGTCGCGGAGACGTAGCCGTAGAGTCCTGGCACGACCATGCGCACCGGGAAGCCGTGCTCGATCGGCAGCGGTTCGCCGTTCATGCCGATCGCGAGCAGCGCGTCGCGGTCGTCGGTGAGCGCCTCCAGGGGACTGGATGCCGTGAACCCGTCGACGGAGCGCGAGAGAACCATGTCGGCCTCGGCGGTCGGCTTCGCCCGCGCGAGGATGTCGCGGATCGGCACGCCGAGCCACCGCGCGGTGCCGATGAGAGAGCCGCCGACCTCGTTCGAGACGCAGACCAGGGTGGCCACGGTCTCCTTCTGGGGGAGGGCGACGAGGTCGTCCCAGCGCAGCACCACCTCCTGCTCGACGAGGCCGTGCACGCGCAGCGTCCAGGTCGCGGGATCGACCTGGGGCACGACGAGGGCGGTGTCGATGCGGTAGAAGTCCGCCGACGGCGTGATGACGGGGGAGAGGCCGTCGATGCCGAGGTCGGCGGCATCCGGAACCGTGGTCGTGGTCGCGGGCTGCGGCAGGCGCAGGGCGGAACGCACGGCGCTGATCGCCCGCGCGCCGCCGCTCAGCGCCACCGAACCGAAGGCGGCGAGGGCGCCGGCCATGACGGCGACGCCCGAGAGGGCGAGCACGCCGCGACGGGTGACCCCCTCGTCCGCGCGCGGATCGGCGACGGGCCGCCGGGGCGGACGACGGAGGCGGCCGACCAGCAGGGCGCCCACGACCGCCGCCCCCGCTCCCGCGATGAGCGACGGCACCGGAGACAGCAGCCCCGCATCGGCGCGCGTCAGCGACACGACGGCGCCGAGCGCGCCGAGACCCGCGAGCACCACCCGGCCCCACGGCGGACGACGGTTCTCGAGCGCGCCGGCCACCCCGGCGACCACCAGCAGCAGGACGGCGATGCCGACCAGCAGCGCGGCCTTGTCGCCCGTGCCGAACAGGTCGATGGCCAGGTCCTTCGCCCACGCGGGGGCGAGATCGATCATCGCGCCCCCGATGACCGCGAAGGGACTCGCGGAAGGGGCGACGAGCGCCGCGGCGAGCTCGCCGAGACCCGCCCCGAGCACGGTCGCGGCGATCCCCGCGACGACGGCCGGGAGATCGCGCAGGCGGGAGGGAGCGGGGGTCACCTTCGGAGCCTAGGGAGCGCCGACCGCGCCGGTGCCGCCGGGGGCGGAACTCACAGCCAACCGGAACCGTCCGCGCGCATCCGGGCCCACCCACGCTCCGCAGCGGTAGCGTTCCCCCATGCGTGAGAGCCTGCGGCACGTCCGGCGCCCGGCGGCCGAGGGCACGCCCGCCTTCGACCTGGCGTACGTACGGACGGGACCGCGCGGCGCGACCCCTGTCGTGATCATCCCCGGGGGCCCGGGACTGGCGTCGGTCCTGCCGTACCGCGGCCTGCGGCGACGGGCGGCCGGCGGCGGGCTCGATGTGATCATGATCGAGCACCGCGGCATCGGGCGCTCCCGCCGCGACCTCGACGCCCGCCCGCTCCCTCCCGCGGCGATGCGCATCACCGCCGTGCTCGACGACGTCGCGGCGGTGCTCGACGCGGAGGGCGTCGATCGGGCGGTGATCGTCGGCTCCTCCTACGGCAGCTACCTCGCGATGGCGTTCGGGGCGCGGCATCCGGAACGGGTCGCGTCGATGCTGCTCGACTCCGCTCTGCAGTCGGCCCACGACATCGACATCGAGCGCGCTGCCGTTCGAGGATTGTTCTGGGATGCCGACGACGACATGGCCCGCGGGGTGCGGCGTCTCGTGACGGCGGGGGTCTCGGAGCGCATCGTGCTCGACGTCGTCCGCGCCGCGTACGAGCTCGGCGGGACCGACCTCGTCCACCCGCTCGTGCGTCACGAGCCCGGTCTCGCGTGGCGGGCGCTGACCGCCTACGCCACGCGCGACGCGGAGATCGCCGACATCCCGCGCATCTACGAGTTCGACCTCGTGGGCACGATCGCCTTCCGCGAGTTGGGCTACGGGGGCACCCTCGACGGGCATCCGCTGGACCCGGTGCGCACCTACCTGCCCCTCGCCTCGCGCTACCCCGCCTTCGCGGGAGAGCCGTACGACCTGCTCGAGGCCGTGCGCGGGTTCGACTGGCCGCTCGTCGTGCTCTCAGGCGATCGCGACCTGCGCACCCCGGCCGCGATCGCCGAGCGGGTGGTCGCGTCGGCTCCGGATGCCACCCTCGTGCGCCTCCACAACGGTCACAGCGCCCTCGACACCCATCCGATGGCACTCCTGAACGCCATCCGGCGGCTCGTGCGCGGGCAGCAGGCGGCTCTCCCCGGCGATGAGCCGGCGCTCGACCGGCTGCCGCGCACCGGTGTGTCGGCGTCGTTCCCGTCGCTTCTCGTGCAGATCGCGCGGCTGGACGCCCTGGTCCGCCGCCGCGTGCTCCGCCGCCGCTGAGCCGCGGCGCCGACGAGCGGCATCCGCTGTCCGTCGGCGGGTCGGTGTCAAGGCTCTGTCGTGAAACGTTCCCCGCGCCGAGGGTGGGTCGGTGACAGACGGCGACCATCCCCGCTTCCCCCTGCTCCTCGCGCCCGGCGCGGTCGATCTCGACGGCGTCCGTGAGGCTCTCGAGCGGGCGGATGCCGTGGAGACCCTCGGCACCGATCTCGCCGCCACGCTCGCCTGGGCGACCGGGGTCCCCCGGCCGCGGTCGCTCGCGGCGACCTGGGAGCTGCTCGCCGGGGTCGCCGCCCGCGACGTCGCCGCGGCCCGCATGCTCGAGCCGCATCTCGATGCCCTCGCCATCCTCGACGAGGCGGCCGCCGACGGGATCGTGCTCGACACCGAAACGGACGGTTCGTGGGGGGTCTTCGCGGCCGAGGGGCCGGGCGCGCGCCTCGAGGCGCGACGGGATGCCGGCACCTGGACCCTGCACGGGACGAAGCCCTGGTGCTCCCTTGCCGCCGACCTCGACCACGCGCTCGTCACGGCCTGGGTCGACGACGACCACCGGCAGCTCTTCGCGCTCGACCTGCGCGGCCCGGCCGTGTCGGCGCGCTCGGGACCGTGGCACGCCCGGGGCCTCGACCGGGTCGTGAGCGCCCCGATCGACGTCGACGGCGCGATCGCCGTCCCCGTCGGCGATCCGGGCTGGTACCTGCGCCGACCCGGATTCGCGCACGGCGGGGTCGGTGTCGCGGCGTGCTGGTGGGGAGGGGCGATGCCCCTGCGCGACGCGCTCGCCGCGGCGGCCGCGGGGGAGCGGGCCGATCAGCTCTCGCGCGTGCACCTGGGACGCGCCGATGCGGCCCTGTGGGCGGCGCGCGCCGTCCTGGTGGAGACGGCGACGGTGTTCGACGGCGGCGGGTCGGCATCCCCGGGTCTGCGCGCCACCCGCGCGCGCACGGTCGTCGTCGACGCCGTCGAGCAGACGATCGCCGCGGCCGCGCACGCCCTCGGACCGGCGCCGCTCGTCGCCGACGAGGCGCACGCCCGGCGGGTGGCCGACCTCCAGGTGTACGTGCGTCAGCATCACGCCGAGCGGGACCTCGCCCGCATCGGGTCCGACGTCGCCGCGGGGGACGGAGGGTGGTGAGCTTCGACCACCGCGATCCGGGGACCGCCGAGAGCGTGTGGAGCCCCGCCCTGCGGCGCGAGCTCCCGGCGCTCGCCCTCGACGTGGACCGGGTCATCGTCGTGGCCGCGCATCCCGACGACGAGACCCTCGGCGCCGCCGGCGTGATCGCGACGGCCGCCGCCCGCGGCATCCCGGTCGACCTCCTCGTCGTGACCGACGGCGAGGGGTCGCACCCCGACTCGCCCACGCACAGCCCCGCGACCCTCGCCCTGGCCCGCCGCCGCGAACTGCGGGAGGCCGCGTCGATCGTGGGGATCGAGAGCGAGCCGGTGTTCCTCGGACTCCCCGACGGCGGCACCGACGACCACCGCGACGCGATCGCCGCGGCGGTGCTGCGCGCGGTCGACCGTGAGCCCTCCGACCGGGTGCTCGTGCTCTCGCCGTGGCGCGGGGACGGACACCGCGACCACCGGGTGGTCGGCGAGATCGTGGAGGACGTGTGCGCGGCGCGCGGGGTGCGTTCGCGCTCCTTCCCGATCTGGCTCTGGCACTGGGGCGGCGTCGACGACGTGCCGTGGGAGCGCGCGGAGCGCCTCGCCCTCGACGCGGCGGCTCGGGATGCCAAGACCCGCGCCCTCGACACGCACGCGAGTCAGCTCCAGGCGTTGTCGCCCGCGCCCGGCGACGAGCCGATGGTGCACGCGGGCATGCGCGCGCACTTCGAGCGCGACGGCGAGGTGTTCTTCGCCCCGGAGCCCGTCGCAGAACCGACCGCGCGGGACGCGGTGGCGATGCCCGCCGCGCCCTCCGTCGGGCAGGACTACTTCGACGACATGTACGCGCGCCACGACGATCCGTGGGGGTTCGATTCGCGCTGGTACGAGCACCGCAAACGCGCAGCGCTGCTCGCGGCGCTTCCGCGCCGGCGCTACCGGGCGGTGTTCGAGGCCGGCTGCGCGACGGGCGCGCTCACCGCCGAGCTCGCCGATCGCGCGGACCGCGTCATCGCCGTCGACCTCGCCCCCGCTGCGCTCGAGCGCGCCCGCGCGCGCCTCGCCGACCGTCGGAACGTCGAGCTGCGGAGAGCGACGCTGCCCGCCGACTGGCCGGAGGGGGCGTTCGAGCTCATCGTGCTGTCGGAGGTGGCGTACTACTGGGCGGGCGACGACCTCGAGCGGGGGCTCGCGGCGGCCGTGTCGACGCTGAGCGCCGACGGGCACCTCGTCGCCTGCCACTGGCGGCATCCGGTCGCCGAATACCCGCGGAGCGGCGACGAGGTGCACGCCGCGATCGGCGCCCGACCCGACCTCGTGCGCCTCGTGCGGCACGAGGAAGAGGACTTCCTGCTCGAGGTGTTCGGGCGAGCGGGTGCCCGATCGGTCGCGGCCGAGGCGGGCCTGCTCGCGTGACGGCGCTGGCGGTGGTCATCCCGGCCCACGACGAGGAGGCGCTGATCGGTCGGTGCCTGGCCTCGGTCGAGCGGGCGGTGGCGCACGCGCGCGAGCGGGACCCCGGGCTGTCGGCGGTGGTCGTGGTCGCCCTGGACGCCTGCACCGACACCACGGCGGCGCAGGTGCGGCGCCGCGGGATCGAGGCGGTCGAGCTCACGGCGCGGCGCGTGGGCACCGCCCGCCGCCTCGGCGTCGAGCGGGCTCTGAGCCTTCTCGGGAGCGACCCGGCGCACACCTGGATCGCGATGACGGATGCCGACACCACGGTGCCCCGCGACTGGATCACGCACCAGCTCGAGCTGATGGATGCCGGTGTCGATCTCATCCTGGGCACGGTGCGTCCCGACTTCGCCGATCTCAGCGCGCGGCATGCGGCGTACTGGCGTGCGACGCACCGGCGCGGTGAACCCGCCGGCAACGTGCACGGCGCCAACCTCGGCGTGCGCGCGAGCGTCTATGCGCGGGCCGGCGGGATCCCCGATCTGGCCGAGCACGAGGACGTCGCCCTGGTCCGCGCGGTGCGGGCCATCGGGGCGACGGTGCGCGCGAGCGACACCCACGAGGTCGAGACGTCGGGGCGGTTCACGGGACGCACCCCGGCGGGATACGCCGCGTTCCTGCGCCGTGTGCACGCGTGGGTGGACTCCCCACCACTGGCCGAGACCGGCGCCTGACCCACGAGGCGGGGGTTCGTCAACCACCTCGGCGGTCTTCCGGTCTCGCTGCAGACTAGCCGTCCCCCGGAACGAGAGGCATCACCATGAAGGCACTGACCTGGCAGGGCACCCGCAACGTGAGCGTCGAGGAGGTCCCCGACCCCGAGATCCTCGAGCCGACCGACGCGATCGTGAAGATCACCTCCACGGCGATCTGCGGCTCCGACCTGCACCTCTACGAGCTCTTCGGCCCCTTCATCGACAAGGGAGACGTGCTCGGCCACGAGCCCATGGGCGTCGTCGTCGAGGTCGGCTCGGCCGTGACGAACCTCGCGGTCGGCGACCGCATCGTCGTCCCCTTCAACATCTCGTGCGGGCACTGCTTCATGTGCCGCCGCGGTCTGCAGTCGCAGTGCGAGACCACGCAGGTGCGCGAGTACGGCAGCGGCGCGGCGCTCTTCGGCTACACCAAGCTCTACGGGCAGGTCCCCGGCGGTCAGGCCGAGTACCTGCGCGTGCCGCTGGCCGACTACAACCACATCCGCGTCGGCGACGACCTGCCCGACGACCGCTACCTGTTCCTCAGCGACATCGTGCCCACCGCCTGGCAGGGCGTGAAGTACGCGAACGTCCCCGAGGGCGGCACGCTCGCGGTGATGGGTCTCGGCCCGGTGGGGCAGTTCGCCGCACGCATCGGCGTGCATCTGGGCTACCGGGTGCTCGCGATCGAGCCCGAGCCGGAGCGCCGCGCGATGGCCGAGCGCCACGGCATCCTGACCTACGACCTGACCGACACCGTCGTCGACGAGCTCATCGACCTCACCGAGGGACGCGGGGCGGACGGCGTGGTGGATGCCGTCGGCATGGAGGCCCACGGCAACGGCGGCATCAAGCTCGCGCAGAACGCCGTCGGGCTGCTCCCCGACGCCCTCGCGCAGAAGCTCATGGACAAGGCCGGCCTCGACCGCCTCGCCGCGGTCTACGCCTCGATCGACCTGGTGCGCCGCGGCGGCACGGTGTCGCTGAGCGGGGTGTACGCCGGCGAGGCCGACATCCTGCCCATGAAGACGATGTTCGACAAGCAGCTGAACCTGCGCATGGGCCAGTGCAACGTCAAGCGCTGGATCGATGACCTGCTGCCGCTCGTCGAGGACTCCGCCGACCCCCTCGGCGTGATGGATCTGGTCACCCACCACGCCCCGCTGGAGGACGCTCCCGGTCTCTACGAGACGTTCCAGAAGAAGGAGGACGGCTGCATCAAGGTGGTGCTCCGCCCCTGATCCCGGGCGCGCGAGTCGCCAGGATCTGTCGCCCTGAACGCACCGGAAGCGACGATTCCTGGCGACTCGCGCGTACGTATCGCGGATGCCGGAGGGTCAGACCCGACCGGCGTGCACCGCCTCGAGCGCCTCGGCGTCCGCCGGGGTCATCCCCTCGATCGGCTCGCCGTTCCACACGATGTCGTCGCCGAGGGCCGCGAGGATCTCCTTGCGATCGCCGTGCGAGATCTTGGCGCCGTGGACGATGGTCGCGGGACTCCACAGCATCGCGGCGTCGTCCCACCACCCCGCGCCCACGTCACGGACGTGCAGCAGGTCGTGCAGCGTCTTCGGCAGGTGCTTCAGCGGCTCCGTGAACGCGTCGGCGAGCACGGCGAGGGTGATCTGCCGCTCCGTGCCGGGCACGGCCACGACCGGCTCGGCGAGCTCGCCCTGGATGGCCTTCGACACGTCGTCGGCCTCGAGCAGGATGACGCCGTTCGTCGGCCGCGGGTTGCACTCGATGATCTTGTAGTCGGGGGCCGCGGCGCTGCCGTGGTCGACGAAGTCGAACGAGATCTGTCCGGTGAAGCCCGGGTCGAGGGTGTCGACGAGCTGCTGCGTGTAGCGGAGCGTGTCGGTGCTGTCGACGGCGATGAACGCGATCGCGGTGGAATGCGCCCACTGCTCGGCGGCCTTGTACGTGGTGTGCGCCTGGACCTTGCCGTCGACGACGACGCTGTAGGTGCACACCATCGGTCCATCGACGAAGGGCTGCACGAGCCACGGCTGCTCGGGCGTGGGGACGCACTCGTCGACCGGGATCTTGCCCGCGAGCGGACCGGTGTTGGTCAGCAGGCCGACGCCGCCGCGCGAGAACGCCGCGCGGGCGAAGTAGCGCGGGAACGAGGCGATCGCCTCGCGCAGCTCCTCGGGCGAGATGACGACCACCGTCTCGGGGATGGGCACCGCGGCATCCTGAGCCAGGCGCTGGAAGCTCGCCTTGTCGTGCAGGCGCGCCAGATCGGCGAAACTGCCGGCGTACAGGCGCACGCCCGGGGGAAGGTCGGCCACGCGGGCGGCGAGGTAGAAGACCTCCTCGAACGTGGGGATGATCACGTCGATGTCGTGCTTCTCGACGTAGTCGCTCACCGCGGCGATGAAGGCGTCGGTCTCGAACCGCGGCGACGGGGTGGCGAGGTGCCCGGAGAGGAAGCGCGAGTGGTTGCCCACGGCGCCGTCGTAGGTGTCGCTCGCGAACACCGTGTGTCCGACGCTGCCGAGCTTGCGGATCAGGTCGAGGGCGAAGGTGTTACGGGAACTGGTGACGAGCACGCGCATGGAGGCACCCCTGGTCGTTGCGGCGGACGGTGGGCGTCACTCTATCCATCGGCTGTGCGGACGTGGGAGAGGTGTGGGGGAAACGTTCCCGCAACACGGTGCTGAGTAGAGTCTCAGCATGGGTGACCTGTTCGACGGTTACGGCTCCACGCTGGCGCCGCGCAAGACCGCATCCGGCATCCCGGCGTACGACGAGATGTTCGGCGTCCCGGCCTCGCCCGGAGACGCCGCCCCCTCTCGCGAGGCGTACCGGGAGCTCTACCAGACGCTCGCGCAGATGACCCAGGAGGAGCTGCGCGGCCGCACTGAGTCTCTGGCGAGCTCGTACCTGGCGCAGGGCGTCACGTTCGACTTCGCGGGCGAGGAGCGGCCCTTCCCCCTGGATGCCGTGCCCCGGGTCATCGCCTACGACGAGTGGTCGCGCATCGAGGCGGGCGTGAAGCAGCGGGTGCGCGCCCTCGAGGCCTTCCTCGACGACGCCTACGGCAATCAGCACTGCGTGCGCGACGGCATCCTGCCCGCGGGTCTCATCTCGTCGTCGCAGTACTTCTACCGCCAGGCCGCCGGCATCCGCAGTGCCAACGGCGTGCGCATCCAGGTGTCGGGCATCGACCTCATCCGCGACGAGCACGGCGAGATGCGCGTGCTCGAAGACAACGTGCGCGTGCCCTCGGGTGTCTCATACGTCATCTCCAACCGTCGGGTCATGGCGCAGACGCTGCCCGAGCTGTTCGTGTCGATGCGCGTCCGCCCCGTCGGCGACTACCCGAACAAGCTCCTCGCCGCGCTCAAGGCGTCGGCCCCGCCCGGGATCGACGACCCGAACATCGTCGTGCTCACCCCGGGTGTCTACAACTCGGCGTACTTCGAGCACACGCTGCTCGCGCGTCTGATGGGCGTCGAGCTCGTCGAGGGACGCGACCTGCTGTGCATCGGCGGCAAGGTCTTCATGCGCACCACGCGCGGACCGCAGCGCGTCGACGTCATCTACCGCCGCGTCGACGACGACTTCCTCGACCCGCTGCAGTTCCGCGCCGACTCGATGCTCGGCGCCCCCGGCCTCATGCTCGCGGCGCGCCTGGGCAATGTCACCATCGCCAATGCCGTGGGCAACGGCGTCGCCGACGACAAGCTGCTCTACACGTACGTGCCGGATCTCATCCGCTACTACCTCGCGGAGGAGCCGATCCTCAAGAACGTCGACACCTGGCGGCTGGAAGACCCGGGCGCGCTCGAAGAGGTGCTCGATCGCCTGCCCGAGCTCGTCGTCAAGCCGGTCGACGGCTCCGGCGGCAAGGGGCTCGTCGTGGGCCCCGACGCCTCGCCGGCCGAGCTCGACGCGCTGCGCAAACGCCTGCTCGCCGATCCCCGCGGCTGGATCGCGCAGCCGGTCGTCATGCTCTCGACCATCCCGACGCTGGTGGAGAACGGGATGCGACCGCGGCACGCCGACCTGCGTCCCTTCGCCGTCAACGACGGCGACGACATCTGGGTGCTGCCCGGCGGCCTGACCCGCGTGGCCCTCCCCGAGGGTCAGCTCGTGGTCAACTCGAGCCAGGGCGGTGGCTCGAAGGACACATGGGTGGTCGGCGGATCCGCGCCGTCTCACGTCGAGTACGGCCAGGGCAACGGCGTCTCGGGTCTCGTCGCCGACCAGGCGGCGGTGACCGAGGCGATCCCGATCATCTACGACGGTCAGCCCGCGCCCACCACCTCCCCGCGCGACCCGCGCCCGGGCTCCGGCAAGGAGCAGCAGGAACAGCAGCAGCAGGATGCCGGGGTGCAGCACGGCCCGCAGGCGGAGCAGCAGCAGCAGGCGCGCGAGGGGGTACCGGACCCTTCGACACGCTCAGGGTCCTCGGTGCGCCCAGGGTCCTCTGTGCGCTCGGCCGCGCCCGCTGGTGACGGAGGGGAGCGGGGATCATGCTGAGCCGCATCGCGGAGAGTCTGTTCTGGATCGGGCGCTACATCGAGCGCAGCGACGGCACCGCGCGCATCCTCGACGTGCACCTGCAGCTGCTGCTCGAGGATCCCTGGATAGACGAGGACACCGCGTGCCGGTCGCTGTTGAGCGTGATGGGCTCGGCCTGGCCCGAGAACGTCGACTCAGTGCGCCGCGACGACGTGCTGGCCCGCCTCGCGGTCGACCGCATGAACCCGTCGAGCATCGCCTACTCGCTCACCGCGGCCCGCGAGAACGCCCGCCGCGCGCGCGAGATCGTCTCGACCGAGCTGTGGGAGATCCTCAACACCACGAATTCGCGGATGCCGCGGCGGCTGCAGACCGACAAGGTGCACGAGTTCTTCCAGTGGGTGCGCGAACGCGCCGCCCTGGCGATCGGCATCGTCGATTCGTCCACCAACCGCGACGAGGCGTGGCAGTTCTTCACCCTCGGCCGCAGCATCGAGCGCACCGACATGACGGCCCGCCTGCTCGCGACCCGGTCGCTCACCGAGGTGTCGGGGCCGTCGTGGACCACGATCCTTCGGTCGTGCGGCGCCTACGAGGCCTACCTGCGCACCTATCGAGGCATGCCGAGCGCCCGCAACGCGGCGGAGTTCCTGCTGCTCGACCGCCTGTTCCCGCGCTCGATCATCTACTCGATCCAGCGGGCCGAGGACTGCATGAGCGCGATCGACCCGCGCGCCGACCGTGTCGGGCACTCCAACACCGTGCTGCGGGCCCTCGGTCAGATCCGCAACGACCTCGAGTACCGGCCGGTCAGCGACGTGCTCACCGACCTGCCGGAGCACATGCAGCGCGTGCAGACGGTCACGCGCGAGGCGTCGGAGGCGATCCGCTCGCGGTTCTTCCCGACGCAGGCCGAGCCGAGCTGGATCGGGGAGATCTCATGATGGATGCCATGACCGCGGCGATCGCGACGACCCCGGGGGGTCTGCGATGAAGCGCCTGCGCATCGAGCACCAGACCGGCTTCGTGTACCCGGGCGACGTCGTCGCCTCGTACAACGAGGCGCGCATGCTCCCGCACTCCACCGACAGCCAGTTCGTGCTGAGCTCGTCGCTCGACATCGAGCCCTCCACCTCGGTCAACCAGTACGTCGACTACTTCGGCACGCGGGTCGCGGCGTTCGACGTCCTCTCGCCGCATGCCGCGCTCACGATCACGGCGCGCTCCTTGGTCGAGGTGCGCCCTCGACCGATCGAGCACGCCGACATCACGTGGGAGCAGCTCGCCGCCGAGGCGGACCGATCGATCTCGACGGTGGAGCAGTTGTCGCAGACCCGCCGCACCACCCCGCACGCCGAGGTGGCCGAACTGGCGCGGTCCATCGCCGCCCAACACGACCGTCCCGGCCCGGCCGCGCACGCCATCGCCGAGGCGATCGGGAACGCGATCGAGTACATGCAGGGCGTCACGGGCGTGACCTCCACGGCGATCGACGCGTGGGAGGCCCGTAAGGGCGTGTGCCAGGACATCGCGCACGTCGCCATCGGAGCGCTGCGCGAGGTCGGCATCCCGGCCCGGTACGTCTCGGGCTACCTGCACCCGAAGCCGTCCGCGGAGGTCGGCGAGGCGGTCACGGGCGAGTCGCACGCGTGGGTCGAGTGGTTCGCGGGCGACTGGCAGGGCTTCGACCCCACGAACAACATCGAGATCGGCGACCGTCACGTGCTCGTCGGTCGCGGCCGCGACTACAACGACGTCCCTCCGCTGCGCGGCGTCTACGCCGGCCCCGGCAAAAGCAACCTCAAGGTGAAGGTGACGATCACGCGCGAGACGTGACCGCCGCGGTCGTGTCGGCGAGTCAGACGGCGTCCGTCAGCCGGGCCCGCACCTCGCGGTGCAGACCTTCGAGCGTGCTCGCCTCGCCGCGGTCGTAGCGGCGCGCCCACTCGTCGAGGGTCGTCCGCATCTCGAGGCCGGCCACTCCGAGGGCCGTGCGCACGTCGAGCTCGGCGAGCCCGACCCGTTCGGCGATCTCGGGGACGAAGCGGTCGGCCGAGGTGACCTCCCGGCGCACGGCGGCGCCGAGCAGGGCGGGCTCGTGGGCGATGAGTCGCCGCACGCGTAGGTACCGTTCGCGCGCCTGGGCGTCGGCATCCAGGAGCTGGAGTTCACGGGCGAAGACGTCGCGCAGAGCCGAGAGGAGGGCGCGGATGCCGTCGCCGGCGTCGCCGACCCCCGCGAGGGCGTCGGCGAAGCGGCCGTCGTCGATGAAGACCGCGTCTTCCTTCGTGCCGGCGAGGCGGAAGAACGTGCGTGCGGACACGCCCGCGCGCGCGGCGATCTCGTCGACCGTCGTGCCCTGCACCCCCTTCTGCTCGAAGAGGTCGAGAGCGGCGGCGCAGATCTCGACGGCGGTCTCGCGGCGGCGGCGGTCGCGCAGGCCCTCGACGGGGGCCGCGGGAGTGCTCATGTCCGATACAGTAGTCCATGTCTTATTGGCAGTAACTGCCAACTTGTCGGAACCTGCTCAGATTGGTCGCCCATGGTCTCCACCGGAACCGTCCCCACCACCGCCACGCCGCCCGGCAGGAGCGGCGTCCGCCCCGGTGCGGTCATCGCCCTCCTCGTGGTCGCCGCCTTCGTCGTCATCCTGAACGAGACGATCATGGGCGTCGCCCTGCCCGAGCTGATGCGCGAGCTCGACATCGCCGCCGCCACCGCGCAGTGGCTCACCACGGCCTTCCTGCTCACGATGGCCGTGGTCATCCCCACCACCGGCTTCCTCATCCAGCGCTTCCCGCTCCGCACGCTCTTCTTCACCGCGATGGGGCTGTTCACCCTCGGCACGGTCGTCGCCGCCGTCGCGCCGGGCTTCGGTGTGCTGCTGCTCGGGCGCATCGTCCAGGCGTCGGGCACGGCGATCATGATCCCGCTGCTGTTCACGACGGTGCTCAACGTCGTCCCCGCCCACCGGCGCGGGCGCATGATGGGCCTGATCTCGATCGTCATCTCGGTGGCCCCGGCCGTGGGGCCGACCGTGTCGGGACTCATCCTGTCGGTCTTCCCCTGGCGTGCGATGTTCGTCGTCATGGTGCCGATCGCCCTCGTCGCGATCGCGCTCGGCGCCCGCTGGGTGCAGAACCTCACCGAGACCCGGCGCGTCGCCCTCGACGTGCTCTCGGTGGTGCTGTCGGCCCTCGCCTTCGGCGGCATCATCTTCGGACTCTCCAGCATCGGCGAGGCCGCCGGCGGACACGCCCTCGTGCCCGTGTGGATCCCGCTCGTGGTCGGTGCGGTCGCGCTCGCCGCCTTCGTCGTCCGGCAGGTGCGGCTCGGCGCGACCGAACGCGTCCTGCTGAACCTCGCCGTCTTCCGCCACTCGACCTTCACCGTGGCCGTGATCCTGGTCGTCGTCGCCATGACCACCCTCTTCGGCGTGCTCATCCTGCTGCCGCTGTACCTGCAGAACGTCCTGGGCCTGGGAACCCTCCCCACCGGCCTCATGCTGCTGCCGGGCGGACTGCTCATGGGTCTCATGGCGCCGATCGTCGGCAACCTCTTCGACCGCTTCGGCGCGCGCCCGCTGGTGCTCCCGGGCGCGGTCGTCGCGAGCGTCGCGCTGTGGGGCTTCGCGACGCTCTCGGCCACGACGCCGATCGGCTTCGTCATCGCCGTGCACTGCGTCCTCAGCCTGGGCCTGGCGTTCATGTTCACCCCGCTCATGACCTCGGCGCTCGGCTCGCTGCCGCGTGCGCTCTACCCGCACGGCTCCGCGATCGTGTCCACCGTGCAGCAACTCGCGGGAGCGGCGGGCACCGCGGTGTTCGTGACCCTCATGACCGTCGGCGCCGCGTCGGCGGCCGGCGGGGGAGCGGGTGCCGTGGATGCGACGGCCTCCGGCATCCACACCGCCTTCTTCGTCGCGGCGTGCCTGTCGATCGCGGTGGTCGTGCTCGCGGCGTTCGTGCGGACGCCGAAGCAGGCCGAGGCCGTGGAGGGGATGCCGGCGCACTGACGCCGGCGCGGGGGCGTCGGGCTACGGCGCCCCCGTGGACGCTCGGGCGACGAGCTCCGGCGCGAACACCGTCTGCCGCGTCGGGCGCCCGGGATCGTCGGCCTCGTCGAGCAGGATGCGCATCGCCGTCCCCCCGATGAGCGCGCTCGGCTGGCGGACGGAGGTGAGCGGCACGGCCGCCGCGGCGGCGAAGGGGATGTCGTCGAAGCCGACGACGGCGATCTCGTCCGGCACGAGCATGCGGCCGTCGACGACCAGGCCCTGGAGGAGTCCGAGGGCGAGGAGGTCGTTGGCGGCGAAGACCGCGTCGGGGCGATCGGCGCGGTCGCGGGCCAGGAGCCGCCGCCCGGCGGCCACTCCTTCGTCGACCGTGAGCGCGTGGGTGGGGACGACCTCGAGCGTGGCGGGGTGGGCGCTGTTCTCGACCGCGCTGCGGGCTCCGGCGAGACGGTCCGTGACCTGACGGATGTCGAAGGAGCCGCCGACGAAGGCGATCCGGCGACGACCGCGCGAGAGCAGGTGCTCGGCCGCCAGTCGTCCACCGGCCACGCTGTCGACCGAGACCGACGAGAAGCGTCCGTCGCCGGAGAAGCGGTCGATCAGCACCGACGGGATGCCGCGGGCGCGAAGCCGCGTGAGTCGCGCGGTGACGTCGCCGAACGGCGCGATGAGCAGGCCCCGCACCATCTGCTGCTCGAACAGGTCGATGTACAGCGTCTCGCGGGCGGCGTCCTCGTCGCTGTTGCCGTGCAGGACGGCGAGACCGCGCGCGGTGGCCTCGTGCTCGGCGCCGCCCACGACGTCGGCGAAGAAGGGGTTGCGGCCGTCGAGTGCCACGAAGCCGACGGTCGTGCTCACTCCCGCGCGCAGTTGGCGCGCCGCGTCGTTGCGCACGTAGCCGAGCTGCTCGATCGCACTGTTGACGCGTTCGACCGACGAGGCGGAGACGGCGTCGGGGCGGTTGAGCACGTTCGAGACGGTCCCGACCGACACGCCCGCCAGGGTCGCGACATCGCGGATGCTCACCGACACGGCGCCTCCTCACGTCACGATCCGGTCTCGACGCGATCCCGACTTGACCACGTCGTCGGGCTCACCCTACAGTGACTGGCATCCGATCTGAAACGTTTCAGATTCGACCCGGGAAACCGGACCGACCCTCAATGAGGAGGCCGCATGGCTGACGCGATGGACGCGACCCACGCCCCGTCCGACCACGCCCTCGAGCTGCGCCGCGTGATGAAGTCCTTCGGCCCCGTGGTGGCCCTGCGGTCGGGGAGCCTCGTGCTCGACCGTGGTTCGATCCACGCGCTGATCGGCGAGAACGGCGCGGGCAAGTCGACGCTCGTGAAGATCATCGCGGGCCTCTACCGTCGCGACGACGGCGACTTCCTGCTCGACGGCGAGAGCGTCGATTTCGTCAGCACCGCCCAGTCGAAGGCCGCGGGGATCGCGGTCATCTACCAGGAGCCGACGCTGTTCCCCGACCTGTCGGTCACCGAGAACATCTTCATGGGCCGCCAGCCCACCGGCCGTCTCGGACGCATCGACCGCGCCGCGATGCGCGAGGAGGCGACGCAGATCTTCGCCCGCCTGGGCGTCGCCCTCGATCCCGATCGGGTGACCGAGGGGCTCTCGATCGCCGACCAGCAGATCATCGAGATCGCCAAGGCCATCTCGCTCGACGCTCGGGTGCTGATCATGGACGAGCCCACCGCGGCGCTCAGCGGCGTCGAGGTCGAGCGGTTGTTCGCGGTGGCGCGGAGCCTGCGCGACGAGGGCCGCGCCCTGCTGTTCATCTCGCACCGCTTCGACGAGGTCTTTGCCCTGTGCGACACCGTGACCGTCATGCGCGACGGGGCATACGTCCACACGACGCCCCTGGCCGACACGACGGTCGACGACCTCGTGCGGCAGATGGTCGGCCGCGACGTGACCGAGCTCTTCCCGAAGCTGCCGTCCACCCCCGGCGAGGTCGTGCTCGAGGTCGAGGGGCTCACCCGCAAGGGCGTCTTCCGCGACATCTCGTTCACGCTGCGCGCCGGCGAGATTGTCGGTCTCGCCGGACTCGTCGGCGCCGGGCGCAGCGAGGTCGCCCGCGCGATCTTCGGCGTCGACCCCTACGAATCGGGCACCGTGCGCCTCGCCGGCAGCGTGCTGCCGAAGAACGCCGTGCGTCAGGCGACGGCACGCGGCCTCGCGCTCGTGCCCGAAGACCGCCGCAAGCAGGGGCTCGTCCTCGACGAGGGCGTCTCGCGCAACATCACCCTCGCGATCCGACAGAAGCTCTCGCGCTGGGGACTCCTGCGCAGCTCCGATGAGAACCGCGCGGCGCGCGAATGGGCGAGCCGCCTCGAGGTCAAGACGGCGGCCCTGGATGCCACGACGGGAACGCTCAGCGGCGGCAACCAGCAGAAGGTCGTCATCGGCAAGTGGCTCGCGACGCAGCCCAAGGTGCTGATCGTCGACGAGCCCACCCGCGGCATCGACGTCGGAACCAAGAGCGAGGTGCATCGCCTCCTCTCCGAGCTCGCGCAGCAGGGCCTCGCGATCCTCATGATCTCGAGCGAACTGCCCGAGGTCCTCGGCATGGCCGACCGCGTCCTCGTCATGCGCGAAGGACGACTGACGGGGGAGTTCGCGCGAGCGGATGCCACCCCCGAGGCCGTCATGTTCGCCGCGACCGCCGAGGCGGGGGCATCGCTGTGAGCGCGGCATCCTTCCTCCCCGTCCCGACCACCCCTGAAGCGGAGAGCCTCCGATGAGCACCGCCACCCCCGTCCGTCCGGGCACCAGCCCCGCGGCGAAGCTCGTCTCGCACGTCGCCACGGCGCGCGAGAGCGGCATCGTCCTCGCGCTCGTGCTGATCATCGTCGTGGCGACGCTGAACAACCCGACGTTCCTCTTCTCGCCCGACGGCTTCCGCGACCTGCTGCTCACGCCGTCGCTGCTGCTGCTCGTCGCCGTCGGGCAGGCGATCGTCATCATCACGCGCAACGTCGACCTGTCGGTCGGCTCGGTCGTGGGGCTGACCGCCTACCTCACCGGGCGCCTCTTCATCGACGTGCCCGGGCTGCCGCTGGTGGTCGTCTTCCTCGCGGGCATCGTGGTCGGCGGCATCCTGGGCTTCGTCAACGGCGCGCTCGTCGCCTACGCGAAGGTGCCCGCGCTGGTCATCACCCTCGGCACGATGTACATCTACCGCGGGATCAACGTCGCGTGGGCGGGGAGCAACCGCGTCAACGCCTCCGACCTGCCCGCCGACTTCCGCGGGCTCGGGACGGGCCAGATCCTCGGCATCCCGATCCTGACGATCCTCGCCGTCGTGGTGCTGATCGTCGCGGCCTGGTACCTGCGCAACCTCCGCAGCGGGCGCGAGCTGTACGCGATCGGGTCCGACCCGGCCGCCGCCCACCTGTACGGCCTCAAGGTGAACCGCCGCATCATCGGCGCGTTCGTCACCAGCGGCGCCCTCGCCGGTCTCGCGGGCGTGCTCTACGCCGCCCGGTACGGCACCGTCGCCTCCAACGCCGGTTTCGGCTGGGAGCTGCAGGCGATCGGGGCGGCCGTCATCGGCGGCGTCGCGATCTCGGGCGGCGTCGGCACCGTCTGGGGTGCGGCCATCGGCGCCTACCTGCTCCTCACGATCAACCGCGCGCTGCCGATCCTCGGCATCGACGACTTCTGGCAGCGCGCCGTGGTCGGCGCGCTCATCCTCGGCGCCATCGTGCTCGACCGCGTGCTGGCCGTCCGGCAGTCCCGCAAGCTCACCGCAGAGAGGGAGACGGGTCGATGACCTCCACCACCGTCGGCGAACGCGCCCGCACCTACCGCGCGCACGGACGCCCGTTCTGGCGTCGCGCCCTGCTCACGCGCGAGGCCGCCATCATCGGCATCCTGCTGCTCGTGATCGTCGTCTCGCTGGCGACCGTGCGCAACTTCGACAGCCCGCTCACCGTCACGTACCTGCTGCGCGACATCGCACCGATCCTGTTGATCGCGCTGCCGATGACGCTCATCATCATCACCGAGGAGATCGACCTCTCGGTCGCGAGCATCGTCGGTCTCTCCAGCGTCACCGTCGGCGTCCTCACGCAGGCGGGCTGGCCGTTCGAGGTCGCCGCCCTCGCGGCGATCGTCGTGGGCCTGGTGGCCGGGGCGATCAACGGCTTCCTCGTGACGGTCGTGGGACTGCCCTCGCTCGCCGTCACGATCGGGACGCTCGCGCTCTTCCGCGGCATCGCCGTGGGCCTCCTCGGCACCGAGGCGGTCACGGAGTTCCCCGAAACCTGGACCGACCTCGCCAAGGCGAACATCCCCGGAACGCCCCTGCCGCTGATCATGATCCCGTTCGCGGTGCTCGCGATCGTGTTCGCCGTGCTGCTGCACCTCACCCCGTTCGGGCGGTCGCTGTACGCGATCGGCCTCAACAAGGAGGCCGCGCAGTTCTCCGGCATCGACGTGGCCCGCACGAAGTTCGTCCTGTTCGTGCTCAGCGGCACGGTCTCGGGCTTCGCGGGGGTCTACTTCACCCTGCTCTACAGCAACGCCCGCGGCGAGAACGCCATGGGCATGGAGCTGCAGATCATCGCCGCAGTGCTGCTGGGCGGCGTGTCGATCTTCGGCGGCCGCGGCGCCCTCCACGGCGTGATCGCCGGCGTGCTGCTCATCGGCACCCTCGGCAGCGCGCTGCGGCTCGCGGGGGTGACGAGCGACATCATCAACGTCATCACCGGCGTGCTCCTCGTGCTCTCCGTCGTGTCGGCCAGCCTGCTCGCCTGGGTGCAATCCCGCCGAGCGGCCGCCCTCGGCAAGCGCAGGAACGCGCGTGCCTCCGCCCCCGCCGCCACCGTCTGACCTGCTCACCACACCCGCATCACGAAAGGAAACAACGATGTTCGCATTCACGCGCAAGACCCGCGTCGGCACCGCTGCCGCCGCTCTCGCCCTGGCGGTCACCCTCGTCGCCACCGGCTGCTCCGGCGGCTCCGGCGGAGGCTCCGGTTCTGGGGGCGACGGGGGCAATCTCGCGATCACCTTCCTGCCGAAGAACCTCGGCAACCCGTACTTCGAGACCTCGAACAAGGGCGGCGAGGAGGCCATCGGCGAGTTCGGCGGCACCTTCGAGCAGGTCGGTCCGAGCGAGGCGACGCCCACGTCGCAGGTGCAGTACATCCAGACCGCGGCTCAGCAGGGCGTGGGCGGCCTCGTCATCTCGGCGAACGACCCCTCGGCCATCTGCGACGCGCTCGACGAGGCACGCAGCGCCGGCGTCAAGGTCGTCACGTTCGACTCCGACACCGACGCGAAGTGCCGCGACCTCTTCATCAACCAGGCGACCGCCGAGGGCATCGCCAAGGTGCAGGTCGACCTCGTCGCGAAGCAGATCGGCGACGCCGGTCAGGTGGCGATCCTGTCGGCCGCGGCCAACGCGACGAACCAGAACGCCTGGATCGAGCTCATGAAGGCGGACTTCGCCGCCAACCACCCGAACATCGAGCTCGTCGACGTCGTCTACGGCGACGATGACGACCAGACCTCGTTCGACCGCACCGCGGCCCTGCTGCAGACGTACCCGAACCTCAAGGGCATCGTCTCGCCGACCACCGTCGGCATCGCCGCCGCCGGTCGCTACCTCTCGACCTCGGAGTACAAGGGCAAGGTCGCGCTGACCGGTCTCGGCACGCCCAACCAGCTCCGCGAGTACGTGCAGGACGGCACCATCACCGCGTTCGCCCTGTGGAACCCCGCCGACCTCGGCTACCTGTCGGCGTACGCGACCAAGGCGCTGATCGACGGCACCATCACGGGCAAGGAGGGCGACTCCTTCGAGGCGGGCAAGCTCGGCGAGTTCACCGTCGGCGCCGACGCCACGGTCCTCCTCGGTGACCCCTACGTGTTCGACTCCTCGAACATCGCGGACTTCGACTTCTGAGTCGACGCCCCGCACCGGCCCCGGCCGCCCTCGTGGCGGTCGGGGCGTCGGCGTTCCGGGGGCGTCGGTGTTCCTGGGTGTCGGTGTTCCGGGACGTCGGCGTTCCGGGTCCGAGGTCGGCCCCGGGCCTCGGCGGTTCCGCGGCTTCCCCGCCCCGCGGCGGCCGGCCCCGCGAGCGTCCGCGAATCCCGGATGCCGTGGAGGCGGTCTCCGGGTGTCTCAGACACTCGACCGGGGGGGGGGGGCTTCCCGTTGAGTGTCCAGAACGTGCCGCGTCCGCGGGGCGGTGCACGGCGTGTTCTGGACGCTCAACGGTGGGAGCGGAGGCGCCTGACGGGGCGGGCCGACCGGCTCGCGGGAGCGCACCCGGCCCGCGGGACGGGACGGACGGACCGGCTCGCGGGAGCGCACCTGGCCGCGCGACGGGACGGACGGACCGGCTCGCGGGAACGCACCCGGCCCGCGCGACGGCGCTAGCGGCTCGACGCCCGCACGACGAGCTCGGGTCGGAAGCGCACCTGGCGCTCGGCGGGGTCGAGCTCGCCGTCGAGCTGGCGCAGCAGCAGATCGACGGCGGTCGAGCCGATCTCCTCGGCGGGCTGACGCACCGAGGTGAGCGGCACGACGGTGGCGGCGGCGAAGTCGATGTCGTCGTATCCGACGAGGGCGATGTCGTCGGGCACGCGGATGTCGCCGAGCATCGTGAGCGCCTGCAGCACCCCGACGGCGAGCAGGTCGTTGGCGGCGAAGACGGCGTCGGGGCGGTCGGAGCGCTCGCGCAGCCCCTCACCGGCCGCGCGGCCGGCGAGGACCGTCATGGCGGCCGTCTCGATGATCTCCAGCGTGGCGCCCTCGACCTCCGCGACCGCGCGGCGCGCGCCGGTGAGGCGGTCGGCGACCTGGCGGGTGGCGAGGGGGCCGGCGACGAAGGCGATGCGTCGCCGCCCCTGCGCGAGCAGGTGGGCGACGGCGAGGTGGCCGCCCTCGACGTCGTCGACCGAGACGGTGCACACCTCGCCCGCGGTGGCCTGTTCGTCGACGAGCACGACCGGGATGCCGGCCGACGCCAGGTGCTCCACGACGTCGCCGTCGGCGTCGGCCGGGGTGAGCAGCACGCCCGCGACGCGCTGCTCGCGGAACTGGTCGAGGTAGAGGCGCTCGTGGTCGCCGTCCGCACCGCTCGAGCCGAGCAGCACGATGTACCCGTCGGCGGCGGCGCGGGCCTCGGCCCCGCGCGCCACGGCGGCGAAGAAGGGGTTGCCGACGTCGAGCACGATGAGCGCGAGCGATCGGCTGCGTCCCGCCCGCAGCTGCCGGGCGGCGTCGTTGCGGACGTAGCCGAGGGCGTCGATCGCGGCGCGGACGCGCTCGACGGCGGCGGGCGAGACGGTCGCGCGACCGTTCAGCACGTTCGAGACGGTCCCCACCGAGACACCCGCGTGCGCCGCGACGTCCTTGATCTTCACCGGCATGATCCGTTGACGATATCGCACCGTCCGACGCGCTGTGGTATCGTGCGATGAAACGATTCATTCTCGAGGGAGAGAAGACCCACCCCATGTCCGCACAGACCACGCGCGTCTGCTTCGAACTCCGTGTCCACCCGGAGCGGGTCGACGAGTACGTCGCCCGCCACACCCCGGTCCGCGCCGACATGCTCGCCGAGATCGCCGCAGCCGGTCGTCGCAACTACTCCCTCTTCCTCGGTGCGGGCGGACGCCTCATCGGCTACTACGAGACCGACGACGACGCGGCCGCGCAGGCCTATCTCGCCGCGTCCCCGGTCGCAGCCGCATGGGAGGCCGAGATGGCCCCCTTCTTCCTCGGCCTCGACGGGCGCCCCGACCAGGCGGCGACCACGCTCACCGAGGTGTTCCACCTCGCCGACCAGCTCGCCGCGGCCGCGCCCGCGGCATCCGTTCCCTCCGTCAACGCCGAGTCCTCGGCATCCGCCCCGACCGAAAGCACCCGCCCATGACGACGCTGTCTCCCGAGATCCTCTCCACCCTCGAAGGCCAGGCCATCGAGCTGCCCTCGTGGGCGTTCGGCAACTCCGGCACGCGCTTCCGCGTGTTCCCCACCGCCGGGACGCCCCGCGATCCGTTCGAGAAGATCGCGGATGCCGCCGAGGTCAACCGCCTGACGGCGCTCGCCCCCTCGGTGGCCCTGCACATCCCGTGGGATCTCGTCGACGACTTCTCGGCCCTCCGCCGCCACGCCGAGGACCTCGGCGTGAAGCTCGGCACGGTGAACTCGAACACCTTCCAGGACGAGGACTACAAGTTCGGCGCCCTCACCCACCACGACGAGCGCATCCGCCGCAAAGCCATCGACCACCACCTCGCCTGCATCGACGTCATGGATGCCACGGGCTCGCGCGACCTGAAGATCTGGCTCGCCGAGGGCTCGAACTACCCCGGCCAGAACGACATGCGCGGCCGCCAGGACCGCCTGCAGGACTCGCTGCAGCAGATCTACGCGCGCCTCGGCGACGACCAGCGTCTCGTGCTGGAGTACAAGTTCTTCGAGCCGTCGTTCTACCACACCGATGTTCCCGACTGGGGGACCTCCTACGCCCAGGTCGCCTCGCTCGGCGACAAGGCGATGGTGTGCCTCGACACCGGTCACCACGCGCCGGGCACGAACATCGAGTTCATCGTCATGCAGCTCCTGCGCCTCGGAAAGCTCGGTTCGTTCGACTTCAACTCGCGCTTCTACGCCGACGACGACCTCATCGTGGGCGCGGCCGACCCGTTCCAGCTGTTCCGCATCCTCACCGAGGTCGTGCGCGGCGGGGGCCTGAACAACCCCGACGTGGCCTTCATGCTCGACCAGTGCCACAACATCGAGGACAAGATCCCCGGGCAGATCCGCTCGGTGCTGAACGTGCAGGAGATGACGGCGCGCGCGCTCCTCATCGACCGTGCCGCTCTGGATGCCGCGCAGCAGGCGAACGACGTGCTCGGCGCCAACGCGGTGCTCATGGACGCCTTCTACACCGACGTGCGCCCGGCCCTCGCCGAGTGGCGTGAGTCGCGCGGGCTTCCCGCCGACCCGATGGCCGCGTTCGCGGCATCCGGCTACCTGCCCCGCATCGCCGAGGAGCGCGTCGGCGGCACCCAGGCCGGCTGGGGCGCCTGATCGACTCCCGGGGCGGCGCGTCACCCGCTGCCCCGGGCCTCGAGGCGGCCTCACCACCGTCTCGACCCTCCTCCCACCGTCGGCCCGCCGACGGTCCTTCGACCACCGGGGCGGTGGGCCCTGAATCACCGCCGCCCCGGTTCTCCTTCCCGTCGCTCTCACCCGTGAGGAACGTCATGACCAGCTCCACCGCCGCCGACCTCGTCGCGCGCAGCAACCGCCTCGGCTCCGACCCGAAGGTCACCAACTACGCCGGCGGAAACACCTCCGCCAAGGGCACCGACATCGACCCCGTCACCGGGGAGCCGGTCGAGCTGCTGTGGGTCAAGGGTTCCGGGGGAGACCTCGGCACGCTCACCGAGAAGGGCCTCGCGGTGCTGCGGCTCGACCGCATGCGCGCGCTCGTCGACGTCTACCCCGGCATCGAGCGCGAAGACGAGATGGTCGCGGCCTTCGACTACTGCCTGCACGGCAAGGGGGGCGCCGCCCCCTCGATCGACACCGCGATGCACGGACTCGTGGATGCCGCCCACGTCGACCACCTGCACCCCGACGCGGGCATCGCGATCGCGACCGCGGCCGACGGCGAGGCGCTGACCTCGACCATCTTCGGCGACAAGGTCGTGTGGGTGCCGTGGCGTCGCCCGGGCTTCCAGCTGGGTCTCGACATCGCCGCGATCAAGGAGAAGAACCCCCAGGCGATCGGCACCATCTTGGGCGGTCACGGCATCACGGCGTGGGGCGACACCTCCGAGGAGGCCGAGCGCAACAGCCTGTGGATCATCGACACCGCGCAGGCCTACATCGACGAGCACGGTGCGGCCGAGCCGTTCGGCGGGGTGCGCGCGGGCTTCGCCGCCCTGCCCGAGGCCGAGCGCCGCGCGAAGGCCGCGGCCCTGGCCCCCACCATCCGCGGTCTCGCCTCGACCGACAAGCCGATGGTCGGTCACGTCACCGACTCCGACGTGGTGCTCGACTTCCTGGCATCCGAGAAGGCTCCCGCGCTCGCCGCGCTCGGCACGAGCTGCCCCGATCACTTCCTGCGCACCAAGGTCAAGCCGCTGATCCTCGATCTGCCGGCCGACGCCTCGGTCGAGGATTCGATCGCGCGCCTGAAGGAGTTGCACGTCGCGTACCGCGAGGACTACCAGGCGTACTACGACGCGCACGCGGATGCCGACAGCCCCGCGATCCGCGGTGCGGACCCGCTCATCGTGCTCGTGCCGGGCGTGGGCATGTTCTCGTACGGCGCGAACAAGCAGACCGCGCGCGTGGCGGGCGAGTTCTACGTCAACGCGATCAACGTCATGCGCGGCGCGGAAGCGCTGTCGACCTACGCTCCGATCTCGGATGCCGAGAAGTTCCGCATCGAGTACTGGGCGCTGGAAGAGGCCAAGCTCCAGCGCATGCCGAAGCCGAAGACGCACCAGGGGCGCATCGCCTTCGTCACGGGAGCGGCATCCGGAATCGGCAAGGCCATCGCGACCCGCCTCGCCGCCGAGGGCGCGTGCGTCGTCGTCGCCGACCTCGACCTCGAGAAGGCCCGGGCCGTCGCGGCCGAGCTCGGATCGACCGACGTCGCCATCGGGGTCGCCGCGAACGTGGCGGATGCCGAGGGCGTGCAGGCCGCGATCGACGCCACGGTCCTCGCCTTCGGTGGCATCGACCTCGTCGTGAACAACGCGGGGCTCTCGCTGTCGAAGCCGCTGCTGGAGACCACCGAGAAGGACTGGGACCTGCAGCACGACGTCATGGCCAAGGGGTCGTTCCTCGTGTCGAAGGCGGCGGCCAAGGCCCTCATCGAGCAGAAGATGGGCGGAGACGTCATCTACATCTCGTCGAAGAACAGCGTCTTCGCCGGCCCGAACAACATCGCCTACTCCGCGACGAAGGCCGACCAGGCGCACCAGGTGCGACTCCTCGCGGTCGAACTCGGCGAGCACGGCGTGCGCGTGAACGGCATCAACCCCGACGGCGTCGTGCGCGGCTCGGGCATCTTCGCCGCCGGCTGGGGCGCCAACCGCGCCGCCACCTACGGCGTCGACGAGAAGGACCTCGGTCAGTTCTACGCCAACCGCACGATCCTCAAGCGCGAGGTCGTCCCCGAGAACGTCGCCGACGCGGTGTTCGTGCTCACCGGACCCGAGCTCTCGCGCACGACCGGCCTGCACGTGCCCGTCGACTCGGGCGTCGCCGCGGCCTTCCTGCGATGAGCGGGGAGACCGCGGGCTCCCCGGCGCGCGGCGGCATCCGCGCCGTCGCGGCCGTCGATCTCGGCGCGACGAGCGGTCGCGTGATGATCGGCCGGGTCGGCGACGGCGTGCTCGAGCTCGAGCAGGTCGCGCGCTTCCCGAACGGTCCGGTGCAGCGCGCCGACGGCTGGCACTGGGACGTCGAGGCCCTGTGGGGTCACGTGCGCGAGGGGCTCGCCGAAGCGCGGCGCCGAGAGCCGTCGATCGAGAGCGTCGGCATCGACTCCTGGGCGGTGGACTACGGCCTGCTCGGCCCGGACGGATTGCTCGCGGAGCCCTTCCACTACCGCGACGAGCGCACCGCACGCGGGGTGGATGCCGTGCACGCGGTCGTTCCGTTCGAGGAGCTCTATCGACGCAACGGTCTGCAGTTCCTGCCGTTCAACACGCTCTACCAGTACGCCGCCGACCCCCGCGTCGTCGACGCCGAGGCGAGCCTGCTCATCTCCGATCTCCTCGCCGCGCGGCTCACCGGCCGACGCGTCGCGGAGCGCACGAACGCCTCGACGACCGGACTGCTCGACGTGCGCACGGGGGAGTGGGATCTCGCGCTCGCCGAGGCGCTCGGCATCCCGTCGTCCGTTCTACCTCCGCTCGTGGACCCGGGTGAGACCATCGGGGTCGCCGACTCGGGAGCGCCGGGCCTGCCCGTGGTCGCCGTCGGATCGCACGACACGGCGTCGGCGATCGTCGCCGTGCCGCTGTCGACGCCGCACGCCGCCTACATCTCGTGCGGCACCTGGGGACTCGTCGGTCTGGAGCTCTCCGCGCCGATCGTGACGGATGCCGCCCGCGCGGCGAACTTCACGAACGAGGGCGGGGTCGACTCTCGCGTGCGGTTCCTCCACAACGTCACGGGACTGTGGCTCCTGAGCGAGACGGTGCGGGCCTGGTCGGAGCACGACGGCGTCCCGGTCGACCTGCCGGACCTGCTCGCCGAGGCGGCGACCGTCTCGACGCCCGCGCGCTTGTTCGACGCCGACGACCCCTCGCTCGCCGCCCCGGGTGACATGCCGGCGCGCATCGCGGCCCTGCTCGGGATGCCGGAGCCCCGCGCCGAGGCGCGCGCGGCGTTCGCGCGGGTCATCGTCGAGAGCATCGCCGATGCCTTCGCCCGCGCCGTGCGCACCGCGGGCGATCTGGCCGGACGCGAGGTCGACGTCATCCACCTCGTCGGCGGGGGTGCGCTCAACGCGCTCCTCTGCCAGGCGACGGCCGACCGCAGCGGCCTTCCGGTTCTGGCCGGTCCGGTCGAGGCGACCGCACTGGGCAACGTGCTCGTGCAGGCGCGCGCCCTGGGCTGCTTCGGCGGTGACGCCTCGCTCGAGGACCTGCGTCAGCGCGTCGCCGACGCCTTCCCTCCGCGGCGGTTCGCTCCCCGCTCCTGAGCCCCCTTCCCGCCCGCGAGGGTGGGGCGTACTATGTGGTCAGACCACACGAAAGAGAGATCTCCATGGTGCAGCGACAGCTCCCCAAAGTCGGCGAGCTCCTCGAGCTCATGCAGTTCAAGAAGCCCGAGCTCGACGCGCGCAAGCGCCGCCTCGACGCGGCGCTGACGATCGCCGACCTCCGCACGATCGCGAAGCGTCGCACCCCGAAGGCGGCCTTCGATTACACCGACGGCGCCGCCGAAGGCGAGCTCTCGCTCGACCGGGCGCGCCGCGCGTTCGAGGACGTCGAGTTCCACCCCGACATCCTGCGTCCCGCGGCGGACGTCGACACCTCGTGCGAAATCCTCGGCGGCCCCTCGGCGCTGCCCTTCGGCATCGCGCCCACCGGCTTCACGCGCCTGATGCAGACCGAGGGCGAGACGGCGGGGGCGTCGGCTGCGGCGGCCGCCGGCATCCCGTTCACCCTGTCGACGCTCGGCACCACCTCGATCGAGGGCGTCAAGGCGGCCAACCCCGTCGGGCGCAACTGGTTCCAGCTCTACGTCATGAAGCAGCGCGACATCTCGTACGGCCTCGTCGAGCGCGCCGCCAAGGCCGGCTTCGACACCCTGCAGTTCACCGTCGACACCCCCATCGCCGGCGCCCGCCTGCGTGACAAGCGCAACGGCTTCTCGATCCCGCCGCAGCTCACCGTCGGCACGATCGTCAACGCCATCCCGCGCCCGTGGTGGTGGATCGACTTCCTCACGACGCCCAAGCTCGAATTCGCCTCGCTCAGCACCACCGGTGGCACCGTCGGCGAGTTGCTGAACGCCGCCATGGACCCGACGATCAGCTACGACGACCTCGACGTCATCCGTGGCATGTGGCCGGGCAAGATCGTCGTCAAGGGCGTGCAGAACGTCCAGGACGCCGCGCGCCTGGTCGACCTCGGTGTCGACGGCATCGTGCTCTCCAACCACGGCGGTCGCCAGCTCGACCGCGCGCCGATCCCGTTCCACCTGCTGCCGAAGGTCGTGCGCGAGGTCGGGAAGGATGCCACGGTCATGGTCGACACCGGCATCATGAACGGCGCCGACATCGTGGCATCCATCGCCCTGGGGGCCAAGTTCACCCTCATCGGGCGCGCGTACCTTTACGGCCTGATGGCCGGTGGACGTCAGGGCGTCGACCGCACCATCGCGATCCTGCGGAGCGAGATCGAGCGCACCATGACGTTGCTCGGCGTCTCGTCGCTCGAGGAGCTCGAGCCGCGCCACGTGACGCAGCTCACGCGCCTGGTCCCGGTCGGCGACCAGGCGGTCGACGCGCGCGTCTGACCGACCGCGCGACGTCCGAGCCGAGAGCGATGCGGGGGCGGAGTTCGCCTCCTCCCCCGCATCGCCGACGAATCGGGAGAAAGTACTTGCCATAAGGGAAAGTACTTGCAAGACTGAAGGAGTCGAAAGGACTCCCATGGACGCCCACCCCGCGGTCACCGCTTCCGAAGCCCGAACCCTCCTCGCCCGCGCGGAGCGCCTCAGCAGGTCCGCTCACGACGCGACCCGCTGGCCCTACATCACCTTCATCGTGGCGCTGGGCGTGGCGACGTCCATGGGGACCTTCGCCATGGCCCTCGCGACGGGCGATGCGTTCGGTCTCGCCTACGTCGGCACCCTGGCCGTGACGTTCGCACTGCTGCTCTTCTTCGTCATCAGCATCCAGGGGCGTGCCGCGTTCGCCCGCAGTCGTCGGTGGACCGCGTACATCGCCGCGTGGTTCGCCTCCTACGCGATCGCCCTGGCCGTCGTCATCTGGGCGCACGGGTCCGTGCTGCTCGCGGGCGTGGCATCCGGAGTCGTCCTGCTCGTCTCCCTCGTCTGCGCGGCGCGCGAGGCTCGCTCATGACCACGGCTGCCCGGCATCCACGGCACCGTCTCGACGACCTGCTCCAGAACTCCGTGCGCTTCTCGATCATGGCCGCCCTGGACCGCGCGACGACCCTGAGCTTCAAGGAAGTGCGCGATGCCGTGGAGATAACCGATTCCGCGCTGAGCAAGCAGGTGTCGGCGCTCGAGGCGGGGGGATACCTCTCGGTCGGGAAGTCGTTCGCGGGCAAGATGCCGCGCACCTCCCTGACCATGACCGCGGAGGGTCGCACGGCGTGGCGGAGTCACCTCGCCGTCCTCCGTGAGATCGCCGGCGTCGACGCCTGATCCGCGAGCGCCGGGCGAGCTCGCCACGCGCTCACGCCCTCTCGTCGATCCTCTCCTCCGCGCCCTCGCGACGCCGCGCGCCCGCCCCGAGCGTCGCCGTCGAGGCGAGCCCGAGCACGAGGAAGCCCGCCGCCGTGAAGGCGGCCGCGCGGGTGCCGTCGCTGAACGCGGCGCGGGCATTGATCGCGAGGTCCTGCGTCTCGGGCGACGCGGCCAGGCCCGCGATCGCCGCGCCGGCGCTGTCGACCACCTGCGACACGACCTGGTCGCGTTGGGCGGCGGGGATGCCGCGATCGTCGAGGGTGGATGCCAGCACCCCCGCCGTGGTCGAGAAGAGCACGGTCCCGAGCACGGCGACGCCGAGGGCCGCCCCGAGCTGCCTCGAGGTCGATTGGGTGCCCGACGCCTGCCCGCTGGCCGACGGGGGCACCTCCGCGAGCACGACACCGGTCAACTGCGCGGTGGCGAGGCCGACACCGACCCCGTACACGAAGAGGAAGGGGATGAGCGGGCCCCAGGTGGCATCCGGGCCGATCGTGAACGCCACCCCGGCGACGCCGATGATCTCCGCCAGCAGGCCCCCGCGCACGATCCAGACCGGGGCGACGCGCCCGCTCAACGCCCCGGCGATGCCGCTCGCGACGAACGAGCCGATCGCGAGGGAGAGCAGCAGCAGGCCCGTCTGCAGCGCGTCGAAGCCCACGACGAACTGCAGCCAGAGCGGGAGGGCGAGGATGATGCCGAACTCGCCGAGCGAGACGACGGCTGCGGCGATGTTGCCGTTGCGGAACGAGGCGATGCGGAACAACCCGAAGGCCAGCAGGGTCGGCTCTCCGCGGCGCTGTCGCCGCAGGCCCCACGCGATGAACGCCACGAGGGCGACGAGGGCCAGTCCGAAGGCCAGGGGAACCGGTGACAGGGCGAGCGGCCAGGTCCAGTCGCCGATCGTCGGTGCGGAATCGAGCGTCCACCATCCGTAGGTGCGCCCCTCGATGAGCCCGAAGACGAGCGGGGCCATCGTCAGCACCGACAGCAGCGCACCCACACCGTCGATGCGCTCGACGCGATCGCTGCGCGACTCGGCGACGGTGAACAGCACGCCGATGACGATGAGCAGTCCGAGCGGGATGTTGATGCCGAACGCCCACCGCCACGAGAACGCGGTGGTGAGCCAGCCGCCCAGCAGCGGGCCGACGGCCGCCATGCCGCCGATCGTGGAACCCCACACGGCGAAGGCGATGCCGCGCTCGCGCCCGCGGAAGGTGGCGTTGATGATCGACAGCGTCGTCGGGAGGATCATCGACCCGCCCACGCCCTGGATGAGGCGGGCGAGGATGAGCAGACCGCCGGTCGGCGCGAGGGCGGCGGCGATCGACGCGACGGCGAAGACGACGACGCCCAGGAGCATGAGCCGTCGTCGACCGAACCGGTCGGCGAGGCTGCCGAAGACCAGCAGCAGCGAGGCGAAGACGAGGGTGTAGGCCTCTTGGACCCACTGCACCTCGGTCGAGGAGATCTTCAGTTCCTCCACGATCGAGGGCACGGCGACGTTGACGATCGTCGAGTCGACGATGATCAGCGAGACCGCGATGCTGATGAAGACGAGGCCCGCCCAGCGGCGCCCGTCCGGGTTTTCGTTCATGTAGCTAGATTATCTAGCTAGATTATCGAGGGAAAGGGCTTGCGCCGATCCGTTCCAGCCTCGCCGGCGGGTGTCCCTCGCGGGTCGGTGGATCCCCTGTCCCCTGTCCGCGCCGTCGGGTGCAGCCGACCGGGGCGGCAGGATCGCCTCCGGCGAGCGGGGGCCGCGGAGCGCGCGGCGCGGCAGATCAGGCGCCGTGGCGCGGGCGGAGGGCCGATCGTTCGCCCGGCGGGAGCGGGATGGGCGTGGTCCCGGCGATCTCGTCGCTGAAGTCCTCGGGCTCGGGGTTCACGACGGCGATGGGCCGTGTCTCGTCGACGGTGAGGCGGAAGCGCTTCGTGTCGTGCCGGTGCACGCGCCCCGAGGCGAGGGTCCACGTGACACCGATGCCGCACGCGACGAGGGCGACGCCGGCCGCGAGCGCGATGGCGGCACGCGGGCCGAACTCGGCGGCGACGGCGCCGACGATGGGGGCGCCGACGGGGGTGCCGCCGAGGAGGATCGCCATGTACAGCGCGAGCACCCGCCCGCGCAGGGCGGGGTCGGTCGTCGTCTGCACGTAGCCGTTGGCCGTCGTCAGGGTGGTCACCACGCAGAAGCCGGTCAGCACGAGGGTCGCCGCGTACGTCTCGTACGAGGGGGCGAAGACCGAGAGGGCGGATGCCACGGCGAACCCGCCCGCGCCCAGGATCACCACGCGCATACGGGCGCGTTCACGGCGCGCTGCCAGGAGGGCGCCGGTCAGGGAGCCGATCGCGACGAACGAGCTCAGCAGGCCGAAGCCGTCGGCGCCGCGCCCGAAGGCGAGGGCCATCGTGGAGGCGAAGATCGGGAAGTTCATGCCGAACGCGCCGAGCAGGAACACCATGACGAAGATCACGACGAGGTCGGCCCGGTGGGCGACGTAGCGGAAGCCGTCGGCGAGCCGCGCGGGCCCGCCCCGGCGGTGGTGCACCACGAGCTCGTGGGGTCGCATGATCAGCAGGGCGGTGATCATGGCCAGGAACGTGAACGCGTTGACGAGGAACACCCACCCGGTGCCGATCGCGACGATCATGACGCCCGCGACCGCCGGACCGATCAGGCGTGCGGTGTTGAACGACGCCGCGTTCAGGGCGACGGCGTTCGAGGCGTTCTCCTGGGCGACGACGTCGGACACGAACGCCTGCCGGGCGGGGTTGTCGAACGCGGTCACGACGCCGAGCGCGAGGGCGAAGCCGAACATCATGGGCAGGGTCATCACGCCGGTCAGCAACAGGATGCCGAGGGTCACGGCCAGCAGCAGCAGCGCCGACTGCGTGCACATGATGAGCTTGCGGCGGTCGAAGCGGTCGGCCACCCACCCCGTCACGCTCACGAGCAGGAGCGGTGGCGCGAACTGCAGCGCCATGGTCACGCCCATGGCGGCCGCGTCGTTGTCGGTCAGCTGGGTGAGCACGACCCAGTTCTGGGCCGTCGCCTGCATCCAGGCCCCGACGTTGGAGACGAGGGCGCCGATGAACCAGACGCGGTAGTTGAAGATCGACAGCGACCGGAACATCGACGAGCTCATCTGTCGGCCACCTTCCTCATGATCACCGCGGCGCGGGCCAACGTGTCGCGTTCCTCGGGGGAGAGCTCGGCGAGGGCCTCCTCCACGAAGGCGTCACGGCGTCGGACGGTCTCGTCGACGATCGTGCGCCCGAAGTCGGTGAGGTCGATCGTCACGCGGCGACGATCGACCTCGTCGGGGATGCGGCTGATGTAGCCCGCCTCCTCGAGCAACGACACCGTCCGGTTCATCGACGGGGCGGTGACGCGCTCACGATCGGCCAGCTGGCCGAGCGTGTGCGCACCGTGCACCGTGAGCGCGGCGAGGACGGCGAACTGCCCGTCGCTCATGGTGTCGACGGCCCGCTGCGCCCGGAGGCGGCGGGCCAGACGGAACGTGGCCATGCGCAGCTCGGAGGCCGCGGCGCTGAAGTCATGACTCAGGTCGGGAAGGGGGGATTCGTCGACGCGATCATTCATGTTCCTGCCTTCGAGGGTAGCTCATTAGTCTTGCTAACGGAATGGATGCCGCGCTTCGCGGCCGCGCTGCCGCGCGTTCCGGCCGCACCTCGAGCACGCGTCGCCCCTAAACTCGGCGCATGCCCGAGTTCGTCGACGCCTACGGCATCCCGATCGTCTACGACGTCCACGAGGCCGCCGAGCCGCGGGCCGTGGTGCAGCTGCTGCACGGCGTCGGTGAACACGCGGGTCGCTACGGCGCTCTCATCGACGCCCTCGTCGCCGACGGCTACACGGTCTACGCCGACGACCATCGAGGACACGGGCGCACCGGGCTCCGCCAGTGGGCCGGCGACCACCGGCGGCTCGGACGGCTCGGCCCCGGCGGTCTCGGTGCCGCGCGCGACGCGGTGTGGACCCTCACGCAGCTCATCCGCGAGGCGCATCCCGACCTGCCGCTGGTCCTCCTCGGCCACTCGTGGGGGTCGTTCCTCGCGCAGATGCTGCTGGACCGGCATCCGGACGCCTACGACGCCGTCGTGCTGAGCGGGTCCGCCCTCCGCTGGCCGGGGGCGCTGAACGCCGGCGACCTCAACGCCCCGTGGAAGCACGTGCGCGGGTCGGGGATGGAGTGGCTCTCGAGCGACGAGCAGGTGGGCCGCGACTTCGTCGCCGACCCCCTGACGACCTCGGAGCCGCTGATGAAGCTCTTCGGACCCCTCGAGGCGGCCAAGCTCTTCGGTCGGCCGCGGCGCGATCTCGGCCACGACGTGCCGATACTGCTCATGGTCGGTCGCGACGACACCGTGGGCGGTCCGCGCAGCGTCCACCGGCTGGCGGACGCCTACCGCGACCGGTCGGGTCTCACCGACGTCACGACGCTGGTCTATCCGGGCGCGCGGCACGAGATCTTCGCGGAACGGGAGCAGGATGCCGTCCGCGCCGACCTCCTCGCGTGGCTCGACCGGCGGCTGCCGGCGCGGGGCTGAACCGCGCCCCCTCACGGACGACGGATGAACGGCGAGGGCCGTTCGGCGGGGGTCGAGTCGTCGCGTGCCGTCGAGGCGGCAGTGCTGAGGGAGCTCGCCCGCCGCGGCTGAGCGCTCACCGGCTCGGACGACGGGCGTTCCGGGCGACGCGGCGCACCTGCTGTTCGCTGAGCGATTTCTGCATACGCACGAAGCATCTTTTGGTTGCCATTCCGCAAAAGCCCGGATACTGTCGGAAGAGCCAGGACACCTCGACGACGAGTACCCCCTCACCACCCCGGGTCGCCCTCCATCCCCCTCGGAGCGCCCCGCTCGAACGGCCCCTCACCCCGGGGCCGTGCCGTCGTGTGCGCCCGGCCATCACGTCCCTCAACGAAGAACGGACCACACGAGTGAACACTTCGGATACCCCCCACGCCCCGGAGGTCGGCGCCTGGTTCATCGGCGCGCGCGGCTCCCTCGCCACCACCGCGACCCTCGGCATCCACGCTCTCGCCCTCGGTGCGGCGGCGCCGGTGGGGCTCACCACCGAGACCGACGCCGTGCGGGTCGAGGAGTTCCCCGCGATCGGCGGGATCGTCGTCGGCGGCCACGACATCTCGACGACCCCGCTCGAGGAGCGGGCGGCCCAACTCGCCGCGGGCGGAATGTTCCCCGCCGCCCTCGTCGAAGCGACGCGTGGCCGCCTGCGCGAGACGGAGGAGAACCTGCGTCCCGTGCCGACCCTCACCACCACGCAGCAGGAGGAGATCGATCTGCTCGCGGCCGACATCATCGACTTCCGCGACCGGCACGACCTGCGCGAAGTCGTCGTCATCGACGTCTCGTCGACCGAGCCGCTGCCGCCCTACCACCCCTGCTTCGACGACGACGATCTGCTGCAGACCGCCCTCACCACGCCCGGCGTGCGGGTTCTGCCGCCGAGCTCGCGCGCGGCCCTGGCCGCGATCGCGGCCGGCGCCGCCTATGCCGCCTTCACCCCCTCCGCGTCGCTCACGCTCCCCGTGCTGCGCGAGCGCGCCGACCGCGCCGGCATCGCCTACGCCGGTCAGGACGGGAAGACCGGCGAGACGCTGCTGCGCACGGTGCTCGCTCCGATGTTCGCGGCGCGCGGGTTCCGTGTGCAGTCCTGGGCCGGTACCAACCTCCTCGGCGGAGGTGACGGGGCCACCCTGGCCGACCCCGAGGCGGTGCGTTCCAAGCTCGTGTCGAAGAACCGCGGACTGCACGCCCTCGTCGGCGACGACGTCGTGGCCCCTCTGCACATCGACAATGTCCCCGACCTCGGCGACGTCAAGACCGCGTGGGACCACGTCAACGCCACCGGCTTCCTCGGCAGTCGCGTGACCTTGCAGACGACCTGGAGCGCATACGACTCCGCCCTCGCCGCCCCGCTCGTGATCGACCTGGTCCGTTCGCTCTCGCTCGCCACCCGCGCCGGCCACGCGGGGGTCGTGCCCGCCCTGGGCTGCTTCTTCAAAGACCCGTGGGGCAGCGACGTGCATGGTTTCGGTGACCAGACCGCGCAGTTCGTCGCCTGGGTGCACGAGACCGCCGCCGCCGTCGCGGCGGCCCGGGTCGCCGCGCCGTGACGCGCGTCGCGGACTACCTCGACCTGGTCCGCGCCCCCGCGTCGCTCACCGTGCTGGGCGACGCGCTCATCGGGGCGCTCGCCGCGCGCGGTCCGGGCGCCGGCGGAGCGGCGCGCGGGGCGGCGCTCGCGGCCTCGTCGGTCTGCCTGTACAGCGCGGGCATGGCCGTGAACGACTGGGCGGATGCCGACCTCGATGCGCTCGAGCGGCCGGAGCGCCCCATCCCCTCGGGGCGTCTCAGTCGTCGGCGCGCGCTCGCCGTCGGGGCGGGGCTGACGGTGACCGGGGTGGGGGCAGCGTTCGCGGCGGGCCGCGCGTCGGGCATGGTGTCGCTCGTCCTCGCGACCACGCTCTGGGCCTATGACGTGGTGCTCAAGCCCACGGCCGCGGGGCCGGTGGCCATGGCCGTGTGCCGCGGACTCGACGTGGTCCTGGGCGCCGCGGGGCCCGGCTGGCGTGCGGCGCTGCTTCCCGCGGGAGCGGTGGCCGTGCACACGGTGGCCGTCACCGCCGTCTCGCGGGGCGAGGTCTCGGGTTCCACGCGTGGCACCGGCGTCGCCGCGGTCGGGGCCAGCGTCGCCGTCGCGGTGTCCACTCTCGTCGGGCGCTCGAATCGCCCCGCCGCGCTGCTGGGGGCGACCCGCTACCTCGCCGCGGTGCTCCCCGGGCAGATCGCCGTCGCCCGCCGACCCGGCGCGGCCGAGGCCCGTGATGCGACCAGGGCCGGCATCCGTTCCGTCGTGCCCCTGCAGTCGGCCCTCGCGGCTCGCGCGAGTGCGCCCCTCGCCACGGCAGCGCTTCTCGGCGTCGAGGGGGCGGGCCGCCTCCTCGGACGCCGCCGATCCGGAGGAGACATCACATGAGCGTGGACTGGACCTGGGGCTACGGCACGAACGGTTTCACCGACCACCCGCTTCCCTCGGCGCTCGATGTGCTCCAGCACCACGGCTATCGTGCCGTCGCCCTCACGCTCGGGCATCCCCATCTCGACCCCTTCGCCGCCGACTGGCGTGAGCAGACCGAGGCCCTCGCGGTCGATCTGCGCCGCCGGGGGCTGCGCGTCGTCGTCGAGACCGGGACGCGCTATCTGCTCGACGCGTTCCGCAAGCACCGTCCGACCCTCGTCGACCGCGAGGCGGGGCCGCGCATGGACTTCCTCCGTCGGGCGATCGAGATCGCGGCGATCCTCGACGCCGACTGCGTGTCGCTGTGGAGCGGCGTGGTGCCCGACGACGTCTCGACCGAGGCGGCGCGCGTCCTGCTCGACGAGCGCCTCCTCGCTTTGACCGCGGATGCCGCGGCAGCGGGGGTGACCCTCGCGCTGGAGCCCGAACCCGGGATGCTCGTCGAGACCGTCGCCGATGCCCTGGCCGTGCGCGCTCGCCTCGGTCATCCCGCGGCCCTCGGCGTGACCGTCGACCTCGGTCACTGCGTCGTCGTCGAACCCGACGGCGTCGTCGGCGCCCTCCGCGCCGCGGGATCGCTGCTGTGCAACGTCCAGGCCGACGACATGCTCCCCAGTGCCCACGAGCACCTCCCTTTCGGCGACGGCGAGCTCGACCTGCCCGCGGCCCTCGCCGTCCTCCGCGAGATCGGTTACCGCGGTGTGGTGGCCGTCGAACTGCCTCGTCACGCCCACGCGGCCCCCGAGCTCGCCCGTGCGAGCATGGCGGCGCTGCTCGCGGCGTCCGAGACACCGCCTCGCACGGTCGCCGCAGGTCCGAACGAGGGAGGAGCCGTCGCTCCGGGGCGACCCTCCGCTCTTCCGACGCCCGTGCCCCACCCCTGGACCACCCGCGCCGTCGAGGCGGTGCAGACGGATGCCGCCCGCGCGGCGCGCCTGTTCGCCTCGGCCGGACGCGAGGTGGGGCGAGAGCCGCTGTCACCGGAGCCGTTCGCCCCCACCGCCGACGACGTGTCGCGGGCCGCGATCGTCGCGGCACTCGCCGACTCCGGAGCCGACCCCGATGTGGTCCGCGCTCTGTACCGCCGGGGTGACGATGCGGAGCGCCGGGGAGTGCTGCGCGGTCTCGACGCGCTCGCCGCGCCGTCCCCGGGCTGGCGCGAAGCGGGCCTCGAACTCGTCGTCGACGCCCTCCGCGCCAACGACACCCGTCTCGTCGCCGCCGCCCTGGGCCGGTTCGCCGCCGCGCACCTCGACGACCCCGCGTGGCGCCACGGCGTGCTCAAGTGCGTGTTCCTCGGCATCCCGCTCGTCGTCGTCGCCGGCCTCGCCGAACGCGCCGACGACGAGCTCGCCGCCATGGGTGCGCGCTTCGCCGAGGAACGCCGGGCGGCGGGCCGCTCCGTGCCGGCCGACCTCGCTCTCCTCTCACGCTCCACCGATCACCTCCTCGCCGAAAGGGCCTGACATGCGCATCTTCGACCCCCACATCCACATGTCCGCCCGCACGACCGACGATTACGAGGCGATGTACGACGCGGGCGTCCGCGCCCTCGTCGAACCGGCGTTCTGGCTCGGTCAGCCCCGAACCAGCGTGGGGTCCTTCCTCGACTACTTCGACGCCCTGATCGGCTGGGAGAGATTCCGCGCCGCGCAGTTCGGTATCCGCCACCACTGCACGATCGCGCTGAACCCCAAAGAAGCGAACGATCCACGGTGCCGCGAGGTCATGGCCGAGCTGCCGACCTACCTCGCCAAAGACGGCGTGGTCGCCGTCGGCGAGACCGGATACGACTCGATGACCCCCGAGGAGGACGAGATCCTGCGCGGACATCTCGCCCTCGGCATGGAGTTCGACCTGCCGGTCCTCGTGCACACCCCACACCGTGACAAGGCGGTGGGCACGCAGCGTACCCTCGACGTCGTCGCCGAGTCCGGCATCCCGATCGAGCGCGTCCTCGTCGATCACCTCAACGAGACCTGCGTCGATGCCGTCGCCGACAGCGGGGCGTGGATGGGCTTCTCGATCTACCCCGACACGAAGATGGACGAGCGGCGTGTGGTCGCGATCATGCAGCGCATCGGCCTCGACCGCGTGATCGTCAACTCCGCGGCCGACTGGGGCCGATCCGACCCGCTCAAGACGGCCAAGACGGGCCTCGCGATGCTCGACGCCGGCTTCAGCGACGACGACGTCGACCGCATCCTGTGGCGTAACCCGCGCGACTTCTACGCGCAGAGCGGTCGGGTGAACACCGACCCGATCGAGGGGTTCGCCCCGGCGAACCAGGGCCCCGACGTGTTCGAGGGCAACTCGGTTCTGCGCGGCACGGCCACGCGTCAGGGGGCGTGATGCACCTCTCGTACTGCACCAATGTCCACCCGGCGGAAGACCTGCCCGGCATCGTCCGCCAGCTCGACGAGAATGCCGGCCCGGTGCGGCGAGAGGCGGGTCTCGACCGTCTCGGCGTGGGATTGTGGCTACCCGTCGGCACGGCGTCGCTCCTCGCGCGCGACGGCGAGGCCCGGGCGACGCTCGCCGCCGCACTCGAGCGCAACGGCCTCGAGCTGCGCACGATCAACGCCTTCCCCTACCGCGGGTTCCACGACGACGTCGTCAAGCTCGCGGTCTACCGCCCCGACTGGACCACGAGAGAACGCCTGGACTACACGCTCGACTGCGCACGCGTGCTCGCCGCGCTCCTGCCCGACAGCGCGGACGGCAGTATCTCCACGCTCCCGCTGGGATGGCGGGATGGGTGGGGCTCCGCCGACGACGACGCCGCCGAGGCCTCGCTCGTCCGACTCGTCGACGGACTCGCCGCGCTCGAGCGCGAGACGGGGCGCACGGTGCGCGTGGCCATCGAGCCCGAGCCCGGCTGCATCCTCGACGACGTCGCCGACATCGTCGCCTGGCTGAGCGCGCGTCCGCGCCTCATCGCCGACGGCCGGATCGGCCTGTGCCTCGACACGTGCCACCTGGCCGTTTCGTTCGCCCCTCCCGCCGAGGCCGTCGCCGCCGCGGTGGCGGCCGGCATCAGGGTGGTCAAGGTGCAGGCCTCCGTGGCCCTCGAGGTGCCCGACCCCTCGGATCCCCGCACGGAAGCCGCTCTCCGTCCCTTCGCCGAGGAACGCTACGTGCATCAGGTGCGCGAGGCCGGGGGCACCCGCGCAGCCGACGACCTGCCCGAGGTCCTCGACGCCGCCGAGGCGTGGCCGAGGGATCGCGCGTGGCGGGTGCACGTCCACATCCCCCTGCACGCCCGTCCCGCGCCGCCCCTGCGCGCGACCACTGAGGTCCTGGAAGCTGCCGTCGAGGCGGTGCTGTCCACCCCCGACGGCGACCGGGCGCACCTCGACGTCGAGACGTACACGTGGTCGGTGCTCCCCGACCAGATGCGACCCGGCACCCTCGTGGAGGGCATCGCCGCCGAACTGCGTTGGGCGCTCGAGAACCTTCCGCGCGCACTCGCCGGGGCCGCGGCCGCCACCGCCGCGGATGGAACCCGCGCATGAGCAAAGTCCTCCTCCTCGACATCGTGGGCCTCACTCCGCGCGCACTCGCCTCGATGCCCCGCTTGAGCGCGATCGGACGCGTCGGCGGGCAGATGGGGCTCGACACCATCCTCCCGGCGGTCACATGCAGCGTTCAGTCGACCATGCTCACCGGGCTGGCGCCGCGCGAACACGGAATCGTCGGCAACGGCTGGTACTTCCGCGGTCTCGGCGACCCCCTGCTCTGGCGCCAGCACAACAAGCTGGTCGCGGGTGAGAAAGTGTGGGACACCGCGCGCCGCGCGCGACCCGGGCTCACCGTCGCCAACCTCGGTTGGTGGTTCGCGATGGGGGCGACGACCGACGTCACCGTCACCCCACGGCCGATCTACCACGCCGACGGGCGGAAGAGCCCCGACGCGTACGTCCGCCCCGCGGTCCTGCACGACCAGCTCGTGGGGGCGCTGGGGGAGTTCCCGCTGTTCCAGTACTGGGGGCCCACCGCCACGATCCGCAGCAGCGCGTGGCTGGCCGAGGCGACGCGCGGCCTCGTCACCGGGCGCTGGGGGCCGTCCCCCGATCTCGCCATGGCCTACCTCCCGCACCTCGACTACGACCTCCAACGCTTCGGCCCGAATGCGCCGGAGGCCGACCGCGCCGCGCGGGAGTTGGACGACGCCATCGCGCCGCTGCTGACCGACGCCGTCGACCGCGGCTACTCGGTGCTGGCCGTGTCGGAGTACGGCATCGAGGAGGCCTCGCGACCGGTCGACATCAACCGTGCGCTGCGCCGTGAGGGTTTGCTCGAGGTGTATGTGCAGGACGGGCGGGAGCAACTGGACCCCTGGACCTCACGTGCGTTCGCCGTCGCCGACCACCAGGTCGCGCACGTCTACGTTCCGGATGCCGGCGACCTTCCGCGCGTCCGCTCACTGCTACAGGGGCTCGACGGGGTCGACGACGTGCTGGACCGTGAGGCGCAGGCCCGCTACGGCCTCGATCACGAGCGCGCCGGCGAGCTCGTCGTGGTGGCCGAGCCGGGGGCGTGGTTCACCTACTATTTCTGGCTCGACGACGCTCGCGCGCCCGAGTACGCCCGGGGCGTCGATATCCATCGCAAGCCCGGCTACGACCCCGCCGAGCTGTTCTTCGACCCCGCCGACCGCCTCGCGAAGGCCAAGGCGGGAGCGAACCTCGTGAAGAAGAAGCTCGGCTTGCGCTATGCGATGAGCACCGTACCACTCGATCCCACGTGCGTGCGCGGGACCCACGGGCGCCTGCCCTCCTCGCGCGCGGACGCCCCGATGATCATCAGCAGCGACTCCGCGCTGCTTCCCGATGTCGAGTCGCTGCCCGCCGCGGGTGTCCGTGATCTGGTGCTCCGCGGCCTGCGCGTCTGACGCGGGGCACGCGTCCAGAACAGGCATGCCGCGGGGCGGGCTGTTCGCAGCGGAGACGACCCCACCCGATGGCATCCCTCCTCCGCGGCGGCCGCGGACGCACGGAGGGCCGGACGCCTCACGCGCCCGGCCCTCCTCTTCGCTTCCGGCTGCTCGCACCGATCAGCGCCGGCTGAACGCCGCGTCGAACGCCGCCCCCGACGGTTCGTACGACGACAGCTTCCGCACGAAGCCGAGCGCCTCGGGCGCTCCGACCAGGCGGTCCATGCCGGCGTCCTCCCACTCGACCGACAGTGGACCGTCGTAGCCGATCGCGTTCAGCATGCGGAAGGCGTCCTCCCACGGGACGTCGCCGTGGCCGGTGGAGATGAAGTCCCAGCCGCGACGGGGGTCCGCCCACGGCAGGTGCGACGACAGGCGGCCGTTGCGGCCGTTCGACAGACGCTTCTTCGTGTCCTTGCAGTGCACGTGGAAGATCTTGTCCTGAAAGTCCCACAGGAACGCGACCGGATCGATGTCCTGCCACACCATGTGCGAGGGGTCCCAGTTCAGCCCGAACGCCTCGCGGTGCCCGATGGCCTCGAGCGCCCGCTTCGTCGTCCAGTAGTCGTAGGCGATCTCCGAGGGATGCACCTCGTGGGCGAAGCGCACGCCGACCTCGTCGAAGACGTCGAGGATCGGATTCCACCGGTCCGCGAAGTCCTGGTACCCGGCATCCACCATCTCCTCGGTGGCGGGCGGGAACATCGCGACGTACTTCCAGATGCTCGACCCGGTGAAGCCGGTGACCGTCTTCACCCCCAGCGCGGAAGCCAGGCGGGCGGTGTTCTTCAGCTCCTCGGCGGCGCGCCGGCGGACGCCCTCGGGGTCACCGTCGCCCCACACCCGGTCGGACACGATGTCGCGGTGGCGCTGGTCGATGGGGTCGTCGCAGACGACCTGGCCCTTGAGGTGGTTGGAGATCGTCCACACCTTCAGGCCGTGGCGTTGAAGCACGTCGAGCTTGCCCTGGACGTACTGCTCGTCGTCCCAGCGCCAGGGGTCGAGGTGATCGCCCCAGCAGGCGATCTCGAGGCCGTCGTAGCCCCACTCGCCGGCGAGTCGGGCCACCTCCTCGAACGGCAGGTCGGCCCATTGGCCCGTGAACAGGGTGATCGGTCGCGTCATCGCGGGGAACCTCTCATCGGAAGGGAACGGGGAATGTTTCAGGATGCCGCGTACGCGCGGTCGGGAACGGTCGACGGTGCGAGGGAGGGTTCGACGCCCGTCCAGACCCCGTCCGCGTCGGAGCTGCGGGCCACGGCATCCAGGACCTCCTGCACGTGGAGACCGTCCGCGAAGGACGGGCGCGGATCCTCGTCGGCCGCGACCGCCTCGACGAAGTCCTTCGCCTGGTGCGAGAAGCCGTGCTCGTAGCCGAGCATGTGACCGGTGGGCCACCAGGCGCCGACGTAGGGGTGCTCGGGTTCGGTGACGAGGATGCGGCGGAACCCCTGCTCCGTCGCGGGCAGCGTGGCGTCGTAGAACTGCAGCTCGTTGGGACTCTCGAGGTCGAACGACAGCGAGCCGAGGGAGCCGGAGATCTCGACGCGCAGGGCGTTCTTGCGGCCGAGACGGAATCGCGAGGCCTCGAACGAGGCGAGGCCGCCGTTCTCCAGCCGACCCGTGAAGAGGGCGAGGTCGTCGACCGTGACGGCGCCGCGCCCGGCGCCGGCCGAGCCGGAGAGGCCGGAGGCGGAGTCCAGCACGGGGCGCTCCGACACGATCGTCTCGAGCAGCCCCGCCACCCGCGTCACCCTCAAGCCGGTCATGAACTCGGTGATGTCGACGGCATGGGCGCCGATGTCGCCGAGCGACCCGGAGCCGGCGCGATCCTTCTGCAGGCGCCACGTCAGCGGCGCGTCGGCGTCGCTGAGCCAGTCCTGCAGGTACTCGGCGCGCACCTGACGGATGTCGCCGAGGCGGCCGGTCGCGATGAGATCGCGGGCGAAGGTGGTCGCAGGCAGGCGTCGGTAGGTGAAGCCGACCATCGAGCGGATGCCGTATCGCTGAGCGGATGCCGCGGCCTCGGCCATGCGGCGGGCTTCGTCGACGGTGTTGGCGAGGGGCTTCTCGCACAGGACGTGCTTTCCCGCCGCAAGCGCGGCGATGGCGATCTCGGCGTGGGAGTCGCCGGGGGTGACGATGTCGACGACGTCGATGTCGTCGCGTTCGAGCACCTCGCGCCAGTCGGTCGAGCTCTCGGCCCACCCCCAGGTGTCGGCCGCGGCCCGGGTGCGGGCGGCGTCGCGTCCGACGAGGACGCTCATCTCGGGGGCGAGGGGGAGATCGAAGAAGCGGGGTGCGACGCGCCATCCCTGGGAGTGCGCGGCGCCCATGAATCCCGCGCCGATCATGGCGATGCGGAGGTGCTGGGTCACGATGAGGGTCTTTCTGTGGGGGATGGAGGACGGGGCGCCCACGGCGACCGTGGACGCCCCGAACCGATCAGGACTCGAACGACAGATCGATGAAGGACGCCACGTTGTCCTTCGTCACGACCGGGGCGTCGAGCACGATGCGGTTGGGCACGCTGGGGGTGATGAGGTCACCCGCGGTCTTGCCCTGCGCGATCAGGCGCGCGAGCGCGATGCCGTCGGCCGCCTGCGTCGACGGGTAGATGACGGTCGCCTGCAGGGGAGTGTCGCCGGCCTCGATCGCCTCCATGGCGTTGCGGCTCCCGGCGCCGCCGACCATGAAGAACTCGTCACGGCCCGAGGCCGTGATGGCGGCGAGCACGCCGATGCCCTGGTCGTCGTCGTGGTTCCAGATGGCGTCGATCTTCGGGTTGGCCGAGAGCAGCTGCGATGTCGCCGACTCCCCGCCCTGGACGGTGAAGTCCGCGGCCACGCGGGGACCGACCTCGAGGCCGCAGTCCGACAGCGCGTCGGCGAAGCCCGCCGAACGATCCTGCGTGAGCGGGAGGGAGTCGATGCCGGCGATCTCGGCGACGACAGCGCTGCTGTTGCCCTCGAGCTGGTCGCAGACGTAGGTTCCGGCGCTGACGCCCATCCCGTAGTTGTCGCCGAGAACGGTCGAGCGTGCGGCGAAGGGGCTGGAGAACTCGCGGTCGACGTTGATGACCGGGATGCCGGCGTTCATCGCCTTGATCGCGACCTCTGTGAGGGCCGCGCCGTCGCTGGGCAGCAGCACGATGGCGTCGACCTTGTTGTTGATGAAGGTCTCGACGGCGGCGATCTGCGCGCTGACGTCGTTGGTTCCCTCGGCGACCTGCAGATCGACGTCGGGGAAGCTCTCGGCCGCGGCCAGGGCGCCGGAGTTGATGGCGCCGAGCCACCCGTGGTCGGCGGCGGGACCGGAGAAGCCGATGGTGACGGTGTCGCCGGTGGCGGCGTTCTCTTCGGCGCTGGTGCCCTGATCGACGACATTCTGGGCGTCGTCGTTCGAACCGGTGCAGCCGGCGAGCAGGCCGACCGACGCGAGGACGGCGACCCCCGTGAGAACCAAACGGGAGCGCGTCTTCATCTGTGAGCGCATGTACTTCCTCCTTGAATGTGATGCAGCTGGGGTCATGGCAGCCCCGGGTCATCCCGAAGGAAGGGTCCGCTCTGACGCCGCTCACGCTAGCAGAAGTGGCAGTGCGGTAGTCAACTTTTGATAACAGACCGATAAAAGTGAGCGACGCCTCTCCGAAGCGCCCGATAGCCGGTCCAGCAGGGCACGTGTCGGGGCGGGGGTTTTGCGCGATCTCCGCATTATCGAGTGTCGCGCGCCAAGCGGGCGGCGTGTTATGTTCGCCACGTGATCAAAGTTGACCATGCTTCGTCATTACTCGACGTCCGCGGAGTGACCAAGTCCTTCGCCGGCGTGCAGGCCCTTCGCGGCGTCGACCTCGAGGTGCGGGCCGGCGAGGTCCACTGCGTGCTCGGCCAGAACGGGGCGGGCAAATCCACCCTGATCAAGACGCTCGCCGGGGTCCACCGCCCCGACGGGGGTGAGATCAGCTGGCAGGGGGAGACCGTGGAGATCGCCGGTCCCCAGGCCGCCATCGACCTCGGCATCGCCACGATGTACCAGGAGCTCGATGTCGTGGACGGGCTGACCATCGCGGAGAACATCTTCCTCGGGCACGAGCTCGCCCGTGGCGGCTTCACGAAGAGGTCCGCGGCGGCGCGACAGACCACGGAGCTGCTCCGCCGCCTCGGTCACGCGGGCCTCTCCCCGCACGCCGAGGTCGGCACGCTCAGCGCCGCCAACAAGCAGATCGTCAGCATGGCGCGCGCGCTCTCGCACGACATCAAGCTCATCATCATGGACGAGCCCAGCGCCGTGCTCGACAGCGAGGAGGTCAAGAACCTGTTCGCCGTCGTCCGGGAACTCACCGCCGAAGGCATCGCGGTCGTCTACATCACGCACCGCCTCGAGGAGATCCGGCAGATTGGCGACCGCATCACGGTGCTCAAGGACGGTCGTACCACCGCGGTGGGTCTGCCGGCCGCCGAGACCCCCACGCCGGAGCTGATCCGGCTCATGACCGGACGCGAGATCACCAACGTCTTCCCCGAGCGCGTCCCGGTCGCGCCCGACGCCCCGGTCGTCCTCGAGGTGACGGACCTCTCCCTCACCGGTGTCTTCTCGGATGTGTCGTTCTCCGTGCGTGCAGGAGAGGTGGTCGGCCTCGCCGGGCTCGTCGGCTCCGGCCGGTCGGAGATCCTCGAGACCGTCTACGGCGCTCGTCGCTCGTCGGGCGGCAGCGTCAGCGTCAGAGGTGTGGCGCTTCCCCGCGGGTCGGTGTTCGCCGCCGTCCGCGCCGGCGTCGGACTCTCGCCGGAGGAGCGCAAGAGCCAGGGTCTCGTGCTGGACGAGCCGATCTTCGTCAACGCGACGATGGCGTCGATGTCACGCTTCGCCAGAGGCGGCTTCCTCGACGATCGCTCTGCGCGCCGGGTGGCGCAGGAGCAGATCGAGGCTCTCGAACTGCGGCCCGCCGACCCCGACCGTGCGGCCCGGACGCTCTCCGGCGGCAATCAGCAGAAGATCCTCCTCGCCCGATGGCTCATCCACGGCACCGAGGTGCTGCTGCTCGACGAACCCACCCGCGGCGTTGACGTCGGCGCCCGCGCGGAGATCTACACCCTCATCCGCGACCTGGCCGCCGCCGGGAACGCGGTCGTCGTGGTCTCCAGTGAGATCGAAGAAGTGCTGGGCCTGGCGGATGTCGTGCTCGTCGTGTCCGACGGCCAGATCCTCCGTACGCTCCCCTCCCACCAGATCGACGAGCACGGTGTGCTCGACCTCGTCATGAAAGGATCCGCCGCGTGAGCGAGCCGACCACCCCGACCCGTGCGCGCACGGTTCCCGCCGAGGCCGGCACGGCCCCGGTCACCTCCACCGCGGCGTCGCCCGTGAAGGCCTTCTTCTCCGGCTCCGCCGGGCGCAACGTCGGCCTCGTCGTCGCCCTCGTGGTGATGCTCATCGTCGGCGCCATCACCGCTCCGGGGACATTCCTCACGGTCGACAACATCTTCGTGATCCTCCGACAGGCATCGATCACGGGGGTCGTGGCCATCGCCATGACGCTCGTCATCATCGCCGGTGGAATCGACCTCTCGGTCGGATCGGTCGTGGGCCTCGCCTCCGTCGTCGGCACCCTCGCCGTCGTGCAGGACCTCGCCGATTCGATGCATTGGATCGTGTTCGTCGTCTTCGCCCTCGCCGTCGGTGCGGCCGCGGGCCTCGTCAACGGCATCGTGATCGCGTACGGCAACGTCGTGGCGTTCATGGCGACCCTCGCGATGCTCGTGGGTGCGCGCGGTCTCGCGGAGATCCTCGCCGAGCGTCGCACGCTCGTGGTCGAGGACCGCAGCTTCATCACCTTCATGAACGCCGACATCCTGGGCGTGAACATGCTCATCTGGATCTTCCTGATCGTCGCCGTGCTCGGATGGGTGCTGCTGAACCGCACCACGTTCGGTCGTCGCACGGTCGCGATCGGCGGCAACCGCGAGGCGGCGCGGCTGGCGGGCATCAACGTCAAGCGCCATGTCATGTGGCTCTACGTTCTCGCCGGTCTGGCCTCCGGTATCGCCGGCGTGATGTTCCTGGGTCGCACCACGGCTGGAAGCTCCACGAACGGCCAGCTCCTCGAACTCGATGTCATCGCGGCCGTCGTGGTCGGGGGGACCCTGCTCGTCGGCGGCCGCGGCACGATCGCCGGCACCGTCTTCGGAGTGCTCATCTTTGCGACGCTGACGAACGTGTTCATTCAGAACAATCTGTCGTCTTCGGTTCAAGCCGTGGCGAAAGGTGTCATCATCGTGGTCGCGGTGCTTCTCCAGCAGCGCTTCTCCCGCCCACCCGGGCGGGGCTGACGACTTCCCCTGCCGACGGCGGCTGCGTGATCCGCGTAGCCGCCGTCGCCACGTGGATGGAACAGAAGACAACTAGTGGTGTACTGAGGGCGTGAAGAGGATGACGACAGATTCGATGCAGTCGGTCAACGGCGTGAGCCAGTTGTTCCAGCTGCTGCGAGACGGCGTTCCGCGCACCCGCGCGGAGCTGGCGAAGTCGACCGGCCTGGCTCGATCCACGGTCGCGATGCGCGTGGACGAGCTGATGCGCATGGGTCTCATCACCCCCGTGGCGGATGCCGTGTCGACGGGCGGTCGCCCGCCCTCGCAGTTCGCGATCAATCCGGCGGCCAAGGTCGTCGTGGCCGTCGACCTCGGCGCCTCGCACGGAACGGTCGCCATCGCCGACCTCACCGGCAAGGTCCTTTCCGAGCGGACCGGCGACATCGACATCGCGCAGGGCCCCGAGCCCGTGCTGACCTGGCTGGTCGAGACCGCCTCCGCACTGCTGACGGAATCGGGCCGCTCGGTCTCCGACGTAGCGGCGATGGGAATCGGCGTCCCCGGTCCCGTCGAGCACTCCACCGGCCAACCAGTGAACCCCCCGATCATGCCGGGCTGGGACCGCTTCGACATCCCCGGCTGGATCTACGAGCACATGCCCGTGCCCGTCCTCGTCGACAACGACGTGAACATCATGGCCCTGGGCGAGCGCAGCGTCGCGTGGCCCAGCGTCGACCACTTCATGTTCGTCAAGGTGGCCACCGGTATCGGCACCGGCATCATCTCCGACGGTCGCCTCCAGCGGGGCGCTCAGGGCATCGCCGGCGACATCGGTCACGTCCAAGTCGCCCGGGGCGCGGACATCCCCTGCCAGTGCGGCAACCGCGGGTGCCTCGAGGCTCTGGCATCCGGTCCGGCAATCGCCCGCGCCCTCCGGGCGCAGGGCATCGACGCCCACACCGGTTCCGACGTCGTCGACCTCGTCAAGCGCGGCAACATCGACGCGATCCAGGCCGTGCGTCAGGCCGGACGCGACATCGGCGAGGTGCTCACCACCTGCGTGAGCCTCATGAACCCCTCGGTCATCGCGATCGGCGGGTCGATGGCGCGCGTCGGCGAGCATCTCATCGCCGGAGTACGCGAGGTCGTCTACACGCGGTCGACGCCGCTGGCGACCGAGTATCTGTCGATCGTGCAGTCCATGGCGGCGGAGAAGGCCGCCGTGCTCGGCGCGAGCATGCTCGCCGTCGAGCACGCGCTCGCGCCCGAGTCGCTGAACGCGGCATTCCTGCGCGTCTGAAGCCATACGCGCTCCGCCGCCCCGAGTGCTCGGGGACCGGGGAGAAGATCCTCCCGCTGTCGCGCTGAGAGGGCTCGCGGGGTCCGTCCGAGCGGCTGGCCCGGCCTTCGGTGACGGGCCGGCGAACACCCCTGCCGCTCTCTTGGGGTCGTATCCGTAGCGCATCCTTTCCCCTCCGGAGCACGCGTCGGATCGGTGGGCTGCGCGTGCGAGCGTCGACTCGCGCAGACCGCCCTCCGCCATCGCGCAGAACGCCCGCCATCTCGATGGCGGGCGTTCGTGATCATCACCCGCGGCGCAGGGTGTCCCTCCCCGCGCCGCGGGCGGTCTCACGGGGCGCGGCGCGCGGACCGCGTCGACGGGTCGTCGAGCCCGGGCGCGGAGGGAGACTCCACTGCGCCGGCCGCGACGAGCGCGCTGGTCCCGCCCGCCTGGGCCGTCGCCGCGGCCACGGCGGATGCGATCTCTCGGGCGTGGGCCGCCTTGCGGCGGCGGGCGGCGACGATGCGCCAGACCACGATCAGGGCGAGGACGGCGAGGATCGCCATCGCCGTCCACGGCATCGCGGCGGTCGCGGCGGTCGCCTGCGACACGAGGGGATCGAAGGTCGACGGCTCCGTACCGGCGAGCGTCCGCGTGACGACCTGCGAGGTGGCGGTCACCTCGGCCGCCAGCAGACCCAGAGGAGCGACGCCCGCGACCTCGACCGTGCGTTCGAGCGAGCTGCCGGGAAGGAGTTCGGGTGCGTCGTCGGCGGCGGTGACGCGGGCCCAGCCGAGCGGGCCGCTCAGGGCGACGTCTACCTCGGGGTCGAGGCGCGCGTTTCCGGCGTTGGTCAACGTGTAGCGAACGGTCGCGGAACCCGCCTCGAGCGGGTTGGCGGCGCCGTGATAGTCGACCGAGACGCCGTCGACGGTGAGCGCGGGGGCGAGATCGCCGAGCACACGCAGGTGCATGCGCGAGCCGAGACGGCGCTCGGTGACGGTCCCGGTGTCGGAGGTAACCGACATGGATGCCACGATCCCCGCGGCGTAGTCGCCGGGTGGGGTGTCCGAGGGCACAGCGACGGTGAACGGCACCTCGGCGTCCGCGCCGCTGTCGAGTGTCAGCTCCGTGGTCTCGATCGAGACCCAACTGCCCAGGTCGGTCGACGCGGAGCCTCCCGCGAGGATGTCGAGCGCGCCGTCCTCGGTGAGGAAGCCGTCGGCGGCGTATACCTGGAGCGTGATCGGCTCCGCGCTGCGGTCGGCGACGTACAGCGCATCCCCGACCGTGCCCCCGGGGGCCAGGTCGTAGGCGTAGTTGGGCCGGTCGCGCCCTTGCGCGGTGTCGGCGGGTTTCACGCTCCACGTCACGGTGGTGTCGGGCGCGGCCGCGGCCGACGCGGCGACGGGCGTGCCCAGCGCGAGCGCGAGGCCCGTGATGAGCGACAGGAGGAGACGGAACGGACGGGGGGACATCGCCTGGGACATGGGCGGGGCTTCCTGTGAGAAGGGAGGGACCGTCGGGGTCGCGGCGGTCAGACGGCCGCGACCCCGACGGGTGGGGATCAGCTGAGGGCGGTCAGCGTCACGGTCGCGGTATAGGTGCCGCGGGGGGTCTCGAGCGGGAGCTTGAGATCCAGGTCGGCGCCCACGAGCGAGGAACCGCGCTCGTGGCCGTCGTTCGCCTGTGCGAGGGTGCGCGCGACGGACAGGCCGCGACCTTCGTCGAAACCGGATGCCACGGGGGCGCCCGCGACGGCACCTCCCTGCGTCTCCACGATCTCGGGCGTCCAGCCGAGGTACTTGCTCGACACCTCCTGGCCGCCGGCGGTGAAGTTCGACACCTGTGCGGTCAGCGACCATCCCGGGTTGCCGGCGCGGGTGTCCTGGATACGGATCGGCACGATGGCGCCGTTCGCGGCGTAGTGGTCGAGCGCCTCGCTCGCCACGCCCAGGTCGACGAGGGCGGAGGTGCCCTCGATCGACCACGTCAGCTCACCCGAGCCCTGCTCCGGCACGGTGACGGCGATCGACTGGTCGCCCGCCGGCGGCTCGGCCGGGGCGGTCCCGGTGTAGTCGCCGGACGTCGTGCCCGCCCGTACGCCTTCGCCGAACGCCGCAGCCGGGCTGTTGCCGTCGAGAGCGAGTGCCCCGTACACGGTGGTGGCGGCGACACGGAGGTTCGCGTTGTTGCCGGTGAGCGACAGGCCGCCTCCGATGGTGTTGGCGAACGCGTCCACGCCGCCGTCGGCGGTCGCGCCGATGAGCACATCGCGGCCGCTGCCCGCAACGGTGACGTCGCCCTTCACGATCGCGCCCGTGACCGAGACGCCCCAGGCCGAGCCGTCGACGCTCACATCGGCGCCGACGGAGGTGCGCACGATGTCGACGTAATTCGCCTGCCGGGTGCTCAGCGAACCGGTGATCGAGCTGTCGACGACCTCGACGTCGATCCCGCCGGCTTCGACCGAGCCGCCGACCCGCAGGTCGTTGACGTAGAGGAAGCCCACGGTCGTGTCGACGGAGTAGGCGCTGACGTCTCCTGCGACGGTCGTGCCGTCGAGCGAGACGCCGTACGCGTCGGTGGCGACGACGTCGCCGGTCACGGTGACCGAGGTCGCATCCAACCACCCGCCGGCTTCGACGATGACGTCGCCCTCGACGGTCGCGCCGCCGAGCACGCAGTCAGCGCCCCCGGGAACGACGAGGTTCCCCGAGATGGTCTGGCTGCCGAGATCCTCCGCGCACGTCAGATCGGCGGCGTAAGCGGGGACGGCCACGACGCTGCCCCCGATGACGAGGAGCCCGACGGTGGTGAGTTTCGTGATTCTGTTCATCTGTTCTTCCTCGTCGCTCAGCCGCGCAGGGCTGCGATGTTGTCGTAGCTGCGGTCGGCGTTCGCCAGGGAGTCGCCGGGATTGACCGGCACCGTGGAGGCGTTGTCCTGCTCGAACATGCCGAAGCGCTGGCCGCGGTCGCGCAACTGCGACAGGAACGCCGTGTAGTCGATGTTCCCGGCGCCGAACTCGACGATGTCGTAGCCGTTGGCGCTGTTCGGGTTGAGCTTGCCGTCCTTCAGATGGAGGATCGGGAACCGCCGGGGGTCACGTTTGATGTAGTCGATCGGCTCGAACCCGGGGTACAGGTGCTTTCCGACGTGCGCCCAGTAGACGTCCATCTCGAAGAACACCGTCTCGGGGTCGAGGTTCGCCCAGTAGAGGTCGTAGACGCGCTCGTTCGTGTCGGTGGTGAAGCCCCACTCCTGAGCGTGGTTGTGCAGATAGAGCTTGATGCCGGCCGCCCGGCCCTTCTCGCCCATCTGGTTCCACGTGCCGATGGCCTGCATCCAGGGATCTTTTGCGAGAGGTCCGCCGTACCCGCCGGCGATCGGTCCGCCCTGGCCGAGGTGCGGCATGCCCAGCACGTGCGCGATCTCGAGCTGCTGGTCGATGTTGGCCGGGGTGAGGTTGACGTGCGCGCCGGTCGCCCGCAGGCCGTTGTCGTCGAGCAGCTGTCGGATCTCCTGCGGCGTGATGGCGCCGAGGTTGCCCTGGGTGTAGCCCGCGAACTCGATCTCCGAGTAGCCGATGCGGGCGAGCTCCTCGAATACCGCGCGGAAGCCCAGCGAGCTGACCTTGTCGCGGACGGTGTAGAGCTGGATGCCGATGCGGTTGACGGGGACGAGACGCTTCCCGGCGCTGACCGGGGGAGCGGCCGCCGCGGCGCGGGCGCCGAAGGCGGTGGATGCCGAGGCTGCCGCGGGCATGGCGGCGGCGCCGATGCCGACGGCGACGGACGACGCCGCCAGGGCCTTGAGCAGGGTGCGCCGGCTCATGGGCCGATCCGGCACCGTGGGGTGCGCGTGGTCGTGGTGGTGACTCATGACTCTCCTTCGAGGTGGGTCCGCCCCGGGCCGGGGACGACCGTGAGGGTGGTGGGGGCCGCGGTGCGCGACCCCCACCCGGGTGTTACTTCTTGACGGTCAGGTTCGCGCTGCCGCTGCTCTTCGCGATCCCGGTCGAACCGGTGTACGACGCCTGCACCTGGTAGGCGCCCTCCGCGCTGAGCTTGGGCAGGGTCACCTGGGCGGTGCCATCGGCGCCGAGCGTGCCGGTGAGGGTGGCGACGACCGTGTTGTTGCGACGGATGGTCACCGTGGCGTCGCCGGTCGGGACGATGCCCGTCGACGAGGCCACCTGGACCGTGGCGGTGGCCGCCACGGCGGGCTTTACCGGCGTCGGCGAGACGGCGACCGAGGTCGCCGACTTCGCCTGCGACACCGTGAGACGACCGATGCCGGCCGATCCCTTGAAGGTTTCGTCGGCCCCGTAGGTGGCCCGCAGGGTGTGCGTGCCGACCGGCAGGTCCGCCGGGAGGGCGACGACGGCGTTGCCCTCGGCGTCCAGAGTCGCGCGACCGAGCTCGGTGTCGCCGACCGTGAGCGCGACCTCGCCCGTGGGGGCGCCGCCCTCTCCGCGCACCGACACCGTCACGTCGCCCGGGGCGCCGTAGGTGACGCGCGGGGAGCCGAGCGAGACGAGCGTGCGGGTGTCGACTGTCGGCTCGTCGGGAGCATCGAGGTCGATCGTGAACGACACCGAACCGAGCTCCGACACGTTGCCGCCGGTGTCGGTGGCCCGGTAGCGGATGTCGTAGGCGCCGTCCTGATCGAACGTCACCCCGTACTGCTGGTTCGCCGCCAGGTTCTCCCAGGTCGCGCCGTTGTCGCGCGAGTACTGGACGCTCGCGAGCGTGCCGTTGTCGGCGGCCTGCACCGAGAAGCGCACGGGCTCGTTGAACACGCCGCCCGCACCTGTCGGGGTGGCGGGGTCCAGCGTGTACGCGACCGTCGGCGGTGTGACGTCTCCGACGCCGTCGCCGACCATCGTCAGCGCATCGACGGCCAACTCGTCGGCCGAGGTGACGTAGAGCGCTCCGGTGCCCTCGGGGGCCTCGAAGGCGATTTCGACGTCCTGCCAGCCGGCGCCCGCGGGGATGGTGGCGGTCGCGAAGGGCTCGGCGTCGGCGGCGCCCCAGCGCAGCTGGACCTCACCCGCGCCGGTGGCGCGGACCACGGCACCGTCGATTCCGGCGAAGTTCACCGGGTCGTAGGCGAGGTAGTCGCCTGCTCCGAGTCCGCTCACGGCGTTGCCACCCGAGGCGTCGGCGTCGGCGTACGTGGTGACGCCCTCACGACGGATCGCGTGCTCGGCCTGCTGCTGCTTCGGATTCAGGCGAACGGTCGCCTCGCCCGTGGCCGCGGGCAGACCGTTGGCGCCCGCATCCGTGTAGGTGACCACGACCGCGCCGTAGAGCAGGGCACCGGGGCCGTGCTCGGGCGAGTTCGGGTCGGTGCGGAAGACACCCGTGCAGCCCGTGCCCGAGACCTCAGGGTGGGCGTGCTCGTCGTGACCGAGACCATAGGTCCAGCTCACGCGCGAGCATTCCGTGGCGTCGCCGTCTTCGGCATCCGTCGTCGTGACCTGGAACGGGATCGCTTGACCCCAGTCGAAGAACGCGCCGTCGCCGGGGAAGGCCACGGTCACCTCGGGCGCCTGGTTGCCCACCGAGATGGTGCGCGAGGTCAGCCCGAAGCGTCCACCCGGGTCGGACACGCGCAGGCGGGCACTGTACGTGCCCAGTTCGGTGTACGTGTACGAGGCGGTCGCGCCGGTCGCGTCGTAGGTGCCGTCACCGTCGAAGTCCCACTCGTAGGTGAGGGTGTCTCCGTCGGGGTCGGTCGAGGGCGACGCGTCGAACTCGACGGTCAGGGGGGCTTGCGACGACGAGGTGGGCGTCGCGGTGAAACGCGCCTGGGGCGACTTGTTCCCGGCGACGTAGTCGATGCGATACAGACCGGCATCGGGGTTGGCGCGGAAGAAGCCGTCGCCGTAGTCGAGCACGTACATCGAGCCGTCGGGCCCGATCTCCATGTCCATGGGGTTGTCGTGCGGCGGCTGACCGAGGGTGCTCAGGGCGGCGTTGGGCAGGAAGTCCTCGATCCCGCTGACCTCGAATGTGTCCCAGTCCAGTGTGAACGCGGCGATGTAGTCCTGCGAGAACTCACCCATGAACGCCTTGCGATCCCAGTGCGGGGGGAGCTTCGTGGGCGAGGGGTTGTTCTCGTCGTAGTGGTAGACGGGTCCGCCCATGGGGCCCTGGCCGTTGCCGGCGCCGAAGTCCACCAGTTCGTCCCACGGCTGGTCGCCGGGGTTGTCGCCGTACCAGAGGGTCGCGGGCTGCGCGGGGGGCAGGTCGGTGAGGCCGGTGTTCCAGCGCGACTCGTTCTTGAGGTCGGTCGGGTCGAAGAACGCGCCCGGCGTCGCCGTGGCGAAGTCCCAGTCGTTGTACGCCTGGTTGTCGGCGTGCACGTAGGGCCAGCCGGCGTTCTGCGGCTCGTCGAGGCTGATGGCGTTCCACTCCACCAGACCCATGGGTCCGCGCCCCGCGGTTTCGGCGACGGCCTTCGTCGCGTCGGGGCCGTAGTCGCCCCACGACAGCGAGTTGGTCTCGACGTCGACCTCGATGCGGAACGGGTTGCGCACGCCCATGACGAAGATCTCCGGGCGGGTCAGCTCGGTCCCGGGGGCGAAGAGGTTGCCCTCGGGGATCGTGTACGAGCCGTCGTCCTCGACGTGGATGCGCAGGATCTTGCCGCGAAGGTCGTTGGTGTTGCCGGCACCGCGCCGCGAGTCGAAGCCGGGGTTGTAGCCGGGGGCGTCGTTGTTGGGCGCGAAACCGTTGGCTCCCGGGGTGGATGCCGGGGTGTTGTCGCCAGTGCTCAGGTAGAGGTTGCCCTCGCCGTCGAAGCCGATGTCGGCGCCGACGTGGCAGCACTGTCCGCGCTGGACTTCGATGTCGAGGATGGTCTGCTCGGTGGACAGATCGAGCTGGTCGCCGTCCCACTGGAAGCGGGCGAGACGGTTCACACCGACCCACTGGTCCCAGTACGACTCGTCGGCGCCCGCGGGCAGCGTGTTGGGGGAGTTTCCCGCCGGGGTGTCGGCCACGCCGTCGCCGTCCGCGTCGCGGGGCGAGTACACGAGGTAGACCCAGTTGTTCTCGGCGAAGTCCGGGTCGAGGGCCACCGTCTGCAGGCCGTCTTCCGAGTTCGCGTAGACGTCGAGCGTGTTGGTGACCCGCGTGACGCCCGTGGCGGGGTCCGTCAGGCGCACGTCGCCGTTTCGCGCGGTGTGGAGCACGCGCTTGTCGGGGAGGACGGCGAGGTCGATCGGCTCGCCGACGTCCTTCGTCAGCAGCACGCGCTCGTAATTGCTCCAGTCGAGGGCGCCTTCGCCCTCGCCCGTGTCGCCGGGGTCGGGCGTTCCGGGATCGGTGGGATCGCCGTGATCGCCGCCCGGGTCGGTGGTTCCGTGGTCTTCCCCCTCATGCGCGAAGGCGGGGGCGGGCACAGCGGCGAAGACGCCCAGTCCCAGTGCGGTGGCCGCGAGGGCCGCCGTCAACCGGGACCGGACAGCCGGATGCCGAGAAGTAGAGTTCATCGTGAAACAGCTCCTGTGAATGCGTTCGAGTTGTTTTCACCGGGTCGCCACGCGTCGCTGCAACGACGTCTGTGGCGGCCCGGGCTCTTCAGCGGTGGCGGTCGGCCACGCGCGATCTGCTCCTCCGCTCTTCGTCGAGTTCGGATGGGACGCCGAGCACCGCTCGGTGCGGCGGTGGTTGGGCGAGCCTCGGGGGGATGAGCGCCCCAGGGGGTGGGCGATTGCTCTGGTCGTCATCTTGACCGATGTTTGTCCATAGGTCAATCAAAAGTTGCGTACGTAACGACCAACAAAAGGAGGACGGTCCTGGGTCTTGTGATGCGCCGCCGATGAGGGCTAGCATCGCCGAACGATCCCACTCGCCGACGACGACGCCGGCACGGCCGAGGAGGCCCCATGTTGCACGGACTGACCGGATGGCATCTTCTGATCGTGCTCGCGGTGGTGGTTCTGCTGTTCGGCGCGGCCAGACTGCCCGCTCTCGCCAAGAGTGTGGGACAGTCCGCTCGTGTCTTCCGCGGAGAGATCAAGGCGATGAAGGACGAGGGTGCCGCGCCTTCTGAGCCGCCGGCGGCCGCGGTGCGCGACGAGCGCCTCCCCCGGGAGACGCTGCTCGAGCCGCCCGCTCGCAGCTGAGCATCCATGCGCGCCCGCCGAGGGGACCACTTCCCATGACCTTCGGTCTCACGATCGAGAAGCTCCTGCTCATCGGCGTGATAGCCGTGGTGATCATCGGCCCCGAGCGGCTTCCCGCGGCGGCCGAGTCTCTGCGCGCCTTCCTCACGCAGGCGCGCCGTCTCGCACGTTCCGCGCAGGAACACGTGCGGGATGAGCTCGGGCCCGAGGTGAGCGACGTCGACTGGCAGCGCCTCGACCCGCGTCGTTACGATCCTCGTCGCATCCTGCGAGAGGCCCTGTTCGCAGAGCCCGACGTGCCCGCCGCGAGCTCGGCTCCGCCGTCGTCCGCGACGGATCACGCCGGTGGGACCGAGGCTCCGGTCCCCGCCGCCACGGGTCAGCGCGTTCCCGCGACGCCTCCCTCGGCAGGGGAGTGAGGGCGAGCGGTGCCCGCTCCGGCTGACACCCGTCGAAGCGCACCCAGGACCGTGCGCACCGCGGCGTAGGCCAGCGCATCGGGGCGGGCGAGGGCGTCGATGTGCCGCACGAGCTCGAGGTCGGACAGTGGTCGCAGCGCGAGGCCGTCGACGGCGAGAGAGGCCGACGTCGTGCGAGGCAGGATCGCGATGGCCGCGCCGGATCTGACCACCTCGGCTGTGACCGAGAACTCGTTGATGCGGTGGGCGACCTGCACGGGGCGGCCCGCGTGGGCCGCGAGGTGCTCGAGGATGCCGGCGAGGGGGAAGCCCTCCTGCACCGATACCCAGGTCTCACCGGCCACGTCGGCCGCCCGCAGCTGCTCCCGGCTCGCCAGGGGGTGTCCCGCGGGGAGGGCGATGTCGAGTGGCTCCGTGAGCAGCGGGGTCGCCACGACCCGGTCGGTCGGCCAGGGCGCGTCATGCGGTAGGCGATGGGCGATCACGATGTCGTGGTCGGCGGTGAGGCCCGGGAAGTCGCGGTGCGCGACGTCTGCGTCGGCGAGCCGCAGGGGAGGTGTGCTGCCGACCTCCCGCAGGAGCGGACCGAACAGCGCCAGACCTGCGCTATGGAACGCAGAGATGCGCACGGGGCGCCGCTCGCTGTCGAGGAACGCCCCCACGGCCTCGCGCGCATCGGTGAGCGCCTCATCGACCCGAGCGCCGGCCGCGGCCAGGGCCTCGCCCGCGGGCGTCAGTACGAGCACCCGTCCGCGCCGCACGGTGAGGGGAACCGGGACGTGCGACTGAAGGGTGGCGAGCTGTTGCGACACCGCCGACGCCGACACGTGCAGTGCGGCGGCGACCGCGACGACGCTGCCGCGGTCGCGCAGTTCACGGAGAACACGGAGGTGGACGACATCCATAAGCCTCAACTTATTCGACGATGAAAAAAGATCCCGTTGTTCTTCAACTTCGCTTTCACGAAGCTGGGCGGGTGGCCCGCCGTGCTCCCGAACTCCTCGTCGATCTCCTCCTTCTCGCCGTCGCGGCCGCATGGGGGGCGAGCTTCCTCGCGGCGAAGGACCTGACCGATCAGGCGGGGGTCGCCTCCGCCGTCGCCCTCCGCTTCCTGGTCGCCGCACTCGCGTTGGCGGTCGTCTGCCTCGTGCGGCGCGAGCGGATGCCGCGCGGCCGAGGCCTCGCGGTCGCCTCTCTTCTCGGCTGCACCCAGGCCGCGGTGATCGGCTTCGAGACCTGGGGTGTGCACCTCACCTCGGCCACCAACGCGGGACTGCTGATCAGTCTCGCCCTCGTCTTCACTCCCGTGCTCGAAAGTGTCGCCGCGCGCTCGTGGCTGCCCCGGTCGTACTTCGTCGCCGCGGTCGCCGCCGTGGCGGGGGTCGCCCTTCTCGTCTCGGGTGGGGGGCTGCGCTCACCCTCCTGGGGCGACCTGCTCGTCATCTGCGCCGCCGTCGTCCGGGCCGTGCACGTCACCGCCAGCGCCCGGCTCACCCGCGGTCGAGGCGACAGCACCGCGGCAGTGGTCTGCGTGCAGCTCGCCGTGTGCGCCGCGCTGTCGTCGGCGATCGCCGGGGCCGACCTCCCGCGTGCGATCGGCGGGCTCTCGGCATCCGGATGGGTCGACGTCCTGTTCCTGGGTCTCGTGTGCTCGGTGTTCGCTTTCGTCGTGCAGTTGTGGGCCGTGCGGCGCACGTCGGCGACGCGAGCCAGCATCCTCATGGGCACCGAGCCCGTGTGGGCGCTGGCCGTCGGCGTCATCCTCGGCGGAGAGGCCGTGGGCCTGCCCGGGTGCGTGGGGGCCGCGCTCATCATCGGAGCCTCGTACGCGGGGCAGGCGATCGAGCGCCGACACCGCCGCGCCCTGGTCGCCGAGGCCCCGCGACCGGTCAGGAGCGCGGTGCCGCCGAGGGGCGCACCCACGACCTCGCGGTCGCGCTGACTCCCACGAGCACGAGAACGATCGCCAGCCCGATCGAGGCGACGTCGCCGCCCGTGAGGGCGAGATCGTCGACCGGGCCGGCCGGGATCGCGCACCCCGTGACGCACGCCGCGTCGGGGGCGTGCGTGATCTCGACGGTGAGGAGCATCTCGCCTTCGCCGCCTGAGAGCTCCGCGGACCAGGTCGACGGCGGCGCGAGCGCGCTCATGACGCCTCGACCGTCTCGCGGCGGCCCTCTTCCCGGGCGCGGGCGATGAGGTCGTCGACCCGGCGCCGCGACCGCCGGCGGCCGGTCGATGCGGCGAGCCCGATCAAGACCAGACCCAGGATCGCGAGCAGGTGCAACCACGGCACGGCCCACACCACGAGAGTCTGGGTCGCGGGCGCGACGACGAGAGACGAATCGGGTACGCCCGCGCTCACCGCGACCTCGACGAACAGCAGGCCGAGCGGCCACGCCGGTCGCGCTTCGCTGCGCACCGCGCGGGATTCGCCGGGGAGCAGCGTGCCGCGGTCGGAGGCGATGGCGTCGACCGTGTCGGTGAGGGCGAGTGCGGTGTTCCCGCTGTTGCGCACCGTGTAGTCGTAGGTCATCGTCCCGGGAGCGAAGAGGTTCCACGAGGGGGTGTAGTCCGCGCGCAGGCCGTCGACCGTGAGCGCGGGTGCGAGATCGCCCGTGACGCGGGTGGAGACCCGGAAGCCGACCCGGCTGTCGACGCCCACGCGGGTTCCGTCGGCGCCGGGCGAGGAGGAGCGGACGGATGCCGCCACCCCGGCCGCGTGATCGCCGGGGGTGGCGTTCTCCGGCACGACGATGTCGAACGCAACGATGCGGGTCTCGTTCGGGGCGAGGGTGACGGTGGGCTGGACGGCGATCCACGTGCCCGCGTCCGCGGACGCGCGATCGGCGGGCAGTATCGTGAAACGGCCGGTGTCGGTGTAGTACCCGTCGGCGGCGGTGAGGGCGAAGGTGGCTTCGCGCTCGCTGAAATTCTTCACCGCGAGGTGTTGGGTGACGCGTTGCCCAGGATCGAGTTCGACCTCGACCACCCGTCGTCCGTCGGGTCCGTCGGCCGCCGACGGCGTCACCGACCAGGTGACGGGGGCATCGGGCGCGGTCGTGGCGGCATCGGTCGTGGCGGCGGCCGCGGGGCTGCTCGACACGACCGCCGCGGCAGCGACGAGGAGTCCCCCCAACAAGGCGGACACCCCTCGCACGGCCGCGGCGCTCATGGATGGCCTCACTCCTCGAGCAGCGTCAGGGTGATGGTGGCCGCGTACGCGCCCGGGGCGACGGTCGACGGTGTCTTCAACAGCAGGTCTGCACTGGCGGAGTACGAGCCGCCTGCGGCGGCCTGTGAGCGGTCGGCGATCGAGAGCAGCTCGGCGTCGACGAAGCCGCCCGTACCGGGGGCGACGGGGTCGCCTTCGGCGACGAGCTGCGTGCCGCCGTCGGGGTTGCCGGAGAGGATCTTGGGGAACCACCCGAACGCGTCGGCCGCGACGATGTCGGGCTGGTCCGCGTCGCCGGTGAAGTCGGTGATGGCTCCCATGACGTACCAGTAGGAGTCGGGGTCGACGTCTTCGGGCTCGCGGGTATCGGTGACCGTCACGGTGGGGAGGGTGCCGGCGAAGGTACGGTGCGTTCCCGACGACGGGCCCTCCGTGAGCGAGGTGCTGCCGTTCGCGACGGTGAGGGCGAGCACCCCGGGCTCCGCGTCGGGGGCGATGTCGACCTGGACGTCGACGGTGTCTTCTCCGGCGGCGAAAGCGGTGCCGCCCCCGGCGACGGCGAGGATGCCGATGCCGAGCGCGGCGACGCCGATGCGGGCCGAGAGCCCGCCACGCGAGAGAGAGGTCATGAGTACTCCGTTCTGACACCGCGCAGCGGTGGATCGTCGGCGGTCGCCGGCGGGTGAGGTGCGCGATCGGGCACGTCGCGGGAAGCCCAGGAGAGTCTCGTGGCGACGCTGTCACGACTCGGTTCGGCGGGGTCGATGCGACAGTAGTGCGCTCTTCTGTCAGCGTCAAGCAAAAGGTGTCGAGCGAGAGAACAATCTCAGGAGGACTGTAAAGGCGCGGATTATCGCGAGGTTATCCTCCGATGCGTCCTGATCAATACGCCCCGGGTTGCGCTGTCGGGAAACCTGTCAGCATTTTAGAACACAAATCTGTCAAGTTTTGTAGACGTGCCGGCATAAGGCTCCTACGATGACCACCGTCGAGGACGACCCGTGCGATCTGAGCGGTCGTCGTCGCCCTCCGACGACGATCCGAAGGAGCAATGATGCCCGTACCCGCTGTATCGACCGGCCCCCGCCGGCGCAGCACCCGCGTCGCGAGGACCCTCGCGGCCGGTCTCCTGGGCGGAGCACTCGTGGCAACAGGAGCGATCCTGCCCGCCAGTGCCGCCCTCGCCCCCGCCGTCAACACGCCGGCGGACCTCCCCCTGCAAGAACCGGGTGTCACCCTGCGCACCTACATCACCCCACCGTTGGGCGAGCTCTGCACGCTCAAGTCGGGCCAGACCCCCAACGTCGACAAGAAGATGTCGTCGATCGACTGGCTCACCGACGAGCAGTTCGGCGCTGCGGACAACTTCATCACCCACGCGTTGGCCAATCTCACGGTCGATCGGCCGGGTGACTACACCTTCCGCCTCACGAGCGACGACGGCTCGCGCCTCACGCTCGACGGAACCCTGCTCATCGACAACGACGGCTTGCACGGCGCCGAGTCGGTGGAGGCGACCGCGACACTCGACGTGGGCGTGCACGACCTCTTCGTGGAGATGTTCGAGGCGACCAACGGTCAGCAGCTCACGCTCGAGTGGAAGACGCCCGGAGACACGGCCTTCACCGTCGTCCCCGAGAGCGTGCTCAGCACCGAAGCCGGCGTCGTGCGCGTGACGGCCCCCGGCACCAAGTATTGCGAAGGCAGCAGCGATTCCGCGGGCGACGGCCTGCGCCTCGACGCGGTCAATCCCGATTACACGCTCGTCGACCTGCGGCCCGAGGGATTCACCCCGAAGGTCTCCGGTCTGGCGTTCCTCGGTGACGGCGACCTCGCGGTGCTGACCACCGGATCCGTCAACTCCGGGGGCTGGGACACCTCGACCCCCGGCAAGGTCTACGTGCTCAAGGGCGCGCAGCAAGCCGACGGTCCCGAGGACGTCACGGTCGTCGAGGCGGCCGACGGCCTGCTCAACCCCATGGGCATCGACGTGATCGACGACAAGATCTACGTGTCCGAGCGCTACCAGCTCTCCGAACTCAGCGACGGCGACGGCGACGGCTCCTACGAGACGAAGCGGAAGGTCGCCGAATACCCCTCGGGCAACAACTTTCACGAGTTCGCCTTCGGCCTGATCCACGACGAGCAGAACTTCTACGTCAACCTCTCCGTCGCGATCGACAACGGCGGCGCCACGACCGATCCGCAGCCGGCGAGGAACCGCGGCACCTCGGTGAAGATCGATAGGGCCACCGGCGCCATCAGCTATGTCGCGGGCGGTCTGCGCACCCCGAACGGCGTGGCCTTCGGTCCCGAGGGCGAGCTCTTCGCAATGGACAATCAGGGCGCCTGGCTCCCCGCGAACAAGCTCGTCAACATCAAGCAGGACCGCTTCTTCAACCACTACACGAACCCCGCGGGCCCCTTCGATCAGAACCCCGTGACCCCTCCCGTGGTGTGGATCCCGCAGAACGAGATCGGCAACTCGCCCAGCACGCCCATCATGCTGAAGGACGGGCCCTTCGCGGGTCAGATGATGTTCGGCGATGTGACCTACGGCGGTCTGCAGCGCGCCTTCCTCGAGAAGGTCGACGGAGAGTTCCAAGGCGCGGTGTTCCGCCACTCCGCGGGCTTCGAGGTGGGCGTCAACCGCGTCATCGAGGGCCCGGACAAGTCGCTGTACATCGGCGGAACCGGTGAGGGCGGCAACTGGGGCGAGGCGGGCAAGCTCACCTACGGGCTGCAGAAGCTCGTCCCGAAGGCACAGCGCAGCACCTTCGACATGACGTCCATGAAGGTCGTCGAGGGCGGGTTCGAGATCGAGTACACCCAGCCCCTCTCCGACGAGACGGTCGCGAACCTCGCCTCCGCGTACACGGCCGAGCAGTGGCGCTACCTGCCCACTTCGACCTACGGCGGCCCCAAGATCGATGAGGAGATCCTCTCGCTCACCGGTGCCAGGGCATCCGAAGACCGGAAGACGGTGACGCTTTCGTTCGACGGGCTCAAGGAGGGACGCGTCGTGCACGTGCGCTCGCCGCAGCCTTTCGCCGCCGAGGACGGCCAGAAACTCTGGAGCACCGAGGCCTGGTACACGGTGAACTCGCTGCCGGGCTACGTCTCTCCCGCCGATGAGGGCTGGTACGAAGCCGAGGAGGCGCGTCTGATCGGCGGCGCCAAGTTCGACAACGAGCACAGCGGCTACTCGGGGGCGGGTTTCGCGGGCGGTATGTGGCAGGCGGGTTCCGCGTTCGAGTTCACGGTCTCCGCCGAGACCGCGGGCACCGTTCCCGTCAACGTCCGCTACTCCAACGGCCCGAACCCGGCGCCGGGGACGAAGGACGTGAACCTCTACGTCAACGGCCAGAACCTCGGCAAATGGGACTTCCCCTCGACGGGTGACTGGAAGACGTGGGCGACTGCCACGCGCGACATGCCCCTCGTGGCCGGCGCGAACACCATCGCGCTGAGGTTCGACACAGGCAACAAGGGCAACATCAACGTCGACGTGCTCTCGATCGGTACCATCGACCGCTGCGCTCCGGCACAGGTGGAGGACGGCTACCGCTCGCTCTTCGACGGCACCCTCGCCAGCCTCGAAGCCGGGTGGCGCATGGCCGGCCCGGGCGGATTCGGGCGCCAGGACGACTGCAGCATCCGCGGTCAGGGCGGTCTGGGCCTGCTCTGGTACACAGCCGAGAAGCTGACGGAGTACAGCCTGAAGCTCGACTGGAAGCTCATCGCCGACCACAACGGCGGCGTCTTCGTCGGGTTCCCCGACCCGAAGAACGACCCGTGGGTCGCGGTCAACCAGGGCTACGAGATCCAGATCGACGCGACCGACGCCGCCGACCGCACCACCGGCGCGATCTACACCTTCCAGGGTGCGGATGCCGCGGCCGTCGAGGCCTCGCTCAAGCCGGTCGGTCAGTGGAACGCGTACGAGATCGTCGTGAAGGGGAAGAACATCCAGATCTTCCTCAACGGCACGCTCGTGAACGACTTCACCAGCACGGATCCCGCTCGCGATCTGTCGCAGGGCTTCGTCGGCCTGCAGAACCACGGCGGGGGCGAAGCGATGTCCTACCGCAACGTCCGGGTGAAGGACATCGACGAGCCGGCGCCCCTCGCGGTGACGGCGTCGGCCGAGGTCAAGTGCGTCGCCAAGAAGGCGTCGGTCACCGCTCGCGCGACGAACACCGACACGGTGCCTGTCGACGTGACGCTGAAGACGGCGTGGGGCGAGAAGGTCGTGACGGGCGTGCAGCCCGGGGCGACGGTGTTCCACACCTTCACGACGCGTCTGGCCGCGGTCCCCGCCGGAGAGACGACCGTCAGCGCGACCGGCGACGGTCGCATCGGCTCGGCGACGGCCGCCTTCGCGGCCAAGAGCTGCGGCTGATCCCCCCGGCACCCTCGGTGGCGGACTCCGTGTCCGCCACCGAGGGCGCTCCCCCTTCTCCCGAAAGCAGAGTGATGCTCTCCCGCCTCGGCCGCCGCGTCAGCCGCCATCGCCTCCTCGTCGTCGCCGCGTGGGCCCTTCTGGTCGTCATGGGCGCGACGCTGGCCGGCGATGTGTTCGACCGCACCGTCTCGGTCGCCGACGCCCCCGCGGGAAGCGAATCGCTCCGCGCGAGCGAGCGTCTCGACGCCCTCGACCCCGAGGGTGAACTCGTCACCGCCGTCCTGCGCGGAGAGGACTTCTTCTCCCCGACGGTGCGCGACAGCGCGACCGCGGTCGTGGGAGCGATCCGCGCCGTCCCCGGCGTCGTCGACGTGACCGACGCCTACACAGCGGGCGGCGCCATCGGCGACGACGGCCGCTCGTCGCTGATCGTGGTCGAGCTCGATCGCGCTCTCACCGGGGAGGCGGCGGTCGCCACGGCATCCGAGGTCTCTGCTCTCCTGCATGCGATCGCCGTACCCGAGGTGCTCGTGGGAGGTCCGCTGCTGGCGGAGCAGGCGTTCGTCGACCGCGCCACCACCGACGCCGCCCTCGGCGAGGGCATCGCGGTCATCCTCCTCATCGTCCTGCTCACGGTCGCGCTCGGCTCGATCCGCATCGCCCTCGTCCCCGTGGTCGCCGCTCTCGCCGCGATCGCGCCGACCCTCGCGGTCCTCGGCGGTGTCGCCCGCGTCACCGATGTGAACGAGTTCGCGGTCAACGTCGTCACGATCCTCGGGCTCGGGCTCGCGGTGGACTACAGCCTCCTCATCGTTCTCCGTCTGCGCGATGAGCGCGCGGGAAACCCGGATGCCGCGGTCGACGATCTCGTCGGCCGCACCCTCGCCGGCGCGGGACGGGCCGTGCTCGTCTCGGGGCTCGCGGTGGGCATCGCCCTCATCGGCATCCTCGTGCTCGGTGACCCCCTGCTCTCCGGCATGGCCCTCGGTGGCGCGGTGGTCGTCGGGTTCGCGACCCTCGCGGGACTCACCCTCGTCCCCGCCTGCCTTTCACTCGCGCTCCGGGCGCTCCCCGCGGCGGGGCAGCGCACCTGGGCACGCCCGTGGGCCCGTCGACCGCGCGCACCGCGCGCGAGCCTGCTCGCACGATCGACCGCGCTGGCGCAACGCCGCCCGACGGTCGTCGCCCTGGCCGCGACAGCGATCCTCCTCGCGCTCGCCGCGCCCGTGGCATCCCTCTCCCTCGACGACTCCGACATCCGCTCCCTCCCCGCCTCCGCCGAAGAGCGCCGCGCGTACGAGGCCAGCACGACCGGGTTCACCGGGATCGGCGTCGAGCCCGTCACGGTGGTGCTCGAGGGGGCGGTGCAGCAGGCCGAGGTCACGGGTGTCCTCGACCAGATCGCCGCCTTGCCCGAGGTCGCCGACGCCGACCTGGTGCAGGGCCTGCCCGCGGAGGTGACGGCGGTCGCATTCACCCCCGTCGGCGACACCGCGACAGGACCCGCCGCGCAGCGCCTCGTCGAGGCCGTGCGGGCGATCGATGCCGCGGTGCCGCTCGCCGTGACCGGCCCCGCCGCGGCGTTGATCGACTCCCGCGACCACCTCCTCGATCGGCTGCCGTGGGCCGCCCTCGTCGTCGCCGCGGCGAGCTTCGGGCTGCTGTTCGCGCTCACCCGGTCGGTGGTGATCCCGGTGAAGGCGCTCGTGCTCGCCGCGCTCACCGTGGCCTCGACCCTCGGGGTCTTGACCGCTGTCTTCGGCTGGGGCTGGGGCGCACCGGTACTCGGCTTCGCGCCCACCGGCACGCTCGATGTCACGACCCCTCTGCTCATCGGTCTGCTGGCGTTCGGTCTGACCATGGACTACGAGGTGTTCCTGCTCGCGCGCATCACCGAACGCTGGCGCTCGCGGGATCGCGCCGCCGACCCCCGCGTCGCCAACGCCGAGGCCGTCCGCCACGGCATCGGCCGCACCGGGCCGGTCGTGACCCTCGCTGCTGCGGCGATCTGCATCGTGTTCCTCGGCTTCGCCTTCGGCGGGCTCGTGGCGATGAAGGAGATCGGCATCGGGATGGTGGTGGCCGTGATCCTCGACGTCACACTCGTACGCGGGCTGCTGCTTCCGGCTCTCATGACCCTCCTCGGTCGCGCGAACTGGTGGCCCGGCGGGCGGTCGGCCCGGCGGTCGTCGTCCGACGACACGGCATCCGTCCCCGTCGTCCGGCCCGGCGCCGAGCACGTGCACGATCGGGGTGAGCCGGTGCGGTCGTAGGCTGGACGCATGCACGGCGAGTACAAGGTCCCGGGGGGAAAGCTGGTCGTCGTCGACCTCGAGGAGCGCGAGGGCCGCATCCACGGCTTCCACCTCGCGGGCGACTTCTTCCTCGAGCCCGACGACGCCCTCGACGACATCGACGCGGCCGTGAACGGCCTGCCCGTCGAGTCCGACGTGCCCACGATCGCGGCGGCCATCCGCGCCGCCCTGCCCGAGGGTGCGCAGCTGCTCGGCTTCACGCCCGAGTCGGTCGCCACGGCCATCCGCCGCGCGCTCGTGACGGCTCCCGGCTGGGCCGACTTCGAGTGGGAGGTCGTGCACGACGCTCCGGTGTCGCCGCGCATGAACCTCGCGCTCGACGAGGTGCTGACCGCCCGCGTGGGCGCGGGGCTCCGCAAGCCCACGCTGCGCCTGTGGGAGTGGAACGAGAACGCCGTCGTGATCGGCTCGTTCCAGTCGCTGCGCAACGAGGTCGACCCCGAGGGCGCCGAGAAGCACGGCTTCGACGTCGTGCGCCGCATCTCGGGCGGCGGTGCGATGCTCATGGCCGCGAACTCGATCGTGACGTACTCGCTGTACGTCCCGGCATCCCTCGTGGCCGGCATGACCTTCGCCGACTCGTACGCCTTCCTCGACGACTGGGTGCTGCAGGCGCTGCGGTCGCTCGGCATCGACGCGGTGTACCAGCCGCTGAACGACATCGCCGGTCCCCACGGCAAGATCGGCGGCGCCGCGCAGAAGCGCCTCGCCAACGGCGGCGTGCTGCACCACGCGACGCTCAGCTACGACATGGACGGCCAGGTGCTCACCGAGGTGCTGCGCATCGGCCGCGAGAAGCTCAGCGACAAGGGCACCGTGTCGGCGGCCAAGCGCGTCGACCCCCTGCGCAGTCAGACCGGCCTGCCGCGGGACCAGGTCATCGACCGCTTCATCCAGACCTTCACGACGCTCTACGGCGCGACCGAGGGACGCATCACCGACGAGGAGTACGCCGAGGCCGAGGCCCTGGTCGAGACGAAGTTCGCCACCGACGCGTGGCTGCAGCGCGTCCCGTGAGCATCGACGCCCTGCCTGACGCCCCCGAACCCGGCCGCGTCGAGATCCACCACGCCGACAACCTGACCGTCACTCCGGCCTACACCGACGGCTCGTTCGCCCTCGTCTACCTCGACCCTCCTTTCAACACGGGGCGTACCCGCTCGAAGGCGGTCGAGTCGGCGACCTGGACGGCGCCGGTCGAAGAGCCTCAGGATGCCGCCGAGCCGGAGCCCGCGGCATCCGTCGACGATCCGAACATGCTGACGTTCCCCGAAGACGAACCGCCCCCGCCGCCGGTGGTGCAGCGCGGCTTCCACGGGCGTGAGTACGCGCGCCTGCGCGGTGACCTGCGCACCTACGACGACCGCTTCGACGACTACTGGGGCTTCCTCGAGCCGCGGCTCATCGAGGCGTGGCGCCTGCTCGCCGACGACGGCACGCTGTACCTGCACCTCGACTACCGCGAGGTGCACTACGCGAAGGTGATGTGCGACGCGCTGTTCGGGCGCGACAAGTTCCTCAACGAGCTCATCTGGGCGTACGACTACGGCGCGAAGACCAAGCGCCGCTGGCCCACGAAGCACGAGACGATCCTCGTGTACGTGAAGAACCCCGCGACCTACTTCTTCGATTCGGATGCCGTGGACCGCGAGCCGTACATGGCCCCGGGCCTCGTGACCGCCGAGAAGGCCGCCCGCGGCAAGATGCCCACCGACGTCTGGTGGCACACGATCGTGCCGACGACCGGACGCGAGAAGACGGGGTACCCCACGCAGAAGCCCGAGGGCGTGCTGCGGCGCATGGTGCAGGCGTCGAGCCGCCCCGGTGACCGCGTGCTCGACATGTTCGCCGGCAGCGGCACGCTCGGGGCGGTCGCGGCTCCGCTCGGTCGTGACGCCGTGCTCATCGACGACAACGCGGATGCCGTGTCCGTCATGCACACGCGCCTGGAGCCGTTCGCGGGCTGACGCGCCGGACCCTCGGGCTGACGCGCCGCGGCCTCGTCGAAGCCCTCCGCTCGTCGCACCCCCCGACGGTCCCGCGCATCGCGGCCCGCCACGCCGGGTTCCGGCTCGGCCGCCCCCGACGTCGCCGCCCGCGCCTAGGGTGAGCGCATGGAATTCGGCATCTTCGTCCCCCAGGGCTGGCGTTTCGACCTCGTCGGCATCGATCCCTCCGACCACTGGCGCGTCATGAACGCCCTCGCCCAGAGCGCCGACGACGGCCCGTGGGCCTCGCTGTGGGTCTACGACCACTTCCACACCACGCCCGTCCCCAGCGCCGAGGCCACGCACGAGGCGTGGACGCTCATGGCCGCCTTCGCCGCGGCGACCGACCGCGTGCGCCTCGGCCAGATGTGCACGTGCATGGGCTACCGCAACCCGGCCTACCTCGCGAAGGTCGCGGCGACCGTCGACGCGATCTCGGGAGGCCGCGCCGAGATGGGTATCGGCGGTGGCTGGTACGAGCACGAGTGGAAGGCGTACGGCTACGGCTTCCCGCCGATCGCCGAGCGTCTCGGGCGCCTCCGCGAGGGCGTCGAGATCATGCATCAGGCGTGGACGACCGGGGAAGCCACCCTGTCGGGGAAGTACTACGAGGTCGACGGCGCGATCGTGCAGCCGAAGCCGCTGCAGCCCGGCGGCATCCCGCTGTGGATCGCCGGCGGCGGCGAGCAGGTCACCCTCAAGATCGCGGCGAAGTACGCCTCGTACACGAACTTCGGCGGCTCTCTCGAGGAGTTCGACCACAAGTCCGAGGTGCTGCGCGGACACTGCGAGACCCTCGGTCGCGATGCGGGCGAGATCACGCGCTCGACGAACTTCAACACGATCGTCGCCGAGACCCAGGCCGAGGCCGACGAGCGCCTGGCCGCGGTCGTGGCGCGTCTGCGCCCGCACGTGGGGGACGAGCGGGCGGATGCCATCGAGGCCGACTACCGCTCCTCCGACGGTTTCGGCACTCCGGAGCAGATCGTCGAGCGCCTGCGCGAGCGCGCCGACCACGGCCTCGGCTACGCGATCCACTACTTCCCCGAGGCCGCGTACGACACCTCCGGCATCTCGCTGTTCGAGCGCGAGGTGATCCCGCACCTCTGACCCGGCCGCAGAGGGCGTGAGTCGCCGAGATGCGTCGCCTCGACCGCCCGGGCGGCGACGAATCCTGGCGACTCACGCGGCGACGGCGGGTCAGACCAGCGGGGCCACGTCCAGGTAGGCGTCGGGGTCGACCGTGGCGATGGATGCCGGGGCGCCGAACACCCGTGCCCGACGGGCGGTGGCATCCCAGGCGGGCCAACCGGGGTCGCCGTGCCGCACGAAGGCGACCGCCGCACCGTGCAGCTGCGCCGCCAGGTCGCGAGGAGGGGCGTCGCCCGCGATGGCGGACACGCCCTCGGCGTCGAGGTGGTCGAACCAGAACGGCACATCGAGGCAGTGGCAGGAGAAGCCGATCGAGGGCGAGGGCCACGCGAAGCGGTACACCCAGGTCGCCGCGCCATCCGGGCCACCCGCGCGAGCGCGCGCGGCGCGCAGCACCACCGAACGGATGACGCGGTCCGAGAGGTAGCCGCCGAGGCGCGCGGCGCCCCCGCGCCGCCGCGACCGCGCGAGGTAGGCGCGCCGACGCGAGCGCCCGAGACCGAGCGCGGCGAGGACGAGCGGCACCGGCGCGAGAGCGAGCACGCCGCGGGCGCGGGCGGTGAGCATGGTGAACTCGTCGTCGGTGGCGCCGACCACGAGGGGGATCCCGGCCGACGCTCCCCCCGCGAGGGCGTCGAGCGGCGAACGGGGCAGCAGGTCGCCGTCGACGACGGGTCCGAGCGGCAGCCCGTCGTCGAGCAGCGCCGTCAGCCCCGCCCGCGAGAACCGCCGTTCGGGCTTCTGCGCCTGTCGCTGCAGGTCGAGCAACAGCTCCTCGGGCAGCGCGGCGAGGCCCTCCCGATCGGGCCGCACCCCGGCGAGGGTCGCGAGCCGCTCGGCGAAGCGGCGGGCAGCGGGCGCGGCCACGGCGCCCAGGGCGGGGGAGAGGGCCATCGCTCCGGCGAACAGACCGGATGCCGCGGGGCTCGCGAGCAGGGCCAGCACCGAACCGCCGCCCGCCGACTGCCCGGCGACGGTCACGCGGGCGGGATCGCCGCCGAACGCGCGGATCTCGTCGCGCACCCATTCGAGGGCGGCGATCTGATCGCGCAGCCCGCGATTCGCGGGCGCGCCCTCGATGTGCCCGAATCCGTCGAAACCGAGCCGGTACGACACGACCACCGTGACGACGCCGTCGCGCGCGAACGCGTCGCCGTCGTACCACCGGCTCGCAGGCGACCCCGAGACGAAACCGCCGCCGTGGATCCACACGAGCACCGGGAGGGCGGTATCCGGGGTCGCCTCGAACGGGGCGAAGACGTTGACGTTCAGCGTGGACTCGCCCGGCACGCTCGGCTCGGGGATGAGGGTGATGCCCGTGTCGCCCCGCTGCGCGGTCGCTCCGTAGGCGGTGGCGTCGCGTTCGCCCTCCCAGGGATCGACGGCGACGGGGGCGGCGAAGCGCAACGCCTTCACGGGAGCCTGCGCGAACGGGATGCCGAGGAACACGGCGGTGCCGCCTCGCCGGAACCCGCGCACACGGCCTTTCGACGTCACGACGAGGGGAGCGGCATCCACCCCCTCATCCTGCCGCCCGGCCCGCTCGCCGACGAGATGCCTCGCGGTGTCCTCCCCGCGGAGCACGCCGTCGGTCGGCACGTGGTCTCCGGGAACCACCCTTTCTCGACGGGTGCCGTGCGGCGCGGGGTGCCGCCGGGCGGCCGGCTGCCCGGCGGCGGCACGCGGCCACAGGCACCCCGAGGAAACGCACGCCCGAGGGAGGAACGCCGCGCCACGGCGTTTTCCCCCTCGCTGGAGCGTTTACTTCGGAGGCCACCGACGCCGACGCAGCCCCGCGCCCAGGCGCCGCACGAGACAGCACGCCGCGCGACGCGCGTCACGCGTCGCGGCGCGCACCCTCCGAGGGGGTCACCGTGAACACGTTCGGGGCGCGGAACCCGGATGCCGCGAACGCGGCCCGCACGGCATCCGTCGCCACTGGGATCAGGCCGACGGGCATCAGTGCGATCGCCGCGCCGCCGAAGCCGCCGCCGGTCATCCGCGCGCCGAGCGCACCCGAAGCGAGCGTCGTCTCGACCGCGAGATCGAGCTCGGGCACCGAGATCTCGAAGTCGTCCCGCATCGAGGCGTGCGAGGCGACGAGCAGGTCGCCGATCGCGGCGGGACCGTCGGCGTCGAGGGCGGCGACGGTGTCGAGCACGCGCTGGTTCTCGGTCACGACATGGCGGACCCGGCGGAAGGTGACGTCGTCGAGGATCTCCGCCGCGCGGGGCAGGTCGTCGACCGTGAGATCGCGCAGGGAGTCGACTCCGAACGCGGCCGCCCCGCGCTCGCACGCCTCGCGACGCTCGCGGTAGCCCCCCGTGGAGTGCGCGTGCTCGACGAGAGTGTCGACCACGAGGATCGCCAGGCCCGCGTCGGAGAAGCCGAGCGCGACGGGACGCGTCTCGAGCGTGCGGCAGTCGAGGAAGGTTGCCGCGTCGGCGACGCCGAGCATCGAGGCCATCTGGTCCATGATCCCGGTGGGGGCGCCGACGGCGTCGTTCTCGGCGGTGCGTCCCACCCGGGCGAGCGCGACCTTGTCGAGACCCGCGTTCCACACATCGTTGAGGGCGGATGCCACGGCCCCCTCGATCGCGGCCGACGACGACAGGCCGGCACCCACGGGCACGTCGGAGGCGAGGGCGATGTCGACACCGCGCGGCACGGCATCCGGGGCCTCCCGACGCAGCGCCCACGCCACGCCCAGCGGGTAGCCTGCCCAGTCGAGGCCGCCGGCGGCGATCCGGGCGTCGAGGTCGGCGAGCGAGACCTCCACCGGATCGGGGGCGAACGTCGAGGTCACGCGGATGACGTCGTCGGAGCGTACCGCGACGGCCGCGGCGGTGCGCTGCGCGATCGCGAAGGGGAAGACGAAGCCCTCGTTGTAGTCGGTGTGCTCGCCGATGAGGTTGGCGCGACCGGGAGCCGACCACACCCCGGCCTCCGGGGCGTCGGTGAGGGTGCGGAGAAGGGTGCGGGCGTCGTCGACGGCGGTCATGCCGTCACCTCCGGAACGGTGTCGAGGGCGGCGCGCAGGCGCTCGGCCTGCGATTCGGGGGTCACGTCGCCGATCCAGGCGCCCATGGCGGCCTCGGATCCGGCGAGGTACTTCAGCTTGTCGGCGGCGCGACGGGGGGAGGTGATCTGCAGGTTGAGGCGCACGGCATCCCGGCCCCGTCCGACCGGCGCCTGATGCCAGGCGGCGATGTAGGGGGTGGGGGTGTCGTAGAGCGCGTCGATGCCGCGCAGCAGTCGCAGGTAGAACGGGGCGAGCTCGTCGCGCTCGGCGTCGGTCGTCTCGGCGAGGTCGGCGACGTGGCGGTGCGGGAGCACGTGCACCTCGATGGGCCAGCGCGCGGCGAAGGGGACGAACGCGGTCCAGTGCTCTCCGCGCAGCACGACGCGCTCGCCGCCCTGCTCGAACTCCAGGATGCGCGCGAACAGGTCGATCGAGGTGCGCGAGATCGTGTCGAGCAGGCGGTGCGTGCGCGGGGTCACGTACGGGTAGGCGTAGATCTGCCCGTGCGGGTGGGGGAGCGTGACCCCGATCTGCTCTCCGCGGTTCTCGAACGGGAACACCTGACGGATGCCGGGCAGAGCCGACAGCGCCGCGGTGCGGTCCGCCCATGCCTCGATGACGGTGCGGGCGCGGGTGCGCGAGAGCGAGCCGAACGACCCCTCGTGCGCGGGGCTGAAGCACACGACCTCGCACCGGCCGACCGAGGTGCGCGTGCGGCCGAGGCCGAGGTGCTCGAGGTCGTCGTCGCCGCGCGGCGGGTCGACGGCGGTAGGGGCGTCGCCGACGGCCGCGTCGAGGGCGGGGCCGAACGACGGGGACTTGTTCTCGAACACCGCCACGTCATAGAGCGACGGGATCTCCGAGGGGTTCGTCGGCGTCTGCGGAGACAGCGGGTCGAGGTGGGCGGGGGGCAGGAACGCTCGGTTCTGCCGATTGGATGCCACGGTGATCCAGTCACCGGTCAGCACGTCCTGCCGCATGGTCGCCGTCGTCGGCCGCGGGTCGAGGGTGCGGGCGTCGACCGCGCGCTCGGCGCCGAGCGTCGTGTCGGGGTCGTCGAAGTAGATGAGCTCGCGTCCGTCGGCGAGGCGGGTGGGCCGCTTGACGACGCCGGCGCCCAGGGGCTCCGCGGTAAGGCTGTCCGTGTTCACGATAACACGCTACATCTGGGCCGTGATATCGTCAACATCGAGGGGGCGTGATGCGCGTATCCATGGCCGATGTGGCCGAGAGGGCCGGAGTCTCGGCGCAGACCGTGTCGCGCGTGGCCAACGGCAGCCCCCGCGTCGACCCGGCCACGCGTGCCCGCGTCGAGAAGGCGATGGCCGACCTCGGGTACCGCATGCACCGCGCCGCCCGTGCGTTGCGCACGGGTCAGACCTCCACCATCGGTCTCGTCGTGTCGACCCTCGCATCCGTCGGCAACTCCCGCATGCTCCAGGCCATCTCCGAGGCCGCCGCCGCCCGTGACTATGCGCTCGCCGTGGTGACGGTGGGCGAGCGCGGTATCCGCGACGCCTTCGCGCGACTGCGATCGCAGGGCGTCGACGGGGCGGTGGTGCTGAACGAGGCGACCGAGCTCGCCCGCGACGTCGACCCGCCCGCCGACCTCCACGTGGTCGTGGTCGATTCGCCGCCCGACGCGCGTTTCTCGATCGTGCAGACCGACCACGCCGCCGGCGCCCGCGCCGCGACCGCGCATCTGCTGGCGCTCGGCCACGACACGGTGCACCACCTCGGAGGGCCGCGCGGCTCGTTCGCCGCGGCCGAGCGCGAACGAGGGTGGCGCTTCGCGCTCGCCGACGCCGGGCTCGTCACCCCCGAGCCGGTCCGCGGCGATTGGACCTCGGCATCCGGTCATCGGGCGGTGTCGCACCTGCTCGAGGCGACGGCGATCTTCGTCGCCAACGATCAGATGGCGCTCGGCGCGCTGCGGGCCCTCGCCGATGCGGGGCGGCGCGTTCCCGAAGACGTCTCCGTCGTCGGCTTCGACGACATCGCGGATGCCGCCGAGTTCCGTCCACCCCTGACCACGGTGCGCCAAGACTTCGACGCCCTCGGTCGGCGCGCCGTCACAGCGCTCGTCGGTGCGATCGAGGGAGGGGAGCCGATCGCCGAGACGGTTCCCGCGTCGGTGGTCGTGCGCCGGAGCACCGCCCAGGCCTGACGCGCGCCGGGGTCGGGGGCCCCGGGTGTGCTCCCCGGGGTGTGCACCGTCAGCGCGGCTCGCGCCAGCCCTGCTCCAGGAGGTGGAAGCCCGCCTCGATCGTCGCCGCGGCGTCGTCGTGCTCGAACGCGAGGATCTGCAGCTGCAGCACCATCCTCGCGTAGACGCGGGTCTCGGCATCCGGCTCGCTCTGCCCGGTCGTCGCGGCGATCGCCGCGGCGAGGGCGTCCTCGTGACGCAGCCACATGCGGGAGGCGTAGTCGCGCAGGGCGGGGGTGCCGGTGATGAGCTGCATGAACTGGCGGCGGTGCTCGCCGGTCGGGTCGAAGGCGAGGCCGATGAGCTCGCGGCGGTAGAGGTCGCGCAGCGCCTCGGACACGGTCGTGCCGGGGGTGCGGTCGCGCACGGCGGCGACGAGTAGATCGCGCTGCGCGTCGTCCTCGTCGAAGACGAGCGCCTCCTTCTGCGGGAAGTGCGCGAACACGGTCGTCGGGGAGACGTCTGCGGCGTCGGCGACCTCGCGGATGCTGACCTCGTCGAACCCCCGCTCCACGAAGAGCGCGGTCGCGGCGTCGGAGATGGCCTTGCGGGTGGCGGCTTTCTTGCGCTCGCGGCGCCCGACGTCGGTGCTCATGCGGGCAGTCTACCGGAATGGGTCCAAACCTGTATTGACAACAAAACTGGTACGAGTACAGTTACGGCGTGACTTCGCTTTCCTCCACCCCCGTCCCCGGCCGCCGCGCCTGGGTGATGCTCGTCGTCATCACGACGCTCACCACCGCCGGCATGACCGTCGTGCTGCCGGTACTGCCCTTCGTCGTCCTCCGGTACGTGTCGAACCCCGCCGATCTCGCCGTATGGGTCGGCATCCTCGAGACCGTCAATGCGCTCTGCGCGTTCCTCGTCGCGCCTTTCCTCGGCCGCATCTCCGACCGCTTCGGGCGTCGCCCCGTCATCATCGTCGCCGGGTTCGGAGCAGCCCTCGGCTTCCTGCTCTTCGGTATCGGGGGCGCCCTCTGGGTATTGCTGCTCGGACGCATCGTGCAGGGCGTGACCGCCGGCGACCTCCCCGCTCTCTTCGCCTACCTCGCCGACATCACCCCGCCCGAGAAGCGCGCTCGCCGCTTCGGCATCCTCGGGGCGACGGCCGGCATCGGCACGATGGTCGGGCCCGCCCTCGGCGGCACCCTCGCCGCGATCGACGTTGACCTGCCGGTGTTCGTCACCGCGGGTCTCGCGCTGACGGTGGCGATCCTGAGCATCTTCCTGCTGCCCGAGAGCCTCGCCCCCGACCGGCGGATCGCCTCTCTCGAGCTGCGCGCGGTGCACCCCTTCGCGGTCTTCCGCGGCGTCTTCCGTCGACCCGAGCTCCGCGGGCTCATGGTCGGCCTCATCCTCGTGGGCCTTCCGTTCGGCTTCTTCGTCAACAACTTCAGCGTGCTCGCCCTCGATGCGATCTCCTGGAGCCCCACCGCGATCGGTCTGCTCACCGCGTGCGTCGGCATCATCGACATCGCGATCCAAGGGGTGCTGCTGGGCTTCCTGCTGCCGCGCATCGGCGAGCGCGGCGTCGTGGTCAGCGGGATCGTCGCGCAGGCGGTCGGACTCGTCGCCCTCGCCGGGGTCGCGTCGCTCCTGGCGCAACCGTGGCTGTTCGTCGTGGGCGCGCTGACGCTCGCCGCGGGCCAGGGGGCGGCGCAGGCCACCATGGACGGATTGCTCTCCAACGCCGTCGGCGACGACGAGCAGGGCTGGATCGCGGGTGCCGCGCAATCTCTCAATGCCGCGGTCGGGACGGTCGCGCCGCTGATGGCGGGACTGCTCTACGCCCACGTCGCCCACGCGGCACCGTACGTCCTGGGCGCGGCGCTCATGATCGCCGCCGCCGCGGTGGTCGCGAAGGCGCGCTTCGCGAGTCCGTCGCTGCGGGCGACGGCGGATGCCGTCGTGCCGGTGCCGATCGCGGAGTGAGCCGACCCGTCATCCGTCGCGTTCGGGGTGTCGAGCCGCCGCTCAGGTGTCGCTGCGTCGGAGAGTGCCCGACGCAGCGACATCCGAGCCGCGGGGCTGGTCCTGCCGAGCCCTGCCGGCGATGGCTCAGTCGTTCCAGGGGGCGATCACGTCGATGATCCACACGACGCCGAAGCGGTCCACGAGCTTGCCGTACAGCGGCGAGAACGCCGACGGTCCGAACGGGGCCAGGATCTCGGCATCCTGGCTCAGTCCTTCCCATGCGGCGCGCACCTCGTCGGCGTCGTACCCGCGCAGCGCGAGGTAGAAGGGGTTCGCGCCCCGGTCGTAGGCGAGCGAGCGCTGGATGTCGTACGCCATCACGTGCACGCCGCTGGGCGCGACCATCTCGCCCCACACGATCTGCTCGCGCTGCTCGGGAACTTCGGCCGTGTCGCCGTAAGGGACCGCCGTGACGGTTCCGCCGAACACCTCCGCGTAGAAGGCGAGGGCGTCGGCCGCGTGGCCGTCGAAGTTGACGTGGAGGGTGGTGGTGAGGGTCATGTCGATTCCTGTCTGACGCCGGGAGGTTCCGGATGCCCTGACTCTCCCGCGCATTGCGGACAGGGATGGTCCGCAATGCGACGCAGAATGGATGCCATGCCGGAGACCTCCGCTCCCTCGACCTCGCGGCGGCTGCTGTCGCTGCTGACCGTTCTGCAGTCCCGCCGCGACTGGTCGGCGGCCGCGCTCGCCGGTCGTCTCGACGTGAGCGAGCGCACGATCCGCCGGGACGTCGACCGCCTCCGCGAACTCGGGTACGACATCGATGCGACGCGCGGGCCCGCGGGCGGCTACCGCTTGCGCGCGGGGGCGCATCTGCCGCCCGTGGCCTTCGACGCGGATCAGGCCGTCGCCGTCGCGGTCGCGCTGCGGGTCGCGGCGTCCGCGGGCGGTCCCCTCGCCGACGCCGCCGATGAGGCGCTGAGCGTCCTCTCGCGCCTGTTGCCGGCGCCGCTGGGGCGTCGTGCGCAGCGCTTCGCGGTCGAGGTGATCGCGCCGGCGGGTGCGGTCGGCGTCGACCCTTCCGTGCTCGGCGCGATCGAGGCGGCCATCGAGGCAGCGGAGGAGGTGCGCTTCGACTACTCCGGCTCGGAGGGGCCTGCGCGAGTGACCGAGCCGCACCACCTGGTGTGGTCCTCGGGACGGTGGTACCTCATCGGCTTCACCCCCGAGCGCGCCGACTGGCGCATCTACCGCGTCGATCGGATGACGCTGAAGACCCATCGCGGCCGCCCGTTCCCCCGACGCGCGCTGCCCGGCGGAGATCCGGTGCGCTACCTCGAGGGGCGGTTCCGCGGGGGCGACGAGACGGGACGCTGGCCCTGCCGGGGCGAGATCGTGGTCGCCGCGGAACGCGACGATCTCGCGCCCTACGTGGGGGACGGCAGTCTCCTCGCCACCGATGACGGCCGCACCCGCGTGTCGCTGGGCTCGTGGTCGTGGGGTGCCCTCGCCGCGGAATGCCTCCGGTTCGACCGGCCGATCGCCGACGCCCGCCCGGACGCGTTGCGGCAGGCCCTGCGCCAGGCCGCGCGCCGCGCCGCGGCCGCCGCGGCGTCCTGAGCCCCCACGCCGCTTTCCTCCCCGCTCCGCTCTCACCCCTCACCCCGCCCCACCGCGGCGGGATCCGGAAACGCAGGACGCCCGCGGATGCCGGAGCATCCACGGGCGTCGCCGGAAGAAGCAAGCGTTACTTCTTCACGGGGATGGACTGCGACTCCAGGGCGCCGATGGTGGCATCCTGGCCCTTCTGGAGGGCGTCGGCGAGCGTGCCGCTGCCGCTGACCGCGGCCTTGAAGCCGTCGGAGACGTCGGCGTAGGTCTTCGTCATGGTCGGGCCCCACACGAAGTCGGGCGTCACCTCGGTCGCGGCCTTGGCGAAGACGTCGTAGATCTTCTGTCCGCCGTAGAATTCGACGCCCTGCGTGAGCGAGGGGAGCTTCAGGCCCTCGGTCGTGGCGGGGTAGATGTTGGCCTCTTCGTTGAGCACCGTCAGCGCCTCCTCGGAGGTGTTCAGCCACAGAGCGAACGTCGTCGCCTCGTAGGGGTGCTCGCTGCCCTTGAGGACGGCGATCGACGATCCGCCCCAGTTGCCCGACACGGCGTCACCGGCGTTCCACTGCGGCAGGTCGGCCACGGCCCATCCACCCGCGGTGTCGGGAGCGCCGCTCGAGATCGAGTTCGCGCCCCAGACGGCGGAGTTCCACGTCCAGACCTGGCTGGAGTTGTAGGCGTTGTTCCACTCGTCGGTCCACGCGGGGTAGGTCGAGACGAGGTCCTGGTCGATGAGCGACTGCCAGTAATCGGCGACCTTCTCCGACGCCGGGTCCGTGAGCGAGACGGTCCAGCCGTCCGCGTCGTTGCCGAACCACTGCCCACCGGCCTGCCAGACGAAGCCGGCGAACTGGTTGATGTCGGACTGCGAGAAGTTGGTGATGTACCCGCCGAGCGCGCGGATCTTCTTGGCGGCCTCGGTGTACTCGTCCCACGTGGTGGGGATCGCGATGCCGTTCGCCGCGAAGAGGTCCTTGCGGTAGAACAGCGCCATCGGGCCGATGTCCTGCGGGATGCCGTACACGGCGCCGTCCTCGCCGAGGGCGACCTGGTTCCACGCCCAGCCCACGAACTGGTCCTTCGCCGCGACGACGTCGGAGCAGGCGGCGATGTTCTCGACGCCGTCCTGCACGAGGAAGTTGGGGAGGGCGTCGTACTCGATCTGGCCGAGGTCGGGGGCGTTGCCCGCGGCGATCTGGTTGAAGAAGTTCTGGTACGTGCCGTTGTTGCCGTTGGGGCCGGTCTGCACCTTGACCTGGATATCGGGGTTCTCGGTGTTCCACAGGTCGACGGCCTTCTCGATGCCCGGGATCCACGAGGTGAACTCGAGGGTCACGGGACCGTCGGCGGGGGCGCAGTCGGCGGCCGCGGCGCCGTCGCCGCTCCCGCTTCCGGCGCAACCGGCGAGGAGCAGAGCCGACAGGGCGACGCCGGATGTCGCCGCGAGGATTCTGTGCTTCATGGGGATGCCTCTTTCTCTGGGTGCCCGGACGCGCCGTTTGCGCCCGGGGTGGGGGCGGCCGCAGCCGCCGAACGGATTACTTCAGCGCGCCGGTCCCGAGACCGTTGCGCCAGAAGCGCTGGAGGAGCAGGAAGATGACGATGAGGGGGATGACCGACAGCAGGGCGCCGATCAGGACGAGCCCGCGCAGTTCGGGGATCTGGTTGAGCTGGTTGTTCCAGCCGTAGAGCCCGAACACCACGGGGAACAGCTCCTCGCTGCGCAGCATGATCAGCGGCAGGAAGAAGTTGTTCCAGATCGCGACGAACTGGAAGAGGAACATCGTGACCAGTGCCGGACTCATCAGCCGCAGGCTCACGGTGAAGAACGTGCGGATCTCTCCGGCGCCGTCCAGCCGGCTGGCCTCGAGCAGCTCGTCGGGCACAGAGGATGCCGCGAAGATGCGCGCGAGGTACACCCCGAACGGGCTGACGAGCGAGGGCAGGAACACGGCCCAGAAGGTGTTCGTGAGCTGCACCTGGCTGAAGATGAGGAACAGCGGCAGGGCGAGCGCGGTGGCCGGCACCAGGACACCGCCGAGCACGACGTCGAATACGAGCTCGCGGCCCGGGAAGCGGTACTTCGCCAGCGCGTACCCGGCCATCGCGGCCAGGAGCGTCGCGACCGCTCCGCCGAGGCCGGCGTACAGCAGCGAGTTGCCGAGCCAGCGCAGGAAGATGCCGTCGCGGTAGGCGAACAGATCGCCGATGTTCGACAACAGCCGCATGTCGGCGAACCACAGGGGGTTGGTGGTGAGGATGTCGCCCGTGCTCTTGCTCGAGGCCACCAGCAGCCACCACAGCGGCAGCAGGAAGTAGACCGTGAAGACGGCCATGACGAGCATCGCCGAGGTGCGCGAGACGAGGGGCTCGCGCACCGCGCCCGAACGGGTCGCGCCGGAGCGGGGGCCGCCCGCGCGGGGGCCGAGGGGGCGTCGGGAGGTGGTGACGGCGCTCATGCGTTGCCCTTCTTCTGCATCCACTTCATGAAGCCGAACGACAGCACGAAGGTGGTCACGGCCAGCACGACCGAGAACGCCGCCGCGAGATTGGCGTTGGGGATGGATGCCGTGGCGTAGACGGTCATGTTGGGAGTGAAGGTGCTGGTGACCGCGGAGCTGAACGAGCGGAAGACCTGCGGCTCGGCGAGCAGCTGCAGCGTGCCGACGATCGAGAAGATCGCGGTCATGACGATCGCGGGCCGCACGAGCGGGATCTTGATCGACCACGCGATGCGGAACTGCCCCGCACCGTCGAGGCGGGCCGCCTCGTAGATCTCACTGGGGATCGACAGCAGCGACGAGTAGATGATCAGCATGTTGTAGCCGACGTAGACCCACGTGACGACGTTCGCGATCGACCACAGCACGAGGTCGGCGCCGAGGAAGTCGACGTTCCTGGTCAACGCGGTGAACGGCGAGAGGTTGGGCGAGAACAGCGAGCCCCACATGATCGCCGCGATCACACCGGGGACCGCGTACGGCACGAAGAAGGCGAGACGGAAGAACCGCTTGCCCTTCAGCAGCGGCGAGTCCAGCAGCAGCGCGAAGATCAGCGCGAGGCCGAGCATCACGGGCACCTGCACGACGCCGAACGCGAGCATGCGCAGCATCGACGCCCAGAACGCTTCGTTCTGGAAGACGAGCGCGTACTGCTGGAGCCCGCCGAAGACGAGTTCGGCCTTGCCGAACGTGCCCTCGCGGCGCACCACCAGAAGGGACTGCACGATGGCGAAGACGATCGGCAGGACGTAGAAGAGGACGAACAGCACCGCGAACGGCGCCAGCAGGACGACGATCGCGCTCTTGAAGGGCACGCGCGGTCGGCGCGGCCTCGGGGCGCTCGCGCGTTCGGCCCGCGCGGGAGCGGGAGCGGTGGTGGTCACGAGGCCTCCTCGATGATGCGGACGGCACCGCCGGCGACGGTGACGAGACCGTCGACGCGCTCGCCGGTGAGCGCGTCGCGCCCGTGCGCCGCGATCTCGACCGACTCGGTGGTGTGGTTGATGACGAACGTGAATGCGCGGTCCTCGCCCGCCCGGCGCACGACCTCGACCCCGGTGACGGCGTCGAGGGTGCGGATGCCGGATGCCGCGGCGATGCGCAGGAGGAGGTCGCGGTAGGCGTCGGCCGACGGGAGCGTCGCCAGGTACCACGCCGAACCGTCGCCGGCCGCGCGACGGGTGCGTGCGGGGAGCCCCGCCGCGGGACCGTCGACGAAGAGCGCGTCGATCTCGGCGTCGACCGTGCGCAGACGCTCCGACCACACCGAGCCGGTGCTGCCGTCGTCGAGCGTGACGACCTGCGCGGGCCCCAGCGGGGCGAACTCCTCCGACACGATCCCGAGCAGGTCGCGGAAGGCGCCCGGGTACCCGCCGAGCCGCACCCGGTCCTGCTCGTCGACGATGCCGCTGGCGAAGGTGATGACGACGGTGCCGCCGGCCTCGACGAATCGCGACAGGCGATCGACGTCGGCATCCCGCACGAGATGGAGGGCCGGGACGACGATGAGACGGTAGGCGGAGAGGTCGGCGCCCGTCGAGACGACGTCGGTCGAGATCCCGGCGGCGGCGAGGGCCCCGTGCGCGGCGTGCACCTGGTCGAGGTAGCGCAGGTCTTCGCTCGGGCGGCCCTCGTTCTCGAGCGCCCACCAGCTCTCCCAGTCGAACAGCACGGCCGCGTCGGACGCGACGCGCGTCCCGGCGACGGGCTGTAGCGCACGCAGGGTACGGCCGACTTCGAGGACGCTGCGCCACTGCGCGGTGTCGGTGCCGGCGTGGGGGAGGAGGGCGGAGTGGAACTTCTCGGCGCCCTGGGCCGAGGCGCGCCACTGGAAGAAGCAGATGCCGTCGGCGCCGCGCGCCACGTGCGAGACGACGTTGCGCAGCAGCTCACCCTCGCCCTTGGCGAGGTTGTGCGGCTGCCAGTTCACCGCGCCGGTCGAGGTCTCCATCAGCAGCCACGGGGTGCCTGCGGCGATGCCGCGCGTGAGATCGGCCGCGAACGAGAGCTCCGCGATCGGGTCGGCGAGTCGCCGGTCGAGGTAGTGGTCGTTGGCGATGACGTCCATCTCGCCGGCCCAGGAGAAGTAGTCGAGCGCCCGGATGTGCGCGGTGACCATGAAGTTGGTGGTGACCGGGGCTGCGCTGCGCGCGCGGATGATCTCGGCTTCGGCGCGGTACAGCTCGAGCTGCTGGTCGGAGGAGAAGCGCTGGAAGTCGAGCAGCTGCCCGGGGTTGCGCAGCGACAGCGCGGCCATCGGCGGGAGGATCTGCCCCCAGTCGCTGTAGCGCTGGCTCCAGAACGAGGTGCCCCAGGCGGTGTTGACGGCTGCGACGGTGCCGTACCGGGCGCGCAGCCAGTCGCGGAACGCCGCGGCGCTGGCCTCGCAGTAGCACAGGGCGTTGTGGCATCCGAGCTCATTCGAGACGTGCCACATGGCCAGGGCGGGGTGCTCGGCGTAGCGCTCCACGACGCGCCGGCTCAGCTCGGCCGCGTAGCCGCGGAAGACCGGGGAGCTCGGGCAGTACGCCTGGCGGCCGCCGGGGAAACGCCGTGTCCCGTCCTCGGCCACGGGCAGGATCTCGGGATGCCGAGTGGTCACCCAGGGGGCGGGCGAGGCGGTCGCGGTTCCGAGGTTGACCCGGATGCCGTGCGCGTGGGCGAGGTCCATGACCTCGTCGAGCTCGTCGAAGTTCCAGATGCCGTGGTCGGGGTTGATCCAGGACCAGCCGAAGATGTTCACGGCCACGAGTCCCACGCCCGCTTCGCTCATGAGGCGCATGTCGTCGTCCCACACCGCGCGGTCCCACTGCTCGGGGTTGTAGTCGCATCCGAACACGAGGCCCTCGCGGGTCAGGGCGTCCAGCGCGGCGCCCGCGCGGGTCGGGTCGGTCGCTCGGTCGCTGTCGCGATCGAGCGGGGCCAGATGATCGACGGCAAGCATCCGGTGGGCGCTCCTTTGCGGGTTCTGTGAACGTGCACACACCGGCGATGCAAGACATCGAACGAGGATGTGTGAACGTGCACATACTGACACGCCGTACCGCCGTCGTCAACTCCCGCGTCCCGATAGGCTGACCCTCATGACGCCTCCTCCGCCCGGGCGCCGGCGCAGCACGGTGCATGACGTGGCGAAGGCCGCGGGGGTGTCGCGGGGCACGGTGAGCCGTGTCCTCAACGGCGGATACGTCTCCGATCAAGCGCGCGAGGCGATCCAGACCGCGATCCGCGAGGTCGGGTACGTCCCCAACACAGCGGCCCGCAACCTCGTCCGCCAGCGCACGCAGGCGGTCGGCTTCATCGTGCACGAGCCGCACTCGCTGTTCCTGGAAGACCCGAACATCGGCGGCATCATGCTCGGTGCCAACACGGCGCTGTCGAAGGCCGACTACCAGATGGTGTGCGTGGTCGTCGACACCGAGCGCGACACCGACCGCGTCGCGCGCTACCTCAGCGGAGGCTTCGTCGACGGCGCGGTGATCGTCTCGGCCCGGCATCACGACCCCATCACCGACGTCGTGGAGCGCCTGGGGCTGCCCGTCGCCTATGTCGGCCACCCCCCGGGCATCTCCCGCCCGTGGGTGGGCATCGACAATCTCGGAGCGGCGCGCGCGATCACCGAGAAGCTGCGCGCGACCGGTCGTCGACGCATCGGCATGATCGCCGCGGCTCTCGACCGCGACTCCGGCAGCGACCGCCTGGCGGGCTTCCGCGAGGCCTTGGGCGCCGACTTCGACGAGGATCTCGTCGAACCCGTCCCGCTGTACGCCTTCGCCGACGGCGAGGCGGGCATGCGGCGTCTGATCGAGCGCGCGCCCGACCTCGACGCCGTCTTCGGAGCGTCGGATGCCGTGGCGGCCGGCGCCGTGCAGGCTCTGCGCGCGGCGGGGCGACGCGTGCCCGACGACGTGGGCGTCGTGGGCTTCGACGACAGCGCCTGGGCGCTGCGCACCGACCCCCCGCTCAGCACGGTCGATCAGCCCGCGGAAGGGTTGGGGGCGGCGGCCGCCGAGGCGGTGCTGCTGCAGCTCTCGGGCGGAGTGGCGGATGCCGACGGCATCCTGCTCGACGCTCCGGTCGTCTGGCGCGGATCGGCCTAGCGCGGAGGGGTCAGCCGGCGGCGGCCCACGGCATCGGGCGATCGGCGTCGCGCGAACTGTCGTCGGGGATGTGGGGCAGGGCCTCCCCGCCCGCGCGGATGCACAGCCAGCGCAGCTCGCCCGGGCTGTCGGGGAGCGCGCGCCAGACGCGCCACACGCCCTGACCGACACGGACGACGCTCCCCGCGCCGACGTCGACGACGTCGTCTCCCAAGCCCATCTGTCCGCGCCCCTCGAGGAAGACGTAGAGCTCCTCGACCCGGCTGTGCGTGTGCCAGTACCCCGCGTCCTCGCCGGGGAGGAGGGCGTTCGCCGTCATCCCGATGAACTGCATGGTCAGCTCGTGGTCGACGACGCGTCGACCGTCGCGCGAGCGCTCCGGCACGAACCCGCCGAAGTGCTCGCGCCACGCGGCCATCGCGCCGATGTCGGTGATCTCGTAGCCGCTCATCGTCGCTCGCTCTCCACCTCGGGGGCGGATACCCGCCAGCCGTCGCCGACGCGACGGTAGATCGTGCGCCGGTGACGGCGATCGGGGGAGCCCTGCCAGAACTCGACGTGGTCGGGAACGAGCCGCCACAGCACCCAGCCACCCGGCGCGATCCCGTCGCGGGCGGCGGCGGATCGCGCAGCGAGATCGGCCGCGGACTCCTCCGCTGATGCCTCGACCACCCGGCCGCGCGCGCGGACGGACCGCACGACGGACGGCCACCAGAAGGTCAGGGCCGCGACGGGCTGCGCGGCCAGCTGCTCCGCCTTCGCCGAGTCGCGCGGGCCCGCGAAGGCCCAGCCTCCCGGATCGAGGTCCTTGAGGATCAGCACGCGGGCGTCCGGGATGCCGCGGGCATCCACCGTCGAGAGGGTGGCACCGTGCGCTTCGGCGACACCCGCCTCCACCGCCCCGCGGATCCATCGCTCGAACAGCGGCTCCGGCGTATCGGGCAGGGGCGCGGCATCCGGCTCGGGGGCCACCCCGGTGAGCGAGGGGAGCGAGCGGAGCCAGGCGGCCATCGTCATGACCCCATCCTGCTCCTCCCGCGCGCGACGCGCGTCTGCGCACACGCGGAAACAGGCGATCCGCCGAACAGGACCGCCCTCCCGCGGGTGGTCCTGCACGCGACGGATCGCCTGTTCCGGAGGGACGGCCGGCCTACTCCTCGAGCTGCCCCAGCGACGGCTCCGCGACGAAGCGCGCGACCGGATCCACCGCGTGCTCGAGCTCGAGCACGACGATCTCGTTCGCGCCGGCGCGGGTCGCCGGTCCCGGCACGTAGAGCGTGTTTTGCGGCGCGTTGTTCCAGTACCGACCGAGGAAGAAGCCGTTGACGAAGGCGAAGCCCTTGCCCCACGAGCCGGTGTCGAGGAACAGGTCGACGGGCGCGTCGAGCTCGAACGTCCCGCGCAGGAACGCCCGACCCGCCGAGCCCGAGCCCGAGCCCTCGACGGTGTCGAGGTCGATCGGCGTCGCGGTCCAGCCGGTGAGCGGGGCGCCGTCCAGCGTCACCGCGCCGATGAGCCCCTTCGGCTCGCCGAGACGATCGGCGTAGTTCACGCGTCCCTGGTCCTCGACGAGCACCGTCAGTCGCGCGCCCGCGGGGATCATCAGCGCGCGCTCGCGCAGCGACCGCGACAGCCGTCCCACCGCGATCCCGTCCACGTGCACCCAGGCGAGGTCGCGCACCTCGTCGAACACGAGCGCCGCGCGACCGGTGAACGACGGCAGCTCGACGTCGTACCGCACGAGAGGACCGAGGTGCCCGAGCTGCTCGAAGGTGGCGGGGGAGTCGATCGGGGCCGTATCGGCGGCTGCCGGCATCCACTCGCCTTCGCCCGACAGCGTCACCTCGAACGACGGGGCCGTGGGCCGCGGCGCGGGAACCTCCGCCGACACGGGCGCGTACTTCGCGATGACCTCGCGGAACGCGTGGAACTTCGCCGTCGGATGGCCCGACTCGTCGATGGGTGCGTCGTAGTCGTACGAGGTCACGATGGGGTCGAACCGGCCCTTGTCGTTGGCGCCGTTCGTGGTGCCGAAGTTGGTGCCGCCGTGCACCATGTAGATGTTCACGGAGGCCCCGGCCGCGAGCAGCACGTCGAGGTCGTGGGCGGATGCCGCGGGGTCGGTCGTGTGGTGGATGCTGCCCCACCAGTCGAACCACCCGTCCCAGAACTCGCTGCACATCAGCGGTCCCGTGGGCTGGTGCTCGCGGAGGGTCGCGAGGCGCTCCTCCGAGCGCGAACCGAACGAACCCGTGAGGTGCAGTTCGGGCAGGCTCCCCGCCTCGAGCATCCACGGCATGGGCTGGTCGACGGTGGTCAGCGGCACGGTGATGCCGGCGTCCTTCGTCACGCGCACGAGCTCGTGCAGGTACTCCTTGTCGGAGCCGTACGCGCCGTACTCGTTCTCGATCTGCACGAGCACGACGTTGCCGCCGCGATCGATCTGGCGCGGGGCGACGATCTCGTACACCCGACGCAGGTACTCGGTCACGGCCTCCACGAACTGCGGTTCGGAGCGCCGGATGCCGATCCCCGGCGTCGAGGTCAGCCACACCGGCAGCCCCCCGTTGTGCCACTCGGCGCAGATGTACGGTCCCGGACGCACGATCGCGTGCAGCCCCTCGGCGGCGATGAGGTCGAGGAAGCGGCCCAGGTCGTTCCAGCCGGTGGCATCCCATTCGCCCTTCACGGGCTCGTGCGCGTTCCACGCGACGTAGGTCTCGATGGTGTTGAGCCCCATCGCCTTGGCTGTGCGGATGCGGTCGGCCCAGTGCTCGGGGTGGATGCGGAAGTAGTGCAGCGTGCCCGAGATGACCTGGTGCGGTCGCCCGTCGAGCAGGAAGTCGGTCTCGCCGATGGTGAAGGTCGTCACGGTGTCTTTCGGGTCAGTCGGTGAGGCGCGCCGTCAGGCGCACCCAGGCGAGGGCGGGGAGGGTGAAGCGCAGGATGCCGTCGGCCCCCACGTCGACGGACAGGGGCTGCGGGGCGACGGGCTCGCCGGCGGCGGAGTTGGTGGTGTGGCGATCGCCGCCCTCGGGGACCGTGATCACGACCGCGTCGACCTCGGCCACCGCCCCCAGGTCGAGCTCGACCGGGGTGGGGGCGTCGAGGTCGCGGTGGGCGAGGAAGACCGAGACGGCATCGCCGTCGACGGTGGCGACGGCATCGACCGCGTCGACGGACCCGTGCCGCGCGGTGTCGATCGTGGCGCCCTCGACGACGGGGTGCACGACGCGACCGGATGCCGCCCGCGCGGTCAGCGCGAACGGGTGGAACGTGCTCTGGCGCCAGGCCGCGCCCCCGCCGGGCTCGGTGCGGATCGGGGCGATGACGTTCACCAACTGCGCGAGGTTGGCCATCGAGACCCGGTCGGAGCGGCGGATGAGCGTGATGAGCAGGGAGCCGACGACGACGGCGTCGGTGACGGTGTAGTCGTCTTCGATCAGGCGCGGGGCGACGGGCCAGTCACCGGTGAAGACGCGGGGCTTGTCGACCTCGTTCCAACGGGTCTGGTTCCACACGTTCCACTCGTCGACGCTGATGCCGATCGTCCCGCCGTCGGGGGTGGTGGCGCCGACCTCATCGATGATGTCGACGACGTCGGAGATGTAGCGGTCGAGGGCGGCGCCGCTCGCGAGGAAGCTCGCCGGGTCGACCGGGTCTTCTTCGTAGTACGCATGCACCGAGATGTGATCGACGAGGCCGGCGGTGTGACGGAGCACCGTGCGCTCCCACTCCCCGAACGTGGGCATCTCGTGGTTCGAGCTGCCGGCGGCGACGAGCTCGACGGTCGGATCGATGAAGCGCATCATGCGCGCGGTCTCGGCGGCGAGGCGGCCGTATTCGTCGGCGGTCTTGTGGCCGATCTGCCAGGGCCCGTCCATCTCGTTGCCGAGGCACCACAGGCGGATGCCGAACGGTTCCTCGCGTCCGTTCGTGCGGCGCCGGTCGCTGAGCGCCGTGCCGGAGGGATGGTTCGTGTATTCGAGCAGGTCGGCGGCTTCGGCGACACCGCGCGTGCCGAGGTTGACCGCCTCCATGACCTCGAGGCCGGCGGCATCCGCCCACTCGGCGAACTCGTGGAGCCCCACCTGATTGGTCTCGGTGCTGTGCCACGCGGCATCCAGGCGCACGGGGCGCTCGTCACGCGGGCCCACCCCGTCTTCCCAGCGGTAGCCCGAGACGAAGTTGCCGCCGGGGTAGCGCACGACCGTGGCACCGAGCTCACGGACGAGCTCGAGCACGTCCGCACGGAAGCCTGCGGCGTCCGCGGTGTCGTGGCCGGGGGAGTGGATGCCGTCGTACACGCAGCGGCCCATGTGCTCGACGAACGAGCCGAACAGGCGGCGGGGGACCTCGGAGCCGACTGCGGCGCGGTCGACACGGATGCGGGTGGGGGTGCTCATGGCTCTCCTCGGGAGGGAAAGGGAGGGGGCGGGCCGCATGCCTTCGCTGCGGCCCGCCCCGGAGTTGCTTCTTACTTGTTGACCGAGAAGCCCTGGTCGTTGCCGTACTGGACGAGCTGGTCCTGCCACGTCGTGAGGCCGGCGTTCAGATCGCTCTTGTTGGCGTACGCCTGGCCGACGGTGTCGCTGTAGATGCTGTTGGCGTAGACCTGGAAGGGCAGGTAGCTGAAGCCCTTGACCACGTCGCTCGACGCCTGCGTCAGCACCTGGTTGATCTGCTGGCCACCGAAGTAGTCCGACTTCTGGTCGACGAACGACGAGTCGCTCAGCTGCGCGGTGGTGGAGGGGAAGCCGCCCGACTCCGCGAAGATCTTCAGGCTCTCCTCGTCGTTGTTCAGCCACTTCAGGAAGCCGGCCGCCAGGGCGGGGTTCTTGCTCTGCTTGGTCACGGCCTGGCCGCCGCCACCGTTCTCCGCCGTCGCAGGCTTGCCGTCGTAAGTCGGGATCGGGGCGACCGCCCACTTGCCGGCGCCGTCCTTCACCGAAGACTCCAGGACGCCGGGCATCCAGGCTCCGATGACGAGCGAGGCGATCGAGCCGTCTCCGAGGCCCTTGAACCACTCGTCGCTCCAGCTGGGCGTGCTCGAGAGCAGGTCGCCCTCGATCAGGCGGTTCCAGTTCTGGGCGAACTTCTTCGAGCCCGCGTCCTGCAGGTCGATGGTGACGTCGGTGCCCGCGTCGCCGGTGGTCGTGAAGGGGGTGCCGCCGGCCTGCCAGATCATGCTGGTGGTGAAGCCGGAGTCACCGGTGTCGGCGGTGATGTACTTGGTGGGGTCGGCCGCGTGCAGCTTCTGGGCGGCGGCGTAGTACTCGTCCCACGTGGTGGGCACGGCGATGCCGTACTGGTCGAAGACGCTCTTGTTGTAGAACAGGGCCATGGGGCCCGAGTCCTGCGGGAGGCCGTAGATCTTGCCGTCGAAGTCGACCGAGCCCCAGGGGCCCGTGGCGTAGTCGCCCTCGAGGTCGGCGAAGCCGTACGACGACAGGTCCAGCAGCGAGTCCGAGAGCGCGAACTGCGGGAAGGCGTAGTACTCGATCTGCACGACGTCGGGGGCGCCCGAGCCGGCCTTGATCGCGTTCTGGAGCTTGGTGTACTCCTCGGTGTTGGTGCCCGCGTTGACGTAGTTCACCTTGACGTTGGGGTACTTCTTCTCGAAGGCGGCGACCTGCGCCTCGGCCGACGGGGTCCACGACCAGTACGTGAGCTCGCCACCGGCCTCGAGGGCCTTCTCGATGTCGTCGGCCGAACCGGCGGCTGCGCCGCCGGCGTTGCCGCCCGAGCACGCGGTGAGCGCGCCGACCGACAGGGCGGTGGCGGCGACGGCGAAGACGGTCCGCCGCATGGCGGAGCCCTTGCGCATGAATGTCATCGGTTTCCTCTACTTCGTTGTTGTGGATGGTGTTGCGGATGCAGGTGCGACGTCCCGCGGAGGGGCGATGCGCGGTGGGGGGTCAGCGGATCACTGCTTGACGCTGCCCGCGCTCAGGCCCGACTGCCAGAAGCGCTGCAGCACGAGGAACGCGGCGACGATCGGGAGGATCGACAGCAGTGCCCCGGTGATCACGAGGTTGTAGATGGGCTGGGCGCCCACGCCGATGGCCTGCGCGTTCCACTGGTTGAGCCCGACGGTGAGCGGGTACCAGGTGGGGTCGCTGAGCATGATCAACGGCAGGAAGTAGTTGTTCCAGGTCGCCACGACCGCGAACAGCAGCACCGTCACGATGCCCGGTGTGAGCAGGCGGATCGAGATGGTGAAGAACGTGCGGAACTCGCCCGCGCCGTCCATGCGCGCGGCCTCGAGCAGCTCGGTGGGGATGGCGTCGGTGGCGTACACCCAGATGAGGTACAGACCGAAGGGGCTGATGAGCGAGGGGATGATGATCGCCCACGGGGTGTTGGTGATCCCGAGCTGGCTGAACAGCAGGAACGTCGGCACCGCGAGGGCGGTTCCCGGCACCGCGATCGCGCCGAGGACGACGGCGAAGACCGCCTTGCGGCCACGGAAGTTGTACTTCGCCAGACCGTAACCGGCGAGAGTGGCGAGCAGCGTCGCGCCGCCCGCACCGACCACGACGTAGAGCAGGGTGTTGCCGAGCCAGCGGACGAAGATGCCGTCGCGATAGGTCAGCGTCTGCGCGATGTTGTCGAACAGCGCGAAGGTGTTGCCGGGCCCGAGGCCGAAGGTCGTGAACAGGTCGGGCTGCGTCTTGGTGGCGTTGATGACGAGCCAGAACAGCGGGACGAGCGTGTACAGCAGGTACAGGCCCATGACGATGCTCAGCACGATCGACTTCTTGCCGTGCGTGGGAGAGGTGCGCGCGAAGCGCGTGCCGGCCCGGCCGCTGCGGGGCGTGGTCACGGCGACGGTGTCGGTGCGGGGTGCGGTCGCGGTGGTCATCGCGTCTCCTGACGTGAGCCGCGCAGCTGCACGACGTAGGCGATCACCGCGGTGATGACGCCCATGATGATGGCGATCGTGGCGGCGTAGTTGTACTGCTGGCCGGCGAACGAGAGGTTGTAGGCGTACATGTTCGGCGTGAAGAACGTCGAGATCGTGTTCGGCGCCAGAGGCTTGAGGATGTTGGGCTCGTTGAACAGCTGGAAGCTGCCGATGATCGAGAAGATCGTGGCGATGACGATGGCGCCGCGCACCGCGGGGATCTTGATGGAGAAGATCGTGCGCCACGCGCCCGCGCCGTCGATGGACGCCGCCTCGTAGAGCTCGCTGGGGATGGTCTTCAGCGAGGAGTAGAAGATGAGCATGTTGTAACCCACGAACTGCCAGGTGACGATGTTGCCGATCGACAGCAGCATCCACTCGGGGAGGAAGGGCTGGACGACCTGTCCGCCCAACAGGTCGTTGAGGTTGCGGGTCAGGCCGAACTGGTCGCCGTAGATGTAGCCCCACATGAGCACGGCGACGACCGCGGGCACGGCGTAGGGCAGGAAGATGACGATGCGGTAGAAGCCCGCCGCGTGCAGTCGGGCGCTGTCGATCGCGAGCGCGGCGGCCAGAGCCAGCAGCAGCATGACCGGCACCTGCACGACGAGGAACACCGCCACCCGCCCGAAGCCGTCCCAGAATTTGGGGTCGCCGAAGGCGGTGATGTAGTTCTCGAAGCCGACGAATGCGTTGCCGCCGATCAGCTGGTCGCGGAACAGGCTGAGGTAGACGCTGTAGGCCAGGGGCGCCAGGAACACGAGCGCGAAGACGAGAGCGAAGGGGGCGACGAACAGCCAGCCTCGATCGTCGATTCGGGTGCGTCGCTTGCGCCGCGGGGAACGCAGGGCGGGCGGGGGTGCCGCAGTGGTCGTCATCGTCCGGTGCCTCTTCGTTGGTGCGCATCCCGGCCGGGTCGTCGAGATGTTGACGTAAACATAACCCCCGCGCGCTAGGGTGTCAACGTCAACATCCCGAGGGGGCAGGCATGAGCGAAACGACGACGACGTCGACCGCGATCCCGACGCGCGAGCGTCGGAGAGAGGTGTCGATGGCCGACGTTGCCGCGGCGGCGGGGGTGTCGGGCCAGACGGTCTCGCGCGTGGCGAACGAGCGTGCGAACGTCGATCCCGAGACGCGTCAGCGCGTGCTCGACGCGATGTCGGCCCTGGGGTACCGCCCCAACAGCGCGGCGCGCGCCCTGCGCTCCGGGCGGTTCCGCAGCATCGGCGTGATCATGTTCTCGCTGAGCTCCTACGGCAACACCCGCACCCTCGACGCCCTCGCCTCGATGGCGGCGGCATCCGGGTACTCCATCACCCTCATCACCGTGCAGTCGGCGTCGCAGTCCGACGTGTCGGGCGCCTTCCTCCGTCTGCGCGAGCACGCCGTCGACGGCATCGTCATCCTGATCGAGACGCACCGCCTGGGCGAGAACGAGCTGTCGATCCCGTCGGGGCTGCCCGTCGTGGTCGTCGACTCCAGCGCCGACTACCCGTACGCGGTCGTCGACAACGATCAGGCGCAGGGGGCGAAGCTCGCGACCGAGCACCTGCTCGACCTCGGCCACGAGACGGTGTGGCACGTGTCGGGGCCGCCGGAGTCCTTCGCGGCCGAGCGCCGGCGCGACGCCTGGCGCGAGGCCCTCGAGCAGCGCGGATGCCGCGTGCCCGACGTGCAGATCGGCGACTGGACGGCCGAGTCGGGGCACCGCATCGGCCTCGCGCTGGCCACGATGCCCGAGGTGACGGCCGTGTTCGCGGCGAACGACCAGATGGCGCTCGGCGTCATCCGCGCTCTCCACGAGACCGGGCGCGCCGTGCCCGGCGACGTCAGCGTCGTCGGCTTCGACGACATGCCCGAATCGGCGAACTTCTGGCCTCCGCTCACCACCGTCCGCCAGCGCTTCGAGCGCGTGGGGGAGGAGGCGATGACGGCGCTCATCGCCGACATCGAGGGCACCGGCGGCGAGCACGCGCGCACGCTCGTGCCGACGTCGTTGGTGCGGCGCGCCTCGTCCGGCCCCGCTCGCTGAGCGCACGCCGGAGGCGTTGTGCCACTCCGGGTCGTCGGCTAGGTTGGGTGTTGACGTCAACATGTTGACGTCAACATCACCACCTGCGAGGCCGCACTGTGGCGGCCGGATCGGAAATGACGATGAAGTCAGCTCGACTGTTGTCGATGACCTGCGCTGTCGCCCTGGCTGCCGGCGGGATCGCGGCCACCACCGTGGCCCCCGCCGCCTCGGCCGCTGCCGCGCCCCCCTCCGCCGTGCGGATCACGCCCAACCCCGCGTCCGCGGCGGAGCCGTTCGAGGGCTGGGGCACGAGCCTGGTGTGGTTCGCGAACGCCACCGGCAACTACCCGGCCGATGTGCGCCAGAAGCTCTTCGACGCGGTGTTCGGCGAGGACGGCCTGAACCTCAACATCGCCCGGTACAACATCGGGGGCGGCAACGCCTCCGACGTGCCCGCGTACCTGCGCCCCGGAGGCGCCGTGCCCGGGTTCTGGAACCCCGACCTGACGGCGAGCGACGCCCAGGGGGCCATCACCTCCGACTACGCCGACCGCGCGCGGTACAAGGCCGCGTGGAACCCCGACGACCCGAACGCCTACGACTTCGACGCGGACTCCGCGCAGCGCTGGTGGCTCGACGCGCTCAAGGACAAGGTCACCCACTGGGAGGCCTTCAGCAACTCTCCGCCGTACTTCCTCACGCAGAGCGGCTACGTCTCCGGCGGCATCAACAACGCCACCAGCGAGCAGCTCGCTCCGGCCGACATGGACAAGTTCGCCGGCTATCTCGTCAACGTCGTCGACGAGCTCGAGAAGACCCACGGCATCCACTTCGACACGATCGACCCGTTCAACGAGCCCAACACGAACTACTGGCAGACCCAGATCCCGAACGGGGCGAAATGGCCCACCGGTGGTCGCCAGGAGGGCGCGCACATCGGCCCCCAGGCGCAGGACGCCATGGTGAAGGCACTCTCCGCGCGGCTCGCTCAGCCGAGCACGACGACGGATGCCGTCATCTCGGCGATGGACGAGACCAACCCCGGGATCTTCGCGTCGAACTGGAACGCCTGGTCGGCGCAGTCGAAGAGCCTCGTCGACCAGCTCAACGTGCACACCTACGGCACGAGCGGGCGCCAGGTGGTGCGTGACATCGCCAAGGCCGCGGACAAGCCCCTGTGGATGAGCGAGGTCGAGGGCAACTGGACCGCCGGGGGATTCACGACCAACGACATCACCAACGGCATCGGCATGGCCGAGCACATCGTCGGTGACCTCCGCGAGCTCGAGCCGAGCGCGTGGGTGTTCTGGCAGCCGGTCGAAGACCTCTACAACATGCAGAAGGTCGAGAACCTCAACTGGGGGAGCGTCTACATCGACTTCGACTGCAACGCCGAGGGCAAGTCGCTCCGCCGCATCGCCGACGGCGAGGCGGACCCGTCGTGCAAGGTCCTGACCAACGAGAAGTACAACACCGTCCGCAACTTCACCCACTACATCCACCCGGGCGATCGCCTGATGTCGACCGACAACGCGCAGTCCACCGCGGCGATCGACGCCGACGGGCAGGGGGCGACGATCGTGCACGTCAACTCCGACGCATCGGAGAAGACCGTGCAGATCGACCTGAGCGACTTCGCGACGATCGCTCCCGGCGCCACGGTCACCCCCGTCGTGACGACGCAGTCGACGGCGGCGCAGCCCACCGTCAACGCGCTGAAGGAGGGCGCGAAGGTGGCCGTCGACCCGACCACGCGCACGGCGACCGTCACGGTGCCGGCGAAGTCGGTCACGACCTTCGTCATCGACGGTGTCTCCGGCATCTCCGCCGATGCGGCGGCGTTCCGCGGCGGCCAGACGGTGCAGATCACGGGCCTGCAGAGCGGCCTCGCCCTGGACGCGTCCTCGGGTCTCGCGATCCGCGCCACCGCGACCACGGCCGAAGCGGCGCGGGCGCAGTCCTGGACCGTGCGCACCATCGACGGCGAGGGCACGAACCGCCACCGCTTCACCCTCCAGAACGGAACCGGGAAGTTCCTCGCCTCCCGCACCGGCGGCACCGCCCTCGTCGACTCCGACCCGGCCGCAGCCGCAGGCGATCCTTCGACGCAGTGGATGGCCTCGACGACCGACGGCCAGTACTACTCGCTGCTGAACGTCGCGAGCGAACGCGTGCTCGACGTCAACCAGGCCAGCACCACCCCCGGGGCGACCGTGGGTCTGTGGACGAGCAACGGCGGCGGCAATCAGCAGTGGAAGATCGCCGGTACCACCGTCGTCGGCACCGACCCGGTGTCGGCGGCCACGGCGGTGGGCGTGACCCCGACGCTTCCCGCGACCGTGACGGTCCGCTACGCCGGCGGCATCCAGCGCACCGCCGCGGTCACCTGGCAGCTCGACGACGTCGACGTGTCGAAGCCCGGAACCGTGTCGGTCCGGGGAACCGGCACCGACCTGTTCGGCGGCGCGTTCGAGGCGACGGCCACCGTCGAGGTCGGTCCCTACACGGCCACTCGTCCGGCATCGGTCACCGTGGCGGCGGGCAGCGCGGTCTCGGCGGTGCGGAGCCTGACCGACACCACGGTCGAGGCGGAACTGCATCCCTCGGGCTCCGGCTTCGCACTCCCTGTCGAGTGGGACTGGGACGGCGTGACGGATTCCGCGCTCGCGCAGCCGGGCACCGTCACGGTGCCGGGTGTGGCGACCGGCCCGGCGGGCGAGCGTCTGGAGGCGACGCTGACGGTGATCGTCACCGCCGCGTCGGAGCGCAACGTCGCCCCGCAGAGCGCGCCCTCGGCGACGTACACCGAGTCGGGCTACCCCGTCGCCAACACCATCAACGGCATCACGACCGACAAGGGCTGGTCGAACTGGCGCGGCGGTTCGAAGAACACGCAGGACACCCTGAGCTACGTCCTCGCCCAGCGCGAGACCCTCAGCCGGGTGTCGGTGCAGTTCTTCAAGGACGGCACGACCCTCAGCTGGCCCACGACCCTGCGCGTCGACCACCGCGTGAGCGGAGGCGAGTGGGTGCAGGGTGACGAGGTCGCCGTTCCGAGCCCGTCCAGTGGCGCCCCGAAGGTCGACGTTCCCGTCACGGGTGCGGCCGACGAGGTACGCGTCATCCTGAACGCGCGCCCGCAGACGCACATGATCGTCTCGGAGGTCGAGATCAACGCCGTCTCGGCGTCGCCCGCCGGTGTCGCCGATCTCGCACGCCTCACCGTCGGTGACGCTCCGGTGGAGGGCTTCGCGCCCGGCACCCTCGCCTACACCGTTTCGTCCACCGGAGCGGCGTGGCCGACCCTGCACGCCCTGGCCGTCGACCAGGATGCATCGGTCGAGATCACCCCGCCCGGTGACGCCGATGGCGTGGGCACCGTTCGGGTGACCGCACCCGACGGGACCACGCGCTCGTACACGGTGACCGTCAACCGCGCCGTCGGCATCGGCACCCCCGTCGTGACCGGCGAGGCGCGCGTCGGCTCGACCGTCCGGGCCACGGCCGCGACCGATCCGGCGGATGCCGTGCTCTCGTTCGCCTGGCTGCGCGACGGTGCGGTGATCGACGGGGCCACGGCCGACGCGTACGTACTGACCGCCGCCGACGAGGGCCGCGAGATCTCCGTGGAGGTCACGGCCTCCGCGCAGGGCTTCACCGCCGCGTCCGCGCGCTCGGCGTCGATCGTGCCGGAGGCGGCACCGGTCGACCCGGGCACGGGTACCGACCCGGGCACGGGGACCGGCCCGGGTGCCGGTACCGATCCCGGAACGGGTGCCGGTGGCGGTTCCGGAACGGGTGCCGGTGGCGGTTCCGGTTCGCCCGCCGGCTCCGGCTCGTCGTCGGGTTCCGGCTCGACGGCGGGTGGCTCCTCGAGCGGGCTCGCGAACACGGGCATGCACGCCGAGGGCGTCGCCGTCACGGGTGCGGGTGCGGTGCTGCTGCTCCTGCTCGGCGGGGTGCTGCTGTGGCGCCGCCGTCGCGGAGCCGGCTCCACCGAGAGCTGACCCCGAGAACACGCGGCCGCGTCGTTCGCCCTCGAGCGAGCGGCGCGGCCGCGCCACTCCCACGCTGGTCACCCGGCCTCGGGATGGGACGCGGTCAGCGTGGAGCGGGCCCCGGGCGGTGCACGCCCCGCGGGCGATAGCGCAGCGCATCCGAGCACTCGAGCAGATCGGCGAGGTACCAGACGATCGCTAGCCACATCTCGGTGCCCTGCAGGCCGGGTTCGCCGGCATCCAGCTGGAAGGAGAGGCCCGCACCCGCGTGCCATCCGGTGAGGGCGTGCCGCAGCAGATCGTCGGCGAGGGTGCGCACCTCGTCGCGGCGGTAGCCGGTCGAGCGGGTGAGCCACAGCGGGTGCGCGATGTCGAGCACGGTGCAGGCGTCGCGACGGTCGCGGCGCATCCACCTGTCATCGCGCGCGTGCCGCAGCACCGTGTCGATCACGGCCTCGGGGTGCGGGACGTCGAGCCCGACCTGGGCGAGCGTGCCGCGGGCGGCACGGTAGAAGCCGTTGACGAGCAATCGGAGGTCGCCCCCGACGCCGGGGCGGCCCCACATGCCCGTGCCCGGGTCGGCGCGGAGGGCGAGCCACCCGAACAGCGCCTCGGCGACCCCCGGGGGGATGGCATCCTGCCGTCGGCCGCTCCAGTGCAGGGCCGTGCCGATCGCGTCGACGTGGTGTCCCGCGCGCCAGGGGTCGGTGTCCCACGGCAGGGCGTCGAGCCGTGCGATCAGGCCCGCCGCGTCCGCGTCGACGACGTCGGCGAGGGGGTGGGCGAACCGGCCGCCCAGGAGGTCGAGGGCGTACCCGGCGCTGAGCACGCCGTACGCCGCGTCGGGGTCATCCCACAGCGTGGCCGCGTCGGTCGTGAGACCGGTCGCGGGGCGCTGCTGCGCGGCGATCACCTCGATCCATCCGGCGCGGTCGTCGCCCGGGGGAGGCGCGTCGTGCAGCAGGGCGGAGAGCTCGACGGCGTCGCACACTGCGCGCAGGGTCGGGGCGGCGTCGGGGCGATCGCGGAAGCCCCCGTCGACCGCGACGCGGCCCAGCACCGCGGGAAGTTCGTCGCGCGCGCGATCGGCGAAGGCGGTGAGGTCGTCGCGCCGCGAGTCGCCGGCCCGCTCGGGCGGGACGCGCCAGCGCAGGAGGCGGGCCGGGTTGCCGCCCACGATCGCTCCGGCGGCGACGTCCTTCGTCACCACGGCTCCCGCCGCCAGCACCGCGTGATCGCCGACCGTGACGCCGTCGAGAACGACGACGTGCGAGCCGATCCACACGTCGGACCCGATGCGCACGCCCCGAGAGGTCAGGGGCTGGCGGAACACCTCGGTGCCCGGTTCGAACGAGTGGTTGAAGCCGATGATCGAGGTGTGGGCGCCGACCCGGACCGCGTCGCCGAGACGTACGTCACCGCGCACGACGGCGTACGGGTTGATCGAGCAGTCCGCCCCGATGGCGACCGTGCCGGTGAGGTACGCGCCGGCGGCGACGTAGGAGCGGTCGCCGATCGCGAAGGCCTCGGGATCGAGGCCGGCGTGCTCCGAGAGGAAGACGTCATCGCCGACGCGCCAGTCGGGATGCGCCGACGTCAGCGCGGCGAGGTGCGCCCGAGCGCGCTCCCGCTCCTCGGGAGGGGCCTCGGTCGCGAACGTCCACGGCGAGAAGTCGCGCGCCGAGGGCGTGCTCACGATCGCGGGGCGGCCGTCGAGGCGCGCACATTCAGGCGCGGGCTGAGCTGCACGCGATGCACCGGCCGGTCGGGCTGGGCGATGCGCCGGGCGAGTAGTTCTACTGCGGCTTCGCCGACGCTCGCGCGCGGTGGACTGACCGCGGTGAGGGCGGGAGTGAACAGCTGGGCGACCTCGTCGTCGTACGCGATGATCGACAGGTCGTCGGGCACCGAGATCCCCCGTGTCAACGCGAGATCGACGAAGGCCATCGCTTCGGGGTCGGAGTGCACGAGCAGGGCCGTGACGCCGGTGGCGAGCGCCGAGTCGAGGGTCGCGTTGACCACATCGGAGAAGTCGGGGCTCGTGCGGTCGGGCAGTGTCTGCTCGAAGTGGTCGGCGGGGGTGAGGGCGAGCTCCTCGCACGCGGTCTGCCAGCCCGCCGCGATCTTGCGGGAGGTGGGGGAATGGCGCGAGAGGATCAGCCCCACCTTGCGGTGGCCGAGGGTCGCGAGGTGCCGGGCCGCGAGCAGGGCCCCGAGCGCGTGGTCGGTCGTCACCGACTCCATCGGGATGCCGCCCGCCCCGGGCACGGCGTCGCGTTCGACGAGGACGCTCGGCACGGGGCAGTCGGCCAGCCAGCGCATGACGTCGCCGGCGTGGGCGGTGTCGGTGTTCGGCGCGACGATCAGCCCGCGGACGTCGCCGCTCGCGACGAGGCGGTCGAGCACGGGACGTTCGTCCTGCAGCTCGTACGAGGCTCCGCGCAGCAGCGTCGTGTAGCCGAGGCGTTGCGCCGCCGTCTCCATCCCCCGCACGACCCCCGGCCAGTAGTAGGCGAGAGAGGGGACGAGGACGGCGATCGATCCGGCCTGCGTCTCGTCGGCGGAGGGCTCGGGGCGCGCCGGTGTGCTCTCTCCGGCCACGGCCCCGCCGTGCACCCGACGCAGCACCCCCTCCTTCTCGAGCTGGGCGAGGTCGCGGCGCAACGTCACCGTGGCGACCCCCAGGTCTTCGGTGAGCTGTGAGATGCGCACGGCGCCGTCGCTGTGCAGCGTGCTCAGGATGTGGGCGCGGCGTTCCGCGGCCAGGGGCTGATGCCCGGTGGTGTCGGTCATGGGAGGTCCTCGATCGGTGTGTCCAGTTCTACCGTGAGCCGGAGCTGTGTGCGGGATGCCAGGGGAAGGGCGAGGCGCGTGAGTCGCTCGCCCCACACCTCGGTGAGCATCGGATCGTCGAGGTCCCGCACCTCCTCGGTCGCCTCGACGTCACTCGGCCATCGCAGACGGACCGGGCGTGCTCCCCCGATCGGAGTGACGCGCGCACCGCCCGATTCGAGCCGGACAGCGCCCGCGACGAGCACGTGGAGCACCGTGTCGGTGCCGGTGGGAGCGCCGTCGGCGAAGACCCATGCGTCGGCGATCTCGACGCGATGCTGCGTGCGATCGAGCGTCGCGCGCCGCCGCCACGACGCGAGGCCGGCTTCGGGGTAGGCGTCTGCGAGCTCGAGCGAGAACGTCGTCCGCGCGTCGCCGATCTCGGCCGCGGCACCGCGCGCAGCGGCATCCCTCCCCGCCGGTTGCGTGCGCCCGCGCACGACGGGCACGTTGTGCCATCCGCTCTGCATGGTCCAGATGTCGTAGCGGTCGGGGCCGAAGGTGGCGGCGGTGTAGGTGGGTCGACCGGCGTCGACGATCACCGGCACGCCGTCGACGGCGACAAGGAACGAGCCGACGTCGTTGTGGTTGTGGTGCTCGGCGTTGTGGCCGCCCTTCGCGACCAGCGCGAGGCCGGCGGAGGAGCCTTCCGCCTCGCGCGCGAGCACCACTTCGGTCGAGGGCAGCCACACGTCGCGCGGAAGGGGAGGGGCGCCGGCGGCGGCCGTCACCCAGGCGGCATCAATAAGACCGCGCAGCAGCCGGCCGAGGCCCTCGCGCTCCGTCGCGGCGGGTGATCCCGGATGCCGGTGGCTTTCGGCCAGGGCGGCGGCGTCGTCATCGCCATAGCGTCGGGCGGCCCGCTGCAGGGCGTGCCAGGGCTGATCGGCGGGCGGCCGGGCCTGGCCGTCGGCGTGGTTGACGAACCAGTCGCCGCCGAGGTGCGAGCGGTGGGGGAAGGCCACGGTCTCGCGCAGCGAGGCGATGCCCGTCGCGTCGACGGCGCCGGCCGTCGCGTGGGCGAGCACGTCGAGTGCCTCGAGAGCGCGGCACGCTCCGTTCCACCAGTACGCGTACCCCTCGTCGATCGCGCCGTCGGCGGGCAGGGCGGCGACGTACCGGTCGAGTCCCTCGACGGCGAGGCCGACGACCCGGTCGCGCTCCTCGGTCTCGGCGGGGGCGTCGAGCAGGCGCAGGGCGGCGACGACGACGTTGCCGTGGATCCAGGGGTTCCAGTTGTGGACGTCGCCGTCGAGGCCGATCCAGTGCCAGTCGCGTCGTCGCTGGAACGGCTCGAAGACGCGCACGCGCGCCTCGTGGCGGATCCGGGCGCGGATGCCGGGGGCACGGTCGTCGAGGGCGGCTCCGAGGAGGTGGTCGATCCACGCGAGTTGAGCCACGGCCTCGCCCGCGCCGAGGTCGACGAACGGGTCCGTCACGGTCGCGAGGACCGACCCGTGCACCCGTCGGGTGTCGTCGTGGGCGGGCCAGCACCACGAGCTCTGCTCGCACAGCAGCACCACGCCGTCCACGACCTCGTCGATCGCGTCGTCGTCGAGGGTGACCGCCGCAGCCACCGCGGCGCGGCTGAGGCGCCGTTGGCGCGCGAAGGCGGCGTCCTCCCATGCGGTGCGGTCGCCGTCTCGGTGGACGCGCGCCGCGTCGCTCGCGCGGGGCTGCGGCCATGGCGTGGCGCGCTCGGCGTGGGCGCGGGTCAGGATCCGGTCCGCGGCGGCCCCGTCGACCGTGCCGCGCTCGCGGTCCCAGACGGCGCGGACGTATGCCGGCGGGACGGGGAGGGCGTCATCGGGGGTGACCAGTTCGGCGCTCTCGACGACCGCGGCGAGCGGGCCGCGGAACGCGGCGGTGGGGAACGGCATCGGTCTCCTTCAAGCGGGGTGCATCGCTTAAACGATCATAAACGATCATTAGGATTCAGAAAAGATGTTGCTGTGTTGTTTTCTGATTGATACGCTCGCACTCGTTCACCCCATGGCTCGGGTGGACGGACGGCCTTCGAAGGAGAACCCGTGGCGACTTCCGCTCTTCCCCGCCTCGCCGGTGGGCAGCGCAGCGACTGGCTCGCCGTCGCCGACGCCCTGCTCGATGCGGCGTTGCGGCACGCGAGCCCCGGGCGCGGGCGCATCGTGTTCCCGGGCGCCGAGGGGGGCTACGGTGCGGCCGTCGACGGCCTCGAGGGCTTCGCCCGCGTCTTCCTCCTCGCCGGGTTCCGCATCGCCGGGGCGCGCGGGCAGGACGTCGACGAGCTCATCGCCTTCTTCGCCGAGGGCGTGCGGACAGGGGTCGACCCCGACGCGGCCGACCGGTGGGTGCGGATGGACGAGCACGCGCAGGCCAAGGTGGAAGCCGCGTCGCTCGCCCTCGCCCTCGATCTGACGCGGGAGTGGATCTGGGACACCCTCGACGCACGCACGAGAGATCGAGTCATCGCCTACCTTGCCCCGGTCGTGGGCGACGAGACCTACCCGCAGACGAACTGGGTGTGGTTCCGCATCGTCGTGCAGACGTTCCTCCGCTCGGTCGGCGGGCCCTGGTCGGCCGCCGACATCGTCGCAGATCTTGCCCGCCACGATTCCTTCGTCCGCGAGGACGGATGGCTCTCCGACGGCGACGAGCGCGCCTTCGACCACTATGTCGGCTGGGCGTTGCACGTCTACCCCGTGCTCTGGCCCCGCATGACGGGGGCGGCCGACCTGGCCGGCGAGCGTCGGGCGCTCGACGTCGCACGGCTGGACCGGTTCCTCCTCGATGCGGTGCACCTCGTCGGAAGCGACGGATCGCCCCTGCTGCAGGGCCGCAGCCTCATCTACCGCTTCGCCGCCGCAGCGCCGTTCTGGGCGGGGGCCGTCGCGGGCGTCCCGTCGCTCGGCGCGGGGCGTCTGCGTCACGCGGCCGGTGCGATCGTCGACCACTTCGTCGCCCGTGGCGCACCCGACGGCGACCACCTGCTGACGCTCGGATGGCACCACGAGTGGCCGGCTCTCGCTCAGTCGTACTCCGGTCCCGGATCGCCCTACTGGGCGGTCAAGGGACTGATGGGCATCATGCTCCCCGCCGATCACGACGTCTGGGCGGCTCCCGACGAGCCCCTGCCGATCTCTGAGGCCGACGACCTCCGCGCCGTCGTCGCCGCGGGCTGGATCGTGTCGGCCACGCGCGCCGACGGCATCGTGCGCGTCATCAACCACGGCACCGACAAGGCACGCCCCGGAACGCGCACGGCGGACTCCCCGCTCTATGCGCGCATCGGCTACTCCACGGCAACGGCCCCGCTGCTCGACGACCTCGCGTGGAGCGACCCGCTCGAGCAGGCCGTCGTCCTCGTCGACGCCGCGGGACGCGCCACGCATCGCACCGCCCTCGAGCCGCTCGGCGCGACGGTGCACGAGGGCGTCGGCGTCGCCGCGTCGGCATCCGACGTGCACCTCATCGACGTCACCCCCACGACGCACCGCCACGGTGCCGGCCTCGCGGGCGCGGCGCAGTCCCTCGGGCGGATGACGGTGACCTCGCTCGCGCGGGGCGCGTGGGAGGTGCGCATCGCGCGACTCGATCACGTCGCTCCGGGCGTCGACCTCGACGCGCTGCGCGTGCGGATGGGCGGGTGGGCGCTCGTGGGTGCCGAGCCCGCGCACGCGACCTCGACGGGCGCGGCCGAGGCGCACGCGGACGGCCGGGTGTCCGGCATCCGGGCCCTCACCCCCGAGGCCACCTCGCGCGTGACGGTCCGTCGAGGGGCCAGCCCGCTCGGGGAGACGGCCGCCATCCCCGTCCTGACCTGGGACGCCGCGGTCGGGGTGCCGTTCGCGGCGCTCGTGACCCTGAGGGGCGACACGACCGCCGAGGCGGCCGAGCCGCGGCTCGCGATCGAAGGCGCGGGCGAGGACACCGTCGTCGACGTGACCTGGCCCGACGGCCGGCGCACGCGCACCCCTCTCACAGACTCCGGAGCCCCGCGCGGGGCGCACCGGCACTCTCGGGCCCGAAGCGGTGCCCGGCACGCAATCGCAAAGGAGCAGCACGCATGAAGCGCAAGATCGTCGTCGCGACCGGGGTGGGCATCGTCGCCGCTCTGTCGTTGACCGCCTGCAGCGGCGGATCGTCGGAGGCCCCCGCCCAGAGCGGCCCCGTCACGCTGTCGATGTCGGGGTGGAGCCTCAGCACGACGCCCGAGTTCCAGGCCCTCGCCGACAAGTTCCACGAAGAGAACCCCGACATCACCGTCGAGGTCAAGGAGTACGACTCCGCCAACTACGACACGCTGATGACGGCCGACCTCGCCGCCGGTTCGGGTCCCGACATCGTCACCCAGAAGAACCTCAAGACCTTCATCACCTACCAGGCCGGTGGACAGCTCGCCGACGTCTCCGACGTCGAGCTGCCCGGTGACATCGGCGGGGCGCAGGCGTTCGAGGTCGACGGCGCGACCTGGGCCGTGCCCTACCGCCAGGACTCGTGGGTGCTGTTCTACAACAAGGACCTCTTCACCCAGGCGGGTGTCGCCGAGCCCGACGGCTCGTGGACGTGGGACGACTACGAGAAGGCCGCCGAGCAGCTGACCTCGAAGCTCGGCGCCGCCGGCTCCGCCGCCCTCGGCACCTACCAGCACAGCTGGCAGTCGACCGTCCAGGGCTTCGCGAACGCGCAGTCGCCCGATGTCGACATCCTCTCGGGCGACTACGGCTACCTGAAGCCGTACTACGAGCGTTCGCTCGGCCTGCAGTCAGCCGGCGCGCAGGTGGAGTACAACACCGTCACCGCCAACAAGCTCACCTACCAGGCCGAGTTCGGCAAGCAGCAGGCCGCGATGATGCCCATGGGCACCTGGTACGTCGCGACCCTCATCGCTCAGCAGGCCAAGGGCGAGGCGGACCCGTTCTCGTGGGGCTTCGCCCCGATCCCGCAGTACGACTCCTCCACCACGGGCGAGTCGGAGACCCCCGTCACGTTCGGCGACCCCACCGGCTTCGCGATCAACAAGGCGGCGGATGCCACGAAGCTCGCCGCCGCGAAGAAGTTCCTCGCCTTCGCTGCCGGCGAGGAAGGCGCGCAGGTGCTCGCGGGCCTGGGCATCACGCCGGCGCTGACGAGCTCGAGCGTCGCCGACACGTACTTCGCCGTCGCCGGGGCGCCCACCGACGAGCTGTCGAAGTTCGCCTGGTCGACGCACGAGACCAAGCCGGAGAACCCCACCTCGGCGAAGACCGCCGCTGTGCAGAACATCCTGCTCGACCTGCACACCGCCGTGATGTCGGGATCGACCTCGATCGACGACGCCATCACCACCGCCGAGAACCGCGTCAAGAGCGAGGTCGGCGTCGGCTGACCCCGCAGGTCGGTGACCGGCCCGGATCCCTCCGGGCCGGTCACCCCTCACGATCTGGAGACACCATGGCGACCATCGCCGACACGCGCCCCCGGGCGTCGAAGACCGAGCCGAGCCGGCCCCGCCGCCGCTCGCGTCTGACGCTGCGCAGCACCCTCATCGGGTGGAGCTTCATCCTCCCCAACTTCCTGGGCTTCGCGGCCCTGACGCTCGTCCCCGTCGTCGTGCTGTTCTACATGTCGATGACGAACTGGAACGTCTTCGGTTCGTCGGCGTTCGTCGGCATCGCCAACTTCCAACGGCTCATCGGCGACGGCAGCTTCCGCATCGCTCTGCTGAACACGCTCTACTACGCGGCGCTGCACATCCCGCTGACGATGATCGTCGCGTTGGGCCTCGCCCTGCTGCTGAACAACAAGCTGCGCGGGGTGGCGTTCTTCCGCACCGCGGCCTTCTTCCCCTACATCACCTCGATCGTGGCGATCGCGGTGGTGTGGAACCTGCTCTTCAGCCCCGCGTACGGGCCCATCAACGAGATCCTTCGCTTCTTCGGCCTGCAGAACCCGCCGGGATGGCTCACCTCCTCGGAATGGGCGATGCCCGCCGTCGTCATCATCAGCACGTGGCGCGACATGGGCTACTACATGATCCTGTTCCTCGCCGGGCTCCAGACCGTGCCCCGCGAGCTGCATGAGGCGGCCCGCGTCGACGGCGCCAACGTCTGGCAGCGCTTCGTGAACGTCACCCTGCCGTGCCTGCGTCCGACCACGTTCTTCGTGACCGTGATGCTCACGATCAACTCGTTCAAGATCTTCGACCTCATCCTCGTCATGACGCAGGGCGGCCCCGGGCAGTCGACGCTCGTGCTGTCGCAGTTCATCTACCAGAAGGGCTTCCAGGAGAACCAGTTCGGCTACGCCTCGGCGGCATCCATCGTGCTGTTCCTCCTGTGCATCGTCGTGACGCTCGTGCAGTTCTTCATCAACAAGAAGCGGGACGCCTGATGACCGATCTCCTCGTTCCCGACGCCACCCGCACGCTCGTCACCGCGGGGGCCACGCCGCCGCGCCGTCGACCCGTCGCCGGTGCCCACCCCGCCCGCCGCGTGGGACGCATCGTCGGCTACGCCGTGATGATCGTCGCGGCCGCGGCCCTCCTGCTGCCGTTCTTCTGGATGATCATGAGCTCGCTCAAGACGCCGAACGACGTCTTCAGCGCCCCCGTGAAGTGGTTCCCCGAGACGTGGGTGTGGAGCAACTACATCGACATCTGGACGCAGTCCGGCATGCTCACGTGGATCCGCAACACGCTGCTCCTGGCCGTGGTGGTCACTTTCCTGCAGGTGCTCACCGGCTCCTTCGCCGCGTACGGGTTCTCGCGGATGCGCTTCCCGGGCCGCGATGTGCTGTTCCTCGTCTACATCGGGACCATCGCCGTCCCGTGGCAGTCGTACATGATCCCGCAGTTCATCCTGCTGTCGAACCTGAAGGTGTCGAACACGCTCTGGGCGATCATCCTCATCCAGGCCTTCGGCGCGTTCGGGGTGTTCCTGATGAAGCAGTACTACGACACGATCCCCGAAGACCTCTCCGAAGCCGCCCGCCTCGACGGGCTCAGCGAGTACGGGATCTGGGCGCGGATCATGCTGCCGCTGTCGGTCCCCGCGATCGCGAGCCTCACGCTGCTGACGTTCGTGAACACCTGGAACGACTACCTCGGACCCCTCATCTATCTGCGCAACCCCGACCTCTGGACCATCCAGCTGGGGCTGCAGAGCTTCGTCAGCACGCTGTACGACGCCAACTACGCCCTGCTGTTCGCGGGTCTGACGATGTCGGTCGTGCCGATCGCGATCGTGTTCCTCTTCGGACAGAAGTACTTCGTCGAGGGCATCGCGACGAGCGGGATGAAGGGCTGATCATGCGCCGCATCTCCCACGACACCTACGCGAGCGTGTTCTCGACGGTCTACCTCGGGCTCATGGTGAACGTCCTCCTGCTCGTCACCTGCGCGCCGCTGGTGCTCCTGCTGCTCACCACCGATCCCGCGCAGACGTGGCCGCTCCTGCTCATCGCCCTGCCGCTGTGCGCCCCCGCGCTCGCCGGCGCCCTCACCGCCTTCCGTGCGCACGGGATGGGCGAGGGGCGGGTCGTCCGCGCCTTCTTCGCAGGCTGGCGGCGGACGCTGCGCAAGGCGCTCGTCGTCGGTGCGCTGGCGTCGGCCGTCCTCGCGATCGTGCTCGTCGACGTGCGCGCCGTGTCGGCGGCATCCTGGGCCGTCATCGTCGTGCCGCTGTGCGGCACGGTCGCGCTGCTGGTCGTGGCCACCGCGCCGGTCGCGCTCACCGCGCTGGTCGAGGCTCCGGGGACGCCGCTGCGAGCCCTGCTGTCCACGGCTGCCGTGCTGGCCGTCCGTCGCTGGTACCTGAGCCTGGTCAGCGTGCTGGTGCTGGCGGGTCAGGCCGTGCTGTTCACCACCTCGCCCGCGTTGGCGCTGGGCCTGACCGCCGCGCCCGCCCTCTACCTCGTGTGGGCGAACGCCCGCTTCAGCCTCCGCCCCGTGCTTCCGGCCGACTCCTCGGTCGCCGCCGTCTGAACCGAAGGACTTTCCCCCGCATGACCACTTCCCCTCCGACCGCTGCGGCCGCCGCGCGCGTCGACACCCCTCGAGCCGCCGTCGACCGCGCCCTCGCGCAGGTGTTCGACACCGTCCGTGCGAACATCGAGGCGTTCGGCATCCGTTACCCCGACGACACCACCCGCGCCAACCGCTATCCGCTGCGTCCGGCCGTCCCCGGCTTCGCCGAGGGGGAGAACCGCGGCTGGACGACCAGCTTCTGGCCCGGCATGCAGTGGATCGCGTGGGAGCTGACCGGCGACGAGGCGTTCCGCGACGCCGCCCTGGCGCACGCCGCCGACTTCGGACGCCGCGTGCGTGGGGAACGCGACCTCGACACGCACGACCTGGGCTTCCTCTACACGCTGTCGTGCGTCGCGCCCTGGCGCCTGCTCGGCGACGACGAGGCCCGCGCGAGCGCTCTCGCCGCGGCCGACCACCTCATGACCCGCTACCTGCCCTCGGCGGGGATCATCCAGGCGTGGGGCGACCTCGCCGATCCCGCGCAGCGGGGGCGCACGATCATCGACAGCCTCATGAACATGCCGCTGCTGACGTGGGCGGCCGAGCAGACCGGCGACGCGCGCTACAGCGACGTCGTCGCCCGCCACACGGCCGAGCTGCGGCAGCGCATCCTGCGTCCCGACGGCTCGACCTTCCACACCTTCTACTGGGATGCCGAGACCGGCGAGCCCCTGCGCGGCGCCACCGAGCAGGGCGCCTTCGACGACTCGTGCTGGGCGCGCGGACAGGCGTGGGGCATCTACGGGTTCGCGATGAACCACCGGGCGACCGGCGACGCCGCGCTCCTCGACGCCTCGCGCACCTGCGCCGAGTACTTCCTCGCCCACCTCCCCGCCGACGACGTGCCCTACTGGGACCTCGTCTACGGCGACGACGCCGATGCGCCGCGCGACAGCTCCTCGGGCGCGATCGCCGTGTGCGGGCTGTTCGAGCTCGCCGCGGTCGATCCCGAGGGTGCCGAGCGCTGGCGCGCCGCAGCGGAGAGGATCCTGGCCTCCCTCATCGCGCGGTACACCCCGGAGCGGGCCGAGGACGCCGACACGGTGCTGCTGCACAGCGTGTACGACCTGCCGAAGAACGTCGGCGTCGACGAGGGCACCCTGTGGGGCGACTACTTCTACCTCGAGGCGCTCGCCCGCGCGGCCCGACCCGAGTGGCGGCCCGTGTGGTGAGGCTCGCGCGCGTCGGCGATCGCTCGGCGGCCATCGTGCCGGGCCCTTCGGGCGACCACGTGCTCGACCTCGGCCCGCGCCCCGTCCCCGAGCTGTTCGCCGAGCTCGACGGCATCCGTTCCCTCGTGCAGCGGACGGATGCCGCGACCCTGCCGCGGCTGGATCCCTCGACGCTGCAGGCGCCGGTGGCGCCGCGGACGATGCTCTGCCTCGGCTACAACTACCGCGGGCACGTGCCCGACGGCGTCGACCCCACCGCCGACGACCCGGCCAGTCCCGACGTCTTCGTCAAGACGGCGAACACCTTCGGCGGTCCGAACGACCCCGTGGTGATCCCCGCCGTCGCCGACGACGTCGACTACGAGGGCGAGATCGCCGTCGTGATCGGTCGGCGCGCGCACGCGGTGAGCGTCGACGACGCCCTGTCGTACGTCGCCGGGTACACGCTGCTCAACGACGTCTCCGACCGGTCGTGGCAGCGCAAGCAGAGCCAGTGGGCGCTGGGCAAATGCTTCGACGGCTTCGCCCCGCTGGGGCCGTGGATCGTCACGGCCGACGAGGTCGACCCGCAGAACCTGCTCGTCGAGGTCGTGCGCGACGGCGAGGTCACCGTCTCGCAGTCCACGGCGACGACGATCTTCTCGGTCGCCTTCGTCGTCCATCACCTCAGCCAGGTGCTGACCCTCGACCCGGGCGACGTCATCTCCACCGGCACGCCGCAGAAGCTCCCCGCCGCGCAGGCGGCGCACCGCCCCCTCGCCCCCGGCGACGCGGTGACCGTGCGCGTGGGCGGCCTCGGCGACCTCACCACCCGTTTCATCGCACCGCCGGGAGAGCCCGCATGATCCTCGACACCTTCCGCCTCGACGGCCGCGTCGCCGTCGTCACCGGCTCGAGCCGCGGGCTCGGGCAGGGCGCCGCCCTCGCGCTCGCCGAGGCCGGCGCCGACCTCGTGCTCATCGACCGGGGCGACGCCGCGCACACCGCCGAGCTGGTCCGCGGGCTCGGGCGACGTGTGCACACGATCCACCGCGACTTCGTCTCCGCCTCGCGCGACGAACTCGCCGCCGCGATCGACGAGGCCGCCGAGGTGCTCGGGCGCATCGACATCCTCGTGAACAACGCCGGGACGATCCGTCGCGCCCCCGCCGCCGAGCACGGCGCGCAGGACTGGGACGACGTGCTCGCGGTCAACCTCGACGCGGTCTTCCAACTCTCGCAGGCCGCCGGACGACGCATGATCGCGCAAGGGTGGGGCCGCATCGTCAACGTGGCGTCGATGCTGTCGTTCCAGGGCGGCATCCTCGTTCCGGGTTATGCCGCCAGCAAGCACGCCGTGGCGGGACTCACGAAGGCGCTCGCGAACGAGTGGGCGGCCTCCGGCGTCACCGTCAACGCGATCGCGCCGGGCTACATGGCCACCGACAACACCGCCCCCATCCGCGCCGACGCGGACCGCGAGGCCTCGATCCTCGGCCGCATCCCGGCCGGCCGCTGGGGCACGTCCGCCGACCTCCAGGGGGCGTTCGTGTTCCTGGCCTCCTACGCGGCCGCCTACGTCACCGGGGCCGTGATCCCCGTCGACGGCGGGTGGCTCGTGCGGTGACCTGAGCAGCCGTTCCCGCGCGACACCCCGCCCCGCGCTCGACCCGAGCGCCCCGCCCCGCCGCATCCGGCAACGCCCGGCCGGCCCCCGACCCGCCCGGCTCGCCGGGCTCGACCCCAGGAGAACCGCATGACCGCCTCCATCCCCCAGCGCTACGCCACCCACCCCGAGCAGATCCCGGGCATGACCACCGCGCAGCTGCGCGAGCGTTTCCTCATCGACGACGTGTTCGTCGCCGGAGAGGTGCGGCTGACCTACACGCACCACGACCGCATCGTTCTCGGCGGCGCCGTGCCCGCGGGCTCGGAGCTCGCGCTCACCGGCTACCCCGAGATCCGCAGCGAGTACTTCCTCGAGCACCGCGAGATCGGCATCGTCAACGTCGGTGCGCCCGGCACGGTCACAGCCGACGGCGAGGCGTACGAGCTCGTCACGGGCGCGTGCCTGTATCTCGGCCGAGGCGTTCGCGACGTGGTCTTCGCCGACGCCGCGACGGGCGAGGGGGCGCGGTTCTACCTGTTCTCGGCCCCCGCGCACACGGCGTACCCGTCGGCGCTCGTCTCCCCCGGCGAGGGCACGGTGCGCGAGCTCGGCGACCAGGTCACCAGCAACCGCCGCACCCTCAACCAGTACATCCACGAGAACGGTGTGAAGAGCTGCCAGATCGTCATGGGCGTGACGCAGCTGCATCCCGGGTCGATGTGGAACACCATGCCCGCGCACACCCACGACCGTCGCACCGAGTGCTACCTGTACTTCGACCTCCCCGCCGACGCGCGCGTCGTGCACCTGATGGGCGAGCGCGACGAGACGCGGCACCTCATCGTGGGCGACGAGCAGGCCGTGATCTCGCCGAGCTGGTCGCTGCACTCGGGCGTCGGTACGGCCGCCTACTCCTTCGTGTGGGCCATGGCGGGTGAGAACCAGTCCTTCGACGACATGGATGCCGCCCCCATCACCGACCTGCGCTGATGGTCGCCCCCTCGCCCACGCCCTCGCCCGTGCTCCTCGCCGTCGGCGAGACGATGGCGATGCTCGCGCCCTCCGACGGGGGAGGGGTCGTGGATGCCGCGACCTTCCTCGTCGACGCGGGAGGCGCGGAGTCCAACGTCGCCGCCCACGCGGCGGCGCTCGGGATGACGGCGCGATGGGCGAGCCGCCTCGGACGCGACGCCCTCGGCGACCGTGTGCTGCGGCAGGTCTCGGCGCGCGGGGTCGACACCACGGGCGTGGTGCGCGATGCGCGGTATCCGACCGGGCTCTACATCAAGGACCCCGGACGGGGGGTGCGGTACTACCGGGCCGGGTCCGCCGCCTCGCATCTCGCCCCGACGGATGCCGATTCCCTCGCGCTCGACGACGTCGACGTGCTGCACGTCTCGGGCATCACCGCCGCCCTCTCCGCCTCGGCGCGCGCCTTCCTCGACGCGGCCATCACGCGCGCCCGCGCGGTCGGCGTCGCGGTGAGCTTCGACGTGAACCACCGGGCGGCGCTGTGGCCCGCGGCGGAGGCGGGTGCCGTGCTCGCCGCCCTCGCGGCCCGCGCCGACGTCGTCTTCGTCGGTCGCGATGAGGCCGAGACGCTGTGGGCGACCCCGACCGACGGCGACGTGCGCGCCCTCCTGCCCGCGGTGGCCGAACTCGTCGTCAAAGACGGCGACGTCGGGGCCACTGTCTTCGAGTCGGAGCGGCGCACCTTCGTACCCGCGCTGCGCGTCGAGGTGCTCGATGCGGTCGGGGCCGGTGACGCCTTCGCCGGGGGCTACCTCGCCGCGCGCGCCCGCGGACTCGACGCCTCCGCCCGACTCGCGGCCGGACACGAACGCGCCGCCCTCACCCTCCGCACCTACGGCGACTCGATCCACGACACGGCCGCACTCCCGACCCCGCACCTCGACAGGACCTCCGCATGACGCCTCCCGATGCCACCGCCGCGTGGTTCGACGACACTCTCGCCTCCGCTCCGCTCATGGCGATCCTGCGCGGCATGGGGCGGGAGCGCTCGCTCGCGCTCGCCGCGACGGCGTGGGACCTCGGCATCGACAACGTCGAGGTTCCCCTGCAGACCCCGACCGACGAGGAAGCCCTCCGCGCGGTGTGCGCCGCGGGGGCCGAGCGCGACCGGATCGTCTGCGCCGGAACGATCGTCGACCCCGCCCAGGTGCCGATCGCCGTGGCGGCCGGTGCGCGCTATCTCGTCTCGCCCGGACTCGATCCCGCCGTGGTCGCCGCGGCCCGCTCGCACGGCATCCCGATCCTCCCCGGCGTGGCGACGCCGAGCGAGGTGCAGCTCGCCGTCTCGCTCGGGTTGCGCTGGCTCAAGGCGTTCCCGGCGACGTGGCTCGGGCCGGCGTGGTTCCGCGTGATCCGCGGCCCGTTCCCCGACGTGCGGTTCGTCGCGACCGGCGGCCTCGACGCGGGCAACGTGTCGGACTTCCTGGATGCCGGGGTGCGCGTCGCCGCGGTCGGCTCGGCTCTCGAGGACCCCACGCAGCTGCCGCGCCTGGCCGCTCTGCTCTCGCACGCCTGACCCTCCCCGTCGCGTGAGGTGCCAGGAATCGTCGCTCACCGGGCCCGGCGAGCGACGGTTCCTGGCACTTCGCGCACATCCGTGCAAGCCCGACCCGCGAGGGCGTCGGCGGGAGAAGATTGACCGTCCGCAACGATCCCACCGAGGAGACCCATGCACGTCAACGCCTACGCGGCGTCGTCCGCGACCTCGCCCCTTGAGCCCACGACCATCGAGCGCCGCGACGTCGGCCCGAAGGACGTCCTGATCGACATCGCCTACGCCGGCATCTGCCACTCCGACATCCACACCATCCGCGGCGAGTGGGGCGACGTGCCCTACCCCCTGACCGTCGGCCACGAGATCGTCGGCACGGTCGCCGAGGTCGGCTCCGAGGTGACCAGCCACAAGGTCGGCGACCGCGTCGGCGTCGGCTGCATGGTCAACTCCTGCCGCGAGTGCGAGAACTGCCTCGCCGGTGAGGAGCAGTACTGCGAGAAGGGCAACATCGGCACGTACGGCGCGAAGGACGTCGACGGCACGATCACCCAGGGCGGCTACAGCGAGAAGATCGTCGTCGACGAGCACTTCGTGCTGCGCGTTCCCGAGTCGATCCCCTACGACAAGGCCGCCCCGCTGCTGTGCGCCGGCATCACCACCTACTCGCCGCTGAACCACTGGAACGCCGGCCCCGGCAAGAAGGTCGCCGTCGTCGGCCTCGGCGGTCTCGGCCACATGGCCGTCAAGATCGCCCACGCCATGGGCGCCGAGGTCACCGTTCTCTCGCAGACGCTCAGCAAGAAGGACGACGGCCTGAAGATGGGCGCCGACCACTACTACGCGACGAAGGACGAAGAGACCTTCTCGACGCTCAAGAAGCACTTCGACCTCATCATCAACACCGTCAGCGCCCCGCTCGACCTCAAGCAGTACCTGGGCCTGCTCGCCCTGAACGGCACGATGGTCAACGTCGGTGCCCCGCCGGAGCCGCTGCCGATCCAGGTCTTCACGCTGTTCACGAACCGTCGTTCCTTCGCCGGTTCGTCGATCGGCGGCATCCGCGAGACCCAGGAGATGCTCGACTTCTGCGCCGAGAACGGCATCGCGCCCGAGACCGAGCTCATCTCGGCCGACCAGATCAACGAGGCCTACGAGCGCGTGCTCAAGAGCGACGTGCGCTACCGCTTCGTCATCGACGCGAAGACCTTCGCCCCCGCGTGACCCTCGCGTCCTGAATCCCGGCTCCGGCCCCGGATGCCACGGCCCCGACGCTCTTCGGAGTGCCGGGGCCGCGGCGTTCTCGGGCTTTCCCTTGCCCCGACGTTCTGCTGAGCGCTCGGGGCCGCGGCATCCTCCGCCGTCCCCCTTCCCCCCGCTCCGATAAACGCCATTCCTTCGCGTAAACGCGGTGTCGCACCGTGTCTCGTGAGGAACCGCGTTTATCGGCGTGGGTGGGGCCGTGGCCGTCCGCCTCCGCTCTGCCGCGGCGCCCCGCTCTGCCGGGCCCGTGCGCTGCGCGAGCCCCGGACACACGAAAGCGGCGCCGCCCCGGAGGACGACGCCGCTTCGACGGACGCGGGTCAGGCCTGGCCGAGAGCGGCCGACACGACCGCGCGGGCCTCTTCCTGCACCTCGCGCAGGTGCTCTTCGCCGCGCAGCGACTCGGCATACAGCTTGTAGACGTCTTCGGTGCCGGAGGGACGCGCGGCGAACCACGCCGACTCCGTCTGCACCTTCAGGCCGCCGATCGCGGCGCCGTTGCCGGGCGCGTGCGAGAGCTTCGCGGTGATGGGTTCACCGGCGAGCTCGGTGGCGGTCACGGCATCCGGAGACAGCTTCGACAGGGCCGACTTCTGCGCGGGCGACGCGGGAGCGTCGACGCGCTGGTAGGCCGAGGCGCCGAACTCGGCCTCGAGCTCGGCATAGCGCTGCGAGGGCGTCTTGCCGGTGACGGCGAGGATCTCGGCAGCGAGAAGGCAGAGCAGGATGCCGTCTTTGTCGGTGGTCCACACGGTGCCGTCTTTGCGCAGGAACGACGCACCGGCCGACTCCTCACCGCCGAAGGCGACGGAGCCGTCGAGCAGACCCGGGACGAACCACTTGAAGCCCACCGGCACCTCGAGCAGCGTCTTGCCGAGCGAGGTGGCGACGCGGTCGATGATCATCGACGACACGAGCGTCTTGCCCACCGCGGCATCCGTCGGCCAGCCCTCGCGGTGCGAGAAGAGGTAGTCGATCGCGACGGCGAGGTAGTGGTTGGGGTTCATCAGCCCCGCGTCGGGGGTGACGATGCCGTGCCGGTCGGCGTCGGCGTCGTTGCCCGTGAGGATGTCGTACTCGTCGCGCGCGGCGACGAGCGAGGCCATCGCCGAGGGCGACGAGGGATCCATGCGGATCTTCTCGTCCCAGTCGAGCGTCATGAACTTCCACGTCGGGTCGACCTCGGGGTTCACGACGGTGAGGTCGAGGCCGTAGACCTCGGCGATGAGCGCCCAGTACTCGACCGACGCCCCGCCCAGCGGGTCGGCGCCGATGCGCACGCCGGCGCTCTTGATGGCGTCGACGTCGATGATGGATGCCAGATCCCGAACGTACGCGTCACGGAAGTCGTACTGACCGAGGCCGTCGAGGTCGATGTCGGCGTGACGGGTGCGCTGCACGCCGTCGAGGCCCGCGGCGATGAGCTCGTTCGCGCGGTCGGCGATCCAGCCGGTGGCGTCGGTGTCGGCGGGGCCGCCGTGCGGCGGGTTGTACTTGAAGCCGCCGTCGCGGGGCGGGTTGTGCGAGGGGGTCACGACGATGCCGTCCGCCCGGCCCGGATCGTCGGTCGCACGGTCGCGGTTGTACGTGAGGATCGCGTGGCTGAGCGCCGGGGTGGGCACCCACGCGTCGCGGGAGTCGACGCGCACGTCGACGCCGTTCGCGACCAGCACCTCGATGGCGCTGCGTTCCGCCGGCAGCGACAGGCCGTGCGTGTCGCGACCGAGGAACAGGGGGCCGGTGATGCCTTGCGCCGCGCGGTAGTCGACGATCGCCTGGGTGGTGGCGAGGATGTGGTCCTCGTTGAAGCTGGTGCTCAGCGACGATCCCCGGTGACCGCTCGTGCCGAAGGCGACGCGCTGCTCGGGCACCGCGGCATCCGGCTTGCGGTCGTAGTAGGCGGCGATCAGTTCGTCGATGTCGATGAGATCGGATGCCTCGGCGGGCTGTCCTGCGCGACTGCTCATGCGCCCAGTCTGCCCGCTCCCTCCGACATGCGCACACGCCGTTGCGCATTCACGGCGAATCCGTCGTCGTGCGGCGCCCCCGCCGGCCACGAAGAGAGGCCGTGCGTCGCCGGTCTAGGCTGTACGCCGTGCTGCCCGACACAGAGACCGTGCCCGCCCGCCGTACCTACAGCTACCTGGGACCCGCCGGCACGTTCACCGAAGCCGCGCTCGCGCAGGTCCCCGAGGCCCGCGACCAGGTCTGGCGGCCCGTGCGCAACGTCGGCGAGGCGCTGGCCGACGTCGTCGAGGGGCGCTCGGATGCCGCGATGATCGCGATCGAGAACTCCGTCGACGGCGGAGTGTCGACCGCGCAGGACGCCCTGGCGACGGTCCCGGGTCTGCGCATCGTGGGCGAGTACCTCGTGCCCGTGAACTTCGTGCTCGTGGGACGGCCCGGAGCGACCCTCGCCGATGTGTCGCTCATCGCCGCGCACCCCGTCGCCTACGGGCAGTGCCTCGGCTGGCTGAGCCGGAACGTCCCCGCGCACGCCCACCTTCCCGCCGAGAGCAACGTCGCCAGCGCCCTCGGTGTGCTCGACGGCACGAGCGCCGCAGACGCCGCGATCGCCGCACCCGGCATCGTCGCTCACCACGACCTGACGGTCCTCGCCGAGGGCATCGGCGACAACCCCAACGCCGTCACGCGCTTCGTGCTCGTCAGCCGCACCGTGGCTCCCGCGCCCCCGACCGGCGCCGACAAGACCTCGCTCATCGTCGAGCTCCCCGAAGACCACCCCGGTGCCCTGCTCGAGCTGCTCGAGCAGTTCGCCACCCGGGGCATCAACCTCAGCCTGCTGGCATCCCGGCCCATCGGCGACGCCCTCGGCCGCTACCGCTTCGTCATCGACGCCGACGGCCACGTGCACGACGAGCGCATGGCCGACGCGCTGCTGGGGTTGCGGCGCTTCAGCCCGAAGGTCATCTTCCTGGGCTCGTACGCGCGGGCCGACCGCGCGATCGTCCGCTACCCGCCCCGTTACGGCGACGACGTGTTCGTCGAGGCGCGCGATTGGCTGCGCGGCCTGCTGAGCGGCGAGCCCGAGACCTGAGCGCGCGCGGCGCCCTCGACGGGCTCAGACCGCTCGCGTTTCGCGGGGGTCGCTGAGCCCGAGCCTCCTCGCAGGAGCAAAGGTCCCTGAGCCTATTGGAGGGCCCGGGACCCGCGGTGACTCCGGTGGCTTCGACTGGCTCAGCCACCTCAGCATTATGCCGCGACTGCCGCCGGTGCCGCGATCAGCTCGAGCGTCTGCGCCCGGCCCTCCGACCCCTCGCCGTCGTACGCACCCGCGACCGGCGAGACCATGATCTCGTCGACGCCGTGCTGCGCGGCGAACGCGGCGAGCTGACCCTGCACCTCGGCTCCGGTTCCGACGAACCACTTCTGCCGCGTCGAGGCCATGATCGACTCCGCCATCGCGTCGAACGGATCGGCTTTCGCCTGCTCGACCGTCTCGAGCGGCACGAGCGGCTTGTTCGTGCGCAGGCGCGCCATCATGCGCAGCTGCGGCACGGCCCGCTCTTCGGCCTCGTCGGCCGTGGGCGCCGCCACGACGTTCGCGGTGACGAACGTGCGGGGACCCTCTCCGGACTCGTTGGGCACGAACTGGTCGCGGTACAGGTGCAGCGCCCGGTCCAGCCCCTCGCCGGCGAAGTGGTTCGCGAACACATACGGCAGACCGAACGACGCCGCGAGCTGAGCGGAGTAGTCGCTCGACCCCAGCAGCCACACCTGCGGCACCCCGGATGCCGAGGGCGTGGCCTTCACCTGGTACTCGCTGCCGGAGGTGAAGCGCACGGTCGCTCCGTCGGGGGACGTGAGCGCCATGATGTCGGTGACGTGGTCGGGGAAGCGCGAGACGTCGCTCGTGGTTCCCGAGCGGTTCAGCAACTGCGTGATGACCGGGTCGCTGCCCGGCGCACGGCCGATACCGAGGTCGATGCGGCCGGGGGCGAGCGCCTCGAGCGCCGCGAACTGCTCGGCGACGATGAGCGGCGAGTGATTCGGCAGCATGACGCCGCCCGACCCCACACGGATGCGGCTCGTGCGCGCGGCGGCAGCGGCGATGAGGACCGGGGGAGTGGTGGATGCCACGGAGGGCATGTTGTGGTGCTCGGCGAACCAGTAGCGGCGGTAGCCGAGGCGGTCGGCGCGCTCGACGAGATCGAGGGCCGCGCTCACCGCCTGCGCGCTGGTCTGCCCGTGACGCACGGGCACGAGGTCGAGAACGGAGAGGGAGGGGATCGCGTCGTTCACCCTCAGCTCAACGCGCATCGGGTGGAGCGTATTCCGCTTCCGCGGGCGCGCAACCCCCGTGACCGACGGGCCGGGGCGTTCCTAGGGTGCCGCGCATGAGCGATGAAGTCCCAGTGATGCGCACGGTGATGGCCGTCGACGACGCGACGTTCTCGCTCGCGCCCGGACAGGATGTGGCCGACCTCGAGCGACGGATCGAATCCGCCGTGCATGACGGGGGGCGGTTCGAGCGCTTCACCGTGGCGGGCGACCGAGACGTCCGCGTGTTGTTCACCGCTCACACGCGCGTCGTGCTCTGGGGTGAGGAGACTCCGGGAGAGACGGCGACGATCGAGCCCGTGTCGGTCGAATGGGAAGAGGGCTGAGGAGCCGGCATCCATCCCCAGCTTTCTCCCAGGAAGAATTCCGTGACGAATCCTCTCCGCCGCGCGTCTCACCTATGACATCGCGGGACACACGGTCCCGGAACGACGGAAGGAAGCGAACATGGCTGAGAGCACCACCACCGCCACCCCCACCCCCGCCACGAAGGACGGCGGCTCGACCGTCATCGTCGACGCCGTCGTCGCCAAGGTCGCCGGTATCGCCGCGGCCGAGGTCCCCGGCGTCCACGCCCTCGGTGGCGGCGCCGCCCGCGTGATCGGCAACATCCGCCAGGCCGTCGGCGCGAAGGACCACGCGCAGGGCGTGAGCGTCGAGGTCGGCGAGACCGAGGTCGCCGCCGACATCGCGATCCAGGTCGACTACCCCGAGCAGCTGCAGCGCGTGGCCGCGAACGTGCGTTCGGCCGTGCACCAGGCCATCACCGAGCTCGTGGGCATGAAGGTCGCCGAGATCAACGTGACCGTGGTCGACGTCTTCATCCCGGGAGACGACGACGAGGACGACGCCGACGAGCAGCGCGTCAACTGACATCGGCTTCGAAAGGGGCGTCACCGCGAGGTGGCGCCCCTTTCGCGTGCCAGGATGCCGAACCCGGTCGGTGTGGATCATCCTCACCGCGGTGTTCGGCGTCACCGTCGCCTCCGGGCTACGCGGGCGGGGCGATCCGGCGACGAGCAGGACGAGGCCGGCGGTGGCGACTCGCGCGGAACGGCGCCCGCGCAGACGTGACCCGCCGGCTCAGCCCCCGTGCCGCACGTGCGCGTAGGCGTCGAGCGCGCGCTTGCGGGTCTCGCCGAGGTCGACCATCGGCTCCGGCGGGTCCTCACCGAGGTACTCCGGCGCCCACTCCCGCACGTAGGCGTCGTGCGGGTCGAACTTCTTGCGCTGCGTCTCGGGGTTGAAGACGCGGAAGTAGGGGGCGGCATCCGCGCCCGATCCCGCGACCCACTGCCAGTTGAAGGGATTGCTCGCGGCATCCGCGTCGACCAGGCAGTCCCAGAACCACTGCTCGCCGTGACGCCAGTCGATCAGCAGATTCTTGATGAGGAAGGATGCCGTGACCATGCGCACGCGGTTGTGCATGACGCCGGTCTTCCACAGCTGACGCATCCCGGCGTCCACGACGGCCACACCGGTGCGTCCCTTCTGCCACGTCTCGAGGTGCGAGCGGTTCAGCTTCGGCCACGGGAAGTCGTCGAAGTTCCGGCGCCAGTTCACGGTGGCGATGTCGGGGGAATGGTACGTGACGTGCCACGCGAACTCGCGCCAGACGAGCTCGGACAGGAAGCCGCTCGCGCTCTTCGCGTGCTCGCCCGAACCCCGGTGCTCGACGGTGTCGTGCCACACCTGATACGGGCTCAACTCGCCCCACCGGAGCCGCGGAGACAGGTTCGAGGTGGCTCCGCCGGCAAATTCGTCGCGGTACTTCGAGTAGTCGCCGAGGTCGTCGTCGAGGAACTCCCTCAGCCGCGCCTTGGCCGCCGGTTCGCCCGGCTCCCACGTCTCGCGCAGGCCCTGGGCCCAGTCGGGCTTCGTCGGCAGCAGGCCCCATGACGACAGGTCGTCGGAGTCGACGGATGCCGATACCCCGGGTATCTTTCGCGCCTCCGGCATCGACGGCCTCGGCGCGGGCAGCTTCTGAACGGCGCGCGAGAACGGGCTGTACACGCCGTAGGGCTTGTCGCTCTGCGTGCGAACGGTCCACGGTTCGTAGAGGAGGTTCGCCGCGAACGAGGCCACGGTGACGCCGTCGTCGCGCAGCTTCTCCTTGATACCTGCGTCGATCTCGCGCTCGACCCCGCCGTAACGGCGGTTCCAGAAGACGGCGCCGGCGCCGACCTCGTCGACCACCGCCGGGAGCACCGTCGCCGCCGCCCCCCGGCGCAGAACGAGCGTCGCGCCGCGGTCCTCGAGCCGTTCGGCGAGGGATGCCAACGACCCGTCCAGCCACCACCGCGCCGCCCCGCCGATCTCGCGCACGCCGTCCGATTCCTCGTCGAGCACGTACAGCGCCACGATCGGCTCGTCGCGGTCGAGTGCCGCACGCAGAGCCGGATTGTCGGTCAGGCGGAGGTCGTCACGGAACCACACGATCGAAGGCGTTGCCATTCCCCGACGCTATCCACCCCGGCATCCGCCCCTCCGGGCTTGACACCCGCCCACGCTCCCGAAACCACGCGATCGTGACGAGATCACTCGGGCCGGGACCGCCGGAGCGTGTGATGTCGCGCGGGCCGTGTGCTCTCGCCGGATGAAGGAGCCGCAGCGCACCGGAACGTCACGCGTCAGATCGAGGAGACGTCGTGCCCCTTCGGCAGCGCCACGATGAGACCGCCCGCCACGATGCGCGTGTAGATTCGCGTCGCTTCGCCGAACTCGTCGCCGTCGAGCTCGATCGGTTGCGCGGGCGCGGTCGCGAGCTCGATGCCCGTGCCCCGCAGGTACCGCACCGAGGAGTCCTTGCGGCGTTCGAGCACGCGCCGGCCGGCGCGGAACCTGCGCAGCACCGAGTTGTCCCACACGATGCTCCGCCACACGCCCAGCCAACCCAGCACTCCGGTCGGCTGCAGCACGGCGACGTCGAGGCGACCGTCGGCGATCGAGGCGTCGGGGATCAGCGCCACTCCGCCCTGCAGGGCGCCGCAGTTCGCGAAGAGCACGCTGTGCACCTTCGCCGAGTGCAGACGGTGACCGTTCAGCTGGTACATCACGCGGAACGGCTTCGCGTTGACCAGGGACCGGGCGGCTCCGTCGACGTAGGCGACCCACCCGACCTGCTTCTTCAGGTCGTCTCGCGTGTTCTGGATCATCGCGGCATCCAGGCCCATGCCGGCCATGACCGAGAACCCGTGCTCCTCGATCTCGCCGTCGGCGCGGCGGATGCGGGCGAGCCCCGTGTCGATCGAGTGGACGTCGCCCTCGAAGGTCGCTCGGATCATGGCGTCGGTGTCGGTCAGCGGGAGGTTGAGGTTGCGGGCGAGGAGATTGCCCGTGCCGCTGGGGACGATCGTGAGGGGGACGCCGGTGGAGGTGAGCGCCTCGGCGACCGCGCGCACGGTGCCGTCGCCGCCGGCCACGAGCACGGCATCCACCTTCTCGTCGAGCGCCGCGCGGGTCGCATCGTCGCCCAGGTCGTCGACGGTCGTCTCGTAGAACAGCGGCTCAGCCCACCCGGCTTCGCCGGCGAGCTCGGCCACCCGGGCGCGCAGCACCTCGGGCTCGACCTTCGTGGGGTTGTAGACGAGGGCGGCACGCTTCTTCTGCGTGGTCTCGGCGTCCATCGGGGCGTCCTCGCCCTCGGCGTCCACGCGCTGGGCCTTGCCGGGGAGCTCGGCCGAGGAGTCGGGGTCGACGTCCTCCGGCTGATGGATGGTGTCGTCGGGCTCCGCGGCGTCCTTGGGGTGCGGGACGTCCTTGCGCGGATGATCGGCCACGTCGTCGCCCAGGCGGGCGGAGTCGAAGTGCTCGTGCGAGCCGTCGGCCGCGGCCGCGTCGGCCTGCACGTCGGCGGGGGCGTCGTCGGGGACGTTCTCGGGGGACTCCGCGTCGTCACGCGGCTCGTCAGGGGCGGCCATGGCATCCACCATAGGACCGCGCGGGCGGGCGGAACCCGCCGAAGAGACGGGGTTGACGGCGGGATGCCGCACGCGCATGTCTCCCTTCGTTCGGCGGAGCGTCGAACGGCGTGAGGCGATGCCGGCACGCTCAGTCGTACCCGCCGGTCGTCGATCGATGCACCCCGCTCGACGCGGAAGGAGCGGTCGAGCGCGACCGTAGGATGGACGCGTGATCGACCTGACTCTGCTGCGTGAAGATCCCGAGCTCGTGAAGCGCTCCCAGATCGCCCGCGGGGAGTCGCCGGATTCGGTGGACGAGGCCCTCGCCGCCGACCGCGACCGCCGCGCCGCCATCACCGCCTTCGAGGAGCTGCGCGCGTCGCAGAACGCCCATGGCAAGCGCGTCGCCCACGCGCCGAAGGACGAGAAGGCCGCGCTCGTCGCCGAGGCCAAGCAGCTCAGCGAGCAGGTCAAGGCTGCACAGCACGCCGTGACCACCGCCGAGGAGGCCGCCGAGGCAGCGCTGTCGAAGATCGAGAACATCGTGCTCGAGGGCGTCCCGGCCGGCGGAGAAGACGACTTCATCACTCTGCGCACGCACGGCGAGGTCCCCTCCTACGACTTCGAACCGCGCGACCACCTCGAGATCGGCGAGCTGCTCGGCGCGATCGACATGGAGCGCGGCACGAAGGTGTCGGGCAGCCGCTTCTACTTCCTCACCGGCATCGGTGCGCGGCTCGAGCTCGCGCTCATGACCCTCGCACTCGATCGGGCTCTGCAGGCGGGCTTCACCCCCATGATCCCGCCGACGCTCGTGCGCCCCGAGGTCATGCGCGGCACCGGCTTCCTCGGCCAGCACGCCGACGAGGTGTACCACCTGCCCAAGGAAGACCTCTACCTCGTCGGTACGAGCGAGGTGCCCCTCGCCGGGTACCACATGGACGAGATCCTCGACCTGGAGCGCGGCGCGAAGCGCTACGCCGGGTGGTCCACCTGCTACCGCAGCGAGGCGGGCTCCTACGGCAAGGACACCCGCGGCATCATCCGCGTGCACCAGTTCAACAAGCTCGAGATGTTCGTCTACACCGACCCGGCGGATGCCGAGGCCGAGCACGACCGTCTCGTCGCCATGCAGGAGGGCATGCTGCAGGACCTGGGGCTCGCCTACCGCGTGATCGACGTGGCCGCCGGCGACCTCGGATCCAGCGCGGCGCGCAAGTTCGACATCGAGGCCTGGGTCCCCACGCAGGGCGCCTACCGCGAGCTCACGAGCACCTCCAACTGCACGACGTACCAGGCCCGGCGCCTCGAGACCCGGTTCCGTCCCGCCGACGGCGGGAAGACGCAGCCGGTCGCGACCCTCAACGGCACGCTCGCCACCACGCGGTGGATCGTCGCCCTGCTCGAGACCCACCAGCGTGAAGACGGGTCGGTCCTCGTACCCGAGGTGCTGCGCCCCTATCTCGGCGGCCTCGAGGTCATGGAGCCGATCGCATGACCGACGAGGCCGCTTTGCCCGCCACCGGTGCCGTCGAGAGCGCGCCGAAGCAGGAGGCGGCCGACGTCGTCGCCGACCTGGCCGACGACGCCCGCGCCGGGCGCATGCTCATCGCGCTCGACATCGACGGCACCGTGCTGCTCGAAGACGACACGCTCAGCCCCGGAGTCGTCGAGGCCGTCGCCCACGCGCAGGCGGCGGGTCACGAGGTCATGCTCGCCACCGGTCGCAGCTGGGACAGCACCCACACGATCATGGATCGCCTCGGCATCCGTCCCGAGTACGCCGTGTGCTCCAACGGCGCGATCGTCATGCGACGCGACGGCGATGACGGCGACTACGTCCGCGCCCACGTCGAGACCTTCGATCCCTCCGAGGTGCTGACCCTGCTGGGCGAGCACCTCGCGGGCGCGCACTTCCTCGTCGAGCTCCCCGACGGCAAGCGCCTGTTCACCGACTACCTCGACGACTGGAACCTCGAGAAGGCCGACAGGGTCGCGTTCGCCGAGCTGTCGGCGCAGCCCGTGTGCCGTGTGGTCGTGGTGGCCCCCGAGCAGACCGACCAGGACTTCCTCGAGCTCGTCGAGCGCATCGGCCTCACGCAGGTCTCGTACGCGATCGGCTGGACCGCGTGGCTCGACATCGCCCCGAAGGGGGTCGACAAGTCCACGGCCCTCGAACTGGTTCGCGGGTGGCTGGGCATCGCGCCGGAGCGCGTGCTCGTCATGGGCGACGGCCGTAACGACATCGAGATGATGCAGTGGGCGGTCCGCAACGGCGGTCGCGCGATCGCGATGCACCAGGGTCCGCCCGAGGTGCACGCCGCCGCGGGTGAGGTCGGCCTCTCGGTCACCGAGGGCGGCGTCGCCGCGATCCTGCGCGCGTTGTGATCGCGCCCGCCACGCGTTCGCCCTGACGCGCCACGCGAGGTCCCCGAGCCTGTCGAAGGGGCCGGCGCCACGTCCGACACCAGCCGCACGGTGAGGTCCCTGACCCTGTCGAAGGGACCGGCCCACTCCTCAGACGTGCGCCGCGTGTCCGGCGCGCACCGCGCGGTGATCCGCGATCCGCGACGCCTCCCACGCGACCAGCCCCACCGGCGGCAGGAGCAGCAGGGCGACGGCCCACGTGGCTTTGAGTCCGACGCCGTTGTGCGGATCGCGCACCGCGACGACGGCGGCGAGCAGGGATGCCGCGTACACGAGCGCGAACACCGCCAGAACGATCTGCGAAGACAGGGTGGTGACGATCATGGGATGCCTCCTCATCTCAGACGGCCCGGCGGGTCGTGGTGGGCTGATGAGGTCCGGTCTACTCCTGCCCGAGGTGACAGGCGTCCGCCCGAGGCGAATGGATACCCCGGACATAGACGGCGTTCAGCGGCGGAAGGCGCCGCGTCGGGGCGTGGCCGCCCACGCCGTGGCGACCGCCGCATCCAGCACGGCCCGGTCGGCGCGGGCGAGCTCACGGTGCGCGCGCACGAGCGCCGCGCGCGCACCGTCGGCGAACACCGCCGCGTCGCGCGGAGAGGATGCCGCGAGCGAGGCGAGGCATTTCTGCAGGCGCACCTGCACCTCGAGGAGCCCCGCTCCGTCGCGCGCCAGGGGACGGAAAGCGTCGGCGACGAGGTCGGGAAGCTGCGGGGCCGGGACGAACACATGATCGTGATCGATGTCTTCGGCGCGCTCGGTGGTGAGGGCGCGCGAGAACACGCGCTGAAGCGCGGCGATCACGTCGATGGCCGTCCCGGGATCGTTCGTCGCGGGGGAGAGGGCGCGCGTTCCGATCTCCGCGAGCGCGATCACGCCGAACCGCGGATCCTGCTCATACGTCCGGTGGTGCTCCACGCGGAAGGCGCGGACGACCCCGGCGATCACGTCGTGCCCGGGGTCGCCGGTGACGAAGGCGAGGGGCACGCGCGAGTCGGCGGTCCGCCCGGGGGTGGCGCGCACGTGGATCTCGACGTCCGCCTGCCGTGCCAGTCGTTCGAGCCCCGCGACGTCGATGTGGGTGACGTAGCCGACCTCGTCGGCGTGGACGGCGACGGCGTCGACGGGAACCGGCACGGCGGCGCGGGCCCCGAGGGTCGGATACTCGGCGTGGAGTTCGAGCGACAGAGCCGCCGCCTTCTCGACGCGGTCGATGACGTCGGCCATCCGCCCGAATGTCGACAGGTGCGAGATCCACCGCAGCAGCGTCACGACGACGATGGCGATGATCACGAGCGTCGCGACGAAGAGGATGGACCGCCCCTGCTGCTCGTAGTAACCGGTGGAGAGCGCGACGATGCCGACGAGCGAGAAGGCGAACGCCCCCACGAAAGTCGAGACGGCGTTCTGCGAGGTCGGATCGGCGATGAGCAACTGCGTCGACCGTGGCGTCGCGGTCGTGGTCGCCGACGAGAAGGCCGTCACCATGGCGGTCACCGAGAAGGTGCTGACGGTCAGCATCGCCGTCGCGATGATCTGCAGGAGGGAGTCGACGGCGCCGTCGCCCAGCGAGAAGCTGAACGAGAACGGCAGGAGCGGGCCGATGAAACGGGCGGCGAGGGCGACGACGATCGCGATGACCGTGAAGATGGCCGCGCGCACCCACACTCGGCTTCCGAGCCGGAGGAAGAAGGATGCCAGCGCTCCGCGCGTTCTCGTCGCCATGCGTCCGACGCTACCGAGCCCCGGCGTCACACCACGGGGGCTGGACGCCGTCATCGCGGGCGGTCGGTAGACTCGGCTCGTCCAGGAGGGTTGTCCGAGCGGCCGATGGACCTGGTCTTGAAAACCAGTGGGCAGCAATGTCCCGTGGGTTCGAATCCCACACCCTCCGCAACGCGAAACGCGGGCCCCGCAGGGGTCCGCGTTTCGCGTTATGTCCGGCTGAGCGGGAGTCGAACGGGGGTGGGCCCACGCCGCCGGAGGCTCCGCACGCCGCCGCGCGGCGTGTGGAGGGGCGGTGGGGAGAATCCCACACCCTCCGCAACGCGAAACGCGGGCCCCGCAGGGGTCCGCGTTTCGCGTTATGACCGGCTGAGCGGGAGTCGAACGGGGGTGGGCCCACGCCGCCGGAGCGGGTGAAACGCCCGGTCCTCACGGCATTCACAGCCGTGGATCCCTAGTATTGCTGCGACCTTCGGCTGCCGCGCCGGGGTCGACGTGCTGCCGGGCCGGTGGCATCCGTCGTGAAAGGACCCGAGTGAGCAAGACCACCACCCCGCGCGGTCCGAGGACCGTCGCCCGCCACGGGCGGCTCACCTCGCCCGGTCCGCTCGGCCAGCTGTTCCGCGGTCTCGCCATCGTTCTCGCCGTGCTGCTCGTCTCGGGCGGAACGGTGCTGGCGTACGCCGCGGTCGACCTGACTCGCAGCTTCACCGCCGACGCCGTCGAACTGAAGAACCAGCCCGCGGTACCGCCGGACCTCGGTGAGCTCAAGGGCGGCGTCAACATGCTGCTCATCGGCACCGACGAGTGCGAGCCCGAGTTCGCGGAGCTGTTCGGCGACCGGTGCACCGGCGCCGACTCCGAGGGCAGCCTCAACGACGTCAACATGCTCGTGCACATCTCCGACGCGCCGCGCCGCGTGACCGTCATCTCGTTCCCGCGCGACCTCATGGTGCCGATCCCCTCGTGCACCGACAAAGACGGCGTCGAGCACTCCGCGATGAGCAAGCAGCAGATCAACAGCGCCTTCTCCTACGGCGGCCTGTCGTGCGTCGTGGAGACGATCTCCGACCTCAGTGGTCTCGAGATCCCGTTCGCCGCGAAGGTCAGCTTCGGCGGCGTCATCAACATCACGGATGCCATCGGCGGCGTCGACGTGTGCATCGCGAACGGCATCAAAGACCCGTACACGGGCATCGACTGGCCCGCCGGCATGCGCACCGTGGTCGGTCTCGACGCCCTGCAGTTCCTTCGGACCCGTCACGGCGTCGGCGACGGCGGCGACCTCGGCCGCATCTCGAACCAGCAGCAGTACATGTCGCGACTGGCGAACAAGCTGAAGAGCCAGGAAGTGCTCTCGAACCCCGCCACGCTGTACAAGCTGGCCTCCACTGCGCTGCGCAACGTCGATCCCTCGACGTCGCTGACCAACCCGCTGACCCTCGTCCAGATCGCCTCGGCGGTGAAGGACGTGCCCTTCAGCGAGATCGTGTTCATCCAGTACCCGACCTACACCGATCCGTCCGACCCGAACCGCGTCGTCCCCGACCGCGGGGATGCCGACACCCTGTGGGCCGCGCTGGCCGCGAACCAGCCCCTGCAGTTGTCGGGCAACCTCAGCGACGGCGACGGCGTGATCGCCGACGCGAACGCCACGCCGGCCCCGTCCGAAACCGCGGCTCCCGCGCCGACCGACGCCGCGACCGACGCCCCGTCGGCGGGTGCCGACGCGACCCCGACCCCGGGATCGACCCCGGGCACGGTCGTGCTCCCCGAGGGCATCGCGGGTCAGACCGCCGCCCAGGCGACGTGCTCGAACGGCAACGTGCGTCAGTGACGCCCGGCCCCGCTGCCCGGCATCCGGACTTCGGTTTCGGATGCCGGGCGGCATCCGGTTAGTATTGACCGGTGTGCTCGCGCCGCAAGGTTCGATCACCTGGAGACGTCGCATAGTCAGGCCTAGTGCACCACCCTGCTAAGGTGGAGTCCCCGTAAGGGGACCGAGGGTTCAAATCCCTCCGTCTCCGCAGAAAAAGCCCCGGTTCGCCGGGGCTTTTCTCGTTCCGGATGCCGATGTCGTCGGCGACCGCCGGTCTCACCCGCGCCGCAGCTCCAGGGCGCTGAGCCCCGGCATCCCGAGCCAAGAGCGACCGTCGGGCGCGTCGACGACGGTGAGCAGCACCGCGTCGCAGGAGCGGCATCGCACGACCGCGCCCATCGCGGACGCGTAGACCGAGGCGGTGGCGAGCAGGCCGCGGATGCCGCAGCGCGTGCAGCGCACCTCGGAGCCGCTGGCATCCCACCCCAGGAGATCGTCGAGGCGCCCGGCCAGGGCGTTGCCGTCGAGCACGGTCATCACGAACCTCCGAACCGCTCGGTGCGCACGCGCGACGGTGCGTGACCCTGCTCGATCAGCCACCCCGCCACGGCCTCGACGAACGGCGTCGGACCGCAGACGAACACGCGTGGATCCTCTGCCGCGGGGATCACCGCGGCGCGCACCCGATCGGCGGTCAACCGCCCGGGCGGGATCGCCGATGCCGCCGGGGCGCTGCGGGTGTAGACGACCTCGAGGTCGAGGCGGTCGTCGCGCGCCGTGAGCGCCGTCAGTTCGTCGCGGAAGAACATGTCGTCAGCCGATCTCACCGAATACAGCAGGCGGAAGGGGGAGGCGTCGGCGCCCTCGGCGTGCGCAGACGCCATCGCGAACAGGGGGACGACCCCCGACCCTCCCGCGATCAGCTGCACCGGTGCGGGGTCGGCCGACGGCGTCCACACGAAGAAGGCGCCGAGCGGGCCGTGCACCTCGATGCGGTCCCCCTCGCGCAGCTCGTGCACGAGGAAGGGAGATACCTCTCCGTCGGGCACCTCGTCGACCGCGAGCGTGATCCGCGTCCCCTCGCCCGAGGAGGCGATCGAGTACGAGCGGCTCGCCTGATAGCCGTCGGGGGCGGTCAGTCTGACGTCGAGGTGCGAACCGGCGTCGTTGCCCGGCCAGGTGGGCACGTCGAGCTCGATGCGCCGCGCGGTCGACGTCTCGGGGCGCGTCGCGACGACGGTGGCCGCGTGCCAGGATGCCGGTCGACGCGTCACCCGTACCGTTCCTCGCGCCAGGGGTCGCCGTGCAGGTGGTACCCGTTCTGCTCCCAGAATCCCGGCTTGTCGGATGCCATGGTGATGAGTCCCTGCACCCACTTCGCGCTCTTCCAGAAGTACAGGTGCGGCACGAGCAGGCGGGCGGGGCCGCCGTGCTCCGGGGTGAGGGGCGCGCCGTCGGCCTCGAAGGCGATCCAGCTCTTCCCCCCGAGCAGATCGTCGAGGGCGAGGTTGGTCGTGTACCCGCCGAAGGAGTGCACCATCACGTAGCGGTGGCTCGTGTCGACCTCGGCGAAGACGCGGTCGAGCGAGACGCCGCGCCAGGGCATGTCGAGCTTCGTCCAGTGCGTGACGCAGTGGATGTCGACCGTGACGTCCTCCATGCCGAGCGCCTGGAACTCCTCGAGGTTCCAGCGATGGACGCCCTTCTCGGTGCCGATCGCGAACTCCCACGCCGCGGCGTCGACCGCGGGGGTCGGCCCCGCCGACAGCACCGGCCAGTCCGACACGAGGGTCTGGCCCGGGGGCAGGCGGGGATCGCGTTCCCGACGACGACCGCCGAAGCCGCGGGTGATGAATGACATGTGCTCCCCCTGCCGATCCCGTGAGGATCACCCTAGCCACGCCGACGGGCTCTCGACAGGGGACGGGCGGCGACGCCAGCCACCGCGGCATCCACCGCGCACCCGCTAGTGTCGTCCCGCGGCGTGCACACGCCGGCATCCTCACCCCCCGGGAGATACGCACATGTCGGTCGGTCTGCTCGCCGTCGTCGATGACATCCTCAGCGCCGCGATGCGCGCGAGCGCCAAGACCGCGGGCGTCGTCATCGACGACGCGGCCGTGACCCCTCAGTACGTGCAGGGATTGTCCCCGGCGCGGGAACTGCCCGTGGTGTGGAAGATCGCGCTGGGCAGCATCATCAACAAGTACGTGATCATCATCCCGATCGCGCTGCTGCTGACCGCCTTCGCACCGTGGGTTCTGCCGTACCTGCTCATCATCGGAGGCTGCTTCCTGTGCTTCGAGGGCGCGGAGAAGGTGCTCGAGTGGTTCGGCGTGAGCCACGGTGAGCACGACTCCGACGAGCCCCGCGACGAGAAGAAGCTCGTGCTGGGCGCCGTGCGCACCGATCTGATCCTCAGCACCGAGATCATGCTGATCGCGTTGTCCAGCCTCGACCCCGGGCTCAGCATCTGGATGACGCTCGCTGCACTCCTCGTCATCGGCCTCGCCATGACGCTCGTCGTCTACGGCGCCGTCGCGCTCCTCGTGAAGGTGGATGACATCGGGCTGCGGTTCATGAAGAGCCCCTCGCGTGCGGTCCGACGCTTCGGGGTGCGGGTCGTGGCATCCATGCCCGCCGTCTTCCGCGTCATCAGCGTCATCGGCACCGTCGCGATGCTGTGGGTCGGCGGGCACCTCGTGCTGCAGAACCTCGAGGAGACGTTCTGGGCGGGCCCCTACGAGCTCGTCCACCTCGTGACGCACGCGATCGAGGCGGCGGGTCCGGTCGTCGTGTGGATCGTGGAGACGGCGATGTCCGCGGTATTCGGGCTGGCGCTCGGGTTGATGATCGTCGGGGTGGTGACGGGGGTGCAGCGGGTCGTGCGCCGCAACGCCTCCGCCGACGCCGGGCACTGATGCTGCGCGCGGGCGCAGGGATCTCCGCTGCAGCCGGTCGCTGATGCGGCGCGTGCCGGTCCAGGGCCGTGGCCGCGGGCGTCGACGATTCGAACGCTTGCGAGTCAGGCGCGGCGGGCCTCGCCGGCTTCGACGGCGCGCTCGATACCGGCGATCAGCTCGGGCCACAGCTCGGGCACGATGAAGTGCCCCATACCGGGGTGCACCTGCACCTCGGCGGAGCGCAGGGCCTCGGCCATGTCGACGGCGGCGCTCCAGTGCAGCACGTCGTCGTCGCGGCCGTGGAACACCAGTGCGGGAACGTCGAGCGCGCGGAGCGCCTCGAGTCGCTCGGGAGCGCGCAGCAGCGCGGACCACTGACGGGAGAAGCCCTCCGGGGCGTAGCCGCGGTCGAACGCCTCGACGGCGGCCCACGTGTTCCATTCGACGTCGAGCGGGTAGCGCTCGCCGGCGGTAGAGGCGGCGAAAGCCCTCGCTCCGGCGCGCACCTCGTCGCGGCTGTAGCGGACCGGTTCCCGCATGAGCTCGGGACGCTCGTCGTGCAGGATGTAGCGCGGGTCGCGGCCCGGGATCGTGGAGAGCAGGCCGAGGCTGTGCACGCGCTGCGGATGCCGGATCGCGGCCATCTGCGCCATCATCCCGCCCATGGAGTGCCCGACGAGGTGCGCCGCGTCGATCCCGAGGTCGTCGAGCACGCGGATGACGTCGTCGCCCATCTCCTCGAGACCGTAGCCGCCGTCGATGTCGTCGGGACCGCCGAAGCGGGCCGACAGGCCGACGTCGCGGTTGTCGAAGCGCACGACGTGGAGGCCGCGTCCCACGAGCGCGGACACGAAGTCGACGTGCCAGGCGATGAGCTGCGCGCCGCCGCCGGCGATCAGCACGACCGTCGGCGCAGAGGGGTCTCCCGCGGTGTCGTAGAAGATCGCGGGGTCGGGGGTGAACGGCATCCGGGGTCCTTCGGGTCGTGTGCGAGCGACGATAGCCCGCGTCAGTGGGGCGACGGTATGGGCGCGGACCCCACCCCGGCGAGGACGGGGATGGATGCCGCGCACGTCGCGCCGAGGTCACGGGACAGGTCCGCGGCGAGGGCGCGGGCGGCCTCGCGGAGCTCGGGCAGCCGCGCCGAGACGTCTTCCGTCGCCCCGACGATGCACGCCGCGGCCGCGACGAGACCAGCGGCGTCGCGGACCGGGGCCGAGACCGACGTGATGCCGAACTCGTCGATCGAGCGCATCGTGAGCGTCCCGTCGGCGCGCACCCGCTCGACGCGGCGCACGAACTGCTCGTACTCCGCAGCGCCGTGGCGCCGAGGGAAGAGCTGCGCGAGCTGGGCCGCGTCGAAATCCATCGCGAGCGTGGGGCCGCCGTCGGAACCGACCAGGGGGTGCGGGCGGCCGAGCCAGGGCGCCATGCGCAGTCCCTCCCCGAGCGGCTCGATGTGCTCGACCATCGTGAAGCTGCGCATGCCGGTGAGCGTCGTGACGAAGACGCACGCGCCGACCCGCTCCGCGGTCGCGGCCGTGCGGGCGGGACCGTCGAGCGCGAGGGTCGGGGCGAAGGCGGCACGGTGCCACGCGTGGACCGCGGGATCGACGTGGAGGGCGTCGGTCTCGGCGTCGCGGGCGAGCAGGCCCGTGCGCACGAGAGCGTCGGCCGCTCGACGCGCGCGGTCGAGGCGCAGCCCGATCGCGGAGGCGGCGGCCGTGACGGAACGGGGGGAGTCCGCGATGACCTCCGCCATCCGCACGGCTGCCTCGATCGCCCGGGTCGGTCCGACGCCGGACCCGGCGACGGGAGCGGGCCCGCCGTCGCGCGTGGGCGCCGGGCGGTGCGTCCGCGCGAGCGCCCGCTCGAACGCGTGACGGGCGTCGGTCAACAGGCGGCGGATGCGCGGGCGTGCACGGGCGGCGCGGTACACCGGGAGCGACACCGCGAGAACGGCGACACGACGACCGTCGGGGGCGGTGAGGGCGACGGCGATCTCGACGGCACGGCCGATCTGCGACTCCACGACCACCTCGCCGGCGCCGTCGGGCGACGCCGCCCGCACGAGCGCGCGCCGCGGGTCGTCCACGCGGTCGCCGATTACCGCGGGCACGTGCAGGGTCCACCCCGACGCGACGGTCGCCACGATCCGCGCCCCACCGCTCTCGGGGGCGGCCAGCACGACCGTCTCGGCGGTGTCTTGCGCGAGGCGGTGCAGCTCGAAGTGCACGGTCGGGCCGAGGGCCGCGGCGGCGCGTCCCGACAGCGCGACCGCCCGGGCGCCCACGCCGTACGTGCCGTAGCCGTCGGCCCGCCGGAGGAGTCCCGCGTCGGCGAGCTCGGCGCAGAGGCGCGAGGCGGTGCTGAGCCCGATGCCGGCCGGGCGGGCGATCGCGGCGAGGGAGCGTGGGGCGGTCGGGTCGGCGCGTCCGGCGACCGCACGCAGGATCGCGACGGCCTGCTCGACGCGCGCGGTCACGGCATCCCCTCGATTCTGCAAAGTGGTCGGCGATGAATTGCTGCTGATGGTGACCGTAACAGGGCCGCGACGAGCGATTCGAATAATTGCCGGTATTCGCCGGGCGCCCGTCCGGCTCTCGGGAGGATCCGTCATGGAGGAATTCGACGTCGCCGTCGTGGGACTCGGCGCGCTCGGCAGCGCGGCCGCGTACCACCTGGCTCGTCAGGGCGTCCGCGTTGTCGCGTTCGAGCAGTTCGAGCTCGGGCACGTGCGTGGCGCCTCGCACGACACCTCGCGCATCGTGCGCACCTCGTACGGATCGGCCGCATACGTGCGCTTCGCGCAGGCGGCCTATCGCGAGTGGGCGGCGCTGGAGGCGGCCACCGGCGAACGCCTGCTGACCATCACGGGCGGCGTGGTGTTCATCCCCGACGACGGCCCGTACGACGCGGCCGACTTCGCGCGCAGCCTCTCCGACAGCGGCGTGCCGTTCGAACTGCTCGGCCCCGACGAGGTGCGCGCGCGGTGGCCGCAGTTCGCGGTCCCCGACGGGGTGACGTGCGTGTACACCCCCGACTCGGGGATCGCCCACGCCGCCCGCACCGTCGCGACCCTGCAGATGCACGCGCGCGTCCTCGGCGCCGGTCTGCGCGATCGCACCCGCGTCGATCGCCTCCGCCCCGACGGCGAGGCCGTCGTCGTCTCGACCTCCGGCGGCGATGTGCGGGCGCGCCGGGTCGTCGTCGCCGCGGACGCGTGGACGAACGAGCTGCTCGAGCCGCTCGGCATCCGGATCCCGCTCGAGGTGATGCAGGAGCAGGTCAGCTATTTCGCGCCCGCCGACCCCGGGGCGTTCGACCCCGATCGCTTCCCGGTGTGGATCTGGGAGGACGAGCAGTGCTTCTACGGGTTCCCGACGTACGGGGAGCCGACCGTCAAGGCCGCGCGCGACGTGTCGGAGAACTGCATGACGCCCGCCGAGCGCACCTTCGTGCCCTCGCCCGAGCGCACCGCGGAGCTGGCGGCCTTCCTCGCCGCGACGATCCCCTCCAGCGGTGAGCTGCTGCGCACGGTCACGTGCCAGTACGCGCTCACGCCCGACCGCCGTTTCGTCATCGGGCCGCTCATCGAGCACCCGGACATCATCGTGGCGCTCGGGGCGGGGCACGCCTTCAAGTTCACGCCCGCGATCGGTCTGGCCCTGGCCGAGCTCGCGACGGGTGGCGACACCACCGACGACCTGGCGGCGTTCGCGGTCGACGCGACCGCCGTCCCCGCGATGTGAGGCCGGCACGCAAATACAACGACGCGGCGACGGTCACCACGACTGGAGCCTGTACGAGGGGGAGGGTCGGGTCGGCATCGAGTGGTACTTCGCGGATACCACGGCCCTCGGCGCCCACGTGATGCTCTACCACCTGGCCCCCGGTGCGTCCGAGGGCGAGCACCGGCACCTGACCGGGGCGGCGGACAGCTGTTCGGCCGAGAGCAGCGACGAGATGTACATCGTGACGCGCGGCGAGGTCGTGTTCTCGACGGACGGCGACGAGCGCGTGCTCGCGGCGGGGGACGCGGCGTATGCCCCGGCCGGTCTGCGGCACGGCGTGCGCAACGCCTCCGCCGAGCCGGCCGAGCTCGTGCTCGTCTTCGGCCCGCCGCGCGGGGAGGCGGCGGCATGAGGCACAACGCCGACTACGCCCTCGATGACCTCGACGCGGTCCGCGCGCTCGTGGACGAGAACCCCTGGGCCACGCTCGTCAGCCACATCCCGGGGCGCGGGCTCGTGGCATCCCACTACCCGGTGCTCGTCGACGCCACCGCCGACGGCCTCGCCCTCGTGAGCCACGTCGGCCGCCCCGACGAGGCGCTGCACGAGCTCGGCGCCCACGAGGTCCTGGTGATCGTGTCGGGACCCAGCGGGTACGTCTCGCCGAGCTGGTACGACACCTCGCCCGCCGTGCCCACGTGGAACTTCGTCGTGGCGCACCTGTACGGCATCCCCGAGATCCTGAGCGACGACGAGAACCTCTCCGTGCTCGATCGGCTCGTGACGCGGTTCGAGGCGCCACTGCCGAACCCCTTCCTGATGCACCACAGCCTCGAGAACACGGCGTACGCCGAGCGCATCGTGCACGGAACGGTCGGCTTCCGCCTGCCCGTGACCCGCGTCGAGGCGAAGCAGAAACTCAGTCAGGACAAGCCGGATGCCGTCGTCGACCGCGTGATCGCGGCGCTGCGCGCCCCCGGCCCCTACGCCAACCCGGGCCTGGCCGACCGCATGGATGCCATCCGCCCCCGAGAGGAACAGAACAGACGATGACCGGATTCGTTGGCGTGGACGCCATGGTGCGATGGGTCGCCACGCACGGCGCTGAGCGACTCATGACCGACATGGTCGCCTACCTGGAGGCGGACTACCGCCGGTGGCCGTCGTTCGACAAGGTCGAACGCATGGCCAGCCACACGCCCTTCGGCGTGATCGAGCTCATGCCCATCAGCGACCCCGACACGTACGCGTTCAAGTACGTGAACGGGCACCCGTTCAATCCCGGCCGCGGGTATCAGACCGTGACCGCGTTCGGCGTGCTCGCCGACGTGCACAACGGCTACCCGGTGTTCCTGTCGGAGATGACGCTTCTCACGGCACTACGCACCGCGGCGACCTCGGCGATGGTCGCGCGCCGTCTCGCCCGCGCCGACGCGTCAACGATGGCCATGATCGGTGCGGGCAGTCAGGCCGAGTTCCAGGCCCTGGCCTTCCGCGGAATCCTCGGCGTCGACCGCTTGCGGGTCTACGACGTCGATCCCGCCGCCACGGCCAAGCTCGTGCGCAACCTCGCCCCGCTCGGCTTCGACATCGTGGTGTGCGACTCCGCGTCGGATGCCGCCCGCGGCGCCGACATCGTGACGACCTGTACCGCCGACAAAGCGGCGGCGACCGTGCTGAGCGACGCCGATGTGGCATCCGGAATGCACATCAACGCGATCGGCGGCGACTGCCCCGGCAAGACCGAGCTCGACCCGGCGATCCTCTCGCGCGGGCCCGTGTTCGTCGAGTACACGCCGCAGACGCGGATCGAGGGCGAGATCCAGCGCGTCGCCGCGGACTTCCCCGTGACCGAGTTCTGGGAGGTGCTCTCCGGCCGGCGACCCGGTCGCACCGCCGATGATCAGGTGACTATCTTCGACTCAGTCGGCTTCGCGATCGAGGACTTCTCGGCGCTGCGGTTCCTGCGCGACAGCGTCGCGGGCACCGAGCTCGCGCTCGAGATCGACCTCGTGGCCGCCCCCGACGATCCCAAGGATCTGTTCGGGCTCGTCGGCTCCCCGGTGCCGGCACTGTGAGCACGCTCACTCTGCGCTCGGTCCGCCCGTACGGCGGCGGCGCGCCCGTCGATGTCGTGGTGCGCGACGGTCTCATCGTCGCGATCGTCCCGACGAGTTCGGAGCCGACCGCGGGCGAGGTCGTCGACCTCGACGGCCGCTTCGTCGGCCCCGGCCTGTGGGACGCCCACGTGCACTTCACGCAGTGGGTCATCTCCAGCCGCCGCGTCGACGTCGGCGGCACGAACGGTCCCGACGAGGTCGCGGAAGCCGTGCGCCGGGCGCTGCGCGCGGGAGCGCCGCGCACCGACGGCGTGCTCGTCGGCTACGGCTACCGCGACGGGCTGTGGACGACGCCGACCTCGCTGCGCGCCCTCGACGAGGCGTTCCCCGACGACCCCGTGGTACTCGTCAGTGGCGACCTCCACGCCGGGTGGATGAACTCCCGCGGCGCCGAGCGGCTCGGCCTCAGGCCGGACGACAGCGGCGTCGTCGCCGAGTTCGAGTGGATCGCCGCGCTGCAGCGCTTCCAGCAAGCGGCATCCATTCCGGTCGAGGCATACGGCGAGGTCGCGGAGGCGGCGGCGCGTCGCGGGATCGTCGGGATCGTCGACTACGAGAACGTGCCGAACTTCCGCGAGTGGCCCGAGCGGGTCGCCGCCGGGGTGCGTTCCCTCCGCGTCGACGCCTCGGTGTGGCCCGACCGGCTCGAGGAGGCGCTCGCCGCGGGGCTGCGCACCGGCGACGACCTCGACGCGGACGGCCTCGTGACCATGGGCCGGCTCAAGGTCGTCTCCGACGGCTCGTTGAACACCCGCACCGCCTGGTGCTGGGACCCCTACCCCGGAGCCGACCCACACGCCGAGCACGGGTGCGGGGTGCAGAGCGTCCCCGTCGAGGAACTGCGCCGGTTGCTCGTGCGCGCGGGAGAGGGTGGCATCCTGCCCGCCGTCCACGCGATCGGCGACCGCGCGAACACCGAGGTGATCGAGGTGTTCGAGGAACTCGGGATGCCGGGCATCATCGAGCACGCCCAGCTCGTGCGCGATGCGGACTTCGCGCGGTTCCGTAGGGCGGGACTGGTCGCGAGCGTGCAGCCGGAGCACGCCATGGACGACCGCGATATCGCCGACCTGCACTGGGCCGGTCGCACGGGGCGGGCTTTCGCGTTCGGATCGCTCCATCGTTCGGGAGCCGAGTTGCGCCTCGGCTCCGACGCCCCCGTCGCCCCTCTCGACCCGTGGCACGCGATCGCCGCGGCGACGGCGCGCAGTCGCGGGGACCGCGACGCATGGCATCCCGAACAACGCCTGCCGCTCGACGTCGCGCTCGCCGCGAGCAGTCGGACGAAGACGGCGGTGGGGCAGCCGGCCGACCTGGTCGTGGTCGACGCGGACCCCTATTCCTGCGATCGCGATGCTCTGCGCAGCATGCCGGTCGCTGCGACCCTGCTCGGCGGGCGGTTCACGCACCGGGCGGTGTGAGGCGGCGTCCGCGCGGGGAGGGCGCGGCGGCGGGGCAAAGGTGCGCGGCGCGGCGGCGGCGAGAAACGCTCCCGCTGTCGAGACACGCGGTGTCGCGGCGTGTCTCGGCAGGAACGGCGTTTATCGGCGCTGAGCGGGGCGGCCGCGGGCGTCGCGGCGGGGCGGCGCGGCGGTGGCGCGGGGGTGCGACGGGATGGGGGCGATAAACGCCGTCTGGGCGGAGACACGCGGTGTCGCGGCGTGTCTCGGCAGGAACGGCGTTTATCGGCGCTCGGCGAGGCGCTCACGGTGCGGCGCGGACGGCTCGGCGCGAACAGCGCGGGGGGCGAGGCCGGGCAGGGCGGAACGCGTCGCCCTCAGACGTCGAGCACCAGCGACGAGCCCGCCCGCGCACGCGACACGCACGTGTAGATCACGCGGGCGTCGTCGTCGACGGTGAGCGAGTCGCGGTGCTCCACCGCGCCGTCGAGCACCGGGATCGCGCACGACCCGCACACGCCGCGCAGGCACGACCCGCTCACCGCGACCCCCGCCCCCTGCAACGTCTCGCGCAGCGACCGGGTCGCGGGCACCTCGACGGTGACGCCCGAGCGGGCGGCGGTCGCGGTGAAGGGCTTGCTCGGGCCGAACTCCCGTTTCCGCGGCTCGAACCGTTCGAGGTGGATGCCGGATCCCTCGGGCAGCGTCGGGGCGAGGGCGAGCAACGCGTCGGTGAACCCCGCGGGACCACAGGCGTACACGTCGGTGCCGGGGGCGATCGCGCCGAGGACCGCGGCGAGGTCGAGGCGGCCGTGCTCGCCGCTGACGTGCACGCGCGCGCGTTCGCCCAGGGCGGCGATCTCGTCGGCGAACGCGACCCCGTCGCGTTCGCGGACGGCCACGACCATGCGCCAGTCCGCACCGGTGGATGCCAGGTGCCGCCCCATCGCGAGGATCGGCGTCACCCCGATCCCGGCGGCCAGCAGAAGGTACGCCGGGGCCTCGCCGAGCTCGAAGAGGTTGCGCGGCGGCCGCACCCAGACCGTGCTGCCGTCGCGGAGGAACGCATGGATGTAGTGCGAGCCGCCCCGGGAGAGCTCCTCGCGGCGCACGGCGATGCGGTACGACGCGGTGTCCGCCGGGTCGCCGCACAGCGAGTACTGGCGCTCGTGCCGGGTGATGAGCTGCACGTCGACGTGCGCTCCCGGCTGCCACGCCGGCAGGGGGGAGCCGTCGGCGTTCTGCATCCGGATGCTGACGATGTCGGGCGTCTCGCGGGTGATCTCCCGGACCACCAGGGGCATCAGCCCCTCTCGGGTGCGCACGTCAGTACAGCGCCTGGTAGGCGCCGGTCATGGCGTCGTCGATGACGTCGCCGACCGCGGCATCCCAGCCCGAGGTACTCGCCCAGATCTGGCCCGAGCTCGGTACCTGGGTCGCAAGGTCCTGCATGTCGGCGTCCCATAGACCGCCGCGCAGCAGCGCGCGACCGCAGTGCAGGTACACCTGCTCGATGCGCAGCACGATCGCGAGGTCCGGCACGGTGTGGTCCTGCTCGAGCGTGCGCAGCAGCGTCGGGTCGTCGGTGACGATCGCGGTGCCGTTGATGCGCAGCGTCTCGCTCATGCCGGGCACGAAGCACAGCAGAGCCGCGTGGCCGTTGTCGACGATGTTGCGCATCGAGTCGGCGATCTTGTTGCCGAGGCGATCGGGGATCGCGACCGTCCGGTCGTCGATCGCCCGCACGAAGCCCGGGTAGTCGCCCCGCGGCGAGTTGTCGCACCGTCCGTCGCGGTCAGCCGTGGCGAGCGTGGCGAAGGGGGAGTGGGCGAGGAAGCGCAGGCAGTTCTCGTCGAGGCGATCGGTGATCTTCTGCAGCGAGGGCCCCTCGGGTTCGCCCAGCGTGCCGCGGATCTCCTCGAGTCCGAGCGCACGGAAATCGGTGGAGAGCATGCCTTCGACGCTACCCGGAGCCCGATCCCGGCTCATCGTCTCCAGGGCACAGGATCGAGGGGTCGATCTGTGCCCCGGGCACACCTCGCGTGCGAGGACGTCAGCGTCCTGACCCGATGAGCCGCACACGGCACGCCAGTTCGACGGCGAAGCGGGTGTCGGGGTCGTCGAGGTCGACGTCGAGTAGTTCGCGCACGCGGCGGATGCGGTAGCCCACGGCGTTCGGATGGAGGTTCAACTCGCGTCCGGCCTGGGCCAGCGAGTTGCGGTTGCCGAGGTACGACAGCAGGGTGCGCACGGCGGTGGCCGATCGCTCCGCGCCGAGCGCGTCGAGCGGATGCAGCAGGTCGTCGAGCAGGTTGCGGCTGACCGGGGAGGCGTAGAAGTCGAGCAGCAGACGCCGCAGCCCCGTCACGTCGGTGAGCTCGATGGCATCCAGTCGTCCGGCCGCGATCGCCGAGTCGGCGGCGACGCGCGCCTCGGCGGCCGTCTGCCGGAGCCCTGCGGCACCCGTCTGAGGCGTTCCGAGGCCCACCGTGTACGTCCAGTCGTCGCCCGCCAGCCGGCGCGCCTGCTCCTGCACGCGCACGATGACGTCGCGGAGGCGTCGTTGATGATCGCCGGCGCCGTGGTCCTCGCTGCTGACGAGGATGACGTCGTCCTGGAGGAACGCGATGTGCCAGAGCTCGTCGCGGTCCTCGATGAGCTGCAGCGTGAACAGCTCCAGGGCCGCCTCCACGAAGCGCGGCGCGCGCAGCCCCGTGTCGACGCGGTGCTGCGGCCGCATCCAGGCCACCGCGTGCGACAACTGCAAGGGCAGGCCGAGGCGCGCGGCGGGCGCGACGAAGCCGTCGACACGACCGGCCTCGGCGAGGATCAGCTCGACGATGAGGTCGGCGCGGGACTGGTTGGGGGCGAAGCGATCCTGCAGGTGCCGCTGCATGGCCCGCGACACGAGGGAGGCGACGACGGGGAGGGCCACCGTCGCCGCGGGGTCCGAGGTCTCCGCGACGAGCCGTCCGATGGGCACCTCGCCGGCGAAGACGGCGTCGGCGTCGGTCCACGACGTCGAGGGGTCGTCCTGCAGGCGCACCCGCACGCCGAGCGCGGTGCCGGCGGCATCGAGGATCGCGGCCACGGCGTCGGATGCGCCGGCGGACGCGGCGGCCGTCGCCTTCTCGACCGCGAACGCCGCGCGCGTCATCGACTCCGCGGCGCCGCCGCTGATGACGCGGTCGATCGTGACCGCGAGGTCGGGGGCTCGCGCCGCGAGCGACACGAGCACGGGCACGCCCCCGCGTTCGGCGAGCACGCTCGCGGTCTCGGCGGGCGCGAAGCCGGCCGGCATCACCAGGCCGGCGAGACCCCGCGCGCTCGCCTGCCGGAGGGCCACGTCGACGAGGTACGAGGCGGGCGGATCGTCTCCCGCGACGACGGCGAGCGTCCCCGCCGGGAGGGAGGGCAGCTCCGACAGCGCGGCGACGTCGACGCGCTCGATCACGGCGCCGCCGCGGGGGCCCGCGGCGAGAGCGACGCCGAGACGTTCAGCCTGGGAGAGGAGGTCCGAGGTGGTGAGCTGTGCCACAAGCACAATGTACGCCGATTCCCTGTCGCGCCACCACATTGTCGGTCGCCCGAGTGCTGCCTAGGGTCGTGTCATGGCATCCCCGTCCCTCGTCCCGCCGACCGCGGTCCGCGCCCCCGAGCACGTCACCGCCGACGACATCGCCGCCCTCGCCGCGGGGGCCGCGATCTTCGGCACCGGCGGCGGAGGGGCGGTCTACACCTCGCAGCTCACCACCGAACGCGCGATCCGCGAGCACGGCCCGGTGCGGCTGCTCTCGGTCGACGACCTCGGGCCGGACGACGCGGTCATCATGATGAGCGGCATCGGCGCTCCCACCGTCGGAATCGAGATGCTCTCGTCGGTGCAGCAGATCGAGACGCTCCTGCACGAGGCCGAGCGCGTCGCGGGGCGCAGGATCACCGCGATCATGCCCGCTGAAATCGGCGGCAGCAACGGCGTCTCCCCGGCCGGCTGGGCCGCCCGCCTCGGCGTTGCACTTTTGGATGCCGATGGCATGGGCCGCGCGTTTCCCGAGGCGACCATGATCTCCACGAATGTCGCCGGAGTGCCGTGCGACTTCGCCGTGCTGAGCGACGTCGTCGGAAACGTCGTCACGCTGCGCACCGTCGACCTGGGTTGGCTCGAGCGGCACGCCCGCGCGGTCACCGTCGCCGCCGGCGGCATCTGCCTCGGCGCGCACTACCTGCTCACCGCCGAGACGGCCCCGGGGGCCGTCATCCCGGGCACGATCAGCACCGCGATCCGCGTCGGTCACGCGCTCCTCGAGGCCACCGACCCGGTGACGGCGGTCGCCGCGGAGCTCGACGCCGACGTGTTGATCACCGGCAAGATCGTCGACGTCTCCCGGCGCACCGAGGGCGGCTTCGTCCGCGGCTCCATCACGATCGCCGGCATCGGCGACGACCGCGGGCGTCTGCAGCGCGTCGAGCTGCGCAACGAGAACCTCGTCGTCCTGGAAGACGGCGAAGTGCTGGCCACGGTGCCCGATCTCATCACCGTCGTCGACCTCGAGACGGGCCACGCGATCTCCACCGAGATGCTTCGGTACGGCCAGCGCGTGTCGGTGCTCGCGTGGGCGTGCGACCCGCTGTGGCGCACCGAGCGGGGCCTCGAGCTCGCCGGCCCCCGCGCCTTCGGCTACGACCTGCCCTACGTCCCCTTCGAGCGGAAGGATGCGCGATGAGCGCCGTTCGCGACCTGTCCATCGGCGTGGACGTCGGTGGCACGAACACCGACGCGGTCGTGGTGGATGCCACCGGCTCGGTCATCGCCTGGACCAAGCAGCCCACGACGGCCGACGTCATCGGCGGCATCCGGGCGGGGATCGCCGCGGTGCTCTCGCAGCTCGGCGACGACCGCGACCGCGTGTCGCGCGTGATGCTCGGCACGACCCACGCCACCAACGCGATCGTCGCGCGACGCGGACTCGACCGGGTCGCGCTCGTGCGCCTCGGCGCGCCGGCCGCGACCGAGTGGCCGCCGCTCACGGGATGGCCCGACGACCTCAGCGACCAGGTCCTGGCCGGTGCGGCCATGCTCGGCGGCGGGCACATGGTCGACGGCACGCCCATCTCCCCGCTCGATCGCGACGGCATCCGTCGCTTCCTCGACGGTCTGGGCGGCGGTTTCGACAGCGTCGCCGTCTGCGGCATCTTCAGCCCGTCCTCCCCCGAGCAGGAGCGTGAGGTCGAGCAGCTCGTGCACGACCACCTCGGCGAGGCGGTCCCGGTGTTCCTCAGCCAGGACATCGGTCCCGACGGACTCCTCGAGCGAGAGAACGCCACCGTGCTGAACGCTGCCCTGCGCGGCGTGGCGAGCGACGTCACACGCGCGCTCGTCGACGTCGTCGCGGAGGAGGGCCTCGACGTCGCGACGTTCTTCGCGCAGAACGACGGCACACTCATGTCGCTCGGCTACGCCGTGCGCTACCCCGTGCTGACCATCGGCTCCGGACCGGCGAACTCGATCCGAGGCGCGGCGTTCCTCTCCGGCGCGCAGAACGCCATCGTGGTCGACGTCGGCGGCACCACGAGCGACCTCGGCGTGCTCGTCGACGGCTTCCCTCGGGAGTCCACGCTCCCCCGCGACATCGGCGGCGTGCGCACGAACTTCCGCATGCCCGACATCCTCAGCCTCGGTATCGGCGGCGGCACGGTCATCGACCCGCGCACCGGTGCCGTCGGCCCCCGCTCGGTCGGCTACCGCATCGCCGAGGAGGGGCTGCTCTTCGGCGGCTCCACCGCCACACTGACCGATGCCGCCGCAGCGGCCGGCCACGGCATCCCAGGCCGCTCGCTGCCGACGCTGTCGTCGGGGCAGCGCGACCTGCTGAGCCGCGCCCTCGCCCACGCTCACGAGCGCATCGAGGAGGCCGTCGAGCGCCTGTCGCTCGGCCGGGTCGACCTCCCCCTCGTCGTCGTGGGCGGTGGCGCCCTCCTCGTCCCCGACGACTTGCCGGGTGCCGGCGACGTCCTGCGTCCCGACCGGGCCGACGTCGCCAACGCGGTCGGTGCGGCTATCTCCCTCGCGGGAGGCCGTGCCGAGCAGATCTCCGACGCCGACGACCGGGATGCTGCGATCGCGGCCGCCTCGGAAGCGGCGATCGCTAAGGCCATCCAGGCGGGGGCCGATCCCCTCGCGGTCGAGATCGTCGACGTCCTCGAGACGTCGCTGTCGTACACGGCCCGTCCCACTCTCAAGGTGTCGGTGAAAGCCGCCGGCCCCCTGAGCCACCTCGCCGCGCCCATCCCCGCGCGCTGACACGCCCGCACCACCCGCCCGCACCACCCCTCGAGCACCACGTCTGGCACCACTGACGCTTCACCCGAATCAAGGAGCAAGGCCATGAAATGCAGCACCCTCGTCCCGGCGGCCGCCGGGGCCGCCCTCCTCGCACTGACACTGGCGTCGTGCGCCGCGCCGTCCGACAACGGGGGAGGTGGGGGCTCGGTCGTCTCGGGCGGCACGTTCGTCAAAGCGATCAGCGACGACCCGGGCGACCTCGACCCCATGAAGACGGTCTCTCCCGACACCTTCGACGTGGTCACGATCGCGTACGAGTCGCTCATCTACGTCACGCCCGACGGCGGGTACGAGCCGTGGCTGGCCGAGAGCTGGACCGACGAGGGCACCTCCGCCACCTTCACCCTGAAAGACGGCATCACCTGTGCCGACGGCTCGCCGTTCACCGCGCAGACCGTGGCCGACAACCTCAACTACAACGCCGACCCGGCCAACGCGACCTTCTCGTACGGCACCGTCATCACCGAGGCCGTCTCCGCGACCGCCGAGGGCAACGTCGTCACGGTCGCCAGCACCGTCAACGACCCGTTCCTGGCGGTCAACCTCGGCTCGATCATGATGGTCTGCGACGCGGGCCTCGCCGACATCGCCTCGCTGTCCGACACCACGGACGGCACCGGTCTGTTCCAGCTCAGCGAAGCGCGTCCGGGCGACGCCTACGTCTTCACCAAGCGCGACGGCTACACCTGGGGACCTTACGGGGTCACCGGCGACACGGAGGGCCTGCCCGACACGATCGAGACCCGCATCGTGTCCGACCAGAGCACCGTCACCAACCTCCTGCTCTCCGGGGAGCTGAACACCGGTGTGGTCACCGGTCCCGACCAGGACCGTCTCGAGGGGGCGGGGATCGAGTACACGGGTGTGCGCAACCCCGTCGGACAGATCCTCTTCAACGAGCGGGAGGGACGACCGTTCTCCGACCCGCTCGTGCGCGAGGCGCTGTCGACCGCGATCAACCGCGACGAGGTCGGACCGGTCATCGCCGGGGCGACGGGCCTGCCCTCCAGCGGCCTCGTCATGAAGACGCCCCTCCTGTGCGTGCAGGACCCGCCCGGCTGGTCTCTGCCGGCCACCGATCTCGACCGCGCCGGGGAACTGCTCGACCAGGCCGGCTGGACCCTCGGATCCGACGGCATCCGCCAGAAGAACGGCCAGCCGTTGACGGTGAAGTTCATCTACGACGCGCCGACCGCTTCGCACGCCCCCGCCGCCGAGCTCGTCAAGGAGACCTGGGACAAGCTCGGCGTCGTCACCGAACTGTCGGCGAACGACGCCGCAGCCTGGTCGGACCAGCTCTACACGAGCTTCGACTGGGACACGGGCTGGGTGCAGATCGCCCCGGGCAGCCCCGTCGTGCTCGACCTGTTCTTCGGCGGAGCGACTCCCGACCAGGGCGGGCTGAACTTCATGTTCGTCGACAACCCGGAGTACAACGCCCTCGCCGCTCAGGCGAAGACCGCGACGCCGGATGCCGCGTGCGGACTCTGGCAGCAGGCCGAGAAGAAGCTGATCGACCGGTTCGACACCTTCCCGGTGATCGACAACATCCTGCCGAACTACATGAGCGGCGCGACCTTCGAGCAGCCGAACTTCCTCAACCCGACCTCGATCCGGATGCAGGGCTGACATGACCGCGACCCCTCCGCCCGCCGTCGCCGACCTGGCCGGCGCCCCCACCGCGGCCCTCGCGGTGCGGGCGGAGGGGCGCGCGCCCGCCCCGCGGCTGTCGCCCCGGGTGACCTTTCTCCTGCGCCGTCTCGGCCGCCTCCTCGTCTCGCTCGTCGTGGTGGTCGTCGCCTCGTTCTTCCTCGTGCATCTCGTGCCGGGCGACCCCGTGCGGGCGGCCCTCGGCATCCAAGCCTCGCCCGAGCTCGTCGCCGCGACCCGCGCCGAGCTCGGTCTCGACAAGCCGATCCCGGTGCAGTTCCTCGACTACGTGGCGAACCTCCTGCGCGGCGACTTCGGCGAGTCGATCCGCACCGGTCGCTCGGTCGCCGAGACGATCGGGCAGCGTTTCCCGGCGACCGTCACCCTCGGCGTGCTGAGCTTCCTCGTCGCCCTGTTCGCCGCGGTGCCGCTCGGCATCGGCGCGGCCGTCGCTCTCCAGCGTCCCGGCCGGAAGGTGGCCGACGCCGCGGTCTCGGGAGTCCTCGGCATGCTCATCGCGGTCCCCGGCTTCCTGCTGGCCGTCGGGCTGATCGCCCTCTTCGCGGTGCAGCTGAGATGGCTGCCCGCGGCCGGGTGGGGTACGCCCCAGGATGCCGTTCTCCCCGTGCTGGCGCTCGCTCTCGGCCCCATGGCGTACCTGGCCCGCATCGTGCAGGTGGAGATGTCGGGCGTGCTCGGTGCCACATACATGACCACCGCCCGTGCGAAGCGCCTGCCCGGCCACCTCGTTTACCTGCGTCACGCGCTGCCGAACATCATCACCGCCTCGCTCACTGTGAGCGGTCTGCTGCTGAGCGGGATGATCGCCGGCACGGTCCTCATCGAGACCGTCTTCGCGATCCCCGGCATGGGCGGGGTCATGGTGCCCGCGGTCGGGGCCAAGGACTACCCGATCGTGCAGGGGCTCGTCATCGTGTACGCCCTCATCATCCTCGGCGTGAACCTTCTCGTCGATCTCATCCTCGTGACCGTCGACCCGCGGTCCTCGATCACGGAGGGCTGAGCCGTGACCTGGCGCTCCCGTCTTCTGTCCCCCTCGGGCATCGCCGCCGTCATCGGCGTGCTGCTCTTCCTCTTCCTCACGATCGCGGGGCCGGTGCTCTTCCTCGCCGCGGCCGAGACCTCGAACGTGCCCGATCGCCTGCTCGCGCCCAGCCTCGCGCACCCGTTCGGCACCGACGACCTGGGCCGAGACATCTTCTCGCGGGTGCTCGTCGCCGCCCGCGTGTCGATCCTGCTCACCCTCGGGGCGACCGTGGTGTCGACCATCGGCGGCATCGCCTACGGGCTCATCGCCGTCATCCTGCCCCGCCACGTGCGACGCCTGGCGACGGGACTGCTCGACATCCTGCTGGCGTTCCCGTGGTTGCTCATGGTGCTCTTCTTCACCGTGATCTGGGGCGCGAGCGCGATGAGCGCGATGTTCGCGATCGGCATCTCCGGCATCCCCTTCATGGCCCGTCTGGTCTACAACCTCGCCTCCTCGGTGTCGGGCCGCGACTACGTGCGCGCGGCGCGGGTCGTGGGCGTCGGCCCGATCGGCATCCTGGCCCGGCACATCCTGCCCAACATCGCCAACCCGCTCTTCGTGAACGCCGCGGCCACCGCGAGCGTCACCCTGCTGTCGTTCGCGGGTCTGTCGTTCCTCGGGCTCGGTGTGCAGGCCCCCGAGTACGACTGGGGGCGTCTGCTGCAGGACGGCATCACGCGCATCTACGTCAACCCGCTCGCCGCCGTCGGCCCGGGCATCGCTGTCGTCCTCGCGGGCCTGGTCTTCACCTTCGTGAGCGAGGCGCTGTCGGACACCCGCGGAGGCGGCCGGGGTGCCGTGGCCCGGCGGGCGCTGGGAGCGGTCGCTCCCACCCGCCGCGCGGGAATGGCCGCGACACCGCGTCAGCCTCTCGCGGTCGGCGAACCGGTCGCCGAGATCGCCGACCTCCGCGTGGCCTTCGCCACGGCCGACGGGGGCGAGGTGGAACGCGTGAAGGGCGTGAGCCTGCGGATCCTCCCCGGCGAGGTCGTCGGCATCGTCGGCGAGTCGGGATCGGGCAAATCGCTCACGGCGATGGCGCTTGCGGGGCTGCTCGGCCCGGACGCACGTATCGCCACGACCGCGCACACCTTCGACGGCATCGACATGACCCGGCCGCTGAGCCCGGTGGATCGTTCGACGCTGGGCGTGGAGCTGGGGATGGTGTTCCAAGACCCGCTGACCTCGCTCAACCCGGCGCTGACCATCGGCCGGCAGCTCACCGAGGTCCCCGAGGTGCACCTGAAGATGTCGCGAACCGATGCGCGCGCGCATGCCGCCGCCGCCCTCGAGGCGGTCGGCATCGCGGATGCCCCGCGGCGACTGTCGCAGTACCCGCACCAGTTCAGCGGCGGCATGCGCCAGCGCGCCATGATCGGGCAGGCCCTGACCGGCCGACCGAAGCTCATCATCGCCGACGAGCCGACGACGGCGCTCGACGTCACGGTGCAGCGCCAGGTGATGGGCGTGCTCCGGCGCGCGCAGACCGACACGGGAGCGGCGATCGTGTTCATCTCGCACGACATCGCGCTGGTCTCGGCCTTCTGCGACCGGGTGCTCGTCATGAAGGACGGTGTCGTCGTGGAGGAGCTCGACGCACAACGCATCCGCGAGGACGCGACCCACCCCTACTCCCGCGCGCTCATCGCGTGCCTGCCCGACATGACGTCCGACCGCACCCGCCCGCTTCCGGTGATCCCGCCGAATGTCGCGGCATCCGCCCTCGCCGAGGAGGTGGGGGTGTGAACGCCCTCGAGATCGATCACCTGTCCGTGCGGTACGGCCGCGTCACCGTCGTCGACGACGTATCCCTGGTCGTCCCCGCCGGTCGGACGCTCGGGCTCGTCGGGGAATCCGGGTCGGGCAAGAGCACGATCGCGGCCGCCGCGGTGGGCCTCGTGCCGCCCGCGACGGGCGAAGTGCGCGCCGACGGGGTCGTGGCATCCGGTCGAGGAGCGGCGGCGCGCGCCGCGCGCCGGCGTCTCCAACTCGTCTTCCAGGACCCGTTCTCCGCCCTCGACCCCCGCATGAGCATCGGCGACTCCATCGCCGAGGCCCTCCGGGCGAGCGGTCGGACCTTCTCGCGCGACGCCCGCGTGGAGCGCGTGCGGGAGCTGCTGACGCTCGTGCACCTCGACCCCGACCGCGCCGGTGACACACCGGCCGCGTTCTCGGGCGGCCAGCGCCAGCGGGTGACGATCGCCCGGGCGCTCGCCGGTGAGCCCCGCGTACTCATCGCGGACGAGGTCACGAGCGCTCTCGACGTGTCCGTGCAGGGCGCGATACTCAACCTCCTGAGGGAACTCCAGGAGAATCTCGGGCTCTCGATGCTCTTCATCTCCCACAACCTCGCCGTCGTCCGCTACATCAGCGACGAGATCGCCGTCATGCGTCACGGCCGTATCGTCGAGTCGGGACCCACCGAGCAGCTGCTGGCCGCGCCCACCGAGCGGTACACGCTCGATCTGCTCGACGCCGTGCCCGTGCTCGGGGTGCGGATGGCGGCCGGATGAACGGCTTCGCCGACTCGGCGTCGGCGCTCGTCTCCGAGCTGGTCGCCGTCCGGCGCGAGCTCCACGCCGTCGCCGAGATCGGCCTGCACCTGCCCGAGACGCAGGCGTTGCTGCTCCGCGAGCTCGACGGCCTCGGGCTCGAGGTCTCCGTCGGCGCGGGGCTGTCGTCGGTCACCGCGGTGCTCCGCGGGGCGCGACCCGGGCCCGTGGTGCTGTTGCGAGCCGACATGGACGCCCTTCCCGTGGCAGAGGCGACGGGACTGCCGTTCGCGTCACCGTACGCGACGATGCACGCGTGCGGCCACGACCTGCACATGGCGGGGCTGCTCGGTGCGGCCCGCCTTCTCGCCGCCCGCCGCGGGGAGCTCCCGGGTGCGGTGGTCTTCATGTTCCAGCCGGGCGAGGAGGGGTACGGCGGCGCGCGCCTGATGATCGAGGAGGGCGTGCTGGATGCCGCGGGCGACACGCCCGTAGCCGCCTACGCACTGCACGTCGACACGATGACCGACGCGGGGACGTTCGTCACCCGCCCCGGCCCGATGATGGCGAGCGTGAGCGCGGCGACCCTCACCCTCCGCGGCACGGGCGGGCATGCGGCGATGCCGCACCAGGGAGTCGACCCGGTGCCCGTCGCCGCGGAACTGGTGCTCGCTGTGCAGACGTTCGGTGCCCGTCGTCTCCCCGCGACAGACCCCGCGGTGCTGTCGGTGACCGGCATCCGCAGCGACTCGGCGGCCGGGAACGTGCTCAGTGAGACGGTGACGCTGGTGCTGAACGTGCGGACGTTTTCGGACGGCACCCGCGCCCGCGTGCGCGACGACCTGCCGGCGCTCCTCACGGGGATCGCGAACGCGTACGGGTGCAGCCTCGAGATCGATTGGGTCGATTCGTACCCCGTGACGGTGAACGACCCCGATGAGACCGCCGTCGTGCTCGATGCGCTGCGTTCCGCGCACGGTCCGGAGCGGGTGCGGGTGCTCGAGGCCCCGTCGCCGGCATCCGAGGATTTCGCGTACGTGCTCGAACGTGTACCGGGCGTGCTCGTCTTCCTCGGCGTCGCGCCGGCCGCCGGGCGCGCGCCTCTGCACTCCGATCGCGCGGTTTTCGACGACGGGCAGCTCGGCCTGCACGCGGCGACGCTCGCCGGCCTGGCGTGGGACCGGGTGCACCGGCGCGGGCGCTGAGGTCGACATGCTCCACTCCGCCGCAGAGTCCGGCCCCGAGACCCCGCTGCCGGACCCTGCCGCGCCCGCCTCGGCCGCCGCATCGGACCCGCCACCGCCCACCGCCGCCGACGTCGCGGCGCTGCGCCGTCGCACCGGTGAGCTGGCGGCGCTCTACGCCAGTGCGCGGGAGCTCGCGGCGATGCGTGACGCGGACGCGGTGCTCGAACGCCTCGTCGACCGGGCGCACGAGCTGCTCGCAGCCGACGTCGCGTATCTCTCGGAGTTCGATGAGACCGACGCGACCTTGCGGGTCCGTGCCACGCGCGGAACGGTGACCTCTGCGTTGCGCGGCCTCGTCGTTCCGCCCGGTCGCGGGCTCGTCGGCGCCATCGCCGAGTCGCGGATGCCGCACGCGGTGCGCCGCTACGACGCGGTGGATCATGACCGGCACACGGCGGGCATCGACGCGGCGGTCGCGGGGGAGGGGATCGTCTCGATGCTCGGGGTGCCGCTGCTCTCCGAGGATCGCGTGCTCGGCGTGCTCTTCGTCGCCGAACGCCGCGAGCGCGCATTCGGACCCGACGATACTGCTCTGCTAGCCGCCTTGGCCGACCACGCCTCGGTCGTCCTGCAGACCGCCGCCGCCCTCGCCGACGCCCACCGGCAGGCCGAGCGTGCCCGCGCGGCGGCCGCCGAACTCACGGCGCACGTCGCCGCGCGCGACCGCGCGAACCGGGTGCATCGCGAGCTCGTGGATGCGGTGCTGGCCGGGGGTGGGCTCGCGCCGGTGGCGACCGCGCTCTCGGTCGCGCTGCAGGCACCGGTGGCGATCGTGGACGCCCCCGGCAGGGTGCGCGCGATGCATGGCGACGCCTCCGACGCGCTCATCGACGCGGCCCGCAGCGGTGACGACACGGATGCCGGTGTCTCGGTGATCAGCCCGATCGCCGCCGGCGGACGCGGCCTCGGGGCGATCGTCGTGGGTCCGTCCGCGCGAGCGCTCGACGACGTCGATCGACGCACCATCGAGCGGGCCGGTCAGGTCGCCGCCCTCCTCGCCCTCTCCGAGGAGGCGGTCGCGGAGACCGATCACCGCCAGCGTTCCGACCTGCTTGTCGACCTCGTCACCGCTTCCGCACAGCGCCGCGCCGACGTCGTCACCGCGCTGCGCCGTTCGGGCATCGATGAACAGCTGCTCGGCGCCGTGACGGCGCTGGCCGTGACCGGGGAGCGCCGCGGCGCGGCCGCTCGCGCCCTCGCGCACCACCTCGGACAGACGGCGCTGGTCGGCGAGCTCGACGGACTCGTGGTCGCGGCGCACGCCGCACCCATCGACGCGAAGTCGTTCCGGCAGCTGCGTGACGCGATGGGTCTCGACGTGCTCGCCGTGACGACCGTCGCCGCACCCGACGGCATCGCCGCCGCCGCCCGCGACGTGCGCTCGGCGGTCGCCCTGGCGCGAGCCCTCGGACTGCGCGACGCGCTCGTGGGTGCCGACGAGCTCCTGCCGTATGCCGCTGCGATCGGCGCTGACCGGCGCGCCCTCGACGCGTTCCTCGACTCCGCCCTGGGGGCCGTGCGGCGCCACGACGCCGCGCGGGGCAGCGACCTCCTCGCGACCCTGCGAGCGTTCATCCATCACGGCGCGAGCCCCACCCGCACGGCCCGGGCCTTGACGTTCCACACCAACACGATCCTGCAGCGACTAGAGAAGCTCGACGCTCTGCTCGGTAAGGGCTGGCGCGACGACGAACGCTTCTTCCGCCTGTCGATCGCGGTGCGCCTCGACGACCTGCGCGAGCGTCTGGAGCGCGATGGCGATGGGTGAGACACCCACTCCCGCGGTCGACCGATGTGTCGGGGGCACGTACCCCGCGGGTCGACGCCGACCTAGCGTCGAGGGGACGCCGCCGTCGACGCGGCACCCTCCCGCCCGCGAAGGAGCCCGCGTGACCCCCTCCAGCCGACTTCCCGGTCTGCGCGACCACACCCCGCTCGAGCGACGCCGCCTCGTCGCAGAGGCCGCGGGCCTCGACCCCGCGCACCTGGTCGCGCTCGACCCCGCCGAGGGGCTGTCGCTCTCGCACGCGGATCACCTGGTGGAGAACGTCATCGGTCTCCTCGGCATCCCCGTCGGCATCGCCACGAACTTCCGCATCGACGGGGTCGACCGACTCGTTCCGATGGCGACCGAGGAGCCTTCGGTCGTGGCCGCGGCGTCGAACGCCGCGCGCATGGCCCGGGCGACCGGGGGTTTTTCCACCTCGTCGACGGGCGACGTGATGATCGCCCAGGTTCAGCTGCTCGACGCGGTCGACCCCGAGGGCACGCGCCTGCGTCTCCTTGAGGCGCGCGACGAGCTGCTCGCCCTCGCCGATGCGCAGGACCCGATGCTGGTGTCCCTCGGCGGCGGCGCGATCGACATCTCGGTACGCACCCTCGCCACGCGCACGGGCACGCAGGTGATCCTGCACCTGCATGTCGACGTGCGGGATGCCATGGGCGCGAACGCCGTGAACACGATGGCCGAGGCGCTGGCACCGCGCATCGCCGAGATCGCGGGTGCCCGCACCCTCCTGCGTATCCTGACGAACAAAGCCGATCGGCGCCTCACCCGCGCCCGCGCCGTGTTCCCCGCCGACCTGCTCGGCGGTGCGCAGGTCGTCGCCGACATCGAGGCGGCGAGCGCGTTCGCCGAGGCCGACGCGTACCGCGCAGCCACCCACAACAAGGGCATCATGAACGGCATCACCGCCGTCGTCCTGGCCACCGGCAACGACACCCGGGCCGTGGAGGCCGGATGCCATTCGCACGCCGCGCGGGAGGGGGCCTATCGCGCGCTCTCGCGATTCGAGCGCAACGCCGACGGCGATCTCGTCGGCACGCTCGAGGTGCCGCTCGCGGTGGGACTGGTCGGCGGGGCCACCCGCGCCCACCCCACGGCACGTGCCGCGGTGCAGCTGCTGGGGATCACGACGGCGCGCGAGCTCGCCGCGACGATCGCCGCGGTGGGCCTCGCGCAGAACCTCGCGGCGTGCCGGGCGCTGGCCGCGGAGGGGATCCAGCGCGGGCACATGACCCTGCACGCTCGGACGATCGCGGCGAGCGCGGGCGCGGAGGTGGGCGAGATCGCCGAGGTCGCCGCCCGGATCGTCGCCGATGGCCGCATCCGGGTCGAGTACGCCGCCGAGGTGCTCGCCGAGCTGCGCGGGCGGTCCTCGTGAGCGCCCCCGCCCCGCGGCGGCGCCCGCGGCAGGAGGCGGCGGAAGGGCTGCCCGCCGAGGTCACCGTCTATGAGGTGGGTCCCCGCGACGGGCTCCAGGCCGAGACCGACGTCATCCCCACCGCGGTGAAGTCCGAGCTGTGCTCGCGCCTGTACGCCGCAGGGTCGCGCGCGCTCGAGGTCACCAGCTTCGTGCCGCGGACGTGGATCCCCCAGCTCGCCGACGCGCGCGACGTCGCGGCGTCCGTCCATCCGCCTGAAGGTGCCCGCGCGGTAGCCCTCGTGCCCAACCGTCGGGGTCTCGACGACGCTCGCGCCGCGGGGGTGCGCGAGGTGGCGGTCGTGGTGAGCGCGACCGAGTCCTTCGCCCGCGCGAACCTGAACACCGACCGCGCGGGGACTGTCGCCCGGGCGGTCGCCGTCGTCGACGACGCGCGCTCGGCGGGTATTCCCGTGCGAGGGTACGTCTCGATGGCGTTCGGCGACCCATGGGAGGGTGACGTCGACACGGCCGCCGTCGTCGACGCCGCGCTGGCGCTGCACTCCGCCGGATGCCGCACGATCGCGCTCGGCGACACCATCGGCGTGGCCACGGCGGGGCACATCGAGCGGGTCGTCGAAGCGGTGGCGGATGCCAGGATCCCCCGCCCCGCCCTCGCCCTGCACCTGCACGACACATACGGTCAGGCGCTCGCTAATGTGCTCGCGGGCCTCCGGGCCGGGGTGACCGAGTTCGACGCGTCCGTGGGCGGGCTGGGCCGATGCCCGTACGCCCCCGGAGCAACGGGCAACCTCGCGACCGAGGAGCTCGTCTGGATGCTGGAGGGCCTCGGCATCCGCACCGGTCTCGACATCGTCGCACTTGCCCGGATCAGCGCCTGGCTGGCCGGTGTGCGCGGCCGACCGCACGCGTCACGCGTCGCCGCTGCTCTGACGACGCCCACTCTTCCGGAGGACCCCGCATGATCGACTCCCTCGTCCCCGGCCCCGGCGCGCTCGGCGGTGTCGTCGTGCTCGATCTGTCCCGCGTGCTCGCAGGCCCCTATGCGGCGCAGATGCTCGCTGACCTCGGCGCGACGGTCGTCAAGATCGAGAACCCGCGTGACCCCGACGTCTCGCGCGGCTTCCCCCCGTACCTCACCGACGGCGACGAGGAGTTCAGCGGATATTACGCCCAGTACAACCGCGGCAAGCTCGGCGTGGGGCTCGACCTCGCCGCCCCCGGCGGCGTCGAGACACTCATCGACCTCGTCCGGCGGGCCGACATCCTCGTCGAGAACTTCCGCCCCGGCACGATGGACAAGCTCGGCGTCGGCTACGACGTGCTGCGCGAGGCGAACCCCCGGCTTGTGTACGTCGCGGTGTCGGGGTACGGGCAGACGGGGTCGCGTAGCCGTCGGCCTGCGTTCGACAACACCGCGCAGGCGGCGGGCGGTCTGTGGTCGATGAACGGGTACCCCGACCAGCCGCCGGTGCGTGTGGGAGTCACGATCGGCGACTTGTCGGCGACGCTGTTCGCCGTCGTGGGGGCGCTCGCGGCCCTTCGGCACGCGGAGCGAACGGGGGAGGGGCAGCTCGTCGATGTCGCGCAGGTCGACAGCGTTCTCGCGCTCACCGAGACCGCGGTCGTCGACTACACGGTGCGCGGCGTCGAGGCTGCCCCCGCGGGCAACGAGCACGCCTGGGTGCGCCCGTACGAGCTGTTCGACTGCGCCGACGGCCAGGTGTTCTTCGGCGCGTACACCGACAAGCTGTGGCGCGCGAGCTGCGTGCTGTTTGGCTCGCCCGAGGTCGCCGACGACCCCGAGATCGACACGATGCGCAAGAGGTTCGACCCCGAGGTCTACGCGCGGCGCGTCAAACCGCTCGTCTCGGCGTGGCTGGCCCCGTATACCAAGGCGGAGCTCGAGGAGATGGCGGGCGACGTCATCCCGCTCACCGCCGTCAAGACGATCGGCGAGGTGGTCGATGATGCTGGAACCGCCGAGCGCGACATGATCGTCGAGGCCGACTACGGCTCGCTGGGAACCCTGCGCATGTTCGGTCAGCCCATCAAGCTCAGCGCGACGCCGGCGACGCCGGGACGGGTCGCCAACCGCTTCGCGGAGCACTCCGACGTCGTCCTCACCGCGCTCGCCGGTTACGACGCCGAGCGCCTCGGCGCCCTGCGGGCATCGGGTGCTCTGTCGTGAGCGTCGTCCGCACGGGGATCCTGGATGCCGCTCCCGCCGAGGCCTATCGCGGGACCTTCGCCGCGGCCGATCCGGCGCGTTCCCCCGGCGACGAACTCCCGCCGGGGTGGGAGGGCGTGTACTTCCCGTTCGCGGTGTCGTTCGACGACCTGCGCGCCGACGGCACGCCCGCTCGCGACGGCATCCTGCCCGAGATCGACCTGCCGCGTCGGATGTACGCGGGCGAAGACACGGTGTTCGAGGGGGAGCTTCGTCTCGGCGACGAGGTGACGCAGACGGCGACCGCGGGGTCCGTCATTCAGAAGACCGGCGCGAGCGGGCGCCTCGTCTTCGCCGACATCGAGCGCACCTACGCCGTCGACGGCGCGGTCGTGGTGCGCAGCACGTGGCATGACGTGTTCCTCGGCGCGCCCTCGACCCCCGCTCGCGCTCCGCGCACAGACCCCGCCGCCGCCGCGGAGGCCGCCTGGATCGAGACGGCGACCCTCGACGCGCGCCGCCTGTTCCGCTTCTCGGCCCTGACCTTCAACACGCACCTCGTGCACTATGACCGCCGGTGGGCGCACGAGATCGAGGGGCTGCCCGACCTGCTGGTGCACGGGCCGTTGCTGCGCATCTTGCTCGTGGATGCCGCCCGTCGGCACGCCCCCGGTCGGCGTATCGCCGCCCTACGGGTGCGCGTGACCTCGCCGGCGTTCGTCGATCAGCCGATCCGCCTGTGCGGCACAGCCGACGCCGCACGCGTCGTGGCCGTGGGGCAGGGTGACGTCATCCTGGCGACGGCCGAGATCACCTTCGCCTGAGGTCCGTCGCGGCCGCGCCCGCCGGATCCGCTGATCCGCGCGAGTGCCCGGAGTCTCGTCGGTCGCGCCGCGGTCGTCCCAACCTCGATCTCGGCGGGATACCGCGGTCGAGCTGCGGCAGGCCGGAACCGCGACGGCGTACCGCTCAGTCCAACCGCGAGTGCTCGCCCAGGCGGTGCCACGTGCGGTTGTGGTAGACCAGCGCGGCTCCCGGCTCGCCCGGCTCGAGGTCGCGCTCCACGTCGACCTGCAGGGCCTGGGCGGCGATCACGGTGGAGCCCCCGGCATCCATGCGGCTGACGATCTTGCAGCGCAGCCACGCACGCACGCCGTGGTACACCGGCTCGCCCGTCGCGAGGCGCGACCAGGTCGACGTGTCGGCGAAACGGTCGAGCCCGCTGGTGGCGGCGGTGCGGGCGAGGCCGATGTCCTCCGCGTCGAGCAGGTGCACCACGATCGTGTCGGCGGCGATGATGGTCGGCGTCGCCGACGACAGGGCCGAGACCGAGAAGATGAGCAGCGGCGGGTCGGCACTGACCGACGACACGCTCGAAGCGGTGAGGGCGACCGGGCCGTTCTCGCCGTAGGCGGTGATGACCGCGATGCCGCCCGGGTGGCCGCGGAACGCGCGCTTGAAGTCGTCCGCCGAGACCGACGTGCCGATGGCGGGCGTGCTCTCCGGGGTGCTGTGCGGAAGCGAAGTCATACCTACGACGGTAGGCGCTCGCGCGGGGACCGGCGCCATCGCGCGCAACACGGGGAAACGCGTCCGGCGGCGTCGAACGGGTCGATGACGCCTTTGTGAGGCTTCACATTTACCGATCCGTGACCTGTCCGCGCCCCGCATCGCTTGACAGGGGCCGTTGTGTGAGCGCTAACATTCCCTCACGGCTCACCCGAGGGGCTGCATCACATGAACCGGCATCGGAGCCGGCGAAACGAGGAGGTTTCATCATGAAGGCGAAGAAGATCATCACGGGTATCGCGCTGGTCGGGGCGATCGCATTCACGGCGACCGGTTGCGCCGGCGGCGGCGGGGCGGGCGGCGGCGGTGGGGACGGCGTCATCACGGTCGGTTTCGCGCAGACCGGCTCCGAGAGCGGCTGGCGCAGCGCCAACACCGAGTCGATGAAGGAGGCGTTCAGCGAGGCCAACGGCTTCAACCTCATCTTCAACGCCGCCGACAACAAGCCCGAGGCGCAGATCGCCGCGGTCCGCAGCTTCATCAACCAGGGCGTCGACGCCATCGTGCTCGCCCCCATCGTCACCGACGGCTGGGACGACGTGCTGAAGGAGGCGAAGGATGCCAACATCCCCGTCATCCTCGAAGACCGTACGGTCTCGGCATCCGAAGATCTCTACGCGAGCTGGATCGGCCTCGACTTCAAGAAGGAGGGCGAGACCGCCGGCAAGTGGGTCGCCGACAACTTCGGCTCGACGCCCACCAACATGGTCGTGCTCGAGGGGACGACCGGTTCGTCGGCGGCCACCGACCGCGCCGCCGGGTTCGACGCGGCCATCGAGGGGACCGACATCAAGGTCCTCGACTCGCAGACCGGCAACTTCACGCGCGCCGACGGCAAGACCGTCATGGAGGGCTTCCTGCAGAAGTACGGCTCCCAGATCAACCTGCTGTTCGCGCACAACGACGACATGGGTCTGGGTGCGCTCGAGGCCATCAAGGCCGCGGGCATGACCCCCGGCACCGACATCAAGATCGTCACGATCGACGCGGTGAAAGACGGGATGACCGCCCTCTCCAACGGGGAGTTCAACTACATCGTCGAGTGCAACCCGCTCCTGGGCGAGAAGACCGCCGAGGTCGTCAAGAAGGTCGTCGCGGGCGAGTCCGTCGACAAGAGCTACATCGTCGAGGACCAGGCCTTCGACCAGGAGCAGGCCAAGAAGGTGCTCGACAGCCGTCCCTACTGATCGCGGCTCCGGGTCGTCGACTCCCCTCGGCGGCCCGGGTCCTCCGTCGCAGTCCCCTCCCCGCGTGCGGGGCCGGCAACCGGCCTCGCACGCCCCACGGCTCTTCAGAAAGCGATCGAGCATGACAAGCGAACGTGCCGCCGTCGTGGCCATGCGCGGCATCAGCATCCGATTCCCCGGGGTGAAGGCGCTCGACGGCGTCGACTTCACCCTCTATCCGGGGGAGGTGCACTCCCTCATGGGAGAGAACGGTGCCGGGAAGTCCACCCTCATCAAGGCCCTGACGGGGGTCTACAACATCGACGAGGGATCCATCCGCGTCGACGGCGACGAGCGGCTGTTCCGTTCGACCGCCGACGCGCAGGCCGCGGGGATCGCGACCGTCTACCAGGAGGTCAACCTCTGCCAGAACCTCACCGTCGGCGAGAACGTGATGCTCGGCGAGGAGGTGCGCCGGGCCGGGGTCGTCGACTGGCGGGCCACCCACGCGGCCGCCGCGACGCACCTGGCCGAGCTCGGGGTGCACATCGACACCCGCTCGATCCTGGCCAGCCACTCCATCGCCGTCCAACAGCTCGTCGCGATCAGTCGCGCCATGGTGGTCGACACCAAGGTGCTCGTGCTCGACGAGCCCACCTCCAGCCTCGACAGGGGTGAGGTCGAGCAGCTGTTCGGCGTCATCCGAGACCTGCGCGGCCGAGGGGTCGCGATCCTGTTCGTGTCCCACTTCCTCGACCAGATCTACGAGATCTCCGACCGGCTCACGGTGCTGCGCAACGGCACGTTGGTGGGGGAGTACCCCGTGGGCGAGCTCGGGCGCGAGCAACTGGTGGCCAAGATGATCGGCCGCGAGCTCGGCGAGTTGGATGCCATCTCGGCCAGCGCCGAACGCCCGATCGACCGAGCGGGCGTCCCCGTGCTCCGCGCGAGCGGACTCGGACGCAAGAATGCGCTCGAGCCCGTCGACCTCGACGTGTTCGGGGGCGAGATCGTCGGACTCGCGGGACTGCTGGGCTCCGGCCGGACGGAGCTGGCGCGCCTCCTGTCGGGCGCCGACCGCGCCGACGAGGGCACGATCGAGGTCGACGGGACGCCCGCGCGGACCGGCTCGCCCCGTCATGCCCTCGACAGGGGCATCGCGTTCTCGTCGGAGGACCGCCGCGCCGAGGGGATCGTGGGCGATCTCACGGTGGCGGAGAACATCATCCTCGGCGTCCAAGCCCGGCGCGGGCCGCTGCGCCGGATGGGGGCGGCCGAGAAGCAGGCCATCGTCGACGAGTACATCACCGCCCTCGGGGTGCGCCCGGCGAACCCCGACGCCCTCATCCGCAACCTCTCCGGCGGCAATCAGCAGAAGGTGCTGCTCGCCCGCTGGCTGGCCACGGCCCCCAAGCTGCTGGTGCTCGACGAGCCGACCCGTGGCATCGATGTCGGCGCCAAGGCCGACATCCAGCGCAAGGTCGCCGAATTGGCCGAGAAGGGGCTCGCCGTCGTCTTCATCTCCTCGGAACTCGAGGAGGTGCTGCGCATCGCGCAGCGCGTGGCCGTGCTGCGCGACCGTCGTAAGATCGGCGAGCTCACCACCCGCGACGTCGACCTCGACGGCCTGGTGGCCTACATCGCCGACGGGCAGCCCGAGGGGCTTCCCGTCACCGTCCCCGAGACACCGTCGTCCGATCGGGAGAAGATCGCATGAAGAGATTCCTCACTCACCGCCTCGTCTGGCCGATCGCGGCGTTGGTCGCCCTCATCGCGATCAACACGATCTCGCGGCCGTCCTTCCTCAGCGTCACCGTGCAGAACGGGCAGTTCTACGGCTCGCTCATCGACATCCTGCGCAACAGCGCACCGCTGATGCTCGTGGCCCTCGGCATGACGCTCGTCATCGCCACCCGGGCCATCGACCTCTCGGTGGGCGCCATCATGGCCGTGTCCGGAGCGGTGGCGCTGACGATCATCGAGGCCGCCCCCGACTCGGGCAACCTCGGCGTCGTCTTCACCGCGATCGCCGCCGCCGTCGGCGTCGCCCTGCTGCTCGGGGTCTGGAACGGCTTCCTCGTGTCGGTGCTCGGCATCCAACCGATCATCGCCACCCTCGTGCTCATGCTCGCGGGTCGTGGCGTCGCCCTGCTCATCACGGGCGGGTTCATCACCACCATCAACAGCGACCCCTACAAGTTCATCGCGGGCGGCTACGTCCTCGGCCTCCCGTTCGCGTTCTTCGTGGCACTCGCCGCGGTCGTCGTGGTGGGCGTCCTCGAGCGGCGCACGGCGCTGGGCATGCTGACCGAGGCGGTGGGCATCAACCCCGAGGCCAGTCGCCTGGCGGGTGTGCGCTCGCGCGGCATCATCTGGGGCGCCTACATCGCCAGCGGCGCGCTCGCCGGGATGGCCGGCATCCTGTACAGCTCCAACATCATGGCGGCCGATGCGAACGCGGCCGGGCTGTACATCGAACTGGATGCCATCCTCGCCGTCGTCCTGGGCGGTACCTCGCTCGCGGGCGGCACGTTCAGCATCGCGGGCACGGTGGTCGGCGTCTTCACCATCCAGACGCTCAAGAGCACCATCACCTTCCTCGGCGTCCCGCCCGCGGTCAGTCCGGTGTTCATGGCGGCGGCCGTGCTGGTCGTCGTCCTGCTGCAGTCGCGGCGCTTCCGCGCGTTCTTCCACACGGCCGGCCGCGGTGCCGTCCGCCCCCTGTCCCGTCGTCCCGATGCGAAGGTGCTGTCCTGATGGCCACTCTCACCGAAGAGCGCCGCGTGGCCACCGTGCCCGCGAGCCCCTACCGCCGCTTCCTCAGCCGCCACGTCTCGTGGGTCCCGGTGTTCGCGGCCGTCGTCATCCTCGTCGTCATGATCGCCGGCGCGATGTGGTGGTTCCCCAACTTCCAGCTGCCGCGCATCCTGTCGTCGATCCTCCTCGACAACGCCTATCTGCTCGTGCTCGCGGTGGGGATGACCTTCGTCATCCTGACCGGCGGAATCGACCTCTCGGTCGGCGCCGTCATGGCGTTCACCGGCATCCTGTGCGCGAAGATGCTGTCCGACGGCGTCCCGGTGGCGGTGGCCCTGCCCGCGATGATCCTCATCGGCGCGGCGATCGGACTGCTCATCGGCGTCCTCGTGCAGTTCTTCGACGTCCAGCCGTTCATCGCCTCGTTGATCGGCATGTTCCTCGCCCGCGGTCTGGCATTCGTGGTGAGCCTGGAGTCGATCAAAGTCGACAACGAGGGACTGCTGTGGCTGCAGTCCACCCGCTTCTCGTTCGCGGGCTGGTACATCACGCCGACGGGCGTCATCGCGCTGCTCACCGTGGCGCTCGCCGCCTTCGTGCTGCGCTACGCCCGCTTCGGGCGGACGGTGTACGCCGTCGGCGGCAACGAGCAGTCGGCGCGACTGATGGGACTCCCGGTCGTGCGCGCCAAGCTGTCGGTCTACGTCATCAGCGGGGTGTGCGCCGGTCTCGCCGGCATCGTGCTGACGGCCTATTCCGGCGCGGGCTACCCCCTCAACGGCGTGGGGACCGAGCTCGACACGATCGCCGCGGTCGTCATCGGCGGCACGCTGCTCACGGGCGGCAGCGGGTTCGTGATCGGCTCCATGATCGGGGTGTTCGTCTACGGTCTCATCCGCACGATCATCTCGTTCTCCGGCGCCGAGCAGTCGTGGACGCGCATCACCGTGGGCGCGCTGCTGCTGCTGTTCGTGGTCGTCCAGCGCGTGATCGTCTCGCGCTCGGCACTGCGGCGGTGACACGCTCGCGACGCGTTCGCACTCCCGCTCGGGCGCGGGCATGATGGAGCCCATGTCCACCGTCGCTCCGCCCCTCCTCGAGGTGCGCGGAGCGACGGTGCGTTTCGGCGTCGAGAGCGCCCTCGCCGACGTGGACTTCCGGCTGCGGCCGGGCGAGGTGCACTCGCTCATGGGCGAGAACGGCGCGGGCAAGTCGACGCTGATCAAGGCGATCACCGGAGCCCTGCGACTCGACAAGGGCGACATCCTGCTCGAGGGGCAGCGGATGCGATTCTCCTCGCCCGCCGACGCGCAGTCGCGGGGCATCTCGACCGTCTACCAGGAGATCGACCTGCTGCCCAACCTCACCGTCGCCGAGAACATCTCGCTCGGGCGGGAGCCGCGCCGTTTCGGCGTCATCGACCACCGCGAGATGCGCGCGCGCGCCGAGAGGGCGCTCCGTGCCCTCGGCGTCGATGTCGATCCCGCATCGGTGCTGTCGTCGCACCCGCTGGCGGTGCAGCAGCTCGTCGCCATCGCCCGCGCCGTCTCGACCGAGGTGAAGGTGCTCGTGCTCGACGAGCCCACCTCGAGCCTGGATGCCGACGAGGTCGCCGAGTTGTTCCGCGTCATCCGCGACCTCAAGACGCAGGGGATCGCGATCGTCTTCGTCTCGCACTTCCTCGACCAGGTCTACGAGATCTGCGACCGGGTGACCGTCCTTCGTGGGGGGCGCCTGGTCGGCGAGTACGCGACGCGAGAACTGCTGCGCATCGACCTCGTCGAGAAGATGCTCGGCGCCGCCGCCGACGCCCTCGCCCCGCTCGGGCAGCGGCCCGTCGAGCCCGCGGAGGGGCCGAGCGTGCTGAGCGCGCGGGGACTGGCATCCGGAACGCGCCTGCGCGAGGCCGACCTCGACATCGGCGAGGGGGAGGTCATCGGCGTCGCGGGGCTCCTCGGTTCGGGGCGCACCGAGCTGGCGCGGTCGATCACGGGCGTCGATCGCCCCGACACCGGAGAGGTCGCGATCGACGGCGAGGTCGCGCGCCTCGACACCCCTCGCGAGGCGATCCGCCGCCGGGTGGCGTACTCGTCGGAGAACAGGCGCACCGAGGGCATCATCGGCGACCTCAGCGTGCTCGACAACATCACGCTCGCCCTGCAGGCGCAGCGGGGGATCTTCCACCGTCTGAGCACGGCGCGTCGCCGCGAGCTCGCGGTGAGCTGGGTCGAGGCGTTGCACATCCGACCCGCCGACATCGACCGGCCCGTCTCGACGCTGTCGGGTGGCAACCAGCAGAAGGTCCTCCTGGCGCGGCTGCTCGCGCTGTCCCCGCGGCTGATCGTCCTCGACGAACCGACCCGCGGTATCGACGTCGGAGCGAAGGCCGAGATCCAGCGGTTGGTCGGTGAGCTCAGCGACAACGGCCTGTCGATCGTGTACATCTCGGCCGAGCTCGACGAGGTGCTGCGCGTGGCGCATCTCGTCGCCGTCATGCGCGACGGCGTGCTCGCGCAGATCGTCCCCGCCACGGGACTGACCTCCGACGCGCTCCTCGCCCTCGTCGCAGGTCACACGACCTCGGAAGGCGGCGCCGGTGGCTGACGACAAGGCCTCGCGCACCGCCAACATCTTCGACGTCGCCCGACTCGCCGGCGTCTCGCACCAGACGGTGTCGCGTGTGCTCAACGACATGCCGAACGTGCGCCCCGCGACCCGGGCGCGCGTCGAGCAGGCCATCGCGCAGTTGCGGTACAGCCCCTCGCCCGCCGCGCGCGCCCTCGTGACGCGCCGCACGCGCACGATCGGTCTCGTCACCCCGGGCACGGTCGACTACGGTCCCTCGTCCATCGCGATGAACTTCAACTTCGCCGCCCGTGCCGCCCGGTACAACGTGGATGCCATCAGCTCCGCCCAGACCGACGCCGCCGAAGTGCGGGTCGCCATCGACGGCCTGTTGAAGCAGCGGGTGGATGCCATCGTCCTCATCGTCATCGACGCCGAGGTGCTCGCCGCGATCCAGGCGCTCGAGCTCGACGTGCCCGTCGTCGCGGCGGCCGCGACCCCGCGACCGCACCCGCGGCTCGTGGCCATCGATCAGTACCGCGGTGCGCGAGCCGCCGTCCGGCATCTCCTGGAGTCGGGCTACACGACGGTGCGGCACATCGCCGGGCCGGCGCGGAACCCCGATGCGATCGAACGGCTGCGGGGCTGGCGCGAGGAGATCGCCTCGGCGCGCGCGCAATCGACGCCGCCCCTCCACGGGGATTGGACCGCTGCGAGCGGCTATCGCATCGCCTCCGAGACCGACCTCGCCCCCGGCGAGGGCATCTTCGTCGCGAACGACCAGATGTCGATCGGCGTGCTGTCGGCGTTGCGCGAGAGGGGGCTGCGCGTTCCCGACGACGTCGGCGTCGTCGGGTTCGACGACATCCCCGAAGCGTCGTTCGTCTACCCCTCGCTGACGACGGTTCGACAGGACTTCGCCGCTCTCGGGGAGATCCTCATGCAGAAGGTCCTGCTCATGGTCGAGGAGCCCGACACCGTCAGCGAGAGCACGCCTCTACCCACGCGGCTCGTCGTGCGGGACTCCGCCCCGACGCGTTCCTGACGCCCGGTGCAGTCGTCGTCCGGCGGATGAAATCCGGCATCGGATGTTGACGTCAACAGGGGTGTGAGCGCTAACATTCTGGCATCCGTCGTCGACGACGGTGCATGCAATGTCGCATTCACGAGAGGACCCCCACCCCCGTGCCCACTCTCCCTCGGACGGCGCTCCCGCGTCGTCTCCCGTCCTGGACGCTGGCCGTCCCGACCGTCGCCGCCCTCGTCGCGGCGCCGATCACCGCACCACTGATCGCCCACGCGGAGGTTCCGTCCGCGGGGCTGATCGTCTCCTATCCCCTCGACGAGACGTCGGGCACGGTCGCGCACGATACGTCGGGCAACGGTCGTGACGCCGCATACGTCGGGGGGCCGACGCTGGGCGGCGCCGACGGCGTCCGCCTCGACGGCGACGACGACTACGTGAGCCTTCCCAACGACGTTCTCAAGGGACTCACCTCCGTCACGATCAGCACCGACGTGATCGTGCGACCGGAGCAGTCGGGCAATTACTTCATCTGGGGCCTCGGCAACACCACCTCCTGGTTCGGCAACGGCTACCTGTTCGCCACGGGCAACCCCGCGCGTACCGGTATCGCGAGCGGCAACTGGTCGACCGAGCAGGAGACCCGCGGGTCGAGCAACCTCGAGCGCGGCGTCTGGAAGACCCTGACCTACACCCTCGACGCCGGCAGTAAAACCTCCCGCCTGTACCTCGACGGCGCCCAGATCGCCGAGAACACGAACACGACCACCACCCCCGGCTCGATCGGCGGCGGCACGACGACGGCCAACTACCTGGGGCGCTCGAATTACACCCCCGACAAGCGCCTCGCCGGCAGCCTCCGCGACTTCCGCATGTACGACCGCGCGCTGTCCGCCGACGAGGTCAAGGGACTCGTGAGAACGCCGGAAGACACCGCGGCCGCGCAGGCGGCGCTCGACGCGCTCATGGTGACCAACATCGACGACGTGCGCGGCAATCTGACGCTGCCTTCCTCCTCGCGGGGGCTCGACGTCACGTGGTCGTCGGCCGACGCCGACGTCATCACCGACGGAGGCATCGTGACGCGGCCGGATGCCGACACGACTGTCGCGCTCACAGCATCCGTCACGAAGGGCGCCGTCACCCTCACTCGCACGTTCTCGGCCGCCGTCCGCAAGGCCGCGAACATCGGACCGTTCGCGGGGTACACGTTCGCGTACTTCACGGGCAACTCCGTCGCGGGCGAGAACATCTTCTTCGCGGCCAGCAACGGCAACAACGCCCTGTCGTGGACCGAGCTGAACAACGGTCGGGCCACGCTGACCTCCACGTTCGGGGAGAAGGGGCTGCGCGACCCGTTCCTCATCCGCTCCCCCGAGGGGGACACGTTCTACCTCATCGCCACCGACCTCTCGATCGGCCGGAACGGCGACTGGGATCGCTCGCAGCGTCAGGGCTCGAAGTACATCGAGGTGTGGGAGTCGCACGACCTGGTCACCTGGAGCGCGCAGCGTCACGTGAAGGTCTCTCCCGACACCGCGGGCAACACGTGGGCGCCGGAGGCGTACTGGGACGACGCGCTGGGTGAGTACGTCGTCTTCTGGGCGTCGAAGATCTACCCGGCCGACGACCCGAACCACACCTCGAACGTCGCGAACAGCATGATGTACGCCACCACGCGCGACTTCGTCACCTTCAGCGACACGAAGGTCTGGCAGGGCGGCACGTCGCGGATCGACTCGACGGTGATCAAGGCCGACGGCGTCTACCAGCGCTTCACGAAGGACGAGGGCGGCGCCACGGGCTGCACCGACATCATCCAGGAGAGCTCGACGGTGCTGACCGCTCCGCTGGACCAGTGGTCGCCCGTCACCACCTGCATCGGCAAGAACGCCGGCACGGGTGCCGTCGAGGGGCCGAGCATCTTCAGGTCCAACCCGGGCGACGTCAACGGCGACACGTACTACCTCTTCGTCGACGAGTACGGCGGGCGCGGCTACATCCCGCTGGCTACGGCCGACATCGCCCACCCCGACTGGAAGGTGCCGGCCAGCTACCGCCTGCCTGCCAGCCCGCGCCACGGCACGGTCATGCCCGTGACGGCCAGCGAACTGGCCGCCCTCCGAGCGAACCTGCCCCAGCCCCTCGAGGCCAACGCCCAGGGTCAGCTGCTCAGCTACGACTTCACCGACGGTTCGGGCAGCACCCTGCACGATCGCTCGGGTGCGGGTCGTGACGCGCAGATCGCGGGCGGAGCCGCGTGGAGCAACGGCGCGCTGACGCTCGACGGCGTGGACGACTACGTCGACCTGCCCGACAACGTGCTTGCGGGTGTCGGCGACTTCTCCGTCACTATGCAGGCGCGGGTGGACTCGGCGCAGCGCAACCCCTACTTCCTGTACGGGTTCGGCAACACCGGTGGCGACGGCGCCGGCAACGGCTACCTGTTCGCCACGGGTAACAGCGTCTACCGCGCCGCTGTGTCCACCGGCAATTGGAGCGGCGAGCAGGAGGCCAAGTCGTCCGCGGCGCTGCCGCGTGACCGCTGGGTCACACTGACGTACACGCTGAGCGGGTCGACGGCCCGGCTGTACCTCGACGGGCAGCAGGTCGCAGTGAACACCAACGTCACGGTTCGCCCCGGTGACATCGGAGGTGGCAGCACGCTGGCCAACTACATCGGCAAGTCGGTCTACACGAATGACAACCTGTTGAAGGGGCAGGTGCGCGAGTTCGCGCTGTACAACCGCGCGCTGTCGGCATCCGAGATCGCCGGGCTGAATCCGACGCCGACCCCGACCCCGACGCCCACGTCGACGCCGACCGCTACGCCGACACCTACGGTGACCCCGACCCTGACCCCGACCCCGACCCCGACGCCCACGTCGACGCCGACACCTGCGGTGACGCCGGAGCCGACCTCGACGCCGGAGCCGACCTCGACGCCGGCTCCGACCGCGACGCCGGCTCCGACCGCGACGCCGGAGCCGACGGCCACGCCGGAGCCGACGAGCGACCCCACGGCCACCCCGACCGCGTCGCCCACGAGCACCCCGGATGCCACCCCCTCGGTGTCCGTCTCGACCACCACGGTCGAGCGCGGAGGGATCGTGCGCGTGACGGTGACGGGTCTCGCCGCGGGTGAGCAGGTCACCGCGGAGCTGCGCAGCGACCCGATCCGCATCGCCGGCATCCCCGCCGCCGATGCGAGCGGCCGCGTGGCATTCGATGTGCAGATCCCCGGCGGCCTCGCCGCGGGCAGCCACACCATCGTCTTCTACGGGGCCGACGGCTCGGTGATCCGGAGCGTTCCGATCATCGTGGTGGCCGCGGGGCAGCTCGCCGCGACCGGCGCGCAGGCGCCCCTGGGCGCGGGTCTGCTCGCCGCGTTCCTGGTGGTCGCCGGTGGCGTGGTGTGGACGATGCGTCGCCCGCGCCGCACCGACGCCTGATCCGCTGAACGGAAGGAAGACCCCGGATGCCCTGGCATCCGGGGTCTTCCTCGTGCACGGTGCGCGGGCCGCCCGCCGTGCCCGCCCCGGGCCGTCCGCGCGGGGGAGGGCGCGCTGCCGGGACGGATGCGTGAGCGCGGTGCCGAGACGGCCGCCGGCGCGGCCTGCTTCACGCATAAACGCGATCCACGACCATAAACGCGGTGAGCACGCGTTTCTGCGCGCGGATCGCGTTTATGCGTGGGGTGGAACACGGCGCGGCCCGGCACGGCGCGGCCCCGCACGGCGCGGCGCGCGGGACAGAGGAAGGGCCCCGGATGCCGTGGCATCCGGGGCCCTCATGGAGCGAGAGGATCAGCCGAGCAGCGGAACCGCACCGACGAGAACGCCGACGGCGAGCATCACCAACGAGACGATCGTCGCGCGCCACAGCACCTTCTTGTGGTGGTCGCCGAGGTTGACGCCGGCGAGCGAGACGAGCAGCAGGATGGCCGGCACGAGCGGGCTCTGCAGGTGCACGGGCTGACCCGTGATCGAGGCGCGGGCCATCTCGACGGGCGCGATGCCGTAGTTCGCGGCGCTCTCGGCGAGCACCGGGAGGATGCCGAAGTAGAACGCGTCGTTCGACATGAAGAACGTGAACGGGATCGACAGCACGCCCGTGATGACGGCGAGGAACGGACCCATCGACGAGGGGATCACCTGGGTGATCCAGTCGGCCATGGCGGTGACCATTCCGGTGCCGTTCAGCACGCCGACCAGGACACCCGCGGCCAGCACCATCGACACGACGCCGACGATGCTGGGCGCGTGGGCGACGATCTCGTCGGCCTGCCCGCGCAGCTTGGGGAAGTTGACGATGAGGGCGATCGCGGCACCGACCATGAACACGAAGGCGAGCGGGAAGATGTCCATCACCAACAGCACCATGACGGCGACGGTGAGCACGAGGTTGAACCAGATGAGCTTCGGCCGGAGCGTCGCGCGGTTCGGGTCGAGCATGGTGTCGGCCATCGCGGTGTCGGCGGCCTCGACCAGCTGCGGGGCGGCGATCGCGTCGCGACCCCCGCGGACGGTCACGATGTTGCCCGTGCGCAGCGAGGCGAGCGCGCCGGGCTTGTGCTCCGCGCCGCGGAACATCTTCGGGGCGCCCAGACGACCGAAGCCGCCGGGGCCGTCGATCTTCGAGGTGTCGACCGAACCCGCGAGGCGCTTGCGCTCGGACAGGCCGAGGAACCAGGCGAAGGCGAGGGCGACGACCAGGCCCGCGAGGAGCGAGGGGATCATCGGCACGAAGACGTCGGTGGGCTGCAGGCCCAGCGCCGTCGCGGCGCGCACGGTGGGGCCGCCCCACGGCACGATGTTCAGGGTGCCGTTCATCAGACCCGCGACGCAGGTCAGCACCACGGGGCTCATGCCCAGGCGCAGGTACAGCGGCAGCATCGCCGAGGTGGTGATGATGAAGGTGGTCGAGCCGTCGCCGTCGAGCGACACCGCGCCGGCGAGGATCGCCGTGCCGAGCACGATCTTGGCCGGGTCGTCGCCCAGGAAGCGCGTGATCACGCGGATCAGGGGATCGAACAGGCCGACGTCGATCATGATGCCGAAGTACATGATGGCGAACAGCAGCAGGGCGGCGGTCGGTGCCATCTTGCCGATCGCGTCGATCACCATGTCGCCGAGGCCGAAACCGGCGCCGGCGATGAGGCCGAACACGGTCGGCACGATGATGAGGGCGACCATGGGGGTCATGCGCCGCGTCATGATCAACGCCATGAACGACAGCACCATGAGGAAACCGAGGGCGACGAGCACGCCGTCGGCGGGCGTGTAGGCCACCGCGTACTCTTCGGCCTCGGCCGCAAGGATCAGGGGGGTCATCGCGACTCCTTCGTCGTGGATGCGGGCGCCCGGTGCGCCATCGATCTGCCGACCGTACGGATACCGGGTCCTCGGGCGCGCGTTTGCTCGCATTGAGCGTCGTTATGCGCGTACCGTGTCTTCTGCGCATTTCGCGCATGACGACGTCGCCGACCGGGAGGTGCGCATGCGATTCGCCACCCGGATGCTCGTGGTGCAGGTCGCCACCCAACTCGTCGTCGTGGCGGTGTGCACGGCCGTGTTCGCGTGGCTCGGGGTGCAGCAGCTCAAGGCGGAGGCCGATTCGTCGGCCCTCAACATCGCCCGCTCGGTCGCCGAGGCGCCCGACGTGCGCTCGCTCGTGACCGCGTTCTCCGCCGACCCCGGAACCCCCGATGCCGCCCAGCTGCGCGACGGGACGCTGCAGCATTACGCCGCCGACGTCACCGGGCGCACGCAGGGGCTGTTCGTCGTCATCACCGACGATCACGGCATCCGTCTGGCGCACCCCGACCCCGACCGGCTGGGGGAGGTCGTGAGCACGAGCTTCGCCGACGCACTCGCCGGTCGCGAGGTGGTGACCTGGGAGACCGGCACGCTCGGCGAATCGGCGCGGGCGAAGGTGCCGATCTATCCGCCCGGCGGAGGGGCGCCGGTCGGCGAGGTGAGCGTGGGCTTCGAACGGGCCAGCGTCTTCGACGACCTCCCCGCGCTGATCGCCGGTATCGCCGTGGCCGTCGCGCTCGCCGTGGCCATCGGCGCGCTCGTGGCCCTGCTGATGCGACGCCGGCTCGAGCGGCTGACCCTGGGCGTGCAGCCGGAGGAGCTCGTCGCGCTCGTGCAGACCCAGACCGCCGTGCTCGAGGGAGCCGATGAGGGCGTCGTCGCCCTCGACGAAGCCGGTGTGGTGCGGGTGTGCACGGCCACCGCCGAACGCCTGCTGGGTGTGACCGGCGCCGTGGGGCGACCGATCGCCGATCTCGGTCTCGCGCCGGCCGTCTCGGCCGCGCTGTCGGGCGCCGGGGCCGCGACCGGGCTGCCGCTGGGCGACCGCGTCGTCTTCGTCGACGTGCGGCCCGTGCGACGCGGAGCGCGCGCCCTCGGCCGGGTGGCCGTTCTCCGCGACCGGACCGACGTGATGGCCCTCTCGGGCCGCCTCGACAGCGTGCGCGCCATGGGCGACGCTCTGCGCGTGCAGCGGCACGAGAATGCCAACCGGCTGCACGCCGCCGTGGGGCTCCTCGACGCAGGCCGGGTCGAGGAGGCGCGGGGGTTCCTCGCCGACCTCGTCGATCGGGGCTCGGTCGATTGGGCCGTGCCGGGGATCGAGCTCGTGGGGGACGCCATGCTGCAGTCCTTCCTCGGCGCGAAGGCCCTCGCCGCCCGGGAACGCGGTGTGGCGTTGCGCGTCGCCGACGACACCTTCTCGAGGGAGACGATCGACGACGTCGAAGACGTGGTGGCGGTGCTCGGCAACCTCATCGACAACGCCGTGACGGCCGCTGCGGCTGCCCCCGCACCCCGCGAGGTCGAGGTGAGCGTGCTCGACGATCGCGACGCGGTGGTGATGACGGTGTCCGACAGCGGGGGCGGGATCGCCGACGTCGACGGGATTTTCGCGCAGCGCGAGCGGGGAACCGACGTCGACACCGACAGGGTGCACGGTCTCGGGATCGGGCTGCCCCTGTCGCGCGAGTTCGCCCGGCGCCGGGGCGGGGACGTGTGGGTCGTCGACGCGGGTGACGAGGAGAACGGCGCCATTGTGGCGGCGCGCCTGCCCGGCGTACGCCGGAGCCGCGACGACGTGGAACGAGAGAGAGGCGACGCGTGAGCGGCATCCGGGTTCTGGTGGTCGACGACGACTTCCGCGTGGCGGGGCTCCATCGCGAGGCGGTCGCCGCGCGGCCGGGGTTCGTCGCGCTGGAGCCGGCGCGCACGATCGGCGAGGCGCGCATCGCGATCGCGGCGCACGCCCCCGATCTCGTGCTGGCCGACGTCTACCTGCCCGACGGCGACGGGATCGACCTGGTGCGCACCCTCGACGTCGATGCGTTCGTGCTGTCGGCGGCGACGGATGCCGCGACGGTGCGCCGCGCATTCTCGGCCGGTGCCCTCGCGTACCTCGTGAAGCCGTTCGACACCCGTGTGCTGGCCGAGCGCCTCGAGCGCTACGCCCGGTATCGCAATCTGCTGACGAGCGTCCGACCGCTCTCGCAGGACGACATCGACCGCGCGGCATCCCTCATGCGCGGCGAGCGCGAGGGGGCCTCGCTCGCACGGTCGGCGACCGAGCAGACGGTGCTGGGGGCGCTCGCCGGAGACGAGGCCTCGGCGTCGGAGGTGGCCGAGCGCATCGGGGTCTCGCGCGCCACGGCGCAGCGACACCTCACCGCGCTCGCGGAGCGGGGGCTCGTACAGGTGAGCCTGCGCTACGGGTCGACGGGTCGCCCCGAGCACCGGTTCCGCGCGGGCGGGTGAGGCGCGGCACCCGGTCTGCGGTGGGCTCGGTCCCTTCGACAGGCTCAGGGACCTGGGTGCGGCTCGGGGACCTGGGTGCGACGCAGGGACCTGGGTGCGGGAGTGGCCTGGCGCTCAGGCCTCCAGCACCGCCCAGCCCCGCGGGCCCAGCTCGACCCGGTCGCCGACGAGCGTCCCGTCGCCGGTGACGACCGTGCGGGCGTCGGCGGACGGAAGCGACACCGGTTCGTCGCCGATGTTCAGCGTCACCACGACCGCGTCGTCGGCGGTCGCCGTCCGCAGCACGATGCTGGTGTTGGCGAGCTCGACCACGTCGGTGTGCGCACGCCAGAGCCACGGCTTGCGGCGCCGCAGGGCGATGAGCGCCCGGTGCGCCTCGAGGACCCGCGCGTCGCCGTCCACCGCGTCGGGTGAGGCGGGGAACTCCGGCCGCACCGCGTCGTCGCCGCCGAGGCGCTCCTCCTTCACCGCGGTCCAGCCGAATTCGTCGCCCGCGTAGACCGATGGGGTCCCGGCGACGGTGAACAGCACCGCGAGGGCGTGCGGCACGAGGTCGGCGCCCACCGCCGAGGCGATGCGCGTGACGTCGTGGTTTCCCACGAACGTCTGAGGGACGAACACGCGCAGCAGCTCGTCGTGCCGTTCGATCGCGTGACCGAGCTCGAAGAGGTTCCCGTCGGCGATGCCGTGCCAGATGCCCTGCCACAGCTCGTACTGCGTCAGGGAGTCCATGCTCGATTCCTGCACGATCCGCGCCGCGTCGCCGTGGATCACCTCACCGAGGAACCACGCGTCGGGGAAGCGCTCCCGCACGCGCGGCAGCACCTCGGCCCAGAAGGTCGAGGGCACCGCGTACGCCGCGTCCAATCGCCATCCGTCGACGCCCCGTTCGAGCCAGTGGCACATCACCTCGACCACCAGGTCGGCCACGGCGGGGGAGGAATGATCGAGGGCGACGAGCGCGTCGTGCCCCTCGAAGACGTCCGCCTCGAACCGGCCGTCGATCCACCGCCCGCGGAACAACTGCGGTGCGTCCTCCGTCTGCTCGCGGAAAGCAGGGTGCCCGCGCCCCACGTGGTTGAAGACGCCGTCGAGCAGGATCCGGATGCCCCGCTCCCGCGCCGCACCCACGAGACGGTCGACATCGGCGTCGTCTCCGAGCCGCGGGTCGATGCGGAAGTGATCGACGGCGTCGTAGCCGTGGGTCTCGGACGCGAAGACCGGCCCCAGCAGCAGACCGTTCAGCCCGAGCTCGATGACATGGTCGAGCCACGGTTCGAGACGGTCCAGGCGATGCACGGGCTCGGCATCCGGGTCCACGCCGTCGCGGATCGGCGCACCGACGAACCCCAGCGGGTAGAGGTGCCACCAGAGGACGTGTTCGGGCCATTCGGGCATGCGACCGACGCTACCGAGGTCGCGCGGATCGCGAGGCGGGGTTGCGGCGGTCGCCGAGGGGCGCGTTCAGGCCCGCGCGCGAGCGTCGGGCGCGGCGAAGGCGAGGAGGTCGAGCGCATGGGACCGCGCGGCGTCGACGGCCGCGGCGACCGCGCCGATCGAGACGATGTCCGCGCCGAGGGGGGATGCCACGATCTCGGGCGCCGGAAGGTCCAGAGCGCGGGGGAGAGCGGCTCGTGCCGCGGCGATGATCGGCTCGGCGCCCGCGGCGATCGCGCCCGAGACCACGACCCTTCGTACGTCGAAGAGGCTGCCCAGGGTCGCGGCGACGATCGAGAGCGCACCGCCGACCTCCTGCGCGACGGCGAGCGCCCCGGCATCGCCCGCGCCGGCAAGGTCGAGGACGGTCTTGGCGTCGAGCGCGGCGGGGTCGATCGTCGCCAGAGCCGATCCGGCGGGAAGGCGCCCGGTGGCACGGGCGTCGCGGGCCGCGTCGACGCACCGCGGCGCGAGGCCCTCGGCGCCGCCCACGCCGGTGACCCGATCGAACGCGACGGTCTCGCCGGCGCCGCCGTGAGCACCGCGCAGCAGACGCCCGTCGACCCAGATCCCCGCACCGAAACGTTCGCCGGCGAGGAGGGCGATGAAGTCGTCGACGCCGACCGCGGCGCCGTGCGCACGCTCGGCGACGGCCGCGAGGGAGGCATCGTTCTCGACGCGCACCACCGGAGCCCACTCGGCGAACGTGTCGACGAAGCCCGGGTTCATGCGCTCCCAGAATCGGTCGTGATGAACGGGGGAGCGACCCGATCGATCGACGGGCGCGGGGACGCCGACGCAGAGGGCGGCGATGTCGGACCGGTCGCGGTGCGCCCGGGTGAGGGTCGCGTCCACCGTCGCCTCGGCGGCTCGTCGACGGCGTTCCGGAGAATCCCGCTCGGGGTCGACCGCGAGGCGCGAGGTCGCGAGCGCCCGTCCGCGCAGATCGGCGACGGTGGCGGTGACGTGCCCGCGGCCGGCGTCGACGCCGACCACCACGGCCGAGTCGGGACGGAACGCGAAGCGGCGCGCCGGGCGCCCCTTCGAGTACTCCCCGACGGTGCGGGCGTTCGGCATCTCGGCGAGCAGGCCCCGCTCGACGAGCTCGTCGAGCACGTCGATGGTCGTCGACCGCGTCAGGCCGACCGCCGCCATGACGTCGCTGGCGGTGAAGGCCTCGGCGTCCCAGGCGTGGGCGAGCACGGCGTCGAGGCTGCGTCTGCGCAACGAGGCCGCCGCCGATGTGGCATCCGACATCAGATCTTGACCCCTTTCGCGTCCGATGCAATACTGCCCTCATCAAGTTGATTTGGCGAGTAAATTTACTCGGCGACACAACAAATTCGCAGTGCAGCGAGGAGGATGCAGGTGTCGACGAAGACGAGAGCGGGGCGGCGGTGGCTCGCCGCGGCCGCGGTGGGGGTGCTCGGGGCGAGTCTGCTCGCCGGCTGCACGGCCGACGGGCGCGAGACCATCCGCTTCACCTTCAGCAAGCGCGAGGCGCTGTCGTTCATGAACGACGTCGTCGCGCAGTACAACGCCTCGCAAGACGAGGTCCGCGTCGAGATGGACAGCTCGGGCGTCGACGTCGTCTCGGCGAGCTTCGTCCGCGGCAACCCGCCCGACATCATGCTCGCCAACTACAACTACGAGGTCGCCCGCTTCGTGCAGCGCTGCGCGCTCAGCGACCTCTCCGGCACGACCGCCGCGGGCGCGGTCCGCGAGGATCTGCAGCCGCTCATGGACCAGTACGGCTCGTGCGAGGGGCGCACCAGTGCGCTGCCCTACTCGGTCATGGCCGCCTCGGTCATCTACAACAGGCAGATCTTCGAGCAGCTGGGCCTCGAGGTTCCCACCACGTGGGACGAGCTCATCCAGGTGTCCGACACTCTGAAGCAGAACGGCGTGACCCCCTTCTACGGCACCTTCAAAGACGACTGGACCGTGGCGCAGGGCTGGTACGACTACTCCGTCGGTGGCTCGCTCGACGTGATCGACTTCTTCGACGGCCTCGCCGCCGAGGGCGATCAGGTCGGGGCCGATTCGACGGTCTCGTTCGCGAAGGACTTCACCGAGCCGATGGACCGCATGCTCCAGCTCGCGCAGGCCTACACGAACGAGGATGCCGAGAGCCGCGCTTACGGTGACGGCAACCTCGCGTTCGCGCAGGGCCAGGCGGCGATGTACCTGCAGGGTCCCTGGGCGCTCGGCGAGATCGCGAAGACCGCGCCGGACCTCTCCGTGGGCACCTTCCCGCTGCCGATGACCGACGATCCCGCCGACCTCAAGGTGCGGGTGAACATGGACCTGGCCGCGATCATCCCCGAGGCCTCCCGCCACCAGGATGCCGCCCGCGACTTCCTCGAGTACCTCTACCAGCCCGAGATCATCGAGGCCTACAACGAGTCGCAGCTCGGGTTCGCGCCGACCACGGACGCGCCCTCCCCCAGCGACCCGCGGGTCGCCGGCATGGTCCCGTACTACGAGCAGGGTCGCATCTACCAGGGCGCCTCGGTGCTCGTGCCCAAGACGATCCCCACCTTCAACTACGCGCAGGCGATGATCTTCGGCGCCTCGCCCGAGGCCACCCTGCGCACGATGGACGAGGACTGGTCGCGGCTCGCATTCCGCCAGCCGCCCGCCTCGACGACGGATGCCGCTGGCGAGGAGGCCGCGCGATGACCACCACCACCACCACGATCGTCACGGGTGGGAAGGCGACGGCTCGCCGTAGCTCGCGCCGTATCGAGCCCATCTACTACCTGTTCCTGCTGCCGACCCTCGTGCTGTTCACGCTCGCGATCACGATCCCGGGTCTGATCGGCATCTTCTTCAGCTTCACCGACTCGATCGGTCTCGGGGAGTGGAACTTCACGGGGCTGACGAACTACATCGCGATCTTCAGCGACCCCGCGATCCTGCAGGCCTACCTCTTCACCTTCGGGTTCTCGATCGCCACGGTCATCGTCGTCAACGTCGCGGCCTTCCTGCTCGCGGTGGGCCTGACCGCGCGGATCCGCTTCACGAAGGCGTTGCGGACGGTCTTCGTCATCCCGATGGTGATCTCGGGCATCATCATCGCCTACGTCTTCAACTTCCTCTTCAGCAACTCCGTGCCGTCGGCGGGCGAAGCCCTCGGCATCCCGTGGCTGCAGACGAGCCTGCTCGCCAACCCCGATCTGGCGTGGGTCGCGATCGTCATCGTCACCGCGTGGCAGGCGATCCCCGGGACGCTGCTCATCTACATCGCGGGACTGCTCTCGGTCCCGGGCGACGTGTACGAGGCGGCCGGACTCGACGGGGCCAGCAAGACGCAGCAGCTGCTGCGCATCACGCTCCCGCTCGTGGCCGGCTACGTCGTCATCAACGTGATCCTCGGCTTCAAGGGGTTCTTGAACGCGTACGACATCATCGTCGGTCTCACCGGCGGCGGCCCGGGGACGGCGACGCGCAGCGTCGCGATGTCGATCATCCTGGGCTTCAACGGCGGCGACTACGCCTATCAGATGGCCAACGCCGCGCTTTTCTTCGTCGTCGCCGTCGTCATCTCGCTCCTGCAGCTCTCGCTGACGCGGGGAAGGAACACCCTGTCATGACCGCTCTCAACCAGCCCGCCCTCGCCTTCGAGCAGGCCGAGCTCGCCGTCCCCGAGCGCCAGAGCCCCGCGGGCTCCGGCCCCCGGCGCTCCCGCTTCCGCCGCGTCGGCGCCGAGCGCATCAGCTGGTCGACGACGACCATCCTCGTGCTGTGCTCGTTGACGGTGCTGCTGCCGCTGTACGTCACCGTCTCGATGGCGCTCAAGAACGGCACGCAGGTGGTCGACGGCAACGCGTTCTCGATCCCCTCACCGATCAGCTTCGACGGCTTCGTCCAGGCGTGGACGCTCACGAAGTTCCCGGTGGGCCTCGCGATCTCGCTGCTGGTCACCGCGGGCACGGTCGTGGCGACCATCATCCTCGCCGCGTTCGCGTCGTACGCCATCGCGCGCAACTGGGACCGGAAGCTCTTCCGCTACTCGTTCTTCTACCTGCTCGCGGCGATGTTCATCCCGTTCCCGGTCATCGCGCTCCCGCAGATCCAGCTGACCGGGCGCCTCGGCCTCGACAACCCGCTCGGCGTCATCATCCTCGCCACGATGTTCCAGCTGAGCTTCAGCGTGCTGTTGTTCACCGCCTTCCTGCGCTCCATCCCGCTCGAACTCGAGGAGAGCGCGCGCATCGACGGCGCCACCACCTGGCAGACGTTCTGGCGTCTCATCTTCCCGCTGCTCGCACCGATGAGCGCCACGGTCGGCATCTTCGCGTTCCTCTACGCGTGGAACGACTTCATGATGCCGTCGCTCATCATCAGCGACCCGGCCCTTCAGACGCTGCCGGTGCGCCAGAACCTGTTCCAGACGCAGTTCAGCAACAACTACAACGTCGCCTTCGCCTCCTACCTCATGGCCATGGCCCCCGCGATCGTCGCCTACCTCTTCACCCAGCGATGGGTGATGGCCGGCGTCACGCAGGGCGCCGTCAAGGGCTGAGCAGACCATCCCCTCCCCGAAAGGACCCTTCGTGACAATTGCCGCACCTTCCGTGCACGCCCGCGCGCTCTCCGACACCCCCGACTGGTGGCGTCAGGCCGTGGTGTACCAGGTCTATCCCCGCAGCTTCGCCGACACGAACGGCGACGGCCTGGGAGACATCCCCGGCGTCACCTCTCGCGTTGCGTACCTGGCCGAGCTGGGGGTGGATGCCATCTGGCTCAGCCCCTTCTACCCGTCCGACCTCGCCGACGGCGGTTACGACGTCGCCGATTACCGCGACGTCGACCCGCGGCTGGGGACCCTGGCCGACATGGACGAGCTGATCGCGCAGCTGCACGCCCACGGCATCCGCGTCGTCGTCGACATCGTCCCCAATCACACCTCCGACAAGCACGTCTGGTTCCAGGAGGCGGTGGCCGCCGGTCGCGGCTCGGCCGCGCGGGAGCGCTACATCTTCCGCGAGGGCACCGGTCCCGACGGCTCCGAGCCGCCGACCGACTGGGTCTCGGTGTTCGGCGGCCTCGGGTGGGAGCGCGTCGCCGACGGCCAGTGGTACTTCCACAACTTCGACGTCTCGCAGCCCGATCTGAACTGGTCGAACCCCGAGGTGCGCGCCGACTTCGTGAAGACCCTGCGCTTCTGGAGCGATCGCGGCGTCGACGGCTTCCGCATCGACGTGGCCCATATGCTCACGAAGGACCTCACGGAGCCGCTGCCCTCGCGGGCGGAACTCGAGGCGATGCCGATCGACGGTACGCACCCGCTGCTCGACCGCGACGACGTGCACGAGGTCTATGCCGAGTGGCGTGCCGTGTTCAACTCGTACGACCCGCCGCGTACCGCGGTGGCCGAGGCCTGGGTCCACCCCTCGCGGGTCCCGCTCTACGCCAGCGCCGAGAGCCTCGGACAGGCGTTCAACTTCGACCTGCTGGAGGCCGACTTCGACGCCGGGCAGTTCCGTCGGATCGTGGCCGACAACCTCGCCCTCGCCGCTCGATCGGGGTCCTCGACCACGTGGGTGCTGTCCAACCACGACGTCGTGCGCCACGCCACGCGGTACGGCCTGCCCGACGCCGAGCGCGGCACCGACGGACGCCCGACGCTCAAGCACGGCAACGAGTGGCTGCTGTCGGGCGGGCAGTCGCCGACCCTCGACGCCGAGCGCGGCGAGCGTCGCGCACGAGCGGCGGCGCTGTTCGTGCTGGGCCTGCCGGGGTCCGCGTACCTGTACCAGGGCGAGGAGCTCGGGCTGCACGAGGTGGCCGACATCCCGGATGCCGAGCGCCAGGACCCGACGTTCTTCCGCAGCCCCGGGGTCGACATGGGCCGTGACGGATGCCGCGTGCCCCTGCCCTGGACCTCGTCGGGGTCGGCGTTCGGATTCGGCCGGGGCGGCGCGCACCTGCCGCAGCCGGAGTGGTTCGAGACCTACGCCGCCGATGTGCAGGACGGCGATCCCGCATCGACGCTGTCGCTGTACCGCCGGGCCCTCGCCCTGCGGCACGGATTGCAGACCGACGAGCGGCTGGAGTGGATGGACACCGACCGCGCCGACGTGGTCTCGTTCTCCCGCCCCGGCGGGTGGACCGTCGTGACGAACTTCGGCACCGAGCCCGCCGCGCTCCCCGCGGGTGAGGTACTGCTGTCGAGCGGCCCGCTCGCGGGAGACGTCCTGCCGGGTGAGACGACGGTCTGGATGCGACGCGCCTGACCCCCGCACGGAAGCCCCGGCGCCCTCGTGCGCCGGGGCTTCCGTGCGGGGAGGCCTCGACCCCGTCGAGCGTCCAGAACACGCCGGGCTCGCCGGCCGCGCGCGGCATGTCCTGGACACTCGACGGGAGGAATCCTTCCCGCGTGCGCTCAGGGGCGGCGGATCGAGTCGCGGATCACCACCGGCATCTCGACGAGGTGCTGCCCCTCGGGTGGGCCGTCCGGCGTGAGCAGGAGCTCGACGGCGCGGCGGCCCATGTCCTCGTGCGGAAGACCGATCGTCGTCAGCCCCGGACGCAGGTAGGCGGCGAGCTCGTCGTTGTCGAACGACACCAGCGACACGTCGTCGGGCACCCGCAGCCCGGCATCCCCCAGGGCCTGGAGGGCGCCGAAGGCCAGCCGGTCGTTGAGGCAGACGATGGCCCGCGGGCGCATCCCCTGGGCGAGCAGCCGCGCGGTGAACTCGTAGCCGGGGGCGGGCTCCCACAGCCAGATCGACTCCTCGTGCAGGAATCTCGCCCCCGCGTCGGCCATGGCCGCGGAGATCCCGCGCACGCGCGCCGCCACCGTGGCCGAGCGGAACAGATCGCGTTCCGCCTCCGCGTCGTATCCGAGGAGCAGGATGCCGTCGCGGATCCCCGCATCGAGGAGGAGCTCGACCGCCCGTCGACCTCCCGTCTCCTCGTCGGGCAGCACGCTGCATCGGTGCAGCTCGTTGGTGGCGTTCAGCATGACCGTGCGCAGTCCCGTCGGCAGGCGGGGGACGAACGTCTCCCGCGCGCGCATCGACGCGAAGATGATGCCGTCGACCTGACGGTCGAGCAGGGCCGAGACCGCCTCGGCCTCGCGTTCGGGCTCACCTCCGGTCTCCGCGACGAGCACGACCTGGCCGGCGGCCTCCGCCGCGCCGAGCGCGCCCTTGATGAGCCCGCTCGCGAAGCGGGTGGTCGCGACGAGGTCCGAGACGAAACCGACGGTGTGCGACGTGTCGGTGCGCAGCGCCCGCGCCGACATGTTGGGGCGGTAGCCGAGCTCCGCGGCAGCGGCGTGCACGCGCTCGTGGGCGTCCTTCGAGAGGCGGGTGTCGGGACGACCGTTCAAGATCATGGAGGCCGCCGCGGGGGATAGGCCGGCTCGCCGGGCGACGTCGGCCAGTGTGACCCTCTTGCCCATCGGTGCTCCCGTTCTGCGGCATCGGCGCCGCGGTCACGATCTTCGCAGTGATCTTGACAGCGCTCCGTGCGTCTGCGTAAATGATGCTGCTAAATCCTTTCAGCACAGGTTAGCGCACCAGCAGTCCGCCGCCGGAACAGCCCGAGCGCGGGCACGCAGCACAGACGAAGGAGTCGACATGAACACCCGCATCCCGCGCCGGCGCCGAGGGGCATCCCTCGCCCTGCTCGCCATCGCCGGCCTCACCGGCGCCGCCCTGACCGGGTGCGCGCCCGGAAGCGCGGCCCCGGCCGCGCAGAACGACGTCGAGGTGAGCACCGAGCTCACCAGCGACCCCGTCCAGCTCACGATCGCCGACGAGACGGGCTTCCCGGTCACCGACAAGCTGACCGAGGAGTTCACCAAGCAGCACCCGAACGTCACCTTCACGATCAACCGCGACACGTTCCAGAACCTCACCGCGAACGCCCCCAAGCTTCTCGCCAGCTCCACCCCGCCCGACCTCATCCGCCTCCCCACCCTCGGCGACACGGTGCGCGACGGGCTCGTGGCCAACCTCGACCCCTACTTCGACGCCTACGGGTGGGACGCCTGGCCGGCGTCGCAGCTCGCGCCGCTGCGCATGAACGACGAGGGCGTCCGCGGATCCGGGTCGCTCTACCAGCTGGGCCTGGGCTACAGCATCACCGGCATCTACATGAACACCACGCTCGCCGACCAGCTCGGCATCGACGCCCCGCCGCAGACCCTGTCCGAGCTCGAGGACGACATGGCGAAGGCGAAGGCCGCCGGCATCCTGCCGATCATGGCCGGCGACAAGGACGGCGTCGTCAACTTCGTGGTCCAGGCCGCGATGAACCAGTACGTCGACAAGGACCAGTTCCTGTCGTGGATGTTCAACGAGCCGGGTGCGCGCTACGACGAGTCCGGCAACGTCCAGGGTGCCGAGCTCGTGCGTGAATGGGCGGATGCCGGGTACTTCCCGTCCGACATCAACGCGATCGACTACTTCACCTTCACCAGCCGCTTCTCGGCGGGCGAGGGTCTGTTCACCTTCAACGGCAACTGGGAGGCGGCGAACTACCAGAAGGCGCTCGGCTCCAACGTCGAGTTCTTCCTCGTGCCGCCGGCCGAGGCCGGAGCCGATCACGTGGCCATGGGAGCGGCGAACTCGTTCTCGGTCGCAGCCAAGTCGCCGCACATCAACGAAGTCGCGTACTTCCTGAACTGGGTGCACACCGATCCGACCGCGCGCCAGATCATCGTCGACGTCACCGGTGCGTCGCCCGGCGGCGACCCCGCCCAGGAGCTGCCGAGCGTCGAGTCCGGCTCGCTGATCGAGAACGCGCTGAAGATGTCCGCGCAGATCGGCGCTGAGAACGGCCAGGTCGACTTCATGGCCAACACCACCGCGGGCATCTACGCGGGCTCGATCATCCCCGAGTCGCAGCTGCTGGTGACCAGCCAGATCACCGGCCAGGAGTTCGTCGACCGCGTGCAGAAGTTCTACGAGAGCGAGGTCGGGAAGTAATGACCGACCGTGCGGTCGCCGTCGCGGCGGCCCCTCGACACGGCGACGCCTCCTCGGCGACGGCGACCGCACCCGTTCGCCGGGCCGCTGCACGCGCAGTGGCCCGGCGGGCGACCCTCGTCGGCTGGGTGCTCCTCGTGCCCGCCCTCGCGTTCTACGTCGGATTCGTCATCTGGCCCCTGCTCCAGGGGGTGCAGTACTCGTTCTACGACTGGAACGGCATCGGTCTCGCCCGCTGGGTCGGCTTCGAGAACTACCTCACGGTGTTCACCGACCCCGACCTGCTCGGCGCGATCCGCAACGCGTTCATCCTGATCGCGTTCTTCACGTTCATCCCGGTGGGGCTCGGGCTCGTCCTCGCGACCCTCATCCGCGGCATCCGGTACAAGGCCTTCGCCGCTACGGCGCAGACGGTGCTGTTCCTGCCGCAGATCATCCCGCTCGCCGCCGCCGGTATCGCCTGGTCGTGGATGTACGCCCAGACCGGTGCGGTGAACCAGATCCTCGGCTGGGTCGGGCTCGGCTGGATCACCCGCCCGTGGCTCGCCGATTACGGCACGGCGCTGCCGGCCGTGGGCCTGATCGGATCGTGGGTGCTCACCGGTCTGTGCACCGTGCTGCTGCTCACCGGTCTCGGCAAGATCGACGTCTCGCTGTACGAGGCGATCCGCCTCGACGGTGCCGGGTGGTGGCGCGAGTTCTTCACCATCACCCTCCCCGGCCTGCGTCAGGAGATCGCGGTGCTCGTCACCGTCACCGTCATCGCCGCCCTGTCGAGCTTCGACATCATCTACACCTCGACCCAGGGCGGTCCCGGCCGCGCGACCCTCGTGCCCGGCCTGTCGATCTTCCGCATCGGCTTCACCCAGAGCGATGTGGGCCTGGCCTCGGCCTTCGGCATCGTGCTCATGGTGCTGGTGCTGATCGTGGTGCTCCCCATCCAACGCCTCTCGAGAGCGAGCGACTCGTGATCGCCAGCCGTACCGAGCGCGTGCTCGGCATCCTCCTGCTCAGCGTCGCCGCGATCGTGACGCTCCTGCCGCTGATCAGCATGTTCTCCGCGGCACTCCAGCCCGCCGACCAGAATCCGACCGGTCTCACCTGGCCGACCGATCCGCAGTGGGGCAACTTCGCCACCGCCTTCGAGACCGGCCACGTGTGGCAGCTCATGGGGTCGAGCCTGGTGATCGTCCTCGGAGTCGTCCCCCTGAGCCTCGTCGCCGCCACCCTGGCGGGCTTCGCGCTGGGCTCGCTCCAGGTGCGCTTCGGCCGCGGCATCCTTGTGTTCTTCGTCCTGGGCCTGACCATCCCGTTCGAGGCGCTCATCATCCCGCTCTACTACCAGGCGCAGTCGATGGGCACCGTGAACACCCCCTGGGCGGTGATCTTCCCGCTGATCGGGCTCTACATGCCGTTCGGCGTCTTCTGGATGCGCGCGCACTTCATCAACGTGCCCCGCGAGCTGTCCGAGGCGGCCCGGGTCGACGGTGCCTCGATCTGGCGGGAGTTCCGCAGCATCCAGCTCCCGCTCGCCGCTCCCGCGCTCTCGGCCCTGGCGATCCTGCTGTTCATCTGGACGTGGAACCAGTTCCTGCTCCCGGTCGTCCTCATCGCCGACCCCCTGCAGCGCACGGTCGCGGGCGCCCTGACCTTCTTCCAGGGCCAGTACTCGCTCAGCATCCCGCTGCTCAACGCGGGAGCGCTGATCATCATCACGCCCGCCGTCCTGCTGTTCCTCGTGTTCCAGCGCCAGTTCATCCGCGCCCTCGTGCAGGGCGCGGTCAAGGGCTGATCACCCCCTTCTTCCCCGAAACGGACCTCATGACGTTCACGCTGCCCGACCACTGGGTCTGGGATTTCTGGCTCGCCCGCGACGGCGACACCCACCACATGATGTTCCTCCAGGCGCCGACGAGCCTGGGCGACCCCGACCTGCGTCACCGCAACGCCAGCGTCGGCTACGCCACGAGCGACGACCTGCGCTCGTGGACCGTCCACGGAACGGTGCTGGAGCCCTCCGGGGGAGATGCTCCGGATGCCACGGCCACCTGGACCGGCAGCATCGTCGGGGCGGATGCCGACTGGCGCATGTTCTACACCGGCTCGCGGTTCCTGCGCGAGGGCGAGATCACGAACGTCGAGACGGTGCTCGCGGCATCCTCGACCGATCTGGCGACGTGGGTGAAGGATCCCGAGGTGGTCGTGGCCGCCGACGCGCGCTGGTACGAGACGCTCGACGCGGGCACCTGGCACGAGGAGGCCTGGCGCGATCCGTGGGTGTTCGCCGATCCCGACGGCGAGGGATGGCACATGCTCGTCACCGCCCGCGCCCGGGACGGCCGCGGCCGCGACCGCGGGGTCATCGGGCACGCCTGGTCGCGCGACCTGCACCAGTGGGAGGTGCGCCCCCCGCGCAGCACGCCGGGCGCCGGTTTCGCGCACCTCGAGGTGCCGCAGGTGGTGCGGATCGCGGGGCGGTGGGCTCTGGTCTTCTCCTGCGACGCGACTCATCTGGCCGGTGACCGCGTCGGTCAGGCGGGAGGCATCTGGGCCGTGGCCCTCGACGACCCGCGGGGTCCGTACCCCGTCGAGCGTGCGACGCTGGTCGCCGACGAGCGGCTCTACAGCGGTCGCGTCGTCGCCGACGACGCCGACGGCCGGGCCGTGATGCTGGCCTTCGAGAACGTCACGACCGACGGCGCGTTCGTCGGCACCCTGTCCGACCCGCTCCCGCTGCGCTGGGACGGCGACCGTCTCATCGTCGCGGAGGTCGTCCGGTGACCGCGGTGCAGGGCGTCGTGGCCCCGGGATTCGAGCCGGTGGGGGAGGCCTTCGCCGCCGCATTCGCGGGGCTGCCCGAGATGGGCGCGGCCCTCGCGATCCGCGTCGACGGACGCACGGTCGTCGACGTCTGGGGCGGCACGGCCGACAGCCGCGACGGTCGGCCGTGGGAGAGCGACACGCCCTCCGTGGTGTTCTCGTGCACGAAGGGTCTGATGTCGATCCTCGCCGCGCGGCTCGTCGAAGACGGGATGCTCGACCTCGACCGTCCGTTGGCCGAGCTCTGGCCCGAGTTCGCGGTGCACGGCAAAGACCGGGTGAGCGTGGGCGACGCCCTCGCGCATCGGGCGGGCGTCTCGGCCCCGCGGGTCGACGTCACGCGCGCGCAGCTGCTCGATTTCGACGCGATGACCCGGATCGTCGCCGCGCAGGAACCGCTGTGGGAGCCCGGCGTCGGCTGGGCGTATCACGCTCTCGCCCACGGCTGGCTGTCGGGCGAGATCGTGCGCCGGGCCGGCGGCGTCGCCCCCGGCGAGGCGTTCGCGGCGATGGCGGAGGCGGTGGGCGGCGGAGCGTGGCTCGGGATGCCGGCCGAGGTCGCGGCATCCGCTGCTCACCTGCGCGTCGGGCCGACGCTCGACGCCCTCGTCGCGCGGCAGGCGGCCGAGCGGGACCCCGGCGTCGTCGACTGGTTGGACCGGGCGATGACGCTCGGCGGCGCACTGCCGGCCACGCTCGTGACCGACGACGACGGATTCAACGCCGACGACGTGCGGGCCGCCGTGATCCCGGGGGCGGGCGCCGTCGCCACCGCCCGGGCGGTCGCGGCGATGTGGTCGGCCACGGTCGTCGAGACCGACGGCATCCGTCTGCTCCGTGACGACACGCTCGACGAGGTCACGCGAGAGCGCACGGCAGGCGCACCCGTGTTCGCCGCGCCCGCCCCGTGGCCGCGCTGGGCGGCGGGCTTCCAGCTGGACTCCGACGCGCGCCGCTACCTCGGCCCGACGAGCTTCGGCCACGACGGGGCAGGCGGTCAGGTGGCGTTCGCCGATCGCGCAGCCCGCGTCGGCTTCGCCTTCGTCACGAACTGGATGGAGGCCGACGACTCCCGCGCCACGAGGATCGTCGACGCCCTCCGCGCGCTGGTCTGACCCCTCCCTGCGCGAGGTGCCGAGATTTGTCGCTTCCGGGCATCCCGGAGCGACAAATCCCGGCACCTCACGCGCGGGAGCGGACCCAGGCGTCGTCGCGCTGCTCGATCGCGCCGGCCGCGGCGAAAGCCTCGAGCCATCCGCCCATCGGCCATGACCCCCACCGCGCGTGGAAGGTCGCGCCGTTGCGGAGGATGTCGTCGAGATGCTGCCACGGGGGAGACGACACCGGATGCCACTGGTGGAAGGCATCCGCCCCGCCCACCCAGCGCATCTCGACGTCGGCGGCGCGCGCCGTCCACGCGAGATCGGTGTCCTCGGCGCCGTAGCCCTCGTAGCCGGGGTGGAAACCGCCGATCCTGTCCCACGTCGCGGGGGTGACGGCGAACGACAGCGACCAGAACAGGTCGTACTCCTCGCGGGATGCCGTGCGCGTCGCGCCCGGCTCGAGCGCGGGGCGCGCGCGGTGCGGGCGCACGAGGAACGGCAGGTCGGAGGCGGATCCGGGGCGCTGCACGCTCGCGAGGTAGGTGACCGCTCCGGCGAGGATCGCATCCGGGTGCGCGCGGGCCGCGTCGCGGTAGGCGGGCAGCAGGTCCGCGCCCGGGAGGCAGTCGACGTCGAGGAAGACGAGCAGCTCGGCGCCGGCCGAGACGGCCGCGGCGGCGGCCCGATTACGGCCCTCGCCCACGCACATGCCGTGGGGCCCCGGGGGCACGTGCAGCGTGAGGGTGTCGGCATCCGGGGTGCCGTCCGGCGGCGACGCGTCGAGCCACGCCTCCACGCGCACGATGTCGGTCGCCACCTCGGCCAGCACGCGGCGCTGTCGCTCGAGGTGCTCGGCGCGCGCCCTCGACGCGACCGTGATCACCGCGGTCTTCACGGCAGCACCGCCTCGACGGCGGCGGCCATGCGCTCGGCTCCCCCGGCGACCTGCCAGCGCGACCAGTCCGGTTCGCCGTCGGCCGCGGCCTCGACGAGGGCGACGAGTTCGGCCGCCGTGACGGTGGCGTCGGCCCGATGAGCCAGTCCCCAGCGGTCGAGGGCGTCGGCGGTGTGGACCTGTTCGTCGAAGGGGCGCTCCTGCGCGACGACCACGGCGCGCGCACCCGCGGTCGCGAGGTCGGCGACGCTGTTCTGCCCGGCGGCGCTGATCACCACGGTGCTGCGCGAGAGCAGCGGCCACGGATCGTCCACGCGCGAGGTCGCGTCGTGGCCGACGGCCGAGACGTCCCACCCGCGCTCCCGCAGGCGGGCGGTGGCCTCCGCCCGCACGGCGTCGTCGAGCACGCGACCGAGCACGAGAACCGCGCGCTCGGCGCGGGCGCCCTCCGGGGAGCGCCCGTCGTACCGCGAGATCCCGCCCGTCCACACGACTCGGTCACCGTGCGCCGACAGGCCCGCGGTGGGCACGGCGCCGTGCGCCCACGGGGCCACGATGCGGTCGGCCAGGGCGTACGCGAGCGCGTGCGGGGCGTCGGTGCGGGCACCCGGCTGGGTCACCGCGACGGTGCGCAGGCCCAGCAGGCGCGCGAAAGCGACCACTTCGGCGCTCACGTCGACGACGAAGGCCTGCAGATCCCGGGTGACGGATGCCGCGGCGATCGTCGCGAGGCGGGCGCGGTGACCGGGATGGCCGTGCGGGGCCCAGTGCAGGTGTCCGCGGACGGTCGGCTCGGCGTCGCGCGGGTCGTGGAAAGACCCGTCCGCGCCCTCGAACTCATCGGCGTCGGGGGGCAGCTCCACCCATTCCACCTCGGCGGGCAGCGTCGTGGGCCGCGGCATCGACGAGAACGCCACGACGGGCGAGCGCAGGTGCGGCTGCACCGCCAGGAAGCGCGCGACGTGGCCGTAGCCGTGATGGTGGACGTACCAGCCGATCACCACGCCACCGCCGGCGCGCGCCGCACCGGGACCGGCTGCGCGGTGTGGGCGAGCACGCGCTCCACCTCGCGATAGCGCTGGGCCAGCGAGTGCTGCCGCACCGCCGCGCGGCGGGTCCACACGCGGGTGAGCGGCTCCTGCGCTCCCTCCGCCGCCAGGCGGGAGGCGGCCTTCGCGAGGGCGACGACGTCGCCCGGCATGACCGTCGCCGACCCCGGCATCCCGCTGAGAACCTCCGACACGCCGCCGATGTCGAACGCGGCGACGGGCGTGCCCGTGGCCAGCGCCTCCGCGATGACGAGACCGAAGGGCTCCTCCCACATGGGTGTCACCAGGGCGACGGCCGACGACCCCACGAGTCGGCACAGGTCGGGCTGACGCAGGGGACCGACGTAGCGGGCGTGGGCGCCGAGGCGCGGGGCGATCTCCTGTTCGAAGTAATCGACGTCGCCGATGCGCCCGGCCAGCACGATGTGCGCTCCCGCCTCCCGTGCCGCCTCGATCGCGAGATGCGGGGCCTTCTCCGGTACCACGCGCCCCGACCAGACCCACGAGGAGCCGCCGGTTCCGCGGGTCCACTGGTCGGTGTCGACGCCGTTCGGGAAGACGAACGCGTCCACGCCCTCGACCGACCACGCGCGCGCCGTCGCCTGGCTCACCGCGACGAAGCGGTGTGGGCTGTCGCGCACGTCCGCGGCCGCCTCGAGCATGGGCTCCAAGGGCGGGGTGTGCAGCGTGGTCACGACCGGGATGCCGGCTTCCCGGCTCCAGCGGATGGGTGCCGGGTGCAGGCTGTGATTGTCGACCACGTCGTAGAGGTGGCGATCCGCGATGAGGCGCTCCCGCGCCGCGTCGTAGGCGGCCTCGACCGCGTCGACGTACCCCGCGGGGTACTCGGTGTCGGACGACTCCTCGGGGCGGTTCCACTCCGGGGTCGGCAGCCGGAACTCGGGCACGTCGCCGAGGAAGTCCGAACCGTCCGCGGCGCACAGCGTCACCTCGTGGCCCCGTTCGCGCAGCCATCGCACGCGATCCCACACGCACGCTTCGAGGCCGCCGGCGTGCGGCTGGCGCAGGGCGTAGCGCGAGGGTGCCACCACCAGGACCCGCAGGGCCTTCCCGATCCGCATCACGCCGCCTCCTCCGTCGCCATCGCGCGTCGGTACAGCGCGAGATGCGCGGCGCGCACGGCATCCCGTTCGCCGAGGCGCTCGGTGCGCCGACGTCCGATCTCCGCCGCCCGTTTCGGCGAGCCGGGTGTCGACCACGCAGCGTTGGTGGCATCCACGATCGCCCGTGCGAGCGACACGGGCTCTCCGACGTCGAAGCTGTGGAAGTCGCCGGGGTGCTGGGCGGCGATGTGCCCGACGCGCGTGCCGATGACGGGCACGGCGAGGTCGTAGCAGAGCTCCGCCCACCCCGACTGGGTGCCGTGCCGGTAGGGCAGCAGGCACGCGTCGAGGTCCGCGAGCCAGTGCGAGAGCGCCTGGTCATCGAGGCGGGCACCGCGCTCGACGGTGACGCCCTCGGCATCGCGGGCGAGCAGGTCGATGGATGCCGCCGCCTCGGCGTCGCGGACGTTCTCGTTCATCCGCACGACCGCCTCGACCCGCGCGCCCTGGGCCCGCAGATCGGCCACGGCGCGCACCAGCGTCGCGGTGGTGCCCACCCCGTCGATGTTCGGGCGCAGATCGCGCAGGTGCACGCCGACGCGCGTCGCGGCGTGCGCCGCGCCGGAGGGGCGGTCCGTCTCGGCGAGCAGGGTCGGGTGGGCGATCACCGTCGGGCGACGACGGGTGAGCGCGAAGACCTCGTCGGCGGCCGTCCCGGTCAGGGTGATGAGCTCGTCGGCCGCCTCGGCCAGCACGGCGAGCGAGGCGCGGTGGGCCTCCTGCGACAGCAGTTGGGGGTTCTCGAGGTCGTGCACCGTGTAGACCAGGGGCCGCCCCAGGGCACGCAGCGTGGCGACGGTCTCGGAGAGTTCCTCGGGCGTGTACGACTCGATGCCGAAATGCACGTGGACCAGGTCGAAGTCCGCCGCATTCGCCCGCAGCCAACCCGGCAGGAGGATCTGCGGCGGCCACCACTGTCCGGCCGGGGCGCCCGGGGGAGGCGGATCGGCGAGCAGGAGCACGTGCGCGGGATCCGCGACGGCGGTGACGTAGGGGTGCGCCGAGGGGACGGCGGCGACCCGGACCGGGGGGACGGTGCTGGTGACGATCTTCTCTTCCTCCTCGTGCAGGCATGCGTGACGGTGCGTGTACCGCATCGCCAGGCACATCGCAATGCAACGGGGCGGTTGGGACGACGATGACACCGACGGATACGTTCACATCATGGGTGGCGACATGGCGCGGCTGGGAAGCCTTGCGGACCACGGCGAAGCGGTGATAGCGCGCCGGGCCCACTACGCCGGGTTCTACGGAGACGCTCCGCTGCCCTCCGGCTACGGCCTCGTCGTGGGCAACTGTCAGGCCGAGTCCCTGCGCCTGGTGATCTCCTCCGACGCCCTCCCGACGGTACGCATGCCCGCGGTCCACGAGCTGTCGGCCGACGACACCGCGAGGGTGCACGACCTCCTCCGCGGCGCGTCGTTCCTCGTCACCCAGCCGATCCGCGACGACTACCGGGGGCTCGCGCTGGGAACGGCGCAGCTCCGGGCGTCCCTCGCGCCGTCAGCCCGTGTCGTCACCGTCCCGGCCGTCCGGTTCGCGGGCCTCCACCCGTTCCAGGCGGTGCTGCGGCTCCCCGACTTCCCCGAAGATCCACCGCTCGTGGCCTACCACGACGTGCGAACCGTCGCCGAGGCGGCGCGCATCGACATCCCCGCCGCCCTCGAACCCCCCGCGGTGCGCGAGATCGCCGAGGGCTCCCGTGCCGAACTGCGTCGCCGCGAGGCGCGGGGGCTCGACGTCGTGGCATCCGATCTGTTCGCCCCCGTCGTCGAGGATCTGGCGCGCACGGTGAATCATCCCGGCAACGCCCTGTTCCTCCCGCTCGGCGAGCGGATCGTCGCCGCCCTCGGCGCGCCTGGAGGGGCCGTCGATCCCGGGCGCCCGATCCTCGCCTCCGTGCGCGCGCCGCTCGAGGACTGGGTGGTCGACACCTGGAACCTGGATGCCGCGCCCCGGCCCGACTGGATCGTCGCCGGAGAGACGCTTCCGGCCGACGTCGTCCGCGAGGCCCACCTCGCCTTCTACCGCGAGCGTCCCGCCCTCCTGGCCGCCGTCGTCGACCGCATGGCACCGTTGCTCGCCACCTGGGCGGCCGCCGCATGAGCCTGCAGACCCCGGATGCCGCGCCCCCGGTGCTCCTGGTCCACCCCGGGCCGCACGGGGTCGCGGTGTACGCCCGGGAGATCGCCGCCGAGGTGGTCCGCCTGTCGCCCGGGGCCCGCATCGCCACGCCCGACGCGCTCGCCGCGCTCGCTCCGGGTTCGCCCGTGCACGCCCACGTCACCGACCGTCTCTGGGGTGCCTCGCCCGAGGAGGCGACGCGCACCGTCGTGGCGCTGGCCGCTCGGCATCCGCTCACCGTCACGTTGCACGACGTGTCGCAGGAGTCCGACGGCGAACGCAATCGTCCCCGTCGCCGCGCCTTCTACCGCGCGGTCACCGAGGCGGCACGCGCCGTCGCGGTCAACAGCGCACACGAACGCGAGCTCCTCCGCGAGGAGGACGTGTGGCACGGCGACATCGCCGTCGTGCCGCTCCCGGTCGACGAGCGTCCCGCGTCCGTCGCCTCCTCCGACGACGGCGTCGGCGTGCTCGGCTACTTCTACCCCGGCAAGGGTCACGACGAAGCGCTCGCGGCCGCCGTCGCGGCGGGCGTCCCCCGGCTCACCGTGCTCGGTCGCGCCTCGGAGGGGCACGCGGCCGACCTCGACGCGTTCGTCCGCCGCGCGGATGCCGCCGGCGTCTCCGTCGAGGTGACCGGATGGCTCGACGACGCCGACATGGCCGCGCGCGTGGCCCGCGTCGCGGTGCCGGTGATCGCCCACCGCCACGTGTCGGCGTCGGGCTCGCTGACCTCGTGGATCGGATGGGGTCGTCGTCCCCTCGCCGTGCGCAACCGCTACGTCGACGAGATGGCGCAGCTGCGCCCCGGCACCCTCGCCGTCGTCGAGTCCGAGGCGCTCGCCGGGGCCATCGCCGCGGCCCGCGCCGACGCCTCGTCGACCTGGCACGGCGTCGCCCCGTTGCCCTTCGGCCGCGCCGACGCCGCCCGCGCCTACCTGCGGTGGTGGGGAGGGCTTGCGCCGTGACCGCCGACATCCCCGAGGGATGGAACGACCGGATGCCATGGGTCCCGGGCAACCGATGGGACTTGGTGTCCCACCGCGAGCCGGAGCCTCCGCGGGTCACCGTGGTCGTCACCCATTACGCGCAGCCCCGGGAGCTCGCGCGCACGCTCACCGCGCTCGCCCGTCAGGACCACCCGGCCGATCGCCTCGAAATCGTCGTCGCCGACGACGGGTCCCCCGAACCGCCCGTCGTCCCCGACGGCGTCCGGCTCGTCCGTCAGGACGACCGCGGCTTCCGCGCGGCGGCGGCGCGGAATCTGGGGGCCTCGGTCGCCACCGGCGACGTGCTCTGCTTCCTCGACGCCGACACGACGCCCGAGCCCGCGTACGTGCGCACACTTACCCGCTTGCCGGCTCTGCTGCCCGAGGCGGTGACGGTCGGACGTCGCCGTCACGCCGATCTCTCCGGCGTGGCGGTCGATGCGCCGATCGCCGAGGTCGCGCCCGCCGTCGAACTGGACGAGCCCGCCTGGCTGCGCGAGGCCTACGCGGACAGCGGTGATCTGCTCCGTGCCGACGACCGTTCATACCGATACGTGATCAGCGCGGTGCTCGCCTGCTCCCGTGCGCTCTTCGACGACGTCGGAGGGTTCGATGAAGCCTTCTCCGCCTACGGGGGAGAGGACTGGGAGTGGGCGCATCGCGCCTGGCAGGCCGGCGCGGTACTCGCCCATGTCCCGAGCGCCGTCGCCTGGCACGACGGACCCGACTGGGCCGGACGCGACGACCGCGACCGCGCGGAGGAGGGCAACCGACAGAGCCTTCAGCTCGCCCAGCTGATCCCCATCGACGGATCCGCCGGCCGTGGTCTTCTTCCCCGCACACCCGACCTCGAGGTGCGCGTCCGCGGCGACCTGACCGCGGCGGCCGCTTTCGTCTGCGCCGACTCGATCCTGTCCGCCTTCCCGCGGGCGACGGTGACGATGGATGCCGTCCCCCCGGGGAGCGCGCTCTCGAACGACCCGCGCGTGCGGGCCGACCGTACTCCGCTCGACGCCCGCGTCGTCCTCGAGCTCGATGTCCCCCTCGTCATTGTCGACGACGCCGAACTCGTCGTCGCCTTGGCGTCACTCAGCGGAAGCGACGTCGGCACCGTCATCCTGAGGACGACGGACGGTGCGACGGTGGGCCGTGCGCGCAGCAGACGCGCTCGTCGCCGTGTCGCGCGGTGGGCCCACGACGAAGGGCTCGCCCGACGGACCGTCACGGTGGACGGGGTGCACGTCCTCCGTCCACAGCCCCACGTGGAGGCGTGGGTCGGGGGATGGGGGAGCGTCGGACGGTTCGTGTGAGGCCCGCCGCACGGCGACTCTCGAGGCCGGGATGCGGTCGCGACACGCCCGGGGTGTGTGCTCGATTCGACGGGGTGGTCGTTCGGGCGTAGCTTATTACTTGTTCGCCCCACAGGGGAGAGCGGAGCGGCCGGAAGGCCCCGCAGCCCCTCAAGTAGCGAACCACCCCCAACATCTGTTCTTGAGAGTTTCGGTTCTCTGGTTTACAGTTGGGGTTCTGCCGTTCGGCACATTTCCTGAGGTCTGCTTCGTTTGAGGTGGTCTTGTTGTGTGTGGATGGTGTGAAGGTAGTGAACTGCCTCACGGGTAGGTCTAGGTGACTGTTTCTGTGGGTGCGTCCGTTCCTTGAGAACTCAACAGCGTGCACTTGTCAAATGCCAATTTATTCCTCGTTGATCTTCGGATTGCGAGAAATTCCTTTGGATCAAAGACCAGCCTCTTCGGGGGTTGGCATATGGATACGTCAGTAATGATGTTTCTCTTTGGTCAGTTTCAAACTCGCTGCAGCATCGTTTTCCCGGTGTTGTGTGCATTTCTTTTTTACGGAGAGT